>NZ_SWDX01000030.1:0-1676 GCF_005144565.1 Pedobacter hiemivivus
ATTAAGTGCCGACTGGTCYGCCTTYAATGCAAGTCCAGCCGTAACCGCCGTTTGATCAGCTTTTGAAGCCAACCCAGCGGTAACATCTACCGTATTTGCTTTTGATGCTAGTCCGTTGGTAAGATCAGTTGTACTAGCCTTCAATGCGATCGCATCTGTTGCAGTATTAAGTGCCGACTGGTCCGCCTTCAATGCAAGTCCAGCCGTAACCGCCGTTTGATCAGCTTTTGAAGCCAACCCAGCGGTAACATCTACCGTATTTGCTTTTGATGCTAGTCCGTTGGTAAGATCAGTTGTATTAGCTTTCAATGCGATCGCATCAGTAGCAGTATTAAGTGCCGACTGGTCTGCCTTTAATGCAAGTCCAGCCGTAACCGCTGTTTGATCAGCTTTAGATGCCAACCCAGCAGTAAGATCTGCCGTATTTGCTTTTGATGCTAGTCCGTTGGTAAGATCCGTTGTGTTTGCTTTCAATGCGATTGCACCAGTGGCAGCATTAAGTGCACTTTGATCAGCTTTCAATGCAATAGCATTCGTAGCGGCAGTAAGTGCCGTCTGGTCCGCCTTCAATGCCAAGCCTGCTGTTACCGCTGTTTGATCAGCTTTAGTTGCCAACCCAGCAGTAAGATCTGCTGTATTAGCTTTTAAGGCAAGTCCGTTGGTAAGATCCGCTGTACTAGCCTTCAATGCGATTGCATCAGTGGCAGCAGTAAGTGCCGTCTGGTCCGCCTTCAATGCCAATCCAGTAGTAAGATCTGTTGTGTTTGCTTTTAATGCTAACCCAGCAATAAGATCCGTAGTATTTGCTTTCAATGCGATGGCATCAGTAGCACTACTAAGTGCGGACTGGTCTGCCTTTAATGCAAGTCCAGCCGTAACCGCCGTTTGATCAGCTTTTGATGCCAATCCAGCGGTAACATCTGCCGTATTTGCTTTTGATGCTAGTCCGTTGGTAAGATCCGTTGTGTTTGCTTTCAACGCGATCGCATCAGTGGCAGCATTAAGTGCACTTTGATCAGCTTTCAATGCAATAGCATTCGTAGCAGCAGTAAGTGCAGACTGGTCCGCCTTCAATGCCAAGCCTGCTGTTACCGCTGTTTGATCAGCCTTCAATGCCAAGCCTGCTGTTACCGCTGTTTGATCAGCTTTAGATGCCAATCCAGCGGTAACATCTGCCGTATTTGCTTTCAATGCAATAGCATCCGTAGCAGTATTAAGTGCAGACTGGTCTGCCTTTAATGCAAGTCCAGCCGTAACCGCCGTTTGATCAGCTTTTGATGCCAATCCAGCGRTAACATCTGCCGTATTTGCTTTTGATGCTAGTCCGTTGGTAAGATCCGTTGTGTTTGCTTTCAATGCGATTGCACCAGTGGCAGCATTAAGTGCCGACTGGTCCGCCTTCAATGCAAGTCCAGCCGTAACCGCCGTTTGATCAGCTTTTGAAGCCAACCCAGCGGTAACATCTACCGTATTTGCTTTTGATGCTAGTCCGTTGGTAAGATCAGTTGTACTAGCCTTCAATGCGATCGCATCTGTTGCAGTATTAAGTGCCGACTGGTCCGCCTTCAATGCAAGTCCAGCCGTAACCGCCGTTTGATCAGCTTTTGAAGCCAACCCAGCGGTAACATCTACCGTATTTGCTTTTGATGCTAGTCCGTTGGTAAGATCAGTTGTAT
>NZ_SWDX01000031.1:0-1585 GCF_005144565.1 Pedobacter hiemivivus
TGTTTGAACACTGACCATTCTTAACTTGTATTAATAATAGTCTTATTCTAATTATATTGTCTAGTTAGATTCTGACTTGAAAAAATAGCTTTGGTTTTCATGTACTTTGAAACTGTACTATCTTACCTCGCTATGCTTTATAAATGACATCTCTTTAATGAACTTCTCGAATCACCTCACGGATCTTCTTTATATTTCTTCGTTTATTATTCTTCAGTTTCGTTTCGGTCTTAATGTTCCGAATCTCAGTTTCAAATTTTTAACGTTTCAATCTTTTTTATTCTGTTAACAAACTCCGTTTGGTAACTCCCGTTCTGTTTGGGATTGCAAAGGTAGAAATCTTTTTGGTTTTGTCAAGCTTTTTATTAAACTTTATTTCTTTTATTTTCTGCGCCTTTTAAACACTCATAAAGAAATACCAATCTCTTTTTCTAACCCTTCAATTCAACCTTCATCTTCTTCCCTTTCTTACAAACCCTTCCTCCGAAGTGGGATGCAAAAGTAGGAAAATTATACGCCCCCGCAAACTTAAACACACTATTATCTCCTATTCTCCCCTAACTACCTGCAACACAACCAGAAAAACTGAAAACCATTTCAATCTCTTATATTAAATAGCCATTCAATCAAATATTAATGCTTTATACAAACGCCATTAGTTATTAAATTATTATTCAAATCTTAGCGAAAGTATCAAATTCTGCATAAAGGAAAATGGCTGTTTCAACAACATGGAACTGCACAGAATCCTTTCAGAATAATAAAGCGGTGACCTAAGGGTAAAAGCCCTTTTAAAGAATGTCAATGGCACAACTCATTAACGTTCATTTATTACCCCCATATCAACCAGCATCGCTCATTAAGCGATCATAAAAGTATGAATACAACGAAATCATAATTAGAAATGACAGAAAGCCCAATACAGGCAATGGTTAAAGAATTAATCCTTGATCAATCAAAGATTCCTATAAACAAAACAGATCACCAATGCCAGCAAATGGCAGGGTGTATTCTGCCGAAGATAAGAGCCTATAGTCCAAATGCCCTTAAGCCCCTAAAGGAAAATAGAAATGTTATAAACAAGAAAAGCCGATAGTCTATTGGACTACCGGCTTTCTTTTAAGATTTGGCACCGACCTACTCTCCCACGTGTTACCGCAGTACCATCGGCTCTGGTGGGCTTAACTTCTCTGTTCGGAATGGGAAGAGGTGGACACCACCGATATAGGCACCTAAATATTTTTAAATATCTAGTATATATCGTTTCGCTTTTGTTGCTCAGCTYKCGCCTTGCTCGATTTGTTACTAAACAAATGACATATTATTGAAAGAAGTTATTATGAAGAACAAACAACAGTTTATTGCTCTTGAAAGCTTCGGATGATTAGTATTACTCGACTTTGATCTCACAACCTTTACATCTGTAACCTATCAACGTAGTAGTCTGCTACGGTCCTATATGGAATTCTCATCTCGTGGCTAGTTTCGCACTTAGATGCTTTCAGCGCTTATCTATTCCCAGCGTAGCTACTCTGCAATGCCCCTGGCGGAACAACAGATTCACTAGAGGCTAGTCCAACCCGGT
>NZ_SWDX01000032.1:0-1380 GCF_005144565.1 Pedobacter hiemivivus
TAGCTTAACCTACACTGGTGCAAACCTAAGTATCGGCAAGCAAACAATCGCTGTTGTTGCTGTCGCGAAGAACAAAACCTATGGTGATGTTGATCCTTCATTGACTTACACATTTACTCCTGTACTAGTTACTGGTGATTCATTTACTGGTGATATCAGCAGAGCTTTGGGTGAGAGCATTGGCAATTACCCGATTAGTCAGGGAAGTTTGGCCCTGAACAATAACTATGTATTGACCTACACAGGATCAAGTCTGAGTATCGATAAGAAAACAATTGCTGTAGGTGCTGTTGCAAAGAGCAAAACCTATGGCGATATTGATCCTGCATTGAGCTATACATTTACTCCTGCGCTTGCTACGGGTGATTCATTTACCGGTGATATCAGCAGAGCTTTGGGTGAGAGCATTGGCAATTACCCGATTAGTCAGGGAAGTTTGGCCCTGAACAATAACTATATATTGACCTACACAGGAGCAAATCTGAGCATTGATAAGCAAACAATTGCTGTAGTTGCTGTTGCAAAGAACAAAACCTATGGCCAAGCAGATCCGGCATTAATCTATACATTCACTCCTGCACTGGTTGCCGGTGATTCGTTTACTGGAGATATTAGTAGAGCTTTGGGTGAGAATATTGGTGATTATGCGATTGAGCAAGGTACATTGGCATTAAATTCAAATTATACCTTGAATTATACTGGTGCTGATTTGGTTATCGGCAAAAAAACGATTGCTGTAGTTGCAATTGCGAAGAATAAAACCTATGGCCAAGCAGATCCAGCATTGACCTATACATTTACTCCCGCACTGGTTACTGGTGATTCGTTTACTGGAGATATCAGCAGAGCAGCTGGAGAAAACATTGGTAATTATGCGATTGGCCTGGGTACATTAGCCTTAAACTCAAATTATAGCTTAACCTACACAAGTGCAGACCTCAGTATTGGGAAGCAAACAATTGCCGTGGCTGCTGTTGCCAAAAGTAAGACCTATGGAGATGTTGATCCTGCATTGACCTACACATTTACTCCTGCACTAGTTACCGGTGATTCGTTTACTGGAGATATCAGCAGAGCGGCCGGAGAAAACATTGGTAATTATACAATTGGCCTCGGTACATTAGCCTTAAACTCAAATTATAGCTTAACCTACACTGGTGCAAACCTAAGTATCGGCAAGCAAACAATCGCTGTTGTTGCTGTCGCGAAGAACAAAACCTATGGTGATGTTGATCCTTCATTGACTTACACATTTACTCCTGTACTAGTTACTGGTGATTCATTTACTGGTGATATCAGCAGAGCTTTGGGTGAGAGCATTGGCAATTACCCGATTAGTCAGGGAAGTTTGGCCCTGAACAATAACTATGTATTGACCTA
>NZ_SWDX01000033.1:0-1370 GCF_005144565.1 Pedobacter hiemivivus
TTCACTGTTGTCCGGATAAAATTTTGGGCTAGCTGTTAAGCTAGCCCATTGTTGATATATTTGAGTTACCACACTTAAAAACATCAACATGAGCAAAAGTATATTTTTTACCGGACAGCCCATACTAAATCAACTGTTAAATTTGCTGGATCGGGGCAAGATTAAATCCATTGCCCGTGCCGGTAAACACGATCACTACTATAAGCATTTTGACACTTATACCCATTTAATAACGATGCTATACTGCGCATTGAACAAATGCACAAGTAGCCGTGAAGTTGTAAGTGGAATGAAGGCCTGCCAACATAAGTTACGCCATTTAGGAGTCCTGAAAGCTCCCGGTAAGAGCACTTTATGCGACGCGAACATGAAGCGTTCAAGTGATGTTTTTCGAGAAATTTATGAGTCTTTATATTTAGCCCACCGTCAACTTTTACCGGACAGCCGACTGACTACAAATCAAAAACTTTTCATAGCAGACTCCTCTACGATCACTCTTTTTCAGGAAATTCTGGGCGCCGCCGGCAGAAGTCGACTGAATGGTAAACGAAAAGGAGGTATAAAGGTTCATACGTTAGTAAACGCGGTTGAAGATGTTCCTGTACAAATAGAATTTACAGCAGCCAAGGCTAACGATATGACCTTTCTTCAAAATATCAATCTTGAAAAGGGGGCGTTTATTGTATTTGATAAAGGTTATGTAGATTATAATCAATATCAGCGCATGACTAATGAAGGTGTTTTTTTCGTTACCAGGCAAAGAAAGCGAGCTAGCTATGTTCAACAAGCCATAAACACGGTTAGTGAAGAATCTAAAAGTTTAGGGGTTATTAATGATCAAATAATAGTTTTAGGCACACGTACACATGCCCGAAAAATTAAGCTTAAAGCCCGAATGGTTACCTTTTTTGATAAACACAAAGAAAGAACCTTTGAGTTCCTCACCAACAATTTTGATCTGCCTTCCCATCAAATTGCAGACCTCTATAAGAAACGCTGGCAGATAGAAGTTCTATTCAAAAGAATAAAGCAAAATTTCCCACTACAGTACTTCCTTGGCGATAATGTAAATGCAATTAAGATACAGATATGGTGTGCGTTTATATCTGATTTACTGGTCAAACTGATTCAAGTGCAGCTTAAAAGAAAATGGTCTTTCTCGAACCTTAGTTCAATTATAAGACTACATCTGATGAGTTACATTAATCTTTTCACTTTTTTAAACGACCCAGATAAGTTACCTGTAGCACTTAAAACTAATCAGCTTAGCTTTGGGGGCTTTGAAATCAATTTTAAAATATAAAAGCGGCCTAATGATTTATTAAGCCGCTTTTTTTGTGTTTTATCATTTTCTCCGGACAACAGTGAAA
>NZ_SWDX01000034.1:0-1095 GCF_005144565.1 Pedobacter hiemivivus
TTTACGGTAAAAATTGCCATAGCCCCCTGCATTTCCATATTCTGTATTCCATAGGAAGTCGCACGTCTGTATCCATGGACGTTTTTGAGCTCGCTGTTCTTTGCTTCTATCTTGTATCGCTCCTTAGTTTTCTCCTTATAATATTCGGTTTTCTGAAATGCTATCTGTTCTTTGTGAAGATCGGATTTTATGGTTACCGAATAAGTCTTACTCTTGGCTCCAGGTTTGTAGCAGTTCTCCCTCAGGGGACAGACCTTGCACTTTTCCACGTCGAAGTAATAAGTGGTCGCTTGATTTTCTCCAATATTTTTCTCGCCTTGTCTGGCCTTCCTGATGGCCATATGTCCAGCTGGACACACGAACATACCGGCATCTTTGTTATAATCGAATAGGTTTTCATCCTTTCTGAATCCCTGACTTATAGAAGAGACCATCTTGGCAACGATCTTGATGTTCTGCTCGTCTGCTAGCTTTAGGTTATCCTTGCCTGAATAGGCACCATCTCCGATGACTGTATCTATTTTGATGCCATTCTCCTGGCTGATTTCTAAAAGCTTTGGTAGTTCCGGACCATCTCCCTTTTCTCCTGAGGTTACAACTGCTGCTGTAATAATACGTTCTTCGGTCATAGCTAAATGGGTTTTGTAACCAAAGAATTTGCTGTCCGCTGTCTTATGACCAATCTTGGCATCCTTATCCCTGGAGAGTGTGTAATGCTCCTGGGTATCCTCAACTGTTTCCTTCAATAGGTTCAATTTCTCCTTGACCGCAGGGACCTCGCTTAGCGGCCTGTCTRCCTCAATGATTTTTTGTAATGCTTTGCAATAGGCAATTTCTTTTTCCAGATCACTTGATTCATTCTTTTCTGGCATTAACGCCTTCATATCCTCATCTATGGCATAAACTGCTTTGCGGAGTAGTTTTGATCGTTCCCTGAGCACCTCAAGTGCAGAATAGGGGTTCGATCTGGAAAGAGAATGAGTAGCATCGACAATGATCGATCTGGATTTGATGATATCTTTTTGAATTGCAATACTAACGGTTTTATTGATCAACAAGTTCAATAGGTCCGCATCTTTCAGGCGAAGTTTGCGG
>NZ_SWDX01000035.1:0-650 GCF_005144565.1 Pedobacter hiemivivus
CGGACTAGCATCAAAAGCAAATACGGTAGATGTTACCGCTGGGTTGGCTTCAAAAGCTGATCAAACGGCGGTTACGGCTGGACTTGCATTAAAGGCAGACCAGTCTGCACTTAGTAGTGCTACGGATGCTATTGCATTGAAAGCAAATACTACGGATCTTACTGCTGGGTTAGCCTTTTAAAAGCAAACACAACAGATCTTACTACTGGATTGGCATCTAAAGCGGACCACGGCACTTACTGCTGCTACGAATGCTATGGCATTGAAAGCTGATCAAAGTGCACTTAATGCTGCCACACTGGTGCAATCGCATTGAAAGCAAACACAACGGATCTTACCAACGGACTAGCATCAAAAGCAAATACGGCAGATGTTACTGCTGGGTTGGCATCAAAAGCTGATCAAACAGCGGTTACGGCTGGACTTGCATTAAAGGCAGACCAGTCGGCACTTAATACTGCTACTGATGCGATCGCATTGAAAGCTAATACAACTGATCTTACCAACGGACTAGCATCAAAAGCAAATACGGTAGATGTTACCGCTGGGTTGGCTTCAAAAGCTGATCAAACGGCGGTTACGGCTGGACTTGCATTGAAGGCGGACCAGTCGGCACTTAATACTGCAACAGATGCGATCGCATTGAAGGC
>NZ_SWDX01000036.1:0-627 GCF_005144565.1 Pedobacter hiemivivus
TTAAAAGTAGGTTTTAAAAGGTGCCCAATGTTAGCTCATCAACAAAAGATTCAATTCAGTGCCTACTCAGGATTGTATGATTTGATCATTCCCAAAGACAATTTACTTCGAAAGATCAACGATCTAATAGACTTCAGTTTCATTTATGATGAACTGCTCGAGAAGTACTGCCACACCAATGGACGTACTGCGGAGAGTCCSATCCGTATGTTTAAGTACTTATTGCTGAAGACGATCTATTGCGTTTCTGACGTGGATATTGTTGAGCGCTCCCGCTACGATATGTCCTTCAAATATTTCCTGGAAATGGCTCCTGAGGATAATGTCATCAATCCCAGCTCCCTGACCAAGTTCCGCAAACTTCGCCTGAAAGATGCGGACCTATTGAACTTGTTGATCAATAAAACCGTTAGTATTGCAATTCAAAAAGATATCATCAAATCCAGATCGATCATTGTCGATGCTACTCATTCTCTTTCCAGATCGAACCCCTATTCTGCACTTGAGGTGCTCAGGGAACGATCAAAACTACTCCGCAAAGCAGTTTATGCCATAGATGAGGATATGAAGGCGTTAATGCCAGAAAAGAATGAATCAAGTGATCTGGAAAAAGAAATTGCCTATTGC
>NZ_SWDX01000004.1:0-729390 GCF_005144565.1 Pedobacter hiemivivus
ACGTGCGACTTCCTATGGAATACAGAATATGGAAATGCAGGGGGCTATGGCAATTTTTACCGTAAACTTAAAAAGAATCCTAAAACTGATCTAATATTCAATAAATCTGAGTTAAATCCAGTCAATTGCAACCAAAATGCTTATTTATCCTTCGAAAAAGACAGGTATATATTGATCAAAAAATCAGTATAACGAAATCTCAACTTTGTTCAATAAAAAAAACGATCAAGTAAAAAACATGTTCTACTTGATCGTTCCTTAAGCTGGCTCATAAATGAGGAACTTTTTCAGTGCCCTCACAGTCGTTACAGCCCTTTTTAGCATCTTATCCAATCCTTTTACGCATTAAGAAGTCTCTGATGTTTATATGTTCAACACCCTGGTAGGTATTCCCGGTAAATTGGTCGTTGGTAACAACAACTTTTGGGTAATTGTCGGATATAAGGAGCAGATTGCCAAATTCACGTTCTATGGTGGCTTCGCTATCTAGCCTTAAGGCCACCTGAACGTAGAGTAATTCTCCATTACGTTCGCATACAAAGTCAATTTCTTGAGTGTTCATGGTTCCAACCTTTATTTTATATCCCAGATATAAAAGGTGGTTATAAACTACATTCTCTAGTATTTTGCCTAAATCATTAGGCTTGTATCCGATAATTGCATTTCTTAATCCTGTGTTTTCGAAGTAAAATTTGCTGCCACTTTCAAAAATTTTTTTGCCGATGATGTCATAACGGGCTGCTTCATGTATAATATAAGCGCTGGTAAGGTAGCTGTTGTAAAGTTGTATCTGATTGGGCGCAAGATTAGTTTGTTGAGATTTTAGATAATCACTGATTCTTTTTGCGGAAAATAGACTGCCTATGCTATCTGCTAAAAATAACACCAGTTTTTCCAGAAAAAGGCTATTTCTCAGATTATACCGGCTAACCACATCCCGGAATATAATTGTAGAATACACGCTTTTAAGGTATTCGAATGCCTGATCGTTGAGTGGGAGGTTGATCAGATAAGGTAAACCTCCGAACTTAAAATAATGAGCAAGGCTTTGGTCTGTGTCTTTTAAATGATGAAAAGAAAGAAACTCCGGATAGGAAAGGCTATAAACATTAAATTCAATATATCTGCCACTTAGATAGGTGGCTAACTCTCCCGAAAGCATTTTTGCATTGCTTCCAGTGACGTATAAGTCGTTGTTTTCGTCTAATAATAATGACCTTAGTGCCTTTTCGAAATCAGTAATGTCCTGTATTTCATCAATAAATATGTAATTGTGTTGTCCTGCTTTACGTTGGGAAAGTATGTATTCATTGAGGTCATTTGCATTTTTGATGAAGTCAAACTGCAGATCCTCTTTGTTGATATAAATGATGTTGGCTGTTTTTTCTGAATCCTGAATCAGTTTCATCAATTGAAACAATAGGTAGCTTTTTCCTACTCTTCTTTGGCCAGAAATCACCTTTATTAAGTTCTTTTTTATATATGGAGTGATTTGCTCTATATAACTCGGTCGCTCAATTAGAGAAGAAGGGATTGCTTGCTGTTTCATTTTAATTATACTTATAACTATTGTAAAGTTAGCTATAAATTATAAGTATAATTATAATTTACTCTTTTTTGTTGTAAAGTTATAAGTATACTTATAACTTTTCCTCGTTCGCTAGACTGTTTTAACTTTTATAAAAGAGACCTCTTCAAGAGAATCTGATACAGCAAATATCTCATAACCATGATTTTTAAAAGACTGTAGTAATCTCTGGTTTCTCGATTTTCCGTCTTCAAAGAACCTTTCGTGAAGCTCTATTAGAATTTGATCTATTTGAATGGTAGAAGAAAGAATGCTTTCAATTACATGATATTCACTACCTTCAATGTCCATTTTCAATACATCTATATGCGTATGACCTAATTCTTTTGTGATGTCGTTGAAGCTTCTCATAGGGACAGAAACCATATTTTTCTCGTCTACATTTTTATGAGCTATGATACTCCCAGATACAAAATCCTGGTTTTTGGGTAAATTGAAGTTTACAAAACCGGTTATGGTGTCAATCCCATATTCGAAAAAAGAGAAGTTTGATGGCAACTGTTCCTTTTTAATCCAGTCAATAGATTTAGGCGTTGGGTCAAATCCAAAAACCTGACAGTTGTGCATTTTTATCATCTCCCTATCGAATGAAATGTCTTCACCGATTCCGAATGAATAGACAATAGATTTACTATTTAAAACATTTGGGTGAACGTAAAATCCTCCGTAAGTATTCCCGTACCATTTATGGTTAATCTTAGTCTCTGCCTTTATGGAAGTGATTGCTCCAGTTAAAATTTTAATATTTTGCTTAAGCTTTTTTAGCAGTTTCTTGATCATGTCCTATTTTTTTCTTACCAAATAACGGGTGCTAACTTACGACAAAAAAATAAGTGAAGGCGAGTAAAATAATAACTCCATTAAGTAAAGCTAAAATGAGTGTGGTTTGCAAATGTGTAAATCCTAATATCAACATACGGTGGTGAATGTGGTTTCGATCTCCCTGAAAAGGAGATTTTCCTTTTGCCAGGCGAATGATAAATACCCTCAATGTATCAGAAATTGGCCCTATCAGTATCGCCAAGACAATTCCTAAAGAGGATGATACCTGTGAAGCAGATTCAATTTCGAAAGCGTCATTTACCGAAATAAACTTTAAGGCCATTACCGCAGAAATCAATCCGATTAACAAAGAGCCGGTGTCGCCCATAAAGATCTTAGCTGGAGTTAAGTTAAATCTCAGGAATCCCAAAATTGCACCTACAAGTGCTAATGAAACTGCCGCAAGTTCGTAATGATGAAGCTTGATGAACAGTGCGGTAAATACGCTGTTTACGATAATCCCTGTAGTGGCTGCTAAGCCATCTATCCCATCAATCAGGTTAAAGGCATTGATGATAAATACAATAATCAGTACAGATAGAATCACACTGTGGAAATAAGACAACTCGTATATACCGAAGAAATTATGCAAGTTGCTGATGCGAATATTACCGGGGATAACAAGGATTAATCCGGCAATAAATTCTATAAGGAATTTGGTGTGATGACCCACTCCAGCCAGATCATCTTTAATCCCTATGGCAAAAAGCATGGTACAGGCTGTAAGCAGGTAGTTGATAGGTAATTCGGGCGTGTTAATGTCCCAAAGCAATAAAGTAATGGTAAAGCTCAGAAATATAGCTACGCCACCTAAACGGGGGATTCCAGGATTATGAATTTTCCGAAGGTGACCTAAATCATCATATAAATGACGGTCTCGCGCAACATGGATAATTGAGGGGATAATGACTAGGGTTATAAAAAGAGAAGTGACCAGGATAAAAAAATACAGTATCATCGGTGTTTGATTTTTGTGGCAGGGTTCCCCTGATAAATGGTATAGGCTTCCAGGTTTTTTGTGGCTATGGATCCTGCACTGAGAATGGAATGGCTTCCCGCGGTGATGCCCTGAGTTACTATTGCTTTTGCGCAAATCCATGCGCCATCTTCTAAAATGATGCTTCCTGTAATTAGCCCAAAAGCTGGGTCTTTATAGTTATGGCTACCACTGAGGAGTAATGCACCCTGGGATAAGCAAACATGGTTGCCAATATGTACTTTAACGAGGTTGTCGATCCAAACGTTTTCGCCAATCCAGGAATGATCGCCAATTTGTAGTAGCCAGGGATATTTAATATTTACACAAGGTTTGATCACTACACCTTTGCCTACTGAAGCTCCGAATAAGCGCAACAGACAGACTTTTAGGGAGCTTAGTGGAATCAGGGATGTTTTAAAGAATAATGCGTTTAGGTAGAACCATAAGGTCCGTTTAATTAAGTTGGCTCCCGGATGATAAGCAGCATTATTGTAAAGTGAGAGGTCAGTCTTTTTCATCAGTATCTATGATTTCTTTTATTTTGACATCCACCATCAAACGAAACCAAAAGCCCTGTAGGAAGTGGAAAAGAAAGCCCTGGTAGCCATCAAGGATTCCCAATCTGAAAATATAACGGTAGATAAAGTAGATGGCTGGTCTTATGAACAATGGCATTCGCCACCATAGTTTTTTAAGCCATGCCGTCCTTTGGTCGGGGCTACCCCAAAATAAGGGTTTTACAGTTTGTGCCCTTAGTAGCTGCCGACGTTCTACCTCTTCCCGTGCCAATAGGTCGCTATAAGTATTGTGTTTATCTATCCAGAAGCGGATATTGTTTTCCTTCAAGTTTTCTTCCAGCAAGTGGCCGTCTTTCCAAATTGTCGTTTTGCCCGGGACAATAAAGCGATGATCCATGAGCTCATTCAGATCAGAATATCCGACGGGATATCTAAACATTTTTAACAGATAAAAGGGGTATAACCCACCATTTTTGATCCATTTGTTTTTAAAATAGTTTTTACGATTGAAATAGATTCCATCTATATTGGGGTAATCCTGATCTTTAAAATCCAACAATCGTTGCTTTAGTTCGTCCGATACAATATGATCGGCATCAAGACCAATAACCCATGGGGTTTGGATGTCGAAATTTTTGAGCGCATAATGCCACTGGTGCGGATGATTTAGGAAGGACTGTTGTTTAACCTGGGCGCCAAACCGCTTGGCGATGCTTACGGTTTGATCAGTACTTCCCGAATCTAATACATAAACGGTAGCGTATAGGCCGTAAATAGAGCTCAATAATCTTGGCAGGTGCTGTTCCTCATTATAAGTTAAAATAACGAAGCTGAAATGAGGATTACCCATTCTTGTAATTTGGGTTGATGATTTGTTGATACATTTTAAGATACTGTTTGATGAGTTTGTCCTCATTAAATTCATTGACAATAACAACAGGCGCAAATTCTCTGATGATCGCTAACCTACCTGGATTGTGGTACATGGTGTGGAGGCAGTCTTTAATCGAACCGATATTAGTGTCGCAAATCCAACCCAGATTGTTCTTCGCTACATATTTTGCCAATCCAACAGCCCCACTGATGAGAACTGCTGTACCCACGCATAAACTTTCAATAACCACATTGCCAAAGTTTTCATCATAGGATGGAAGGACAAGGAGGTGGTGCTGGGCAATGAGGTCAAATTTGTCGCTGCCCTTAAAACCCACCCAGTTGATGTGATTGTGGATCTGGTACTGCCTGGTTAGTGCTTTTAGTTCTGCGATGTAGGTTTCCTCTCCGGTTCCGGCAATGGTGAGTTGGTATGAAAAGCTAAGATCAGCTAAGGCACCAAACAATAATTCAAGCCCTTTTTTCTGGTCGATTCGGGAAAGAAAGAGGAGTTTAACTGTCTCATTTCCATGGTCAGGAGCAGGAATGTATAGCGGCAGACTTACCGCATTGTATATGGTAGAAATACTTTTTGGTTTAATCAACTGTTCAATGGCTTCCTCTTCCCTTTCCGAAGTGGTGTGTAAATGGCAACGATTAAGTAAAAATTTCCCTAAAATTATATGGAATAGCTTTTTTATAGAAACATGCTTGTTTGCAAAAGAATAGTCACTTAAGGTGCCACGGGGTGATAAAATAACTGGGACATTCCTTAATAAGGCAATGCAGCACGAAAGCATAGATACGAGATTCCACCAGGCATGAATATGTACCAAGTCAAAATTGCGAACTTCTTTCCATAGGGTAATGAGTAGGTGTGGAGAGAAATGGCTATGGTCTTTAGTGATTCGCTTAAAATACCTGACAGAAACACCTTCTATATTTTGTGACCGCCCTTTAACAACTTGCAATTCAGTAGGTCCATTGGCTGTTGTACTAAATACTTCCAAACCACAGCCATTTTTAACCAACTGCTCACTCAATTTTGAGACAGACATGGTTGGCCCTCCATAAATGTAAGCGGGTTTATAGGAGGCATTAATTTGTAAAATGTTCATCAGTTTGTTGGTTTTAATATTTGTGTAAAACGCAATGCGTTAAAAATCAATAGCATGCTGATGTAACTCCAGAAGACAGAGTTGATTAAAAATTCAAAGCTTTGTCCGCGCCAGAATATTTGGAATAATCCTGTAAACAAGAGGGCAGTACCTAAGATATAGCCACCAAATAAGGTCTCTGCTTTGTTGGCGATTAGCTGACAGACGGTGCCATAGATAAATAGGCAGAGGAAAATTCCTACAGCCCCTCCAGAAAGGTAGGCATCTACGATGAATGCAGGTTTGGCAGAAGCTTTTGAACCACGATGTATCACGCCTGCCTTATAAACACGTTCCATAACGAGCTGCTCGGTATTGGGTTTGGATGGCCAGAGCGCTCGTGGTATCATAGATAGCAATGATTGCTGAACCAGGTCGAATCCATAGTAATCTATGTGAGTTGGTGTTGCTTTCACATATTTGGTAAACATGTCGATTTCGCTTAAGCGATAAGTGAAAAAGGACCAATTGTTATCAGGATCATCCTGGTCAAGCGTAGCTTCAAGAGCAAATACGCCAGCTTGATCTGCAGCAACATCGGCCGACCAGGCCTGTTCCCGAAAAATACGGTTATAGGTGGGTAGCAAGATGAAAAGCAGTAGCAGTATGGGCACAAAAGTGATGAATACTATTTTTTTATAATTGGGATATAAAAAAACGCCCAGTATGAGAACGCTCAAGATGATAGGCTCTTTAAAGCCAGATATCAATGCCTGGTACGAATTAAATCCATAAATGAAAAGGCAAAAAAGGGTGCTCCATATTTTTTTTTCAGGTATGGCAAAAGCGAGTGCCAGGGTGGCTGCAATGAAGCTCAAGGTATCGAGTTGGTGAGAAAATTGCGATAAGCCGTCGAGAAAGGTAAGTGAAATGGATAGTGCGAGGGTAATTAAGGCCATGGTAAAAATCAGTTTACTGAGTTGAGACCGATCATATGTATACTTTGGGGCCAGAGCAGTGTTTATGAAAACCAGTATTCCGGTAACAAAGGAAGCGTGTGCAAGACAATAATACCGTTGACATTGCGCGGTAAGGCTTAACTTTTCTTGGTCTACTAGATAAGCGTTGCTTACCGAATTAAAATCAACATAACCCAACACATCAAGGAGGTAAAAAATAGAAGTACAGCACATATAGCCGGCAAAGATGAACTGTACCAGAAAAATGGGCCGCATCAGCTGTTCGGCTATGGAGAGGTCCTTAGGCAAAGGTTTTATCCGCCCTGTTAAAGTCAGGTAAAAGATGAAAAAGGAGCCCGACCAAGCCAGTAAATAGGATAATATAGGGTAGTCTATACATAGCAATGCCAATATCCACGGAATAAATAGGATGAGGTATCGTTCAATAGATAGGTGATTATCCATGCTTTATTACTGCAGTTTCAATAGCTGCGACTTGTTTTTGAAAGGTCCAATGGTTGATGATTTCTTTTGAATTTGTCCCCATCTGTGTTAGGCCATCTTTGCCTTGGTTAACTAATAATGTTAAATGCTGGGTTAAGCTGGTTAAAGACTGGGCTTTAAAAATCCATCCATTGTATCCGTCCTTTACCAAATCAACAGCACAGCCCACTTTGTCAGCTACCAAAACTGCTTTTGAGCAAGCCATAGCCTCGTTTACTGCTAGTCCCCAGGTTTCGCTAGTGGAGGGCAGGCAAAATAAATCAGACGCCTGATAAAATGCAGGTATCTGGGATTGGTTCTGGAAGGGTACAAAGTGAATATTTGCCGATAATGTGCTTTGTTGTGCCTTCTGTTTAAGATTAAGCTCTTCTATGCCATTTCCGACTAGGAGTAAGTGAGCCCTTGGGTTATTCATGTTAATGAACGCTGATAGTAATAGATCTACATTTTTTACCAGGTCGAATTTTCCTGCATATAGTATTAAAATCTCATCGGGACGGATGTTAAAGGATAATCTTAATTCTTTTACACTTTCCTGCTCATCTTCAAAGCGTGCGTTATCAATGGCGTGGGGGGCAAAGTTGAGCTGATGGTTCTTTAAACCATGTTTTTTAAAATATGCTTTATTGTTGGTTCCAACATAAAATGCATGATCTATATGTTTGTAGACCCATCTTAAAAACAGCGTCCTCAATAATTTTTTTAACCATTTTGGCTCGTTTAATAGTGTAGAGTCACCCCTGAAATATACAGGGATCTTGTTTTTGAAAAAACGTAAGCATTTCAAGTGACCTTTAAAGGCCCAGCCATATACCAGTACGGCATCTGGTTGCCAGGTCGCCACCTGTACTGTTAGATCCTTTGCTTGTACCCATTGGTATGAATAATCTTCCAATAAAGGAATATCCCAGCTGATCACCTTCCCAAAGCCTGGTTCAAACTGTTGCAGCGTTTCTTCGCCTCTGGTATAATAAACCTTAATGCTCAATTGCTCAGTGCCCGCCAATAGTTTAAATACTGGTGCATAGTATTGAATAGGGTGTGTAGTAATGATGGCTAGTTTCTTCACCGTTGATGAATGGCTCTGTTAAACAATTCGGTTTGCCGTAATGTGAGATGGGTCGCGCTGTACTTCTTTATCTGTGGTGTAAGTTGCAGTGGGACTAAGGACATATTTGCCCAATCGGTTAAAACACGGGACAGTTTACTATTGCTGTCCTCATCAGAGAACTTAATTAAAGTGGTATTGGTGCTGCATTCATTGATCACATCAATGGCATTGGAGTCTTGATGAAATATGGCCAGTAAAGGTTTTTTACTGAGTAGATAAGGATATATTTTCGAAGCGGTATATTGTGGATCGTCCGAGCCGGGAATAAATAAGGCATCTGCTTGTTGAAGGCTAAGCAAGGTATGGTAGAAGCTGATTCTGTCAGTAATCTCTGTTACATGGTCTTGAACCTGGTATTTGGTGGCGATGGGTAGTATGGTTGGCAAGCCCTGGCCGGAAGGTGCATAACTAGTTCCAATAAAGTAAAAATGTAATTGATTAAACAAGCCGGGCTCTTCCTGCAATCCTTTTTGTAAAGTCTCAAATACCAGGCTTACCGGCTTCTGCATATCCGCTCCTCCGCGACCTACGCATACAATGTTAACTTTCCCAGGATTCAGCAGTTCTTTAAATTGATGCTTGTTGGATTTTGCGATCACAAAGTCCGCTTCAAGCACTCCGAATGTAATCACTGCAGAAGGAATGCGCGCAATGCGGGGATAACGCTTTTGTAAAACGGAGAGATAAGCGGCTGATACACTAATCAGCCCATCGACATGTTTCATAGCGAGTGGTTCCAGGTATTTATTTAAGCGATAGGAAAACCAATACTTGGCTGGCCGCTGATTTTTAGGCTTATCCTGATAATAGTCAGAATGCCAGGGATCCTGCATATCTATCACATAGGGAATTCCAAAGCGTTTTTTCCAATAAGCGCCTAAAATGCAAAGCGGAAATTGGGTGGTTGAAAAATAGATCAACTCGTATTTTTGTGCTTTAAGTAATTGATCGACCTTTTGTTTATAGAACCACATGGATCTTAAAGCGAGACTTCCTAAACCAAATTTGGCGGTCCACTTTTTATTAAATGCTGAGACCTCATGAATTTTGATACCTGCAGGGATGCTCTGTTTTAACAATTCATCTTTCATCAGATCAGAATGCTGTTGGTTCACGATAACGACTTCCGCATCCCAGCCATTTTGTGCAAAATAGGGCAGGCTCATCCGTATGCGATGCGTGTCTGCAGCATTAGAAGGGGCAAAGTAGGGCGAAATAATAAGGACTTTAGGATTCAAGATTTAAGGTTTGCTGAATAACTTTTAAGAATTTGACCTGCTCGATTTCCCAGTTGAATTTGTTGCGTGCTAGCATTAAAGATGCCTGTCTGGCTTGATCAAGCTGATCCCTGTTTTCGGCATATTGCAAAAGTGCATTGGAAAGAGATCTTGTATCGCCCGTTTCATATAAGCGGCCAATTTCCGGATGGGCTGTTAAAAGACCTCGTTGTGCTGTGGTATTACTGGCAATTACGGCTAATCCTGCCTGTAGGTATGTAAAAATTTTATTGCTTAGGGCCAGGTCGTTGTTTTTGGAGAAAGAAGGCTCCAAGGCTAGTCCTATATCAAATTGCGCGGCAAAATTGATCAATTCATCGGGCGCAATAGGTGGATGAAAACGTAGGTCATATAAGTTTGGTGTCCTTAATTTTTCAAAGTAGGCTTTGCTGCCTTGATGTTGGAAGCCACCCAGTAAATGCAATTCAAAACTTTCAGCAGGTAAGTTATTTAGTGTTTGAATTAATGTTTCAATCCCTCGTTGGCTGCCAATTGTTTGAGAGAACCAAAAGAGTTTTATAGGGGAAATGGGATCCGTTTTAGGGATACTGACAGCAGAAACAGAACTAAAAACATTAAGTATGGTAACGATAGCTTTGGACGGAAATAGGACTTGATAAGCAGCTGTGATTTGAGGACTACTTGCTGTTAAATAATTGGTTCTGGGTAGGTACTTCTGCTCTATGTAGGTTTTTAACTTTACATCAAAGCTATGGGGATCATCACTAGCTTCATTTCTGTGGAAATCTTCGGCATCAAATCCACAAGACTTATGGTTGTGTTGGGCGGCCTTTACAGCAGCTGGTAGCGCACCCAGATTATGGGCGATATAGAGGTCGGCCTGATACTTCTTTGCAGCCATAGAAAGCATAAAACTGCTTCTTGCAATGGCTGTTTCTGCAAAAAAAGGAATACTTACTTTTTTAGCGCCTATCGTTGCTAATTTATGAATCAGTCGGGTAAGGAAATAAGATGCTTTATTTTGTTTAGGTGCCCCGCCAATGCGTATTGCTTTCCATTTTTTAGATTTTAACAAAGCATGATCAAACTTAGTTCCCCATTCATTCCAGTAGGCGTAGAGTACCGTTACGTTGTGCCCTGCGGAACTCAACGCATCGGCTTCCTTTACCAATCTAGGATTTAAGGAGGGTTGACCGCTTGTAATTAATAAGATCTGCATAAATTTTTAGGTATTGGCTAACCATTACTTCGGATGAAAAACGAAGTACAGCATCCATTCTAACTTCTTTTCTGTCTATTTCAGATATACGGTGGATAAAGTGTGTCATCTCAGCTATTGTGGAGCAGATGAATCCATTGAGCCCATGTTTTACGATCTCTGGAACGGCCCCTCTTTTAAAGCCAATTACAGGTGTTCCACAAGCCAAGGCTTCTGCCATAACGATTCCGAAAGGTTCATCCCATTCAATAGGCATCAATAGCGCCGCCGATTGACTAAGGAGTTCGTTTTTTTGATGATCATTTACAGGTCCAACATAGGTGATCGCGGCGTTTAAAAAAGGTTTTATCTGTTGATCAAAGTAATCCTGATGACCGGGGGAGATATTGCCTGCAATCACCAGCGTTTTGCCGGTTTTTAAGGCTGCTTGAATGGCGATATGTGTGCCTTTGATGGGCTCAATTCGGCCTAGAAATACCAAAGGCGCATTTGCAGGTAATTCAACCTGGGGAATGTATTTGTTCATTTCTACTGCATTGTAAATGGCATATGCAGGTGCATGAGGTTTAATTTGATCAGCTATATAATTGCTGCAACCTGTAAACCATAAGCTGTCTTTTCGGGAAATACGAACTGCTTTTTTGATTTGAACAAGAGTTGGTTCGCGCTGGTAACTCATGAGCTTGGGGATGCTTAGTGGTAGCATCGGTAATAGGTGACTTAGTTTTCCAAAGCTGTGTACCAGGTCGAACTTTTTACTGAGTATCGTTTTGTTAATGGTCCAGGTATTTTGAAGTTGATCGATTGTGCTGTTGCCTGTTGCATTTGAGTATCCAATTAATTTGGAGCATACTTTTGAATCTGGATGCGCAAATAAAGTAACCTCATGACCTTGTTTGCTGAGTGCCGTTACGAGCAGATGTACAATACGTTCGATACCACCATAAAAAACTGGTGGAACAGGGATTTGAGGATCAGCGGTTATGGCTATACGGAGAGGGGGATTGGACTTTGTTGGCATTCTTTACGCACTTGTTCAACAATGTTGCAATACATTTGGGCACTCTTTTCCAGGGTAAGCTGTTCAAGAATATACTGCCTGGGTTTATATTCAGGCATATTTTTAAGAAACTGTGTCAGTTTAAGGGGAAACTCTTCAATCTCAGAAAATTTGAGTCCACAGCGTTCATCCCAATAAGGGACAGCACTTACAGGCTCATATTTAACCTTATACGGGAAATAGGCAGGGTCTTGCCAATATCCGCCTTTATCCCATGCAAGTATGGGGGTGTTGGTGGATAAGACTTGTTGGTAAGCCTGGCCTTGTGTTTCATGCCTGGATAAAAATAGCACAGCTTTTGAATTGGCCAGCTTGGTCTTTAATTCTGCCGGACTATAGTCTCCATAGTTGATGAGTTGATGTTTTAACTGTTTTTTAGCAAATTCGCTAAGGATAGTATGCATAAATTTTTGAGCTGGCAGATCAGTCTTCCCTCTTTTATCATAAATCAGAAAGTCAAATTCTTTATCGGCATTCCATGATGGCGACCAATGGTCTGTATCAATTCCTGCTGGCCATGCTAGTACTTTATCCCCATAGTAAGGTTCGCACATCTTTTTCATCCAATCTCCCGGCACCAAAAATCGTTTCACATTTGGGTATTTACTGAACAAATCAGGGTGGTCGATTGGGTGAGCAAAGACCCCGGCTCCAAATATCACTGGATTGATCCAGCTCCTTTCAAACAATAGATGAGGCTTGCCTATAATACAAGCTATTTCGTCAGGATGTTTGCGGATATGAGCGAAATCATTAAACCGATAGGGAATGCCCAATTTATCCAGACCCTTCATTAAACTAAGGGCGATTAACATGACTCCACCAGGACGTTGTTTGCCTCTTATAAGGTAGCGAATAACCGATCTGAGATAACGGTCGTATTTAAACCACCTGTCGGGATCCGGTTCTTTATAAAATATATTAAGCGGTTTTATAGCCATTTCGGTTTTAATAACCTTCTCAACCTCAGCAATTGTTGCGTTTTTTTGAAACCGAGAATTCTGTAGGCCAGTAGTAGGCCTCCTTTTTCAGGGAATTTAAATTCGGGGTCAAGCTCTTTTATCCAATTAAATAGTCTTATGGCGTCATTTAAATGATGCTTTGCCATCCAATGTGATAATGGCCAAAGTATGTTTATTGCTGCTGAAATCCTGCGATAGGTTAATGCATCATAGGATTTTAGCCTATCAATGATGTATCTATAGATAGCCAGGTGTTGGTGGTTTTGCACCGAATGCTGCAATCCGGAAGTGAATTGCAGCCTGTCGCTTTCATGTGCCCTGTGTAATAAGGCATATCCGCTGTGAACAGCCAATTTGGGATTCTTAATCGCTACCTCCAAAATTAACATTCTATCGTCTCTAAAAGCATAGTCTGGTCGGTGCGGAATGTCAAGGAGTAATTCCCGTGTAAATAGGAAGGCAGAGTAATGTGACCCATCACACTCTCCAAGTTGTTGCGCAACAAAATCATTGCAGGATAGCCACAATTGTTTATGCACCAGATTTTCTTGCTGATCTATAATTTGATAACCACTTACTACCACATCGCTATGCTGGTCTTCTGCCAGTTGAAATTGTTCGTCGATCACACCTTTGGTCAATAGGTCGTCGGAATCTAAAAACCGGATATATTTTCCAGTGGCAATTTCGAATCCCCGGTTTGCAGCCCAGCATTTACCCAAGTGGTTTTGTTTGATAATGGTTAAGTCTTTTTGCTGGGATAACCACTCCCAGGTATCATCTGTACTTCCATCATCTACCACTATAATTTCTGTTTTGCATTTTGTATTTCTGCAACTGTCTATAGCATGAGGTAAGCACCACAGACGATTATAGGTTGGAATAATGATACTTACGTTCATTAAATGCGGTTTGAAGGTTTTATTTTTCGTACTCCAAAAAGGAAATGGTATAATGGCCTAAGCCTATCTTTTAATTTACTTTTAAAATATTCGGGGACAGTAAATTTTATGACTGCATACCCCTCTGTAAAATGGTTTAATCGGTTTTTGGCTCTCATTTTTAACCTATATGTTTCTCGTTTGTAAGGGTGATGTTGTGTATAATAACCCAAAAAATGAAATATTACGGGGGAGACCTTGAGAAATGGGTACCAATCCTGGTGTTTAAGGCTAGGTGGTGCTGGATTTAATAACCACCTGTTTCCCCTAATCACATCGATAGCGTATCCTCCGGGGCAGGCTTGTGGGTCGCTCATCATCATGCCATCATCTGGTATAGGTGTATGGCCATGTAGCTGCATCGCTAAGGCCATCAGCATTTCATCGTTGGGGTTATTTCTGAGCCTTATAAAACCGATTTCGTCATATCTTTTTTCGAGTGTACGGGCTGTTAAAAATACATCAGCAGCTGCTTTACCTTTTTCGAGATAATAGATACCCCCGTTAAATTTCGGTAAGTGCGGGACGTTAAATAGATCGCACACTTCTTTTATGGAACCAAACCATTCCCCCTCTGTGATATAGCTGCCGATAACAGATACCTTATGGTTTTTAAAGCGCTCAAAAATAAAGTCCAGATTACCAAAAATTAAGCAGTCGCTATCAATGAATAAGGTTTGCCCATCATCAGCAAGTCTGTCTAAGTGGAGTTTAGCGGAAAAGCCAATGCCCAGTTCGCCTGGTCGCACATGTTGTAATTGGATGAGATTCTCCAGATCGGAGGGTAAATTTTCGGAAAGGTCTGTGACTATTTTAAATTTGATATTGCTGTCAGGATGCCACCAGATAAATGATCTTGCCAAATTTATCGCCATATCAAAATATGCTTTC
Source organism: Pedobacter hiemivivus (assembly GCF_005144565.1). NCBI lineage: Bacteria > Pseudomonadati > Bacteroidota > Sphingobacteriia > Sphingobacteriales > Sphingobacteriaceae > Pedobacter > Pedobacter hiemivivus. Next base: position 14,763 of record NZ_SWDX01000004.1, read on the forward strand.
TTCGTATTGGCTATAGTTAAGATTTGTCTGTTTACAGTTTCAATCATCATATCATTAATACTTGAAGTTCCTTAAATAGGAGAAGTAAATTCTCAAAGCAAAATCGTATGACTGTCTATTTCGAAAAAGCTTTAAGGCTAGGATAGTTGTAGCGAGCCACAGTCTGGGGACTAGTAACAGTTTATTTTTTAGCGTGATGGTTTTATCATTACCATACCCCGATATGTATTTTTTTCCAATAAGGCTTAACTCCGCATCTATGGAGCTAATCATATGATATTCTCTGGCAGTGCTTTCTAAATAACCGGAATGATGAACAAATGGGCCATTGTTTTGGTAAATGTAGTAAGCGGAGAGCTGTTCTATTTCCATAAAATGCTTCATGAAATCTTCAAATCCCATATCATATATCTTTTTAGATTTCTGGAGCAGCTGAAATCCATTTTTTATGTACATAGCATTACATAAACCCGGATTAGCACTGAAAGACGAAGATGGGTTAGTTAATTCAATTTGCATGGTTTCTTTTTTCGCTTTAGCCAATACAATTTGGATAAGTTGTGGATCCGCATCTAGTTGTAAAGCTAATTCGCAAATTGGAATGTCGTATGGGAATTCCCAGTCGTCTTCCAGCCAAAAAAAATAAGCGGTATCCACTTGTTTAATCGCGTGAAGAATGCTGTTTACATAACCTTTTCTTACAGGACTTTGTATGACTAAATCTGGATTAATCCAATCTATAGTATTGTTGTTGATTTGTCCATCAACAGCTAAAATGGTTTTTGTAAAAGGATACCTGCACTTTTTTTTGAAGGACGCAATGGTTTCTTTTAATAAATGCTCACGTCCTTCACAAGTAAAGATTAGTAGCGTAATTTGATCAGTTAACATGTTATGCCGTATGATGAGGAGAGTGTTACATAACCTCTTAGGTTTGGTTCGTATTGTATTGTCGAAGTTTGTTTTATGGGAATCTCACATAAAAGGATTTCCTTTAGATCGTACCATTTTAGAGAGGTTTCGATGCTGATTCCGATGTAATAAGTGTTTTCAACCAGAGGAGTGTGATCAATAAGGATCTCAGTTAGGTTATGATGCGCTGTTGTCCCTAATTTTTCCCGTAAATCAATTAACGATATTCGATTACCTAAAACGTCGGTAATTATAATAACCAGTGATTTGAAAACTTCATGGTCTGAAAGTTTTGTTTTAAATGTTAATACAATATCATTGCTTGTAACATCATATTCAAGTATTTCCAAAACAGAATGCTGTCCAAAATAATGCTTTCGCTTTGGTGTATTACTTGTGATATTTAGTGAGTTGTAGTGGTCGATGATTGTACTTTGCTCACCAAAAGATTTAAGAATTCCCCGGTCTAATAATATGCCTTTTTGGCATAAACTTCCTATGGCACTCATATTATGACTTACAAATAACACTGTCCTTCCTTCTCCCTTGCTTACTTCGCCCATTTTTCCTAAACACTTCTTCTGAAACTCCGCATCTCCAACCGCTAAGACTTCATCGACGATTAGGATCTCAGATTCCAGATGTGCTGCCACCGCAAAAGCGAGACGAACATACATACCCGAGGAGTATCGTTTTACCGGTGTATCGATATACCTTTCTACGCCTGCAAAATCAACAATCTCATCAAACTTCCGTTTAATCTCCGCTTTGCGCATCCCCAGGATAGCGCCATTTAAAAAGATATTCTCTCGCCCTGTAAGCTCAGGATGGAAGCCTGTACCAACTTCCAGTAAACTGGCAATACGCCCCTTGATTTTCACGGAGCCTGTGGTAGGAGCCGTTACCCTACTCAATATTTTTAGTAATGTACTTTTTCCAGCACCATTACGGCCAATAATGCCAACAGCATCACCTTGTTTGATCTCCAAATTTAAGTCTTTTAAGCTCCATACAACGTTGCTCGTTCCTTTAGCGCTTCTGTCATTGGTTTCGCCAATACGTAAAAATGGATCTTCCTTGCCTCGTATGCTTGCCCACCAACGTTCCAGATCACGCGACAGGGTTCCGGTACCTATTTCGCCTAGTTGATAGGCTTTTGAAAGATTCTCTACTTTGATTGCTAGGTTACTCATAAATCTATAGGATAAACCAATGTTAAACGGTATCTACAAATGTTTTCTCTACTTTATTAAAGACAATCAGCCCTATAACCATAATAGAAAGTGTGATGGTGGTACAATAGCCAAGACTTTGCCAGCTGAAGCTGCCCTTACCCAGAAAACCATACCTGAATGCCTCGATAATAGACGTCATCGGGTTGTATTCAATAATCCAGGCATAGGTTGGATATTTATCTAAAGCAGTAGATAAAGGATAAATTACCGTTGTGGCATACATTAGCAATTGTACGCCAAACGTAACCAGGAATGCGAGGTCACGATATTTAGTTGTCATTGCAGAGATGATCATGCCTAAGCCCAGGCCTAAACATGCCATCAAAACCACAAGTAAAGGAAATAACAGGATATACCGGTTTGGACTAAATTGCACATCTGTGCCCAGATAGAACAGCATCATCAATAGGAATAAGAGCATTTGTACACCAAAGCGAACTAAGTTGGATGCGACAATGCTTAAAGGCATAATTAATCTTGGGAAATAAACCTTTCCGAACAGGTTTGCATTGTCTTTAAATACGGTACTGGTTTTATTTAAGCATTCTGCAAAGTAATTCCATGTGGTAATCCCGGCCATGTAAAATAAGGGCTGGGGAAGGCCATCCGTAGAGATGCCAGCCATATTGCCGAAAACAAATGTAAATATGATGGTGGTAAAGAGCGGCTGGATAAAAAACCACAATGGTCCCAATATCGTCTGTTTGTAAAACGAAACGAAATCTCGTTTGACCAATAACAATAACAAATCCCTGTAATGCCAAACATCCTTTAGTTTTAAGTCCAGTAGATTGTTTAGTGGTTTAATCTCAATATCCCAATCTTCTTCAGTCAACGGTTTCATTTATAATCAATTTCTCTAAAATATCCCTGTAATTGGTTTCGTTAAAATGCTTTAGGCATTGGCCCTGAATGTTTTTCCGATCATCTATCGTTAAGTTCATGCTTAATTTCTGAATGATGGCCATTTCCAGTCCGTCAATATCATCAGGGTCAATCGCCATTCCCATCTCGCTATTGCGGACTGCATCAATACTGCCATCCACATTGCCACAGATAACTGGTAAGCCATAAGCCATCGCTTCTATAAATACAATTCCAAAACCCTCCTTTTTACTGGGTAGCACAAACAAATCTGCCAGTAGATAATGATCTGCCAGTTCTTTCTCTTCGATATATCCAGCCAGGATAAAATTGTTGCTAAGGCCCTGATCTGCTACCAGCTGTTCAATTCTGCTTTTTTCGGTAGGCTCACAGGGACCAGCAAGGATGTATTTAATCGAAGGTAGGTATTGTTTGATTCGGGTGACAGCAGTGATGACCTGGTCATAGCCTTTAAATTTTTCTGCAAGATTGATCCGTGTTAACGTGAAAACCACCGGGTCACCAGGCTTTAATCCATATCGTCTTAAAAGGTATTCAGGCTTGTCAAAATTTTCTGGCAGTTTTATAAAAGGATCTAAGACGTTGTTTAAAACGACGCAGTGTGATGGGCTTGCACCGTGTAGCTTCATCACTTTTGATTTTGTAAATTGGCTAACACATATAACGCGATTTGCAGTATTCCAGATGCGTTTTTTCCAGCCCTTTAATGGTTGCCAAACCTCGATCCCATGTGCTATCAGCCATATTTTACAGTTGGGATTTAGAAGTCGAATGGCAAGGCCGATTATAGAAAGATTAACGTGACTCAGCAGTACCAGGTCCGTGTTCATTCCATTCATTATGCTTTTTAAAGTAAACATGGCCTTGTTTTTGCCGAACCCTTTGAAACAAAAAAATGGCAGGTATTTTGGCTTTACATCGGCAGACAGGTCATTTAAACAATATAGTTTAATGTCCCAGTTATTTTTTTTACATAGCTCGTATAGCGAATATGCCAAAGTTCGGTTCATGCTTTGGATGCCACCAGCTGCGCTGAATGTTTCCAGTGTAAGGAATAATATTCTTTTCGACATTACATCACCCTCTCGATGCTGCGGTTAATCCATAGCTTCGCTCCCTAAGTCACATTTTTATTGACTTATTGCTTTTTATGCTTTTCAGGTGCTAAACGCTATTGTAATTGCGTTTAACTTTTAAGGTATTCTTTCAATTAAGGATGCTGCAACATTCACAACGATGGAATGTTGTAGGTCTCCTAATCTCAACAGCAATTGCTTTTGAGATTTATATTCAATGATCTCGCCGATGATTCCTTTTAAAGGGCCTGCTTTGATCTCTATTTTCTCGCCTGGTTGTAGCCGCTCTTCTGTAATTTCCAATTCATAGGGGCTGGCCAATAATAATTTAAGGTCTTGAATCTGTTTGTCTGGCATCGCTGCAATCTCTCCCGAAAAATAAATGAAACGGGAAATGCCATTGGTCATCAATACCTCAGTTTGCTGGCCTGGCTCAATATGAACAAATAGATATGATTTGATCAATGGTTCATCAACCCATTTTTTTCTATCGCTCCATTGTTTCAGCTGACGCTGAAGGGGGAGGTAGGCTTCAATATTTTTGCCCAACAAAGCTTGCTGCGCCTTCTTTTCAGCGCGGGACTTGGTGTAAACCGGTAGCCACTTCTTTATCTTCTGATGCTCCACCATTTTGATTTTTTTTCATCCTCATAATAACCCGAATGCTGATGGCTATTGTAATCAGCATAATAGTGAAGCCTACCTTGGCTTGTGCTGCTCTTGTAATAGCCCGATTGCAAAACGTTCTCCTCAAAGGCGTTCAATACAATCGCCATATTGTTTAAATTGTATTCCTTTGCCAGGGCTTGAGGGATCAAGGCTGCATTGTGCTTTGATTTCCCATATCGGATCACAAAAATATTGATGTCGCTCCTACAAATTAAAGGGATGGAATCGGATACCAGGCCAACAGGCGCAGTATCGATCATGATGATTTCATACCGCTTTTTAAGTTCATTTAATAAACCTGTAAGTCGCTCATGGTGGAGTAATTCAGATGGATTAGGCGGAATTGGTCCTGAGCTGATAAAATCAAGATTATTGTGATCTGTATGTTGGATAATCTCATCAACCGTAGCTTGGTTGACCAGGTAATTACTTAATCCTTTGCTATTGGCACTTCCAAAAGTGTGGTGAAGTTTAGGGCGTCGTAGGTCTGCGCCAATCAATACTACTTTTTTGTCAATTAGGGCAAGCGTGTTTGAAAGGTTAAGGGCAACGAAAGATTTTCCTTCTCCGGCGACTTCCGAAGTAATGCAGATCACTTTGCTCTTTTGATCTGAAGCTAGAAAATTAAGGTTGGTACGTACGGCCCGCACAGATTCGGCAAAGATAGACCTTGGGCTGGGACCTGAATATTTTCTGATGATACCTACAATGGGTATTGTCGTCATGTTTTCGACAGATTCCTTATCATAGATGAACGGATTTAATATCCGGATAAACGCTATAATTGCCAATCCTGCTAACAAGCCAAAGATAATCGCGCTGCGGTAAATCTTGGGGACATTAGGTGATATTGGCGTGTCATTAACTTGCGCAGGCTCAATGATTGTTGCGCCAGGAAGAATTGCGGACCTGTTTATCTGTGCTTCAAGCTTCTTTTCTGATAAAAATGAATATACTTTTTCATTGATTTCGAAATCCCGAAGTAAACTAATCATATCTTTTTCGGCAGCGGGAAATGACGATACTTGCTGATCAACTTGCGATAATTGGGTATTGATGTAAGCTATATTCTTTTGAATTCGTTGGTTGGAGGCATTAATATTCTGTAATGCCGCATTTTTGACCTGAGCAATTTGGCTGTTTACCTCTTCTACCGTTTCAGAGGTGCTGTTGTATGTTTTTAACAGTGCATTTTTATCCGTAAGTAAGTCATTCAGCTTGCTAATCAGGGTCCCCAGTAAGGGATCAATGTTGCCTTCCAGATTAAAATTGAGGCTTGCATGGTGTTTCTCGTTGCTGATTTGTTTTTTTAACTGATCAATGGCCATCAGTTGTATTTTTAATAAAGAACGCTGCGACTCGAGCTCAGTCACTTTAGATAAGGCAACGCTAGCCGATGAATTGACGTCCATGATGCCGGAATGCTGTTTGTATTTTTCCAAAGACCTCTCAGATCCTTTTACTTTCGAAGAGAGATATTCTTGCTGCTCATTGATAAAACGAATCATCTGAGTAGCCGATTGGGCTTTTTGGTTTCTGTCGTAATCCAGATAGCCGGACATGATTGCATTTAATATATCGGCCGCAAACCGAGGATTGGAATCCGTTTGTTGAAGGCTGACGATATTGGAATTTTTAGCCGCTTCACTTGTTCGCAATCCTTCATTTACCCTACCTAGAAGACTTTCAGGAGTGTTGAACTTAAACATATAAACGATATTTGGTTGGATTGGGCCAGGATATTTAATGATAAATCCTACATTCCCAATGCTTAGGGGGCTATTGTAAGTGCAGACTTTTTGTACTTCCTTGCCAGAAGCACTCCAACTGAGGTTAAATGTCTTTTCGTTTATAGGTTTAAATGCAATAGCACCCTGATAAAAATTTAAACTGTCAAGTTTCAAAAGATTGATGTGAAGCGGCTGTTTAGGGTACAGGTCGTAGTCACGTAGCCTGCCGGAGATGTAAAAACTAATGCGATAGTCCAGTTGTTTAATGGCACTTAATAGTAAGTTTCTACTCTGTAATATGAATTTTTCGCTTTGTAAACTAGCAGGGTTGCGGCCCGAGTTGCTCATTGCATTAACAAGGTCAGATAGTTCCGATTTCTTTTCCTCAAACTTTAGAATGCCCGATGTGGCATATGTTTTTGGTGTAAACCATAGATAAGCATAGGCAATTAATAGTGCAGTTAAAATTGATCCAGCCAATATATACCAACGACTAAGTAATATTCGCGCTATTTTTAAATAGTCAATTTCCTTGGCGTCGCTCCTTTTTTGAACCTTTTCTTCCTGCATCAACGTGTAATTGTATAGATGAGTAATGCTGTATTTAATAAAGCAATAACCGGTTGCAAAATGGCCGACATGCTTTGTAGTTTCTCGGATCGGATCGCTCGTTTATTTTGGGCGATGTAAATGATATCGTTATTCTCTAGTAAAGTTCTGGAGTCAGAAAGTGTGCTGATGTCGGTCAGGTCAAGGTTGATAATTTGCGGATTTTGCATCCCACCCCGAATTATTTTCAGATTGTTGCTGCTTGCTTTATCGGTAAGGCCACCTGCTTCTCCAATGATTTCAATCAAGGAAGTATGGTCTTTTAAGAGGTTGTATATGCCTTGATTCTTGACTTCTCCGAGTAAGGTTACTTTTAAGTTAATGATTTTCAATTCAATGATTGGATCTTTAAGTTCTTTCCTATAAAGTGATTGTACTTGATTTGCGGCTTCTCTGCGCGTGAGCCCTCCAACTTTTACACGTCCAAGGATAGGTAGCCCAATAGTACTATCTTGTTCAACCAGGTAAGTCTGCTCGTGGTTGTTGTTTGATGCTTCTTTTTCTTTTGTAAAGGATTCATTAACAATGAGGTTTCTGTTTTGCAGGTTTTTTACCTGTAACAAATCCCCTGGTTTTATCTGATAATTGGGCGGGGTTAATTCCTTTTTTGGGGAATTGTTTGCGGTGGATTTTTTTTCAAAAAGCGCCTGTTTTTGTCTGTTAGCGCAAGAAAAACTAGCAAATAGAATTGTAGAAACGATCAATAAATTGATGATTTTCTTAATGAAACACATATTAAAAAACTGCCTTAATTCCCATAGCAATACGCCAATTCGCCAAAAGTACATATTAAATATAAATAATTGTAATTAATCATTAAATTCGTTGTCATGATTAATGTAAAAATTTCGCTAGTTACAGTAACATACAATGCAGCAAAAACAATACAACAGTGCATTGATTCGGTAGCTCGACAAACCTATAAAAACGTTGAGTACATCATTATTGACGGAAATTCTAGCGACGGAACGGCGGATATAATTCGGCAAAATAAAGCGCATATTCATTACTTTAAATCAGAAGCAGATGATGGAATTTATGATGCCATGAATAAAGGAATTATGAAATCTACAGGAGATGTTGTAGGGCTGTTAAATGCAGATGACTATTTTGCTAATGATAATGTAATCAGTGAAATAGTAGCGTCTTTTGTGCAAAATAATGCCGATATTTTATATGCCGATTTAGATTATGTAAACCCGAATGGCAAGGTGCTGCGCAGATGGCGATCTGGTAATTATTCCCCAGGTAAATTTAATTGGGGTTGGATGCCTCCTCACCCAACTTTTTATGCAAAAAGAGAAATGTTTGAGCAGCTGGGTTTATATAATTCCAGGTATGGTACGGCTGCGGATTATGAATTGATGCTCCGTTTTATGCACACAAATAAGGCTAAGGTTTGTTATTTAAATAAAGTAATAGTTAATATGACGCAGGGTGGTGTGAGTAATCAAAATTTATTGAATCGTATCAAAGCCTGGAGATGTGATTTTAGAGCAATGACTAATAATAATATAGGCATGCCCTTCCTGGGTCTTGTCCTAAAGCCGTTAAGGAAGGTAGGACAGTTTATAGGTTAAAGAATAGCTCATGATTTCGTTTTTTAGGAGAAAAAATTATGTACGTGATGTGGAATGGCTAGGTGTTGATATGCATAGCCATTTATTGCCAGGTATTGATGACGGGGCCATAGACCTCGTACAATCTGTAGATTTTATCAAAGAATTGACTGAGCTGGGATTCCATAAATTTTTTTGTACACCACATATTTTTACGGAGTTGTATCCCAATACCGCTGAAACCATTACTCATGCCCTAAAGGATGTTAAAGCAGCCTTGGTTAAAACGAATTTGAAGGTCGAAATCGATGCTGCTGCGGAATACATGGTGGATGAAACTTTTAAGGTTGCTAAAAACTTATTGTGCTTACCCGACCAACACATACTGATAGAAATGTCTTATTTGTCAGAAATGCCTCAGATTGAAAAGGTTGTCTTTGATCTCCAGTTGGCAGGGTGTAAGGTGATTCTTGCCCATCCTGAGCGATATGGCTTTTACCATAAAAAGTTAGAACGGTACGACAGGTTAAAAGATATGGGCGTTTTATTTCAATTAAATCTATTGGCCCTGGCAGGATATTATGGACCTGAGGTGAAATCAGTAGCACAACGCCTTTTAAAAAAGAATTACTATGATTTTGCTGGAACGGATTTACATCATAGCAGGCATCTAAAAGAACTTCAGGATTTAATTTGCACAGGAAAGCTATATAAAATGATAGGCAATTACCCTTTCAAAAATAAAATGCTTTTTTAGGGCATGACAGTACATGACAGAAGTATAGTGTGATTCTTCTATTTTAGGCGTACCAAATTTAAAAACCTAAACTATGCAGATACTTCTCGGAGTTATTTTCCATTTCATCGGCGGCTTTGCTTCCGGTAGTTTCTATATCCCTTTCAAGAAAGTCAAAAGCTGGGCTTGGGAAACGTATTGGATCGTTGGTGGATTGTTTTCCTGGTTAATCGTTCCGCCATTGGCTGCCTGGTTAACTATTCCGGGCTTTATGGACATCATTGTTCAGACGGACGGTAAAATATTACTATTGACTTATTTCTTTGGTTTGCTATGGGGAATTGGCGGATTAACCTATGGTTTGGGTGTACGCTACCTCGGTATATCACTAGGTAGTACCATAATTCTTGGTCTTTGCTCTGTATTTGGCGCTTTGATCCCTTCTCTTTATTATGATTTCAATCCAACCGCAGGAAAAGATAGTTTGTCTGATATGGCTAACAGTCATTGGGGACAAATGGTGTTGCTTGGATTATTGGTTTGCGTAATCGGTATTGTAGTATGTGGATTGGCGGGTAGTATGAAAGAGAAAGATCTGGTAGCCTCAGGGAAAGCGGATCCATCTAATAAGGAGTATAAACTGGGCATTGGACTAATTGTATCTATTGTATCAGGTGTACTAAGTGCTTGCTTTGCCTTTGGTATTGATGCCGGTAAAGATATGGCGCACCATGCCAACGAAGCATGGAAAGCAATTAATCCCGAACAGGGAGAATTTCTTTTTCAAAACAATGTGACCTATGTTGTTATTTTATGGGGAGGCTTAACCACAAATTTATTCTGGTGTATGCTGTTGAACCGTCGCAATAAAACTTTTGGAGATTATACAGATAAAAAAGCGCCATTACTTAAAAACTATATTTTCTCTGCACTTGCCGGTACAACCTGGTTTTTACAGTTCTTTTTTTATGGAATGGGCGAAAGTAAGTTGGGTAACGGAGCTAGTGGATGGATTTTACATATGGCTTGTATCATTCTGGTCGCTAACGGGTGGGGGTTATTCTTTAAAGAATGGAGTGGTGTAAAGAAGCGGACTTTTGGTACTGTAATCTCTGGAATAGTAATCCTTATTTTATCTATACTCATTGTGGGTTATGGAAATTCAATCAAATAAAAAACAATTAATTTAAATATTTTTATGAGTACTCGAACTACCGATTTTAAACATGTAAGCTATTTGTGGGATGATGCAAAGGCTGCTGAAATGGCCGGGGATGAAGTTGCACTGTTGATCTACCGTTCAAATTTATTAGGTGCAGATTTGCGCTTAACCAATTATGGAGGTGGAAATACCTCATGTAAGGCCATCGCTAAAGATCCATTAACCGGAAAGGAAGCCGAGGTGATGTGGGTGAAAGGATCTGGAGGAGATTTGGGTACTTTAAAAAGTAGTGGCCTTGCAGCTTTGTATGTAGATCGCCTGCGTGACCTTAAAAATGTTTACAGGGGATTGGCACACGAAGATGAAATGGTTGAGCTTTTTAACCATTGCATTTATGATCTGAAATCTAAAGCGCCATCTATTGATACGCCTTTACATGGTTTCTTGCCATTTGCGCATATCGATCACTTGCATCCAGATGCGGCAATTGCGATTGCGGCTGCTAAAGATGGAGAACGCATCACCAAAGAATTATTTAACGGAACGATTGGCTGGGTGCCATGGCAGAAACCAGGCTTTGAACTGGGACTGATGTTGCGCAAATGCCTGGATGAAAATCCTGGAATCAGAGGGATTATGTTAGGTTCGCACGGATTGTTTACCTGGGGTGATACAGCTTATGAAAGCTATATGAACACGCTTGAGGTGATTGAAAGATGTGCAGAATACCTGGAAGAGAATTATGGTAAAAAAGGTTCGGTATTTGGCGGACAGCAAATAGAAAGTGCCGAAAAAGAACAACGTACAAAACAGGCGGCAACTATTGCTCCTATATTGAGAGGTTTCTGCTCGAGCGAAAAACATATGGTGGGTCATTTTACGGATGATGCAAGGGTATTAGAGTTTATCAACTCGAATGATCTGGATCGTTTAGCTCCATTGGGAACCAGTTGTCCCGATCACTTTTTACGCACCAAAATTAGTCCACTGGTACTGAAATTGGAGCCTAATGAAGATCTTAGTGATGTTAAAGCATTAAAAGAAAGATTAGCGCCGGAATTTGAAGCTTACAGAAAGATGTATGCTGAATACTACAATTCATGCAAACACAGCAATAGCCCCGCAATACGTGATGCCAATCCGGTAATTATCCTTTATCCTGGTATCGGAATGTTCTCTTTTTCAAAAGACAAACAAACAGCAAGGGTAGCCGCAGAGTTTTATACCAATGCCATTAATGTTATGAAAGGCGCAGAAGCCATTTCTGAATACACTTCTTTACCGAGACAGGAAGCGTTTAACATTGAATACTGGTTGTTGGAAGAAGCAAAACTGCAAAGAATGCCTAAAGCTAAGCCGCTTTCAGGAAAAATTGCCCTGATTACTGGTAGTGCAGGTGGTATTGGAAAGGCTATTGCTCGTAAGTTTGTGGAAGAAGGAGCGGTAGTGGTGCTAAATGATATGAATGCAGAGCGTTTGCAAAGTGCTGCTGATGAGTTTGAAGGTAAATTTGGTAAGGACAGCTATGCTACTGCGGTATTGAACGTAACCAGTGCTGAAGACATCGCAAGCGCTTTTGATATTGCTGCACTTGCTTTTGGTGGTGTGGATATCGTGATCAACAATGCAGGTCTTTCTATTTCAAAAACAATAGCTGATCATACTGAAAAGGATTGGGATCTGTTGTATGACGTATTGGTGAAAGGACAGTTTTTTGTGACTCAGGCTGCAGCAGCGGTGATGCAGAAACAAGAAATTGGAGGTGATATCCTGAATATTGTGAGCAAAAATGCATTGGTTAGCGGACCAAATAATGCTGGTTATGGTAGTGCTAAAGCTGCTCAGTTGCATTTGAGCAGGTTAAATGCTGCGGAACTGGGTGCTGATGGTATTCGTGTTAATGTAGTAAATCCGGATGCAGTGATTAGTGATAGTAATATCTGGGCTGGTGGATGGGCTGAAGGTCGTGCAAAAGCCTACGGAATTACCGTGGCGGAGTTGCCTGCTTATTATGCAAAACGTACCTTGCTAAATGAAATAATTTTACCGGATGATATTGCTAATGCTTGTTTTGCATTTGTGGGCGGGCTATTGAACAAATCAACTGGAAATGTACTAAATGTGGATGGTGGTGTAGCAAACGCCTTTGTCCGTTAAAACCTTGAACTATGAACTTAGAAAATTATCAAATAGAATCACATAACAGCGAGCTTTTGCCTAAGCATCAGCGGAAGCTAGCTGTTATTAAAGATGAAGTTGCAAACGCAGAAGGTATCGTACAAAAGCTGATTGACTTCCAAATCGGTATTCCAAGCTGGGCTTTAGGTACAGGCGGAACACGTTTCGGACGTTTTTCTTCAGGAGGAGAACCTCGTAACATCGAAGAAAAGATTGAAGATATCGGCTTATTGCATAAGTTAAATGCAGCAAGTGGCGCAATCTCGCTTCATATTCCATGGGATACTGCTGAAAATGTACCTGCTATAAAAGCATTGGTTGCACAGCATGGTTTAGTATTTGATGCCATGAACTCCAATACTTTTCAGGATCAGGCAGGTTCGGCCCACAGCTATAAGTTCGGATCTTTGCAGCATGTAAATAAAGCGGTAAGGAAACAAGCAATTGAGCACAATATTGAGGTGATCCGTCAGGGTGTAGAGTTGGGTTCTAAAGCGCTTACCGTTTGGTTGGCGGATGGATCATGCTTCCCCGGACAATTGAACTTTAGAAAAGCTTTCCAAAACACACTAGAAAGCTTGCAAGAAATATATGCTGCTTTGCCAGCTGATTGGAAAGTATTTGTAGAATACAAAGCTTTCGAGCCAAACTTCTATTCTACAACAGTAGGAGATTGGGGTCAGTCTTTATTGTACGCAAATAAACTAGGTCCTAAAGCCTTTACGCTGGTTGATCTTGGTCATCACCTGCCAAATGCAAATATCGAGCAAATCGTCTCTTTATTGTTGATGGAAGGAAAGCTGGGCGGCTTCCACTTTAATGATTCAAAATACGGAGATGACGATTTAACTGCGGGCAGTATGAAGCCTTACCAGTTGTTCCTGATCTTTAATGAATTGGTTGAAGGAATGGATGCACGTGGAATGAACCACAGAGAAGATTTGGCTTGGATGATTGATGCCTCACATAATGTTAAAGATCCTCTTGAAGATCTTTTGCAATCGGTAGAAGCAATTATGCTAGCCTATGCACAGGCTTTATCTGTAGACCGTGTGGCTTTACAAAAAGCACAAGATGAAAATGATGTAGCTCGCGCGCAGGAAATCTTACAACAGGCATTCCGTACAGATTTACGTCCACTAGTAGCCGAAGCTCGTTTACGTGCTGGTGCAGCTTTGGCTCCACTGGAGTTGTTTAGAGCGAGTAATGTTAGACAAGAATTGATTAAAAGCCGTGGTTTAAAAACTGTAGCAACTGGATTATAATTAATGGGATTAAAGATGAAGGCCACTCCTGTAATAGCTGTGTTTGATGTAGGTAAGACAAATAAAAAGTTGTTCCTTTTTGATGAACAGTATAAAATTGTTTTCGAAAGATCGGCCAGGTTTCTGGAGACTTTAGATGAGGATGGTGATCCTTGCGAAAATCTGGAAAGCTTAAGGTTGTCGATTTTTGATTCGCTAAGGGAGGTATTTAAAAACCCTGCTTTTGAGATCAAATCAATCAACTTTGCGACTTATGGAGCAAGCTTTGTATATATTGATGAGCATGGAAATCCATTGGCCCCGTTATATAATTATCTTAAGGAATACCCTGAAGCTTTAAAAAATCAGTTTTACAATACTTATGGGGGCGAAGAAGTGTTTTCAAACCTTACTGCATCTCCGGTTTTAGGGAGCCTAAATTCGGGGATGCAACTTTACCGCATCAAGTATGAAAAGCCTGAGCTGTTTGCGCAGATTAAATATGCACTTCACCTGCCACAATATTTAAGTTACCTGATTTCTGGTGAAGCGTACTCTGACATTACCAGTATTGGCTGTCACACTAATTTGTGGGATTTTACTAAAAACGATTACCATGAATGGGTAGGGAAAGAAGGCTTGAGTGATAAGTTAGCGCCTATCGTTCCTTCGGATAGTGTGCTTCCAGCGGCTTTTCCCGGAAATAACTATGCTGTTGGTCCTGGCTTTCATGATAGCTCAGCAGCATTGGTGCCTTATTTGGTTAATTTCCATGAACCCTTTATCTTGTTGTCTACCGGCACCTGGTGCATCAGTTTAAATCCTTTCAATTCAACACCGCTTACTACGGAAGAATTGGAAAATGATTGCCTGTGTTATTTACAGTATGAAGGAAAGCCGGTAAAAGCTTCGCGTCTTTTTGCTGGGTATGAGCATGAGCAACAAGTAAAGCGTATTGCAGCCCATTACAATACAGATGTGATTGCTTATCGCTCCGTTCCTTTTGATGCTAAAATTATAGAGGAATTACAACGAATGGATAAAGTAGTCGATCTTGAAGCGCATACGATTACAGGCCTTAAAGAATCTCCATTTGGTAGTCGCCATCTTGATGATTACCCGACAGATGTGATGGCTTATCATCAGTTGATTCTTGATTTGGTGAATCAACAATACATCTCTACTAATAGAGTTTTACAGGGAACAACTGTAAAACGCATATTTGTAGATGGCGGGTTTAGTAAGAATTCCATATTTATGAATTTATTGGCTGCTGCCTTTCCAGAATTGGAAGTGTTTGCAGCCTATATGGCGCAAGCAACTGCTGTTGGAGCAGCCCTCGCCATCCATAAATCATGGAACACAAAACCTTTACCAAATGATATCATTGAATTAAAATATTATGCCGGAGGAACTGTTTTGCATTAAATAGTCCTATCTTAACCTGATGAAGCCGGTGAAATTTTCTGACTATATCCATGTTGATGAATATTCTTCAACGCCAAAGTACTTACAGCTAACTAACTCTATTCTTAGTGCGATAGAATCCGGCACGATTCAAAAGGATTACCTGCTGCCTTCTATCAACGAATTGAGTTACGAGCTGGAAATTTCCAGAGATACAGCAGAAAAAGGATATAAATACCTTAAAAAGATTGGTGTAGTAGGCTCTGTCCCGGGCAAAGGCTACTACATCATCAGTACTGATTTTAGAAGGACACTTAAAATATTTCTGCTTTTCAACAAACTCAGCTCCCATAAAAAGATCATTTACGATGCTTTTATTAAGGCTTTGGGGGATCATGTAGCGGTAGATTTTTACATCTATAACAACGATTTTAACCTCTTTAAAAAGCTGCTTTCCAATAAAAAGGAAGATTACTCGCATTATGTGATCATTCCTCATTTTATGGAGGGACACGACCACGTGCATGAGGTGATTAACCTGATCCCTAAGGAAAAACTGGTGATCTTGGATAAACTGGTTCCGGGGGTAAGTGGCGAATATGCTGCGGTCTATGAAAACTTTGAGGATGACATTTATAATGCGCTGGATCAAGCAAGAGAACATTTAGGGAAATATCATACCATTAAGATTATTATGCCTAAACGAAGCTATTATCCTGTCGAAATTTTGAAAGGATTTTATCGCTTTTGTCAGCAATATGCCTTTACGCCAAAGGTGGTCAATCAAATCCTTACAGAAGAGATTGCAGAAGGAGAGGTGTATATTAATTTGATGGAAGATGATCTGGTGATCTTGATCGAGAGGCTCATCAATATGAAATTGAAGTTAGGTAAAGATGTAGGGGTGATCTCTTACAATGAAACGCCGCTAAAGAAGATCATTTTAAACGGAATAACAACGATCTCTACAGATTTCAGGCAAATGGGAGAGATGACGGCTAAGCTTATTCTCGATAACTCTAAGGAGCATCTGGAAGTTCCATTCCATCTAACGCTGCGGGCTTCGTTGTAGCGCATAAAAAAAGCTGAGCAGATATCTGCTCAGCTTTTTTTATATAATAACTGATTAAATCAGTGTTTTATTTAGAATGCAAAACCAATACGAACACCAGTGATTACATTTGCCTCTAAATCAAAACCGTTTCCAGTTGATTTAGATTTAACTGTAGTTGTTGTTCCTGCAACTGTAGTAGTTTCAGTTCTTTTTCCAGCAGTAGCATAATCAAAACCTAAACCTGCTTCAACACCTAAGAATAAACGTTTAGCGATATAGTAATCAGCACCAATTACACCACGTAAACCGAAAGAAGTGTAACCTGGACCTTTAGTTTCTCCGCTTTGGTTATCAACGTAAACTGATGAACCATAACCTGCTGTGTTGTCGTAAGTATTCTTTTGAGATCCTGTTCCGAAAAGAATGTCAGCACCTACATATGGAGACAAACGGTCAGTACCAGTAAAGTGTTTCTCAACGCCTAAGTTAATTAAAAAGTTAGTGCCTCTGTTAGTAGAAGATCCATCTTTACCTTCGTTTGGAGAACCTACAATACCATAAGCATTCTTAGTATCGCTAGTGCTTTCAACGTTAAAACCTAAACGGAAAGCTAAATCAGCTTTTTGGAAGTAACGGAAACGCAATAAACCAGCGCCATTGTTTAAATTGAAGTTAGTATTGTTGATACCACCTGTTAAACCAAATTCAGTAGTTACATCACCTTTAGCTGGTTTAAAGTCTTGTGCTTGAGCTGCTAAACCTAAAATAGCAACACCAAACGAAAGTAATAATTTTTTCATAAATGTGTTAATTGTTAAATAATTGTAAATTCTAATATTTAAGGCTGCAAAAATAGCCTTAATAGAATTAATAATGTCAAATGAATGTCATGTAATAACATTCATTTTCTAACACATTGATTTGCTGAAGAATGAATTTTTGGAGTTAAGACGCTATGGTGGCGGTGGTTCTGCCTACTGCAATTTTCTTTACGGTTGTAATGATCGCATTGGTGTCATAGCCACAAAGTGCCCATAGTTCAGGCTGCTCGCCATGTTCTATAAACTCATCAGGGATGCCCAATCTAATTACCTGGCTATTGTATTTGTGATCAGCCATAAATTCCAGTATAGCACTACCCATACCGCCTTGTAAGCAACCATCTTCAACCGTTACTACATGTTTATAGCGTTTAAACACATCATGCAGTATAGCTTCGTCTAAAGGTTTTACAAAACGCATATCGTAATGCGCAGGGTGTATGCCTTCACTGTTTAGTTCCTTACAGGCTTCAACAGCAAAATTGCCAACATGGCCAATTGTTAATATGGCTACATCTTCACCATCACAGATCTTCCTGCCTTTGCCTACCTCAATTGCTTTAAATGGACGTTTCCAATCAGGCATAACACCATTTCCTCTTGGGTAACGGATAGAGAAAGGGCCTGCATTTTCTAGCTGACCAGTATACATAAGGTTGCGTAGCTCTTCTTCATTCATTGGAGCTGCAATAGTCATGTTTGGGATGCAACGCATATAAGCAAGATCATAAGCCCCGTGGTGTGTAGCTCCGTCAGATCCGGCAACACCGGCACGGTCTAGACAAAATACCACATTGAGGTTCTGAATGGCTACGTCATGAATTACTTGATCGTAAGCCCTTTGCATAAAGCTGGAGTATATATTACAAAATGGAACAAGGCCTTGTGTAGCTAAACCTGCAGAGAAGGTTACTGCATGCTGTTCTGCAATCCCCACATCAAATGCACGGTTTGGCATCGCCTTCATCATAATGTTCATCGATGAACCTGAAGGCATAGCAGGCGTAATACCCACAATCCTTTTATTCGCCTCAGCAAGTTCTACCAAGGTATGTCCAAATACATCCTGATATTTTGGAGGCTGTGGTTTATCAGATACTGATTTCTTAATTTCACCAGTGATTTTATCGAACAAACCTGGCGCGTGCCATTTCGTTTGGTCTTTCTCGGCTAGAGCAAAGCCCTTGCCTTTTAAAGTCACAATATGTAAAAGCTTAGGGCCAGGAATATCTTTTAAATCCCTGATCACTTGCGCTAAACGTTGTACATCATGGCCGTCAACCGGACCAAAATACCTGAAGTTTAGTGCCTCAAAGAAATTACTTTGCTTGAGTAAAGTGCCTTTAATGCTTTTTTCCATTTTCTTTACAAACTTGTGCGCATTTGGCCCAAGCTCAGAAAGTTTAATTAATACTTGCGAAATATCATCCCTAAAGCGGTTGTAGGATTTCGAAGTCGTAATGCTCGTTAAATATTCTTTTAAAGCGCCAACATTCTGGTCGATCGACATACAATTGTCGTTCAAAATTACCAGTAGGTTAGAGTTTTCAATACCCGCATGATTTAATCCTTCGAAGGCAAGACCTGCGGTCATTGCACCATCGCCAATTACGGCTACATGTTGACGGTCAGTTTCGCCTTTGTAGTGCGAAGCAACAGCCATACCTAGTGCTGCAGAAATAGAGGTAGAAGAGTGCCCAACACCAAAGGTATCGTATTCACTTTCACTGATTTTCGGAAAACCACTGATTCCGTTAAGGATTCGGTTGGTATGAAATACAGATTTCCTTCCGGTTAATATTTTATGACCATAAGCTTGGTGACCAACATCCCATACCAACTTATCGTAAGGGGTGTTTAATACGTAATGTAAAGCAACCGTTAGTTCTACCACACCAAGACTTGATGAAAAATGTCCGCCATTTACACTTACTACATCAATAATATATTGGCGAAGTTCCTGTGCTATTTGCTCTAAATCTTGTTCTTTATACCGCTTTAAATCAGCGGGATAATTTATATTGGGTAAAAACGGACCGTTATTGTCTTCCATGCAGGCTTTATAGAATAGAAAGTACAAAGTAAGGTATTTTGTTATTAAACTAAGAAGGAAAATCGCTAATTTTACAAAAAAATACATTGATAAATGACTAGAGATACATTAATTTTTGATTTGATTGACAAAGAATTGGCCCGTCAGGAACATGGTTTGGAACTGATCGCGTCTGAAAACTTTGTGAGCAAACAAGTGATGGAGGCTGCAGGTTCTTGCTTAACTAATAAATATGCTGAAGGACTACCAGGTAAAAGGTATTATGGTGGATGCCAAGTGGTTGACACTATAGAGACCTTAGCTATTGAACGTGCTAAAAAACTTTTTGGTGCAGAATGGGTAAACGTACAACCGCATTCGGGTGCACAAGCAAATGCTGCAGTAATGCTTGCGGTGATTAAGCCAGGTGATAAAATCCTTGGTTTTGATCTTTCACATGGTGGACATTTAACACACGGATCTCCGGTTAACTTTTCAGGAAAATTGTATCAGCCGTTATTTTATGGTGTGACAAAAGAAGATGGTAGGATCGATTATGCAAAGTTGGAAGAACTAGCCCTTGCAGAACGCCCTAAATTAATTATCGTTGGTGCTTCTGCTTATTCCAGAGAATGGGATTATGCATTTGTACGCAAGGTGGCTGATAAGATTGGAGCATTGGTAATGGCCGATATTTCTCATCCAGCAGGCCTAATTGCCCGTGGATTATTACAAAACCCACTTCCTCATTGCCATATCGTTACTACAACTACGCATAAAACATTACGTGGACCTCGTGGTGGTATGATCATGATGGGTAAAGATTTTGAAAATCCATTCGGATTAAAAACGCCTAAAGGAGAAACCAGAATGATGTCATCTGTATTAGATATGGCAGTTTTCCCAGGTACTCAAGGTGGTCCGTTAGAACATATTATTGCGGCTAAAGCAATCGCATTTGGCGAAGCTTTAAGTGATGAATATTTAACTTACATTAAACAAGTACAAGCAAACGCACAGGCAATGGCCAAAGCTTTTGTAGCTAAAGGATACGGTATCATTTCTGGTGGTACAGATAATCATTTAATGTTGATCGATTTACGTAATAAAAATATCACTGGTAAGCTTGCTGAAAATGCATTGGAAAAAGCAGAGATCACAGTAAATAAAAACATGGTTCCTTTTGATGACAAATCTCCATTTGTAACCTCAGGAATTAGAGTTGGTACTGCAGCTATTACAACAAGAGGTTTTAAAGAAACCGAAATGGCAGAAATTGTTGACTTGATTGATCAGGTATTGACAAATGCAGAAGATGAAAGTAATTTAGCGCAAGTAAAAGAAAAAGTGATAAATTTAGTAAGTCGTTTTCCGTTGTATAAATAACGGCTTTACAAAGCTAAATGTTGTCAAAAGACCAGCGTTCATCAACTAGTGAAAATAATCGCGTTAGCGCGCTGCATGGTTATCATATCCTGGATACCCCTTCGGAGTATCAGTTCGATAATATAGCCAAGCTTGCATCACTTGTATGCAGCGCACCTATTGCATTAATTGCATTAGTTGATGAAAATAGGGTCTGGTTCAAATCCTCAATAGGCATTACATTTAATGAGATTCCGCGAGGAATCTCATTTTGTGAACATACCATCATCAGCGAGAATGATGATGTTTTTGAAGTTTATGATGCCCTGGAGGATGATCGGTTTAAAAATCATCCATCCGTAATAGAAATCCCCTATGTAAGATCCTATGCCGGTGCCCCCTTAATAGACGAGAATGGCTTTAAGTTGGGTACAGTCTGTGTTTTTGATACGGTGCCACGGGAATTTACCAGCGCTCAGAAAGAAGGACTGCAAACGCTAGCTAAGGAAGTCATGACCCATATATCCTTACAAAGGAAAAGTGAGGAACTCGCTGCTCATGCACAGCGCTTTGAAGAATTGCTTAATATTTCCGCAGTATCTCCCGAAATACATTGTATTCTGGATAAAATGGGCATAGTCTTGTTTATTAATAATGCTGTTACTAATCTGCTGGAATATAGTGTTGAGGAAGCTGAAGGTTTAAATATCTGGAGTTTTTGTCATCGTGAAGATCTCAATAGAGTGATCAATACGATTGAAGATGGGCTCAGGAAAGGGATTAAGCAATTCGAGAATGACTTTAGGATTGTCAGTAAATCCGGCGTTATTCGCTGGATCAGTTGGACAATGGTTACCAAGAATGAAAAGTGGTATGCTTATGGTAGAGACATTACTGAAAATAAAAAGGTGGAGCATGAGCTGATGAAGCTCTCCTTTGTCGCCAGTAAGGTGAACAATGCGGTTGTTATAAACGATGCCAATAACCATGTAACCTGGGTAAATGAGGCTTTTGAGAAAATTACCGGCTTTAATCTGAATGATCTGAAAGGAAAGCGTTTAGGGGATTTGATTTCGGGGCCAAGAACAGATATGGAACTTTTGGAACACGCAAGGGAGTTGACTAAAAGAAACCAATCTTTTACAGTCGACCTCTTGGCTTACCGTAAAGATAAGCAGCCAATATGGATCTCTATTTATAATACTGTAGTATTTAATGAGGCGGGAAAAGTCGAGATAGAAGTAGAAATCATTATTGATATAACTGACAAGAAAAATGCCGAAGAGGAGTTGCAGGTCTTATCATTAGTTGCTAGTGAGACGAATACCGGGGTCAATATCTCTGATGCTAACTGCTATACTACCTGGGTCAATCAATCTCTGGAACGACTAACTGGGTATACCGCCACCGAACTTCATGGGTTTAGACTTGGAGATATACTTTGTGCCGAAAGTGATGCTACTCAACAGCAATTAATTAATGAAGCAAGAGAAAAGGCACAAGATAAGCAGGCCTATTCTATAGAAGTTGAGGCGAAGAAAAAAGATGGGACAATGGTTTGGCTTTCTGTAGCCACCACACCGGTTTTGGGACTGACAGGGAAACTCGAAAGGCAGATTGACCTGATTACAGATATTACTCAGCGTAAGCAAGTAGAGCGGGAAATGGTTGAGGCCAAAGAGCAGGCCTTGCAATTGAGTGAGGCTAAAGAAATGTTTCTTTCTGTAATGAGTCATGAGATCAGGACCCCTTTGAATGCGGTGATAGGAATGACGCATCTGTTGATGGATAATGACCCTAAGCCCTCGCAAATCGAAGATTTGAATATCCTGAAGTTTTCAGGCGAAAATTTGCTCAATATTATTAATGATATCCTTGACTTCACAAAAATAGAGACGGGTAATCTGCATTTGGAGCTAATGCCGTTCTCGATGAAAGCGTTAACTACGGATATTGTGACTTCTTTAGGTGTCAATGCGAGTAAGAGAGAGAATGAGCTGGTGTTGCTATATGACGAGGAAATCCCTAAGCTTGTTTCGGGCGATAAGACCAGGCTTTACCAAATTCTGATGAACTTGTTAGGCAACGCCATTAAGTTTACCTATCAGGGTAAAATCATCCTTCAGCTTAAACTTATAGCGAGTGATGAGCAGTATATAGCCATTCATTTTGAGGTAAGTGATAATGGGATAGGTATACCTGAAGATAAGCTAAGCTACATTTTTGAAGCTTTTACACAAGCTAAAACGGATATTTCAAGAAAGTATGGCGGTACAGGCTTGGGGCTGGCCATCACCAAAAAGTTATTGGAGTTGTACAATTCCGAGATTGAGGTTAAAAGTATAGAAGACGAAGGGACTTGCTTTTCTTTTACTTTGAACTTTTTAAAATCATCTCTGCTCGCTACTGGGGGAGAGCTGATTGCGCAAGCCGAAGCATTTACAGGTAAAAGGATACTTATCGTAGACGATAATGAAATCAATCTGTTAATTGCCAAAAGAATCCTGGGGAAGTTTGGGCTGAATATTGATTTTGCCTTTAATGGCGAAGAGGCCATACATAAGGTTAAGGATGAGCGCTATGATTTGGTGTTTATGGATATTAAAATGCCTGGAATGGACGGTTTTGAAGCCACCCGAATTATTCGAAGTCAGCCTGATAATTATTTTAAAATGGTTCCCATTATTGCTTTAACAGCCTCAACCCTTCAGAACGAATACAGGAAGTTTAAAGAATCGGGAATGAATGGACATATTTTAAAACCATTCAAACCTGAAGAAATCAGAGAACTGCTCTCCATTCATTTATACCAATAAAATCTTATAAAAATAGCGGAATGGATACTCTTTTTGGGGTAAAAGATAAAGGGCCGATAACTCAAAGAATGAGTTTATCGACCCTTAAATTAACGCTCTCACAACAAAGGTGGGAATTATTTTTGAATTGCCAAATATATTGGAAGTTTTTTTTGTCATAAAATTGTTTTTTTGGGAAAAACAGGCTCTAATGAGAAGAGAGCCTGTTTTTCTTAGGAAAGATTTTTACTTGGCAAAGGCAACAGTGGCAATGCTGAGCTTGCTAATTCCAGCTTCAAACAAAACGATCCCGCAAGCTTCTAATGTAGCGCCGGTTGTTATGACATCATCAACCAGTAAAATGTGCTTGTCTTTAAGGCTGGCTAACTCCACAATTGAAAATACTTGCTTCATATTTTCAAATCGTTTGTATCGTCCTTTTTTAGTTTGAGTTGTGGTTGCTTGTGTACGCAACAAACAACGGGTGTTTACCGGGATTTTTAATGTCGATGAAATTCCTTGCGCTACACATAAACTTTGGTTGTAGCCTCTTTGGTGTTCCCTGCGGCGATGCAACGGCACTGGGATAATCAAATCGACATCATCATAAGCAGGATTCATCAATAGCTTTTGAGCAATCATGCCCCCAAGCTTTATTCCTAGATCTTTGCGGTCCCGGTACTTTAGATGATGGATGATGTTTTGTGTGCGAGCTCCCTTTTTAAAATAGAGTAATGACATGACTGCATGGCAGGGTAGACGGCCCCACAACTGTCTGGCGGCTCCATTCTCTTTATGGAGATGATGATCGGTATAAGGAAGATGATAAATACATCTAGTGCATAACTGGTCCTCACCATGATATAGAGAGGTGTAACAGCCACAACATAGATTGGGGAATAAGAGGGCAACGAGGTCGCCTAAAAAACGTTTAAACAGCATCATGCTGTCAATCTAATGTGTTTTAGGGTTACGCTGGTTAAAAGGGGGCTTAATTTTGTTCTTTAACAGCTAGTTGTCCACAGGCAGCATCAATATCTTTACCACGACTGCGTCTGATGTTTGTTGTGATGCCTTGATTTTTTAGGTAGTTAGAAAACGCGTCTATCTTGTCTCCTTCAGCATTAAGGAAATCAGCAAACTGGATAGGGTTGTACTCAATCAGGTTTACTTTACAAGGTACATGTTTACAGAACTTTGCCAGTTCCATTGCATCCTCAATTTCATCATTAAAATTATTGAAAACGATGTATTCGTAGGTTACAGGGTTCTTAGTTTTGGCAAAATAATATTTTAACGACTCCGCAAGTGCTTTTAATGAATTGGCCTCATTAATTGGCATAATCTCATTTCGCTTTTTGTCATTCGCCGCATGAAGTGACAGGGCCAGATTAAATTTAGCACCATCATCGGCAAGTTTTTTTATCATTTTAGCAATACCCGCTGTAGAAACCGTGATGCGTTTGTACGACATATTTAATCCATCAGGAGCAGTAATGCGCTCAATAGATTTCATCACATTGGCATAATTTAGCAGTGGCTCTCCCATACCCATGTAAACAATATTGGTAAGGGGAACATTATAGTTTTTCTTTGCCTGTTGATCGATCAGTACGACTTGGTCATAAATTTCGTCAGCATTTAGATTTCGTTTGCGATCCATATAGCCTGTAGCGCAGAACTTACAGGTTAAACTACAGCCTACTTGTGAGCTTACACAAGCAGTCATTCGGTCTTCCATTGGAATCAAAACACCCTCTACGATATTTCCATCGTACAGTCTAAATGCATTTTTGATAGTATGGTCGTTGCTGAACTGTGAGTTGTTTACCTCTACAACATTAATCGCATAATGCTCATCCAACTTATTTCTAAGGTCTTTGGAAAGATTGCTCATTTCTGTAAATGAACGGGCTGATTTTTCCCAAAGCCACTGGTAGACCTGTTTTGCCCTATAGGCAGGTTCCTTCATAGCCGTAAAGTGCTGTTGAAGCTGTGGCAGGTCTAATGAACGAATATCTATTTTATTTGTAGTAGGCATTTAAATGCAAAGTTACCAAAAAAATGCAATACGGATTGTAATTGTGGGGTAAAGGTATAAAAGCCTATCGTTTAGGGCTTCTGGTTTTTGCAGCCGGAGCTCCAGATCTACCATTACCAGGTTTAACTGGTCTTTTGCTAGGACCACCTGCTTTAAACCAATCGCTACTCGCTGCGCCGCCTCCTCTTGATTTGCTTGCCGGCACTTTACCAAAAGATTTACCCTTTCCACCAGGTGCTCGCTCTTCTCTGGTCACAGAACCAGGAGCTTTTTTACCAGGTCTTTTTCCTTTAGTTCTTCCAGGCGTAACATTCTCCGATAAATCTTCTTCAGCTTGTGCCTTAGGTTTTTTATTTACACGTTTAGGAGCCGATGCAGCCTCTAATGCGCTTGATTTTGCAACAAGGTTAAATATCTCAGTTTGCTCTTCTGGTGTAAGTTCTCTCCATTCGCCTACAGGAATACCCTTTAAGCTAACGTTCATGATCCTTACTCTTTCCAGTTTGGTTACCTCAAATCCAAAATGCTCACACATTCTCCTGATCTGACGGTTTAGGCCTTGAACCAATATAATTCTAAATACAAAAGTACTCTCTTGTTTTACCTTACATTTTTTTGTCATCACGCCCAATACCGGAACGCCTTTAGCCATACCAGAAATAAAGGATTCAGTAACTGGTTTATTTACCGTAACCAGGTATTCTTTTTCGTGATTATTGCCAGCCCTTAAAATTTTATTTACCAGGTCGCCATTATTTGTTAAGAAGATCAGTCCTTGTGAGTCTTTATCCAGACGTCCGATAGGGAATACTCTATCGCTATGGTTCACATGGTCAACCATATTGCTTTTAACTCCAGCTTCAGTTGTGCTGGTTATTCCTACAGGTTTGTTATAAGCGATTAAAATAGTGCTGTCAACCTCTTTTGGCTCTATCGTCTGTCCGTTGACAGTGATGACGTCACCAAAATATACCTTGTCACCTACTTTGGCTTTTCTGCCGTTGATATATACATTTCCTTGCTCAATATATCTGTCGGCCGCTCTTCTCGAGCATAAACCGCTTTCACTAATGTATTTATTTAACCGTGTGGTAGAGTCAGACATGGGTATGGGTATAAATTTATTTACAAAGGAATCAATTTATACCCATATAAACTATAAAAATATTTTTATGCTTTGAACTTTAAGCCTACATTTCATCGGCACTTGGCCCGTAACTACCCGGAATAGGGATATCCATTAATCTTAGATACACACCTAGCTGGGCCCGGTGATGCACAATTTGATTTAAGCTCATACGGATTACATCGGCCTTAGGCTCTACACTATAAACCTGTTTTCCATTTCTTAAAGTCCAGTCTTGGTCCAGAACTTCTTCATACTTTTCGGTAAGGTGGCTGCGTCCATCCTGTAATGATCTTTCGAAATAAGCTAGTAACTCGTCTGTGGTATTTACGTCTTCTTGCTGATAAGGATTGGCGGCAAAATCAAGCTCATCAGTCGTCAGGGCCATGGGAACCCAGGACGGAAGTTCAGCAATGTGGGTGGCCAGTCTTTTTACCGTCATGCTTTTAGGATGTGGCTGCCAGTCAAATTTATCGTTTGGTATCCTTTCCAGCATTTTGCGGGTGGTTACTGCTGCCTCTTCCATTTCTTTAAGGAACATTTTAATTCTGCTCATAATATTGTGCTTTTAATGTTTGGATTAATAACACAAATTAAAGAGGGGGTAATGACAACCCTATGGCAGTCTGTTTTTTAAATTATAATTAAATTTTAATAATCTACTGGCAGTGACTTCATGTATTCATTTAATGGCATATGAACCGTTTTACGGTAAGGCATTTCAAGGTTGCGGACCTTTACAATACGGGAAACTCTAAAGTCACGGTACTCATTACGCAAATGGCACCAGGCAATCAAGTGCCAGTTGTATGCGTAAAATACGAGTCCAATCGCTTCAACTTCGCGCTTGCTGCTTTCTTTATTTTGGTTCTGATAGTCGATCTCGATGATATACTTGCCCGAAATGGCATTCTGCAGATCAGCCAGATGATCAAATTCCTCATTCATCCATTCGTGGTTCAGTTGAAATTTGATGCTTTCATTAAGGAGTTCCAGTTTTTCCTTTTGAGCATGTTTCAATACCGCCTTTACCTTGTTTAGCGCCGAAGTGTAATTGGTGAAGATGGATTTGTCTGCAAAACGCGATACCATTCGCTCCATGATCAGTAAGGCATTCGCTTCATCTGAAGAAAAAGAAACTGGCGGTAAGAAATATCCTTGAACAATATAATATCCCCTGGGTTGTTCAAAACTGATGGGAACACCTTGTTCTAGCAAAGCCTTAATGTCACGATAGACCGTTCGGGTACTAATTTGAAATTGATCCGCGATTTTATCCGCAGAAATATATTTCTTCGTTTGTAGTAATAAAAGTATTCCAAAAAGTCGGTCTATTCGGTTCATAAGTTGTTCTCCCTACAAATATAATTGATCTCTATATAAAATAGCCTATAGTAGTTTTTAGATGGAAAAATCTTTTATTTGCGTATGATTTCTCATATTTCAGCAAGCTATGTTTATCCTGTAGTTGGTCCGCCAATAAAAAATGGAGTGCTTTCGATTGATTCGATCGGTGCTATTAAAGGTGTTTATACCCCTCAGGAAGCGAAGGAAAAGCAAATAAATGACATTCAATTTCATGAAGGCTTGTTGGTTCCTGGTTTTGTAAATACACATTGCCATATCGAGTTGTCGAATCTTAAAGGTCAAATTCCGAAGCATACAGGCTTGCCTGACTTTGTGAAGTCGGTGATTAAACTGAGAACTTCTGACGAATATGAGTTAAATCTAGCCATATTAAAGGCCGATATTGAGATGTATGAAAATGGGATTGTAGCCGTTGGAGATATTTGTAATCAACTCATATCAAAAGCATTGAAAGTGAATACCCCTGTTTATTATCATTCATTTTTAGAGATCATGGGCTTTAATCCAGATCTGGCTAAGGAAGCGATGAAAAGGGCTAAGCAGTTTAAAGATGATCTGAGCCCTTTACCTGTTTCTATTGTGCCTCATGCGCCTTATTCGGTATCTCCCGAATTGTTTCAGGAACTGAACGCCTATGCAGAATATCAGGATGGGCCTATGACGATTCATAATCAAGAAACGGCAGACGAAAACGCTTTTTTTGAACAAAAAACAGGTGGTTTTTTAGCCCTTTTTAAGTTTTTGGGGCAGGATATTAGCTTTTTTAAACCCTCGGGGAAAACATCTTTGCAGACTTATCTGCCCTTGCTATCAACGGATGTGAAAACCTTACTGGTACATAATACTTATACTTCGGCTGCTGATGTAACTTATGCCACAAGCATTCACCCTAATTTGTATTGGTGCTTATGTCCAAATGCAAATTTATATATAGAAAATATGTTGCCTGATGTAAACATGATGAGGGCAGCAGGCTTAAGGATTACTTTGGGAACAGATAGTCTGGCTAGTAATGATAGTTTAAGTATCCTTTCGGAGATGAACTTGCTGCAGGAACGCTTTGATGTGCCAACTGAAGAATTACTGAAGTGGGCCACCTTTAACGGGGCGGAGTTTTTGGAAATTGATCGGCGTTTTGGCAGTTTTGAATTGGGTAAGCAGCCGGGCATAAACCTGGTTGAATTTACGGAAAAGGATGGGAAAGTGATTTTAGGAGATATAGTAACGCGATTGTTTTAATTAAAGGTGATCAACGATATGGCGAATAGAACTACTGAACTATTTGGGATAAAATATCCGATAATCCAGGCGGGAATGGTGTGGTGTAGTGGTTGGCGACTGGCTTCGGCGGTTGCCAATGCTGGTGGTTTAGGTATTATTGGAGCCGGATCAATGTATCCTGATGTTTTGCTGGATCATATTAGGAAGTGTAAAGCGGCTACTACAAAACCTTTCGCGGTAAATGTGCCTTTACTTTATCCGAATGTGGAGAATGTAATGAAGATCATTGTTGACGAAGGGGTACGTATTGTGTTTACATCAGCGGGTAACCCGGCTCTTTGGACAGACTTTTTAAAAGAAAAGGGCATCACTGTAGTGCACGTAATTGCCAATACCAAATTTGCGTTAAAAGCAGAAGCTTGTGGTGTGGACGCTATTGTTGCCGAAGGTTTTGAAGCTGGGGGGCACAACGGGAGAGAAGAAACTACGACAATGTGCTTGATCCCTATGGTATGTGATGTGGTTAAGATACCCGTTATTGCGGCCGGTGGGATTGGAAGTGGCAGGGCAATGCTAGCGGCAATGGCTTTAGGAGCTGATGGGGTTCAGATCGGCTCGGCATTTGCTGTTGCTGAAGAATCATCAGGGCATCCTCAGTTCAAAGAGAAGATTATAGATGCTGCGGAAGGGGATACGAAATTGACGATGAAGAAAGTCGTTCCCGTTCGTCTGCTTAAAAATGAGTTTGCAGATGTGATTGTGCAGGCGGAAGCTGATGGTGCAGATAAGGATACACTGGTGAGAATTTTAGGCAGGGCACGCGCTAAATTAGGTATGTTTGAGGGCGATATTGAGCAAGGAGAATTGGAAATAGGTCAAGTGTCGGCAATGTTGAAAGAGATAAAGCCTGCAGCAGAGATACTAGCATCAATTTGGGCGGAGTTTTTGAGGGAGAAAGAGCGGATCGCATTGATCAAGTTATAAATGTACACATGGAAATAAAACATATACAAATTAAGATTACTGGAAAAGTACAAGGGGTATCTTTTAGGGCTGTAACCAAGGTTGTGGCCGACCAGATGGGGATTAGAGGGATGATTAAAAATGAAGCAGACGGCAGCGTTTACATAGAGGCCGAGGGGGATGATACTTTGCTGGAAGTTTTTACGGATTGGTGTAACGAGGGGACAGATCGTGCTAAGATTGAGAACGTAGAGATTACACCGGGAACTGTTAAAAACTATCAGAACTTTGAAATCATTAAGAAATAGATGTCATCGATAAAGAGATTTCTTGGGCAAACAGCTATTTATGGTGTGACAACCGTAGTTTCCAGGCTATTTAATTTTATACTTACGCCACTTTTTACGGGCGTATTTCAACCTGGAATATATGGGATCTTTACGAAGATGTATGCCTCGGCGTCCATGATCAATGCGATTCTTGCTTTTGGTATGGAAAGCACGTTTTTCAGATACCTGAATAAGCATGAGGATAAAAAACAAGAGGTTTACAACAACACATTTTTCTGTGTTGCCCTTATCGCCACACTCTTTTTAATCTCAGGTATTGTATTCTCGTCACCTATAGCCGCATATTTTGCCAGTGGACCGGATGAAATGGCTGATTATGTAAAGTATGTACACTATTTTGTATGGTTACTTTTCATAGATGCCATTTGCGTAATTCCATTTGCAAAAGTTAGAGCTGATGAGCGTCCTATGCGGTATAGTTTGATCAAATTCCTGAATATTGGCAGCTTTATTGGTCTCAATCTATTCTTTTTATTTGCTGTTCCAGCTATCATTAAATTTGGCGGCCCGATAGGGGGATGGTTTGGTTCATGGTACAGAGCAGAATGGATAGGATATGTGTTTATTTCAAATCTGATTGCAAGTGTGCTGACTTTGATCTTGCTTTTGCCCGAATTGATGAAGCTGCAACTTAAGTTTGATAAGGAGCTTTTTGGTAAAATGGTTTCCTATTCATGGCCGGTTTTAGTGGCTAATCTCTCTTTTGTGGTGAATGAAAATCTGGATAAAATGATCATCACCCAGCTCGGGGTTTCTGAATATAATCTGGGGATTTACGGTGCTGTTTGTAAAATTGCCGTATTTTTAAGTTTGTTTATTACCGCATTTAGATTGGGTGCAGAACCTTTCTTTTTTAGTCATGCTAAAAGTGCAAATGCCAAACAAACCTATGCGATGATTTTGAATTATTTCGTCATTGCTCTGGCAGTTATTTTTGTCGGCCTGATTGCAAATATCGATATCCTTAAGTATTTTATTGATAGGGAATATTGGGTGGGATTAAACGCTGTGCCCTTTTTGCTGCTTGGTTATGTGTTTCTGGGAATTTATGTGAACCTATCTATCTGGTATAAATTATCAGATCAAACAAAATTTGGCTTGTATATCTCTGTCGTCGGCGCAATAACCACCATTGTATTGAACATTGTTCTTGTACCAAAGTATGGCTATATGGGCTCTGCGTGGGTATCTATGCTGGCTTATTTTGTGATGATGTTCATTTCATATATACTTGGACAGAAGCATTATCCTATACCTTATGATTTGAAAAGGATGCTTGCTTACCTGTTGGTTTCGGTTGTACTGGTGGTGCTTTCTTTTTGGGTATTTAATAGGAATCTTTATATTGGTAATGCCTTGCTATTGGTCTTTTTGGTGGGTGTGGTCTATTTTGAAAAAGATCAGTTGAAATTAATATTAAAAAAACGATGAACATAAATATCATTAACAATTCAGGTCATCCATTGCCTCAATACGAAACTGCTCATGCGGCAGGGATGGATATGCGCGCTTTTATAGAAACTGAAATTACGATTAAACCTTTGCAACGTGTTTTGGTTCCAACTGGTTTATATATTGAACTTCCGGTTGGTTTCGAAGCACAGATTCGTCCGCGTAGTGGTTTGGCTTATAAACATGGCATCAGTATTGTGAATTCACCAGGTACCATCGATGCGGATTACCGTGGAGAGATTAAGGTGCTATTGGTTAATTTGTCGGATACTGATTTTGTAGTTAACAATGGCGATAGAATTGCGCAAATGGTGATTGCAAAACATGAGACCATTGCCTGGAATACAGTTGAAGAATTAAGTGATACGGCTCGTGGTGCGGGTGGTTATGGACATACAGGTAAATAAATGAAAAGATTAAAAGTGCTTTTATTGATGTTGTTGGGTAGTGCTTCTGCATTGTTTGCTCAAAAGCCTGCCGTGCCATTGGCAGATACGGCAATGATAAAAGTACTTTTTTTTGGTGGTTTGCGTGATAAACTGAATGAAGATTACAGTAGGGCGAACGAGAGTTTCAACAAAATACTACAATTGGATCCTAAGAATGCTGCTGTTTATTATGAGATAGCGATTGTAAACTATAGGCAGAATAATCTTTATGAAGCGGAAATGGCCATAAAGAAGGCTACGGCTTTGGAGACCAACAATACCTGGTATTGGATGCTGATGGCTGAATTGTATAAGCGTAAGGGCGATATGAATGCTATGGCAGGAGTTTTGAACCAGCTGATCCGACTTTCGCCAGATAAACCCGATTATTATTTCGACAGGTCCAATGCTTATCTGATGGCAGGTAAAACTGCGGACGCGATGAAGGGCTATGATGAGCTCGAGAAAAAATTTGGGGCATCAGATGAGCTTGCCCGTGCAAGAAGGCGTGTAACTTCGGGGGGGAAGATAAATGCATCTGTCGAAGAGGAACGCAATGAAGAGCCTGGAAGGCCGGAGTTAACAGCTGTTGAGCAAACCATGTTACTTGGCGAAGGCTTATACAAAAAAGGTGATTTACCTGGAGCATTGGCCCAGTTTAAAATGATATTGGAAGGTAAAGAACATCCTTATAGAGCCTGGGAGCAAGCTTTGAACATACAATTGCTTTTAAAGCAGTATAAAGATGCTATAAAAACCGCCGAGGCAGCACTGGATATTTATCCTAACCAGGCTATTTTATATTACTTTATGGCTTTAGCATTGCATCAGGATAATCAAAATGGCCTGGCTTTACCACACGTGAAGTCGGCCTTGCAGTTGGATGCTGATAATGGGATTTATCTGGAATTATATGGCGATGTTTTGTTTGTAAACGGGGATAAAGAACGGGCTCTGGTAGAATGGAAAAAAGCAAAAGCAGCTGGTAATGGCTCAGAAAAACTAAATAGAAAGATCTATGAGCGGAAATATTTGGAATAATTTATTGTGGGCAGCTTTGCTTTCGAGCAGCTTGTTGGCTTGTAAAACCAGGAAAGCAACAGTAGTGCCCCCTAAGTCGCCCGTAACGGAATTAAGTAGTAAGGTTGCCGAGAATATTCAATTGTTGAAGTCTAAGGATTTAGTTTTTAGCACCTTGTCAGTTAAGGCAAAGGCGAAGTTGGATCTGGGTGGTAGCAAGAACAATGCAACGATGAATATCCGAATGGAAAAGGGTCGCCGTATTTGGGTGAGCGTTACTGCATTGGCTGGTATTGAGGTGGCCAGGGCCTTAATTACACCAGATAGCCTTAAGGTACGTAACAATTTTCAGGGTGTATATTTAAAACAACCCTTCAGCTATATTCATAAGTATACCAATAAGCAGGTAAGTTTTGACTGGTTGGAATCTATTTTATTAGGTAATACGATCCCTTATTTTTTGAACGATCAGGCGAAAATTGAGAAAACGGATGGTCAGTGGATATTGCAGGGTGAAAAAGAAGCACTTATTTATAAGGTGCTTTTTGATGGGGTAATGAAAGTTAGTGAAAGTAATGTTAATGATGTTGCTGCTGGTCAGGCTTTAAAAATTCTGTATAATGGAGTTTACCAGGATTTGGGGGGCTCATTGTTTCCCAAGGGATTGACGATAAATTCGATGACAGGAAACAAGATTGTAAACATTGAGCTTGAATATTATAATGTAGAGCGCAATGTTCCACTTGATTTCCCGTTTAGTGTTCCTGGGAAGTATGAAGTAATAAACTGATTTTTTTTATACTTTTGACCCAATGAAGCTAAGCAGATTTCTTTTCCTCCTCCTATTTATATTATCCACATCGGTTGCATTTGCCCAAAGCAGCTCGGAACTTAAAAGAAAAAAAGAGGCGATACAAAGAGAGATTGATCTGTTGCAGCGAAACCTGAAAAAAACGGCCAATAATAAAAAGTTAACCTTAGGCCAAATTAATGCATTAAATACTAAAATCAAGTTAATGCAAGATAAGATTTCGGTGATTAACTCTGAAATGAAGAATCTGGACAACCAGATTCATGAAAATACCAATACTGTAATTAATCTGAAAGGGCAGCTTGGGCAACTGAAAAAGGAATATGGTGCAATGATCAGGTTTGCCCAGCGGAATAAGAATGCCTATGATAAGATGATGTTTATTTTTGCAGCAAAGGATTTTAATCAGGCTTATAAGCGGATCAAATATTTGCAGCAATTTGGGCAGTACCGTAAAAAACAGGCGGGATACATACAGGGGACACAGAAAGATCTAAACTATAAAATTGTTATTTTAGATAAGAACCTGAAAGAAAAAAGTAATCTTTTGCATGAGCAGGAGAATGAAAAGGATAAGTTGGGTAAGAATAAGTCTGAACAATCGGCTGTGCTGAATAAGTACAGTAAGCAGGAAAAGCAATTCCGTCAGGATATTGCTACCCGTAAAAAACAACAGGCACAGATTGACCGGAATATCCGGGCGGCAATTGTTCGTGAGATTGAACTGGAGCGAAAACGTGCACTGGAAGCCGCAAGGATAGCTGCGGAAAAGGCCGAAAGGGCCGCAAAAGCGAAGGCTGCTGCCGCTACTGCCGCCGCTGCGGCAAAAGCGAAGGCTGAAAATAAACCTGCACCAGCTGCAGTCGCACCAGTAGCAGTTGCAAAACCAAAACCAAGTAGCAGTGGTTATTTAGCTGCAACGCCTGAGGCTGCAAAGTTGTCGGCCGCATTTGAAAGTAATAGAGGTGCTTTACCTTGGCCAGTAACATCTGGATCAATTACGGAGAGTTTCGGAAAGCATAAGGAAGGTCAGGCGAGTTATGACAACGCAGGGATAACCATTCAAACTTCGGAAGGCGCGGGCGTAAGAGCAGTGTTTAATGGAAAGGTGAGTAAAGTAGGAAGTGCATTGGGTAGACATTATGTGCTGATTAAGCATGGGCAGTTCTTTACTGTGTATCAGAACTTAAGATCAGTAAGCGTAAGTGCGGGTGATGAAGTAAGTACAAAACAGAATATTGGAACGGTGGCTACTTCGGGTGATATGCCAGAATTGATGTTTCAGATTTATAGAGGAGCTGTGGCGCAGAATCCTGCATCATGGATCGCTAAATAAACTATTGCAATTAATTGTTTATATTTGTTTTAAAGAAGTAAAATAGAGATCAAGATGTATTCAGGGACGTTAATAGAGTTTTTAAACATGGGGGGTGGCGAGATTATGCTAATCCTTGGTGTAGTACTTTTGTTATTTGGAGGTAAAAAATTGCCCGAATTGGCTCGAGGACTTGGAAAAGGTTTGAGAGATTTTAAGGATGCATCGGAAGGGGTTAAGCGCGAAATCCACAGGAATATTAATTCCGTAGGTATTACCGATGAAATCAATGATTTTAAATCTACCTTTAATGATGCTGATAACAGCAGACATCATCCTTATGAATATAAGCCTGAGGATAATGCCCATCATGACGATACAGATAAACCAGCAATAGACTTTAATAAAGCTGAACCAGCTGTAGATAACGAGAACACAAAAATAGAAACAGATAAAACTAAAATTTAATTAAAATATCATGTTTGATACAACAATATTGGCTTTTGGATTAGGCGGCGGAGAGATTGCTGTCATTGTAGTAATTGTATTGCTACTTTTTGGTGGTAAAAAAATTCCTGAATTGATGCGTGGCCTTGGAAAAGGAATTAAAGAATTTAAAGATGGAAAAGATGGTGCTGACGATGCTGTTGATCAGAACCGTAGCAACACTAACAAACCATTGTAGGTTTATAAACCCTATTTTTTAATTTAATCTATTCTTGAAGTTTGAAGAAGTATAACTCCTTAAAAGAGGTACAAGCTCTTATTGAGCAGAAAATGCTCAGTTTGCCAGAGTTATTAGACTATTATTTTAAGCAAATAGAAAAAAATGAACACCTCAACGCGTTTAATGAGGTGTTTTTTTATTCTGCAGCTCAACAGGCTAAGCTTGTACAGGAAAAGATAACCGCCGGGACGGCAGGTAGATTGGCAGGGATGGTGATTGGTATAAAAGATAATATCTGCTATAAAGATCATCAGGTAACTGCTTCATCTAAAATGTTGGAGGGCTTTGTTTCTCCCTATTCTGCTACCGTTGTAGAAAGGCTAATCAGTGAAGATGCCGTAATTATTGGCAGGCTGAACTGTGATGAATTTGCTATGGGCGGTTCTAATGAAACTTCTTATTATGGTGCGGTAAAAAACGCTGCTGACCACACGAAGGTGGCCGGTGGTTCTTCTGGCGGTTCAGCTGTTGCTGTTCAAGCCGACTTATGCTTGTCTGCTCTGGGTACTGATACCGGTGGCTCAGTAAGGCAGCCTGCTGCTTTTTGCGGTTGCATAGGTTTAAAACCTACCTATGGCAGGATCTCCAGATATGGGGTGATTGCTTATGCATCGTCCTTTGATCAGGTGGGTACCATTACTTCTTCTGTTAGTGATGCTGCAATTTTACTAGAGGTTTTGGCTGGCGCAGATGATCACGATAGTACGGTTTCTAAACATGTAGTTCCAGCGTACTTAGATGGATTAAAAAACACTGCGCCTAAAAGGATTGCTGTTTTGAAAGAAACTTTGGAAAGTGACGCGCTAGATACAGATATAAAGGAAACGATTTTAAAGGCTATTGAGGCGCTTAAAAGTCAAGGACACACAGTCGAATATGTCTCTTTTGATTTATTAGATTACTTAGTGCCTGCTTATTATGTGCTGACTACCGCTGAGGCCTCTTCTAACCTTTCCCGATACGATGGGGTACATTATGGTCACCGTAACCTGGAAGCTGTCAGTTTAAACGAGCTTTATAAACAATCCAGAGCCGAAGGTTTTGGTGAGGAGGTGAAGCGTCGTATTTTATTGGGAACATTTGTTTTGAGTGCTGGTTATTATGATGCTTATTATCAGAAAGCGCAGCAGGTAAGAAGACTGATCAGGGAAAAGATGGAAGAGATGCTAAGCAGCTTTGACCTAGTAATTAGTCCTGTTACACCTACACCAGCGTTTAATATCGGCGAAAATATCGACGATCCTTTGGTCATGTATATGGCTGATATATTTACTGTATTGGCATCTTTGACAGGAATTCCAGCGATTGCTATTCCTTTGGGCAATAATAATAACGGTTTACCGTTAAGTATGCAGTTGATGGCCAGGCATTTCGGGGAACAAGACCTATTGTCTTTATCCCATGCTTTTTTAAGCAGCAAGAATATTGAGCAATTGACGAACCAGGCGAACTAAACCATCACCGCTTTTAATTAAAGCCTGAAATAGATTTTATTAACCGATAAAAAGGAACTAATATGCCTATGAAGATATTAATCTGCTTTGTATCCGCTTGCGCTGTGGCTTTTGCCAGCTTTTCTGCAACTGCGCAACAACAGCAAAAGTTGGCTATAACCGACACCACCTATGTACCAGTTGTAGACGAAACCCCAACTTTCCATAACCATAACTATGTTTATAAGGCCAGACTCGATTCTATCCAGAAAACTGTGCCGCTTACTTATAATGAGTTTGTTCAAAACTATATAGATATTTACGCTGGTCGTAAAGACATGATGGGTAAGATGATTGGTCTTTCTAGTTATTACTTCCCGATTTTTGAAAAAGCACTTAAAAGTTATAATATTCCTGAGGAGATTAAATATCTTCCTATTATAGAGTCTTCTATGAACGCTCACGCCGTATCTCGGGTTGGCGCTACGGGTTTATGGCAGTTTATGTTTGCAACAGCAAAGGGTTACGGCCTAAACATGGATAATTTTGTGGATGAGCGTAAGGATCCTATACAGGCGAGCTATGCAGCTGCGGCTTATTTTAGAGATGCTTATGAAGAGCTGGGTGATTGGTTGTTAGCCATTGCTGCTTATAACTGCGGAATGGGAAATGTAAACCGGGCTATTGCTAAAGCTGATTCCAGAGATTTTTGGGAAATAAGAAGGTTCCTTCCTATGGAAACACGGAATTATGTCCCTGCCTTTATTGCAGCGGTATATGTTATGAATTATTCGGGCAGTCATCAAATCAAAGCCCAGAAATCGCCTTTTCTTAAAAACACGGATACCATTCAGGTAAATCGGTTCGTTTCCCTTCCTTCATTGGCAGAAGCCATGAATATTGATGTGGATGAGTTGTGGAGCTTGAATCCTTCCTATAAAAAGAAGATTGTAAATGGTTCTGTGCAAGCACCCAAGCGTGTGATCCTGCCTAAGGTAGATCTTGCCAGCTTTACAAAAGTATATCAGCTGTTGAATGAAGAGGAGCTGGAAGTAGATAAGCACATTGTACTGGCTTCGAATGATGGTAAGACAACGAAGAAAGCTAAGATAACAGTTCATAAACCATCAATTTCATATCATAAGGTTGCCTCAGGACAGAACCTGAGTACCATTGCAAACAAGTATAATGTTGAAGTGCAGGATCTGAAAGTTTGGAATAATTTAAAAGGATCTTCAATTGTCCCTGGACAGCGGTTAAAGATCTATCATCAAGCAGAAAGCAAGCATGTAACGAGGCCAATGAAGGGCTAATTCTTTTCTAATCTTTTTTTATTTATGGCTTATCAAAAGAATTGTAACTTTGGCGCTTTACATAGGATCATTTTATGAGTAAGATTAATAGAAAGCAAGATGCATTAGACTACCACTCGCAAGGGCGGCCGGGAAAAATTCAGGTTATACCAACCAAGCCAACAAACTCCCAAAGAGATCTGGCTCTTGCCTATTCGCCAGGAGTTGCAGAGCCTTGTTTAAGCATAGCAGAGAATAAAGAAGATGTTTATAAATATACAGCCAAAGGTAACCTTGTAGCTGTAATTAGTAATGGTACCGCTGTTTTAGGACTAGGTAATATTGGCCCTGAGGCTGGTAAGCCGGTAATGGAAGGCAAGGGATTGTTATTTAAAATATTTGCGGATATTGACGTTTTTGACCTTGAATTGGATACCACAAACGTTGATGATTTTGTTAAAATCGTAAAAGCATTGGAGCCTACTTTTGGTGGGATCAACTTAGAAGATATTAAAGCACCTGAGTGTTTTGAAATTGAACGTCGTTTGAAAGAGGAAATGAATATTCCTGTAATGCACGATGATCAGCATGGTACCGCCATTATTTCTGCCGCAGCATTGTTAAATGCCTGCGAGTTGCAGAAAAAGAAAATGGATAAAGTTAAAATCGTGGTGAATGGTGCAGGTGCTGCGGCAATTTCCTGCTCCCGTTTATACGTTTCTTTAGGCGCAAAAAAAGAAAATATTGTGATGTGCGACCGTACGGGCGTGATCAGAGCTGACAGGGCTAACCTGGATGCTATAAAAGCAGAGTTTGCTACTTCAAGAAATCTGAATACGCTTCAAGAAGCAATGAAGGATTCTGATGTGTTTATTGGTTTGTCATCCGCAGATTGCGTAACTGAGGATATGCTGAAATCAATGGCGAAAAATCCGATTGTATTTGCAATGGCTAATCCTAACCCAGAAATTGCTTACGAGTTGGCGATTAAATCCCGTAAGGATATCATCATGGCTACTGGCCGTTCTGATTATCCTAATCAGGTGAACAACGTATTGGGTTTCCCTTATATTTTTAGAGGAGCACTTGATGTAAGGGCCACTGCGATCAATGAGGAGATGAAGATTGCTGCGGTTAGAGCGATTGCTGAACTAGCTAAGAAA
This sequence comes from Pedobacter hiemivivus, assembly GCF_005144565.1. Taxonomy (NCBI): domain Bacteria; kingdom Pseudomonadati; phylum Bacteroidota; class Sphingobacteriia; order Sphingobacteriales; family Sphingobacteriaceae; genus Pedobacter; species Pedobacter hiemivivus. The sequence continues at coordinate 54,942 of NZ_SWDX01000004.1, forward strand.
TCTGTTCCTGAGGCTGTAAACATGGCCTATAACGAGAAAAATATTAAGTTTGGCAAGGAGTACATCATTCCGAAGCCAATGGATATGAGGTTGATGACGAATGTTTCGACCGCCGTAGCTAAGGCTGCAATTGAATCAGGTGTCGCACGTAAAGTGATTACCGACTGGGATGCTTATATAGAAGAGCTGAAAAACAGGTTAGGGATGGATGATGCGATTATGCGTGCAATTACGAATAAAGCTAAATCTGATCCTAAGCGTGTTGTTTTTGCTGAAGCAGATCATTATAAAATATTAAAGGCTGCCCAGATCGTGAAAGACGAGAACATCGCGATTCCAATTTTACTGGGAAATAAAGAGGTGATTGAACGGATCATTGAAGAAAGTGCACTGGATTTGGAAGGTGTAACGATCATTGATCCATTTAAGGAGCCTGAATTGATGCAGAAATACGGTAAGTTCTTGTATGAAAAAAGACAACGTAGAGGCTTAACTTTATTTGAAGCTACTAAATTAATGCGCGATAGGAACTACTTCGGTGCATCCATGGTAGAGTTTGGTGAGGCTGATGCGATGATTTCTGGTTTGACAAGGAACTATGTTTCGACCATTAAGCCTGCTTTACAGGTAATCGGTACGGCGCCTGGTGTAAACCGTGTTGCGGGTATGTACATGATGATGACCAAAAAAGGGCCTGTGTTTTTTGGAGATACAACAGTAAATGTTGATCCCACGGCAGAGGAACTGGTTGATTTAACTTTACTTATTGAGCAATCGGTTAGTAAATTTAACATTCATCCACGCGTTGCCTTGTTATCTTATTCTAACTTTGGTTCTAACGAAGGGGTGGTTCCTGAGAAAGTAAGAAAGGCCGTGAAGATATTGCATGAACAGCATCCGCACATTGTGGTTGATGGCGAAATGCAGGGTAATTTTGCGATGAACCATGAGCTATTGAAAGACAATTTCCCTTTTAGCAGATTGGTAGATGGACCGGCAAATACATTGATCTTCCCTAACCTGGAATCGGGTAATATTGCTTATAAGTTGTTGCAGGAATTGGGTGAAGCTGAAGCTATTGGACCAATTTTGTTGGGCTTGAATAAGCCCGTTCATATTGTTCAACTTGGAAGTTCGGTAAGAGAAATTGTAAATATGGTTACCTTAGCTGTTTTAGATGTTCAGGGTAAAGAACAAGAAGCAAATGCCAAGAAAGGCGGTTTATTAAAAAGAATAGCTAAGAAATAATTATGTTCGAATATATTGATGGTAAGTTAGCATTTAAATGCCCTACCTATATTGTTGTGGAGGCTGGTGGTGTTGGCTATCATCTCAATATATCTTTAAATACTTATAGTAGCCTTGCGAACACCGAAAGGTGTAAGATTTATACCTGGCTGCACATAAAAGAAGATGCGCATACCCTTTACGGCTTTGCCGATGAAGGGGAGCGCAGGCTTTTTTTACATTTAATTTCGGTTTCCGGGATCGGACCGAATACAGGGCGGATGATGTTGTCGTCCATAACACCTATTGAAATTCAGACAGCAATTGTAAATGCTGATTTGGCACTCATTCAAAGAATTAAAGGGATAGGGGTCAAATCTGCACAGCGACTGGTGCTTGAGTTGCAAGACAAACTAAAGAAGGAGGGCTCGGGCTCTTTAATGGCCGCTCCGCTAAACAATACAACAAGAGAAGAAGCGATATCGGCATTAACGATGCTCGGTTTTGCCAAGCCTGCTTCTGAAAAGGCAATAGACAATGCGGTGAAGGTTGGTGGACAGGATTTGTCTGTTGAACAAATGATAAAAATAGCATTGAAGAATTTATAAAAACTGCCATTGAAAACCTTATTGACGCTATTTCTCTTCCTGACTGTTTGTCTGGGTGGACAACAAGTTTTTTCGCAAGTTGGACCTAAGAAGGCGAAACAGGATACCGTAAAAAATTCTTTCGGCTTGAAAGAGAAACAAAGACTTGGAATCAGGTCTTTGTCTAATTCCTTTTCTCCATTGCCAGACAATGTGCATAGGAAGGTAGAATATGATGCCGTAAATAAAAGATATATCATTCAGGAGCTGGTTGGTGATAAGCCATTCGGTACAGTGCAATACCTAACCGTAGAGGAGTACCTGCGTTTGGTAAACAGCGAAATTAAGCGGGATAATTGGCGTGTGCTTTCTGATCAGGAGGTAAATGATGTAAGAAAGACCGGGATTATTCCAAGTTTGAAGATTAACAGTAAGGCTTTTGAAAGGATATTTGGAGGTACAACGATCGATATTCAACCACGTGGTGAAGCAGAACTTACCTTTTTAGGAAGAATCAATAAAAACGAAAACCCTTTATTTAACGAGCGTCAGCGGGTACAAGGGAATTTTGATTTTAACCAACGCATACAGATGGATGTGATTGGTAATATCGGTACCAAGTTAAAGATCAACATGAACTACAATACGGAAGCTCAATTTGATTTTGAAAACCAGGTTAAGCTGGATTATACTGGTGGTGAAGATGATATTATACAAAAAATAGAAGCGGGTAATGTGAGTTTACCGCTAAATACAACACTGATCAGTGGTACGCAGGCGCTGTTTGGGGTAAAAACACAGTTGAAATTTGGTAAACTAAACGTAAGTACCGTTTTTACGCAACAGAAATCTCAATCCAGACAAATACAGATCAATAATGGCGCGCAACAAAATGAGTATAGATTGAGCGCAGACAATTACGAAGCAAATAAACACTTTTTCCTGGCTCAATATTTCAGGGATAATTATAATAAATCACAATCTAATGCCCCAACCATCACTTCGGGGGTGTCAATTACTAAAATAGAGGTTTGGATTACCAATAGGGCAGGAAGTACACAAGATTCACGGGACGTATTGGGTTTTCTGGATCTTGGTGAAAATAGGCCTTATAATTCGGCAATAGCAGGTGGGAGATCGGTACTGCCTTCGGGTTTTACAAATCCGGTATTTCCTAGGAACTCCAATGACCTTTTTGATAAGATTCCCGCTGATTCTCGTAACACCAATTCTAATGCGATCATTGGCTATTTCGAGGATAAAGGCAAAACAGATAACTACGCGAAGTTAACTTATGCAAGGAAGCTGGCTGATAGAGAATATACTTTTCATCCCCAGCTGGGTTATATATCCTTAAATAATGGATTGAATAGTGATGAGGTACTTACGGTAGCTTACCGATATACTTTTAATGGTGTGGAGTATCAGGTTGGTGAGTTTTCTACGGATGTTCCTTTTGATCCGGCAACACCTAAGGTTTTGTATACCAAATTATTGAAAAACGAAACGATAAAAACCAATTTACCAACCTGGGGATTGATGATGAAAAACATCTATTCTATTGGCGGTTATCAAATCAGTCAGCAGAATTTTAAATTGGATATTTTTAGAATTGACGAGAAAACAGGTGTTGAAAAACCACTGATACAGGAGGGCGAAAAACTGGATGCTGACCGTAAGCCACTTAATGGCAAGCAGTGGATACAGATCACAGGCTTGGATAGGCTGAACCAGCAAAATGAGCGTAAACCAGATGCGGTATTTGATTTCCAGACAGAAAACAAGCCATTTGGCTCTAATGGAAGTAACGGACAGAACACTTCATTTGGTAATGCGGGTAATACTAGCGGTACGACGAATAGCCTGGTAAATTTTTCCACCAATACCGTTAATGGTTACATTACGATAGATCCATTAAATGGCCGGATTATATTCCCTATTATCGAACCTTTTGGTAGGGACCTTGCCAGTCAGTTTTTGCCATCAGAACAAGCGCTTAGCGACAGGTATACTTTTACAGCACTTTATGATTCAACGAAGGTTGTTGCTCAGCAATTGTTTAGTAACCAAAATAGGTACATCATTAAAGGGGCTTATCAATCAGAAATTGCTTCTGAGTTTAGTTTAAATGCGATCAACGTTCCAGAAGGATCCGTGAAAGTATTTGCCGGTACGATTCCTTTGCAGGAAGGTATTGACTTTACAGTAGATTACCAGGGCGGTAGGGTAAGGATTATCAATCCGGCTTTATTAAGTTCGGGACAACCGATCAGGATCACTACAGAAAATAATGAGTTGTTTGGATTACAGCAGCGGTCGTTATTTGGTACGCGATTAGATTATAAGGTAAACAGCAAATTAAATCTGGGGGGTACTTTAATGAACCTTACCGAGAAGCCGCTTACCCCTAAAGTGAATATTGGTGAAGAACCGATTTCGAACACTATGTGGGGATTGGATATGAGCTACAGTTCACCTTCAAGATTTTTGACTAAGTTGGTGGATAAATTACCATTCCTTTCTACCAAGGCGCCATCGAATATTACTTTTGCCGGTGAGTTTGCGCAGTTAATTCCAGGACATCCAAGTGCATTAAATTTTGGTGGACAAAAGGGTGGAGTAAGTTACCTTGATGACTTTGAAGCTTCACGTTCGGTGATAGATTTGAAAAGTGCTATCGCTTGGCAGTTGTCGGGAACACCTCAGCTTTTTCCAGAAGCAAGCAGAATGGACGATTTGAGCTACGGTTTTAACCGGGCTAGAATTGCATTTTATAATATAGACCCAATTTTCTATAACCGGAGTTCGGGAGATTTACCTGCAAGCCTTAGGAATAATGTAAATGAACGCTCCAATCATTATGTGCGTGAGATTATTGAGCAGGAGGTTTTTCCTTTTAAAGAAACGAGCACCGGACAGGCTTATACCTTACCAACGCTTGATGTTGCTTTTTATCCTACTGTTCGCGGCCCTTATAATTATACAACTACAGGATTTAATGCCAATGGAACATTGACTAACCCTAGATCAAGATGGGGTGGCTTGTTCAGGAAAATTGAAACAACCGATTTCCAAGCCTTGAATATTGAATACATTGAACTTTGGGTGATGGACCCAAATATTTATAAGCCAAATTCGACGGGAGGTGATTTATATTTCAACCTTGGAAATATCTCTGAGGATATTTTAAAGGATGGTCGTAAATCATTAGAAAATGGTTTACCTGCAAATGGTGATCCAAATGCTTATGATGAAACCACCTGGGGTAGAGTACCAAAGTTACAACCAGTGGTACAAGCGTTTGATAATGATCCTGCTGCCAGAAAAGTACAGGATGTAGGATTGGATGGATTATCTAATGCAAATGAGAAAGCGAAGTTTTCTACGCTGATCAATCAGATAAAGGGACAATTAAATCCTGATGCTGCGGCTGAGTTTGATAATGACCCTTCATCAGATGATTATGCATATTTTAGGGGTAGACAACAGGATCAGGCTAATGCCGGAATATTGAGACGCTACCAACGTTATAATGGTCCGGAAGGAAATTCGAAGACTTCACAGCAATCGATGGAAGACTTCGGCGTAGACAATTCTGCTTCTACGTCTTTGCCTGATGGCGAGGATATCAATAGGGACAACAACATGACCCAGAGTGACGAGTATTTTCAGTATAAAGTTTCTATGCGTCCTGGCGATTTAATGGTTGGACAGAACTTTGTTACGGATAAGGTTACTTCGCAGGTGAAGTTGGCCAACGGACAAACTCAAGCGGTAACCTGGTATCAGGTTCGCATTCCATTGGCACAATACCAGCAAAAGGTAGGAAACATTCAGGATTTTAAATCGATTAGATTCATCAGAATGTTCATGACAAACTTCGCCGATACAACGGTGTTGAGGTTTGGAAAGATTCAGTTAGTGAGAGGAGAGTGGAGACAGTACAATGCGGCTAATGAGGCCTCGCAGGTGATCCTTGATCCACCTTTGCAAAATTTGGGTCCTGATAATTCAACCATTGAAATATCAACAGTAAATATTGAGGAGAACGGTAAGAGAACACCTATTCCTTACGTAGTGCCACCGGGTATTGAGCGCGAACGTGATTTTAGCAATTACCGTGGGGATACGAGACAGAATGAGCAATCGCTTGCCGCAACAATAAAGAGCCTACGTGATGGTTATGGAAGGGCAACATTTAAAACTGCACTGAACGACTTCAGGTCATACAAGCACCTGGAGATGTATATTCACCTCGAGGCATTGGGTACCGCGATATTAAATGATAACGACCTGCATGCTTTTTTAAGAATAGGAACGGATAACCAGGATAACTACTACGAATATTCATTGCCTTTGAAAGTGACCAGACCAGGCACGAGTGATCCATATGCAATTTGGCCAGATCAGAATAAGATGGACATTGAGTTGGAGCTGTTCCAGAAAGCAAAGTTGGAGCGGAATAAGGCATTGGATGTGGATGGATTTCCATGGAACATTAGCAAGCCTTTTAAGTATGTAGTTGATGGAAGAACAATTATTGTAAAGGGGCAGCCTGATATGAGCAAGGTTCGGGTGTATATGCTCGGCGTACTGAATCCATCCCGGAACAATGCAAATGGCAATGGTGATGATGGTTTGGATAAGAATGCGCAGGTCTGGTTCAATGAAATGAGACTGACTGAGTTTGACGAACGTGGGGGTTGGGCTGCTACCGCAAGGATGAATGCCAAGCTTGCTGATTTTGCAGATGTGAATGTATCAGGTAGTAAATCAACAATAGGATTTGGATCATTAGAAAAACGAGTAAGCGAAAGAAATCGCGCAGATAATGTGTTTTTTGATATTTCTTCAAGCATGGAGCTTGGAAAATTCTTCCCTCAAAAAACTGGGATCAAGATTCCTATGTTTGTGAGTTATTCAAGCCAGGTGAGTACGCCTCAGTACGACCCTAAAACACCTGATATTGAGTTGAGCAATGCTTTGTCAAAAGCATCAAGTTCTGAGAAGAAAGCGATTTTAGAGTATGCTCAGGATTATACAACAAGAAATTCTATCAACTTTACCAATGTACGCAAGGAGCGCACAAATCCTGATAAGAAGCCTCAGGTATGGGATATTGAGAACTTTAATGTAAGTTATGCTTATACGAAGTTTGCACACCGTGATTTTATCAACGAAAAGAATATCCAGCAAACTTACAGAGGGTCGCTGGCTTATAATTACGCTGGACAGTCGAAAACGGTTGAGCCTTTTGCAAAGATCATCAAGTCGAATACATTAGCTTTATTAAGAGATTTTAATTTCAATATACTGCCAAATGCCTTGAACTTCAGAATTGATGTAGACCGTTATTATTCGGAAAATACATTGAGAAATAATGATCCGAATAATTATATCCCTATCAATACGACCTTTAATAAGAACTTTTTGGTTACGCGGGTTTATGGTATTTCATGGAACTTAACGAAGTCGTTGACGCTGGATTTTGATGCGACAAACTACTCCATCATTGATGAACCAGAAGGTAAGATTGAAGGAATGAAGCGTGATACGGTATGGAATAATTTAAAACGACTGGGTAGAACAACCGACTATAACCACAACATGAACATTACCTATTCACTGCCATTAAATAAGATTCCTGGCATGGATTGGGTAACTGTGGCCACTAGATATGGAACTAACTTTAACTGGCAAACGGAAGCGCTATCGACCTTAAGAGATCCATTGATTGATCTGGGGAATACGATACAAAACTCTAGAACGATACAGTTAAATCCAACACTTAATCTTGCTGGTTTATATAATAAATTCGGTTTTGTAAGGCGTGCAAATGCTGGTGGCGATAATCCACCGAGTGGTTCATTCCTTGTTGGTTTATTAACCAGCATCAAGAATGTAAATGCGGCTTATACTAAAACTCAGGGGACATTTTTACCGGGCTACCTACCGAGAGTAAGTTATTTTGGTTTGGACGAAGCTACTGGGGCACCAGGGTTAGGCTTTGTGTTTGGTAGTCAGCGCGACATCAGGGAAATGGCTTTAAGCCACAATTGGATTACCAGAGACACTTTACAAACACAACTTTACATCAATACTTTAAGAGAGGATTTAAGTTTAACAGGATTAATTGAGCCGATTAAAGATTTGAGCATTACACTTACGGCGAATAAAAACAGGACCTTAAATTACTCTACTAATTTTAGATATGACCAAACCATATCGGATTTCCAGAGTATGAGTCCTTTTACAACCGGAGATTATAGTATTTCCTACATCTCTATTGGAACAGCGTTTTCTGAAAAACAAGGCAGTTTGGTTTCTAAATTGTTTAGTCAGTTTATGGACAATAGGCAAGTGATTTCTCAACGTTTGGGTAGGCAAAATGCCAACTCTGTTGGCAGCGCTGGTGGTTATGCCGATGGTTATGACAAGAATTCTCAGGATGTGATTGTCTCGGCATTTTTGGCTGCTTATAGCGGGAAGAGCGCATCATCAATCAATTTGAATTCTCAGCCAAAGATTCCATTGCCAAACTGGCGATTGAATTATAGGGGGCTTACCAGGATTGGTTTCCTTGCGGAAACATTCAGTTCGATAGATCTTCGACATTCGTATCGCTCCGTATATAGTATCAATGGTTTTAATTCCTTGATTCGTTATAAGGAAGATAATGGTGCTGTAGTGACCAGAGATGAAAACAGAAACTTTTTACCATACTATCAATATACTCAGGTGACTATTGCCGAGCAGTTCTCGCCACTAATTGGGGTAGATACACGGTTAAAAAACAACATGACGGCTAATTTTGAAATAGGACGCACACGGATGCTGGGACTAAGTTTGGCCAATAGTCAGCTGGCGCAGCTATCGGAAAACAACATGGTCTTTGGTTTAGGTTACCGTACGACTAAATTCAGGTTCCCTTTCGGTTTGTTTAAGGAATTGAAAATGGATAACAACATGGACTTTAAGTTGGATGTCGCCGTGAGAGATAACAAGACCGTTATTTACAGATCCGATGTTGCAGAGGCAGAGGTTTCTTCGGGGGCTAAAAACATTACCTTACGACCAAGTGTTGATTACATACTAAATCAGCGATTTAATGTGAGGGTGTTTTATGATTCCAATGTTACCAAGCCGTATACCTCACAATCGTTTAATACTTCGTTTAGTAATTTCGGCTTTAGCCTAAGGATTACGCTGAATTAGAGTTGTTTTAAATGATGAGATTTAATTACCTTTGACGCGGATTGGGTATAAGCTTACCTGATTTTGAATTAAAATATAGCAACTAACATATAATATTAAAAAAATGAATTTTCCATCAGAATTAAAGTACACAAAAGATCACGAATGGGTTAAAGTTGAAGGTAATGAAGCTTTTATCGGTATTACTGATTTTGCACAACGTGAGTTAGGTGATATTGTATATATTGATATCAATACTGTAGGTGATGAAGTAGGTAAAGATGAAGTTTTCGGTACTGTTGAAGCGGTTAAGACTGTTTCAGATTTGTTTATGCCGGTAACAGGTACAGTATTAGAAATCAATGCTGCTTTAAATGATAATCCTGAGTTGGTAAACTCTGATCCTTATGGCCAGGGATGGATGGTAAAAGTGGCTATTTCAGATGCATCTCAAGTAGATGGACTGTTAACAGCTGATGCTTACAAAGCACTGGTAGGCGCTTAATAAATGAGCATCTTTGGACAATTAAAGTATCAAATTTGGGCCGTGCTATGGACCATTGTCATTGTTGTGCTTTGCTGCATGAGAATGCCTTCGGGCGGTGGCGGTGGCTTCTTTTTTCAAGGCTTTGATAAATTTGTCCATATGGGCTTCTTTTTTGTGCTAACTATACTCTTGTTTTACGGCAAGATTAACTATCAACACAATTATAGTTTTAGCTCCTTAACTATCTTTAAAATCATTGTAATTACTGCCGCTTTGGGTGGAGGAATAGAATTGTTACAATGGAAGTTTTTCAGCTACAGATCTGCCGAATGGTGGGATTTTGGTTGTGATATGATCGGTGTGTTTATGGGAGTTTTTAGCTATGTATTATTACATAAATCAAATTATGCAAAGACTGATCATTAAGCTAGGTTTATTGTTGTTGGTTTGCCTGGTAAGCAGTTGCAGCGTTTTTAAAGGAGGCTGCAAATGTCCAAAGGTGAGTTATAACAATTATCCCAGGCGATAGTTTATCCTTTGAGGTTAGGACCTCAATAGTGCATAAAATGACCAAATAAAGACCGTATAGGATGGCTTTCCTATACGGTCTTTATTTGGAATTATTATAAATTAAGTCTAAATTGCGCCCCTATCATACCACGCAGTAAATCATGGGTCTACCCTTTAAAAATGAAGCTCTTGGTTGATTTATAAAAACCTTAATATAGATGAAACTTTCACAGCTTAATCCAGGAGAACAAGGAACTATTGTCGCATTTACAGATTTAGAGATGTCTCTAAAATTAATGGAAATGGGTTGCTTGCCTGGCGAGATTGTAGAAGTTGAACGGTTTGCGCCACTTGGTTGCCCGATCGCGATTCGGGTGGCGGGTTATCAACTTTGTTTACGTAAAAGTGAAGCATCTGTTATTATAATACAATAGTGATTTGGGAAGAGATATAAAAATTGCCTTAGTTGGTAATCCCAATACTGGAAAATCTACACTTTTCAATCTCCTTACCGGATTAAATCAAAAGATTGGAAACTTTCCAGGGATTACAGTAGATAAAAAAGTAGGTTACTGCAAGTTGAACAATGGTAAACAGGCTGAGGTCATAGATTTACCTGGTACTTATAGCTTATATCCGAAAAGTAGAGACGAGAGTATCGTTTTTCAGGTATTGGCGGATAAAAATAATGCTAGTCATCCTGACGTAGTGGTATTGGTAGCTGATGCTACAAACCTTAGAAGAAATTTACTCCTTTACTCGCAGGTTGCTGATTTGAAGCTACCTGTTGTTTTGGCTTTGAACATGACAGACATGGCCAAAAAGGAGGGGATAGAAATCGATATAGATCAGCTTTCGCAAAGATTGGGGATCCAGATTGTTTCTATATCCGCCAGAAGTAATTCAGGTTTGGATCAGCTAAAGGAAGCCATCAGTAATACCACCAAAATACCTACCCAGGTTGATGGTGCTGATGTGCACGTACTGGCTCCCGAGGCCATAGATTTGGCCAAAAAACATTTAAAAACAGACAACGATTATTTTGCATTGCAGGTGCTTCATCAGTATGAAACGCTCGATGTTTTTTCTGCCATAGACAGAAATGTATTTGATCAGATTAAAAAGGAGTATCATTTCGACTCGTCGAAATTACAGGCTGCCGAAACGATAGCCCGTTACCGTTACTTGGGAACTATACTCACAGGGATAGTAAAAGATACAGGTGCAGCGAAGAAGTTTGTCTTTAGTGATAAGATTGATGCTGTCCTGACCAACCGCTTTTGGGGGTTCATTATTTTCATTGGTATATTATTTTTTATTTTCAATTCGATTTTCTCCTGGTCTTCGTACCCGATGGAGTTGATTGAATATACTTTTGTATGGCTTACCGAATACGGTCATCAACATCTTCCTGAGGGGATTCTTACCAATTTATTTTTGGATGGTATACTTGCAGGTTTAGGTGGTGTAGTGATTTTTATTCCGCAGATTGCAATACTTTTTGCCTTTATTTCTATTCTGGAAGATACTGGCTATATGGCTCGCGTGACTTTTATGATGGATAAGATCATGCGTAAGTTTGGATTGAGTGGTAAATCTGTTGTACCAATGATTGGTAGTTTGGCTTGTGCCGTTCCTTCTATCATGAGTGCAAGGAACATTGAAAGCTGGAAAGACCGGATCATTACGATTATGGTCGCTCCGCTGGTGAGTTGTTCGGCCAGATTACCAGTTTATACCTTATTGATTGGATTGGTAGTGCCCGAGAAAATGATTTGGGGCTTTATCAATTTGCAGGGATTAACCTTGATGGGGATGTATCTGATCAGTATTGTTACGGCCATCCTCGTAGCGTTTGTGATGAACTTTTTGATCAAGGCTAAGGAGAAATCATACTTTATTATGGAGTTGCCGGTATACCGGAAGCCGCGTTGGAGCAATGTGCTTTACACCATGTATGAAAAATCTAAAACCTTTGTTGTAGAAGCCGGTAAGGTGATTATCGCCATTTCAATTATTCTTTGGGTATTGGCTACTTACGGACCTTCTGAACGGTTTGCGGAGATAGACAAAAAATATGCGGCCATAGAGGCGCAAAAAGATAGTGTGCAGATTAGTACGCTGGAGAGAGATAGGGCTGCTGAAAGATTGGAAAATTCTTATGCCGGAATATTGGGTCATGCTATTGAGCCCGCGATTAAGCCATTAGGATTTGATTGGAAGATCGGGATTGCCCTGATCACTTCATTTGCAGCCAGAGAAGCTTTTGTGGGTACCATGGCGACTATTTATAGCGTTGATGGGGGAGATGAAGAAGTGGCTACGATAAGGAACAAGATGAGGAGTGCCAAGAATGCCGAAACGGGATTGCCTGTGTTTACATTTGCTACGGCATTTTCTTTAATGTTGTTTTATGCTTTTGCAATGCAGTGCATGAGTACAGTGGCTGTAGTTTATCGGGAAACAAAATCGTGGCGATGGCCGGTTACTCAGTTGGTCTATATGACTTCGCTGGCTTATGTGGCCAGTTTAATCGCTTATCAGCTTTTAAAGTAATTTAGCTATATTGTGATCGTGGAAAAGGAGAAAGTCTTATCACAATATATGCCCATAGATGCTGCACCGATCATAGCTAAATGGATTGATTATTTTCAATGTGAGTTTAAGATCGCCAAAGGAAGGGCTACTAAGCTTGGCGATTACAGGCATCCTTATAAAGGTGATGGGCATAAAATTTCTGTAAATAATAACCTTAATGCTTATGCGTTTCTGGTAACTACAGTTCATGAATTTGCTCACCTGTTAACCTGGAACGATCATAAAAACAGGGTGAAGCCTCATGGAACTGAGTGGAAGTATAATTTTAAGAGAATGATGGTTCCTTTTTTGGAACAAAACATTTTTCCTGATGATGTTAAACAAGCGATCATTAGTTATTTAAGTAATCCTTCTGCTGCGAGCTGTACAGATTTAAAACTTTCCCGAGCCTTAAAAAAATACGATGAGCTGCTAGACGCTTCAAGGCTGGAAGAACTCCCATTACATGCTGTGTTTACGATTAAAGATGGAAGGCAGTTTAAAAAGGGCGAAAAGCTGAGAAAAAGGTATCGTTGTGTTTGTCTGGATAACGGGAATATTTACCTATTTAACCCACTTGCAGAGGTTACGTTAGCGGCTACAGGAACATAATCTTAATAAGCCAATAACCGTTTAACAGTGTCTTGCAGACGACTTTTTGCAAGAAAATCATCTTCTAAAACTTTACTCATTGGAATTGCAGTATCACTGCTCGCGCAACGCATTACCGGGGCATCCAGGTATTCAAAGCAATGTTCAGAGATCCAGGCAGCCAGTTCGGCTCCAAAACCAGAACTCAGTGTGTCTTCATGTAAAATAAGTACTCTTCCTGTTGTTTTAACTGCATTGGCGACCGCTTCTCTGTCCCAAGGTTGCAAACTTCGTAAATCTACTAAAGTCGCTGAGTGGTCAGGATTCTCACTCAAATAGGATAGTGCCCAATGTACACCCAAGCCATAAGTGATGATACAAAATTGCTCACCTTGTTTTAAAACATTTGCTTTGCCGATTTCAAAGGTATAAAAGCCCTGCGGAACCGGGCCACTTAAGCTTCTGTATAAGTATTTATGCTCGAAATAGATGACCGGATTCGGGTCTTCGATTGAGGCCAGCAAAAGACCTTTGGCATCCTGAGGGAAAGCTGGATAAACTACTTTTAGTCCGGGGGTTTTAGTAAACCAGGCTTCATTGCTTTGCGAATGGAAGGGGCCAGCACCGGTACCTGCGCCAGTAGGCATCCGTACCACAACATCGGCCTTTTCTCCCCATCGGTAATGGGTTTTGGCAAGGTTGTTTACAATTTGATTAAAACCGCAGGTGGCAAAATCAGCAAATTGCATTTCCATCATCGCTTTACAGCCATTGATAGAGAGCCCCAATGCTGCACCAACAATAGCTGATTCGCAGATCGGCGTATTGCGTACCCTGGCTTTTCCAAATTCCTGTACAAAACCATCCGTAATTTTAAAAGCACCGCCATATTCTGCAATATCCTGCCCCATTAATACCAGGTTTTTGTGTTTTTGCATGGCAACTTTAAGCCCGTCTGATATGGCATCAAGGTACCGCATTTCTGTTGCTGCTTTGGTAGCTGGTATGGTTGTCGAAACGTAAGGGAAATACATATCCTCAAGTTCTACTTCGGTATTTACTTCAGGCTCATCTTCATTAAAGGCATTTTCAACATCTTGTTCAATCTGGCTTTTAAACCTTGTTTTTATTTCAGCTATGGATTCGATTGTGAGGACTTGCTGTTCCTGCAGGTATTGTTCAAAATTTCTAACCGGGTCTTTGGCGGCCCATTCTTCGAATAATTCCTGCGGGACGTATTTTGTTCCCGAGGCTTCTTCATGACCGCGCATTCTGAATGTTAAACATTCGATCAGTACTGGTTTTGGATTTTCTCTCATACTTGTAGCAACCTGATTAATCAGGTCGTACACTTCGAGAATGTTATTGCCATCCACCTGAAAGCCTTCAATTCCATATCCAATAGCTTTGTCGACCAGATTTTTGCATTTAAACTGCTCGTTAATTGGGGTGGAAAGTCCGTAGCCATTGTTCTCTATTAAAAAGATGACCGGAAGGTTCCATACTGCGGCAACATTAATGGCTTCATGAAAATCACCTTCGCTGGTGGCACCTTCACCCGTAAAAACTAAGGTTGCTTGCTTTTTTTTTTCAATCAAATCAGCTAATGCAATGCCATCAGCAAGAGCCATTTGAGGACCGAGGTGAGAGATCATCCCGATGATGCGGTGTTCTTGTGTGCCAAAATGAAAAGAGCGGTCTCTGCCCTTGGTAAAGCCGGTGACTTTACCCTGCCACTGGGCCATTAATTTTGTGAGTGGAATATTCCTGGAGGTAAAAACCCCCAGATTTCTGTGCATGGGAAGGATGTACTCTTCATTGTGCATGGCAAGTGTACTGCCTACAGCAATTGCTTCTTGTCCAATACCAGAAAACCATTTCCCTATACGACCCTGACGAAGTAGGATAAGCATTTTTTCCTCTACCATTCGAGGGTAAAGTAAGCGTAAATATAAATTTAGCAGTGTTGCGTTATCCTTATCTTTTCTGTCGAAGGTCATGGTCAGAGGTCTTTATTTCCCTTATTTTTTTCTTCGTATAATTTAGCAAAAGATTTGGGAGCAACAGTCGGCATTTCTCGGTATTTTCCTGCTGACTTTTTAAAGAGGAATTTAAGCAGGAAATTCTTGAATTTTCCGCCAAACCAGTCCATTCTTGACCTTTTTAGCATTCCGGTTTTCCAAAGTTTCCAGCCAATTTCTTCTTTTTTTGTATTCTCATGCGTTGCAGCTGCATCCCTTCGGTTTAGCAGTAGCATTTTATGGATGTCGATTTTAACTGGACAAACTTCAGAACATTTTCCGCATAAGCTGGAAGCGTAACTCAAATGCTTAAAATCCTTCATTCCTTTTAAATGAGGAGTGATGATGGAGCCAATTGGGCCGCTGTAGGTCGTATTGTAAGTATGACCACCAATGTTTTTGTAAACAGGACATGCGTTTAAACAAGCCCCACATCTGATGCAATACAAACCTTGACGCTGGTCTTTTTGAGCCAATAGGTTGGTTCGACCATTGTCGAGCAATATCACATACATTTCTTCCGGGCCATCAGTTTCTTCGCCACGTTTAGGACCGCTTAATATGGTATTGTACACCGTTAAGTTTTGCCCAGTGCCATGACTGGCAAGCAATGGCCAGAACAGGTCGAGGTCGGCCATTGAAGGAATGATCTTTTCAATGCCCACAATAGCAATGTGGATTTTAGGGAAGGTGGTACAAAGTCTCGCATTCCCTTCATTTTCTGTTAATGCAATACTTCCGGTATCGGCAATCAGAAAGTTCCCACCACTAATTCCAATATCTGCATTAAGGTATTTTTCTCTCAAAAGCTCACGTGCCTTTTGAGTTAGTTGTTGTGGTGTAAAGTCAAGTGGAGTACCAAATTTCTCATGAAACAGCTTCGCAATATCCTCTTTATTGAGGTGCATTGCAGGAGTTACAATGTGGTAGGGCGGTTGTCCAAGTAGCTGAACAATGTATTCTCCCAAATCACTTTCCAATGATTCAATCCCGTTTTCTCCTAGAAATTCATTGAGGTGAATCTCTTCGGTAGTCATGGATTTTGATTTAATTACGGTTTTGCCACCGTTTTTTTTGATGATATTGAGGATTTCTTTTTGAGCTTCTTCAGCAGTATTGGCCCATATTACTTTGCCGCCTCTGCGTTGGAAGTTGGACTCGAACTCAGGTAAAAATTTGTCCAGATGCTCCATCACCCGCCATTTAATCACATGAGCCTTCTTTTTGGAGTTCTCTAGATTTTCGAATTTAGACAACCCTCGCTCAACGGCAGCGTTATACTTGCCGATATTATAATTAATAGTTGTGCGATGCCCTAAATCAAAGGCCTTCTCATCTGCCTTTGCCAAAAAATCCTCAGATACCTTCATATGCTTCCAAATATAAAAATAATTAAGTTTATGACTTGCATGTTGGGTTTATATTACCTTTTGTTTACTAGATACCCCAAATTTGGGCATAAAAAAACCTGCCGGCTTGGGCAGGTTTTAACAATGTTAATGGGATGCTTATTTTTTATTCTTCTCTGCCTTGATCATTTCTGTTCCGGCAAGTAAAAATGCGCCTAAACCATGGGTGTCATTTAATTCGGTTGGACGGGTATAGTAAAATTTAAGTGCCTCATCCATGTTCGTGCCAATGCAAACGTCCTGCATCTGACCATCAGGGGTGATTTTGGTCACTAATCCTTTCCAACCTTCATTTGCTATTGAAATATATTTAGGGTTAATCCAGCCTTCATTTACCGCATGGGCTACCGTATAAACATACATTGCAGTAACTGAAGTTTCTAAATAAGAATCAGGTTTGTCTAGCAATTGGTGCCATAGTCCAGTCTGATCCTGATAACGGGCAAACCCTGAAATCTGACGTAACAATAGTTTAATTAACTCCGGTCTTTTAGGGTGATTAGCTGGTAAGTTATCCAATAATTGTGCTTGTGCAACGGCCAACCAACCATTGGCACGACCCCAGTGGCCCACACCCTGTAAGTCTACATCTTCATAATAATTATGGAAAAATAGACCTGTTCTCGTGTCGTAAAGGTATTTGTTAAAGCTTTCTACCTGTTTAATGGCATCGTCAAAATACTTGGTGTCTCCGGTAGTTTTACCCATTCTGGCCAGCAACGGGACGCTCATAAACAAATCGTCTGCCCACATGGTTCTGTAACGCGGATTTGGGCGTGACAATGTTCCATCGGCTAAGCGAAGTTGTTTATTGGAGATATAATCTGCCGCTCTTTGTAGGTAGGCTTTGTATTCTGGTTTATTGGCCAACGCATTTACATCCGAAAGCCCTGCTCCCATGGCACCACATGCATCCAGGTTGGTGATGTTAAAAACGGCACCAAACTCCGTTCTGGGGTTTTTGGCTTTATATAAGGTTTCAAAATACCCAAGATTGCCAAATATGAATTCAAAGTTGTGTAGCGAATAATCTGAGTACTTCTTATCCTTAAGTACATCAGCCATCTGCATCATACCTATGGTTAAAACGCCATTTACATACATCCATTTATTAAACTTGCTCGCCACTTTTACATCTGGAGAGGAAGCCAATCCTTTTGTAGATTCGTAAGTCTCGTTTGTTTTCGTGTTTACAAACTTGAATGTGGTGTTCTGAATAATATTGTCTGCCACTTTTCTGACAACAGTTTCAGTATCGCTGTCTTGTGCAAAGACACAGTTTGTCCCCATTAAGGCGGCCAGGAGAAGGGTATATTTCATAATTATTTCTTAGTGTTTTTTGCGCGGATGGCTTTTACCTCTGCTACTGAAATTCCCCCTGCTTTATTACCAAAGCTATTTCTAACGAATGATAATACATCTGCAATTTCCTGGTCTTTTAGGAAATTGTGAGGAGGCATGATATTGGTATAAGTTTCTCCGTCAATTTCTTCGCCGGTGGAAAGTCCATTAAGGATGACGTTGATCAGCCTCATTTTATCGCCCAATACGTAGGATGTTTTAGTAAGCGGTGGATTCATGTTTGGAACACCGGCACCATCTGCCATGTGGCAGGCTAAGCAATACTGACCATATATTTTCTTTCCGTTGGCCATTACTGCTCCCGTCACTACCTTAGGCTTTGCCGCAGGCGCTTTTTTTCCTTTTGTCTGAGCAGATAATTTTATTCCACCTGTCGTTAAGATCAATAAGATCATTAAAACTCTTTTCATGCTATTCTATTATTTTTTGTTATATACGATGCGGTAGATTGTTCCTTTAGCATCGTCAGTTACGTAAAGAGAGCCGTCGGCGCCTTGTGCAAGTCCACATGGGCGGTGATCTGCTTTATTCATGGCTGCTTTTTCTGGAGTACCGGCAAAGTTATCCGCAAAAATCTCCCAGTCACCAGATGGTTTACCATCTTTAAATGGCTGGAAAACTACGAAGAAACCTTTTTGAGGTTCAGGTGCGCGGTTCCATGAACCATGGAAAGCGATGAAGGCTCCGTTTTTATACTTTTCAGGGAACATATTTCCAGTATAAAATAGCAGTCCATTAGGCGCCATATGTGCAGGGTAAGCAACTACTGGGTCAAGGTATTTAGGATCAGCTTCTTTTTTCTTGTCACCACCGTATTCAGGAGCTACAATTTTCTTGTGTTGTAAGCCATCATAGTACATAAATGGCCAGCCCGCATTGTCGCCCTTTTTTAAAGCATACAAACATTCAGCTGGTAATTCAGCAGATTCTTTAGTGTCGTAAATTTCTGGCCAGGAGCTATTCAGGTTATCACGGCCATGTTGCATCACGTATAGCTGATTGTTTTGTTGATTCCAGTCTAAGCCCACTACATTCCTTAAACCCGTAGCATAACGTATACCTTCGTCGTAGCTCTGGTTTAGTTTGTCTTTTTTAAACTGCCAGATTCCGGCTGCTGAGTCTAATAAAGGACATCCTGGGATACCTGGAGATCTTAAGCCGCGATCTTGTACCTGGCAAGAGTTTGAAGGTACGCCAATGTTTACGTATAAGTTTCCATCATTGTCCAATACAATAGATTTTGTTTCGTGTTGACGGCCCATTTTTAAACCTTTAACGATGGTTTCAGGGTTGTTTGGGTCTATTACCTCGTTTTTGTCGTTTAATTTGTATCTAAATACTTCTTTGTTTGAAGAAGCGTACAAGTATCCATCTTTCATATAGATGCCGGTACCACCATAGTTACCAAAACCCCCAGTGATTTGGGCTCTGCCATCACTATTTTCTTTTAGCACAATGATTCCCTTTTCTTCTTTTACTCTAGCAAGTTTCACATAGATCGTGCCTTGAGGTGTAACTACAATATGTCTTGCTTTAGCACCTATATCGGCCACCTTTAAAGCGCCAAATCCTTCGGGTAGTTTTAAGCCTACATTGTCTGCATCTGGCTTAG
Organism: Pedobacter hiemivivus; assembly: GCF_005144565.1. NCBI lineage: Bacteria > Pseudomonadati > Bacteroidota > Sphingobacteriia > Sphingobacteriales > Sphingobacteriaceae > Pedobacter > Pedobacter hiemivivus. Next base: position 74,519 of record NZ_SWDX01000004.1, read on the forward strand.
GACCACCCAAAGCTGAGATGTCTTTAAATGCATAAAGGGTGAAAAATACGAGTGCGCTAAGTAAAACTGGTATTAACAGTATTTTTTTCATTGGTTGTTTTGTTTAAAAGGTTAAGAAGCCCGGGCAATTTTATAATTGACTATATAAAATTATCATTTCTATGCCGGCTTTCTCGTAAGTTAACGTAATAAAGCAGTTGCACACCAAAGGATAGGGGCCTGTCCATGTAAATCGCCAATATTTCTTTTACGATCTAAATAATACTGCAAGTCGTTTTTCTTGTTTGTGCCCTCACACACCTCTGTAATATCGTTGTTCTCATTGATATAAGTGATCAATTTAAGCCATCCCTTACGTGCTGCTTTGCCATACACTTCTTTATCCAACCAGCCATTTTTCACACCTGTGATCATGGCGAAAGTAAACATTCCTGTTGCTGAAGTTTCTGGCCAAGATTCTGGTTTATCAATCAATTGACGCCACATACCATCTTCGGCCTGATACTTTAGCAAGGAAGCCATCATGTCTTTATAACCCTTCATAATTCTGCTGTAATTAGGGCTAGTTTTTGGGAGCGACCTTAACAATTCGGCCATTCCTACTGCCATCCAGCCATCTCCACGTCCCCAATAAAAAGGTACATCAGGGGCATGATAAAATAGTCCATTAGGTTTTTGCAATTGATCCAGATAAAAGACCATTTCTTTAGCTGCACGGTCTATGTATTTTTGATCGCCTGTAGCTCTGTAAGCCTGAGCTTGTAAAGCGGTAATCATAAACATATCATCAATCCATAAGCGGGTCTGCCAGGTATAGCCTTGGTCATAATAACCTTGTGATTCTTTTACTACTCTTGGGCCCTCAGGAGGTCCCCATTGCTTGTCAGCTATAGAAATACCTAGATCCAGGTATTTTTTCTCTTTAGTTTGCATGTACAATTCCAAGGGAACTGAACCAAATACGCTATAATCCACATGGTCAGGTATAGGGATCATTTTAGCTTCTACCCCAAATAGTGGTTCAAACCGTTCTTGTAGTTTTTTAACAAGTTTACCGTCTTTATTTTCTTTTGCAAAAGTTAATGCGCCATACCAGGTACAGGTTTCTGGGTAGGTGATTACCTTGGGTGGGCCAGGTCTGTTAAAATTGCTATGTGGGGTTTCATTAAAGTGGTAAGCTATTTTTGTCCCAATTTCTTTTGGTGAAGCTCCTTTTGGCCAGTTTTTTAAATCAGCATCCTTAGACTGGGCATAAAGGTTGCCTTGTCCCACAACAGTTAGGGCGGAGGCTAGACAGGCAATACCTAAAATAGAGTTTTTGTTCATAATTATTGCTTTGTAATGAGCTTTGGTTTTACTTGTTTAGTTGATTGTGCAAATTAAAGTTAGCTTTAATTTGATGCTTTAAAAATGTGCGAATTGCTGGTGGAGCCGTATTGCTGCATTTTGAGCTATAATTCCGGCTTAATGGTAAGATCACTTAGAACTTAGCTAAATTGGGACAGTATTTTTTATCCTATTATTATTCAATTGCATTAGTAAATTAGTGTTTTGAAATACTGATTTAATTTAAATGCTCACAGTTTAACCTTAAAATTAACATTGTATGAAGAAGTATCTTGGTTTGGCTTTTATAATTGCTTTATCTGTAAACGCGAAGGCGCAACACCGTCTAGAAAAGCTTTGGGAAACTGATAGCGTAGTTAACCTTCCCGAGTCGGTATTGCCTGATACAAAAAGTAAAATACTGTATACTTCGGTGATGGGTAATAACCCTAATGATAAGGATGGCATAGGCGGGGTAGCTAAAATCGGAGTGGATGGCAAAGTGATTGATCTGAACTGGGTAACAGGATTAAACTCGCCAAAAGGATTGGCAAGAATTGGGAATGTGGTGTATGCTGCTGATTTAACTGATGTGGTGGTAATTGATATAGCAAAAGGGAAAGTGACCTTGAAAATACCAATAGATAGCGCAAAGTTTTTGAATGACATTACGGTGAGTGATAAGGGGATTGTATATGTTTCGGACTCAAGAACCAAACGCATTCATAAAATAGAAAATAACAAACCGACCTTATATATGGAAAATATAAATGGTGTGAATGGCTTAAAGGCTATTGGTGATGATTTATTCATTGCAGGAGGAAAGACCATATGGAAAGCTGACGTGCAAAAGAATATGACGAAACTTGCTGAATTGCCCAATGGTATTGATGGTTTAGAGCCTGTGGGAAATGGTGATTTCTTGTTAACCAGTTGGGGTGGTTATGTTTATTATATGTATGCTGATGGTAAATATGATTTGTTGTTGGACACGCATTTAGAGAAAAAGAATACCGCTGATTTAGGGTACGATCCGGTTAAAAAGATTTTATATATCCCTACTTTTTACAAAAAGACAGTTATGGCTTATCAGCTTAAATAATTCTTAACAAAGAGTTTATATTAAGTGCTCAGATTCGTAATTTAAAAGCTTGAAATTAGGAGCCTGATTTTATCAAATCAGGCTAACACACATACAGGTTATATTATGGAATCGAGAAGAGCATTTATTAAAAAATCATTGTTATTATCCGGTGCTGCAGGGCTTTCTACTATGCTCCCAGCATCTATACAGCGGGCGTTGGCGATCGACCCCAAATTAGGGAGTAGCTTTCTTGATGCTGAACATATTGTTATTCTAATGCAGGAAAACAGGTCGTTTGACCATTGTTTTGGTACGCTGCAAGGTGTAAGGGGATTTAATGATCCTCGCGCCATCACACTTCCAAACCAAAAACCGGTATGGATGCAAACTGATGCGCTTGGAGATACTTATGCTCCGTTTCGTTTAAATATTAAAGATTCTAAAGTTACCTGGACGGGGGATTTGCCGCACTCCCGGGCTAGTCAGGTTGATGCTTATAACAGTGGGAAATACGATAAGTGGTTAACTTCCAAGAAATCGGGAAATAAAAAGTATAGTGATATGCCTTTAACTTTAGGTCATTATACCCGCGAAGATTTGCCGTTTAATTATGCAATGGCTGATGCCTTTACGGTATGTGATCAGAACTTTTGTTCGGGCATGACCAGTACCACACCTAACCGATCTTTCTTTTGGACGGGTAAGATTAGTTATGATCTAGATGGACTGCAAAAAGTAAACATCAGAAATGACGATTTTAGTTATGGAAAATTGCCATGGAAGGCTTTCCCCGAATTGCTGGAAGAAAATCATATCGCCTGGAAGTTTTATCAGAATGATTTAAGTTGTGGCGGTGGATATAAAGGTGAGGAACGTGCCTGGTTAGGCAACTTTGGCTGTAATTTATTAGAGTTTTTTGCTGCTTATAATGTGAAGTTCTCATCTAGATATGTTAAAAATCTGCAAAAACTGGTAGAAACACTTCCAGGAGAAATAAATAAACTGCAGGAGGCGAGTCCTTCGAGTGATGCTGCTGCTAAAAAGATAAATGCGGATCTGAAAAAGAAAATGGAAGCGCTGGATAATGCGGCTTCTGAATTAAAAAAATGGAGTCAGCAGGAGTATGATAAATTATCTGATCGACAAAAGACTTTGTTTAAAAGTGCTTTTGTGACCAACTCTGGTGATCCGGATTACAGAAGTATTACTACATTAAGTTACAATGACGGAAATACTAAAAGGGAGGTTACAGTTCCTAAGGGCGATATTTTGCATCAATTCAGAAAAGATGTAAATACAGGTAAATTACCTGCTGTTTCCTGGCTAGCCGGTCCGCAGAACTTTTCTGATCATCCAAGTGCACCGTGGTATGGAGCTTGGTACGTTTCTGAGGTGATGGATATCCTGACCAAGAATCCTGAAGTGTGGAAAAAGACCATCTTTATCACTACTTACGATGAGAATGATGGTTATTATGATCACGTACCGCCATTCTCTATTCCAGATGCTAAAGTTCCAGGAACGGGTTTAGTTTCGAAAGGAATTGATACAGAAGTAGAGCATGTGCGGTTGGCTAATGAATTGAAACAGGGAATCCCGGAAAAGGCAGCAAGGGAAGCGCCTATTGGATTGGGCTTTAGAGTGCCTATGCTGATTGCTTCGCCATGGAGCAGAGGAGGTAGGGTTTGCTCGGAGGTTTTTGACCATACTTCGACCTTGCAGTTTCTGGAAACATTTTTCACTAAGAAACTCAATAAAAATATCAGAATTGATAACATCAGCGAATGGCGTAGAACGATATGTGGTGACCTGACTTCGGTATTTACTCCTTTTAATGGCGAAAAAGTGGATAAAATCGATTTTCTTGACCGCAATAATATGGTTGAAACCATTTATAATGCCAAGTTTAAAGGTGATCCATCAGGATTTAAAAAGATAACCGATGCTGACTTGACTACGTTTGCCGCAAATCCGCAGGCTAGTGGATTGATGTCGAGCCAAGAGAAAGGCATTCGTCCTTCTTGTGCCTTACCTTATGAATTGTATGTAGATGGCAAATTGCAGGATAATGGGAAGAATTTTGAAATAAAATTAAAAGCAGGGAATACTGTTTTCGGTAAGAATGCTTCTGGTGCTCCGTTCACAGTTTATGCACCTGCGAAGTTTACTGACTCATCGACTGATATCGGTGCTCAGGTTTGTAGAAACTGGTCATTTGCGGTTAAAGCGGGCGATACTTTAGCTTATAGTTGGCCACTTGATGCCTTTGACGGAGGAAAGTATCACCTTAGGGTAAACGGACCGAATGGTTATTATCGTGAATTTAAAGGAACAAGTAATAATCCGGGCTTGGTAGCGCTATGTACATACGAACGTAATGAAGCAAGTGGTAGGCTGACGGGTAATGTGTTGTTGAAATTGGTAAATAACGGTTCTAAGGCCTATGAGCTCTCGATTAAAGATCAGGGCTACCACAATAATGATGTTAAAAAGAAAATAGCTGCGGGCGGTACCCAAGAACTTGTGCTGGATTTAAAACGAAGCCATGGCTGGTATGATTTTAGTCTTCTGGTTGTGGGAGTAGATCATTTTGAGCAAAGGTATGCTGGAAGGGTTGAAAATGGACTTGCCAGTTTTAGCGATCCGGTGATGGGTGGAATTGTATAGATTATTTGTCAATGATAAATAAGTTTGTTTAAATTGGTAGAAACAATAAAGAGCGATTAGTTATGGCTAAAGAACATCAATATCAAGCGACACTTACATGGGCGGGCAATAAAGGCTCGGGGACAATGGATTACAGGTCTTACGACAGAAGTTATATCATTTCGATTGACAATAAACCTGATATATCGGGGTCTTCAGACTCTGCATTTCTTGGTGATAAAACAAAGCATAATCCCGAGGATCTTTTACTAGCTTCTTTATCGTCTTGCCACATGTTATGGTATCTGCATTTATGCTCTCAAAATGAAATCATTGTGATGGATTATAAGGATACGCCAATAGGTAAGATGACAGAAAACTCAGATGGAAGTGGCCATTTCAATGAAGTTGTGCTGAATCCGGTAGTGGTGATCACAGATGAAAGCCAAATTGAAAAGGCTAATTCACTGCATGATCAGGCACATAAGATGTGCTTTATAGCCAATTCTTGTAATTTCCCAATTAAACATAACCCAAAAAGTATTGTAGAACGCGGCTAATGCTACGTTCTGCAATATTATAGTTTTCTCTTTTATTCCTTTATCACCACATCTTTTTTTGTAGTAACCCTAAAAGTCAAGGAAACCAACTGAGCATGTATTGATTAGAGCCAACACGAAAAGTGATTGGGATGGTGTTGAATTTGCCATTATACATGCAACAGGATCGTGGAAATACAGTGGCATAGAGATATGAACAGAAGAGTTCAATCTAAATAAGATAATCTATAAATGATTTAGGGATTTAAATAATAAGGTTACCTAGGTATATGCTATTGCTAATACTTCTTCTGTCATCAGCAACAAAAGACATATAGGCATGAAGTTGTAAGCCTTTTACTTCTGTCGGCATTTCTAAAAAATCTGTCTCTTCTGTGATTCTGGCGCCAATAAATTGGTAAAATGATTTTCCTGTTTCTTCGGCATAAACCAATACCATTACTCGTGCTCCTCTGTTGCTCCAGTTTAATGCGGTGTTGTAAGTCCAGTTAAAACGAACGCCATTACCTTCGGCTGTTGCTTCTGGGTTGAGGGGCAGCTCAAGGATTCCTTGAGTTAAACGTGCGGTAGCGTAATTAATGCTGATATTAGGGTATTCACCATGTAGTGCATGTAGTAGTTGATAGGATTTGGCAGCATTGTTGGGCGTGATGGGCCGACCTTCGGCGGCTTCTTCAAAACCTATTCGAATGTAATCCGTCATACTGTTGGTGAAATTATTCACTACTTCCATTCTCTTTCTTTGAATTTTTTCTCTTGGGGTTGGGGGAGTGGTACGTTTTCTTTTCTTTCCCCTAACATAGGCTACCCCGTATCTTACATAGCCTTCTACTGGACCTGCATTACCCTGAATGCCACCTAAAATACCATTATTAATTCTTGCCATAATTTTTCGTTTTTTTCCTAATGTATGCACTAAGATGCTGATTGTCAATTCACATGTTTTTAGCCGATTGTACTTTGAGGTAATTTACTTTACCAAGTATTAAGGGATGTTACTCGGCTGTTAACCGGACACTACTCGAATCCAGCCAAGTAGTATCCGGGTAATGTCCGAGTAATGTCCGGGTAATGTCCGGGTAAATAGGGGTTGCAGACTGCCTATAGGTGGTTAACTAAAAAGAAATTTTCAGTGTGAAATTCTTTAGTTGTAACATTCTGGTTATGTAATAGAAAGTCTGTTTTCGTTAACAATTGTTAACTTTTTTGATTGATCGATTTTGATTTTTTTGTATGAACTTTTGTGTTTGACACATTTTTCAAAATGAACTTTGATTTGTTCGTCCTGATATGCTATACCGCTCCACAACTTTTGGCTACACGAAATAAACAGGAAAAAAAAGGGCATAAAAAAAGCCGGATGTTAATCCGGCTTTCGTGGGAAATGAGGGGTTCGAACCCCCGACCCCCTCGGTGTAAACGAGGTGCTCTGAACCAGCTGAGCTAATTTCCCTTCGGTTCTACTCTTTTTGTTTTGAAACAGCTGAGTTGCTGTTTTGGTGGGAAATGAGGGGTTCGAACCCCCGACCCCCTCGGTGTAAACGAGGTGCTCTGAACCAGCTGAGCTAATTTCCCTTTGGTTCTGCTCTTTTGTCTATTAAACCAGCTGAGCAATGCCGTTGTATTTTAACCGAAGATCCCTTCGATTTGGGATTGCAAATATACACCCTTAAATGATTTTTGCAAAAAAAAGATTCGAATTTTTATGAAAGTACATCTTCCAACACCTGGTGAGATCGAATGTCTCCAAAAGAAGCAGTGTGTAAAGTATAGTAAACCAATATTTTATCCAGAATCAACCGCCGCGTCTGATTCTCAATATTTATTTCATTTATTTTTTCAAAAGGCAAAGAAAATAAGGAAATGAAGATCGATGCGTCATGTTTATCCAGAAAATATGGGTGTACAGGAATAGAAGATTTGAATTCTCCTTCCTGCAAATCGAAATAGCTTTGATCACTTTTCGTCTGCATGCTTGGTGCAAAACCTAGGAAACGGGAAAGTTTTAGCAAAAAAGCAAGGTGAAAGTTTACATTTATTTCTTCAGTTTCATCAAACCAGCAGATGGCACTATATATAAAATCAAATAAATGTTCGTCGGTGGTTTGCTGTCTGATACTTTTGTACAAAACCTCATTAAGGAAAAGCACGATGGTGCTTTTAACAATGTCATAAGGGATACTTCGAAAAATGGGAAAGGGTCTAAGCTCCGAAACACGCTGTATAGTCGTATTTGTTTTATGATAAACAACCATATCTACCAGATGCAGCGGTTGTAACATATTCATTCTTATTTTTGCCTTCGGCTTTTTTACGCCGTTGATCATATAAGATTGAATACCGAATTTTTCTGTAAACATTTGTACGATAACACTGCTTTCACTGTACAGCGTTGTTTTTAAAACAATGCCTCGGGTTTTATGAAGCATAATTGAGTATTTTAGGGATAAAGATGATCAGGCCTATAATGGCTGCAGTAATTGCGGTTACAAGTACGGCTGCAGCAGCAACATCTTTAATGATCTTAGCTTTTGGGTGTATTTCAGGAGAAACCAGGTCGACCAGAATTTCTATTGCCGTGTTTAGTAGCTCTGCCATCAATACCATTCCAATGGCAGCAATGATCCAAAGCCATTCGGCAATAGATAATTTAAACCAGCAGCCCGCAATACTTACCAATATAGCAGTTAATAGGTGTACTTTAAAGTTGAGCTGGCTTTTAAAAGCATAGCCCAATCCGGAAAATGCATAGCCAAAACCTCTTATAAACTTACCCATATTGTCTCAATTGCTTGCAAATACAAAACGTTACAAAGTAACTCATGCTTTCTTACATATCCAAGGTTTCCTTAAAACCTTTACCTTTGGCTAAGTTTTATCAACGAATGTCTACAGAAAAAAATATCCTTCATCTCCGAAATAAACACCGTTCCAGGTACGATTTTCCTGAACTGATTAAAAGCTTGCCTGATTTAGCAGCCTTTGTTGCGAAAAATGCTTATGGAGACCAATCCATTGATTTTTCTAATCCTATTGCTGTGAAAATGCTAAATAAAGCCTTGCTGAAACATTTTTACGGGATTGACAATTGGGATATACCGGAAAACTATTTATGTCCGCCAATACCAGGTAGGGCTGATTATATCCATTATATGGCCGATCTGCTTGCGGAAAACAATGGTGGCGTGGTACCGACAGGGAGAACAGTGAAGGGATTGGACGTAGGAGTGGGTGCGAATTGTATTTACCCGATTATAGGGCGACAGGAGTACGGATGGAGTTTTGTGGGGTCGGATATTGATTCCTTAGCCATTAAGGCTGCAAAAAGCATTGTAGCGGTAAATAAGCCCTTATCGGATGGCATTACCTTGAAACATCAACCGCATAAAGCGCATATTTTTAAGGGAATTGTTAAACCGGGAGAGTTATTTGATTTTACAATGTGCAATCCGCCATTCCATGCTTCGGCTGCTGAAGCAGCTGCGGGCTCAAATAAGAAAGTTCGCAATCTTGGTAAAGGAAAGGCGAGTACTGGTGTGTTGAATTTTGGGGGACAACATACGGAGCTTTGGTGCGAAGGAGGTGAGGTTTCCTTCATCAGAAACATGATTAATGAAAGCGCAGATATAGCCGATCAATGCTTGTGGTTCTCTAGCTTGGTTTCAAAAGGCAGTAATTTGTCCTTTATTTATAGAGCGTTGGAAAGTGCTGGCGCATTAGAAGTTAGAACTATTGAAATGGCACAGGGCCAGAAGATCAGTCGCTTTGTAGCCTGGACTTATCTGAATGCCGCCGAGAAAGAAAAATGGCGTCGTTAAAAGACGCCTACACTTGCTTTTTTGTTTTTAAAGGAGCCAATCAGTTCTCCGCTAACATAGTGCTTAAAATTAAGGGTGTCACTTTCTTTAAACCGCTTTTTTACCATACAGTATAAATGCAGGCATTTTATCCAGTTTAAGGCTGTTGCTTTGTCTTTCCATATTTCTGGATAAAGAAAAACATCATTACCTTCAATCTTTACTAAATTCTTTTGCTCCAATTCGGTTACATTGGCAATGATCTTTGCGGTTTGCGCGGCAAGGTTTGCATTGTTCTGTATTTTCTTTTTAGCGTAGATCATTTTTGATTATTCCAGTAATAGTGGTTCATCATCGTCATCTGTAAGGCTTAACTGGATACTATCAGTACCGGCGATACCTTCAATAGATCCGCGGATGTGTGTGGCATTGAGCATTACTTTTTCCAGTTGTTTTTCTCTGGCCTTCCATAATTTTTCCATGGCATCACGCTCGCGTTGTATGGATAATTTCATGCTCATAAACCCTTCCCTAATGGCTTTCCATTGTTCCGAAAACTCAGTGCTGGTTAGGTAATCGTATAGCATATGCATTTTATCGCCACGGTTTTCTTGTGATTTGGCAGCACTGAATAGTTTCACGATACCGTCTCTAAGTATATACGAAACAGCTCTTACCTCTTCAAATGAACAGATCCATACCCCATCTTTTTCTCCAAAACAGTCCATTCCTTTTGGATACGCCTGGGTTACAATTACAGCCACATCAACACCCATACTGCGCATGTCTTTTTTCAGCTTCTCTATCCATTCCATAGAGAAATCCTTAGTGCGCTTGCTCTCATATATGATTTTACCACAATCCTGACCAAATTGGTTTCTGATATGGTGTACACAGTCCGCTCCACGTACTCCTTTTCCAACTTCGCTAACCAGGTCAAAAGGGAAAGCATTTCGCAATAATTCTTCTAGAATCAGTTCCTGAACTTCGCCCTGCAGCTGCATAGAACCTTGTTCAGCTTTGCGCTTCATTTCTTCTGCCAGCTTCTTTTGGTCGTCCAGTTGTTTCTCTAATTCTTTTACCCTTAGCTGATGTTCTGTGTCTTTTAAGTTCGTTTTTTCAGCTTCCTGCTTACGGATTTGTTCTGTCATCTCTGCGCGCTGCTCCTGTAGCTTACGTTGAATTTCAAGTTCCAGCTCTGCTTCCTTCTCCTTCATGGCCTGTTCCTTTTTCATAAAGTCCAGTTCTTTAGAACGTGCCAATTTCAGTTTCTCTTCACTTTCTTTATGTGCATTGTCTAGCATTTGCAGCTTATTCTCAAAATCAGAAGAAATGCTTTTGCGTAGGTTTTCCTCCAACACACCTTGCAATTGCTTTTTCTCTTCTTCGAGCTTTAGTTCAAAAGCTTTGGCTTGCTCTTTCTGTTGAAGTTCAAAAGTTTGTTCCTGCTGCTTCTGCTGTTGTGCAAATTCAGTAAGCTTTTTATTATACTCTTCATCCTTTTGCTTGGTAAAAGAGACCATTTTTTCACGAAGGTCTTTTTTATACTCCTCAGCCATTACTTCTTCGATGGGAAAAGTGTGTGCACAGTTGGGGCATTTTATTTCAGTAGACATAGATTGTGTGTTGTTGGAGTTTAATTGGCTAGACAAATTTACTATTATCTCTTTACAAAAAGGCTATCTGCAAACTTCATAGAGACGCTCCGGGTTGCTGCGTTTTCTATTTGAATATTTAAAGAGCCATCAAAATCTATAACTTCTGTGACTTTGATCTTGGTGCCGATGGTGATCTTAAGTTTTTCAAGATATTGAAGAAATAAAGCGGAAGTATCCTTAACCGCAACCACCTTGCAGGCTTCGCCAATTGTTACTGCCGATAGCAAGGTCTTATCAATAGAGGGGATATCGCCGTTGGCTTTTGGAATTGGGTCTCCATGTGGATCAAATTCAGGAAAGTCGAGATATTCTTCTAGTTTGTTGACTAATTTTTCTGATTGAATATGTTCGAGTTGTTCCGCCACCTCGTGTACCTCATCCCAGCTAAAATCAAGTTTTTTATATAAAAAGGTTTCCCATAGTCTGTGTTTTCTCAATATGGCAGTGGCTTTTTTTCTGCCTAAGTCCGAGAGTAGAATTTTACCATACTTTTCATAAAGAACCAGCTCCTTCTCTTTCAGCTTTTTAAGCATATCTGTGGCAGTAGCGGGCTTCACACCTAAATAAGCTGCCATATCATTTGTGCCCACTTCCGGCTTCTCCTCATTCTGGAAGCTGAGCATCAATAGTGCTTTTAAATAGTTTTCTTCTGTATAAGATAGCATCCTACAAACTTAGATAAATAGTTTTTAATATGTTTCGGCTTCAAAAAATAGCAGGTGAATGAGCATTAGATTGACAATTAAATGATGTGGTTCTTTGCTGTAAATCAATTAACTTTATGGCATGATTTACCGCACTACGTATCAGGCAGCCAGAATTATCGCTCCAAAAGTGGAGGCTATTTTTGCGCAGCACCTTGCTGCTGCTACCGAGAGCGGTGAAGAAGACCTTGCACCGTTACCTACGGCAAATGTTGTTGAGGCAATTATTGACGCCACCTTTTGGGCAAGTTTGCGCAAAGAAGAGGGGCACTCTCCAAAAATATCCCTGGCCTTTTTACCGCCTGAACAAGCGGGTAATCCGCTGTTATTTAAACAGCGATTACCTTTAAATCCCAGCACACTAACCAAAATTGCGCCAGGAGTAGAGCGAGCAGGAATACATCTTGGGATTTGGATAGAAGAGGGCGAATTGTATGTATGGGGAACTACGGTAAGTATTCCTAATTTTTGTTTTGTACTGGATGTTTCCGAGCCGGCATTGCTGGTGATTAAACATCGCAGGATTTACGGCTTCGGGAAGTTTACCAATATAGCTGTACTTAAGGGCGATCAGGTAAAAATGGTAGATGGTAATCACACCAATTTACCAGACTGTCCGCCAATGCTCATGTCCCTACTAGATCTCACAGCACCATCTTATTGGAATGATTCTGTGAATGTATTAATTCAGTTGGCAGTCTCTATGCGGGGGCACGGCCGTGGTGGAACCTTACTGGTTGTGCCAAATGATACGAAGAACTGGCTTCAATCTATTATAAAGCCCATTCAGTATGGGGTTCAGCCTTCTTTTACCGGTTTATCTAAATTGTTGCAACAGGACAGAAAAGAAGCAAGTCAGATTTTTTGGCAAACTGCATTAAAGCGGGAAGTTGAGCATCTTGCTGGCTTAACGGCTGTGGATGGTGCAACTGTGATCAGCAACGAATATGAATTGTTGGCTTTCGGAGCCAAGATAGGTAGGGCAAAGGGTAAAGAGAATATTGATGAACTATCTTTTTCAGAACCCATTCACGGGGGCTCTGCAGTAGTGATGCATCCTGCAAAAGTAGGTGGGACCAGACATCTATCTGCCGCTCAGTTTGTTCATGACCAGAGAGATGCTACTGCGCTGGTGGCCTCGCAAGATGGACATTTTACCATCTATACTTGGTCGTCGCTGCAAAATCGGGTTCAGGCACATCGAATAGATACCTTACTACTTTAAATTATAAGCTTTAAGAGAAAATAATGGCGCCAATGATGACGCTTAGAATCAGTACGAGCATAACAATACGATCCGCATTGATCCATTCTTTTCTGGTTAAAGGGCGTTCTGCTTTTTCTTCCTTTTGCCTGGCAAAAATGTGAAGAATGGAATTCAATTTAATTAACATAGGTAGCTATTATTTTGATGGATCTGCTTAGTCATTTGCAAACTCTGCGCCACAAAAATTGAAAAATGTTGAATTGTTAATAATTTTCGTTTTTTCTTCTTTTTTGTAAAAGTTCCTCTCCTAATCTGTAAAATTTCTCTATTAATCTGTAAAGCAATTGTAAATTATTGTATTGATAATCAGACTTATAAATATATTTTTGTTCTTTTTATAGTACTATGTATTGCATATTACTATATAAAACATATAACTTTGTAATATGATAGCAGAAAATACGCAAACACAAATGCGAAAGGGCATACTGGAATACTGTGTGCTGCTTATTATATCAAGGGGCGAGATCTATGCTTCGGATATTATCGCGGAATTAAAACAGGCTAAACTCCTTGTGGTTGAGGGGACGCTCTACCCTTTACTTACCCGCTTAAAGAACAACGGTTTGTTGAGCTATAACTGGCAGGAGTCTACTTCGGGGCCTCCACGTAAGTATTACATGCTTACTGAAGATGGAAAAGCGATTTTAAACCAGCTGGATACGACTTGGCAGGAATTGTCTTACGCCATTAATACTTCCAAAAAAGTAGCGGATCAGGAATCAAAAGAATCAACTAAACAAACCGAATCATGAAGAAGACACACAACATAAATATCGGCAACTCAATCATTCACATTGAAGAGGATGCTTACGAAATACTCACCGTTTATTTAAATGAGGTGAAGCAACATTTTTCAAAAAATGCAGATGACTTTGAAATTGTAACAGATATTGAGAACAGGATCGCAGAAATGTTCGCAGAAAAGTTGTTTGCTCAACAAAAACAAGTGGTTAATGTGGAAGATGTTCAGTCTGTTATTCAACAGATGGGCTCTGTGAAGGATTTTGAAACCTCTGAAGAATCAGCAGAAGAACAGATTCCAACTCCTGAGTATAATTCGATCAAAAAATTGTACAGGGATACTGATCAAGCTATGGTTGCAGGTGTTTGTGCCGGTTTGGGGCATTATCTCGATATAGATGCTAAGTGGGTAAGATTATTCACATTCCTTACCACTTTTATATTTGGATCAGGGCTGTTGGTTTATATGATTTTCTGGATCATGGTACCTAAAGCAAAAACCAGAATAGAGAAAATGGAAATGCGTGGAGAGGAGACTAACTTAAAAGGCTTTGCAAATAGTTATCTGCATCCATTTGCAGAACAGTCACGCGGTTTCATTGCGGGTCTTATTCAAGCAATTGGCGAATTTTTACAAGGTACAGGAAAGGTGATCTTTAAAATTATTGTGGGGTCGATAGTTGTTTTCGCATCGTTCTTTTTATTGGGGACAATTGTTGCACTTGCCGCTTTCTTAGGTTTTTGGAACTCGGATGTACACAACTATTTCCCGATTAGCATGGTTAACGAGGAATACTTGTTTCCAATGACAATTGCCGCGTTTATCGTGTTGATTATTCCGTTATTGGCGCTGATCTTGTTTTCAATACGGGTTGGGTTTAACGGACGGCCGATTAATAAGGTACTATCCTACGGACTGTTGGTGATTTGGCTGGGTGGTGTAGTAACAGGAATATATTACATAGCAAAGGTTTCTACCGAATTTAAGGAGGGCGCTGAATTTGCACAAACAACGCCATTAAAGACTTATCCAGTTTATTCGTTAAACATAAATATGGAGCGGTTTTTCACTAGGGAGGATAGCTTGAACTACCGAATAGATCCTGCACGCTATAAAGGCCGAAAAATATTGAATAACCGGGATGATAATTTTAACAACCCGAGGAGCATCAGCTTTAGAATTGAGAAAAGTACCGATGGTAAAGTTTCTTTAAGTACGAACTTTAAGTCAAGAGGCAAAACTTTTGAAGTAGCTTTAAAAAATGCTCAGAATATCCACTACGATTTTTTACAGGAGGGGGCAACTTTAAGTTTTAGTCCGGTTTTACATATACCAAAGATGAGCAACTGGCGTGGACAAGAGGTAGAACTTACTTTAAGTATTCCAGTGGGAACAGAGGTTCAGGTTAGCAATGAGTTTTACCGATACCTTAGGGGGTATGGTTATTGGGATTGTGAGCATGAGGAAGGGGCGGAGTATAGCTCATGGATCATGACAGACACAGGGGTTAAATGTAAGTTTGAAAAGGTTAAAAATAAAGATTAAAAAAGAAGGGGGCTAATAAAATAGCCCCCTTCTTTTTTAACTGCTACAATGTAGCTATTGAATAAGTATAAATTTATTTGACCGTATAGCGGTAAACGAATCGACCAATGTTTCCATTTTTGTCTACGCCTTCAATAACAGCCTTGTAAGTGCCCTTGCCGTCTGCATTGTAGTATTCTAATGATAATCCACCTTCAGCAGTTGTAATCACTTTAGGATTCCAGTAGATCGTACTGCGTAAATCATTAAAATTATAAGTTGCTGCGGCATTCACATATTTAGGTGCGTAAAATTCGCGTTGTTTACTATAGCCTTTAGGTTTAATTTTAAGTACACTTGGGTCAGGAATTAACTTTTTAAATTCTTCCATACTCATTTTTGTGCCTTTAGGAATTTTCTTGGTATTGATAACCAATACACCATTGGTATTGTACATTCTGTTTACTGTACCCAATTCATCTTTAGTAAATACCTCTACGTTTTCCACTTCAGACGATTGTACGCTGGCAAGTCCAAAATAATCTATTGGCATGCCATTTAGGAAAATCTGCACAGGTACGCGACTGCCTTGCTGGTAATCTCTG
Source organism: Pedobacter hiemivivus (assembly GCF_005144565.1). Lineage (NCBI taxonomy): Bacteria > Pseudomonadati > Bacteroidota > Sphingobacteriia > Sphingobacteriales > Sphingobacteriaceae > Pedobacter > Pedobacter hiemivivus. The sequence goes on from NZ_SWDX01000004.1 coordinate 90,435, forward strand.
TTTACGTAAAAGTTGTTTTCGTAAAAAATAAGGCCTGTAGCCATAGTCTGCAGACACATCGTTAACATGTTACAACCATTAAAGCGGTCGCCTTCTATTACAGTACCCGAAATAGAGCTTAAACCCGAAAGGGCAGGATAATCAGAATGACTTGGTCTTTTCGCTTTAGCACCTTCAATTTTTACTTCCTTAAGCTGACGTAAATAGCTGTATTGTCTTTTACTGTTGTTCAGGTATGCAGATAAAGTGCTGTCAATATTGGTTACCTCTTGTGCAGGATATGGATTCTTGCTAAGCTGTGGTGAAGGTTGTCCATCCAATAAAACCATTAGATTATTTCCATTTGGATTATATTTTGCACTGATCACCACTTCTGAGGAATCGGGAAAATTGAGGTTTTGAAAAGCAAAGATACCAGATGGACTGGTGATAGTTTCTACACCAATTCTTGTCCCTGGTACAGTTAATCTTAAATTTCCTTTTCTTACGGGCATACCTGTGCGGTCCCTTAAGGTACCAGTTAATGCCATACTCTGTTCTGGCAAAAAGGTAACCGGTGGAAATTTGCCTGCAAGGATCTCTTTGTAAGCATATCGGCGAAAACCTTGTGTCAGCATCAACACATCTAGATCTGCTAATTTTTTGGCGCTGGTTTTATTAAAATAATAATTGGGCTTTTCTATATAACCCTTTAAGTCCGAGGTAAGCAGTAGTGAACTTAAAATAGTGATCTCCGAATTTTCATCAACTGGCACTTTTTGCTCATCTGTAACCGCTATGGAGAAATTCCCATCTGCAAATTGAGCAGCATTCTTCGCAGTTACAGCCAACTTAACTTTTTGTCGGGGTTTGTATGTCGCAAGATCAGTTTTTAAGGAAAGCTTTATTGCGTTTGGCTGATAGTTAAAGGCAAGCCTTTCACTTACCGGCTCGCCAGTTTCGGAGAATAGCGTAATTTGAACAATGCCTGCCGGGAATTTATCTTTAGGGATTTTAGCAGCAGTTACCTGATTATTTAGTTTTGTTTTAGCAGCATAATAGACCATCGTTCCATTGGTGGCTACGATAAACAAGTTTTTGTTCTTGTTGGCTTCAAAATAAGCATCATTGGCCACTATTTTTAAGTTAAATAACAGCGAATCCGTATTGTTAACCTGAGCTACTATTCCTGATTCAAGTATTTTTGGCAGGTCGAAACTTTTTGTTGTGCCATCATTAAAAGTGAGGTTGGCCTTGTAAGTTTTTCCAGCTTCAGCATTCATGTAAAAAGCACCCATACCTAAATGACTAGAGCTAAAATCGGTAAGTTTTGTCCCGCTGTTGTCAACTACCGAACCCTTTAAGTCAATACCGGCACCATTTCCATTTATAGCTTTAAAGCCAATTCGGGAAGCAATTCCAGCAATTAGCTCGCCACCTTCAGGGAAAAACTGAACATCATTAGCTGCAGGTGTGGTTGGTTTAAGTTTGAAAGTGGAGGTAACGATTTCCTTTTCAGTAATGTTAATGTCTGTAATCAGTTCACCATTTTTAATCTTATCACTTTTTCGGGGATCTATTTTTATCCTTAAGAAACCATTCTGATCCGTGGTTCCCTTACCCTTGGCTACCACGTCGTAATTTGATAAAACCCTCCAGTTAACTGTTTTATTGGCTTGAATTGCGTTGTCTCGATTTTTAAATTGTATAACGGCATCAATAACCTGAGTCTTATCGGTTTCAGTGGTTTTGTAGCTGAGTAGGGTGTTTACCTGTTTCTCAATAGCTTCTCCGATAGGGATCGTTTTGCTGAAGAAATAGTCATCGCTAAAGTTTAGCATCCATATGGTGTAGGCTTTAACGTAGTAATTGCCTTGTTGATAAGTACCGGGACTGAGTGGGACATATCCCGCCGCTACACCACCAACAACAGGAAGCTTTATGGTTTGTATCAACGAATCTTTGCTATTCATGAGATCAACGTATACTATTTTACTTAACAGGGATGGAAGATTTTGTTCCATTGTTAAATAAGCTTTAAACCACATCGTGTCGGCAACGCTATAATATGGCTTGTCGAAATGGAGGTACACCTTTTCTATCGGGCGCTCGTCGTTTACCTTTTTAGTCTTTTTTAAAATGTTGTCTAAAACGATACTGTCTTGCTGTGCAAGGGCTGAAAGCTGCAAGCTTGTTGAAAGTATTATAAGGGCAATTGCAAATTTTATAAATCTCATCAAAAATGGTTGTATACAATTAATATTGCTAATATATTCATTTATGAAATGAATAGGTTAACTAGCTTGCATCTTTAACACTTTTTGACAGTTGAAAGGGGATGGGGAAATTAAGAATAAAAAAAACCGCTTCATAAACGGATTATGAAGCGGTTTCTTATGAATCGTGTTTTTTACTTAATTTCAGTTACAAAGTTCTCCAAAGGAGTCCTAACTTTTTTCAAGTTTACCAACCAATCGCCAGCTTCGTCCCTGTAGCCAAGAGGTAGGATAGTTGTACTGCGTAAACCTTGAGCGTTTAAACCTAATAACTCATCAAGTTTTGCAGATTCAAAACCTTCCATTGGAGTAGCATCCACTTTTAATAGTGCAGCTTCTGCCAGGGCTACACCGAAACCGATGTAAGCTTGTTTAGCAGCATGGTGGAAATTCTCTTCAGTTGTTCTGTTTGTATATAGTCCGATTAGCGTGTTTACATAATCAGCTGTCGCAGAATCCGGTACACCTCTTTCATTGTTGGTGTAAGTAAATACGGATCTAATGCGTTCTTCAGTATAATTATCCCATGCAGCAAAGATCAATACATGTGATGCATCGGTAATTTGCTGTTGGCCATAAGCTACAGCTTTAATTTTTTCTTTTAGTTCAGGGTTGGTTACCACAATGATTCTAAATGGCTGTAAACCAGATGATGTAGGCGCAAGACGTGCTGCGGCAAGAATCTGATCAACTTTGTCTTGAGAAACTTTCTCGCCATTCATTTTCTTTGTGGCATAACGCCAGTTTAATGCTTCTATTAAGCTCATATTCTAATAGTTAAATCAATTTTTCAATCAAAATGCTGTCTATTTTTAGGAAATAATAACAGTGTTAGCAAATGTACGCATGTTATTCTTTCCCTGAATAATCTTCATGCGGTTTTGACTTTTAAATGAAAAATGTTCTTTTTATTATGCATGCATAGTTATATATTAGCTAAAACTTATACTTATTAAAGCTTGTTATAAGTTAAAACATTAAATTTTTGATAAAAAGAACTAATCAATCATCCACCTAAATTAAGTACCAATGAACAAGATTTTACTAAGTTTTTTCCTGGCTATTCCTGTATTCGGATTCTCGCAATCATTTCAGGTTAATCTCCAGGGACAAAAACAAACCGCAATGGGCGGCGCTGGTGTCGGACTCGCCCTAGATGAGGCTGCGGTATTTTTTAACCCCGGGGCAGTTTCCTTTCTCAAAAATAATGGAGTACAAGCTGGGATAAATGGCATTTGGCTAAAAACGGCCTTTAATCAAGCAGGTTCTTCAATTACAGAATATAATAAAAATAAAGTGCCTACTCCAGCGGCGGCTTATGCCATTTTTGGTTCTCCAGAAAGTCGTTTGAGATTTGGGATTGGCGTTTATACTCCCTTTGGTGGGGCAATGCACTGGAAAGAGGATTGGTCAGGAAAGTTTACTGTAACCGCTCTTGATTTGCAAGCAATTTATATCCAGCCAACTTTGAGTTTAAAGATCACAGATGAAATTGGTATTGGCGGAGGTTTGGTATATGCTTTAGGGAAGGTAGATCTTCAAATGTCAGTTCCATATACCAGTAATGGGCAGCAGGCTACTGTGAAGCTCAAAGGTGATGCAAAAGATTTTGGTTGGAATGCTGGTATCTTTATTAAAACAATTTCAGGAGTGTCGGTTGGTCTTACTCACCGTTCTCAGGTGTCAGCAACAGTAAAGAATGGAGATGCGATCTTCACTAACGTACCTTCTTCTGTACAGCCATTGTTACCAGCTTCATTTAACGCAACTTTGCCGCTACCTGCTACCAGTACTGTTGGTTTTGGTTTTTATCCCTCAGAAAAAACTACCATTGCACTTGATGTGAACTGGATATGGTGGCATACTTATAAAGAGCTTGCTTTTTATTATAACAACGGTAATTCTACAATATCAGCACGTAATTATCATGATGCGGCAACTTTTAGAGCAGGTATTCAGCATGTAGCTTCTTCGTTCTTAACACTTAGGGCAGGTGCAGCATATGCATTATCTCCAGTAGGGGAAGGCTATGTTACACCAGAAGTGCCTGATGCAAATCGTATTCTGCTAAGCGCAGGTATTGGTTTAAAACCATCAGAAAGGTTTGGTATTGATTTTTCTTTCTTGTACGAGAACTTAAAGTCAAGAACCGAAACCAATATCGAATCAGGGCTTAGTGGCACATTTAAAACCGTGGCCTATATCCCAGGTGTGGCATTATCTTATAAATTCTAATCTTCAAATAGTAACATCATGAACTCTACATATTTTTATAAAAGTGCATTGGCATTAGCCATTCTTGGATTGGCGGCCTGCAAACCGACCATAGATGTTCCTGCCCCAAGTAAGGGAACGGAAGATTTTACACGTTACATTGCCTTAGGGAATTCACTTACTGCGGGCTTTGCTGACGGCGGCTTATCCCTGGAAGGACAACAAAATTCTTTCCCAGGGATGATCGCTGAGCAGATGAAGGCAGTTGGCGGTGGTAGTTTTAGTACACCTTTCTTTCCTGCGGATAAAGCAAATGGAACGGGGTATCTTAAATTAACTGCATTGACTAATGGTGTGCCTACTATTGTCCCGGAAACATCTAACACGGCCGTTCGGGGATCACAGGGGGGCGTAACGCTGTATACTAAGTACACAGGAGAGATTAACAATTTTGGTGTCCCTAATATTAAATTGGCTCATGCGAGAATAGCTGGATACGCGAATGCGAATGGACTTTATGAGCGTTTACTGCCAGGTGAGTATGGAACTAACCCAACAACGTATTTGGATTTTGCAACAGCTAAACCCTGGACGTTTTTTAGCAATTGGTTAGGTAACAACGATATCTTAGCCTATGCTACTGCCGGTGCCGCAGGTGCACCGCCGACCGATAAGGGGGTGTTCGCGACAGAGTACAATGCCGTAATCGCTAAATTGACTTCAACGGGGGCAAAGGGTGTAGTAGGGACTATTCCTGGGGTAACTTCAACAGCATTTTTTAATACAGTTACTTTAAAAACAATTCTTGCGGCAGTTAATGCTACTCCTGCGGGTGCCAGTGTAAAAGACATTTATATTCAGCCAGGTGTGGGACAAGCTAGAGCTGCTACGGTTGGTGATCTGTTTACATTGCCATTAGGTTCTGCTAATTTAATAGGTGTGCCAACTGGAGGTATACCTTATGGTTTAGATCCACGCAATCCTGTAGCGAGTCAGTATGTATTGGATAAAGCGGAAGTTCTTATTGTAAATGATTATATCAACTCCTACAACAACACGATTAAGAGCATAGCTAATGCAAAAGGTATCGCCATTATGGATGGTTACACTTTGTTAAATGAATATGCTGCGGGTAAGCATATAAACGGTATTCCGGTTAGTGGAGCATTTATCCAGGGTAATCTTTTCTCATTGGATGGAATACACTTAACTCCACTGGGCTATGCAATAACCGCAAATGCTTTTATTTCGGCGATCAATGCTAAGTATGGTTCAAGCATTCCTGTCGTAGATATTAGTAAGTACAGAGGGGTTAAATTCCCTTAATTGATTCTGCTTGGTGTAGTTTATTCTACACCAAGTAACTTATCGATTTCCATTGCAAGGCTTCGGTCTTTTTCTGTGACTATGTTTCCGGCATCATGTGTAGATAACCAGATCTCTACCTTATTCCATTCATTGGTCCATTTAGGATGATGATTGTGTTTCTCTGCTAAAAAAGCTACACGAATCATAAAGCTGAAAGCTTCTTCGAAATCTTTAAAAATGACAACTTTATAGAGCTTTTTATCCTTTTCTTCCCATTGTTTTTGCAAGATTTTTTCCATAATCGTATACTAGGCAGACTGCGGGATTGCAATCCGATAAGGAAACAAAGTTTTGATATATAAGTTTTATTTTAATGCTTCAACTTCGCTTTAAATAATTTCTCTAGCTTTTCCATCTTTGGTAAAATTACCAGGCGACAATAAGGCTCGCTCCCATTTTTGTTGAAATAATCCTGATGATAATTTTCTGCTACATAAAATGGCGCAGCTTTCCTGATTTCGGTAACTATAGGCTTAGCAAAAGCCTTGGTGTCATTTAACTCTTTTTTATAGCTTTCAGCAATTTTTCGTTGTTCATCATTATGATAAAATATAACAGAACGGTATTGCGTGCCTATATCTGCACCTTGACGGTTTAGCGTGGTTGGGTCGTGGCTTTTCCAAAAAACCTCAAGTAGCTCGTCATATTTTATTTTGAGCGGATCATAAGTAACCTCTATCGCTTCAACATGGCCGGTGGTTCCTGTGCAAACCTCTTCGTAAGATGGATTGGCGATGTTGCCCCCCTCATATCCTGATCGAACACTAATCACGCCACTAAGTCTTTGGAATAAAGCTTCCGAACACCAGAAACATCCCATTCCAAAAGTTGCCTTCTGTAGGTTTTTAGACTGTGCATTTGTACCTATTGCTGATAAGAGAACAATAATCATAATTGATAAATTCTTCATGGCTGTTTAAATAAAAGGAGAATCATCTCTTTCATAAAGTTACGTATCGGGCAGGCTTTTAGTTTTTATCATTAGATTATACTGCACTAAATTACAATCAGCTGATAATTGATGAATTTAGGGGCTGTGGTGTTGGTAACTTAAGCTTTTTATTTGCAGCTCTTTATAAACGAAGGATTTGTAGATTTAATGTTTATTAACAATAGTTTCTTAAATTCGTGGTTATTAGCTATATAAATTAAAGATTATGTCTACACCTTATATTCCCTGTTTAGATCTGGGTTCATACATCGACGGAAATGAATCACAGCGTAAAAAATTCTCTGACGAATTAGGCAGAGCATTCAATGATTCGGGTTTTGTAACGATTACCAATCATGGGGTGAGTCAGGAATTGATCGATAAGCTATATCAAAATATACAAGCTGTATTTGGTCTTTCGCCCGAGCAGAAAAAGAAATACGAAAAGGTTGAGCTTGCAGGACAACGTGGCTATACTAGTCCAGGTAAAGAAACTGCAAAGGGTGCAAAGACTGCTGATTTGAAAGAATTTTGGCAAATTGGGCAAGAGGTAATGGATAAAGATCCAATAAAAGAGCAGTATCCTGATAATGAATATTTGGAAGAAATTCCTGAATTTAATGCCGTAACTAGAGAGATTTATCAACGTTTGGAAGTTAATGGTAAACATTTACTTCGGGCCATTGCCACTTATTTAAACTTGCCAATTGATTATTTTGATAAAGAGGTTCATAATGGGAACTCTATATTAAGGGGTATTCACTACTTTCCAATTGAACATCCAGAAACTTTGCCTGATGATGCAGTTCGTGCAGGTGCCCATGAAGATATTAACTTAATAACGTTGTTGATTGGTGCTAGTGCGGATGGTTTAGAAGTATTAACTAGAAGCAACGAGTGGTTGCCAATTAAGGCGCATCATACTGATATTGTGGTGAACGTAGGCGATATGTTGCAACGTTTAACCAATAATAAGCTACGTTCAACTACACATAGGGTTGTAAATCCGCCATTGGCATTGATGAAGACTTCAAGGTTTTCTGTGCCTTTCTTTTTACATCCAAGAAGCAATATGGATTTAACAAGTTTGCCATCTTGTGTGGATGCGGAACATCCTAAAGTATACTCAGACATGACGGCAGGAGAATATCTTGATGAACGATTAAGGGAAATCGGTCTTAAGAAATAACATTTAAAAAATCCGTGTCCACAAAAAGGGCACGGATTTTTTGCTTACCAGCAAGAGTTCAGATTTTCTATAGGTTGATGTAGGGCCGCCCGTCCATAGGGCTATGGGGTATACGGCCTGCAGCCTTGCTTTAGAGGGTAAGTTTTTTTATCAGGTGGGTAAAGATTATAAGCAAGTTAGTAAGTGCGAGGCCTCTACGAATTTTAAAAGATAGTTGAGGTCTTCCGATGTTTTAATTTTGTTTTCGGGTATAGCTGTTTGACTCAAACTGATCTCCGTCCACTCATCCAATTGTATTTTCCATTCATGCATTTTTTTATGTTCAAAAAAACTGCTTATAACTAAGAGGGGCTGGTTCAGTTCTTGATTATTTAAAGCCACGAACTGTTTTCTCTTACTATTGGAGATGTCTTTTTTTTCATCTGCGGCTTTCAGTTCGCCAGTTTGAGTCATTAGCCAGGTACAATCGATGAGCTGCTTTATGCATTCTGTGAAAAAGAGGATATTGCCAGGGTTGTCTGTTTTGCCCCAAAAGTCTTTATTGTAAAAACTATGCTCCCAGATTTTTATACTCTCGTATATCTGCTCAAATCTGAGGTCTTGGAGGTATATGTTTCTTACGTGATAGGCTGGGTTTACGATCTCTTCTTTGCTTAGTGTTGTGGTATGATCCAGGTTTTTGGCAAATTTAACAGCCTTGCCAGTTCTTGGCTTCTGTTTGGAACAGTTGCTATAAATACTAGATCCATGTGCTATTAAACCTTCAATCTTCAAAAAATCGTCAACTACATTATACTCTGGTAAAGCGAAATATCCATCCTTATTGCTGTTCATATAAGACGCGTTTAATGCCAGTTGCAAGTAGTTGTAGATATTTTTCTTAATAGCAGATAGCGATCTGGATTTGTAAAAAGACTTTAAGGTGTTTCTTGGAGCTTGCTTATTGTTCCTTCGCCTGCAGGTAAATAGGATGTTGAAATTATTCATCAACCCCGGTGTTTTTATAGACCCTTGATTGTTTTGGACTGGCGTACAAAGTTGAGGGTGATAAGTATAGATTAACCATAGTGCATCTATCAGCCTAATTAAATCGATATAGATTCGGTTAAGCTGAGCAGCGCCCTTTTTTCTCCAGTGTTGATCCCTGTAGATGCTCGAGAAAAGATCCCACAGGTTTTCTTTGAAGCTTTTTAACTCTCTTTGGGTGTAGATCGTTTCAAGGACGGATAATGGATTTTTAATTTCCTGTTTTGTTAACGAGCTAATACGGTTTCCATAACAACAAAATGCGGTGTATTTCATAATATCTGGTTTTGGTTAGTGTTTTACTGCTAGTAAGTTTTGTATCTTGCAGCAACTGATAAAACAAACTTCTCATCTTTTGATTAGATAAAAAAGTCAAATGACTATTAATGATGATATTATTTTGAAAAAAGCTGATCCTCAATCAATTAAAATTGGTCTGCGCTTAAAAAAATTCCGTTTAGTCCAAGGGCAGAACTCAAAAGAGTTCTATGGTGCGGTTAACCCAAATGTCAGTAATTATGTGGCCATTGAAAATGGTCACAGGTCGATAGGCATAAGACTAATAAAGGAGATCACGGGTTATTATCCTATTAATCCAGAATGGTTGCAGACAGGGGAGGGAGAAATGCAGCTTACAGCTCCGGTCACTGAAATGGGGCTTAATGAGTCGGATGAGAAGGGCGTACCCTTTTTTAATGTAAATCTCTCCGAAATCTCCTTTGGAGAATATGGGGTACTAGGCGAGGCTCCCGAATACTACGTTAATTTCAGGCCATTCAATGACTGTGATGCCTATTTGCCGATCTATGGAGATAGTATGTATCCGAAATACGCAAGCGGTGAAATTATTGCGATTCGTGAGATTACAAACTTCAATGTTCTTCAATGGGGAGAGGCGTATTTGGTGGTCACTGATGAGCGTTCTAATCATATGACTACGGTAAAGTTGATCTTTGAGCATCCGGATGCAGCGAAGATTATCCTTCGGTCCTCAAATCCTAATTTTAAGGGGGATACTGTGGTTCTTAGAGATTCTATTCAAAAGATGTTTTTGATAAAAGGTAAAGTTACCCGCAATCAATTGTAAAATAAAATGCCCTTCCATGAGCAGTCGGCTTGTAGAAGGGCATTTTGATTATTTCTGATCAATGGCCTTATTGATCACATCTTGTATGCGTCCTCTGATCTTTAGTGTACCTAATTTATCCGTTACAGAAGGATAGACGCGGTTAGACAAGAATATGTATACCAATCCCCTTGCAGGGTCTACCCAAACACAGGTTCCAGTATAGCCCGTATGTCCATAAGTTTGTGGAGATGCAGTTTCTGAAGGATATTTTTTTGTCAAGTCAGGATCCCATCTGTCAAAGCCTAAGCCTCTTCTGCTCACATTAGATTGCTTGGCTGTAAACATATCTACAATCTGTGGTGTAAAGTATTGTTCGCCCCCATAGCTGCCCTTATTCAATAGCATTTGGTAAATGATGGCTACATCGTTGGCACTGGCAAATAAGCCGGCATGTCCAGATACCCCGCCAGCAAGCGCGGCACCCTGATCATGTACATAACCTTGCAATAATGTTTTTCTGAAATAGGTATCTTGTTCTGTAGGTACAATCTGTTCTCTTGGAAATCTGTTTCTAGGTAAAAAGCCGGCAGTTTGCATACCAAGCGGTTTGTAGAAATTGTCTTGTACATATTGATCCAATGGAGTTCCGGTAATGCGCTCTGCAATTTCCTTCATTACATACATGCTGATGTCACTGTATACATAAGTTCCCCTCGTTTTTATCGGCGAGTTTAGCATTTTTGGCCACATCACATCTTTAAAGTAATTCTTTCTGATGTAATAGTTATCAGCTACTTTGGTCGGATATGCAGCACTCGAATCACGACTATAGTCGCCCGTTTGTATAGCGTTATGGAAAGGGATATAAGGAATAAAACCTGCCTGGTGAAGCATGACTTCGCGCACCTTAATGTTATTCATCGGTGACATTCTGGCCTTAGGGATGTAAGCGCCAATATTGGTGTCGAGGTTTAATTTTTTCTGCTCAACCAATCGCATGATGGTAGGCGTAGTGGCTGTAGTTTTGGTTAAAGAGGCCAAATCAAAAATGTCAGTTAGCTTGTCTGGTGCTTCATTGCTATAGGTGTGGTTTCCGTAAGCTTTATTAAAAATGACCTTTCCGTCTTTAGCAACTAGTACCACAATGCCTGGAGTGGCTCGGGCCTCGATGGCTTCTCTTGCTATAGCATCAATTTCTTTAAGATTATTGGTGTTCACGCCTGCGTCCTCAGGCACTGTGTATTTCAATCGCGTACTATTGGTGGTAAAACCAGCACCTAAGGTGTATTTTGGTGATAGTGTTGCCGCTAATTTCTTAGATAAGCCAATTCCCCCAAATATAGCTTGAGGAATCACTGAAGCAGAAATTGGTGTATTTTGGTCGGTCCAGATGATTGGACTATTTAAGGAATTGAAAAATTGAAGCCCTCCAGCATCACCAAAAAGAGCTAAAATAACCTGCTTGCTTTTAGAAATGCTTAAAATAAAATTGATATTCCTTGCATTTTGCGCCTCAGTAGAGGGGAGCGTGATAATGACTGTGTTAAAATATTTGAGATCGTCTTCCAGGTTATCCAGGGTCGTATCGCTTAAATATTGCGCCGAAGAGAAGTTGGTTGTTTTAGCGTATTTATTCAATAAACTATCGAAAACAGTTTGGTAGCTAAATCCTAATGAAACACTTGCAATGGTTCTCTTGTCGAGTTTCAATAAGGGGACAACCGCCTCTTGATTATTTAAAAGGACGGTGTTATTTTTAATGGCATTCGATATTTGAAGCTGTTGTTCGTTTTGTTTACTGTCCTGTGCGCAGGCATTGAATGAGCACAAAATAAGCAGGCCGATGATCAATTTATTCATAAGGTTAAAGATAACAAAAGGATATAAAGGACGGTAAATAAGTGTATGGTAATTTTTTAACCATACTACGACAAAATATTCTGGAATGAAACAAAGGATGAGGCTTATTTTGCCTAAATTAGCAGCTTTACCGAAGAAATATAGATGTCAGATATTATACAGCTTTTACCCGATAGTGTAGCCAATCAAATTGCCGCAGGCGAGGTGGTACAACGGCCAGCATCGGCAGTAAAGGAGCTATTGGAGAACGCGATAGATGCGGGGGCGAATAAAATACAATTGATTGTTAAAGATGCTGGGAAGGCATTGATACAAGTGATCGACAATGGGTCTGGGATGAGCGTAACCGATGCAAGGATGTGCTTTGAACGTCATGCTACTTCTAAAGTACGCAAGGCGGAAGATTTGTTTGCTATCCGGACTATGGGGTTTAGAGGAGAGGCAATGGCTTCTATAGCAGCGATTGCACAGGTGGAAATGAAAACCCGAAAACATGATGAAGAGCTGGGAACGCTTATTGAGATAGAAGGTTCTGTTTTTATTAAGCAGGAGCCAGTTGCTACTTCAGAAGGTACCAGTATCAGCATCAAAAATCTGTTTTACAATACACCTGCAAGACGTAATTTCCTAAAAAGTAACCCAGCCGAAATGCGTCATATTCTTGATGAGTTTCAACGGGTATCGCTTGCAAATCCAGCTACAGCTTTTACACTTCACCATGATGGGGTAGAGATTTACCGCTTACCATCGTCTGTTTTAAAACAGCGCATTGTTCATTTGTTTGGGAACAATTACAATGAGCGTTTGATCCCTGTTGAAGAGGAAACTAGTATCATCAACATAAAAGGATACATTGGAAAGCCACAATTTGCCAAGAAGACAAGAGGAGAACAGTTCTTTTTTGTAAATAACCGTTTTATAAAAGATGCTTATTTGAATCATGCATTGAGCAGGGCTTATGAAGAATTGTTGGCAGATGATCATTTTCCGATGTATGTGCTGTTTATAGATATTGATCCCGCTAATATTGATGTCAATGTGCATCCTACAAAAACGGAGATCAAATATGTAGATGAAAAATCTATTTATGCCATATTGCATTCAGCAGTAAAAAGGTCCTTAGGCAGATTTAATATCAGTCCAACCATAGATTTTGATCAGGAAACAGGTTTTAGTGGGATGATCACCCATAAATCACCTGAAGAAATTGTGCCACCAAGTATTAGCTTTAATCCTGATTTTAATCCCTTTTCGGATGATAAACCGGCAACTTCAAGAGAATCTGCATATGCCAGCTTCCCAAAAAGTTATGGCGGAGGTGGCGGCAGTATGTCACCAAGCACAAAAAACTGGGGATCACTGTACGAGATTGCCAATCATGCCCCGGAAGAGCAAGCTGCATTAGATTTACCTACTGAGGAGGCTGAGCATCAGTTTAGTCCCGTGCAAAAGCAATTGATGCAATTGCATAACCGTTATATCATTTCCCAAATTAAATCGGGGCTAATGTTGATTGATCAGCAGGCTGCGCACGAAAGAATTTTGTATGAACGTTTTACCGTACATCTAGAGGATAGAAAGGGCGCTTCGCAGCAAAGTTTATTTCCGCAAACGGTAACTTTAAGTCCTAATGACTACGAACTGGCAAAAAGTTTATTGGAGGATATTAAAAGTTTGGGATTTGAGGTCAGAGAGTTTGGTAAAAATACTTTAGTGATCGAAGGTATTCCTGTTGATCTTGGAGGTGGGAATATTAATGAAACCCAGCTTTTTGAGCATTTAATAGAAGGGTTTAAAAACTCACAGCAAGAGCTGAAATTAGATAAAAGAGATGCTTTGGCCAGAAGTATGGCTAGAAACAGTGCCATAAAGAATGGTACAGTTTTGGGACAGGAAGAGATGAATACATTGATTGAGCAGCTTTTTGCTTGTAAAAGTCCTAACTTTAGTATTAGTGGGAAGCCTGTTATCCAGACCATTGGTTTGGCCGAATTAGATAAGAAATTTGATAAATAGATAGATGAATAATATCCACATACCTCCTGTAGTAAAGAATTTGCTGATCATCAATGTGCTGTTTTTTGTTGCAAAATTGGTGCTTCAGAGAGCCAACATAGATTTAGATACCTTGTTAGGTGCTTTTTATTTTGATTCACAATTTTTTAATGTATGGCAGGTGGTTACTTATATGTTCATGCATGGTGATTTCTGGCACATCGCATTTAATATGTTCGGATTATTCATGTTTGGTGGCGTGTTAGAAGCACGATGGGGGGCAAAAAGGTTTATTAATTTTTACCTGATTACAGGTTTGGGAGCTGTAGCCCTGCAAATGGGGGTACAGGCTTATGAGGTTTATCATATTACCGGATCAGCGGTGAACAATCCGGTTGTCATTGATATTGCTGCAAATTATGTTAAACTGCCTCCGGGCTTGTCGCAGCTAGATCAGGCCACTTTATTTGGTATTTATGCGTCCCCTATGGTTGGTGCTTCAGGCGCTATATTTGGATTGTTAGTTGCTTTTGGTATGCTGTATCCAAATACAGAGTTATACATCATGTTTATCCCAGTTCCAGTGAAGGCAAAATACTTTATTCCATGTTACATTCTCTTTGAATTGTTTATGGGAGTTGCAAATAGGCCTGGGGATTCGGTAGCCCATTATGCTCACCTGGGTGGTGCATTAATTGGCTTTATCCTTGTGAAGATTTGGAAAGACAAAAATAACGATAGATTTTATACCTACTATGAATAGCAATAACGTTTTAAAAGATTTAAAGTATAAAGTATTTCAATCGGGCAATCCTGTATTCTTTTATATAGGCGTTAATGTCCTTATTTTTGTTGTTTTAGCGCTCCTAAATATTCCTTTCTTTTTGTCAGGTAAAGGTGGGATTGCTTACGATAGCTTGGTCCGCGAATATGTTGGCTTCCCGGCCGCATTGGAAAAGCTGCCATTCAGGTTTTATACGATCCTCACTTACCAGTTTTTTCATGATGGACTACTCCATATCCTCTTTAATATGCTATGGCTATTTTGGCTGGGGAGCATCTTTCTTGATTTTTTAAAACCGCGTCAGTTTCATTTTGTATACCTCGGCGGAGGTGTTTTCGGTGCATTACTATACTTGTTTGCCTATAATATTTTCCCCGTTTTTGCCATGTCACTATCGGGCGCCACAATTATTGGCGCATCGGCTTCGGTAATGGCAATTATTGTTGCTATAGCCACTTTGTTGCCTGATTATAGCATGAGGTTGCTGCTTTTAGGCGATGTAAAATTGAAGTATCTAGCTATAGCTTATGTTGTGCTGGATTTAATAGATATTGCCTCTAGCAATGCTGGCGGTAGCTTTGCGCATATTGGTGGAGCTATATTTGGCTTTGCCTACATTAAGTTGTTAAAAAGTGGAACAGATTGGAGTACCTGGTTTAAGCGCAAACCGAAATTAAAAGTAGTTAAAAATGAATCTGGGAAACGAAGCACACAAAAACAAAATGACGGTGTAGAGCAGGAAGAGATAGACAGAATATTGGATAAAATCTCTAAAACCGGGTACGATAAACTTAGTAAACAAGAAAAAGAAACCTTATTTAAGGCCAGTAAAGATTAATGAGAAACGCTAAACCTACCTTTTTAGATCAATTGGTTCGCCTGGCAGCTGCTGGGCTTGCGCTTGGTTTGGTGCTTGGTTTCCTGGCTGGTAGGTTTGATCCACGTAGTTTCCAGCTTCTCGCTTTTTTTGGTCTGGCCTATCCCTTTTTTCTGGTGCTAAACGTATTGATGATTGTTTGGTGGTGCCTGCGTAAAAGATGGCTTTTCGCTTTCGCTACACTGGGTTTGATTCTGGTTGGCTGGACTGCCTTAACTGCTACATTTGGATTTAGTGGTGAAACCGGAAAAGGACCTAAATCTGATGCTGGACTGATACGGATGATGACCTATAATGTACATAGTTTTAAACCTTATGGTCAGGAAAATGTAGAGCCAGTAAAGCAGAAGATGCTGAATTTGATTGAAAATGAAAATCCAGATATCATTTGTTTTCAAGAGTATTTTACCCGAAGAAAAGGAACTTTTGACATCACGGATAGTTTAAAGAGGATATTGAATAAGCCACATTATTATTTTGTGCCTTCTTCTAAAAACGATTACGAAGCTACCGGATTGGCTATTTTTTCTAAATACCCTATTGTTGATAAAGGGACTATCGTTTTTGGTGAAAACTACGGTGGCAATGCCAGCATATATGTTGATGTAATGATTAAAAAACAAAAGATCAGGGTATATAATGTGCATTTACAGTCCATTTCTTTTGATAAACAGGATTACGACTATATTGACCGGGTTAAAGATATGAACCCTAAGCTTTACCCCTCAAAAAGAATTTTGGTGATGTTAAGAAATGCCTTTTTGTTGCGTAGTGAACAGGTAGACGTCATGAAGGCGCACATGAAGACCTGTGAAACTCCCTTTTTGATTGCTGGTGATTTTAATGATACCCCTGCGTCTTATGCAGTAACGCAATTGACAAAATCATTAAAGAATACATTTAAAGAACAAGGAACTGGGTTTGGGAAAACTTACAATGGCAAGTTTCCTAATTTTCAGATCGATTATATAGCGACTACTAAAAGCATAGATGTGTTGAATTATCACATCGCTGAGGCTGAATTGTCAGACCATTTTCCTGTTCGCAGTGACTTAAGATTAAACCCCTAAAATTTTTACCTTTGTATAATGAATACAGGCCTACACCTATATAATACGCTTTCGCGAAAAAAGGAACCCTTTGAACCAATAAACGCTCCGAATGTTGGTATGTACGTTTGCGGACCTACCGTATACAGTGATGTTCATTTAGGCAATTGCCGTACTTTTATTTCTTTCGATTTAATATTCAGATATTTAAAATATAGTGGTTATAAGGTGCGCTACGTTCGAAACATCACTGATGCCGGCCATTTGGAAGGCGACCGTGATGAAGGGGATGATAAATTTGCAAAAAGGGCAAAGCTGGAACAGCTGGAGCCTATGGAGATTGTCCAAAAATATACCTTGGGTTTCCATGATGTATTGAGGATGTTCAACACCCTTCCTCCAAGCATTGAACCAACCGCTACCGGACACATTACTGAGCAGATTGAAATGATCAAAGAGATCATTGCCAATGGCTACGCTTATGTGGTAAACGGAACGGTTTATTTTAACGTAGAGAAGTATAGTGCCGCTCATAATTATACCATATTAACCAACAGAAATCTGGAAGATATGCTGGCCAACACTCGCGAACTGGGCGGTCAGGATGATAAACATGGCAGACTTGATTTTGCATTATGGATTGAGGCTAAACCTGAAACCATTATGCGCTGGCCTTCTCCATGGGGCGTCGGCTTTCCTGGATGGCATATTGAATGCTCGGCTATGAGCGCTAAATACCTCGGTGATGAGTTTGATATTCACGGCGGGGGGATGGACCTTGCAGCAACGCATCATACCAATGAAATTGCCCAGTCTGAAGCTTGCAGCCAAAAGCAACCGGCAAAATACTGGATGCATACCAATATGCTTACCGTAAATGGAACCCGCATGTCTAAATCAGCTGGTAATGGATTCCTGCCAGGTGAGCTTTTTAATGGTGACCACCCTTTGTTGGATCGTGGATATAGTCCAATGACGGTTAAGTTTTTTATGCTTCAGGCACATTATCGCAGTACCCTGGATTTCTCTAATGAAGCATTAGATGCTTCAGAGAAAGGGTTCAGAAGATTAATGAATGCCGTAAATCTATTAGAAAAGTTAATACCTTCAGCGGATAGTGATTTCGAAATTGAGCCTTTGGTGCTTGCGTGCGTTAAAGCAATGAATGATGATTTCAATAGCCCGGTAGTGATTGCGGAACTGTTTGAAGCCAGCCGGATCATCAATATCGTATTTGATGGAAAAGGTAAAATCTCTGCCCCGGAATTGGAAAAGCTGAAAAAGCTGATGAACGATTTTGTATTCGATATTTTCGGACTTAAGGATGAAGAGACCTCCAATGTTGAGCTAAATTCAGTGTTGGATATGCTTATCGACCTCCGCAAAGCAGCTAAAGAGAACAAAGATTATGCAACTTCTGATAAAATACGTGTAGGCCTGCAAAGTATGGGTATACAACTAAAGGACAGTAAGGACGGTACTACCTGGACTAAAGCCTAGGATTGTTTAATTGTTAATTACTTTTTAAAAGAGAAATAATCCCAAACCCTATATTCGTATCGCAAACTATTTAAACATAATGATGAACAAGTTTCTTTATACAATTATTGCCGCTTCTCTAACCCTTGGAGCTTACGCCCAAAAATCTGATGGAAGCACTAAATCTCTCGTGAAAGCTGAAAAAGAATTTGCAGATAGCTTTGCAAAAAATGGGTCGAAAGCTGCATATACTGCTTTCGCAGCAGCAGACGGCCTTGTCTTTAGACCAAATCCTGTAAATGCTAAAACTTTTTATGCAGCGCAACCGGATAGTAAAAATATTAGCTGGACACCTGCATATGCAAGAGTGTCAAAAAGTGGTGATTGGGGCTTTACAACCGGTCCATACACGGAAGCTGGTACTAAGCCATCATACGGACAATATTTGTCTGTATGGAAAGAAAATAATGGCAAATGGGAACTTGTTTTGGATTTAGGTACTTCAAGTAATAAACCATTAAACAAAGTAACTCCTGAGTATATAGAGCCTAAAGAGTCTTATAAACCAAAGTTTTTAAATGATAAGGTGAGAGCTGCAGGTGCAGATATTGTTGCAACTACAGAAAAAACACTAAATACAACTTTAAAAACTTATGGTATTTCTGCTTTTTCAGGTTTCCTGAATCCTGATGCAAGATTGATATTCCCGGGATATGAGCCAATTGTTGGTAAAGATAAAATATTGCCTTTCTTTAATAGTATGGTAGATAAAGTATCGCTAAAAACAACTAAAGCAAATAAAGCAGATGGTGGTGATTTGGCTTATACTTATGGTATTGCTACTGTAGATTATAAAGCAGACCTAAGAGAAAGCTTCAATTACGTGTTTATTTATGAGCGTCAGCCAGATCATAACTGGAATATTATTGCTCAGATTTTTACAGCAGCAGAACGCTAAATAAACTCATTTGATCCAAAAAGGGGCTTTTATCATGTAAATGGTAAAGCCCCTTTTTTTGTTTGCAGCCAATAAATCCTTATTTTGAGCCGTTATACAAAATAAATGAAGAAAATATTACTGATTATAATTTTAGCCTCAGCCATTCAGGTACATGCTCAAAAATTTCTGCTTATTGGTCATCAGGGAGCTAGGGGGATTATGCCCGAGAATACCCTCCCGGGAATGCTCAAGGCTTTAGATCTCAATGTAAATGTACTTAATATGGGCGTGGTGATCTCTCAGGACGGACAGGTTGTGCTTTCTCACGAACCATACTTTAACAACGAGATTAGCACCAGACCGGATGGAAAGGCAATCACTTTTAAGGATGAGAAGACCTACAATATGTATAAAATGAACTATTCAGAGATCGAAAAGTTTGATGTGGGCAGTAAGGTGCATAAGCGTTTCCCTGGCCAGATGAAGTTAAAAATCCACAAGCCACTGCTGGTAGATGTGATAGACTCTGTAGAGGCATATGTAAAGGCAAATAAATTACCAAAGCCAACTTATAATATAGAAACCTCCTTGATCAGGAAAGGGGATGACGAATTCCAGCCAGATGCTTCGGTGTTTATCGAGCGGATCATGGATATTGTAAAAGCAAAGAAACTGACAAAAAGAGTGGTCATTCAGTCGCTCGATCTTCGTCCACTTCAGTATCTTCATGAGTACTTCCCAGCTATAAAAACATCATTAATGGTAGATGAGAAGCAGGATTTTGAAGATGGCATTCAGGCATTGGGTTTTACACCAACCTATTACAGCCCCTACTACGTCTTGGTTGGAAAAGGCTTAGTAGATCGTTGTCATGCTGCGGGGGTAAAAATTATCCCATGGACGGTAAACACAGCAAAAGATATGAAGTACTTAATTAACCTGGGTGTAGATGGCGTGATTACTGATTATCCAAATCAGTACACCCGTGTGATGCAAGAATAAAGAGGGGATTTAAAAAAGGTTTTTGATGATGTGCTCTATCGAAAGACCTTCGGCCTCTGCACGGTAATTCCGTACAATTCTATGGCGAAGAATCGCCTCTGCTACGGCCTGTACATCTTCAATATCAGGTGCATATTTGCCGCTAATTGCCGCATGGCATTTAGCGCCTATAATCAGGAATTGTGAGGCTCTTGGGCCAGCACCCCAGTTTACATACTTATTTACCTCCTCGGTAGATAATGGGGTATTGGGGCGTGTTTTGCTAACCAGCTTAACGGCATATTCAACAACATTGTCAGTTACGGGAATATTTCTTACCAGTTTTTGGAAGTATTGTATCTGACTTGCATTGATGATTTTATTTAATACAACCTCATGATTGCTGGTTGTATTTTTAACAATAGTCATTTCATCCTCAAATGAAGGATAGCCTAACAGGACATTGAACATAAACCTGTCTAGCTGAGCCTCCGGAAGGGGATAGGTACCCTCTTGCTCAATAGGATTCTGGGTAGCGAGTACAAAGAAAGGATTTGGCAATATGTGCCTTAATCCGGCCGCTGTGATTGCTTTTTCCTGCATGGCCTCCAATAGGGCCGCCTGAGTTTTAGGCGGTGTCCTGTTGATCTCATCGGCAAGAATAATATTAGAGAATATCGGGCCGTTAATGAATTTGAAGTTTCTGTCCTCACCCAGGATTTCAGCCCCTATGATGTCACTGGGCATCAGATCGGGGGTAAACTGTATTCTGTTAAAGTCGAGGTCCAACACATTTGCTACCGTTTGAACGAGTAACGTTTTGGCCAGACCTGGAACACCAACCAGCAAACAATGTCCATTGCTAAAAATGGATATCAGAACAGACTTGATGATCTCGTCCTGTCCGATAACAACCTTTCCTATTTCGGCTTTGATGCTTTTGTAGGATTGATGCAGCGCATCAACGGCTTTTATGTCATTGTCAAACTGCATGAGCGCTTATTTTTTTGCTGAGATTTGAGAAGTCCACATTTTTAACTCCGCACAGTCCGTATAATCTTCGTCTATACGAACATAGGTGTTCACTCTTTTTTTCTCAAACCATGCACTTAATTCACGGTTTACTTTATCCTGTTGTGCATATTCTTTAAACTTAGCGTAATCCTGCTCTAAATTAGCTTTATGAGGAGGTATCTTAGATTTTAAGTAAATGATTTTGTAACCTTCTTTGCCACTTTGATCAGTGAAGAGAGTAGGAGCTGATATTTCTCCAACTTTCATGGTATCTGCAACAAGGAATACTTTTGGATCTAATTTATCCGCAGGGATAAAAGAAGTCCTGGCGGTTACATTATCTGCATATAATAACATCCCTCCATTGTACTGAGATTCTTTGTTGTCTGAATATTGTGATGCTGCAAAAGAGAATGGAACTTTCTTAGACACTAAACTCTTGTATATCGTATCGGCTTTAAGTTTAATACGATCCATACTGGCTGGCGTATTTTGCGGACGAATCAAAATATGGCGAGCTTGAACCTGCTCTCCGCGACGTTCTATAACCTGTAAAATATGGAAACCATGCTCAGTTTCAAAAACATTCGATACTTCTCCAGCTTTTAATTTAAATGCCTGAGCAGTAAATTCTTTTACCATTGCCTTACGGTCAAAAAATCCAAGGTCACCACCTTCTGGTGCCGATCCAGGGTCTTCAGAATAAGATTTCGCTAGGAACGCAAAGTCCTCACCGCTCTTTACTCTTAAACGTAAAGCATCAATCTTATCATGAAACTTTTGTTTTTCCGCTTTAGTCAGCTTAGGGAACATTACAATTTCTCCAACCTCAAACTCAGTTGGGATATCCGGCAGACTATCTTTTTTATAAGAATCGAAATATTTTTTTACTTCAAGAGGAGTAATATTAATGTCCTGAGTGATGTGTGATTCCATTTTTCTCGAAATCAACTGCTCTTTAATGTCAGGTCTGATTTCGTCTTTGTACTGCAATACCGAACGATTTAGGAATTGCTCTAAACGCTCTTGTCCACCAGCTTTTTGAATTTGATAGCGCATACGTTTGTCTACCTCTTCATCAATCTGACTTTCGTCAACAGTGATCGAGTCAATCTCCGCTTGTTGTTTTAAAAGCTTATTGGTAAGAATCTGGCGTAATATTTCACACTTAACGCTTGGGTTATCAGGATTACCCATGTTTAGATATTGAGCATACTGCTGGTTTAAATCAGATAATAGAATAATGTTGCTTCCCAATACCGCAACGACCTTGTCTATATTCTTTTTTTGTGCCTGAGTATTTAAAAACAAACAGATTAATCCGCCTGTAATCATTAAAAATTTCTTCATTATATGTTTGTTCAATTGTATTCGTTTTGCAAATTTAATATTCTCAATAGCTAATGGCTAGTTTTTTACAACTTTGCCAGTTTCTTTACTTCATTCTGGTTAATCTTCACCGTAAATTTCTTTCTAAGTGAATCTGTCCAATCTCTTTCCAGACTATCTTGATCATCTTTCGACTTATTCCATATTTTCATCTCCGAGACATTAAACATTAAAGCCGCCTCTTTATATTCATTCAAGACCATTGTATAGGTCATGCTTGTCTTAGATGTTCTTTTTTGAGCAGCTAATGTCGTTTCATAGTTTTTTATCTCTGCAAGATAAGTTGTGTCTGTATCTAAACCCATTTCCCTTGCATCCAAAACTTTGAGCTTAAAATTGATGTACTGGTTTAAATAGGTCTCTAAATCTTTAGCAGACACATTTGCGTTTCCACCATGATTTTTTTTGTAAAACCACATAAACTCCTTATTAGTTATAGGCTTCCCATTAATGGTGGCTACATTTTGTGCATATGCACCAGAAGTAAAAAGACCTAAAGCTATAATACGATAAACTGCGTTCACGAAAGTTATATAGTGTACATTTTTAAGGCATAAAAGTAATAAATAAAGGCACTATAATAAGATATTTAACTAATTTTAACAGAAAAAATATTCCCAGTAAAATTATCATTAATGGATAGCCAATTAACAGCCGACAAAGGAGCCCTGCATTTATTTTTTACCGATGATGTTTATCTGGTAAATGAGCCTGGTATTCAGTTGGATACGGTGGTTTCTGGTTCGGTTAAATCTGCTTCCATTAGCCAACCTCCGGCTTCGCCTGTAGCGCAATCTGTCGACTTTAAGTTTTTAGGCAATAATAAACGCAATATCCTGATCCTTGTCAACGATGAGGAAAATGAGGTAAGTGATGAAATGGGACGTGAATTGCTAAGAAAAATTGTAAAGTCAGTAAATCTTAGTGCCAACGATTTTGCATTGTTAAATTATGCAAAATACAAGGGTACGGGGTTTCAAGCGCTACAAGATTACTTCTCTAGCACACTCATTTTTGCATTTGGGGTAACAGCAGCACAGCTTTCGTTGGCTACAGCGCATCCAGAAAATGTAATTGTACAGGAGGGAACCATAAGAATGATCTTCTCTGCCGAATTGAAAACGCTGGATAAAAACCCGGCTGGAAAAAAAGCACTGTGGGGAAGTCTTCAAAACCTTGGATTATAACAATGAGAGAACTCGTATTTGCTACCAATAACCAACACAAAACTCAAGAAGTTCGTAACCTACTTTTAAATGATTATAATGTATTAAACCTAAATGATATAGGTTGTACAACTGATATTCCTGAAACCGGCAGTACTTTTGCCGAAAATGCAACACTGAAAAGTAGTTATGTTGTTGAGCATTATCATATAGATTGCTTTGCTGATGATAGCGGATTGGAAGTAGAAGCCCTAAATCAGGAGCCAGGTATTTTTTCCGCCAGATATTCAGGTGGTAGGGATGATCAGGCAAATTTAACACTCGTGCTTCAAAAGATGGAGGGGCAGACCAATAGAAAGGCACGCTTCAGAACTGTTATTTCTTTGATGCGCGAAGGAGAGAATTTTCTATTTGAAGGCATTGTAAATGGAACCATCCGGGAAACTCCAACTGGAGCACAAGGTTTTGGGTACGATCCAATTTTTGTGCCTGATGGTTATGACCATTCATTTGCCGAAATGAGTATGGAACAAAAGAATCAGATCAGTCACCGGGCACTAGCCATGAAAAAACTTATATCTTTTTTAAAGGAGCAGAAACAGGTTTAATTGTATCTGTTTTTACCTTTGTCGTATCGGGATTAGTTTTAATGGGCGCAACAGGGACAACTGCTGTGCTGTCCTTTTTAAGGACAGGAGTCGCTTTCTTAACTGTATCTCTTTGATTAACCGACGTCTCTTTCTGCTCTGTTTTGCCTTTAGTTGCTGCAACAGGCTTACCCGTTGTTTTTGAGGCTGCAGGTGTAGCCTTCTTAGCTGGAACTTTAAGCTTAGGTTTGCCATTAATCACCTCTTTTTTAGAAAGCGGCCTTAGCTCAGGTTTCCATTTAAAACCGGTAAGGAAAACATCTTCTTTTAACTCAGGAATAGGAGTTCTAACCCCCTCAGGCTCTCTAATGATTACAATTTTTGCAATTTCTTTATTTTTAAAAAGAACCTTTAATCGGCTGCTAACCGTTTGGTTCATATCCGTATAAATCTTCTTTTCATTTTGGTTGAAAAAGATGCTTTCTGCATTTCCATCTACAAACATGTTTTGCAGTTTTCCCTCTTTAAAAAAGGCGGTAATCAATCTTCCTTTGATCTGGTTATATCTTGCCGAATCCGCATTGACATTGACAAGGAAAGCATTTTGAATTACCTGAACGGCATTTAGCTTCTTGTTTTTCAATTGCAGGTAAATGGTATCTCCCGTTTGTTGTGAGCCTTCCGACCATAAAATGGGATCTCGGTACCAGCGAAGTGTAGAGTCTGCACTTGTGTAAAATAAAGAATCGGCGGTAGCTTGCATATTGGCCTTAAATACGCGCACATTGTGATAGGCTTTAATCAGCCTGGTTCGTACGGTGTCTTGCGGGTTAAAAGGTACAGTATCCTTAGGTAGAGACTTTATTTGGTCCTTAGGTAGCTTGCCTTTTAGGGTCGTGTCAATCTTTCCTTTTGCTAATTGTAGGGTCGATTTTAACACTTTCCCGGTGCTGTCTTTCCCTTTTTTTGTCAAAGAATCAGCTTTAGAAACGAGGAGAGAATCCTTTAATAATGGGATGGCTTTTTTAGGAATAGCGAGGCTATCCTTCAATGAGCTGTCTTTTGCCAAACTATCTTTTCCTAATGTGATCTTGTCATTTTTTAGCGTTTGTTTAGCTGCTTCTTTTCCTTTCCCATTCCTTTTATCCAGCCTTTTCTGTTTTTTTTCTGAGATGGTCTCCTCAGTTGCAGCAACCTTAGGTTTTGAAAAGCCTACTTTTTTCTCTTCTTTCTCCTCTTCCCCAAGCTCATTGTCCTTTTTAATTACGGGCGATGAAATGAGTGTTAAGGTTTTTTTAAGCACCATTTGGGTCTCCAAAGTATCAGCACCCATCCACAAACTGTCGGGTTGCAATTTGTCATTCACCTTTATAGAATCGGCGGTGCCCATACCTACATAGGGGTTCTTGGTTACTATCGTCTTTTGATCTATTTTGTAGTAATAACCTAGCTGACCATACATCACCATTTTATCAGTGGTGTCTTTGAAAATGATGTTTCTTACCGCCTTTCCATAACCAGCTATCCCATCATAATACAAACTGTCACCTTTAAGGGATTTTGAGCCTGTTGTATACAGATTTTTCTTTCCAAAATAGGCGTATTGAGTCTTGGTGTTATAAGCTCCATTTTCGGTATACAGGTTGTCATCCTTACCCTTTATATTGGTCGGACCGTAGAAATAGGTCCAGTTAGTTAAGGTATTGTAGCGTAAGGTATCTGAATTAATCACAGTTTCTGGTGTTACCACGACTACATTGTAACGGAAAAAAGCATCGCGACTATTGGAAAAATAATAACCGTTTTTACTAGTTAAGGTTACATCCTTACTCACAATTTTACCTCCCGTTATGTAAGTCCCATATTTGGTCGCCATGTTATAATCCAGGATATTTGTCGTCAATGTAGATTCCCGGTCTATCATTTTAACATTCTCCGTTAAATGGGCGATTTTAGTGTTCCCGTTATAATTTAAATAATCGGAATAGATATTAATGGTATCTCCCTGATTGATGTGTACATTTCTATAGGCATCAAAAACATTCTCAGTTATATAAAAAACAGCACTATCACAGGTGAGTGTAGCATTGTCTTGTCTAAAAACAGGGTTTTTTAAATAGGATATGTTCTTTTTTGCATCGACACGAGAGGTTGTCCAACTGTCAACATTGATCTTTGTCTTCTGTTGCGAAAGCACAGAAAAGGGGAGTAATAATAGGATCAGGAAATAGCGTAATATCTGCACGTTACAAAGTTAGTTTTATAATTTGTTTTTTTAAAGGTTATCAAGCCATGATGAGTTTTTATTCATTATTTTTGAGACCATGTTACCCCTTCAGAATTTTAAAGACTACATCAGCCAGCATTCGCTTTTCAACGTAAAAGATAAAATCCTTTTGGCAGTGAGTGGGGGGAAGGATTCCGTCCTTATGGCGCACTTATTTAAACTCTCTGGATTTGAATTTGGTATTGCCCATTGTAACTTTAATTTAAGGGGAGCTGAGTCCCAACGTGATGAAGATTTCGTAGTCACGCTAGCCAAAAAGATGGATGTTCCATGCTATGTCACCCATTTTAAAACGAAAGAATTTGCTAAAACGCAAAAGGTATCTACTCAGATGGCAGCAAGAACACTACGCTACCAATGGTTCGAGGAAGTTAGGGAGAAGGAGCAATATGAACTCATCGCGTTGGCACAACACCAGGATGATGCCATTGAAACTGTCTTGTTAAATCTCACCAGGGGGACAGGAATTGCTGGCTTGCATGGTATTTTGCCAAAGCGAGGCCGATTGATTAGGCCTCTGTTGTTTCTCGCTTCAGTAGAGATCGCCGATTTGATCAGTAAACAAGATATTGATTTCGTAGAGGACAGCTCCAATAAAAGCACTAATTATGCCCGGAATAAAATAAGGCTAAAGGTTATTCCACACCTCAAAGAGATTAATCCCAATCTCGATGAAACCTTTCAGCACAACATTCAACGCTTTACCGATACCGAGCTGGTTTTACAGCAGGTAGTCGCAAGCCTTAAAGCCGAAATTCTAGAGGAAAAGCAAGGGAAATTCTATTTATCTATAAAAAAAATAAAAGCGTTAAATCCACAGCATTTACTATTGTTTGAGTTGTTAAGGCCATTTGGATTTACAGAATCGGTAGTTGCTGAGCTTTTACAAGGACTGGAGAAGCAAAGTGGTACAAGTTTTTTTAGTATTTCGCATCGCATTGTTATAGATCGACAGGAGTTGATCATTGACTCAATTGGAGATCGGGACATAGAAAATAAGAACCTCATGATTCATTCCCATGATGAGCAAGTCAATTTTTTGGGTAACCAAATCCTCATTACTGCCGCTGAGGATGTTCATTTTGAGAAAAGTAGCAATAAGGCTTTTGTCGATACCGATAAGTTGATCTTTCCATTGGTGCTAAGAAGTTGGCAAGCTGGCGATAAGTTTAAGCCGATAGGGATGAGTAGATCTAAAAAATTAAGTGATTTTTTTATAGACGAGAAGGTTCCGCTAAGTGATAAGGATCTGATTCCGGTATTGATTAATGGAAACGGTGAAGTGATCTGGATTGCAGGTTGGAGACAGGATAATCGGTATAAGCTTACAGAAGCCACTAAAAATGTAACAATTTTTGAACTTCGTCATCTACATATTACAATTCCTAAACAATCTTAAAAGGACTGAAGGTTTGATGCAATTAAAAAACCAGTAACTTTATAGACAAAACACACGCACATGGGAAACCGCTACGCTTTTTATGAAAAACAATACATCGGCCGCGATTATATAAGAATCTGTATCAGGTTGGTGATGGCTGCATTTTGTTTCGCTGCCTATGTTTATGAACGTGATCGCGACAATACCCAGGATCTCTTTCTGGTAGTGGGCTTCGGTATCATTGGTGTTTCTATTTTATTACTTTTCCTAATTCAGTATAAAACAACGATCGATCAGAAGCGCATCATTATTGAAGGTTTATGGTCGGCCAAAAAAGTAGAAATAGACTTAAATACAATCGTTAAGGTTAGAAAAGATACTTATAGCAGTTACTTATTCAACAACCCAGTTTATAATCTTCACCGTAAGGGAAGTATCCGGTTTTACTCTTCGGGTAAGGATGCTGTTGTACTTACAGATCGCGATGGCCTGGAATATTACATCGGTACCCAACGACCAAATGAGATGTATTTGGTTATTCAGGAAGAAATGAAGCATTAGTTAAATAATTGCAATTGTTTAACATAAAGATCAGTTTAAGTACAGTAATTTGCATCGTTAAATAATTTCAATGAAACCATCGTGAGCATAGCGAATCTAAAACCGCATGTATGCTCATGATAGCTTCATAAAACTAAAATTGTTTTTAATGAAAATAGGTATTGTTTGTTACCCGACTTTTGGCGGTAGTGGTGTTGTAGCCACAGAACTTGGAAAGGCACTTGCCGATGAAGGTCATCAGGTACATTTTATCACATATAGTCAGCCAGCTCGTCTGGATTTCTTCTCAGCCAATTTATTCTATCACGAAGTATCTGTAAGGGATTACCCACTGTTTGATTATGCCCCTTACGAGTCGGCATTGGCCAGTAAACTAGTAGATGTAGTGCGCTTTGAAAAGTTGGACATATTGCATGTTCATTATGCGATTCCGCACGCTTCGGCTGCTTTTATGGCTAAGCAAATCCTGGAGACCTATGGTATTCATATTCCCTTTGTAACTACCTTACACGGAACGGATATTACCTTGGTTGGAAAGGATCCAACCTATAAGCCGGTAGTTACGTTCTCCATCAACAAATCCGACGGGGTAACCACAGTATCCGAAAGCCTAAAGAAAGATACAGAGGAGCATTTTGAAATCACAAACGAAATTAAGGTTATCCCTAACTTTATAGATTTTACGAGATTTAGTTTAAAACCTAAAGATCATTTTAAAAAGGCTATTGCGCCAAATAACGAACGTATTCTTATTCATACTTCCAACTTTAGAAAAGTAAAGCGGACTGCAGATGTGATCCGTATTTTCCATAAAATTCTGGAGAAAATCCCTTCCAAACTGCTGATGGTGGGAGATGGTCCGGAACGTGCTTATGATGAGCAATTGTGCAGGGACCTTGGGATTTGTGACAATGTTCGTTTCTTGGGCAAGCAAGATGCCGTAGAGGAGATTTTATCTGTCTCTGATTTGTTCCTGATGCCTTCCGATTCAGAAAGCTTTGGTTTGGCTGCCTTGGAAGCTATGGCTTGTAAGGTTCCTGCTATTACCTCTAATTCTGGTGGTTTACCAGAATTAAACATAGACGGTTTTTCGGGTTATATGAGTAATGTAGGCGATGTGGAAGATATGGCCATTAAAGCCATTCAGATTTTAGAGAATGATGAGGTGTTGAATAGATTTAAAGAGAATGCATTTGCAAGGGCGCAGGACTTCGATTTAAAGAAGATTCTACCAGAATATATCAACTACTACAATAAGATCATAGAAGAATCAAAAAGAACGCTCAGGGTTGAAGTTATTTAATCGGAGCAAATACTAAACAAACTGGAGCACCCAGTTCAATGCTTTTACCGGTATCCTTTAAGGTGCCGGTTTTTTTATTGCGTTCAAAGATGATAATGTCATTGGTGTATTGGTGCCCAACCAATAAGTATTTTCCCGTTGGATCGATCGTAAAGTTTCTTGGACCTTTACCTAAGGTACTGATGGTAGACACGAAAGTTAGTTTTCCGTTAGGTTGTATGGAAAATGCCGAAATGGTATTTGCATCGCCACGGTTGGTTTCGTATAAAAACTTGCCGTCTGGTGATACATGTATATCTGCTGCATCAACTCTTCCCGAAAAATCTTTGTTAGTCGTACCAATGTCCTGAATCTTGTTTAGCGTGCCATTGTTGTACGTAAACACAGTAATTATCCCATTAAATTCGTGAGCAAGGTAAGCGTATTTACCATTGGGACTGAAGGTCAGGTGGCGTGGGCCACTGCCCGGAGTAGTTTTTACAACCTGATTGATGGTTAATACCTCTTTTGTTGCTGTTGGATTATAGTTATAAATGTAAATCTGATCTTCACCCAGGTCTGAACAAGTTACGTACTTCCTGTCAGGGGTAAATTGAACCTGATGGGCATGAGCGCTTTCCTGTCTTTTCTTTGGATCTATACTTTTGCCGGTATGTTGTATCAGTTGTTTTAGTGGACTTAAAGCCCCATTGGCTTCAATGCCGAAAACAGAAATACTGCCGCCACCATAATTGGCTGTGAAAGTATGTTTTTCATCAGCAAGTACAAAACATGGGCCTGGGCTTCCAGTAGCTTGTTTGTTGATAAAGGAAAGCTCGCCTTTTAGGCCGTCAAAGTTAAAAGCTGCAGCAGCGCTATTGCCAGGTGCCTCTGCTACGGAGTATACCAACTTGTTATTTTTGCTAACAGCCAAATAGCTGGGGTTGGTCACATCTTTGGCTACACTTTTGAATTTAAATTCAGCGGTGTTCGCATCAAAGTTATAAATATAAATTCCCTCGCTTTTACCCGGACTGGTGTAAGTCCCAATGATTAAATTGTATTCTTTTTTTTGTGCAAAGCCTTGCGTTGTAAAAAATGATAGCAATAAAAGCGAGAGAATTTTTTTCATATTATAATTACTTAATTAGGTGTTTGATCTGAATTAGCTCATGCTCTTCCAGGTAACGCCATCTTCCACGAGGAAGATCTTTTTTAGTTAGGTTACCATAAACAACGCGATCTAGTTTCACTACATCGTATCCTAAATGTTCGAATATACGGCGTACAATCCTGTTTTTACCACTATGGATTTGTATGCCAATCTCACGTTTAGAACCTCCGGTAACGTAAGATACTGAATCTGGTTTAATAATACCATCTTCTAATTCTAAACCGAACTGAATTTTATTAAAGTCGCCTTGACTTAAGCTCTTGTTTAACTCTACGTTATATATTTTAGTGATGCCGTTTTTTGGATGAGAAAGCTTATCAGCAAGGTCACCATCATTGGTCATCAATAATAAACCTGTTGTGTTGCGGTCTAATCTACCTACTGGATAAATACGTTCTCTGCTGGCTTTTTCTACCAATTGCATAACTGTACGACGTTCTTGTGGATCGTCAGTAGTCGTGATGTAATCCTTAGGTTTGTTTAATATTACGTAAATTTTCTTTTCACGTTTTAGTAGCTCACCATTGTAACGAACCTGATCATTAGCAGGATCAATTTTATGTCCTAACTCAGAAACTGGCTCACCGTTTACAGAAACTACTCCAGCAGCAATCAGCTCATCCGCTTTACGGCGTGAGCAAATACCTGCATTAGAAATGTATCTGTTTAAACGGATTAGTCCGTCATCTTTTTGAACAGGAGCGGCTTTTCTGCCACGCATGGTTGGCGCTTTTTCAGGTCCTGCCCATGTATTGTTGCGATCCTGACGAGCAGTGCGCTCTCCACGTTCTCCGCGCTCTGGGCGCTCAGTTCTTTCCGGGCGCTCAAATGAACGCTCTGGACGTGCACCTTCATCTTCTCTTTTTCTGAAAGGTCTGCTATCAGTACTTCTTGAAGTTGAACTTTTTTTATCATCAAATTTGCGGAAAGGTTTTTCACCTCCAGCAGCAAAATGATCTTTCTTTATATAGCTACGTTTGCTTTCTCCAGCAGGAGTCTCTCTTGATCCACCGTCTTTGCTAAAAGTACGGGGTTTGAAATCTCTGCTGTCATTGTCTCTGTTGCCAGGTTTGAAATCTCTTGAACCGCCTTCTTTACTGAAAGAACGAGGTTTGAAATCTCTGCTGTCATTGTCTCTGTTACCAGGTTTGAAATCCCTTGAGCCACCTTCTTTACTAAAAGAACGAGGTTTGAAATCTCTGCTGTCGTTGTCTCTGCTACCAGGCTTGAAATCCCTTGAGCCTGTGCTTCTAGAACCGAAGCTTTTATGATCACCATCTTTTCCTGGTCTGGATTTAAAATCACTGCTGGAAGTTCTTGGTCTGAATTCTTTTGAATCGTTTTCGCCTCTTGGCTTAAAGCTTCTTGAGTCTCCTTCTCTTGGAGGTCTCGATGCTCCGAATGGTCTTGGTTTAAATTCTTTGGCGTCGCCAAATTTATTGTCCTTCCCCTCTTTATCATCAAACTTGCTTTTTCCCTTATATGAAGACTCTGCTCCACCTGGTCTTTTGCCTGTTGTGCTTCGGTTTCCCGGTTTGGACTTGTCATCCCGACTGTTCCTGTTGTTGTTTTTTATCATGATACGCTTTTATCCGCATAATTTATGCGGCGACAAAATTACTAAAAAATGCGGGGATTTACAATTGTAAGTGTCTGATTACTGCAATTTAGCGTTTAAAATTGTTGTGTATCTAACTGCGTTAGTTCTAATTACGAAATAAAATGGGTGCTTTTGTTAGGCATTGCTATAAATAGGGGATGAGTACGGGATAAGTAGGGAATGAATAGGGGGTTGCTTTACCCTTGCTTTAGGGTTGAGTTAGGGTTGCTATACCCCTAGGGTAAACCAAGGGTATAGCAAGGGTAAAGGAAGGGTAAGGCAAGGGTAAAGCAACCCCCTACTTACCCGCTATTCATTCCCTACTTATCCGCTACTCATGGTAGTGCCTGAAATAACCGTTTATGGATTTGAAAAGCCGTTTTGATCTTGAATTTCTTGCTGATTTAGGTTGATCTTATAGTTTTTATTCTTGATTTTGTTTGTTCAAGCTTAAAGCATTCCTGAAATTGATTGTTTTCTTCAACTCTTTTGATTGTTTTTGCTGTGTTCAGATTAGGGGGTAAAAAAAGTTTAATTACAGGCTAGTGTTTACATGAATTTTGGCTTTACTGAATGCAGTTTATGAAGCGAAATTTTCAGCGAATACTGTGACATGATTGAGTGCTCCTTCTGGTTTTTTGAATTTATAAATCGAGCTAAAGAAACAGGAAAAATGGCTAAAATTGACACTTTTGGAATCTTGCTTTAAAGCTATTTAAACGTCGATTTTTGCAGTTAAATTCGTAATAGCTTGATAATTAGATCGATATAATGTACCTTTGCAGGAGTTTTAAAATTGTTAACCAAAAAAAGGAGGAAAATGATAAAGAAACACATAATGACATGTACGGTAATTATATCATTACTAGTTATGGCAAAAGTGTTTGCTTACAACATGCCCCAAGCAGCAGAAAAATCTTCAAAACAGGAAGAATTAACGAGTACCGATACACTAACATTTAACATCACGAAGCCATTGTCTTTAATGGCTCAATTAAATTTTGCAGAAGAGACATTACCAATTGGAGATGTCAAAGTAGAGCGTAAAATGAAGAAAACGCTGGCTGCACATTACTTCAGTAATCTACAAACAAATAAGCTGCACAGAAAAGCAGCAGAATGGTTTCCAATCATCGAACCGATCCTAGCGGCTTATGGCATTCCCCAAGATTTTAAATATATGGCCTTGGTAGAATCAGGATTACAAAGCGGAGTATCACCTAAGGGTGCTGCAGGCGTTTGGCAGTTTATGCCAGGGACGGCCCGCATGTATGGTTTAAAAGTTAATTCTAACGTGGACGAGCGTAATAATTTACGTAAATCTACTATTGCAGCCGCCAAATACATCAAGGATCTCTATCGTATTTTTGATAGCTGGACATTAGTTGCAGCGGCTTACAATGTTGGCGATAGCCACATGAGACGCCAGATTAACAGACAGAACCAGGATAACTACTTCAAATTGAAGTTGAATAATGAAACTGGGGGTTATGTTTACAAACTGATCTCTATGAAACAAATTATGGTGGATCCTGTTCGTTATGGTTACACTGCTCCAAGACAATTCTTGGCTTATAATGCAGGAAAAGCAGAAGAAAAAAATTCAGAATAATATTGAGATAAAATACTCGAAAATGGGGAAAGCCGTTCAGTTTATGCTGAGCGGCTTTTTGTTTTCGTGCAGAATTTGCTAATTTGAGCGTCTTATGGAATTGATGAAACTGCGGATAAAAGACATGAAATATGGTGCGGGGGAAACTCTGGTGCTTAGCTTTGAAGTATTAGATGGCAAGAAGCCACAGTATCTTGCCGGACAATTCTTAACGCTCGTGTTCAATACGCAAGGCCGCGAATTGCGTAGATCTTATTCTCTTTGTAGTTCTCCAGACCTGGATGAACCATTGGCGATTGCTATAAAACGGGTGGAAAATGGTGAGATTTCCAGGTTTCTTCATCACAAAACAGCAGTAGGAGATGTGCTTCATGCTTTGGAGCCCAATGGGCAGTTTACTTACGTGCCGGATCAACAAATCAAAAGAACGGTTTTCCTCTTTGGTGCAGGCGTAGGGATTACCCCTCTTTTTTCGATCATAAAAACAGCACTGCTTAGAGAAGAAAACTCAAGGTTGGTGCTGATTTATAGCCGGAGATCTGTAGAAGAAACTCTTTTTCATGATGAATTGAATGCCTTGCAAGAACAATATCCAGAAAGATTCAAGATCATTTATGTGTCTAGCCAGAGTAAAAATTTACTAATGGCCAGATTAAATGTATTCCTGATCGAAAAGATAGTAAAGGAAGATTTGGTATTTGATAGGGCAGATGCCTTGTTTTATACCTGCGGACCAATCGATTATATGGTGACTTGTCGGATTAAATTGCTGGAGATGGGCTTTGATATTTCTCAGATCAAGAGAGAGACTTTTGTATTGCCAGAGGATGAAGTAGATGAAGACGATTCGACAGAAAAAAAAGTAAAGCATACCAATACTTATACTGTAGAGCTTCATTTTAAACACAAAGTTTATCATTTGGCTGTTCCTTACAACAAGACTATACTTGATGCGGCTTTAGAACAGAAGATTAATTTGCCCTACAGTTGTCATGCCGGCATATGTAGTACCTGCATTGCAAATTGTACTAAAGGTGGTGTTGAAATGGATTATAACGAAGTGCTGATGGATGATGAGATTGCAGCTGGAAGAGTATTGGTTTGCACAGGACATCCAACCGAAGATGGGACTACATTAGTTTGGTAGTTTTTGTGGATAATGCCTTATCTTTGTGGATTAAATAGGTTGTTTTTTTTAATATTATATGAGCAAAAATACTGTTGACCTTGGCGAGCAAAAAGATGTAGAAGTGTATGGAGCCAGGGTGCATAACCTCAAAAATATAGATATCTCCTTTCCCAGAAATAAACTCGTAGTCATTACCGGTTTAAGTGGGAGTGGAAAGTCCTCTTTAGCTTTCGATACCATTTACGCGGAAGGACAGCGTCGGTATATGGAAACCTTTAGTGCTTATTCACGCCAGTTTATGGGGGGGATGGAAAGACCCGACGTGGATAAAGTGTCAGGTTTGAGTCCGGTTATTGCCATAGAGCAAAAAACAACCAGTAAAAACCCTCGGTCTACAGTAGGTACAATTACGGAAATTTACGATTTTATGCGTCTATTGTACGCTCGTACTGCCGATGCTTTCTCCTACAACACGGGAGAGAAGATGGAGCGGATGAGCGAAGATCAGATTCTTGAAAATATCTTTAATAAGTTTGGCGAGATGCCTGTAAATATCCTTGCTCCGGTAGTAAAAGGGCGTAAGGGACATTACAGGGAGTTGTTTGAACAAATTCGTAAGCAAGGTTATGTAAAAGTGCGTATCGATGGAGATATTCAGGATATTACACCTAAAATGCAGGTAGACCGCTACAAAATTCATGATATTGAGATTGTGGTAGATCGCTTGATTATCGACCGTAAAGATTTAAAGCGCTTACAAGATTCATTGCAAACGGCCATGCGTTTGGGTAAAGGCATCATTAAGATTAGCGATAAGGACAACAATGTTGCCCATTTTAGCCGTTTCTTGATGTGTCCAACTACAGGGATTTCTTATGATGAGCCACAACCCAATAACTTCTCTTTCAATTCACCATATGGTGCTTGTGAGAATTGTGACGGTTTGGGTTACATTTTCGTGGTAGATAAGGAGTCAGTAATGCCCAACCTTAAGTTGAGCATTATGAATGGTGGCTTGGCTCCATTGGGAGAATACCGTGATATATGGATGTTCCAGGTGTTAAAGGCGGTGGCTAAGAAGTATAATTTCTCTTTGTCTACTCCACTTGAAAAACTGGGTGATGACATTATTGCTATCATTTTAAACGGTTCTCATGAGCTGATTTCGGTAGCCGTCGAGTATAATAAGTGGAACGTACAAAACTATCAGATTACATTTGACGGGATCATTAAACTATTGGAAGAGCAGCAAGAACGCAAAGGTGAGGCTACTGTGGAGGATATGGAGAGTTTCCGCAAGCTAAAAACTTGTCCGGTTTGTAATGGTGCTCGTTTAAAGAAAGAAAGTCTGCATTTTAAAATCGACGGCAAGAATATTTTTGAGCTGGCAGAAATGGATATCAGTAGCATCAGAGCCTGGTATGAAGGTTTAGAAAGCAGATTAAACGATAGGCAAAATACAATTGCCAAAGAAATTTTAAAGGAAATCCGATCAAGGTTGGGCTTCTTAAGTGATGTAGGATTGAATTACTTGTCGCTTGACCGGACAGCACGTACACTTTCTGGTGGAGAGGCGCAAAGGATTAGGTTGGCTACACAGATCGGATCACAGTTGATGAACGTAATGTACATCCTGGATGAGCCGAGTATTGGACTTCACCAGCGTGATAATGAGCGTTTAATTGGCGCATTA
Source organism: Pedobacter hiemivivus (assembly GCF_005144565.1). NCBI lineage: Bacteria > Pseudomonadati > Bacteroidota > Sphingobacteriia > Sphingobacteriales > Sphingobacteriaceae > Pedobacter > Pedobacter hiemivivus. The sequence goes on from NZ_SWDX01000004.1 coordinate 127,327, forward strand.
AAAAACCTGAGAGATTTAGGTAATACAGTGTTGGTGGTAGAGCACGATAAGGACATGATTTTGGAGGCCGACCATGTGATTGATGTTGGTCCGGCTGCAGGTGTGCATGGCGGACAAATCGTTGCACAAGGTACTCCGGCACAGATTTTGAAATCGGATACCCTTACTGCAGCTTATTTGAATGGTAAAAAAGGCATTGAGGTGCCTAAAAAACGAAGAAAAGGGACTGGCCATAAGCTATCTATCATTAAGGCCAGTGGACATAATCTAAAAGATGTTTCTGTAGATTTTCCATTGGGTAAATTTATAACGGTAACCGGGGTTTCTGGTAGTGGTAAATCGAGCTTAATCACCGAAACACTATATCCTATCTTAAATCATCATTTTTTTAGGGCTAAAAAACACCCTTTGCCATACGAGAAGATCAATGGCATAAAGGAGATCGATAAAGTGATTGAGATTGATCAGGCTCCTATCGGACGCACACCACGCTCTAACCCTTCTACTTATACTGGTGTGTTTTCAGATATCAGGAACTTATATGTCCAGCTACCTGAAGCTAAGATCAGGGGGTATAAGCCTGGCCGTTTCTCTTTCAATGTAAAGGGTGGTCGTTGCGAAACCTGTCAGGGTGGCGGAATGAAGGTCATAGAGATGAACTTTTTGCCTGATGTACAGGTGCCTTGTGAAGAATGTCATGGCAAAAGATACAACCGCGAAACACTTGAAGTACGTTACCGTAGCAAGTCGATTAGCGATGTGTTGGATATGAGTATTGAAGAGGCTTGTGTCTTTTTTGAGAACATGCCTTCTATTTATAGGAAAATCAAAACATTGAAAGATGTTGGTTTGGGGTATATTACCTTAGGGCAATCGTCTACGACTTTGTCTGGCGGTGAAGCTCAACGTGTTAAGCTGGCTACTGAGCTTTCAAAAAAAGACACAGGACGGACATTTTATATCTTGGATGAGCCTACAACTGGCCTACATTTTGAGGATATAAATGTGTTACTGGGTGTGCTTAACGAATTGGTGGAGCGCGGGAATACGGTATTGGTTATTGAGCATAATCTGGACGTAGTAAAAGTTGCCGATTGGGTAATAGACCTGGGCGAAGAAGGCGGTGCTGGAGGTGGAAGAATCATCTTTGAGGGTACTCCTGAAGGCTTGATTCAGAATCCGATCAGCTTAACCGGCAAGTTTCTGAAAAAGGAAATGGGCCTGTAAATCAATCGTTATGGCAGTCTTTTTAAGTGCCTTTCTTCCGGATTCTGATGCTTCAAGCAAATTGCAGGTTGTAGATGAAGGACTGGAAAAGGCAGGTACAGAAAATGAAAGCTCTCCCTATAAATTAATTGAAAGTGCCGATATTAAGGCTATTATTGAGCCCAGAAAGCCCTTTTCTCATAAAGGTACTTATGGGCATGCGCTTATTGTTGCCGGTGCGCTGAAGACCATGGGAGCGGCTCTGCTTACTGCTAGTGGCTGTTTGTATGGTGGAGCTGGGTTAACTACAGTATCTATCCCCGAAAGCGGGTTGATGGCTTTAAATACAGCGCTTCCCGAAGTAATGTATTTAGAGAGAAGTCATCTGATCAAAATAAAATCGTTAAAAAAATACAATGCCATTGCTATAGGCCCAGGTTTAGGTAAACTATTTGAAGCGGTGTGCATGATGGAAGAACTGGTTGTTTTAAACGTACCGGTTGTTGTTGACGCTGATGCTTTAAATATCCTTTCTAAACGGGATGACTTGCTTTTGCATTTGGCTAAGAACTCTATATTTACTCCCCATTTAAAAGAGTTTGATTGTCTCTTTGGTGAACATAAAAGTTGGTGGGATAGGTTGCAGACAGGTAGGAGAATGGCAAAGAAACTGGGTTCTGTGATTGTGTTGAAAAACCAATACACCTTCATTCTCGATCAACAGGGTGATGTAATGATCAATCCTACGGGTAATCCAGCGATGTCGCAGGGCGGAATGGGGGATGTGTTGACTGGCTTAATCACGGCGTATGTTGCACAGGGTTACAGCGCAAAGGCAGCGGCCATATTGGGCTGTTATTTTCATGGAAGGGCAGGAGATGAATTGGCTTTAAGCCATCACAATATAACTGCATCGCAGCTGGCTGCACAGATTCCTGTAACGGTAAAATCGTTTTTAAAATAGCTTTTTAGATTCCAACAGCTCCCATTACAATCATTTGATCCATGGTTGGGCCTACATTACCACCACGTTTCTCTAATGTGACTGCAAATGCCTGAGCTCCGGCGATTTCTTTCATTTTAAGCAAAATCTGGGTACTGTCCGCTTTCACATCAAATACACCTAGATCTACTGGTTTGCCATTTACTAAGGCCCAAAGTTGATACTGATGGTCCTGATCATTGGCTGGCAATTGCATTTTAGAATTGTCGACCATAACATGTCTACCTGCTGGGTGCCAATAAACGATCATATTAGCTTGTGGATCCATTTTAGTTCCCGCAAGTTTTACGGTTTTCCAATCTGGGTCACTAACTATTTTGTTTTTCTCTTGTAAATCTGTGTTGTTTTCTTTGAGGTAGCTGGCTTCAGTAGCAAATTTCTGCTTGTCCAGGTTTAGTGCAATGATTTCATTTTTGGCCTCTCCCAACTCGCCTCTTGTAGATAGGAGTGCGATAATAGTAATTGCCAATAAAGCAACACAAGCAGCTAATGCAATATAAAGTTTTCTTATTTTAGCTTCATAAACGTTATCATGCAATGGTATAATTGCGGGCTCGATTTTTTGCATGATCTTGTCAGATTTTGCTTCGAGTGGTTTAGTAAGTATTTTATGAAGGATTTCATCCTTTAGTATGTCGCGAGGATTTCTAGCAGCAACCATTGCATATTTTTCCAGCGTAAGCTCAATAGACGCAATTTCCTGCTTTACTTCAGGGTCTTTTGCGGCCATTGCTTCAACTTCATATCGCTCCCTGGCAGTTAATTGCCCAGTAACATATTGTTCAAGTATGCCTGTTTCTATATATGCTCTTCCTTCGTCCACCTTAATTAAACCTCTTTCTTAATTCTATAATTGCCATTCGAACCCTTGTTTTTATGGTTCCTAATGGTAAATTCAACTCTTCAGCCGCTTCTACATGTGTATATCCTTTAAAATAGACCATATCAAGAACGGCAATTAGTTCTGGCTTAAGGCCATTCACCATTTCCTTAATCCCCAATGTATCCGCGTTAAAGGTTACTTCCTTCTGTGCATCGATAAAATCTACGTTATTTTCGATGTCTTGGTTTTTTTCAGTGTTCCTATAATCTTTAGAGCGCAATTTATCTATAGCTATATTGCGGGCAATGTTCATCATCCAGGTGAATAGGCGACCTTTAGCGGGGTCGTAGCCATCAGCCGAATTCCAGATTTTTATGAAAGTTTCCTGTAAAAGATCTTCGGCGACTTCTATTTGAGGGATAATTCTTGAGATGATCCCAAATAATGCAGCAGAGTACATATCATACAGTGCGTGCATGGCAATGGTATTTTGGCTTTTTAGGGCGTTTACCAGCTCATCTTCAGGGAGAGATATTTTTCGGTTATTTGTCAATTCCTCACTAATATAGTGAAAGAACTATAACAACAAAGAAGTATTTATTTTTTTATTAAAAATCAAACAGGTGTTTTTCAGCATGATACGATGAGCGAACAAGCGGTCCACTTTCTACGTATCTTAATCCTTTAGCCAATCCGATTTCTTTGTATTTAGCAAATTGATCAGGGTGAATCCAATCAACCACAGGGTGGTGATTACGTGTTGGCTGTAGGTATTGTCCCAAGGTTAAAATGTGTACACCATTGGCAACAAGATCATCCATAGCTTCTAAAACATCTTCTTCAGTTTCTCCTAGTCCAAGCATAATTCCTGTTTTTGTTCTTAGTCCAAATTCAGAGATGCGTTTAAGAGCTTCAAGGCTTCGGTCGTATTTTGCCTGGATACGCACTTGTTTGGTTAAGCGTTTTACCGTTTCCACATTGTGCGACATGACTTCAGGACGTTCTTCCAGTACGCGGTATAAGTTGTCCCATTGACCTCTAAAGTCTGGTATTAACGTTTCTAATGTGGTTTCAGGACTTTCTCTTCTGATGGCTTGTAAAGTTTCGGCCCATATAATTGAACCTCCGTCTTTCAGGTCATCCCTGTCAACCGAAGTAATTACACAGTGTTTTACTTGCATCAGTTTAACTGAGTTTGCTACACGATTAGGCTCGTCAGTATCAACGGCTAAAGGCCTGCCCGTAGCTACAGCGCAGAAAGAGCATGATCTGGTACAGATGTTACCTAAGATCATAAAAGTTGCTGTACCTGCACCCCAACACTCGCCCATATTAGGACAGTTACCGCTTTCGCAGATGGTATGGAGTTTATGGGTATCAACTAAACTACGCACTTGCGCATATTCTTTACCTACAGGAAGCTTAACTCTAAGCCAATCTGGTTTACGTTGTACTGGGTTTTCTGAAACAACCGGAAGTGCGATCATGGCACAAAGTTAAGCAATAGGTTTGAATAGTTATAAAGATGAAATGTTTATAGGATGTAAACTTGAGCTGTAAATGGGGTATTACGCAAAAAGGGCATGCGTAAACATGACCTTTTTCGGGAAAGTATCTTAAATTATAGCGAATTCTCTTAATTTTACGTCATGAGCACTTCAAAAATAACTTACAACGGTGGTTTAAGAACCACTTCTATACATGAGCGTTCCGGTAATGAAATCATCACAGATGCTCCGGTAGATAACAAAGGAAAAGGTGAAGCTTTTTCACCAACTGATTTATTGGCTACATCTCTAGGTAATTGCATGCTGACTATTGTTGGAATTGCAGCGAATGAGCATGGTTTTAATATTGATGGGACTACTTGCGAAATTACTAAGATTATGGCTGAGCAACCAAGAAGAGTGGCTGAGATAGTAGTTGATTTCCAGTTTCCTGCAAATAACTATTCTGATAAAGACAAAACGATCATTGAGCGTTCTGCCAATACCTGTCCTGTGATGTATAGTTTACATCCTGATATTAAGAAAACAGTAACGTTTAAGTATTAATCATTTCGGCAACTTCTACTGCCGAAATGTCGCTATGCGAAGCATCCAGAATGCAATCCCCATCTTTGATTAACAAAATTTGTGGGGACTCGTGATGCACTTGAAAAGTTTCAGCTATCTGCGCCGAAAGGTCGCGATAGCTGATTAAATCTAAAAAATACAGGGAAGTGTTTTCGGGTATTGAATCCCAATCCATTTCAAAACGTCTCTTAGCCATTGAGCTAACCGAGCAACGAGTACTGTGTTTAAATATTAAACTGTAGCCTTCCTGGTTTTGTATTTGACTAATCTGTGTCAGATCAGTAATGTTTTTCCACTGCATCAAAATCTCTTTATTAATTTAACCCTTCTTATCCTCTTCTTCTTTTGCCTTCTGGGTAAGAGCTATACGCCGGACAAATTTTATTGGAACAAGCTTCCAACACCGTTATTGCAAAAAACACGCCAAGCAATAATATTGCAACTTTTTTCATTTGTATTTATTTTCTTTAATGAAATATCGATACTAATCTACAGTTTTTAACAAAAGAATCAAAGTTTGTTATAGGGTAGCCTTCAATTCTGCCATTTTTAATGCCGTAATTGCAGCTTCGTCTCCCTTGTTACCATGTTTACCACCAGCTCTGTCTATTGCTTGTTGTTGGTCGTTAGTAGTTAACACCCCAAATATTACAGGTTTAGCATGTTTAATTCCTACTTGTGTAATGCCATTGGCTACTGCATCACAGATAAAATCAAAGTGCTTGGTTTCTCCCTGGATTACACAACCCAAACAGATTACTGCGTCAAGATCTTTGTGTTTTTGTAAAAGTATTTCGGCAGCAGCAGTAAGCTCAAAACTACCAGGTACTGGTACAGAAATGATATTTTCCGGAGATACACCATGTTTAAGCAAGGTTTCTAATGCGCCATTGTATAGGCTACCTGTAACTTCCGCATTCCATTCAGCAACAGCAATTGCAAATTTGAAAGCGCTTCCATTAGGTATAGTAGTGTGCGAAAAATCGGATAGGTTTTTAAGTTGTGTTGCCATGCTGCAAACTTAAATAAAATCATCTAAACTAATAAATGGTTTTTAGGATCGGTTTTAATATATTTAGCATTGAATGCTTGTTTCTATTTAAATAATTAACGTGATCTCTTTTAATAGGAAGCAAATTTAAGTTTCAGATTAAAAGAATTAGAGTTATATGAGTAAGATTGTATCCTTTTCTGACAATGAAATGCTTATCCGTTTAAAATCGGGGGATGAGGAGGCTTTTGACTTTTTTTATAAGAAGCATCGGGGCAAAATTTATGGCAATATTTTAAAACTTGTAAAATCTACAGACATTGCTGCTGATATTTTGCAGGATGTATTTATAAAGGTGTGGAATCATGCTGCCGGTTTGGATGTTGAGCAGTCTTTTGAAGGGTATGTGGTTCGAATCGCACAGAATAGTGTGTATGATTTCTTCAGAAAAGCCTCACGCCAAAAGAAACTCGAAGAAAAACTGATCGCTTCCTCTTCTGTTGAGCGGCATCATGATATAGATGCAGGGGCTGAGCTAGAGGAAAGTATAAAATTACTTGACCAGGAGATTAATCTGCTGCCACCTAAATGTAGGGAAGTGTTCCAGCTTTGTAAAATAGAAGGGAAGAGCTATGAGGAGGTCGCTGTATTACTGAGCATTTCTACTGCAACTGTTAATAATCACATTGTAAGGGCCACCAGGATACTTAAAAGCCGCTTATCGCAAATTGATATTATTCTTATTCTAATGCTGATTACAATTTTTTAATTTTTTTTTGAATTAAGAGTAGTTGGTTTTTGCTTCATCGGCGTATTAGAATAAAAATAGACGCAGGTGCAAGAACTTTCACAATTATTTAAACGCTACTTAAACAATCAATGCACTCCTGAAGAGATCAGGATGCTGCTGGATTATTTTAATGTTAACGATAATGCTGATCTGAAATTATTAATTGAAGAGCAGTTATATGCGGAAGTCCCGGCAGATTTTGAAGAACAGCCTGAAGTGATTGCAGTTTTTCGTAAAACTGATCGCTATTTGCAACAGCAGCTTTTCAAAAAGAATTTTCTTCAGCGTGTTTTTTCTTCTGGGTATACCAAATACGCGGTGGCGGCAAGTCTTGCAGGTATTTTATTGATGGGGGGGCTTTTTTATAGCCACCTCAAAAAATCGGACTTTCTTGAGGGGAAGCAGCTAGCTAAGGACGTGGGGCCTGGGACTAACAAGGGGATCCTGACGCTTGCAGATGGTTCATCCATTGTTCTTGATGCCAATAGTGATACTACACTATTGAAAAAGGCCGGGGTAAGCATAAAAGTAACAAAGGAGGGCTTAGTTGTTTATCAAGTCGCAGATCAGCAATCGGAAAGTACGGAAGTATTATACAATCGAATTACTACTCCAAAGGGCGGCCAATATACTGTGATCTTATCTGATGGGACCAAGGTAATGCTCAATGCTTCTTCATCATTGAGGTATCCGCTGACTTTTCCATTAGGGGTGGGGAGGAAAGTAGAGCTTAATGGAGAAGGCTTTTTTGATGTGGAAAAGGTAATGGAGAATGGTTTCCGTAAATCTTTTTCGGTAGAAACACCAACTCAGATTGTTGAAGTATTGGGGACTCATTTTAACCTCAGTGCTTATGATGATGACCTTGTGGTAAAAACTACTTTGGTATCTGGAAAGGTAAATGTTTACTCGCTCGCGACTAAAGAGGGTAAGATCTTAAACCCTGGTGAGCAGTCGGTACTTACAGCTGGTGATCCTTTTATTCACGTAAAGAAAGTAAATGTGGAAGGCGCTACAGCATGGAAAGATGGCAATTTTATGTTTGAGGATTTATATCTAAAAGATATCCTGAAACAATTGTCGCGCTGGTATGATGTAGAAGTAGACCTTAAGAATTTGCCAGAAACCAGGTATAATATCTTTATTTCTAGAAATGAGACTTTATCAAATGTTTTAAGAATGCTTGAAAAAACGGGGAATATAAAATTCTCTTTAATAAATAATACGATAAAAATTAACCGCTAATCAATCCTCAGCTAAAACCTATGCCTATGTAGTATCAATACAAAAGCCTAAAAAAAAGACACCGATTGCGTAGCAGCGCAATCGGTGATGAATAAGGCACCCGTCAACAAAACAACTAGTTAAGAATCACCTTAAACCTAACAAATTTATGAATTTAAATGTTCAGCGCAAGCTATTTTTTGGCTTACGGCAGAATTATGTCCTTGCGCAAAACCTACTCTCAAAATTTTCACTAACCATGAAGATCACAGCTTTCCTATTAATGGTTGTATGTATGCAGATTTCGGCGAAAACCTTTTCTCAAAGGATTACGATTTCAGCAAAAAATACTTCATTAAAGTTTGTCCTTCTCGAAATCCGCAAGCAAAGCGGCCTAAAGTTGGTATACAATACCGACGTGTTACAACGTGCCCAGCCGGTAACAGTTTCATTGAAAGAAGCAACTTTAACTGAAACGATGGACAAGGTAATGGCCAATCAGCCATTTAATTATGAAATCGAAGGCAATACTATTTTAATTAATCCTAAGACTATAAAAGTACGTGCGGTAGCGGCGGTTCAACAAATCGTTGTTACCGGCAAAGTTACCGATGGAAAAGGTCCACTTCCTGGTGCCAGCATTACGGAGAAGAATACTAAAAATGTAACGAAAACCGACGTCAATGGGCAGTTTACATTGAAGGTAGATAAAGAGGGTGCTATTTTGGTAGTCAGCTATATTGGCTTTAACAGAAAAGAAGTTGCTGCAACTTCTTCCTTTATGAATATTGTACTGGAGGGTGGAGACCAAAGTTTGGGTGAGGTTGTGGTAACTGGATACCAGAAAGTAGACAAGAAAACTTTTACAGGCTCTGTAAGTCAGGTGGATAAAGAAATTATTAACCGCTCTGGGTATACCGATGTTTCAAGGATGCTTCAGGGTGCTGCTGCAGGAGTAAGTGTAGAGAATGTTTCCGGTACTTTCGGGGCAACTCCAAAAATCAGGATCCGCGGTAATGCTTCCATCAGTGCCAATCAGGAACCTTTGTATGTGATCAATGGTATTCCTATTGCGTCGCCAGCCAATGTAAATGTCAATCAGTTATACTCCGGGGATCCGGCATCGTTACTTGGATCGGCAATTGCAGGGTTAAATGCTGCAGATATTGAAGATATCTCTATCTTAAAAGATGGTTCGGCAACCGCTTTATATGGAACCAGAGCGGCAAATGGGGTTATTTCCATTACCACTAAAAAAGGAAAGAAGAATTCAGCCAGTATCAATCTGAGTACCGCTTATACCATGGGGGTAAAACCTGATATCGATCAGTTTAATGTGATGGATTCTAAACAGTCGATGAATCTTTCGCAAGATCTATACAACTATGGGTACCTGTCTGTTTTAAATTATCCATCTTCAACAGGTGCTTTTACAGAGCCCTACCGTTTATATGCGTCTAATCAGATCAGTCCGCAGGAATTCAACAACAGACTAAATCGCGCAAGGGGCTTAAATACCGATTGGTTTGACGTGTTGTTTAAAAACAACCTGTTACAGGAACATAGTTTGTCTTTCTCTGGCGGAGGAGATAAGTCTACTTATTATTTATCAGGAAGTTATGCTGGTGATAATGGATCGGCAATAGGTTACAACATGAATCGGTATACGTCTGATTTTCGTGTAGTTCTTAATCTAACCTCTAAACTAGATCTGGATCTGAACCTGAACGCATCATTTCGAGATCAACTTTCACCGGGTACATTTAACAGTACCACCAGTTCAAGTAGTTTTAATACAACGAGGCTTTTTGATCTGAATCCTACCAGTTATGCTTCTAACACAAGCAGGGCAATGTCTCCATACGATGCAAATGGAAATCTGCAATATTATCTGCGTGATTATGCACCATTTAATATTTTGGATGAGTTGAAAGAAAACTTCAACACATTAAGTGCACATGATGTTAGGATCTCTGTAAAGCCAACTTATAAAATATCTAAGGCCCTCACTTTTGAAACGCTGCTTTCTGCGAGAAAAACAGCAGCTAAGTACGATCACGTGATGACAGAATATTCGAATGTAGCAGCTGCATACCGTGTGGCCACAAACGATAAATTAAGAGAATTGAACACCTATCTATATAAAGATCCTTCAGATCCGAATTCTATTCCGGAAACCATTCTTCCACGTGGAGGTATATTGGATGCCCGTAGTAGTGACGGTAGATTTCTTTACATGAGAAATACACTGACCTTTAAAAAAGACTGGGAAGATAAACATAAGTTAAATGTATTTGCTGGTTTTGAGATGGCATCGGATAAAACCACAAGCGATTACACTCGTGGATATGGTTATTTATATTATGGGGGTAAAATCATATCGCCAAGTGTGCTGGCGATGAAAAGAGCGATTGAAAAAGACGAGCGATATTATACCGAAGGGTTTATTCAGGAAAACAGAACCGCTTTGTTTCTCTCTACTCAATACTCTTTTAATAATAAATACAATATAGAAGTAGCCGGAAGGGTTGATGGGAACAACATGTTTGGCAGAAGAACCAGATCAAGGTTCTTACCAAACTACAGTGTCGGGTTATCATGGAATGTTGACCAGGAAAACTTTTTCAAACAAATCAATGCTGAAGGAAAAGTTGACTTCCTGAAACTACGTGCAAGTTATGCATTGCGTGGTAATGCTTATCAGTCGTCGCCAAATATTAATGCCAACTATGTAAATGTGAACCGTCCTGACGCAGTTAACAGCGAGATCGGTATCAGGATCATTGCACCAGAGTTATTTAGCTTAAGCTGGGAAAAAGATTTCATTACCAACTTCGGTTTAGAATTGGGGTTATTCAACAAGTTAAACCTTACTGCAGAATACTACACCAGACGTAACAAAGATCTGATCAGATCGAGCTCTGTTGGATATGAGGATGGGTTTGCAAGCAAAACCATTAACTGGGCTACCATGAGCAATAAAGGGGTTGATATTACTTTAGATATCAAAGAAGTTGTGAAAACCAAAGATTTTAGATGGAATGTAGGTTTGATTTATGGTTATGTAAAAAACACCATGGTTGACGGAAATCTCTTCTCGCCATTGCTTACGGAAAAAACACGTCCGGATGGATATGGTATAGTTGGTAAACCTTTATATGGCTTGTATGCTTATCGTTTTGCCAGCCTGGATGCAAATGGTCAGCCCTTGTTCTATGATGGTAATACAGGTAAAACCACCAATAACATACAGTTTTCAAGTGTAAACGATTCTCTGATTACTTATATGGGGTCAAGAATTCCTACAAGTACTGGTTCAATAACCAATTCATTTAACTATAAGTCATTTGAATTGAGGGTGTTTTTAACCTATAGTATGGGTAATAAGGTGTTTAGGTCGCCAACTGTGAAACGTGTGTATGATGATAATCTGGCTGCATCCAAGGATATTGATTCGAGATGGCGTACTTCAGGAGATGAAAAATTAACCAATATACCTGGACTGGTATCTAATATACAGAATGAGTATTATACTTCTGCATTTATACAGAATGAGTTTGCTTATAACCGAAGCGATGCAATGGTGGTTAGTGCAAATGTACTCCGCCTGAGTGAGGTGATGTTATCTTACAATGTATCGCCTAAATTATTAACGGGTGTGCCATGGATAAAAGGGGCAAGGTTAATGGCTTCGGCAAATAACATCCATTACTGGGCCAGCAGTAAGTTGCGTGGTGTCGATCCACAGAGCTTGATTTCGGGTGTGAGTTTGCCAAATCCAAGGAGCTATACATTAAGATTAACTGCACAGTTTTAAAAGATAATAAGATGAAACTATTCAATTCCAAAAATATTATAGCCTCATTATTAACCGTGCTTGCATTGTGTTTTACAGGCTGTAAAAAGTTTACCGAAAAACCTTACGATAACAGGATAGACCTGCAATTTACAGAGCATTATCAGCAGATTCTGGTTGATGCGTATCCTGAAAGGCAGGAGATGTTTACCGATATTTTAACTGATGATTTTGAGTACCACGCCAATCTGGCTCAGGCTTCTATGACCAGTTATTTTCTGCCGATTTATTTATACAAAGACGAATATCCTGATAATACCTATACGAACCCGGATCTGGCTTACCGCGAATTTTTTGCGAAGATCTACCGCAGCAATATTGTGATCAATGGAGTGGATGGTTCTACACGGGGAAGTGCAGAATTTAAGGCGGCGGTTAAAGGCGAAGCGCTTGTTTTAAGAGCTTATTGCCAGTTCATGCTGGTTAACCTTTTTTCTAAGCATTATAATGAAGCTACTGCAGGTACAGACCTGGGTATTCCGATTGTAACGACTGTAAATGAAGAAAATGTAAAAAGTTACACCCGTGCTACGGTAAAGGAAACTTATGCACAAATTGAAAAGGATGCTGCCGAAGGTATTGCTTTGCTTCAACAGGGAGCTGTTTTTGCGCCTAAAAACCCTTATCATTTTAACATGGTCAGCGCTAATGCTTTTATGAGCCGGGTAATGTTGTACAAAGGTAACTGGGCAGAAGCAATCAGATACGCTGATGCAGTGATTCTAGAAAAAGGCCGCTTTGTTAGAGATCTTGCAACTGACCTTACTGTAATTACAGCAAACGGGATACAGATTTTTACAGTGAAATATATGGATCCTACTACCCATCCGAATATACTGATGAATTATTACTCTTCAAGAAACCTTGGCTTCCTTGCGCCTACAGGGTTTACAAGGTCGGGTTTTTATGTCGCAGATTTCTTAACCACATTGTTGCCGGTAACCGATTTAAGGAACAAGCTTACCTACCCAGTAGGAACGGTTATTGACAGAAGGGTAATGGTTGCTAAGTACGAAACTCAACCAAACAATCCGAACTCGGCTTTCAGGGCTTCTTATTTTTCTATGGAAGAGGTTTTGCTCAATCGTGCTGAAGCGGTGCTAAGAAGTACAGGTGGTACGGTTACTGAGGCGTTGAAAGATCTTGAAGTATTACGTAAAGCAAGGTATACCAATTATGTTGCGCTGAACCCTGCGTTATTTACCAACGAGGCACTTTTAACGACCGTATTACTGGAACGCAGAAAAGAGTTTATCGGAGAAGGATTGCGTTGGTTTGATGTGAAGCGTCTGGGTATAAAGGTTGAACATCTGATTGGCAGAGGGGAAGCGCCAACTGCCACTTTAATGCCTAATGATTTGAGAACCGCGTTGCAGATTCCTTTAAAAGAGCAACAAGGGAATCCGGCTATTCAGTTAAACCCAAGATAAGGTTTATTAATAATGTTAAATGATATGATCATGAAAAAGATATATGCATTTGTACTTGTAGTTGTATTGGCTTCAAGTGCATTTATTACAGGTTGCAAAAAAGACACGACAATTGCCATCGATGACCCCATTGATTACCTTTCGATTAAAAAAGGCAAATGGAACGGTTTGGATAGCTTGACGGACAGTCTGTTTAAAAATTATGGTGTAAGGGTATTTTACGAATTTAATCCAAGGATTATAGATCCGACTACTTTTTATGTACCCGCGCAATATGAAAAAGCTAGATTTTATACAAAAAATGTTGTAGAAAGACTTTGGCTGGAGCCTTTGAAAAAGAACTTTCCGAAGTTTTTAAATGACCAAAAACCTGTTGAATTTCTTATTCTCGGTACTTACGTGCATTTTAATTCTATCAGTTCAGGATTAGCGGCGGGTGCGGGATTGAACGGCCAGTTTTATAGACTTGGTATGGGGGGAGCGGATGTGTTGCCAGCCACTAAAGCTTCAGTAAGAGATCACATGAATACATTGTACCATGAACATGCACACCAATTGGATCAGAAATTCGGTAGGGGTTATGCTTACGACAGAGTATCCCAGGGGACTTATTATCAGCTGAATTATTTACGGAAGCCAGATGGTACAGCCAGGAGTAATACAGATGCGCAAAATGACGGGTTCTTTACCCCATATGGCGGTTTTGCTCCTGAGGAAGATTTTGCCACGACTGTAGAGTCTCTTATTCGCTATTCTAAGGCGCAAATACAGACCATTATAGCTAGAAATCCAAAATTGGTTACAAAATACCAGATGGTTTATAAATTTTACCTTGATAAGGGGATTGACCTGCATCAAATGCATGATATCTTGGATCAGGTTGCGAGTACATTACCATTGTAAAACTTATTTTAAATATTATCAAGATGAAAATAATATATCATATCACTTTTCTGGCTGTTTTTGTCCTTACGATGAGCGCCTGTAAGAAGGAGGCGTTGCTGGATGGCAGCAAGTCTATCGAGCGTTCTAACGCGTTAGAGAAAGAATTGAAAACTCAATTACAAAATTCAAAAGATGGTTGGATCATATATCTTAAAACTCTAGATGTTAATGTAAAAACATCAGCACCATTTGTTTTAAAATTTGATACTGTAGCGAGTAAAGTAACTACCAAATCGATTTATGGGAATGAGGATAGGGTCAGCTATTTTAATATTTCTGCGGCTACTGGAGCGCCATTACTGACTTTTTCAACCGGATCTATTTTATCTGATATTTATGAGTTCGGTACCATGGATATTACAGATTATTTCTTTAAGGTTTTATCTGTAAGCAAAGATGTAATCGAAATTCAGACTTATCGTAAAGGTACCGGAAGTGCAAGTGAAGGCGGGGTTGTCTATAAAATGATCAGAAATGAGAATGTTGCCTGGGTTAAAGATTGGCAACAAGAAACAGCGAAGCTAATTACGCAAAGGCAGTTTTTTGATGTTGATTTGAAACTCGAGCTAACTTATGCTTCAGGTGAGGTTTTTGCCCCGGGTACAATCGCTTTTTTTAATCAACCAGCAGGAAATATAGCTTTTTTTAAGGCTAGTTATCCTACTGTTATTAATAATAAACAATTAGATCCGATAGAATTCGATTATTCAGTCTATTTTCCAGTGGCGTTTTTAGGGTATAATTCAATATTCTGGGAAGTAACGACCAGATTTACTCCTGCAGAATATTTCAGTTCAGGTCCAGCGGCCTATCAAAGATTGTTTAAAACCAATTATTTTTTGATCAGAAAAATAAACGGCAGGTCAATAGATATTTTTGCCCTTGATAAAGAGGGGAAGGAAGTGATAACCGGAAAGATTAGCATTATTTAAGGTTTAAAATATTTTATAATTGTACAAAGCATCCATGAAAATGGATGCTTTTTTTGCGTTTGGGCTTTTAGTGTGGTTTTGCCTTATCTAACAAAAGGCATTATGAAAGAGAATAGATACGGGAATAACCACTTTTTTAACTTGCTTTTCACTACCTGGAAGACGTCGGTAAGATTTGCGACAAGGTGCATTATAACCTGTCTAACGCAAAAACTTTTGTCTTTTTAGTAAGATCCCCATCTTCACGGCCCAGTGCTTACAGGGCTGGTATTATGACCAAAAGGGAATCGGGTACACTGGCCAGTTGATCAGTGTGCCAATCAAGGGATCAGGAAAGCAAATTTCCTTAGCGTAGAAGTAAAAAAATAGCCCTGTAGACATGAAGTCTACAGGGCTATTTAATATTTTAAAAGCAATCTTTATTTAACTTGTACAGCTGCACGTGCAATGTACTCATCAATCATAGCTGCTTCCTGGCTCTCAGGATACTGAGTTTTTATTTTAGTATATGCTTCTTCAGCATTTTTAAATTCTTTAAGGTTTTCATACACTAAGCCTAGTTTTTTAAGGAACATTGGAGAAGTGAATTTGTTGCTTGCCTTATCAGCTGCTTTTTTGTAATAAGTAGCTGCTTGTTTGAAGTCTTTCAACTCGCTATAAGCATCACCTAACAAACCTAAAGCCAATGGATCTGCAACTGGACTTCCTGTTTCAGAATATTTACCCAATACTTCAGTAGCTTTTTTGTACTCACCTTTACGTAAGTAAATACCACCAAGGTATAAGTTAGCAAGGTTTGCTGATTTTGTATTGTCATACTCCTCTGCAATTTTTTCAAGACCAGGATAACCACCTTCGCCGTTTATAGCTTTGTTGGCCAATGAATCTGCAGCACCAATATATTGCTCTGCCTTGTACATTTTAGCTGATGCTTCTTCAGCCCTGTTTTTAAGATACACATTCTGGTACCAGAAGTATATGCCTATTAATACTACAATTGCACCTGCAATGAATAAAAGGCTTTTCGAATTTTCTTCTAAAAAAGAGCCCTTTCTTACCGGCTGATTTATTTCTTTTTCTGTTGTAGACATTTTATTTAAAAAAATTAAGGATTGCAAAAATACATTTTTACATCAAAGTATCAACCCTTTTCTGAGTATTTAAACAAAATTAATGAACTGAGCGTTAATTAGTACCGTGATAAAGCTTAATATTTATATTAGGATAGCGTATCCTGGAGGAAAAACAAATCATAGAATTGACAAAGCTAAACGGTAACTTTGGCTATTGATACTATGTGGTTAAAAAACATTACTCTTCTTAATTTTAAAAACTATACGGACGCAAATGTTAGTTTTTCTAAAACTGTAAATGCATTTGTAGGTGATAATGGGGCCGGTAAGACAAATTTACTAGATGCCATCCATTACCTGTGTCTATGTAAAGGGTATTTTAATCCTATCGATACCCAGCAGATTAAAACTGGTCATGACCTTTTTATGATTCAAGGTGATTTTGACCGTGAAGAGAAGAATGAGAAGATTACTTGCGGGGTAAAACGGAATCAGAAAAAACAATTTAAGCGGAATAAAAAAGAATACGATAAGCTGGCCAATCACATTGGTTTGTTCCCTTTGGTGATGATCTCGCCTTACGATACCAATATTATTATGGAGGGAAGTGAGGAACGCAGGCGGTTTATGGACAATGTGATCTCGCAAACGGATACACATTACCTGGACGAATTGATTTTGTATAACCGTCACCTGTTAAACCGGAACGCCTTGTTAAAGCAAATTGCCATCACAAGAAGCTATGATCCGACATTGCTGGAGATTTATAATGAGCAGCTGGTTGCTTCTGGTGCAAAGATTTATGCCAAACGTCAGCAGTTTATGATCGAATTTATTCCTTTGTTTGATAAGTATTACCAATTCTTAACCAATGATAAGGAGCAGGTAAGTTTACAATATCAGAGTCAGCTAAATGATACTCCTTTTGAACAATTGTTGCAACAGTCTATAGAAAAGGATAAAATTCTGGAAAGGACAACCACTGGTATCCATAAAGACGATCTGATTTTTACCCTATCCGATATGCCTTTGAAAAAGTTTGGCTCACAAGGGCAGCAGAAATCCTTTTTAATTGCCTTGAAGCTGGCACAATATGCTTACCTTCAGAAATATAAAGGATTTAAGCCTTTGCTGTTGCTGGATGATATTTTTGATAAGCTGGACGATAGCAGGATGCATAAACTGATGGAGATGGTATCTCATCATGATTTTGGACAAATCTTTATTACAGATACAGGAAAGGAAAGAGTGACAGCAGTATTTAATAAAATTGATGTGCCGGTAACTTTATTTGAAGTAACTAATGGAGCAATAAATCATGCGTAAACCAAACGATATTACACTGAAAGAAGGCATTGGCAAGTTGTTGAATGTTTATAAGTTGAAAGGTAAGTTTGATGAAACTTCGGTGGTGTCTTTGTGGCCCGAATTGATGGGGACTGCTATTGCCAATCGGACTACAAAGATTTATGTTTCACAAGGGAAACTATTCATCAGAATTGAGTCGTCAGTTATAAAGAATGAGTTGCTAATGGTAAAATCCGGCATCATTCAAAAAATAAATGAACGTGCCGGATCTGAAGTGATTACTGATATGGTGTTTCTTTAGACATCGATTTATCCGCCAAAGATTCTGCCGATTAACCAGATAATGAGTGCAAGTACCAATATGACTACAATTGCACCAGTCCAAATACCTGCCTTAAAAATGCCCTTTACTAACTCGCAACTCATAAGTGTAGTAGTAAGGAAGGCGATAATTGCTAAGGGAAAATATCTTCTCGTTGTCATAGGCTTGATTATTTGATGTAATAAACTAACAAACGAGAATGCCAAAGGTTTGATGTGCCTATTTTCCGTTTACTTTAAGCAACTCAATTTCAAAGATAAGCGTGCTATATGGTGGGATGTCCTGTCCAGCACCACGTTCTCCATAAGCAAGGTTGTAAGGGATAAAGAATTTGTATTTTGAACCTGTTTGCATCAGTTGAAGACCTTCTGTCCAACCTGTAATTACACCGTTTAATGGTAATGAAAGTGGTTCTTTTCTGTCGTATGAGCTATCAAACTGTTTTCCATTAAGCAAAGTCCCTCTGTAGTTAACCAATACTGTATCTGTAGCCTTAGGTTTGATGCCGGTACCTCTGGTGATTACCTGGTACTGCATACCGCTTGGCGTTACCTGTACACCTGCTTCTTTTTTATTTTTTTCTAAAAATGCTTTACCTTCTGCAATAATAGGGGCGTTTTTTTGTTTGCTTACATTTTTGAATAAGTTGTTGATGGCAACCTGAGATTGTTCTTTAGGGATCAAGGGAGTGGCATTACCAAAAGCATCTTTCAACCCTTTAATTAACAAATCGTAGTTAAGGCTGTTCAGACCATCATTTTTCATGCTGCTGGCCATGGTATTACCAAAAGCATAACTGGCCGAGTCTAATGTTGATTTAAATACAACTGCTGACGGAGCTTTTTTTACTGTGGTCGTTGTTTTCTTTACTGTAGTAGTTTTTGCTTTCGTTTGAGCGTTTAGCGCTAATGCGCAAAACGGAAGCATAAGGGTGATAAGTGTTTTCTTCATTAGTTCTATTTGTTGTGGAGGAAAGGTACAAACTTTATAAAAAAATAAGCACCTTTTTTTGAGGTGCTTATTTTAATTTCTATACGACAGAGGGTTCTTAGAAACGCTCAGCAGCAGTAAAGAAGAAATCACCTTCAATTGCAGCGTTCTCGTCAGAATCTGAACCATGAACAGCATTTGCATCAATTGATTTAGCATATTTCTGACGGATAGTACCTTCAGCAGCCTCAGCTGGGTTAGTAGCACCGATTAATTTTCTGAAATCTTCGATAGCATTGTCTTTCTCAAGAATCGCAGCAACGATTGGTCCTGATGACATGAAGCTTACCAAGTCAGCATAAAAAGGACGTTCTTTGTGAACTGCGTAAAACTCACCAGCAGTTTCTGGAGTTAGTTTAGTGTATTTTAATGCAATGATTTTAAAACCTGCAGCAGTGATGTCGTTAATGATCGCACCAATATGGCCATTTGCAACAGCATCAGGCTTAATCATGGTAAAAGTTCTGTTTGTACTCATTTTATATATATGATTTTTTGCAAAATTACGTTTTATACTGTTAATATTAAAGTTCGAAACTTAGATAAAATAGTTTGCCCCTAAAAGGCGTAAATATTATAGGCTTCAATTATCATTAAATTATTAGCTTTGCAACGAAAATTATGCTATCTATTTCAGAAATAAAATCTTTGCTGGCTACGCCACAGAAAATTGTAATTACTACACATCATAAGCCTGATGGTGATGCAATGGGTTCGTCTTTGGGCTTATATGCTTATCTGATTCAGAAGGGGCATCATGTTCATGTAATCACGCCTAGTGACTATCCTTACTTTTTGCATTGGATGCCTAATAACGCCGAAGTTATTATTTATCCTGATGAGCAGGAGCGTTCGGCGAAATTGGTAGCGGAGGCTTCGATGATTTTCTGCCTTGATTTTAATGCGCTTGGCAGGATCAACGAATTAGGCGAATTGGTGAGGGCATCGGATGCTTATAAGCTGATGATTGATCATCACCTGGATCCTGAAGATTTTGATGATTATCGTCATTGGAATATAGGGGCTTGTGCTGCGGCGCAATTGGTTTATGATTTTATTGTAAATGAGTTGCAGGATGGAGCGCTGATGAATAAAGACATTGCTAGCTGTTTATATACAGGAATCATGACCGATTCGGGTTCTTTCCGTTTCGAATCTGCAAATGCTGCGGTTTATCGTATTGCTGCGGATTTGATTGATTTGGGTGCCGAACACTGGAGAATTCACCAATTGGTATACGATAACGCTACCGAAAACCGTTTACGTTTTCTAGGCTATTGTTTAAGTGAGAAGCTTGAAGTGATTAAAGAGTTCAATGCGGCGATCATATCTGTTACCAAAGAAGAGCTTAAAAAATATAATATTGTAACCGGAGATACCGAAGGGATAGTGAATTATGCATTGTCAATTAATGGTGTTAAATTGGCCGCGTTTATTATTGAAAGAACTGATAAAGTTAAATTATCTTTGCGCTCCACAGGAGATTTTCCTGCGAACGAGATTTGTAAGAAATACTTTAACGGTGGTGGGCATAGAAATGCTGCTGGCGGGTATTCTGATAAAAATTTAGTAGATACAGTGACAGACTTTAAAGCGCTTTTGCCAGAATATAAAAACCAACTGTTTCAATAATGATGGAGTTATTGAACAGAATTTAGAAAATAAACATATAAAAAAAATATAATTTAAAAAACCACATGAAGAAAGGTCTAGTAATTCTTTTCGCAGCGACACTTGGGCTAGCTGCTTGTAACAACTACAAAAAAGGTCCGGGAGGCCTGTCGTACATCATTCATAAAGATGCTGGAGGCGCAAAAATTAAAGAAGGTGATATCGTTAAATTAAACTTTATCCAAAAAAGTGAGAAAGATTCTGTGATGTTCAATACATGGGATATGGATCAACCTCAGGTTTTTCCTGTTGCTAAAAAAGTATATGCAGGTGATATGAACGATGTATTAACATTGTTCGGAGAAGGTGATAGCGCTACGTTTAAATTGGATTTAGATACTATGGCTGCTCGTTCTGGTCAACCAAAACCTCCAGGAACAAAAGATAAATACATCGTGTTTACTATAAAAGTAGAAAAAGTGTTGGCTAAAAAAGCTGGCGAAGCTGATTCTACCTTCCAAAAACAAGCAAGAGATTTCTTTGAACAAGATTACAAAGCTAGCATCGAGAAAAAGAAAGGCGCTGAAGCTGGTAAAATCAAAAAATATATTGCTGATAATAACCTAAAAACTACAACTACTGCTTCTGGTTTACAATATATCATCAGCAAACCTGGTGATGCTGTAAAACCTGCTTTAGGTGATACAATGATGGTTAACTATACTGGTAAATTAACAACTAAAAAATCTGACGGTAAAGATAATGTCTTCGATACTAGTGATGAGAAAGTTGCTAAAGCAGCAGGTAAACACAATGCAATGGCTCAATATGGTCCTCGTCCTATTACTTTAGGAAGAGCAATTCCAGGATTTGATGAAGGTTTGCAATTGATCGGTAAAGGTGGAAAAATCACTTTAATCATCCCTTCAAGCCTTGCTTATGGCGAAGGTGGTATGCCTCAGGGTGGTATCAGTCCTTTTTCTCCACTTGTATTTGAAGTTGAATTAAGTGACATTAAAAAACCTTCTGCAGCACCAGTTGCTGAACCAGGTGCAACTGTTACTCCTGTAACTCCTGCTCCAACAAAATAAAAAATATAGTATTGCCCGTTGATTTGGGTAATGATGAAATAGGAACCCGGTCTGCATATGCAGACCGGGTTTTTTATTTGTTAAGCTCCGATGGTTTTTATTAACTTCGCCAATGCTTTTAACCGATACCCATACGCATCTGTATTACGAAACAGATGAGGAGAAATTAGATCAGCTGATGCAGCGTTGCTTTGACAATCAAATCGAACGCTTGTTTTTGCCTAACGTTGATGTTGCATCTATTGCAAAAATTGATGCCCTGGTAAAGAAATACCCTAACAACTGTTTTGCAATGGCCGGATTACATCCTTGTGATGTGAAGGAGAATTATGAAGAGGTGTTGGATGAAATTTGCGAGCGCATGGTAGACAGAGATATTTATGCCATCGGAGAGATTGGTATAGATTTGCACTGGGATAAAAGTACACTCCCTTTTCAACAGGCGGCTTTTCGTGAGCAGATTAAGTGGGCCAAAGATATGGAGCTCCCAATAGTGATTCATTGCAGAGAAGCTTTTGATGAGATCTTCGGAATTCTGGAAGAAGAAAAGGGCAAAGACCTAAGGGGAATTTTACATTGCTTTACCGGAAACCTGGAGCAAGCCAATAAGGCTATTGAACTTGGTTTTTATTTGGGAATAGGTGGTGTAGTTACCTATAAAAACTCTGGTTTAGATGAGGTATTGAAACAAGTGCCTTTAGCAAAGCTGGTTTTGGAAACAGATTCGCCGTATCTGGCACCAGTGCCTTACAGAGGTAAGCCCAATGAAAGCAGCTATCTGGTGCACGTTGCCGAAAAACTAGCAGAAATATATGAAACCAGCGTAGAAGAAATAGCCGCTGTAACTACAGCAAATTCCATCAGCATCTTTAAAATCTAATAATGACCAAAATACTCATCATATATACGGGCGGAACTATTGGTATGGTAAATGATACCGAAACCGGCACGCTAATTCCATTTAATTTTAAGCAGATCCAACAAAATGTACCTGAACTGGCAAGATTGAACTACGAGCTTGAAGTTCATTCTTTTGATCCAATTATGGACTCATCGAATATGCATCCTGACATTTGGGCGGAGTTGGCTAAGCTGATTTTTACCAGATATGATGAGTTTGATGGTTTTGTAATTCTGCATGGTTCGGACACGATGGCTTATACCGCTTCGGCGTTGAGCTTTATGTTGCAGAACCTGAGTAAGCCTGTTATACTTACCGGTTCGCAACTTCCAATTGGTCAGATCAGGACCGATGCCAAAGAGAATCTGATTACTGCACTTGAAATTGCGGCAATGAAAGAGCATGGTAGAGCTAAAGTTCCGGAGGTTTGTATCTATTTCGACTCACAGCTGTTCCGCGGCAATCGCTCTATTAAATACAATTCAGAAAAGTTTGAGGCTTTCCGCTCTCCAAACTACCCTATACTTGCTGAAGCTGGGGTTCATTTAAATTTCTTTAACAATTATATCTTA
The DNA here is from genome assembly GCF_005144565.1 of Pedobacter hiemivivus. NCBI lineage: Bacteria > Pseudomonadati > Bacteroidota > Sphingobacteriia > Sphingobacteriales > Sphingobacteriaceae > Pedobacter > Pedobacter hiemivivus. The sequence goes on from NZ_SWDX01000004.1 coordinate 150,470, forward strand.
CCTCCGCCTGAGAAGGAATTGCAGGTATTGTTGGATTTTAATTCGAACATTGGGGTATTGAAAATGTATCCTGGTATATCGCAACAGGCGGTAATGGCGATTACGCATTCTCCCGTAGATGCGATCGTTTTAGAGACCTTTGGCTCTGGAAATACAACTACTGCTGAGTGGTTTATCAATTGTTTGAAAGAGGCCATAGCAAACGGTAAAATCATAGTCGACATTTCTCAATGTCAACGCGGTTCGGTAGAGCTTGGTAAATATGAAACCAGTAAGCAACTACAAGAAATGGGTGTGGTAAGTGGTTATGATATGACTTTCGAGGCTACGATCACTAAACTCATGTATCTGATGGCACAAGGACACAGTTATGTAGAAGTAGTGAAATTGATGGAGCAATCGCTTCGCGGAGAATTAACGGCTTAAAGTAAAACTTTTGCGTAAGGTTTTAGAGCGGGTATTATAATCTTAAATTTGTAGGTAAATAAAGAAGGCAATGAAAATAGAGCAGATTTATACGGGATGTTTAGCAGAAGCGGCTTATTATATTGAGAGTAACGGGGAGGCAGCAATTATTGATCCTTTGCGTGAGGTAGATCCTTATCTTAAGAAAGCGAAGAAAGACAATGCTGTAATCAAGTATATTTTTGAAACGCATTTTCATGCTGATTTTGTTTCGGGTCATGTGGATTTGGCTGAGAAATCGGGTGCTGAAATTGTATATGGCCCTACAGCCAAAACTTCTTTCAAATCGCATATTGCGGTAGATGGGGAACAGTTTAAAATTGGTGAGTTGACGATCACAGCGTTACATACACCTGGGCATACGCCAGAATCTACGACTTATTTGTTGACAGATAAAGATGGGAAACCTTATTGTATTTTTACTGGTGACACCTTGTTTATTGGTGATGTAGGCAGGCCGGATTTGGCACAGCAGGGAGACCTGACGATGGAGGATATGGCTGCAACTTTGTACGATTCATTACATACTAAAATATTAACGCTTCCTGATGATGTGTTGGTTTATCCTGCTCATGGCGCTGGTTCTGCTTGTGGTAAGAGCATGAGTAAAGAGACCTTTGATACTTTAGGTCACCAGAAGGAAGTTAATTATGCCCTTAAGGCAACTTCGAAAGCGCAGTTTGTAAAAGAGGTTACGGATGGCATTTTACCTCCGCCACAATATTTTGCTAAAAATGCCGCCATGAACAAAAATGGTTATGAAAGCTTTGATGAGGTTTACGAAAAAGGATTAAAGCCTTTGACTCCGGAGGAGTTCGAAGCGATGGCAAATTTAACCGGAGCTTTAATTCTGGATACCAGGGACCCACAAGTATTTGCCAAAGGTTTTGTTCCTTCTGCTGTAAATATAGGTCTGAATGGTCAGTTTGCCCCTTGGGTTGGCTCATTGATTACCGATTTAAAGCATCCTTTATTGCTGGTTGTTGAAGCTGGCAAAGAGGAAGAAGCGATTACACGTTTGGCAAGGGTAGGATACGACAATACGATTGGTTATTTAGAAGGTGGTGTTGCTGCATGGGATCAGGCTGGTAAGGATGTGGATACAATTAAATCAATCTCAGCCGAAGAATTTGAAAGCATAGTTAATGAGGATACATCCATCAAGGTGCTTGATGTAAGAAAACCGGGCGAATACGAGTCAGAACATTTGGAAATGACTATGACTCGTCCATTGGATTATATCAACGATTGGACTACTGAAATTGACCACAACGATACTTATTATGTGCATTGTGCAGGTGGTTACCGATCTATGATTGCGGCTTCCATCCTTAAAGCTAGGGGAGTTGAGCAGGTGATAGATATTGCCGGAGGTTATGGCGCGATTAAAAATACAGACTTAAAGCGTACGGATTTCGCTTGTCCTTCTAAAGCCATGAAGGCTTAGCTTGATATCTTTAGTGTTTTTTTAACAAAGCTACCTATTGCATTTTCCACTGCGGGAATGTCTTTTGAAGTAATGTAAGAGCCGAGCACATGACTGCCTCCATTAGGGATTGCAACTTTGGTTTTTAATTGTGCAGGTGTGCCAAGTTGATCAAACATCCGTAATTGGGCAGATACTTTTACGACGTGGTCCTGCTCTTTTTCGTTTTTATAATGATAGAGTAGCAGTACAGGTTGTTTTACTTTTTCGAAAGTTGTTTTGTTCATGCTGGTTTCCAGGAGTTCTTGTAGTTGTACCGTGGATTCAATCCGGTAACGGGAGTACCAGTATTTCTTTTCATCAGGCGTTTTATTTTTCGCTAATCTTTCTTTGCCACCTAATACCAGGCGCGCAATTTGTAAACCCCATGGATTATTTAGCATAAATGCCAGTTTGTCGTTGATTTCAATATTTGGAGAGATTAAAATAAGGCTATTGGCGTCAGGGTAGGTAGCAGCAAGCTTAAGCGCTAGTGAGCCTCCGGTGGATGTTCCGATAATGATAATTTTCTTGCCTAATCTTTTTCCAATTTCAAATGCTTGTTTGGCGCTTTCCCAAAGTCTGTCGGGCGTTGAATATTCCATTGCCGATACCGTGTCGACTCCATGGTCCGCTAATCGCGCAAGGTATAAATTGGCATGTAATAGATTTGCAAGATAAAAGTACGTAGGGTTGCCCTCGGCTTTAGAGGCGGAGTAGCCGTGTAGATACACTACAGCGTAATCTGATTGTTGTTTTTGTGTGCTGTCCGCCCAAACGATCTCGGCTTCGTTACCGGGCTTTATTTTGTGTCGTGATTCTATCTGTTTTACATAATCTTCGAGATGAGGAAGAGCAGGGACATTTGGGAGTTGAGTGCTATACTCGGGGTGTCTAGGTTTTGGGCCTAATAAATAAACGATGGTACCGATTAAAACAAGTGCAATAAAGACCTTAAATGCTTTTTTCATTATAAACTCTTTTTACTAAAAGTACGCTTTTAAAGATATTTAATTTATGTTTGCACACATATTTTTTAACCTGAATGCCAGGAATAAATCAGATAAAACTACCTATAGCCGCAGACATAGCTGCCTTTGAAGAAAAGTTCAAGGCATCGATGCATAGTGATGCACCATTACTTGATCGTATAACCCATTATATTGTAAAACGTAAGGGTAAGCAGATCAGACCAATGTTTGTCTTTTTTGCCGCAAAACTTTGTGGTGGAATCATAGAATCAACCCATAGAGGAGCCGCACTTGTAGAGCTGTTGCATACCGCTACGCTTGTACACGATGATGTGGTTGATAATGCCTACGAACGTAGAGGCTTCTTTTCGATTAATGCTTTATGGAAAAATAAGATTGCTGTTTTAGTAGGTGATTATTTGCTGGCTAAGGGTTTATTGCTTTCTGTAAACAATGGAGAGTTTCGCTTACTGCAGATTGTTTCTGAAGCGGTGAAACAGATGAGCGAAGGTGAGTTGCTGCAGATCGAGAAGGTAAGGCGGATGGACATCAGCGAAGCACTCTATTTTGATGTCATCAGACAAAAAACGGCTTCTCTCATTGCTTCTTGCTGTGCTTGTGGTGCTGCTTCGGCAGGCGCTGATGACGAGACGGTGGAGAAAATGAGGTTGTTTGGCGAAAAGGTAGGGATTGCTTTCCAGATTAAGGATGATACATTTGACTTTGGAACCGATGATGTAGGGAAGCCCCTTGGTATTGATATCAAAGAAAAGAAGGTTACCCTTCCATTGATCTATGCGTTAAATCGTGCCGATAAGGCGGAGAAGAAAAGAATCATTAGTCTGGTGAAAAACCATAACGATGAGCCGGCCAAGATACAGGAGATCATCGACTTTGTGAATGCCAAAGACGGGGTGCATTATGCCAATGAGAAAATGATCCAATATCAGCAGGAAGCTTTTGATATTCTATACAGCTTCGAACCCTGCGATGCAAGGACGGGCTTAGAGCAATTGGTTCGGTATACCACCGAACGCAAGAAATAATTGATATAGCCTAAACAATAGAAACTTTAATCCCCAGACTTTCCAGTCCTTTTTTAATTTGTTCAGAAATGCCGCTGTCGGTAATGATATGATCCACTTCCTCTATTCCGCATATTCTCCCGAAGCCTCGTTTTCCAAATTTGGTAGAATCTGCCAGTACAATTATTTTTTGAGAAGATTCAATCATCTGTCTGTTTAGGTGCGCTTCTGACGCATTAGTGGTAGTAAGCCCAAATTCCAGATCTATTCCATCCACACCAAGGTATAGCTTGCTACAGAAAACTGTGCCTAAAACATTGTCTGAATAAGGTCCTGCGACAGAAGAAGAGCTTTTTCTTAATAATCCTCCCAGCTGGATGATCTCAATGTCGTTATGGTGCAACAATTCTAGTGCAACATTTAATGCGGATGTGATTACGGTTAAACTACCTTTTGGTTTGATGCAGCGCGCCATAGCCAGCACAGTTGTTCCAGAGGCGATGATAATGGAATCGTTGTCTTCAATAAGATCTGCAGCTACCGCTCCGATTCTCATCTTTTCTGTCGATTGCAAATGTTCCTTTTCATTTACAGGTCGATCAACTGTATAAGGGTTGTTCAATGTGGCCCCGCCATGGGTTCTGTATAGAAGATTTTTGTCTTCAAGAAGTTTCAGATCCTTACGTATGGTTACAGACGAAACGTCTAGCGTTTTACATAGCGACTGCACATCTATTGCGCCTTCTGTTTGGATTTTATTTAAAATATATTGGTGTCTTTCGGCTATGTTGATCATTTATCTATATGTAAAGCAGTAGTAATATAAACATAATTTTTAACTGCAATATTAATTAATCCACAAACTTAACGGTAAAAAATAAATATGTCAATTTGTTTTTAATAATAAAAATCTTTCTTTAGTTTCGTTTTGTTGTATTTCGTTTTTAAAACGAAAGATTACGAAATAATCTTATTTGAAAATTGGAAAAAAACGAAATGTTGTTTAATCGGGAATCATTCATAGCGCAAGTAGAAGCAAAAAATAGTTGGGATGTTATCATTATTGGTGGTGGGGCAACGGGATTAGGGACTGCTGTGGATGCAGCGAGTAGAGGTTATAGTACGTTGTTGCTGGAGCAATCTGATTTTGCGAAAGGAACATCGAGTAGGAGTACCAAGCTGGTTCATGGTGGTGTTCGGTATTTGGCGCAGGGTGATGTAGCATTGGTGTATGAAGCGTTGCATGAACGTGGGCTTTTATTGAAAAATGCACCTCACCTGGTTAAAGATCAAGATTTCATTATACCATTGTATTCCTGGTTATCAAAATATAAATACCTGATTGGCTTAAAGCTTTATGATTTACTGGCTGGAAAGAGCGGTTTCAAGAAGTCTACGTTTTTATCAGCCGATAAAGTATTGAAAGCTATCCCAGGATTAAAACCTGATGGTTTGGTTGGTGGGGTGTGTTATAGCGATGGGCAGTTTGATGATGCCCGATTGGCATTGAACCTGGCGCAGACTGCTGCGGAATATGGTGGCGTGTTGTTGAATTATACTAAGGTTACTGGTTTAACAAAAACCGGCGGAAATATAAATGGGGTAAGTTTTACAGATACGGAGACGGATAAAAACTATACACTAAACGCAAAGGTAGTGATTAATGCTACTGGTGTTTTTGTGGATGAGATTTTAAAGATGGATGTTCCGTCAGGAAAGGCAATTGTTCGTCCAAGTCAGGGCGCTCATGTGGTTCTGGATGCTTCCTTTTTAAAAGGGAGTAGTGCATTGATGATCCCTAAAACTCCAGATGGAAGGGTGTTGTTTGCTGTGCCATGGCATGGAAAAGTATTGGTGGGTACAACTGATACGCCTTTAGATGAACATAGTTTAGAGCCTAAGCCACTGAATGAAGAGATCGAATTTATATTAACTACTGCGGGGAAATACCTTACAAAAGAACCTACCAGAAATGATGTGCTTGCTGCATTTGCAGGTTTAAGACCATTGGCAGCTCCAGGTAAGGATACCGACAGTACAAAGGAAATCTCGAGAAGTCATAAGTTAATTATTAGTAAGTCTGGATTGATTACCATCACAGGTGGTAAATGGACAACTTATCGCAGGATGGCTATGGATGTTGTAGATAAGGCGATTGAATTGGGGAAGCTGGCTGCAAAAAAATGCATTACGCAGGACGTTAAAATACACGGGTATCTTTCTGAGATGGGGACTGGAGATCTGGAGCTGTACGGTGTTGATGCTGATGGGATTCGTGCTTTAATGAAAACTGAACCGAAACTAAACGAAGTTTTGTATCCTGGTTTTAAATATGTGAAGGCTGAGGTGGTTTGGATGGTGCGGAATGAAATGGCTCGTACTGTTGAGGATGTGCTTTCACGCAGGATGCGGTTGTTATTTCTGGATGCAAAAGGGGCTTTGCTGCTTGCTCCTGGTGTAGCTGCCGTAATGGCAGAAGCGCTGGGTAAGGACGAGCAATGGGTAAGCGCGCAGGTTGAAACGTTTACCGAGCTGGTAAGACAGTACTTATTATATCCGCTACCAATGAAAGGAGATGGGGGTGAAACCTGGGTAAAGGCCACCGCCTAAATTAATAAAGACTTAACATAGGCTTAAAATAGCAAACTTGATATTTGCAGCGAATTAAAGTTAGTCGAAATGAAACGAAACGTTGCAAAACAAAAAGAACTAACCAAATAATTAAATAGCATTATGATTAGAAATTCTACAAATTACATGCAGTTTAAAAAACCATTTAAATACCTTGCTTTTGCATGGATAGTGGTTTTTATGCAATTGCCCCAAGTGCTTCTGGCTGAAACGGAGCCGACACCTATTTATCTGGCTCGACAGGAAACTGTTACAGTAAAAGGAACGGTTAAAGACGGAGGTGACGGAGAATCGATACCTGGTGTAACCATTTCGGATAGTCAAAGAAAAGTTTTGGGCGTAACCGATGGGAACGGCTCTTTTACGGTGAAAGCTGTAAAAGGAACTGAGCTTTCTTTTAATATGATTGGTTATGCGGTTGCTAAACGTATGGTTACCGGGGCAACCAATACGATGACCGTTACGTTGAACAGTTCAAGTTCAGATCTTAATGAGGTTGTAGTAACGGCCCTAGGTATTAAACGTGAACAGAAATCTTTGGGTTTTGCTACAACTACGGTTGACAGTACGCAGTTAACTAATGCGATTTCCAGTAACTGGACCGATGCTTTGTCAGGAAAAGTTGCAGGTTTAAATATGGTGCGTAGTGACGGCCCGGCTGGATCCAATAAAATTATTTTACGTGGTGAGAATAACCTTACAGGTGATAACGAAGCACTAATTGTAATTGATGGTGTGGTGGCCTCTAGTAGTTCTAGACGTACTGCTGCTACTGGTGGTGGTGTGTATGGTACATCTGGCGATATTATGCCTGCGGATTTCGGAAGTGGAATAAGCGATTTGAATCCTGATGATATCGAGTCTGTTACTGTGCTTAAAGGCCCTGCAGCATCAGCGCTGTATGGTCAAAGAGGTGCTAATGGTGCGATTATCATTACGACTAAATCTGCCACTAAGGATAGAAAAACGATGGGGATCACCTTTACCTCGAACAGCTCATGGCAAGACATAAATCGTGGCCCAGACAGACAACAGGAGTTTGGTTCAGGTACTTTTGGTGTTCCTTATTTCTCCTATGGTACATCTCCTGATGGATCAAGTACAAACGGAACCAGTTCTACATTTGGACCTGCATTTAGTACAGGAAGTATGTTCTATCAATATGATCCTGTAACAAAAAAGCAAGGTGTTGCGCGCACGCCTTGGGTTGCTTATAAAGATCCAATAGATGCATTTTTTGTGACTGGATTCGAATCGTTGAATTCAATAAGTTTAGATGGTACCTATAAGAAAGTGGGTATGCGTCTTTCTGCAAGTCATGGTAGCAATGAATGGATTGTACCAAATACAGGCTATGAAAGAACTACTGTTACCTTTAATGCAAATACCAACCTAACTAAAAAGCTAAGCTTAAATCTAAAAGCACAATATGCTAACAAACATAGCGATAACTTACCTGCCACTGGTTATGGTAATCAATCTCTGATGTATTGGTTTATGTTTGCGCAGCCTAACGTAAATGTGGATTGGTATAGGGACTATTGGACTCCTGGTAAGGAATTCCAGCAATTGATTAACCTTACCACTACTAACCCGGAAAGTCCATACGCTATTTCAGAACAATATATAAATGCACAAAGAAGAAATGGGTTTTTGGGTAATGTTCAAGCCAATTACAAATTTAGTAAAGCGCTAAGTTTAATGGCTCGGGCGTCGATAGATTTAACCGACGAGGCGCGTGAAACTCGTCGCCCTTGGGATGCCTCTGGAAATAAGTTTGCGCATGGTTCTTATCGTGTATCTGATATGCATGCTTATGAGATCAATGCTGACTTCTTGTTAAAATACGACAAAAAAATTAGCAAAGACTTGCATTTGACAGCAAATGTTGGTGGTAGTCAGATGCGTAACCAATATGGTAAGTTGGAAACTCGTGCAGACGGTTTGGTAATTCCTAATATTTATATGTTGGATAACAATGAAAACCCTTTGGTTTATGTTCCAGATACCGCAAGGTATAGAATCAATAGTCTTTATGCTTCAGCATCATTTGCCTATAAAAACTTTTTATACTTAGATATTACGGGGCGCCAGGATTGGAATAGTACTTTGGCAACATTAACAAGTACAGACAACGTAGGTTTTTTCTATCCATCAGCTAGTTTAGCTTTTGTAGCATCTGATTATTGGACGCTTCCAAAAGCATTTAGCTTTGCTAAGTTAAGGGCTTCAATAGCACAGGTTGGTAGTGGAAGTAATGTTCCATATAGAACTGCATATTATTATTTGAAAGCAGCAGATGGAATTTATCCGGATACTTCAATGAACAATCCAAGATCATTGCCTAATTATGATTTGAAACCACTTAAAACAACTACAATTGAATTGGGATTAGAATTGAAAATGTTTAAAAATCGTTTAGGCTTAGACCTTGCTGTGTATGCAGGTAATACCAAAAACCAAATATTAAACAGAATTGTAGATAAATCTACTGGGTACAATGTACAGGTGGTTAATGTTGGTAGGGTAGATAATAGAGGGATTGAGATTGCGCTTAATGGTACCCCAGTACAAACCAAGAACTTCAAATGGACAACTTTTGCTACTTTCTCAGCAAATAAAAATATAATTAAAGAGCTGGTAGATAGTTCTGTGGTACTTCGTACAGGAGCATTGGGTGGTGGCCAGGTTGTGGCTAACGTTGGCGGTAGTATGGGCGATTTATACGGAAGAGGCTATCTGCGGTCGCCAGATGGACAAATTGTTTTCAATCCGGTTACAGGTGTGGCTTTAGAAAATCCTGATTTGCTATATCTTGGTAATACCATGCCTACAATGAGATTTAGTCTTGGCACAGGGTTTAATTATAAACAATTTAGCTTAAATGTTTTATTTGATGCTCAGGTTGGAGGAGTTGGTCATTCACTTACTTTCTCAAGAATGGCGTCTTTGGGTAAGCATGCAGTTACATTACCTGGTAGATATAATGGTGTAATTGGAGATGGAGTTTTACAGAACCCTGATGGTACTTTCCGTAAAAATGATGTAATCGCTACTGACCTTGCTGCTTTTTATGAATCGGTTTATGGAAGTGGCCAGGCTGAAGGCAGTATTTTTAGAACAGATTATGTTAAATTTAGAGAAGCTAGTATTGGTTACGCTCTTGGTAAGAAGTTGTTGAAAAGATTAGACGTTTTTAATAAGGCAACCTTAAGTGTTTATGGACGTGACCTGTTCATTTGGTCGCCATGGCCAGCATTCGACCCTGAGTTTGGAACCTTAGCTGGTTCGGATATTGTTCAAGGATTTGAGACAGGCCAATTACCATCTACCAGAACATTTGGTGTACGTTTAGTTGTGGGCCTTTAATTTATAGAAATTATGAAAAAGTTTAAAAATACTCTAGTATATACACTTTTAACGGTTTTGGGTTTGTCAACCCTATCTTGTACAAAAGATTTCACCAAGGTAAATGTTGATCCTATTGGTGAGAGAGAGGTAGAAGCACGCAGATTGTTAGCGCCTGCTTTAGTGAATATTGTAACGGCTAATATGAATCGTAACTGGAACTTCAATAATCAATTGATGCAGGTTTCGGTAGAAATTAGTGATGCTGAAGGTAAGGTATTTCGTTACGATGTGAGAAGAACCTGGGCTGATTATACCTGGAATGCCTGGTATACAAATATGACAGATCTTAAGGACATCTATACTATTGCAGGTAAACCTGAAAGCCTTAATAAATCTTATCAGGGAATATCGTTGATTTCCCAAACATGGGTTTCATCATTATTAACAGATACTTATGGTGATGTTCCTTATACTGAAGCGAATACGGGTAAAATCGGCAACATGCAGCCCGTGTTTGATAAGCAAAAAGATATCTATGCAGATATGTTTAAAAAACTGGAAGAAGCAAATGACTTATTAAAAGAAGGTACAGCCATAGAAGGTGCAAGTGATCCAGTTTTTAAGGGGGATGTTTCAAAATGGAGAAGATTTGGTAATTCACTTTATTTAAGGTTATTACTTCGTGCTTCTGGAAAAGCAGAAGTTGCAAGTACAGTAATTGCAAAGATTAAAGAGATTGTAGATACTAACCCTGCTGAATATCCAATTATAGAAAATAATACGCAGACTGCTAAAATTTTATGGAACGGAACCAATAGTAGTACAGCTGTTTATTCTTCTCCATTTATGATAAATATACGAGCAGTTGATTTTAGGAATATGCCTATTTGTGATTTCTTCTTGGGTAAATTGGTTACATGGGAAGATCCAAGGGTAGATCCAGCTTTGGGTACTGGTGGTGTATCTCGTTTCGGTATTGACAAAGGAATTGATGGTTATGTAGGTGTGCCAAGTGGTTATGAACCGGGTTCTGGTGTGATTATACAAGCGCATTTTAATTCAGATGCAGAAAATAAATTCACTTTGCAAACGGATCCGAATACAGGTATCATTATGAACAGTGCAGAAGTGAGCTTTATTCTAGCTGAGGCAGCTGCAAAAGGTTGGATCAATGGTTCTGCTGAGAATTACTATTATAAAGGGATGGTTGATGCGATCACTTACTGGATGCCAACACAATATACAGGACCAACAGATGCTAAATTTGTTAAGTACATCACTGATGCAAACTTAAAATGGAATGCTGCCTTACCATTGGAGGATCTTTCTGGGGGAAATAGTAAAATGGAAATGATACATATACAAAAGTATTATGCGATGTTCCTGGTTGACTTTCAACAATGGTTTGAATTTAGACGTACCGGCCATCCTTTTTTACCAAGAGGAGCAGCCTTAGGGGATCTTAAAATGCCGGTAAGGTTAAATTACCCGCTTGTAACGCAATCTACAAATCCAACCAACTATAAGAAAGCTGTAGCCATTCAAGGTGCAGATGATATCAATACGTTGATGTGGTGGCAAAAACCCTAATTTTTAATATTTAGAAAAATAGTCATGAGAAAGATACTAAATAAACATATACTGATAATAGGGGCATTTATAGTTGCACTGGCTGCATGTAAAAGGGATAGTGATTATATGATCGTTACGCCTAGTCCATTTATTTCCAATTTAGATTTAAAAAAGCTTTATAAAGGTGCTGATGTTACCCTAACTAAAGAATTAACCAGGGAGGCAATTAGTGTACAAGGTCAGGTAACTTCTGATCATTCTGGCCATAATTTACCTGAAGGGTTATTGTTTATCCAGAATTTAAGACAAGTGTCTAGTGGGATCGACTCCTTAAGGGGGATTGCGATAAACGTAGGTGCAGCAGCAGCCAATTATGTTCCAGGAGATTCTGTACAGATAAAAATAGAAGGTGGTGTACTAAAGCGTGTGAATGGAATTTTGCAAATTACGGGAGTTTCCGCTAGTGATATAGTAAAGGTAAAGTCCGGGGTAAAATTATTTTATACGCCAGTTTCAGCGATCACTTTGTTTGCCAAACCTGATAATTTCGAAGGATGCTTAGTGAAGATCAACAATTGTAATTTCGAGCCTAATATTGGTGTTGAAACACTTGAAGGAGTGAAGACGTTGAATGAGGGTTCAGGAGATATGCAAATGCATGTGAATGCTACAGCAAATTTTAAAAATGAGCTGTTACCTTATTCTGCGAATGTGACTGGACTATTAATTCCTTCTTCAACAGGTGTTCCGCAGGTTTGGCCACGAATAAAGGCCGATTTTGAAGCAACAAGTATCGTTGTTGATCCATCAATTCCATTAGGACCACATCCTGCAATTATTACTGGTTACCTGGCTGATCCGACTGGTACAGATGCTAACTATGAATACATACAATTCATGGCTACTCAGGATTTGGATTTCAGACAAAAGAATTTTAGTGTATATACAACGAATAACGCTGGAGCCTCTACCCCTACTGGTTTTCCAGTTGCTGGATGGAATACTGGTGATTTACGTACCTATAAGCTTGTAATTACCCGTGGTACTGTAGCAAAGGGAAAATTCTTTTACGTTGGTGGTTATAAACAGATATCTGGTGTAGGATCAAGGGATATTAGTCAGGCCAATTGGGTAGTAAGTAAGCTGTATGCTAATGTTGGGGGAGAAGATGGAATTGGCACTAAAACGAGTAACCTACTTGGTAATAGTGGGAATCCGGCTGGTATTGCAATTTTCCCTTTTACCAATGTTGAATTAAAGTCAGTGCCATCAGATGTGATATTCTATGGAGGTACAGGAGGATCCATGTTTGGTAGTGGAGTCGGATACTCTATCTGCAACAACGATTTTTACAACATAAAGGATGGTAATACTGATCAACCATTTTTCAGACAAGGTAAGAATACGGCGATACTTGTGATTCCAGGCGTCAATGCATTCAGTTTTCTTGGAGGGGTGTATGATGCTGCTGCTAAGAAATGGATAACTAAGCGGACCCATAATTCTGTTGCAATTGGTACAACTTCGCCTTTGACGCTAATTGAAGAGCGGCCAGTGGACGACAAATTGCCAATGACAAAACTTATAAATTAGTATTTTTCCTTAACAGGAGCTATCATTGGTAGCTCCTGTTTAATAAACAGCTTCTTTTAATAGCTGGCAACAAAATCGGTTTAGGCTCTTCGGAAAAAGAACCTTCTATTAAAAATGGTCGTTTAAACATCGACGACTTTGCCGTCTATCAAAATTAGGATAATAGAGATCCTTTCATACCCCTTATTGCACAAAATTCATCCTTATCTTTTTATTTTTTTAATATATAATTGTGAATAGAAGATCCTTTATACAATCAATGGGCCTCATTACAGGAGGCGCCTTCATCAGTTTACAAAGCAATGCCTTTTCTAAACTAAGAAGAGATAAAACAATTACCGGTATAGTGTCCGATGGCAAAAGAGGAATTGCAAATGTGGTGATCTCAGATGGCTATAGCGTTGTGGTTACAGATGCCAAAGGAAAATATACAATTACAACCGATGATAGGGCGACCAATATTTTTATGAGTACGCCTGCAGGCTACGAGTTTAAAACAGATTATAGCGTGGCCAGGCAATATGAAACCTTAGGTAGTCGCAATAGCTATGATTTTAAGCTTAAGGCACTTAAAAGAAATGATAACAAGCATAATTTTATCATTTGGGCTGATCCACAGGTTAAATCGAAGAAAGATGTAAAACAAATGATGGAAACCGCTGTGCCAGATGTGCAGCAATTGGTTAAATCAATGGGCCCTGATGCCTTGATTCACGGTATTTGTGTAGGAGATATTGTATGGGATAACCACGCTTTATTTCCTGATTATAATCAGGCGGTAGCTGATATGGGGATTCCATTTTTCCAGGCCTTAGGTAACCATGATATGGATTACCGACAAGGTGGTGATGAAACATCGGATAAGACCTTTAAAGAAGTATTTGGGCCTACCTATTATTCTTTTAATAGAGGTAAAGCACATTATGTGGTTTTGGATGATGTACGCTACCTGGGGACTGAGCGCTTGTACGATGGTTATATTGGCGAAAATCAATTGGCTTGGTTGGCTAAGGATCTTAAATACGTAGCCAAAGATCAGCTGTTGATCATTAACCTGCACATTCCTGTACACAATTCTGTTAAAAATAACGCAGAACTGTATGCCTTGCTGGAAGGCTATAAAAACGTCCACATTATGTCTGGACATACCCATTATAACCTCAATAAAATAACCAACGGTATATACGAACACAATCATGGAACGGTATGTGGTGCTTGGTGGACTGGCCCAATCTGTGAAGATGGTACCCCACGTGGTTATGGTGTTTATGAGGTAGAGGGTACAGACATGAAATGGTATTACAAATCAACTGGATTTGATAAAACTAAACAAGTGAGTATGTACGTAGAGGAGTTAACCGATCAGAAAAGGGTAATCGCCAACGTTTGGAACTGGGATCCGGAATGGAAGGTTGAATATTTTTTAGATGATAAACCAATGGGGGCACTGGAGCAGCAAAAGGGATATGATCCTTTAGCAGTCCAATTGTATAAAGGTGATAAATTACCGGTTACAAGGTCATTTGCTGAGCCTAAAAAGATGGATCATTTATTTATGGCCCACTTTAGCCCTTCTGTAAAAAGCATTAAAGTGATTGCAACAGATCGTTTTGGTGAAAAGTATACAGGTATGCTTAACGCGTAGGGCGTTTCGTCATCCTGAATTACCAATGACAGATTGTTTTTAGTCGGTCGTCATCCCGATGAAGACCGGGATCTCTCAAGAGAAAGACTACCCTTCTATTGTGAGATCCTGATACCGGCCTTCGCCGGCATGACAAATTCAGGACGACCGGATTAATGAAAGAACCTTTTCGTATTTAAAAAACTAAATATAAATCAATGAAGAATGTAATTTGTGTAGCCGCTGCGGCATTGTTAAGTTTGTCGGCCTGTAAAACCATGAAAAATTCCAATTCAACTGACAAAGCCGAATTTCCCGCATTTAGCACCGAGGGGCACAGAGGAGGAAGAGGTATAGTGCCTGAAAATACGATCATCGCGATGCGCTATGCTGTCGATTTAGGTATTACTACACTGGAAATGGATACACACATTACCAAAGATGGCAAAGTTGTAGTGACACATGATGATTATTTGAGCCCTGCATTTATGCTAACCCCTGAGGGTAAAGAAATCCCAAAATCAGATGCTAAAAAGTATCCGGTATACCAGATGGATTATAGCACATTGAAACAATTTGACCTTGGCTCAAAACCGCACTTACTTTTTCCTGAGCAGAAAAAGATTAAGACCTATATC
The DNA here is from genome assembly GCF_005144565.1 of Pedobacter hiemivivus. Classification (NCBI taxonomy): domain Bacteria; kingdom Pseudomonadati; phylum Bacteroidota; class Sphingobacteriia; order Sphingobacteriales; family Sphingobacteriaceae; genus Pedobacter; species Pedobacter hiemivivus. Next base: position 165,805 of record NZ_SWDX01000004.1, read on the forward strand.
CCGTTACTAGCAGACTTAATTGATGATGTACAGCAGTACACCAAAGGGAAAAAACAGATGTTCTATAACATAGAAATCAAATGCAGCGCTAAAGGTGATGGTATTGTAAATCCAGGACCTGAGGAATTTGTGAAACTGTTGATGGATGTGATCACCGAAAAAGGAATTACACCTTATGTAGTTATTCAGTCTTTCGATAAAAGAACATTACAAATTCTACATAAAAAATACCCTAATGTGCGTACATCTTACCTGGTAGATAATAAAAAAACTGTAGCGCAAAATCTTGAAGATCTTGGTTTCAATCCTTTTATTTTAAGTCCGGCTTTTAAAATGGTAACTGCTAATCTGGTAAAGCAATGCCACGAGCGTAAGATTAAAGTGATCCCTTGGACAGCAAATACCAAGGAAGATATCGCGAATTTAAAGCAGTTAAATGTAGATGGCATCATTTCCGATTATCCAGGCCTGTTTGTCAACTAACTATAAAGGTATAACGCTCTTCAAGATAATAACCCTACTCAAACCAATACCATCAACTAACCAAAAACAATATCGACTAACCAATCTAAATGAGTATTAAATTATTTTCACCGGCTCCACATAAAGAGCTGTTACCTTTAAACAGGATAGATCCTGAATATAAAAAGCAACGTTTAAAAGTCTTTCTTGGGATATTTTTAGGTTATGCTGGTTACTACCTGGTACGTAAAAATTTTTCACTGGCTATGCCTGATCTTATTGATCAAGGATTTAGTAAAGCGCAGTTGGGCTTTGCACTTTCAGGCGTATCCATTGCTTATGGCTTAAGCAAGTTCTTAATGGGGAATGTTTCAGACCGAAGCAATGCCCGTAATTTCCTTACTGCCGGATTGGTGCTGTCTGCCTTTACCATGATTTTTATGGGGATGTTTCCTTTTGGAACTTCATCTATTGCTGTCATGTTTATCTTGTTATTCCTTAACGGATGGTTTCAAGGGATGGGATGGCCCCCATGCGGTAGGGTAGTGGTACACTGGTACTCTATAAAGGAGCGTGGTACCATGATGTCTATCTGGAACGTAGCGCATAATGTGGGCGGTGGTTTAGTAGGACCTATCGCTATTTTAGCCATAGAGATCTTTGCCGACTGGCATAGTAAGTTTTACTTCCCAGGCTTCATTGCGTTGTTTTTTGCAGTTGTAGCCTATATTTTGGTTAGAGATACGCCACAATCTTGTGGATTACCGCCTATTGAGGAATACAAAAACGATTATCCAAAAAACTATTCTGCAGATCAGGAAAAGGAGTTTACAGCTAAAGAGATCTTTTTCAAATACGTATTTAACAACAGAATGTTATGGTACATCGCCTTTGCGAATGCTTTTGTATACCTGGTTAGATATGGAATTTTAGACTGGGCACCTACTTTCCTTGAAGAAGCCAAAGGTTTTTCTTTAAAAGAGTCAGGTATGGCCTATTTCTTTTACGAGTATGCGGGTATTCCAGGGACGCTACTTTGTGGTTTGATCAGTGATAAAGTATTTAAAGGACGCAGGGCTCCGGCAACGATCATATATATGGTGTTGGTGCTGGTTGCCGTATTGGTATACTGGAAAAATCCACCAGGAAACATCTGGATTGATAATGCCGCATTAATTGCGATAGGCTTCTTGATTTATGGTCCTGTGATGCTTATTGGGGTGCAGGCACTAGATCTGGTACCTAAAAAAGCGGCGGGTACTGCGGCTGGATTGACTGGTCTTTTTGGTTACATGGGTGGTGCTTTATTTGCCAATATTGCCATTGGTCTTGTAGTGGATAAATGGGGCTGGGATGGTGGTTTCGAAGTGATTGTGGCCGCATGTCTCTTATCTATCTTCTTTACCGCATTAACCTGGAACAGAGAAAAAAGGAATTTAGCAGCGATGTAAAATTATTATTTTAGGCGCTTCATATAACCAAACATAAAATGAACCATTCATTTCACAAAATCATTGCAGGATTAAGTTTAATTCTGATACTAGCCTCAGCAAGTACAAAGGCTCAGGTAGTAAAATGGGATAGCACTTACAGACCGGGTGCTTACCTTAAAAAGGTTGAAGCCTTTAAAACAGAAGGCATCAAAAAAAAGGATTACGTTTTTTTAGGGAACAGCATTACTGCCGGAACAGACTGGGGTAAATTATTGGATTTACCTAATGCTAAAAACAGGGGGATCTCTGGAGATATCACCTTTGGTGTTTTAGAGCGTCTGGATCAGGTAATAGCTGGCAAACCTTCAAAAGTATTTGTATTGATAGGAATCAATGATGTGTCGAGAAATATTCCTGATAGTATCATCTTAAGGAATTATAAAAATATCATTGGCAGAATAAAAGCGGGTTCGAAAAAGACAAAGATCTATTTCTATACGCTGTTGCCAGTAAACAGCTCATTTAATAAGTTCAAGAACCATTATGGTAAAGATGAACACATTTTGTGGCTCAATTCGGAGATCAGAAAGCTAGCTGATAAAAAGGTAACGATCATTGATCTTTACCCAGCGTTCTTAGACTCAGAAAATCATTTAAAAGCTAATCTAACACACGATGGATTGCACCTGAAGCCGGAGGGTTACCAGGTTTGGGCAGAGGTGCTCAAAAAGGGAGGCTATTTAAAGTAGCCCTCTTTATATCTTATTTTTTGCAAATGCCATAGCGGGCCTGTTCAGATATTGTTCAGGCCTGTTTATGTAAGGAGTTTCATTGTAAGTTTCTTTTCCTAACCTTTTCAGTGTTTTATAGTGAGACACTAAAGCTGCACTAAAAGTAGGACTCTCAATATAGCCAAGATTAAATTCGGCTGCGGTTTGCTTTACAATTGCACCGATAGCAGGGTAGTGGATATGGCATACTTTTGGAAAAAGATGATGCTCTATCTGTCTGTTCAGTCCACCACATAAAAAGCCCGTCACCTTGCAGTCTACCGCAAAGTTTGCCGTAGTTTGCAGTTGATGTACGGCCCAGGCCTCCTCAATATTTCCTTCCTCGTTAGGAAAAGGAAAACTCGTACCCTCTACAACGTGTGCGAGCTGGAAAACCAGTCCCAATACAAGTCCTTGTGAAAATTGCATCACCAAAAAGCCAACTACAAATTGCCACCAGCTAATGTTCATCACCAATAATGGAAGTACAATAAAGAGGAAATAGTAAATTCCTTTATAGAAGAACAATTTAAAGTATTCTATCCTAGGGTGTGAAGAAACATGCTCTCCAATCTTTTTCTGAAAGAATTTTTTATAATCTTTCCTGAAAACCCAGGAAAGCATGGCGAAGCTGTACAGCACAAAGGCATAGTAATGTTGGTAGCTTTGTACCTTATTAACGGTTTCTGATTCTGAGAAACGAATTAATCCGGGGGCAACATCAATGTCCTCATCATGTCCTGCTATATTGGTATAAGTATGGTGAACAATATTATGACAGATGTTCCAAACATACGGACTGGCACCAATCAGGTTAAAAACAAAGCTGAAAAACTTGTTGATAGTCGGATTTGCAGAGTACGATTTGTGGATGGCATCATGGCATACGTTAAAGCCTACAAAAGCGCCAAACGTACCTAATATGGCACATAGTACAAGTGTAACCGCTGCATTAAAACCACCCAGAAGGACCATTAGATAAACAGCAACTAAACCCGTAAGGAAGAAGAGGGTTTTGAACCACATGGCCCGATTTGCATGTATTGAAATATTATTGTCCGTAAAATAAGCATCTACCCTTTTCCGCACTGTCACGTAAAATGTCGAACTATTGACATTCTTGAACCTAACCTTTTTTCTCATAAATTATTGTATTCCTCGGGCAGTGTTATGTCCCTTTTTTGATTCGGCTAATGTAACATAATTATAACGTACCCAAGATTAGCATATTGTTATTGTTTAGGTTCGTTATATGATTATTTAGCTGTTAAATCTAAATACGTTTGTATTTTCGATTATATTTACCCTAAATTAATAGTTCTCTATCAATAATTATCTAAACATAGATGCAGAACATCAATATTAAGCAGTTGGCCAAAGCGCTGAACCTGTCTACTTCAACAGTGTCCAGGGCTTTTAGGGATAATAGCGATATCAATAAGGAAACTAAGGAAAGAATACTTTCTAAGGCAAAGGAATTTAATTATCAGCCTAATCATTACGCAAGTAATCTTAGAGAGCAGCGGAGTAAAACGATTGCAGTGATTGTTCCGGAGCTGGGCAATAATTTTTTCTCGCAAGCAATACATGGTATTGAACGGGTTGCGCGTGAAAAGGGGTATCATATTCTGATCTATGCTACGGATGACGTGTATGAAAAGGAAGTTTCATTTATTCAGCACCTCCATAATGGCCGTGCCGACGGGATCATCATGTCGGTATCGGGTGAGGCAAATGACCATAATTATTTGAACGAACTAACGCAAAAGCGTCTGCCACTGGTATTTTTCGATAGAGTTTATGAGGATATCATTACGCCAAGGGTGATTACCAATGATTATGATAGCAGCTTTTCTGCTACCCAGCACCTAATCAAGCAAGGCTGTAAGCGCATTGCTTACCTGGTTATCAATAAGAATCTCTCTATCGGTAAATTTAGGATGCAGGGCTATATAGATGCTTTGTTGAAATATAATATCCCCTATGATGACCGTCTTGTGGTTGATTGTACAAACAGCTACTCCAAAAATAACGTAATATTGAAGCAAATGCTGACGGAATTAAAACCGGATGGGGTTTTTACTTCTGTGGAAAGATTGGCCTTTGCTACTTATTATGCTTGTTATGATTTGAATATCTCTGTGCCGGATCAACTAAAAGTAATCGGCTTTTCAAGTTTGGAGATTGCTCCATTATTAAATCCTTCGTTAACAACAATTACCCAGCCTGCTACCAAGATCGGAATAGAAGCTGCGAACCTTTTATTTAAGATGCTGGAGAACCCAGAATCTGTAGATCCAAACGAGAAGATCGTGCTAAATTCTAAGTTGATTAAAAGACGGTCAACAGAGCTAAGTTAAGGGGCTAAAAAGACGTCTAAAATCTTTAAAATTTCGAGTCAAAAAAGAGGGCTTTTTTGGGCCTCAAAAACAGCCTGTTTTGAAAAAAAAAACTGAAGGTTTTGCGATTTCACGCAGAATTTGTCTTCCTTTTTTTGAAGGGCCTATCAAAAAGTGTTGATAAGTCCGGGAACGATCCCGGGATCGTTCCCGGAAAAGCGAAGAAAAACACACGACTTCAGTTGTCAGGGTGGTTGTGCTTTTTTAGTTTGTAACTATTTGTTTTTAAGCTATTTATTTGTTTTTAAGCTAGTTTTTATAGAAGTCTTATTGCAAATTTTCATGCCTGATTTGGAGGTTTAGGAATATAAAATATGGTGTTAAAAATAAATTTGATATAAAATTTTGAATTGTCGTTTCCGACTGTAAATTTACCATAAGTGTTACATACACTTAACGTTAACCAAATATTACACCTTAAAAACGAGTTTAAATATGAAAGTATTTTACCTAAAAAAGCATTACCTTTTGGTGCTTTTGGTTTTGATAGCACTTGGGGCAAATGCCCAGACCGGCTCGCTGGTTGGAAAGGTACTAGACGAAGCCGGACTACCCTTACCGGGAGCATCTGTACAGATCAAAAGTTTAAGTAAAAACACCCTTACCAACGCAGATGGTACTTACAAGATTGTTGGATTAAGTAATGGGACAGTATCGCTGTTGATCAGCTATGTTGGTTACCAGCCTAAACAAGAATCTGTAAAGATAAACGGCAGTACAGTTGCTAATTTTAGTTTGAAACCTGAAGACCAGAGTTTAAACGAAGTTGTGGTGGTGGGTTACGGTACACAAACCAGACGTGAAGTAACCGGCTCTATCTCTAAAGTAACTGGAGATAAACTAACGGCTATCCCCACCCCCAGTTTCGAAGCTGGTTTGCAAGGACAGGCTCCTGGTGTTCAGGTAACAACGGGTAGCGGATTGGCTGGTAGCGGTTCAATCATCAGGATCCGAGGCATTGGCTCAATTTCGGCTGGTGGAGACCCCTTGTATGTGATAGATGGTATTCCCATCACTTCCGACCCATTTATTGGTGGAAATCGTGGTGGTATGAATCAAAACCCATTGGCAACGATCAATGCGAACGATATTGAATCCGTAGAGGTATTGAAAGATGCCGGTGCTGCAGGTATATACGGTTCGCGTGGTGCAAATGGGGTAATTTTAGTAACTACAAAAAGAGGGAAGTTGGGTAGGCCAACCTTTAACTTATCGACCAAATACGGTGTAAGTACTTATGCCAACAAACCTAAGTTTGTTAATGGACCAGAATGGTTACAATTGCGTCAGGAAGCATGGACTAATGATGGAAATATTGGATTGGCGCCTTTACCAGGTGGTTTAACCTGGGCACAGGCTGAGCAAAATAATACAGATTGGTGGGGCTTAGTTACTCAAACTGGCCATCTTAACGATCAGAGTGTTTCCTTTAGTCAGGGAACGGAGAAAATAAAAAGCTTTATCTCTGCTAATTATAGCAATAATGAAAGCTTTTTGAAAGGGAATGCTTACGAACGTTATGGTTTCCGTTCAAATTTTGATATTAAGCCTACTTCTTATTTTACAACAAGTATCAATGTTGGATATGATAGAGGAACCAACAAAAGGGTAAATGCTGCCTGGGGTGGTGGATTGGGAGAGGCCATGTCAACTGCTTTGCCTATTTATCCCGCTTTTAATCCAGATGGATCTTACTATAACAATGCAGCAAATCCTTTGAAAAATGTTGATCTGTTGGATTGGAAAACTGTGACTGATAGGTTAATCGCAGGGGTTACATTCGAATTGAAACCGGTTAAGAACTTAAGTATTAAAGCAATTGCCAATATGGATAACATGGATGTGAAGGAGAACCAATATCAGCCTGCTATCCTTAGAAACCAAAGCTCTGGTTATGCAAATGCATGGCCTGTAAAAGTATTGAACCACACATTTACCGGGACGGTAAATTATGATCTGGAATTCAGTAATAAACATAAATTGTCTTTCCTTGTTGGAGCAGAGAATCAAGAGAGCTATCGCAATTTATACAAAGACGGTATTTACGGTGATGCAAATGGCCCTTTTAATAAAGATACACAGAGTTACGATAAAGCATTGGCTGATCAAATCAAAGCTAATTCTTTGAACTATGTATTGGGGGCTGATAGAAACACTTTCGCTTCTTTATTTTCAAGAATCAACTATTCATACGACAATAAGTACTACTTACAAGTTCTAGCCAGAAGGGATGGATCTTCTAAATTTGGTCCAAACAATAAGTATGGATTTTTCCCTGCTGCCTCAGCTTCATGGTACATCAGTCAGGAAAACTTCTTAAGTGACAGTAAAGTGATCTCAAATTTAAAACTGAGAACAAGTTATGGTGTAGTAGGTAGCTCAAATTTCCCTTCCGGTCAATATTATTCTATTTTTTATCAGGGTAAATCATATAACGGAAATGGCACCGTGGCCCCGGACAACGTAGAAAATCCTGGATTAAAATGGGAAGAGGGGCGTAATTTTGATATAGGGCTTGATTTCGGCTTATTCAATAACAGAATTAGTGGGGAGTTTTCTTATTACCACAAAAAAACTAAAGGCGCGCTATTGGATGGCGGTATTTCGCCTTCAACTGGTTTCTTAAGGGGCTGGGTTAACGTTGGCGAAATCCTAAACGAAGGGGTAGAGCTGAGCTTGAATACGATAAATATTCAATCTGATAATTTTAAATGGATCACCAGATTAAATATTTCTAAAAATAGAAATGAAGTGGTTAGCCTTGGTGATTTTTCTGCTGATGCTGTACGCGGCGGAACAAATGATACCAGAATTTCCATTGGCTATCCATTGGGTGTAAACTATTTGGTGCGTTATAAAGGTGTTGATCCGGCTGACGGCTTACCAATCTGGTTAAACAAGGATGGTTATGAAACAAAAACTTTCTCATTAGACGATCGTATAAATACCGGTCAGGTATTGCCAGACTATGTAGGTGGCTTAACGAATACCTTTAGTTATAAAGGTTTTGAGCTAAACACGCTATTCACCTTCGCTATTGGTGGTAACCTTTATGATGGTTCTGCTAAACGCCAGTTAGGTATTGTAACGGACTGGAACATCCGTTCAGATATCTCTGATCGCTGGCAAAAACCTGGTGACATTGCTAAGTTTCCTCGTTTAACGATGAGCACGGGAACTTATCCTGGCTTATCAAGCGAATGGCAGTATAATTCGACCATGTTCCTGTACGATGCCACTTTTGTGAGGTTGAGAGAAGTGACACTCGCTTATAACCTACCAGCTAGCTTTGCTAATAAATTGAGGCTGCAAACTTTAAAGATTTTTGCATCAGGCATGAACCTACTAACCTTTAGTAAATATCCAGGAGGTGACCCAGAGGTGGCCAGAGATTTTGAAAACAATCAGGATAGAAACATGAGTCCGAATGTAACATACCTGACTACACCACAGCAAAAAAGTGTGTCGGTTGGGTTATCTACTTCATTTTAATTGTTGACCATAATAGATAAGAAGATGAAATTCAATTATAAAAATATTTTAAAAACGGTTGCCGTACTTGCTGTACTCGCAGGTACCGGAACAGGATGTAAGAAATATCTTGACGCACCACCACAGGATGCGTTAAATAAAGAGCAAGCTATAGGAGATGAAGCTGGGTTAACTCAGGTGATGAATTCTGCTTATCAGGTTGTAGGTGGAGATGCGATGTTTGGTGGGAAAATCCAAGCCGTGAATGAAATGATGGCGGACCAACTAAATGGCACCAATTTGAGTGGCGATTTTGGTGAGTTTTACGGGCGTAAATCATCCATTTTTGGTGACTATAAGCGGGATATGTATGTAGGAATGTATCAGGGTGTTTATCGCGCTAATTTAGTGTTGGAGAACTTAGATAAAGCTACAACCACTAAAGATAACATCGAAGGTCAGGCAAAATTTGTAAGAGCGCTTGTTCACTTTGAAGTGGTTAAGTTGTTTGCTCAGCCTTGGGGTTTTACCGCAGATAATTCTCACCTGGGTATTACAATTAGGTTAAGTACTGCAGTAGTTACCAAAAATAGGTCAACGGTCAAACAAGTTTATGATCAGATTATTACTGATTTAAAAGATGCAGAAAACAAACTGCCAGATGTAAATAATGGGTTGCCAACAAAATGGGCTGCTAAGGGTTTACTCGCAAAAGTATACTTTCAGATGAACGATTTTCAAAATGCTTACAATTACGCAAATCAGGTTATTGAAAGTAAGAAGTTTACGCTTGATGCAACTTATGCAGCTCGTTTCACTGAAACAGGATCAACAGAGAGTATATTTCAGATGATTAGTACCAGGGGAGCTTTTGAACCGGGCGCAGAATTAAGAAATCAATTCCGTTCAGACAATGGGCTACCAAATATGAGGTTTACAACTGCGTTTTATGCCATGGTAAACACGCCAAATGATGTTAGAAAAACACTATTTGATGTGGTTAAGTATCCAGGGAATATCGTGATTACGAAATACAACAAAGACAGGTTTAATGTTCCGGTGATTTACCTCACACAAATGAAGTTAATCAGAGCTGAGGCTGCGGCAGAAAACAATGCCAATCTACCAGTGGCCATTCAGGATATCAATGACATTATGAATAGGGCATATGCTGGTACCAAGAGTATCCCAGTTGGATCGACCCCTGCCTTTATCATTACTAATGCTCGCTTTGAACGCGGTTTGGAACTAGCTGGAGAGGGCAACAGACTTTCGGAGATTAAACGGATTGGAGCTAAGGGCGAGAATATTGATAAACGGGGTTCAGTTTGGAACTGTCCAGGCTTTATTCTCCAATTCCCTCAGGAAGAAATGGGTACGAATGTAAATTTCCAACGCAATCCTGAAGGCAACTGTTTTTAATCCTAAATTTTAAAAGATAAACGTATGAAACGTATTCAATATATTCTATTCGCCATCTGTATCTTCTCGATATGGAGCTGTAAACCGGAAGAGTTTCCACCGATAGGCGAACCACAAAATGTTGTGAAATCTATTCAAGGTACCTGGGGCTTAACTAAAGTGACACAAATTGATCAAGATGCTACCACAAAGGGCTTCCCTTACAAACAAATAGACATCACATCGGTGTACCCATATACCGACCTGGTTATTGCTTTTATGGGCGATGCACAAGGCAACCCATCTACTTTTACTATCACCTCAGGCAATTCACCCAAAATCGCTGACTTAACTTCAGGTAATTGGACGGTTGATGATGTAAAAGTGCCGACTACTATTTCGTTAAAAAATGGTACGGTAACTAACAGCTTAAGCATAGGTTCTTATGTAAGCCTGAAATCGGGTAAGCTATTGATAAAAAGAGATAAAAAGTTGAATGGGAAAGTAATCCTGTCTTATCAGTACGAATTCACTAAAAAGTAAGCAGATCATGAAAAAGATATTATTATTAATTATATGCTGTTTTGGTGCAATATGGGCATCTGGACAATCAAAAGTCACTTTTAGCCCTGCAACATTTACTTCCGAAGATGAGGTGACCATTACACTTGATGTAACTGGAAGTCCATTGGAGGGGGCTAATGATGTTTATATCTGGGCATTTTCTAATGATGGCGTAGGTGGCGGTAAGGATGCCAGTACAAATGGGCAATGGGGTGCTTCATCTCCAAATGCAAAAATGACTAAAACAGCGACCAATATATTCACCTTTAAGTTTACAGGGACTGTCCTTTTTGGTCAAAGTCCTGCTGAGCTGATTAATTTCGGCTTCCTTGGGAAAAGTGTAGATGGATCAAAACAAACACCCGATTATAAACCATTTAAGTTTGATCCACTCGTGTTTACGGCATCGCAGTTTAGACTATTCCCGGCAAAATTGGATAATACGGATATGGCTACAGTTTACTTTCATCAAAACCTGGCTACGGATATTAATCTGCAAAGGATGACTAACATAAAGGTGAATCTTAGCTTTTATAATGAGGCCAATAACGTAGTGGGGTCGAAACAAGGTATTGCAGCAGTAAAGGAGTCAACGATTCTATTCTCTTATTCTTTTATACCCGACAGAGTGATCACTGTTCCTGCCGGAACTAAGCTAGCTAAGTTTACTTATCAGTTTAGTGGCACTGTAAAAGATGCAGCGGGGCTCGATGTGTCAACTAGCGGCCCAGTAATAGAAGTGGTTTATACGGTGTTCAATTAATCTAAAGGCAATGAAATACAAAATATTATATACACTCCTTGTGCTTGTAGCATTTGCTTTTGGGTGTAAAGAAACAACTTTTGATGAGGCATCAAAGGGAGAGGCATTAGGTGCCTTTACTGCAACTGCACCAGCTAACAATACCATGTTGGTACTCAATTCGGCAACACCGGGTAAAACTATAGTAATTAGTTGGACAGCGGCCAAGCCAGGTGTAAATACTGCACCTACTTACAAATGGGTTGTTGCTTTAAAATCAGGCGCAATCGATCAACCGATCCTTGAATTTCCTTCAGATAATGGTGGCAAAGCGGCTACGCTTACTTTAACTCAGAAACAACTGGATGATGCATTGAAAGCAAAAGGTATAGCCGATGGAGCTAAGGCCGATTTGATTTGGCGGGTAATTGCCGATAATGGTTCCTTAAAAGTAAATGGAGAAACCTTTAATATTTCGGTAACCAGGTTTGGCGATGGGGTATCAAATTTTATACTATATGGCCCGGTTTCGAGTGCAAATGTGACTACTATCAATCCGATCTTAACCGCCCAGTCGTTGAATTTTAAATGGCAAAAATCTTTTGCAGGAAAAGTAGGTGCCAATGTCACTTATAAGGTGAAATTCATTAAGCCAGACGGTAGTTTTACAACTCCATTGTTTGAATTTACATCGAACAATAGCGGTCTGGATTCTAATTTATCCGTAAGCTATAAGGATTTTGATGCCAAGCTCACAGCTGCAGGCTTTGCAGATCAATCGGCTATTGCGACCTTAAAATGGAGTGTAGAGGCTAGTTCGGGTACATTTACTAAATTCTCTGATTATACAAATGACATTTCTGTACTGAGGGATGTGAGTTTGTTTATGGTTGGAGATGCTTCCGAGTTTGGCTGGGACAATGGTAACCCAACCCATATGTTCCGTGATGCGACCAATAGGGGAGCTTATATATATACTGGTTATTTGAATGTAGGCGACTTTAAATTTATTACTGTTGTTGGCAGTTGGGAGACCCAATATGGCAATAATGGAAGCAATGGTGTAGCGCTAAAAGCTAAAGGATCTGATCCTGATCCCGGAACTTATCATGTAGCAACGGCAGGCTTTTATACGGTGAAGATTGATATCAATGCCTTAACTTTTTCTATTGCTCCATATAGTGTTGCGGGTGCAACAACTTATGCTTCTATTGGAATTATAGGAAACTTTAATGATTGGGCTGATATCACAGCAATGAGCAAAAGTTCTTTTAACTCACATATCTGGGTAATTACGCAAACCATCGCTGCAAATACGGAGATGAAATTCAGGATTGCTTCCGGTTGGGATGTAAACTGGGGCGTAGCAGCAAATGCAGATGCTAAATATGGTAAGACAACTATAAACGCAGGCAACTTGAGTGTAAAGGCCGGGACTTATAAAATCCTATTCAACGATTTGACCGGAGATTATATATTCTATAACAAGTAAATTTTTAGCAGTTGCCAAAATGAGAAAATTATTTATTGCATTGTTTTTTAGTCTTTTGGCTTCCTGGTCACAAGCACAGCAGTTGGAGCGTATAGAACCCATGTTTTGGTGGGCTGGGATGAACAACCCTAAACTACAACTGCTGGTGCACGGGATTGACATTTCTACAATGGATGTGCGGTTGGACTACCCAGGTGTTAAGTTGGTAAAGGTAAATAAGGTGGAGAACCCCAATTACCTTTTTATTGATCTTGAAATCGCTACGGATGTGAAGGCTGGCAAATTCCCGATTGTATTTGCAAATAAGCAGAAAAAGAAGCTGCAATATATCTATGAGCTTAAAAACAGAGAAACTGGGCCTTCCCGAATACAAGGGGTAAGCAACAAGGATTTGATTTACCTGCTGATGCCGGATCGCTTTGCAAATGGAGATGTCAAAAATGATGTGGTAAAGGGAATGCGGGAAACGAAATTGAACCGAGATTCGATGTACTATCGTCATGGAGGGGATATTCTGGGGTTGATCAATAAGCTTGATTATTTGAAGGATTTGGGTGTAACCGCAATATGGATGACTCCGGAAATTGAAAATGATATGCCATTGGTTTCTTATCATGGCTATGCCGCAACGGATCATTATAAGATTGATCCGCGTTATGGTACACTAGCACTTTATAAAACCTATGTAGATAAAGCCCATGAGAAGGGGTTAAAAATTGTAAAGGATATTGTGCACAATCACATGGGTACAGGGCATTGGCTCTATACGGATATGCCTATGAAAGATTGGGTAAATCAATGGCCTGCTTACACACAAACTAGCTATCGTGATGAGCCGGTAATGGATCCACATACTTCCGAAGCCGATAAAAAGAAAATGCTTGACGGCTGGTTTGTACCTAGTATGCCCGATTTTAATCAAAGAAATCCGTATGTACAGAATTACCTTACCCAAAATCACATTTGGTGGGTAGAATATGCCGGGATTGACGGATTGAGATTAGATACTTATCCTTACAATGATCCTGACTATATGAAAGACTGGGCGCAGAAGATTAAAGCCGAGTTTCCAACACTTTCCATTTTTGGCGAAACACTGGTACATACCGCTGCGGCGCAAGCCTTTTTTACCGGTGGAAATACCGTAAACCGTGGTTTTGATACGGAGTTGCCTGGTATTACCGATGCGGTTATCAAGAATGCCATTTATGAAGCTTTGAATGGAAAATCGGGTTGGACGGATGGTGTATTTAGATTGTATTCAACTGTTGCACAGGATTTCCTTTATCAAGATGCAGATCGAAATGTAGTGTTTTTAGATAATCACGACATGAGTAGGTTTTATTCCATGGTAAATGAGGATCTGAATAAGTTTAAGTCAGGTATGGCTTTGCTGTTGACCATGAGGGGCATCCCACAATTGTACTACGGTACGGAGATCCTGATGAAGAACTACTCTAATCCTGATGGTTTGGTACGCTCCGATTTTCCGGGAGGATGGGTAGGAGATCAATCGGATAAGTTTACTGCTGCCGGTCGAACGGCACAGGAAAATGACGCCTTCAACTTTGTTAAAACATTGGCGAATTACCGTAAAAATAATACAGCCCTACAAACCGGTAAGCTGATGCAATTTGTGCCAGAAAATGGCCTGTACACTTATTTCAGGTATCAAGCTGGGGGTAGCACGAGCGCTAATGGTGCTAAAACGGTAATGATAATTGTTAATGTCGATGATGCCGCCAAAAGCTTAGAGACTGCAAGGTTTGCAGAACGCATGGCAAATGCATCATCAGCAACTAATGTCATCACTGGCGAAAAATTAAATACGTTAAAAACGATCGCTGTACCGGCCAAAACAACGCTGGTACTTGAATTAAATTAAATGAAGAATACAACACAACATATTGCTTGCATATTTGATCTGGATGGGGTTCTGGTTGATACCGCCGTATACCATTATCAGGCTTGGAAGCAACTGGCAAACTCCTTAGGCTTTGATTTTGCCCATGCTCAAAATGAGCAATTGAAAGGTATAAGCCGGATGCATTCGCTCGATAAGATTCTTAAATGGGGCGGGGTAGAAAAGTCTGAAGCAGAAAAGGAAGCCTTGGCTACACTAAAAAATTCATGGTATGTAGCCATGATCAGTAAAATGACGGAGGCTGAAGTATTACCTGGCTCCTTAAAGCTATTGCAGGATTTAAAAGACCAGGGGATTAAAATAGCGTTGGGATCGGCCAGTAAAAACTCTGGGTTGATTTTGGAACGCACTAACCTGGCTCATTTTTTTGATGCTATTGTAGATGGGAATACAGTAAGCGCCTCTAAGCCAGATCCAGAAGTGTTTGTGAAAGCTGCGGAATTGTTGGGTGCCTTGAACAAAGACTGTGTAGTTTTTGAAGATGCTCAGGCTGGGGTGCAGGCTGCTATTGCCGCCGGAATGGCCATTGTAGGAATTGGTAATGCCGAAAATTTGCAAGGTGCACAGCTGGTTATTAATGACCTCTCGGAAATTACAATTGCCGAAATCTCGGCTTTGAAAAAATAAGGAATAGAAAAAGGATAATGTATGTAGCCGCTTTAGCGGTGCAATGCTAGAGCAGTATAAAGATGAAGAATTACATAAAAGCAGACGAGTGGAATATTATTGAGGAAGGTTTTGATCCTCACTTAAATAAAATATCGGAAAGTCTGTTCAGTATTGGCAATGGTCGTATAGGTCAGCGTGCTAATTTTGAAGAGGCATATACCGGAGAAACTTTACAGGGAAATTATGTAGCAGGTGTTTATTATCCCGATAAAACGCGTGTGGGTTGGTGGAAGAATGGCTATCCCGAGTACTTTGCTAAAGTATTGAATGCGACAAATTGGATAGGAATCGACATCGATATTGACGGTGAAAAGTTAGACCTGTTTAAATGTGAGGTGCTCGAATTTAAACGGGTATTGAACATGAAAGAAGGGACACTAAGCCGGACTTTTACGGCGAGGCTTAGCAGTGGAAAGGTAGTTAAAGTTGATGCTATTCGTTTTTGTAGCATCGCCGATGATGAGTTGGCAGCTTTACATTACAGCATAAGCGCGCTTAACTTTGAAGGTATAATCACCGTTACCTCTTTTATTGATGGTGATATAAAGAACCAGGATGCGAACTATGATGAGAAATTTTGGAATGAAGTAGCGCAGCATCAGGAAAATGACACTGATTACCTCACTTTGCAGACTAAAAAGACTGAGTTTGATGTTTGCACAGCAAGTCGTACAACCGTACTTTTTAATGGCGTAGCACAAAGCTCGCAAGCTGTATTAGGCGATAAATATCTTGCACGGACAACCGTAATACCGGTTAAGCAAGGTGAAACTATTCATATTTATAAAATAGTAACCAACCTGTCTTCTCTCAATTACGATAAAAGTGATTTGTTGAGGCTTGCTAAGGTTAAAATAGAAACAGCAAGTACAAAGGGCTTTGATGAGTTGTTGAAAGATCATGCTGCGGCATGGGCTGCAAAATGGGAAGAAAGCGATATCATCGTTGAAGGGGATATTGCGGCTCAACAGGCCATTAGATTCAATATATTTCAGCTTAACCAAACTTATACAGGTAAGGATGCTCGTTTAAATATTGGACCAAAAGGCTTTACAGGAGAGAAATATGGAGGTTCTACCTATTGGGACACTGAGGCTTATTGTATTCCTTTTTATTTATCTACGGCCCCCGAGGAGGTGGCAAAGAACTTATTGGTTTATCGTTACAAACATTTGGATAAGGCAATTGAGAATGCTGAAAAGCTAGGCTTTAAAAATGGGGCTGCATTGTATCCAATGGTAACGATGAATGGTGAGGAATGCCATAACGAATGGGAAATTACTTTTGAGGAGATTCATAGAAACGGAGCGATAGCTTTTGCGATATTCAATTATATCAGATATACAGGGGACGAAAATTATCTGGCTCAATATGGTTTGGAGGTATTAATCGGAATTGCCCGCTTCTGGAAGCAACGCGTAAACTGGAGTGAGGATAAGCAGAAATATGTAATGTTGGGGGTAACCGGTCCCAATGAATACGAAAACAACATCAATAACAACTGGTATACGAATAAGCTAGCTGCATGGTGTTTAAAATATACCATTGAAGCTGCCGATATGGTAAAGCGTCTGGATCCGGAAAAGTATAAAACCATACAGAAAAAAACGAAACTGGTAGAAGCAAAGGAGTTTGGCGACTGGAAGACTGTTGCTGATCAAATGTATTATCCTTACCATGAAAAAGAAGGTGTATTTCTTCAGCAAGATGGTTTTATGGATAAGGAACAGATACTAGTGAAAGATTTGCCTGCTGAGGAGCGACCGTTGAACCAGAAGTGGAGTTGGGATAGGATCTTGCGCTCTGGCTTTATTAAGCAGGCAGATGTATTGCAAGGCATGTACTTTTTTGAAGATGAATATGATCTGGAGACATTGCGGAAGAACTTTAGTTTTTACGAAAGTAGGACCGTGCATGAGAGTTCTTTATCTCCCTGCGTACATAGTATTTTGGCGGCAAAGCTAAGCGATGAAGAGAAGGCATATGAATTTTATCTTCGTACAGCCCGTTTGGATTTAGATGATTATAACAACGATACCGAAGATGGATTGCACATTACTTCGATGGCAGGTACCTGGATGAGTATTGTTGAAGGTTTTGCAGGGATGCGGGTGTGCAATGGACAGCTGTGTTTTAATCCTTTTTTACCTAAAGCATGGGACTCTTTTTCTTTTAGTATCGGCTTTAGAGGTGTTCAATTAAAAGTAAAAATCAGTTCTAAGCAGATTTGGATTATAAATAATTCTGTGCAGACATTGGAAATAAGTATATTTAATCGGCTTCATACTGTCTTACCAGGTGAAAAGGCAATTACTTATCACGAGCAACTGGTATGATGACGCTATTAAAAAACATCCCTTTGATTGTATTGACTATTATTGGTGGCCAAACTATAAGTCAGGCCCAAAGTAAACCGATTATTTATCAATTATTGCCGCGGTTGTTTGGCAATAAACAAGAAACACAAATCCCTTATGGCACCATTCAATTAAATGGTAGCGGTAAGTTTAACGATATCAATTCAAAAGCGCTGGATGGAATTAAAGAGCTTGGGGTAACTCATGTTTGGTATACTGGGGTGATTGCTCATGCCAGCATGACGGACTATAGCGCTTTTGGTATTCTTGCTGGTGATGCTGATGTGGTAAAAGGTAGGGCGGGCTCGCCTTATGCCATCAGAGATTACTATGATGTAGACCCCGATCTGGCAGTGGATGTTAAGCACCGCATGGCAGAGTTCGAGGCACTAGTTGCTCGTACGCATGAAAAAGGAATGAAGGTGATCATTGATTTTGTACCCAATCATGTTGCCCGAAATTACCATTCTTTAGCTAAACCTAAAGGGGTAGTGGATTTTGGCGCCAGCGACGATGTTACACAGCGGTTTAGTGCTACTAACGACTATTATTATATTCCTGATGAACAGTTTATCGTTCCTGGACATATAGATAAAAACGATTCTTTATATACTTTAAAAGACTTCAAGTTTGCCGAAATGCCTGCTAAGGCTACTGGAAACAACGTGTTTTCTAAAGCTCCGTCTGAAAACGACTGGTATGAAACCATAAAATTAAATTATGGGGTAGATTATGTAAATGGAGAAAAAAAGTATTTTGATCCGATGCCTCCGGTGTGGTTAAAAATGCGTGATATTTTATTATACTGGGCCGCAAAGGGCGTAGATGGTTTCCGTTGTGATATGGCAGAAATGGTCCCCGTTGAGTTTTGGGAATGGGTAATTCCTGAAGTAAAGGCTAAATATCCAGCGCTTATATTTATAGGTGAGGCTTACAATTCGGCCGTATACGCAACATATTTAAATAAGGGACATTTTGATTATCTGTATGATAAGGTTGGTTTATATGATGGTTTAAAAAGGCTGATCAGAAATGAGCAAAATGCAGATGTGAAAGATATTAGTAAGGTTTGGCAAGTAGAAACGGCTGGTTTTCGCGACAGGATGTTGCGCTTTCTGGAAAATCATGATGAGGAGCGAATTGCCTCTGCTGGCTTTGCCGGTAACGCTTTTTATGCACTTCCGGCCATGGTGGTATCGGCTACTTTATCTGGTGGACCGGTGATGTTGTATTTTGGACAGGAGGTAGCTGAGCCCGGTAAAGGTGTAGAAGGTTTTGGTAGTGATGACAACCGGACAACAATATTTGATTATTGGGGTGTGCCCGAGCATCAGAAATGGATGAATCACGGTGCTTTTAACGGCGGCTTGTTGAGTAAAGAGCAGGTTGCTTTACGTGAGTACTACAAGAAACTAATGGGTATTGCCGCAACTTCTGATGCGATCAGGAACGGCCAGATTTATGAAGTTCCTGTTTCAGGAAATATGAATAACAGGATGTACGGTTATATCCGCTATAATGGTAACCAAAGGTTGCTGATTATGGTAAACTTCGACCGTAACCAAACTTTGGAAGGGCGTATAGAGATTCCGGAGGAGATTCTTAAGGTTAAATCCTGGGCACCAGTTACAGAATTGTTGACCAATCAGAAGTTGAATATCCCTGCTGGCCCAAGTATCCAAGTAAAAATAGCACCTGTTTCGGCACAGATTATAGAATTTTAAAACAAATAAATGAGCTTAAAAACATTAACCGAAAACCCGAAGCTAAGTTTAGTTCAGATCATTAATATGAGTGTCGGATTTTTCGGTATTCAATTTGGATGGGACTTACAACGCGCCAACATGGGACGTATTTATGAAAACCTGGGTGCTAATCCAGATCAGGTTCCATTGTTGTTTTTGGCGGCGCCCTTAACGGGGTTGCTTGTTCAGCCTATAATTGGCTATTTAAGCGATAGAACCTGGCATCCCAAATGGGGCAGAAGAAGGCCATATTTTATGGTGGGTGCCATCATTAGTTCTATTGCACTAATTTTTATGCCGCATAGCAGTGCCTTATGGATGGCTGCGGGATTACTCTGGATTTTAGATGTTGCAGGGAATGTAGCTATGGAGCCTTTTCGGGCCTTTGTTACCGATAAACTACCCGATTCGCAGGTGAACAGGGGCTTTATTATGCAGAGTATGATGATTGGGTTAGGGGGAAGTATTGCATCGGCCTTGCCCTGGCTAATGAACAATGTTTTTCATTTAAGCAATACAGCAGCACAAGGGAGTATCCCCGAAAATGTAAAGTTCTCTTTTTATATTGGTGCTTTCTTCTTTCTGGCAGCCGTCCTTTATACCGTTTTTACCACTAAAGAATATCCACCCGCCGATGTAGATTTTAAGGAAAAGGTTTTAGAAAGTAATAAGGGCTTTGGTGGAGGTGCAAAAGAGATTTGGCATTCTTTATTGAATATGCCTAAAAGGATGCAAATTGTATCGCTAGTGCAGTTTTTTACATGGCCAGGTTTGTTTTTAATGTGGTTTTATTATACTACTGCTGTTGCTGTAAATGTATTTGGCGGTAAAGATGCCAGTGACCCGGTGTATGCCCACGGTGCTGATTTTGGCAGTTTAACATTGGCTTATTATAGTGTGATTACCTTTTTATTTGCTTTGGTTTTGCCCAAAATAGCAGATAAACTGGGGCGTAAAACCACACATGCATTATGCCTGCTGTGTGGGGCAATGGGCTTAATCAGTGTTGCCTGGGTACATGATAAAAACATGCTTTATTTATGTATGACAGGGGTAGGCATAGCTTGGGCTAGTATTTTATCTATGCCGTATGCTATGCTCAGCGGATCATTACCAAAGGATAAAATAGGAATCTACATGGGGATCTTTAATTTCTTTATTGTACTGCCAGAGATCATTGCCTCATTGGGTTTTGGTTGGTTAATGCGGGAGGTGCTGCATAATGACAGGCTTTTGGCTGTGCAGTTGGGCGGCGGATTAATGGTAATTGCCGCTGTTATTTGTTATGTTTTTATCAGAGAACCCCGAAAAACCGATCAGGTTTTAGCGGATAAACTTGCTATAGAAGGACGAGATCAATAAAACTTAAACCATAAGCTTATGAAAAGGATTTATTTCCTGTTACTGATTTTATCGGTATTGGCCACTGCATGCAAAAAAGGAAAGGTTAGCCCCGAGCCAGTAGTCCCGGTTATACCAGTAATACCTGTTAATCCGGCTGATCCCGGTTTGCCCACTGCGGCAAAGGATGGTGTTGTATTTATCAACAATGGTACGTCGGCTATTGTAACCCTATATGCGCCATTTAAAAAATCGGTGGCTTTAATTGGTGAATTTAATGATTGGAAAGGCGCGGCTATGAAAAATACCCCGGATGGAAATATCTGGTGGCTGCAGTTAGATAATCTGAATCCTAATACTGAGTATGCTTACCAGTTTTTGGTGGATGATGATTTAAAAATTGCCGATCCATATTGCGAAAAGATTCTGGATCCGATTGATGATATTCATATTGATAACAACACTTATTCGGGTTTAAAGGCTTACCCTGTTGGTAAAACTACAGGTATTGTAAGTGTAATGCAGGCCAATCAACCAGTATATACCTGGAAAAACTCGGCAGGTTTTACCAGACCAGCGAAAAATAACCTTGTGATTTATGAGTTGTTGATCAGGGATTTTACAGCAGAGCATAATTATGCTTCGACACTGCAAAAGCTAGATTATTTGGTCGGATTGGGTATAAATGCAATTGAGTTGATGCCTGTGAATGAGTTTGAAGGGAATTTGAGCTGGGGTTATAATCCTTCATTCTATTTTGCTCCGGATAAATATTATGGTACAAAAACAGCCCTTCAAGGTTTTATAGACGAATGTCATGGTCGGGGAGTAGCAGTTATTCTGGACATGGTGCTAAACCATTCTTTTGGACAGTCGCCCATGGTGCAACTTTATTTTGACAAGCCTTCGGGTAAGCCATTCGCTATCAGTCCATGGTTTAACACAAATTCCAACACTCATCCTTATAATGTAGGTTATGATTTTAACCATGAAAGCGCGGCCACAAAAACCTTTGCGAAAAATGTGATGAAGTTTTGGATGCAACAATATAAAATCGACGGGTTCCGTTTTGACTTATCGAAGGGCTTTACTCAAAAATTATCATCTGACGATGCCTCATTTAGTGCTTATGATGCGAGTAGGGTAGCGATATGGAAAGACTATAACAATTACATAAAAAGTATTGATGCCAATAACTTTTATGTGATACTAGAGCATTTTTCCGATGCAACGGAAGAAAAGGTTTTGGCTGATGATGGTATGATGCTTTGGAACGGTTTAAACGTAAATATGAATGAAGGTATGATGGGCTGGCTAGCCAATTCTGATTTCTCTTGGGCATTTTTTGCAAAACACGGTTTTGGGAAGTCAGAAAATCTGCTGAACTTTATTGAAAGCCACGATGAGGAACGCACCATGTTTAAAAATCTAGCTTTTGGCAATGCGTCTGGAAGTTATGATGTGAAAAACTTTGCTGTTGCACTGAAAAGGGAAGAAATGGCCGCAGCATTTCTCTTTGCAATACCAGGGCCCAAAATGATCTGGCAGTTTGAAGAATTAGGCTATGACATTAGTATAAACTATAATGGCAGAACGGGCAATAAACCTATCCATTGGGAGTATTTTCAGCAAACGGAACGCAAAGCATTGTATAATGCTTATGCAAAATTCATCAACCTGAAAAAGAAGAACGGTATTTTCAGTTCAGCCGATGCAACTTATAATTTGTCGGCCGGAGTTAAGTATATTAAGCTAATAGAGTCCAACAATACAGTTGTAGTTGTGGGAAATTTCGATGTGAGTAGCAAAGATGCTAATGTAGACTTTGGTGCTTCGGGCATATGGTATGATGCCGTAACCGGGACAACAATGACCTTAACAGGGAATACGTACAACAAAACGTTGGCACCGGGTGAGTACCACATCTACAGTAGAACAGCGCTGAACGCCGGTTGAAATAAATAACGTTTTTAAAATAAAATGTCTATTTTTACAGCCCGATTATGGAACAGATAAAAACATCATTTGATTTTGAAAAGCCTATTGCTGAGCTAGCCCAGCAAATTGAGAAGGTTAAACAAGTTGCCGATAAAACCAAAGTAGATATGTCTGCTACCTTAACTGAGCTTGAACAAAAGTTGGAGAAAACCCAGCAATCATTATATAGCAACCTTACAGGTTGGCAAAAAGTTCAAATGTCTCGTCACGCTGAGCGACCACAAACTTTGGATTATATCAGCATGATTTGCGATGATTTCATCGAGATGCATGGCGACAGAACAGTTAAAGATGATAAAGCGATTATAGGTGGTTTTGCAACAATTAATGGCGAGACTGTAATGATCATTGGTCATCAAAAAGGCAAGAACACTAAAGAAAGACAATACCGCAATTTTGGTATGGCCAATCCTGAAGGTTATAGAAAAGCGCTTCGCTTAATGCGTTTAGCAGAGAAATTCAATAAACCTGTGATTTCTTTCATCGATACCATGGGTGCTTACCCTGGCTTAGAGGCTGAAGAACGCGGACAAGGGGAAGCTATTGCACGTAATTTGCTTGAAATGTCTGTTCTAAGAGTTCCTATTCTTTGCTTTGTAGTGGGCGAAGGTGCATCTGGTGGTGCATTAGGAATTGGTATAGGTGATAAAGTATATATGTTGGAGCACACCTGGTATTCTGTGATCTCTCCTGAATCTTGCTCGTCTATTTTATGGCGTAGCTGGGATTTCAAAGAGCGTGCGGCAGAATGCTTAAAATTAACTTCTGATGATATGTTTAGAAATAAACTTATTGATGGAATTATTAAAGAACCGCTAGGTGGTGCACATCAAAACCCTGAGTTAATGGCACAGACTGTGAAAGATCAGATTATAAAGGATCTTGCAGTGCTTAAAAAAGAAAAGACAGACAAGATGATTGCTACAAGGATTGATAAATTCTGTGCAATGGGTGTTGTCAATGAAGGATAAAACTCGCATTCTGTTCTCCGTCTGCATTAATTTGCCCAGAAGAAGGGCAAACAAACGCTAGGCCGGTTCACAGAAAACTCGTTTTTACCGAACTATAGCATGATGCCAACAACAAAATAGGCCTGCAATCAAATTGCAGGCCTATTTTGTTGTTGGCATCATGCTATAGTTATTCAGTGCTTATAATTAAGCACTGAATAAAGTTGGGTTACATTATTGCCCAGCGGCAAAGTATGGCGAGAACCTTGCTTCAAGCCCTTCAAATTGATGGTTTAAGCTTTCGCTCAGTTTTGTTTGCTGGTGCTGTGTTGCTGTTTTAGACATCTGATTTAGGAACGATAGACCCAATTGGACATTCTGTCCGCCAACAAATTTACGTTTGCTCTCAGAAACATCAGCCAGGTAAGTAAGTTCCTTTTGAATGTATGCTGCAGACTTTTCAATTAAAGCATTTGCTCTTTTAGCATCGCCTAATAGGTATAGGTTTTCTGCCATGAAATAGGTGCCCATCATAGAACGCATTCCGTAGAAACGCTCAGGCATTACTTCAAAATAGCGGTTTACAACTTTCTTAGCATCTTCAGTTTTACCTTCTTTGATTAAGCCAGAGATGGTATTGTTGAATACGTTGGTGAAGATCGAGATGTCATCTGATGATTGAGGATCAAGGTACTTTGCATTCTTGATGTTGCCCCATACAAACTTATCCATTACGTTTTTGTAAAGAACAGGTGTGTTGATCAGCTCTGCTCTATTTTCCGATGTATCTGCTTTTAATGGCAACAGACGCAAGGCTAAGCCTTCGTTGTATAAATAGTTGTCGAGACCATTATATTGATCTGAAGGTACTGTACTGGCAAAATAAATAGGTCTTTTCCAGTTGTTGTGTACCAGGATATCAAAGAAAGCCAATGTGCCTTTAGTTACATAGTTTTTATTAAATGTCCACTCCAATGCAGGAGCAATTTTACTCGAATCAGCTGGGCTTACAACGCCATTTTTAATTACGTCGGCTTTATTTATTGTAAGTTTAAAATTCTTGGTAGGGATAAAGTTCTCTCTGGTTCCATCTTGTAGTGGAAGTTTGTCTTCAGCATCATCTGATAAAAGGATAGCAAGAATATTACTTAACTCTACAGCACCAGCAACTTTATAATCCTGGTAATACATTACATCTCTAACACCTTGTACATATTGAGAAGGCTTCATGGTTATAGGCAGAGGTGCAGATTCGTTTTGCAATTTTCTTGTTCCATTGATATACCAGTCGGTGTCAAACAAACTTAAGTTAACCAGTTTAATATCCGGTCTGATGTTTTCTACCTCTTGTGCGTACCATAATGGGTAAGTATCGTTATCACCATAAGTAAATAGGATGGCGTTAGGCGCGCAGGATTGCAGGTAATCGACTGCAATGTCGTGAGCTACCATTTTGCTCGAACGATCGTGATCATCCCAGCCTTGGGCACCCATAATAATCGGTGCGGCAAATAAGCCCGTGATAGTAGCTAATACTGCTCCGGTTGCGGGTGTTAATTTTTTAAACAACCACTCGCGGATGGCTAAGACCCCTAGACCTATCCAAATGGCAAAGGCATAGAAGGACCCGGTATAGGCGTAATCTCTTTCACGAGGTTCAAGCGGCTTTTGATTCAGGTAAAGCACAATGGCCAGACCGGTGAAGAAAAACAACAAGGCAACAATACCTGCGTCTTTTTGATTTCTTTTAAAGTGCCATATCGCGCCCAGTAAACCCAATATTAGTGGAAGGAAGAAGAAGCGGTTGTAAGCATTACTTTCGACGATAGATGGTGGAAGGTTCTTCTGATCACCAAGCATCATGGCGTCAATAGGTTTAACACCACTTAACCATTGCCCTTCGTATAAACTTCCTTGTCCCTGATCGTCATTCTGACGGCCTACAAAGTTCCACATAAAGTAGCGCATATACATTTGGCCAACCTGGTATCTGAAAAGGAAACCAATGTTATCAAATAAGCTTGGAAAATGCTCATCATCAAAGCCCATCATATCTTTATAATAAGAAACATGGCGTTGTTCGTCGCTATACATCCTTGGGAAAGGAGTAGTTTTGTCGTATTCGTACTCCGTCTTTTTACCGGCAACCTCATACTTGTCATCACCTTTTCTATATAAGGTTTTACCTTGAGTAAGGTTAACTTTTTGTGAGTTGTAGTTAGGGCCAAATAATAATGGTCTGTCGCCATATTGCTCCCTGTTTAAATAGCTTAGGAATGAAAAGGCATTTTCAGGATCACTGTTGTTTAGGTTAGGGCTAGCTTTTGCACGGATAACGATCATGGCAAACGAGCAATAACCAAATATGATGAGTACGGTTGATAGCAATGCTAAGTTTAAAACTTTTTTCTGGTGTTTGATAGAGTAACGGATTCCCCATACTAAACCAGCTATTACTAATATGGCAAAGAATAGTACACCTGTTCCAAAACCCAATCCTAATGTGTTGACGAAGAATAAATCAAAATATGCACCGAATGAAACCAGGTATTGTATGATTCCATACTGTATAACAGCAAGAATAAGTATGCCTATGACTCCTGTTTTAATAATTCCTGCAGTAGTGGGCTTATCTGTCTTTTTAAAGTAGTAGACAAAAGCGATGGCTGGAATGGTTAATAAGTTCAATAAGTGGATACCTATTGATAAACCCATAATGTAAGCTATAAATAGCAACCATCTGTCGGCACGTGGCTCATCTGCTACAGCTTCCCATTTTAAGATACCCCAGAAAACGATGGCTGTAAATAAAGATGATAAAGCATATACTTCAGATTCAACTGCAGAGAACCAGAAACTATCTGAGAAAGTATAGGCTAATGCACCAACTGCTCCAGCTCCCATAATGGATATCAAATTACCCTTAGAGATTTCTTCGTTTTCTTTAATCAGTACTTTCTTAGCTAAAGCTGTGATGGTCCAGAATAAGAATAATATGGTGGCGCCACTGGCAATGGCCGAGCCCACATTCATAAAATAAGCAACCTTCTCAACATCGCCAAAAGCGAAAAGAGAGAAGAATCTTTGAATCATTAAAAACAATGGAGCACCTGGTTGATGCACCACCTGCATCTTAAAAGCAGAAGCTATAAACTCACCGCAATCCCAAAAACTTACAGATGGTTCTAATGTTAAAATATAAGTTACAGTGGCTATAAGAAAGCAAAGCCAGCCGGTAAGATTATTAATTTTTGAATAATTCATTTTTTTATTGAATAGTTAATGTGTTATATGAGGCGATTAAAATGCAGCCGAAAATAAAGAATAAGATTGATACTAACGCAATCTATGAAAGAGTTTAACATTTTTTAGTAACTCTTGACTCCATCATTGGACTCAGGGCAGTGGAACTGTTCCTGGACTGTCCAAGGATAGTTTTATCTGAGTTCATATTTAATACTACTTAAGTAAATAGTAAATCCATATTTTACTATAAATATATGGACTCACCATGGACTTAACATGGACTTACTATGGACTTGGTATACACAATGTCTTAGCCCTATAGGGAATAGAGAACCACACCTTCCTTACTCTTTCTCGTTTTGAATAGGCTGTATATATAGCTTGTGCTATCGTTAGGATAGATAAGGTGAATTTTGAAAAAAATAATGGTTTTTTTATAAGAGCAAATTGCTCATTTTTAAGTGGTTATTTTGAGGTGTTGAAAATAGGCTTGAAATATTTAGAGTTTTTTTGAATTTGTATTTGCATAATTCAAAAATGTGCGTACATTTGCATTCCCTTTCAAAGCAAGTCTTTTTCGAAAGAAGCTTTTAATCGGAAAGATTGCCCGATAGTATAAAGGTAGTACAACGGTTTTTGGTACCGTTTGTCTAGGTTCGAATCCTGGTCGGGCAACTAATAATATTCGGATTGTGGTTTAGTTCGCAATCCGATTTTTTTTTAACCAGCATTGATATACCTTCAATCATGCCATTGCAATTTAACCCCGTTAAACTTTTTGCCGGAACAGGTACAAAAGAATTAGCAAAAAGAATTGCCGAACAATACGGCAAACCACTAGGCGATGTAACTTTAAACAAGTTTAGCGACGGTGAGTTTCAGCCTTCTTACGATGAAACTGTACGTGGTTGTGATGTTTTTATCATACAATCTACTTACCAACCTTCTGATAATTTAATGGAATTGTTGTTAATGGTTGATGCTGCTAAAAGGGCTTCGGCACATTACATTACTGCAGTGGTTCCTTATTATGGTTTGGCAAGACAAGATAGAAAAGATAAACCAAGGGTAGCAATAGGTGCTAAATTGGTGGCTAATCTATTAAAATCTGCAGGTATTCACAGGATCATGACTATGGATCTTCATGCTGCACAGATACAGGGATTTTTTGATATTCCGGTTGATCACCTGGATGGTTCTGTCATCTTTGTTCCTTATATTAAAAGTTTGGGGCTGGAAAACTTAATCATTGCTTCGCCAGATATGGGCGGTTCTTATCGCGCACGTACTTTTGCAAAGTTCTTTAATGCAGAGGTTGTGATTTGTGATAAGAGACGTAAGCGTGCAAATGAAATTGAGTCTATGTCTATCATCGGTGATGTAGTAGGACAGGATGTTGTTTTGATTGATGATATTTGCGATACGGCAGGTACTTTGGCAAAGGCAGCGGCTCTGATCATGGAAAAAGGTGCTAACAGTGTAAGAGCGGTTTGTACACATCCAGTGTTATCAGGAAAAGCTTATGAAACCATTGAAAACTCAATGTTAACTGAGCTGATTGTTACGGATACCATTCCTTTAAAACAGGAAAGTGCAAAAATAAGGGTACTGACTACAGCTCCATTGTTTGCAAAGGCAATTGCTAATGTAAACGAGCATGGGTCTATTAGTGACCTTTTTAATGTTTAAGAATTATAACAAATAAAATAAATAAAAATGAAAACAATCGCAATTAGCGGTTCTCCAAGAGAGAACGTAGGGAAACGCGATGCTAAAGAGCTTCGCTACGAAGGTAAAGTTCCTGCAGTATTGTATGGTGGTAAAGAGCAAGTTCACTTCGCTGTTTTAATCACTGATTTAAAGGATGCTATTTACACTCCAGAAGCAAATTTTGTTGAAATTGAAGTTAATGGTACTAAATTAAAAGCTATCATTAAAGAATTACAATTTCATCCATTAACAGAGGTGTTGATGCACGTAGATTTTCTTCAGTTATTTGATGACAAAGAGATCTTAATGGAAATCCCTGTTAAAATTACTGGTACTTCTCCAGGTGTTAAAATGGGTGGTAAATTGGTTCAAAAATTACGTAAACTTCGTGTTAAAGCATTCCCTAAAGATATGCCTCAAGCAATTGAAGTGAGCATCGCTAAAATGGAAGTTGGTAACTTGTTCCGTGTACGTGATCTTGCAAAAGGTAACTACGCCATCACTAATACTGGTGAAGATACTATCGTTTCTGTTGGTATGTCAAGAGCTTTAAAACAAGCAGAACAAGCAGCTGGTAAAAAATAATTTTTGCTAAGCAATTGAAATATAAAAAGCAGTACCTAATCGGTGCTGCTTTTTTTGTGTTTACTATTATATTTGTGGTAAGATGAAATACTTAATTGTTGGTTTAGGGAACATTGGTCCTGAATATGCGCATACCCGCCATAATATTGGTTTTATGATTGCTGACGAGCTGGTAAAGCAGCAGGAGGGAACATTTACGAACACTCGCCTGGCTTATTATGCTGAAGTTGGTTTTAAAGGTAGAAGGCTGCATGTGATTAAACCAACTACTTATATGAATCTAAGTGGTAAGGCGGTAAACTATTATATGCAGGAATTGAAAATTCCGCTAGAGAATGTACTGGTGATCGTTGATGATCTGGCATTACCTTTGGGTAAACTGCGGCTGAAATTACAGGGGAGTAGTGCGGGACATAATGGTTTGAAGAGCATTGAGGGGCTTTGTGGTGGACAGGGTTATCCACGCTTACGCTTTGGTATCAGTGACAATTTTGGCAGGGGACAACAGGCTGATTACGTGCTGTCTCCCTTCGATAAAGATGAATTACCTGAGTTGCCTGCATTGATAGATAGAAGTGCCGAGCTGATCAAAAGCTTTGTTACCGTCGGCCCAGCTAAAACTATGACGGCCTTTAACCAATAGTTTTGGTATATTCTTGTATTTTTTTGTGTAATACTGCTGGTTCGAATGGTTTACTAATCACGTCATTGGCACCGGCAGCTATAGCGGTTGCTTTGTCCGTATCCATCACTGCTGCAGAAAAGGTAATAATGGGTATGTTTTCTTTCCCGCTTGCATAGCCTTCTCGAATCAGTTTGATCGCTTCTAGTCCATTCATGACCGGCATAAAGGTGTCCATTAGAATAAGGTGGTAATCGTTCTCTCTCAATTTCTCTAAAGCTTCTTTTCCATTTTCTACTACATCCATTTCAATCTGCCAGCTTTGCAGAATTTTAGTAATCAGGAATTTATTGATGGGGTTGTCTTCAGCAACAAGAATTCTGGTATTGCTAAGTGGTATTAGTTTTTCTTCTATAGGTTTTATATCCACGGTCGTTTCTTTAAATATTTCGTACCAGTTGGTAAAGCAAAAGGTACTTCCTTTAAACTCTTCACTTTGCACCTCGAGTAGGCCGCCTTTAAGTTTTGCAAGGTTTTTAACAATTGATAGTCCTAAACCAGTACCTCCAAATTTAATGGTTGTTTGTTCATCTGCCTGCTCAAAGGTTTCGAAAATCTTATCAATATTCTCTTTCGCTATGCCTATGCCCGAATCTATAATCGAAAATTTGAGTTTAACGTTGTTCCCTTTTCTGTCCAATATCTCCACCTTTAGGCTTACGGAGCCTTCATGCGTGAATTTAATGGCATTGCCAATGAGGTTCATCAAGATCTGATTTAAACGAAGGGAATCTGCATAAATCATTTTTGGCAATTCAGTATCAAGATTTAGGGTTAGATCGAGTTTCTTTTCAACAGAAGGTATGCGCAGCAGGTCTATTACCGCCTCGCATATTTTAACAATGTCCGTAGGTGCTCTACTGATTTTAAATTTCCCCGATTCTATTTTCGACAGATCAAGGACATCGTTAATAACGCCAAGTAAGGAGTTTGAAGAAACCTCGAGTAGGTTAACCATTTCGAGTTGCTCATCGCTAAGGGCTGTTCTCTTTAAAAGTTGAGTAATTCCAATAATTCCATTAATTGGTGTGCGGATTTCATGGCTCATATTGGCCAAAAAGTTATCTTTAATGCGTTTGCCTTGTTCGGCCAGGTCTTTTGCTTTGATCAGTTCTTTCTGATTGGCTTCGAGCTCCTTATTTTTAGCTTTTACTTCCCTTTGATTTCTAACAAATTGGATAAATGAATCAACTTTAGCAGAGGTGATATAGGGGTCTAAGGGTTTATATAAATAATCAACTGCACCAGTATTTAATCCTTTAACTGCATGCTTAGTTTCTTTGGATATGGCGGTCACAAATATGACCAGTATTTCTTTAGTTCTGGGGTTACTTTTTAAAATCTCTACCAATTCAAATCCATCCATCTCAGGCATTTGAACATCAATCAATGCAATGGCAATATCCATTTCCCATGATAACCTAAGTGCTTCATTGGGATTGGTGGTACTGATTATATTAATATCATTTCTTTGCAGAAGTGCTTCAAGGGCAATAATATTTTCGGGTCTGTCATCAACAATTAATATGTTAATTTTTTCCATGCTTTTTATTCTTAATTGAGCGGTTTTAATCGCTATGCTATTTTTTGGTAAATGTTGTTCTTTTTGTCTATGACTTTAAAGCGGCCCAGCTCACTACTCCTTAATGTCTCTTTAGAACCCAGACATAAAAACCCAAAATTAGCCAAACTATTGTAAAATAGTTCTATGACCTTTTTTTGCAGTTCGATATTGAAATAAATCAGGACATTACGACAAGAAATTACCTGGAACTCATTAAATACCCCATCCGAAGCGAGGTTATGTACTGAGAACAGAATATTTTTTTTTAAGGAATGATGAATCGATGCCGCGTTATATTTCGCAGTATAATAGTTGGATAATGTGTTTGTTGTTTCAGTTTTCTGAAAATTTTCCGCGTATTGTTTCATCTTTTGCAAGTTGTAAATCCCATTTTTAGCTTCTGCCAACACATCGGAATTAATATCTGTACCGTAAAAAAAACAGCGGTCATATAAATTCTCTTCAGCGAACATGATGGCAAAAGAATAGAGCTCTTCTCCTGTCGAGCAGCCCGCATTCCATACTTTAATCCGCTGATAGGATTTTAAATAAGGGATGACATGAGTCGCAACTGACTTGTAAAAGGATGGATCTCTAAACATTTCAGTTACATTAACGGTTATTTCAATCAAAAATGATTCAAAATAATCCTGATCATTCGTTAATAAGGTACGTAAGTCGAACAAGCTTAGTTTTTGCAGCTCCATAATTCTGGTTACCCTTCTTTTTAAGGATGCAGCAGAATAATCGCCGAAATCAAAGCCATGAATATTTTTTATCAGGACAATGAGGTTATCGAGTTCTCCATAGTTTATGGTTTCAATGTCGTTATTCATCTTAGCTTAGCCAAACTCTTAACATTGAAAGTAGCTTATCCATATCGACTGGTTTTGATATATAATCATTAGCTCCGGCCTCAATACACTTTTCCTTATCATTTTTCATTGCTTTAGCGGTTAGGGCAATGATAGGTAACTTCGCGAAATCTTTTTTGCTTCTGATGATTTTCATGGCTTCATAGCCGTCCATTTCTGGCATCATGATGTCCATCAATACAAGATCGATCTGATTGGATTCGTCTAGCTTTTCTATGGCTTCACGTCCGTTATTTGCAATGACAATTTTTAGGTCGTAGGCCTGTAGTGCACTTGATAGCGCGAATATATTACGCATATCATCATCAGTGATTAAAATGGTTTTATCTTTTAAAACCTTTTCCATTGTAGACGAAGCTTTACCGCTATGATGTTTGCTGATGGTAACTGAAGTTATAGGACCATCTTGTTTTAGTTTGTTCATAAACAAGCTCACCTCATCTATTAGCCTATCGTTAGATTTATTAGATTTTAGGACCATGGCCTCGGTATACTTCATGATGTGGGCCATTTTCTCTTCATCCAATTCCATCGCAGTATTGATGATTACAGGGATATGAGCGCACTCAGGACGTGCTTTGATGATATCTAGCAATTCGAATCCTGAAATATCTGGAAGTTTGAGGTCTAGAATAATACAATCAAAAGTATGTTCCTCTAAAAGGGCTAGCGCTTCCTTGCCTGTAAAAGCTTGTTTTACTTCAACACCTTTGTCTGTTAATTGTTGTGTTAGGATAGTGCTATGCAGTTCCTGATCTTCAATAACAAGTACGGTATTTAGGTTATATTTTAAATGTGCAGCACTCAGTAGTTCGAATGCCTCATCGAGTTGTTCTTTTTCTGTTGGTTTTTTCAAAAAGCCAATCGCACCTTCTTTTTTTGCTTTACCAACTTTTTCATTTCCTGCCGACATCATGTGTACTGGGATGTGTTTGCTTCTTGGATCAGCTTTGAGTTTTTTTAGGATAGTCCAGCCATCCATTACCGGTAGCATAACATCCAATACTATGGCGTCGGGAAGTTCGGAGAAGGCCATTTCAAGGGCGACATCACCACTGTGGGCAAGAATAGGAGCAAAGCCTTTTTCTTTTGCGTAATCATTAAGCAAATCCGCAAATGCCAGATCATCTTCAATTATTAGTAATTTTTGTTTTTCGTTTGGATGACTTGGGATGAATTTTGGGTCGGGAAGGATAGGATTGATGGTTGGCTCTTCGATTTCAATTATCGTGTTCTGATGATGTTGATTATTTGCTTCATTGTTTTTTGGAATGAAGAAAGTGAATTTACTCCCTTGTCCCTGTTTACTTTTAACTTGAATTTCTCCACCCAAAATATGCGCTAGTTCTTTGCTAATAGATAAGCCTAGCCCTGTACCACCGTATTTTCTGCTGGTCGACCCATCTGCTTGTTGGAAGGCTTCAAATATGAGCTTTTGCTTGTCTGCAGGGATGCCAATTCCAGTGTCTTTTACTGTAATGGCAATGATATCTTCAGTAGTCGTTTTTAATTGACTGGAGAAAAAGACCGTATCCGGTTTTGCCTTATGGATTTCGAGTGTAATTTCTCCATGCTCTGGCGTGAATTTGAAAGCATTTGAAAGCATGTTTTTGATCACTTGTTTCACTCTTGATTGATCGGTAAGGATTGCCTTTGGTAATTCTTTGTCAAGTATAGTCTGGAAGTTGATTTTTTTACTTCTGGCCAATTCCATGAACAAGGCCTCCACATCTTGTTTGATGTCCGTTGGTTTTAATGGCGATATGTTCAGATCTAGTTTTCCGGATTCGATTTTAGAGAGGTCAAGAATGTCGTTGATTAATGTTAATAAATCTGTTCCTGCATTATGGATTACACCTGCATACTTTATCTGGTCTTCATTAAGATTTTCAGGACGGTTTTCTTTTAAGATACGGGCTAGAATTAAGATACTGTTTAAAGGTGTTCTTAACTCGTGACTCATATTGGCCAGGAACTCTGATTTATATTTACTGGAAATCTCTAATTCCTCTGCTTTTAAACTTATGGCTTCTTTAGCCTGGTTTACAGTGATGTTGCGCTCTTCAAGTTGCTGCGCTTTTTCTTCCAGTTCTGCATTGGTTTGGCGTAACTCTTCCTGTTGAACTCTTAGTTCTTCTTCTGATGCTTGCAGTTGCTCCGATTTGTAAACCAGTTCCTCGTTCGTGGTACGCAATTCTTCCTGCTGGCTTTCCAGTTCTTCTGCCTGCTGTTGAGTTTGCTCAAATAATGCTCTTAGTTTTACGCGGGCCTTAGCACTGTTTACACCAACGCCTATGCTTTCTGCAACCGTATTTAACAACAATTGGACGGTTGCATTAGGTTGCTCATTTAATCCTAATTCAATAACGGCAATGGATTCATCTTCAAAAACTATAGGCATTACGTAAATACAGTTGGGTGGGGCTTCTCCTAGTCCGGAATGCACTTTAATATAGTCTGCCGGTACATTCTCCAATAGCTTATTTCGTTTTTCGGTAGCAGCTTGGCCAATAAAACCTTCACCAAAATGATATTCATGTCTGATGCTTTTTGTATTCTGCCAGGCATATCCTCCTTTAAATTTAATGGTGTTTTTAGTTTTATTAACGAGGAAGAAAGCGCCAATAGGAGCATTGATGTAGTTGCAGATTTTAGTAATGATATTGGTAGCCAGTTCATCTAACTCCTGCTCGCCACGCATAGCTTCGTTGATTGTGGTAGTTCCTAACAGCAACCAGTTTTTTTGCTCGTTCTCAGCTGATATTTTTTCCAGTTGAAGGTTTGAATCTCTGATCTGGGCCTCTGTTTCTTTCTGCTGATCAAATGTTCGTCTGATGTAGGATAAGAGGAATAGGATTAGGAAAAATATGATTACAGAACTGAGTACAACCACAACTTCGCTTTGAAGGCTACTTTTATGAATGTTTGCTTTCCGTTTGACAAGTAATTCTTGTTCAGCTTGAATAATTTTGTCACTTATTTTGAGGATCTTATTTTTTAAAGCCTGTCCTGTGCCAGTCATTACCCGATCTGCTGCTGCATACTTGCCTTTTGCCTCATAAATGTGTAGAACTTCTTTCATTTCTTCTACTTTCTGATGGGCATAAAAATCAAGTGAATCAATGTAGACTTCCTGAGCGGAGTTGTCACTAACGGCATTTTTTAAATCTTGAATCGTATTTAAAATCTTGGTGGAGTTCTCTTTGTAGGGAATCAGATACTCTGGTTTTCCGGCCAAGATATAGCCCCTGAGCCCAGTTTCTGAGTTTAGAATTTGAAATTCTACATCTTTGACCAAGCTAATCACATCGTAGGTATGCCCCTGCCATTTTGTATCGGTGTTTAATTTATCAATGCTAAAATAAGAGGTTATTGCAGAGACCAGAACAAATGATAGGGAGACGATGAAGCCTGTTAATACTTGTTGTTTAAAATTTAGTTTAAACATGTGATATGTTGATGATTAAAATCAATAGGTATAATAATGGACAATATTAGTGATAATATTTAATTAGCTGTCTGCTGATACCTAATTTGTTCGGAAAATTAACTTAATTCTTGTATACTTAGTACGTATGTAGCACCAATAGAGATCGATTTGTTTCCAATCCAGACCTGACCCCGATCAAATTTAGTTATCTTTTCTTTCGCGACTATGAAAGCACGATGTATGCGAATGAATTTTTTAGCGGGAAGGAGTTGCAACATCTCGTTGAGTGGAACTCTTGTGCTAAGTAGGTTGTTATCGTTGAGGTGTATTTGTGTGTAATTTCCGGAGGCTTCAATATAAAGAATGTCGTTAATGAATACCTTTATTTGTTCGTATCCATCTTTTATAAAGAGATGGAGTGTTTGTGTGTCTTCAGAATTATTTCTCAGGCTGTAAAGTTCTTGTACTTTATTACAGGCTTTTAAGAATCGGGGGAGGGAAAAAGGTTTTAACAAATAATCAATGGCATCCAACTCAAAGCTTTTTACTGCATGCTCGGAATAAGCAGTCGTAAAAATCACCATTGGGGGAGTGCTTAGCGTGTTTAGAAAGTCAATGCCATTAATATCGGGCATCTTAATATCCAGGAAAATAAGATCAATTTTATTTTCCTGAAGAAAGATAATGGCATCGAAAGCATTTGTAAAGGTTGCAACAAGTTCTATATACGGAACTTTGGATGCGTGTGACCGTACTACATCCAAAGCTATTGGCTCATCATCTATCGCTATAGCAATCATTTTTTAAAGCTAGTCATTTCCTGAAAGCTGGAGCGTAAGGTGAATGAAAAATTCTTTTGCATTTTCCCGGATAATCAGTTCGTGTTGATTTGGATACAATAGGGCGAGCCTTTGTTTTACATTTTGGAGGCCTATTCCAGTTTGTAGTTTTTCAGGATCATTGTCTTGTTTTAAATGAATGCTGTTATGTACGTCAAAATATAGCGTATGTCCACTTGTTTGTAAGGTAATTTTAATATGAGAAGGCGATTGGAGACTGATGCCATGTTTAAATGCATTTTCAACGAAGGGGATGAGTAACATCGGAGAGATAAGAAGATCATTTATTTGTTCTTCAATCTGCGTTTCTATAATGATATCAGAGGAGGTTGAAGTCCTTAACTTTTGAAGGGCAATGTAATTGTTTAGATAATCTAAATCTTTTGAAAGCATGATTTTATCTTCTATGTTTTCCTGTAACATAAAGCGCATCATATCTCCCAGTTTTTGAATCCCCTCTCCTGTACGTTCTGCTTTTTCCTGCAATGCGGTTCCATATAAGGTATTTAAGGCATTAAAAAGAAAATGTGGATTGATCTGGGATTTTAGGAAGTTGAGGTTGGCATCGGCCTTGCCAAGTTCTGTTTTTAGTGCAATGATCTCTTCTGCTTTTATGGCATTTCGGTCTTTGTAGATTCTCCAGGAAAGTGGGGTGATTAATAGCATTTGAGTTAAAAACGTGCCAAAGGCAGTCATTTTTATAAATTCTTCTCCGCGAACTAAGCTATATAGCAGTGTGAGTGAAATTGAGCTAAATGTTGATCGTATATGGATTGAATTGTTATAAATATTTCTGGAAGGAAGTAGAAGGCCAAAGATACCTGCAAGGATAAGACTTATAGTGGTGCTGATAAACAACATCTTGAAAAAATAGCTTGTAAGTTTCCATTTCTTATTCCACACCTTCGGAATGAGGTAATAGACGGCGTATAGGTACATCATTATTGCGATAGGCATTACCAATAAAAAATAGACCTTTATCAGATCATGGAGTGATAAAAAGAAAACGGTAGAAACCGTAAGTACCCATGTACTGGTTAAGAAACCCGATTCAATGTAAAAACCATTTTCTTTGTTTGCCCTATTGCATGTAAATAGAATAAACAATAGCTTAAGTGCAAGGAGTATTGCCCAATATATATTGATAATGTCTATTAATATTGCAGCTGTAATAAATAGGTATACAAATGCTACACTTCTGACTGCGCGTCCTTCTTTTTTGTTTAGTTCGGGACTAACATGAAAGACAAGAAAAAGGTAGCATATATAAATGATGAGATAGTTGAAAAGAATTGGGATAAGGTTTTCGCCAATAATTGTGATATTGGATTTACTGATGCCATTTACCGTTGTCGCATGATTAAGACTGGCGCTTATGGGCATTAATGCCCTGTCTACAAGAGAGAACAAAAATGCAATAGTAATGCAGCCGGTGACGATCCATAGTTCTAGTTTTGCAATTTCCTTTGAGTTCATTTGATTTATATTTAGCGTACCTTATTTCCTTTATGATGCAATAATACAAACCCTATTGTTTTGAAATTTTAAAATGTGACGAAACCCTTTAAAAATGTGATGAATTAAATTTTAATTTTGTGGGTATGATCGTATACGGAATACCAAATTGCAATACTGTTAAAAAGGCCAGAACCTGGCTGGAAGAAAATGGGTTTAATCCTGAGTTTCATGATTTCAAGAAAAAGGGCATTACTGCTGAAAAGTTGAACGCCTGGTGTGATGCTTTTGGATGGGAAGCCGTTTTAAATAAAAAGGGAACGACCTGGAAAAAATTGAGTTCTGATGTACAGCAAATGGTAACAGATCAAAAAACTGCGATTGAGGTTTTGCTTCAAAATAATAGTGCCATAAAACGTCCGGTAGTTGAGGTTGATGGGAAGCCTATCTTAATTAGCTTTAACGAGGATCAATATAAGGCTGTTTTTAAATAATTACCATAAAACTTTTCCTGTTAAAGTTTGTTAAATTATATATTTGCCTGGTTAAACAGCCCTACATTTGATTATGCTTAAAAATCTGCTCTTGTTCCTTATGTTAGTTGTTCCATTTAAAATCATGGCGCAAGGTACCGTTTCTGGTACTGTCTATGATTTCGACAATAGGACTTTTCCATTGCAGAATGTTAAGGTGAGGAATCTGAGCACTAGCAGGGTTGAGGCAACTAAGGCTGCAGGACAGTTTACAATCCCAGCTAAAGTTGGTGATTTGATTGAGTTTTCGCTGGTAGGTTACCATACGGATACTTTGTTTTTAATTAACCTGGAGTCGAAAATTATATTCCTACCGGGCAATTCAACGACATTGAGAGAGGTTGAAATTATAAGTGCAAAAATGAATCCCTATATTTTAGCTCCCGATCCCTTGGCTAGACCTTATACGCGAGTCGCTACCGATGGTCTTCAGGGGAAGGGGAACAATGATAGAGCTGGAGGACTACTTTTTAACCTTGGTTATGGAAAGTACAGGAGACAGCAGGAAAAGATTAGACTACTAGAGGAAAGGGATCGGTTTCAAACGGAGATTAATGCTGTTTTTACGGAGGCTTATGTCTCCGACCTCGTAAAACTTAAAGGAGATGATCTGAAGAATTTCATGGCAATGTATAGGCCACCTGAAGAATTGGTGAAAAGTGAAAGACCTTTTAATTACGCTTACTATACGGTTAAAGCTTATCATAGTTGGTTAAAACTATCTCCGGAGGAAAGAAAGATATCCTCAATGTCTAAACTTAAGGCTGATTAATAATACCGTTACAATATAGGCGGATAGCATTTCGTTTTATACCTTTATTAAATTGTAACTAACAATTTAATATGATTCATAAATCCACTTTATTATGTGCTTTGCTATGTGTCTGGTGTCTCACTGGTTTGGCACAGCAAGGCAATCCCCCTACAAGTAATTACGATCCCCATGTAGCTTTTAGCCCCTTGTTTTATACGCAAAATGGGAATGAATATCGTTCGGCAAGTGGTGCGCCTGGCCCTAAGTACTGGCAGAACCGTGCAGATTACAGTATCATTGCAAATCTTGATGAAGTAAAAAATACTGTTTCTGGAACGGTTACTATCACTTATAAAAATAATAGTCCTGATCGTCTGCCTTTTTTATGGTTGCAATTGGATCAGAATTTATTTTCAACGGATTCTCGTGGGAATACCTTAATTGCTTCGGGTAGTCGTTATGGTTCGAGAGGAGAAAAGCTAGTGGGTGGCTATAAAATTGATGGGATTACTGTATCACAAAAATTGAAGCAGGTAAAATTCAGTACCCTAACCGAGGACACTCGGATGCAGATTCGCTTAGCAACGCCGATGGAGGCGACCGGTGATGTAATTGTGATCAAGATGAACTTCTCGTTTATTATTCCGGCGAATGGTTCGGATAGGATGGGACACTTGGCCACAAAGAATGGAGAGGTATTTACCATTGCACAGTGGTTTCCTAGAATGAGCGTTTATGATGATATCCTTGGATGGAATACTTTGCCTTATTGGGGCGCTGGTGAGTTTTACTGTGAGTATGGTGATGTGGATTTTTCGGTAACAGCACCGGCTAGTCATATTGTTATGGGTTCTGGTGAGTTGTTGAATCCGCAGGAAGTGTTGACAGCTGAACAGTTAAAACGTTGGAACGCGGCGAAACTGAGTGATAAAACAATAGCCATCAGGTCTGAGTCGGAGGTGATGGATGTTAAATCCCGTCCAGCAAAAGATAAACTTACCTGGAGATTTAAGATCAAAAATACCCGTGATGTGGCTTGGGCTTCTTCGAAGGCATTTGTACTTGATGCAGCGCGGATTAACTTG
The DNA here is from genome assembly GCF_005144565.1 of Pedobacter hiemivivus. Lineage (NCBI taxonomy): Bacteria > Pseudomonadati > Bacteroidota > Sphingobacteriia > Sphingobacteriales > Sphingobacteriaceae > Pedobacter > Pedobacter hiemivivus. The sequence continues at coordinate 206,281 of NZ_SWDX01000004.1, forward strand.
CCTAGTGGTAAAAAGTCGCTCGCGGTTTCGGCTCATCCGGTTGAAAGTAATGGCAAGGATGGCTACGGCAGAGCAGTGGAGTATGTGAAAGCTTCGATAGAGCATTATTCTGATAAATGGTTTGAATATCCTTATCCAATGGCGGTAAATGTGGCGTGTAATGTAGGAGGAATGGAGTATCCAGGTATTGTGTTTTGCGGCTGGACTGCCAAAGGTGCAAGTGCATGGGGGGTAATTGATCATGAATTTGGCCATACCTGGTTTCCTATGATTGTAGGAAGTAATGAGCGTAAGTTCGGCTGGATGGATGAAGGATTTAATACTTTTATTAATGGTTTATCAACTGAAGCCTTTAATAAAGGAGAATACAAAAGTTTGCCTGCGGATATGCATGCGATTGGTAAAAGTCTTGGCTCATCGGAACTGGAATACATTATGTTGACTCCAGATGCAATGAAAGAAAGGAATATTGGGATAAACTTATATTATAAACCGGGTTGGGGAATGGATATTTTAAGGGACCAAATCTTGGGGGCGGATCGTTTTGATTATGCTTTTAGAAACTATATCTCGCAATGGGCATACAAGCACCCAACACCTTTTGATTTCTTCCGCGCGATGGAGAATGGTGCTGGTGAAGATCTTTCCTGGTTCTGGAGAGGCTGGTTTTTAGAGAACTGGAAAATGGATCAAGCAATTACTGGTGTTAAAGAAGTTAAACAGGTAGGGGCTATTGCTGGCTATAATATTGTTGTGGCTAATTTGGAAAAAATGCCAATGCCTATCATTATGGAGGTTAAAACAAAAAATGGTAAGACTGATCTGATTAAAATTTCTGTAGATGTATGGATGAGAAATAAGACCTGGACGGTTTATTATCCGACGAATGATGAGGTTGTTTCGGTTGTTTTAGATCCAAAACGTGTTTTGCCGGATGTTGATGAGAGTAATAATGCTTGGCACAAAAATTAAAAAGAGAAAATAAGAGTGAAAATAAGCCATTCTATTCTAAGGCTGGCATCTCTTAGGCTCCTGAAGCGGAGCAAAGAGCGCCTAGGCCTTTTCACAGAAGGCATATTTTCCTTAAAAGCATGAAGCTTATGAGATAGTGCAGATACATGATGCAAATAGCCGCTATGCTTAGTATAGCGGCTATTTGCATCATGCTTGAAACAAAATTTGCCTTCTATGAATAGGCCTAGGAAGATTTTCCGATTCTTCATCGGTAAAAGATTCCAGACTATGAATAGAACGGCTAATTTTGACCATTACTTAAAGAAGCTAGCCTTCAGCTTCTCTGCATCTATTACTGCTTCCGGTTCTTCCAATTTAATTATCCAGCCTTTTTGTTTAAGCAGATCGATTTCTTCTTTGGCAACAGAAAGGTCTTTTCCTTTAATGTTTTTGTTGAAGACAATTGGAGACTTAGGCTCAACGTTTGCAGGTGTATTGGTTAAGATTTCTAATCTGAATTTAGGCCAGATCTGAATGTCACCCAGTTGGGCAGAGTAGATCTTTTTAGTCGTGTTAGGGGCAATGATGCCTGCAAATTCTCCTTTAAAAGTTTCTTGTCTTTCTGTGGTTAGGCTAATTAAGAGTTGGTAAGATGTTTCATTAACAAGGTGGAAATGTGCCACAGAATTGCTATGTTGATCGGCAACCAATCCGAGGTAAATACCCTCTTTTTTGAATTCGGCCTCCGGGACAACGATATTGGGTTTGTTGGTCACCACATCATTGTCGGTGATGTCGCCATGTACCAATGTTACTTTGCTGGCCAGAACGGGAATTTCAAAATCATTTGAGTCCGTTACCCCAATGGTAGTTTTATCAATAATCCGGGTAATGTACCCTTCAATGTTTTCGTCTACAAAACGAACAAAGTCACCCAGTTTTAAATCCATATATTGTTGTATTTGTTTTTATTGTAATTAGGTTTGCCGTTCGGCTTGTGATGTCTTTTATCTCGAATCGGTAGAACCGGTATACAAATCTAGTTATTCTTATTATTTTTGCACTATGGCAGAACAAGAACAGGTAAATAATCCACTACATGGCAAGACGCTTGAGTTTATATTGAAGCAATTGGTATGGCATTATGGTTGGGAGGAAATGGGGAAGCTGGTTAAGATTGCTTGTTTTAATAACAACCCAACGCTTAAATCAAGTTTGACGTTTTTGCGTAAGACGGACTGGGCACGAAAAAAAGTAGAAAAATTGTACTTGAATACTTTTCATTAATCTCCTATATTGTATGGTGAACTTTTTTTAAATGAGCTTGCCAAGATTCGCTAATTTATTTGCTTTTCTTTTCTTTTTAGGTTTCCTGGTATTTGCCGGTGATTTACGGGCCCAGGGGGTACAGTCTGTTCGAAACAGTATTGAGTTCTCTCCACAAGTTTCTTTAGCGGTGTTTACTGCTGATCATAAATTACGTGGTACAGCATATGGGGGTGAGTTGATTTACCATATGAATACTGTTGCCAGCCACAGACCATGGATGAGGATGTTGAATTTGAACAGCCTTGATCTGGTTTTTAATTATAAGAATATGAGCGACATTGTAATGGTGCCAGATCCAAGACCAAATAGGTTTGGTGATTCATATGCATTAATCGCTGCACTTAATTTTTCGTTATTGAAGACTAAAGGTTCCGAATTGTTGCTTACGCCAGGATTTGGATTGGGTTATTTGGGGGAAACCTGGTTTACCAATGAAAATATACTTGTAGGTAGTCATATTAATTTTTCGTCGCGGATTGCATTAAAATTATCCACTCAAATTGGTCCATCAACAAAGCTTTTGGCTGGGGTAGATGTTCTCCATTTTTCTAATGCTGGGATAAGGGTGCCAAACAAGGGTATGAATGTGAGTAGCGTTAGTTTGGGTATTGCGCAGTCGTTGGGTGTAAAGAAGGTGGTTAATGATACGGCTTCATGGAGAAAGCCTGCGGAATATAAAATGCACAGTGTGGATGTTGGGGTTAATATAGGTCGGCGTGGAGTTTATAGGAGTAAAGATGGTTTGTATAAGACCGGTTTATATGCTGGATACAACTATAGGTTAGATGCTGTTCTTGGTTTGAGTGCAGGGTTAGATGCCGTTTATTATCATACTATTTATGACCCGCTGAAGAATGATCAAACTTATCAATCTAAAGCAAGTTCGTTTGATAGATGGAGAGTTGGTGTTGCTATTGGGCCTGACTTGTGGTTAGGTAGATTGGGGCTGATGACTAAATATGGTTATTATTTGCACTATAATAGCCTGATGAATATTAAGAGCTATTGGACTACCGGATTGAAGTATCAAGTTACGGAAGGGCTTGCTGTTCAAGCTAAAATGTATTTACATCAAAGTGAGGCCGATTTTGTAGGGTTTGGATTGATGGTTACACGTTGAAAAATCAAGAATAATTTATAGAAATATTTGGTATGTAATTATACTATTGTCTTTTAGGGGATTAATTTTATGTTAACCCCTTGATTTATAAAATGTATTGTCTTACCTTTGCAGTCCCTTATTGAGGGGTAAAGTTTTTAAACATTAATAGAAAAACAAAAAAAGAACAATGCCAACCATTCAACAATTAGTTAGAAAAGGTAGAGTAGCACTGGAGTTCAAGAGTAAGTCTCCGGCGTTGGACAGTTGTCCACAGCGAAGAGGTGTATGTACACGTGTATATACGACTACCCCTAAAAAACCAAACTCAGCAATGCGTAAAGTTGCGCGTGTACGTTTAACCAATGGTAAAGAGGTTAACGCTTACATCCCTGGAGAAGGTCACAACCTACAGGAGCACTCAATCGTATTGATCCGTGGTGGTCGTGTTAAAGATTTGCCAGGTGTACGTTATCACATCATCCGTGGAGCATTAGATACTTCAGGTGTTGCCGGTCGTAACCAACGTCGTTCGAAATACGGAACAAAACGCCCTAAGCCAGGACAAGTAGCTGCGGCACCAACAAAAGGTAAAAAGAAATAATTAGGAGGAAAACAAAATGAGAAAGTCAAAACCAAAAAAGAGAATCATTCTTCCTGATCCAAAATTTAACGATGTTCAGGTGACCCGTTTCGTAAACAACATGATGTTTGACGGAAAGAAATCTATTGCTTATTCAATTTTTTATGATGCTGTAGAATTAGCAGAGAAAAAAGTTGGTGAGAACGGATTAGAAATCTGGAAACGCGCTTTAACTAACGTAATGCCTGCAGTAGAGGTTAAGTCACGCCGTGTTGGTGGTGCTAACTTCCAGGTACCTACAGAGGTTAGACCTGACCGTAAGATTGCTTTAGGTATGAAATGGTTAATTTCATATGCACGCAAACGTGGTGAAAAAACAATGAAAGAGAAATTAGCAGGTGAAATCGTTTCAGCAGCTAAGGGTGAAGGTGCAGCAGTTAAGAAAAAAGAAGACACGCATAAAATGGCTGAAGCCAACAAAGCGTTCTCTCACTTCCGTTTCTAATTATATAGAATCATAAAATGTCAAGAGATTTAAAATACACAAGAAATATTGGAATCGCGGCTCACATTGATGCGGGTAAAACCACAACAACTGAGCGTATCCTTTATTATGCAGGTGTTAGTCACAAAATTGGTGAGGTGCACGAAGGTGCAGCTACAATGGACTGGATGGCACAGGAGCAGGAACGTGGTATCACGATTACTTCTGCTGCTACAACTGTTTTCTGGCCTTACCGTGGTAACAAATATCAGGTAAACGTTATCGATACTCCTGGACACGTGGATTTTACCGTAGAGGTAAATCGTTCATTGCGTGTTTTGGACGGATTGGTGTTTTTGTTTTCAGCTGTTGATGGTGTTGAGCCTCAATCTGAAACCAACTGGCGTTTAGCTAACAACTATGCAGTTCCACGTATTGGTTTCGTTAACAAAATGGACCGTTCAGGAGCTGACTTCTTAAAAGTTGTTAAGCAGGTAAAAGATATGTTGGGCAGTCACGCTGTTCCATTGCAATTACCTATCGGTTCTGAAGATAACTTTACTGGTGTTGTTGATTTGATCAATAACCGTGGTATCGTTTGGAACGAGCATGATAAAGGTATGACCTTTACTGAAGTGCCAATTCCTGAGGATATGGTTGAAGAGGTTGCACAATGGAGAGAGAACTTATTAGAAGCTGTTGCTGATTATGATGAGTCATTAATGGAGAAATTCTTTGATGATCCAAACTCAATCACTGAGCGTGAGATTCTTGATGCATTGCGTAAAGCAACTTTAGATGCGAAAATCGTTCCTATGGTGTGTGGTTCATCTTTCAAAAACAAAGGTGTTCAAACCATGTTGGATTTGGTAATGGAATTATTGCCTTCGCCAATGGATGTGGATGGTATCACTGGTACCAACCCTGAAACTGGTTTAGAAGTAACTCGTCAACCAGATGTAAATGAGCCTTTTGCAGCTTTAGCTTTTAAAATTGCAACAGATCCTTTCGTAGGTCGTTTATGTTTTATCCGTGTTTATTCAGGTAACTTAGATGCTGGTTCGTACGTTTATAACGCGCGTTCTGAAAACAAAGAGCGTATCTCTCGTATCTTCCAAATGCATGCTAACAAGCAAAACCCAATCCCTAACGTAGGTGCTGGTGATATTGCTGCTGTAGTAGGATTTAAAGATATCAAAACTGGTGATACACTTTGCGATGAGAAACATCCAATTGTTCTTGAATCAATGGATTTCCCAGAGCCAGTTATCGGTTTAGCTATTGAGCCTAAAACTCAAGCTGATGTTGATAAATTGGGTATTGGTTTATCTAAATTAGCTGAAGAAGATCCTACATTTAGAGTTCAGACAGATCAGGAAACTGGTCAGACTGTAATCTCTGGTATGGGTGAGCTTCACTTAGATATCTTGATTGACCGCTTAAGACGTGAGTTTAAAGTTGAGGTTAACCAAGGTGCACCACAGGTTGCTTACAAAGAAGCAATCAATGGAACAGTTCAACATCGTGAGACTTATAAAAAACAATCTGGTGGTCGTGGTAAATTCGCGGATATCCAAGTTGTTATTTCTCCTATTGATGCGGATTGGGAAAAAGGTGGCTTGCAGTTTGTAAATGAAATTTCTGGCGGTTCAATTCCTCGTGAATTTATTCCATCTGTTGAAAAAGGATTTGCAGCATCTATGGCTAATGGAGTATTGGCTGGTTATCCACTACCAGACATGAAAGTTCGCTTAATTGATGGTTCATTCCACGCAGTCGATTCAGATGCTTTATCATTTGAACTTGCTGCTAAAATGGCTTACCGTGAAGCGTTACCTAAATGTAACCCTGTATTGATGGAGCCTATCATGAAAATCGAGATCCTTACCCCAGAAGAAAACATGGGCGATGTAATCGGTGATATGAACCGTCGTCGTGGTCAACTTTTAGGAATGGATACACGTAATGGTGCTCAAGTAATTAAAGCAACTGTGCCTCTTTCTGAGATGTTTGGTTATGTAACTCAGTTACGTACCATTACTTCTGGTCGTGCAACCTCTACAATGGAGTTTGATCACTACGAACCAGCTCCTAAAACAGTACAGGATGAAGTAATTGCTAAATCAAAAGGTAGAATCAAATCTGCTGAATAATAAAATAAATCAGCAACCGGTTATTAATAGCTCTAACCGGTTGCTTTAATACATATATTATGAGCCAAAGAATTAGAATCAAATTAAAATCTTACGATTATAACTTGGTAGATAAATCTGCTGAGAAAATCGTGAAAACTGTTAAACCTACGGGTGCAGTGGTTAGCGGACCTATTCCGTTGCCTACAGAAAAGAAAATCTTCACTGTTTTACGTTCACCACACGTGAACAAAAAAGCACGTGAGCAATTTCAATTATGTGCTTACAAGCGTTTGTTAGATATTTACAGCTCTAACTCAAAAACAGTTGATGCATTAATGAAACTTGAATTACCTAGCGGTGTTGAAGTAGAAATTAAAGTTTAACTATATTTGACAGTTAAATAGAAAAGCCTTCCCGAGATGATCGGGAAGGCTTTTCTATTTGTGGATGTTTACTAGCCGCGGCTTTTTAATTCGTCTATCTTGTTGCGTTCATCTTGAAGTTCTCTTGCTAGTTTTTTCTCTTTATCATTTGCCTTAGTTTTGTAGGACTGGTATTCCTGCGCGATTTCTTCATATAGGTTGCTGCGATATTTTGCTTCATGCATATACTTAGCAGATCTCAGTATGAGAAAGGCAAGGGCAGCAGCCAGTCCAATGATCAAGCTCCATACAATGGTGTTGTAGGTTGACTTGGCAAATGATATCCCCAGGAAATTGATTTCGTTTATTTTTGCATTTGTGCCAGCCAATGCACTTTCTTTTCCGCTGATTTGACTTTTTAAATCGGCGATATCCTTTTCTTGTGCTTTAAGTTTCTGGTTTGCATTCGTAAGTTGTTTGCGTGTTGTGGAGAGTGTGTCGCTAAGGTTTTTCCAGAAAGCGCTAATTCTACCAGGGTTTACAAGTTTATAGCCGTTTATGGTTTTGGACTTTGTAAGCAATAATTGGTATTGTCCTTTTAAACTTGGGTCAACTTTAGTAGAATCATTGGTTAACTGGCCCTGAGCGTTGAAGCTAAGTATTAAAGCCGAAATAATAGGGAGTATTATTTTTTTCATCATATGGGTATTGGTTTATCTCTAATTTAACTATGATATTTTAATTTTATTGTGTTCTGGCTGGAGATAGTATATTTGCAGCAATGTCGGTATTACTATTTACAATTATAGTTTTGATAGGGGCTTTTCTGGCCGGATTGGTGGGCTCGCTTACTGGGCTAGGTGGTGGAGTTATTATTATTCCATTGTTAACACTTGGACTTGGAGTAGACATTCATTATGCTATAGGTGCATCAATCATATCGGTAATTGCGACTTCATCGGGTTCGGCAGCAGCTTATGTTAAGGAAGGGATCACAAACATTCGGATAGGTATGTTTTTAGAGGTCGCTACCACCATAAGTGCAATAATTGGTGCGATAGTAACTGTTTTTATTAATCCGAGCTACATCGCTGTTATTTTTGGGTTGATCCTTTTGTTTTCTGCAGCGATGATGATTCGTAAGAAGGTAGATCATTCTGACAATGATACTTCTGGTAAGCTGGCAGTTTTCTTTAAGTTGAATGGTACTTATCCTACTGAGGGTGGAATTAAGAAATATGCGGTACACAATGTGATCGGAGGATTCTTGATGATGTTTGTTGCTGGTATTATCTCTGGTTTGCTAGGGATTGGTTCTGGAGCCTTGAAGGTAATTGCGATGGACAATATTATGCGGATTCCGTTTAAGGTGTCTACAACAACCAGTAACTTTATGATGGGGGTAACTGCTGCTGCAAGTGCCATTGTTTATCTTCATCGTGGGCAGATTGATCCTGGAATAGCTATGCCTGTAACTGTAGGGGTGTTGCTTGGGGCTACGATCGGTTCTAAAATATTGGTGAAGACAAAGACTGATAAGCTAAAAGTGGTGTTTGCTGTTGTGGTTACATTTTTAGCGATTCAAATGATTTACAATGGATTATCTGGTAACTTATGATTAAGGAGAGTAAGAATTTTTTTGCAGATAAGGATATACAGGTCATTTTGGGTACCCTATTGCGAGTTGGGGTGATTTCATCTATGACTGTTGTGTTTATTGGTGGACTTATCTATTTGTTCTTTAACTATGCAAACGTAGTTGATTATGATAAGTTTGATTCTGGAAAGTCTGGATTGTCTTCAGTTGGGGCAATTTTTGAAGGTTTAAAAACAATGGATGGCGCTGCTATTATCCAATTTGGCACATTGTTATTGATTTTTACACCTGTAGCCAGGGTTGTTTTCTCGGTGTTTAGCTTCTTGATTGAGCGTGATTACCTATATGTTTTGATCGGTTTGATGGTTTTGTCCATTATCTTATATAGTTTAAGCGATAAGTTGGTTGGTTAAAAACTAACTTTAATTGTATGCTATCCAGTGAAAACAAATTTTTAGCAATTATTTGAAAATATATTTAGCTAACTATTTGAAAATTAAGATTTCTTTCTTATTTTTGCCCTCCCTTAAGTGGGATGTGTATCCACCTTGAACGAAGCCCTACTGCTTCGATGGGTGTTAATTTAAAAAAAGAAAATGTCAGGTATTATTGGAAAAAAAGTAGGAATGACCAGCATATTCGACGCAGATGGTAAGAACATACCATGTACTGTGATCGAAGCTGGACCTTGTGTTGTAACACAGGTAAAGACCGAAGAGAAAGACGGTTACGTTTCAGTTCAGTTAGGTTTCGACGAAGCCAAAGAAAAGAACACTACCATGCCTCTTAAAGGCCACTTTGCGAAAGCAAGCACTACCCCAAAACGTAAATTGGTTGAATTTGAACCGTTTGAAGAATCACTTAACTTAGGTGATACTGTAACGGTAAGCATCTTTAACGAAGGCGATTTTGTGGATGTAGTTGGCACGTCAAAAGGTAAAGGTTTCCAGGGTGTTGTAAAACGTCATGGTTTCGGTGGTGTTGGTGGACAAACTCACGGACAGCACAACAGGATGCGTGCTCCAGGTTCATTGGGTGCTGCTTCGTATCCTTCTCGTGTATTTAAAGGTATGCGTATGGCGGGTAGAATGGGTGGAGACAGAGTAAAAGTTCAGAACTTACAAGTTTTGAAAGTTTATGCTGATCAAAATCTAGTTGTAGTTAGTGGTTCCATTCCAGGAGCTAAGGGTTCTTACGTAATCTTAGATAAGTAAGCAGATGGAAGTTAAAGTATTAAACATTTCAGGAAAAGAGACAGGTGCCAAGGTGCAACTTCCTGAGTCGGTTTTTGGCATAACGCCTGTTGACCACGCAATTTATTTAGATGTTAAACAGTATTTGGCTAATCAACGTCAAGGTACTCACAAGTCTAAGCAACGTAATGAGATTGCTGGTTCAACCCGCAAACTATATAAGCAAAAAGGTACTGGTGGTGCTCGTGCCGGAAGTATTAAATCTCCATTGTTCAATGGTGGTGGTCGTGTATTTGGCCCTCAGCCACGTGACTATAGTTTCAAATTGAACAAAAAATTAAAATCATTAGCACGTAAGTCTGCTTTATCATACAAAGCTCAAGACAATAATGTTGTGGTTTTAGAAGATTTTACTTTTGATTCGATCAAAACTAAAAACTATATCAATTTGGTTAGCGCATTAAACTTGGCTAACGAAAAGACATTGTTGGTTTTACCTGCACAAAATAACAATATCTATTTATCAAGCAGAAACATTCAGAAAGTGAAAGTAATTACTGCAGATCAGTTAAATACTTATGATGTATTGAACTGTGGCAAACTTTTGTTAACTGCGGATTCTGTTAAAACAATCGAGGAGGCATTTGCCAAGTAATATGGAATTTTTAAAGAAACCAATATTAACAGAGAAAGCTTCTGCATTAACAGAAAAGTCTAACCGCTTTACTTTTAAAGTAGAACCCAAAGCAAATAAATTGCAGATTAAGGGAGCCATAGAAAAAATGTACGGCGTTCACATTTTAGCCATTAATACAATGGTTGTAAATGGGAAAGTTAAGTCCAGAAATACTAAGGGCGGATTAGTTACGGGACGTACCCCGAAATATAAAAAAGCTATTGTAACCCTGGCAGCAGGCGAAACAATTGATTATTACTCGAATATTTAATAAGAATTGAATAATTTATAACTATGGGCTTAAGAAAATTTAAACCAGTCACTCCGGGAACCCGCTTTAGAGTAGGTGCCAGTTTTTCGGAGATTACAGCAACCAAGCCCGAAAAATCATTGGTTGTATCTTCTAAGAAATCGGGAGGACGTAACAATACAGGAAAGATGACTATGCGCTACATGGGTGGCGGTCACAAAAAATCTTACCGTTTAATTGACTTTAAACGTGATAAGTTTGATATTCCTGCAACAGTAGCTACTGTTGAATACGATCCAAACCGTACTGCACGTATTGCATTATTACATTATGTAGACGGCGAGAAGCGTTATATTATTGCACCGGAAGGTTTGCAAGTAGGGCAGAAGGTAGTGTCGGGTGATACCGCAACTCCTGAGGTGGGAAATACTTTAAAATTGAGCAATATTCCTTTGGGATCTATTGTACACAACGTGGAGATCAATCCAGGTCGTGGTGCTCAGTTGGCACGTAGCGCTGGTGCTTATGCACAATTAGCTGCTCGTGATGGTAAATATGCTACATTGAAAATGCCTTCAGGTGAAGTAAGATCTATCTTAGTTACTTGTTTAGCAACAATCGGAGCTGTTTCCAATTCAGATCATGCAAATGAAGTGTTGGGTAAAGCTGGTCGTAAACGTTGGTTGGGCCGTCGTCCGAGAACACGTCCAGTAGCGATGAACCCGGTAGATCACCCTATGGGTGGTGGTGAGGGTCGCTCATCAGGAGGTCAGCCTCGCTCAAGGAACGGTGTATATTCTAAAGGATATAAAACTCGTTCACTTAAAAAATACTCAAATCGTTTCATCATAGAGAAAAGGAAGAAATAATGGCTCGTTCGATTAAAAAAGGACCTTATATTGACCATAACGTAGAGAAGAAAGTAGTCTCTATGAATGATTCAGGCAAAAAGTCTGTCATTAAAACTTGGTCTCGCAGATCAATGATCTCACCAGATTTTGTGGGTCATACATTTGCAGTGCATAACGGTAATAAATTTATACCGGTATACGTAACAGAAAACATGGTTGGTCATAAGCTGGGAGAGTTTGCTCCAACCAGAACATTTAGGGGTCACTCTGAAAAGAAAAAATAATTAGAAGATGGAAGCAGTAGCGAAATTAAACAATTGTCCAACCTCACCGCGTAAGATGCGTTTGGTTGTAGATCTTATCAGAGGTGAGCGTGTTGAGAAAGCTTTACATATTTTAAAGTTTACCAATAAAGAAGCAGCAATAAGAGTTGAGAAACTATTATTATCAGCTATCAAAAACTGGGAAACTAAAAATGAAGGTTCTCGCCCTGAAGAAAACCAGTTATACGTGAAAACGATAATGGTAGGCGGTGGTCGTCAGTTAAAAAGATTAAGACCAGCACCTCAAGGACGTGGTTACAGAATACGTAAGCGTTCAAACCATGTAACTTTGGTAGTAGATAGTAAAAACGTTGAAACTCAAACTAATTAACAGAAATGGGACAAAAAGCACATCCAATAGGTAACAGGTTAGGAATCATCAAAGGTTGGGATTCTAACTGGTTCGGTGGCAACAACTATGCTGATAAATTAGTTGAGGACGAAAAAATAAGAAAATACCTTTCTGTACGTATCGCAAAAGGCGGCGTGTCAAAAGTGGTTATCGAGCGTACGTTAAAGCGTATCACGGTTACAATCCACACGGCTCGTCCAGGTATTGTGATTGGAAAAGCAGGAGCTGAGGTTGATAAGATCAAAGAAGAGTTGAAGAAATTGACTAAAAAGGAAATTCAAATCAACATTTTTGAGATCAAACGTCCTGAGCTTGATGCACAATTAGTAGCAGAAGGTGTTGCAAAACAATTAGAGGCAAGGATTTCATTCCGTAGAGCAATGAAATCTACTATCGCATCAACAATGCGTATGGGTGCTGAAGGTATCAAAATTATGACCTCTGGTCGTTTAGGTGGTGCTGAGATGGCTCGTAGCGAACAGTATAAAGAAGGAAGAATTCCTTTGCATACTTTCCGTGCAGACATTGATTATGCATTAGCAGAAGCTTTGACTACTTATGGTAAAATAGGTGTTAAAGTTTGGATCTGTAAAGGTGAGGTTTACGGTAAACGTGATCTTTCTCCTAACATCGGTGCAACTAACAATGCACCTGGTAAACCAGGTGGCAGACCAGAAGGTGCATTTGGTGGCAGAGACAGAGATAACCGTGGCGGTGGCGACAGAAGAAACGATAACCGCGGTGGTGGTAATCGTGGCGGAAGAGGCCCTGGTCAAGGCGGTCCTGGTGCAGGAAATAATAGAGGCGGAAATACTCAGAATAGAGGTCCTCGTAAATAATTAGTTAACAAATCGTTTAACGATAATATTAAAATACAATGTTACAGCCAAAAAGAACGAAGTTCAGAAAGATGCAGAAGGGCAGAATGAAAGGTTTAGCAACTCGTGGTGCTGAATTATCATTCGGGTCTTTCGGGATCAAATCTCTAGAGTCGACCTGGATTACCAGTCGCCAGATAGAGGCAGCCCGTATCGCCGTAACTCGTTTCATGAAACGTGAAGGTCAGGTATGGATTAGAATATTCCCTGACAAGCCGATTACTAAGAAACCAGCTGAAGTACGTATGGGTAAAGGTAAGGGTGCTCCAGAATACTGGGTATCAGTAGTTAGAGCTGGACGTATCATTTTTGAAGCCGAAGGTGTTCCTTTAGAAGTTGCTAAAGAAGCAATGCGTTTAGCCGCTCAAAAATTACCGATCCAAACAAAATTTGTAGTACGTAGAGATTACGTAGAAGCATAATTAGTATAGGGTTGAATGTTGTAAGTAACTTGTTATTACAACCTCTGGACCCGCAATATAAAAATTAATAAAATGAAGAACTCAGAAATTACAGGGCTTTCACAAGAAGAGCTAGTAGCCAGGATTGCAGAAGAGACAGAAAACTTAGTTAAGTTAAAGTTTGCGCATACAATTTCGGCTATAGAGAACCCAAGCCGCATTAGCAAGGTTAGGAGAAATATTGCCCGATTAAATACTGAAGTGACTAAGCGTAAAGCTGAGTCTGCTACTGAAACTAAATAACTTTAGAGTCGAAATGGAAAGACAATTAAGAAAAACAAGAACCGGGTTGGTGGTAAGCAACAAGATGGATAAATCTATTGTTGTAGCGGTAGAACGTAAAGTGAAACACCCGATCTATGGTAAGTTTGTTAAGAAAACTACCAAATTTATGGCTCATGACGAGAAAAACGATTGCGGTATTGGAGATACAGTACTGATCATGGAGACTCGTCCGCTGAGTAAAAACAAGAACTGGAGATTAGTGGAAATTTTAGAAAGGGCTAAATAACATGGTACAACAGGAATCAAGATTAAACGTAGCCGACAATAGCGGCGCAAAAGAAGTATTGGTTATCCGTGTACTTGGTGGTACTGGAAAGAGATACGCTTCTATTGGTGACAAAATCGTTGTTACCGTTAAAAGTGCATTACCTTCTGGAAACATTAAGAAAGGAAGCATTTCTAAAGCAGTTGTAGTAAGAACAAAGAAAGAGATCAGACGTAAGGATGGTTCTTATATTCGTTTTGACGACAACGCCGCAGTATTATTAAATGCACAAGATGAGCCGCGCGGTACACGTATTTTTGGCCCGGTAGCAAGAGAACTGCGTGAAAAACAATTCATGAAAATTGTATCATTAGCACCGGAGGTATTATAAAATGAAAAATAAAGTAACTACACCAAAAATAAAAATCCGTAAGGGTGATTTAGTAAAGGTTATTGCCGGCGATTCAAGAGGTCAGCAAGGAACTGTGCTTTCAGTATTAATTTCTAAAAGCAGAATTCTTGTAGAAGGTGTTAACCTTGTATCAAAACATACAAAACCAAATGCTGCTAACCCTAATGGTGGTATCATTAAAAAAGAGGCTGCTCTTCATATTTCTAACGTAGCGCTGATTGATCCTAAAACGGGTGCAACTACGCGCGTTGGCAGAAAGCTTAATGCTGATGGGAAATTAGTTAGGGTATCTAAAAAATCAGGAGAGGAGATCAAATAATGGCTTACGTACCAAGATTAAAAAGTAAATATAAAGAGGAAATTGTAACTGCACTTAAAGATAAGTTCAATTACAAAAGCGTTATGCAGGTTCCTAAGTTAGAGAAAATATCTATCAACCAAGGGGTTGGTCGTTTCTCTGTAACTGACAAAAAGATTATGGATAGCTCTATTTTAGAGATGACTACAATCGCAGGTCAGCAAGCAGTTGGAGCGAAATCTAAAAAAGATATCTCAAACTTTAAATTGCGTAAAGGTATGCCAGTAGGTGTACGTGTAACTTTACGTGATAACAACATGTATGAGTTTTTAGATCGTTTAATTTCCGTAGCTTTGCCACGTATCCGTGATTTCAAAGGTATCAATGATAAAGGTTTTGATGGTAAAGGAAACTACACTTTAGGTGTAACTGAGCAAATCATCTTCCCTGAGATCAACATCGATAAAATCAGCAAGATTTTAGGTATGGATATTACATTTGTAACATCTGCTGCTACTGACGTTGAGGCATTGGAACTTTTAAAACAATTTGGCTTACCATTTAAAAACCAAAAAACAGAACAATAATGGCAAAAGAAGGAGTAAAAGCTCGCGAAGTTAAGCGCCAAAAATTGGTTGCTAAATATGCAGAAAAACGTGCAGAACTTAAAGCTGCAGGTGATTACGAAGGATTAGATAAGTTACCAAAAAACTCATCAGCAGTACGTTTACACAATCGTTGTAAATTAACTGGCCGTCCTCGTGGATATATGCGTACTTTCGGTATATCAAGGGTATTGTTCCGTGATATGGCTTTAGCAGGAAAAATTCCTGGAGTAAGAAAAGCAAGCTGGTAATCCCAGCTTACTTGTGTTTAGGGTTCAATGCCCTAAACAATAAACAAAAACATTAACCGATGGCAGGTCGTCTCGAATAGGTCGGGAAGGAAACCACTATCACAATTATATAACAATGAATACAGATCCAATAGCAGATTATCTTACAAGAGTAAGAAATGCCATCAAGGCAAATCACAGAATTGTAGAGATTCCTGCATCAAACCTGAAAAAGGAAATTACTAAAGTACTTTTTGACAAAGGTTACATCGCTAACTACAAATTTGAAGACACTACGGTTCAAGGAATAATCAAAATCGCTTTGAAATACAATGCGATCACGAAAATCCCTGCTATCCGCACGTTAACTCGTATTAGCAAACCAGGTTTAAGGCAGTATGCCGGCGTAGAGAATATGCCAAGAGTATTAAATGGTTTAGGTATTGCAATCTTGTCTACATCTAAAGGTGTTATGACAGATAAAGAAGCGGCTAAACTTAACATTGGTGGCGAAGTTTTGTGTCACGTTTATTAATTAAAGGAGGATAACAAAATGTCAAGAGTAGGAAAAGCCCCAATTAATGTACCTGCAGGCGTAACAATTACGGTATCTAAAGATAACGTAGTAACTGTTAAAGGCCCTAAGGGAGAATTAACTCAAGCAGTAGATTCAGATATCACTGTAAGTCAAGAAGAAGGTGTATTAACAGTACAACGTCCTTCAGAGCAAAAAAGACACAAAGCATTACATGGTTTATACCGTGCTTTGATCAATAATATGGTTGTTGGTGTAACAGAAGGTTACAAGATTTCTCAAGAACTGGTAGGTGTTGGTTACCGTGCTACAAACACAGGTAATACATTAGACTTAGTTTTGGGTTATTCTCACCATTACGTGTTCCAATTACCGGTAGAGATTAAAGTGACTACAACCTCAGAAAAAGGTCAGACTCCTAAAATCATTTTAGAAAGTATTGATAAGCAATTGATAGGACAAGTAGCAGCGAAAATCCGTTCGTTACGTGCACCAGAACCATATAAAGGTAAAGGTATCAAGTTTGTAGGCGAAGTGTTAAGAAGAAAAGCAGGTAAATCAGCTTCTAAAAAATAATCATCATGGCAGGGAAAAAATTATCTCGTAGAGATCGTATAAAAAAAGGAATCAGAAAAAGAATTACAGGTTCTGATAGCCGTCCACGTTTATCGGTATATAGAAGCAATAAAGGAATTTATGCTCAAATCATTAACGACGTAACCGGCAGTACAATTGCTTCAGCTTCATCTTTATCAAAAGACTTTTCTGGAACTGGAAACAAATCTGAACAATCAGTAGCTGTAGGTAAATTAGTAGCTGAAAAAGCTATTGCAGCTGGTGTTAAAGAAGTAGTTTTCGACAGAAATGGTTATTTGTACCACGGACGTGTTAAATCGTTGGCGGAAGGTGCGCGTGAAGCTGGTTTAGTATTTTAATCTGAAAATAGGATAAGAATGTCAACTATCAATATAAAAAGAGTTAAGACTAGCGAGATCGAATTAAAAGATCGTTTAGTTAGCATACAACGCGTTGCCAAAGTAACCAAAGGTGGTCGTACTTTCAGCTTTTCAGCCATCGTGGTTGTTGGAGATGAGAACGGAATCGTAGGTTACGGATTAGGTAAAGCGAAAGAGGTAACAGAAGCAATTGCAAAAGGAATTGATGATGCTAAAAAGAACTTAGTTAAAGTTCCTATTTTACATGGTACTGTTCCTCACGAGCAAATCGGTAAATTCTCGGGTGGTTTTGTATTAATCAAACCAGCTGCAGTAGGTACAGGTGTTATTGCTGGTGGTGCGATGCGTGCTGTATTAGAGAGTGCTGGTGTACATAACGTATTAGCAAAGTCAAAAGGTTCATCAAATCCTCACAACGTGGTAAAAGCAACAGTAGATGCTTTAACAAAAATGCGCGATGCTTATACCGTTGCACAACAACGTGGTGTTGATTTAAATAAAGTTTTTAACGGATAATATTATGGCTAAGATCAAAATAACCCAGATAAAAAGCATTATCGACAGAAGCGAACGCCAAAAAAGAACGATGCAAGCTTTAGGTTTAACTAAAATGAACCAAAGCGTAGAAGTTGAAGCCACTGCTGCCATTATCGGAATGGTTAGAAAAGTGAATCACTTAATAGCAATAGAGAGTATATAATTTATTAAAAGGTTGTTAATGTAGTTAATATAATTACATTTGCAACCTTTGTATATTGTTTCACCGTTGCCCTGATTAGTGAAAGCGAAGGGCAGCACAATAAGTTTCAAAATGAACTTAAGTAATTTAAAACCTGCAGCAGGTTCTACTAAAAATAGTAAGAGAATTGGTCGTGGTACCGGATCTGGTCGCGGTGGTACTTCCACTCGTGGTCACAAAGGTGCTGGATCTCGCTCTGGTCACAAAACCAAAATCGGTTTTGAAGGTGGTCAGATGCCATTACAACGCCGTGTACCTAAGGTAGGTTTCAAACCTATTAACCGTGTTGAATACGTTGGTGTAAACTTAGACGTATTGCAAGGTTTGGCAGAAAAGTTTAACTTAACAAGTATAGATTTCGCAACCTTGCAAGAGCATGGTTTGGCATCTAAAAATGACTTAGTTAAAGTTTTAGGTCGTGGTGAAGTTAAATCTAAGATAGAAGTTAAAGCACATGCTTTTTCTGCAACTGCACAAAAAGCTATTGAGGCTGTTGGAGGCTCAATCGAAAAATTGTAATTAATGAAGAAGCTGTTTACTACTTTAAGTAATATTTGGAAAATTCAAGAATTGAAAGAGCGTATAGTTTATACGCTCATGATTCTTTTAGTTTATAGGTTTGTATCTCACGTGGTTTTACCAGGTGTAGACGCAACACTTTTAGGCGATAATACTAAGTCAGGCATTTTAGGTCTGTTGGATATGTTTGCTGGGGGATCATTCTCTCGGGTATCTATATTGGCCTTGGGTGTTATGCCTTATATTTCAGCCTCTATTGTAGTTCAGCTATTAGGTATTGCCGTTCCTTCTTTTCAAAAAATGCAAAAGGAGGGTGAAAGCGGAAGAAAGAAACTTAATCAGATTACACGCTATTTAACTGTAGCCATTACTGCTGTTCAGGCGATTGGTTATGTTAAAACTCAAGTTCCTGCTGAAGCTATCGTTATTGATCATGGCTTATTCTTTGTTCTTGCAACATTTGTTTTGTCTGCAGGTACATTGTTTGTGATGTGGTTAGGCGAGAAGATTACAGATAAAGGTATTGGTAACGGTATTTCACTAATCATTATGGTTGGTATCATTGCTCGTTTACCTGTAGCATTATCGCAGGAAGTAAGCTCAAGAGTTGTTGGTGAAGGTGGTGGATTGATCGCGCTTGTACTTGAAATTGTTGCTCTTTTTGCGGTTGTGATGTTTACCATCATGATTGTTCAAGGTGTACGTAAAGTTCCTGTTCAATATGCTAAAAGGATTGTTGGTAACAGACAATTTGGAGGAGTAAGACAGTATATCCCTTTAAAGGTTAATGCTGCTGGTGTAATGCCAATCATTTTTGCTCAGGCATTGATGTTTATTCCTGCAACTTTAACAGGTTTCTTTCCTTCATTACAAAATACCTGGTTGATTCAGTTTAGTGATTATACCTCATTGGCATATAGTTTAACATTTGCATTTTTAATTATTGCATTTACATTCTTCTATACTGCTATAACTGTGAATCCAACTCAAATGTCGGATGATATGAAGAAGAATGGTGGATTTATACCAGGTATTAAACCGGGTTTATCTACATCGTCATTTATTGATGATGTGATTTCTAAGATCACGTTCCCAGGAGCAATTTTCTTAGCGATCATCGCGATACTTCCTTCAATTGCTGTTAAATTTGGAATCAAATCTGAGTTTGCACATTTTTATGGAGGAACATCTTTATTGATTTTAGTGGGCGTTGTTTTGGATACATTGCAACAGATTGAAAGTTATTTGTTGATGCGTCATTATGATGGATTAATGAAAACAGGTAGAGTTACCGGTCGCACAGGAATTCCTGCTGAGAGCGGTAGTAATGCCGTGATTTAATATATAGAAATGTCTAAGATCTATTATAAATCAAAAGAAGAAGTAGAACTCATTAGAGAAAGTTCTTTACTGGTATCAAAGACTTTGGCTGAAGTGGCCAAAGTCATTGGTCCAGGGGTTACAACCCAGGAACTAAATGATCTTGCAGAAACGTTTATTAGAGACCATGGTGCTATACCAGCTTTTTTAAACTATAATGGATTTCCTTATTCCTTATGTATTTCGCCAAATGAACAAGTAGTTCATGGTTTTCCTGGCGATTATAGAATTAAAGAGGGAGATTTGATTTCTGTTGATTGTGGTGTAATAAAGAATAATTTTTTTGGTGACTCTGCTTATACATTTTCAATCGGTGAGGTGGATGCGGAGCGGAAGAAGCTAGTAGATGTTACACAGGAATGCTTGAAGCTTGCAATTGAAAAGGCTGTAGTTGGTTCTAGAATAGGTGATGTTGGGTATGCGGTGCAGGCTTATGCTGAAGCAAATGGATTTGGAGTAGTAAGAGAATTGGTTGGTCATGGTGTTGGGGTGAAATTACACGAGAAACCTGAGGTGCCTAATTATGGCAGACGGGGGAGTGGAATTAAGCTTGAGGAGGGGATGGTTATTGCCATTGAGCCTATGATCAACGCAGGTACAGCAGGTGTTAAATTTTGGTCAGATGGCTGGACAGTAACCAGTAAGGATAGTAAGCCATCCGCTCATTTTGAACACACTGTTGCGATAAAAAAGGGTAACGCAGACGTTTTATCAACCTTTTCATTTATTGAAGAAGTTTTAAAAGAAAAAAAGTAAATAATTAAATTTTTTTATTTAATTTTGCGTCCCTGTTTAATAGCAGCTAATTAAGTAAAAATCAATATTATATGGCTAAACAAGCCTCGATTGAACAAGACGGTGTAATAAGAGAAGCACTATCAAATGCTATGTTCCGGGTAGAACTGGAAAATGGCCACGAGATTATCGCTCATATCTCTGGGAAAATGAGGATGCATTATATCAAAATTTTACCAGGGGACAAAGTCAAATTAGAGATGTCGCCTTACGATTTATCAAAGGGCAGGATTACTTATAGATATAAATAAAATGAAAGTTAGGTCATCAATTAAAAAACGTAGTGCTGATTGCAAGGTTATTCGTCGTAAAGGTAAACTTTACGTTATAAACAAGAAAAACCCTAAATTTAAGCAACGTCAAGGTTAAGACATTATTGAAGTATGATATAGATTGGATGTACAGGTTACTCAATCTGTACTGCATTCAGATAATCAAACATTAGTATAAAATATGGCAAGGATATCAGGTATTGATTTACCAAGAAACAAAAGAGGCGAGATTGGATTAACCTATATCTTCGGAGTAGGTAGATCAACTGCACAACGTATATTGACGGAAGCAGGTATCGATTTAAACAAGAAAGTACAAGATTGGTCTGATGATGAGTTATCAGCAATCCGTACCATCATTAACGACAGCATTAAAGTAGAAGGTGCTTTGCGTTCAGAGGTTCAATTGAACATTAAACGTTTAATGGATATCGGATGTTACCGTGGTTTACGTCACAGAAAAGGTTTGCCTGTACGTGGTCAACGTACTAAGAACAACTCTCGTACACGTAAAGGCAAGAGAAAAACAGTTGCAAACAAGAAAAAAGCTACTAAATAAAATTAGTACTGAATAATAATTATGGCTAAGAGTAAAAAAGTTACCAAAAAGCGTATTGTTGTTATTGAGCCTGTTGGACAGGCACACATCAATGCTACGTTTAACAATATCATTGTTACCTTAACAAATAACAATGGTCAAACTATTTCATGGTCTTCTGCAGGTAAAATGGGATTCAAGGGTTCTAAAAAGAACACTCCATATGCGGCAGGTCAAGCTGCATCTGATTGCGGTAAAGTAGCATTTGACTTAGGTCTACGTAAAGTAGAGGTTTTTGTTAAAGGTCCTGGTTCTGGTCGTGAATCTGCAATTAGAACATTGCAAGTTTCAGGTATCGAAGTAACCTCGATCAAAGATATTACACCGCTTCCACACAATGGATGTCGTCCTCCTAAGAAGAGAAGAGTTTAATTTATTAATTTTTAAAGCTAAGAGTCTGCAGCGTAAGGTTGCATGATACTTTAAAACAAAAAGCAATGGCAAGATATACAGGACCAAAGTCCAAAATCGCCCGTAAATTCAGAGAACCAATTTTTGGTCCTGATAAAGTACTAGACAGAAAAAACTACCCTCCTGGGCAACATGGTGCTTCAAAAAGAAGAGGTAAGCAGTCTGAGTACGCCGTACAGTTAATGGAAAAGCAAAAAGTGAAATATACTTATGGTGTATTAGAGCGTCAATTCCGTAACTTATTTACTAAAGCGTCAGCACGCGGAGGTATTACAGGTGATAACTTATTACAATTATTAGAAGCTCGTTTAGATAACACAGTTTACAGATTAGGTATTGCTACAACACGTTCAGCTGCTCGTCAGTTAGTTAGCCATAAACACGTGACAGTTAACGGTGAGGTAGTAAATATACCATCATATCAATTGAAATCTGGTGATGTTATCGCTGTGCGCGAAAAGTCTAAAACTTTAGAAGCTATTACTAATTCAGTAGCTGGTAGAGTAATCAATAAATTCAATTGGTTAGACTGGAACGCAAGTGAATTAACAGGAAAGTTCTTAACTTATCCTAATCGCGACGAGATACCAGAAAATATCAAAGAAAACCTTATAGTAGAGTTATACTCTAAGTAATATATTTAGTTAATTGCCTTTATCGGCAATTAACTTTTTTACGTTACATAAATTTAATAACGATCTAAAAACATTATAAATGGCAATTTTAGCATTTCAGAAACCCGATAAAGTAATCATGCAGAAATCAACTGATTTCGATGGTACATTTGAGTTCCGCCCTTTAGAGCCCGGTTTCGGTGTAACAATTGGTAATGCCTTAAGAAGAATATTGCTTTCTTCTTTAGAAGGTTATGCCATTACAAGTATTCGTTTTTCAGGCGTATCTCATGAGTTCTCTACAATGAAAGGTGTTGTAGAAGATTTAACAGAAATTATTCTTAATTTAAAACAAGTACGTTTTAAAAAATCAGGAGATGCTGGCGATTCAGAGAAAGTTTTTATTTTAATTAATGGACAAGATCAGTTTTTAGCTGGGGACATTACTAAATTCTCAAACAACTTCGAGGTGCTTAACCCTGATTTCGTTATTTGTAACATGGAGAAATCTGTTACTTTAGAGGTGGAATTAACCATTAATAAAGGACGTGGTTATGTGCCTGCTGAGGAAAATAAAATCAATGATGCTGTAGTTGGTGTGATCGCAATCGATTCGATCTTCACTCCAATGAAAAATGTAAAATACACGATTGAAAACTATCGTGTTGAGCAAAAAACAGATTATGAAAAATTAATATTAGATATTTCGACAGATGGTTCAATCCATCCTGAAGAAGCACTTAAAGAAGCTGCGAAGATTTTAATCCAGCACTTTATGTTGTTCTCTGATGAGAATTTAGTATTAGAATCTCAAGCTAAAGAAGAAACTAAAGAAGTTGATGAGGAAATCTTGCATATGCGTAAGATCTTAAAAACTGAATTAGTGGATTTAGATCTTTCAGTTCGTGCATTGAACTGCTTAAAAGCAGCTGATATACGCACTTTAGCTGATCTGGTTTCTTATGATGTTGCTGATATGTTAAAATTCAGAAACTTCGGTAAAAAATCTTTAACAGAGATACAGGAACTTGTTAAATCTAAAAGTTTATCTTTTGGCATGAACTTGTCAAAATTTAAATTAGACGAAGAATAATAAGTACAGAATATAAATAACAATATAGTTAATAGTATATAATTCCCTCGGATTCAATTCATAGAGACGGTATATACTGAATAAATCAAAAAATGAGACACGGTAAGAAAAACAACCACTTAGGAAGAACAGATTCACATCGTAAAGCGATGTTGGCTAACATGGCTTCATCGTTAATTAAACATAAAAGGATTTCAACTACTTTAGCTAAAGCAAAAGCTTTACGTATGTATGTTGAGCCTATTATTACAAAATCTAAAACTGATACTACACATTCACGTCGTATTGTATTTAGTTATTTACAAGATAAAGAAACTGTTACTGAATTGTTCCGTGATATCGCAGCGAAAGTTGCTAACCGTCCGGGTGGTTATACCAGAATCATTAAGTTAAACAATCGTTTAGGTGATAATGCTGAAATGGCATTAATCGAATTGGTTGATTACAATGAGGTTTATGGTAAAGAAACAGAAGCTGCTGAAAAGAAAACTACTCGTCGTGGTAGAAGCAAAGCTAAAGCTACTGATGCTCCTGCTGCTAAAGCAGAAGTTGCAGTTGAAGAAGCTCCAGCAACTGAAGAAAAATCAGAAGATAAAGGCGAATAATTATTCCCTGATTCAAAATACAAGAAAGCCCTGTCCGTTAGTCGGATAGGGCTTTTTGTTTATAAATTGAATTCCAACTGTTGATCTCCCGGTTTACTCTTGTAATTTCTAAGAATATTCCAGTGGGAGCGATCGTGTTTTAGTAATGTAAAATGGTCTACCGAAAAGTTTGCCTCAAAGCTTTTATTTTTGTATTCCGCATAGATTTGAGAAAACTGATCTTTCAGATCTCTGTAGGCAATAGTGATATGTGGGCTAATCTGGCTTCGCGGTTCTTTTGCTAGATCCCCAAGGATTTTTTTAATATTTCTGAATAGTTTAGTGATTTCTGAATTAACCAAGGCTTTTATAAATACGACCTCATTGCCAACGAATGCATCATAGTTTTCTAATTTCTGGGTAAATGGTTCGAAATTCCTGGCGGCCTCGAGGCTGTTGATCAACTGTGACTCAAAAACATCATCTAAGTTTTGTAGGAATAGGAGAGTAATGTGAACTGGTGGTCGTAGTGCTTTATAGATTTTGTATTTTTCTGAACATGCTTTTCGAATTTGATCAATTTGCCAACTTAATTCTGGAGGAGGTAAAATGGCAATTAAATAATTGTGTTTCATAAAGCCAATTTACTATAATTTCAAAAGGTTATCTTTGTGAAGTAATTCAAATTCATGTCCAATCAACTCCATTTACAACAATTTCAGTCGCAGTTAGCAGATAGTATTTCTTCCAATGTATTTTTAAAAGCTTCACTTGGTAATTACCAGGGGAATGAAAAGGAACTAAAAAATATTTATGTGCGTAAGGTGAAGATTAAGAGAGCAGATATGCTTTCGTTTAATTATCGTTATAAAACGAGAGACATCTTTAAGAATTTTCCAATTACTGAGGGGATTACACTCATCTCTCATTTTGTAAGTAATGACTTTAAAGTATGCACGCTGTTTACTACGGAAAAGGAAGTTATATTGGAGCATGGGAAGAAGCAACAAATCTCTTTAAGGGAGAAATTGGTAAGTACAGCTGTGCAACCTACGCTTGCCCATAATAAGGAAAAGAATAGATTGATTAAGCCAGCTGGAAAGGCTTATTTACAAGAATTGAAGATCACTGATCAAGAAGGCAATGTATTTAAAAATGCGCAAGACAAATATCGTCAAATCAACCAATATATTGAGATACTAAGTACACTGATTAAAGATCTACCTGCTGGTGAGATTAACAAGGTGGTAGATATGGGATCCGGTAAAGGGTATCTTACGTTTGCTTTGTATGATTACTTGCATAATGTATTAAAACTAAATACTCAGGTTACAGGAGTAGAAATCAGAGAGGATCTGGTGAATTTATGTAATGGTATTGCAGCTAGTTCTGAATTTAAACAACTTGATTTTGTTCAGGGAACAATTGAAGCATATGCGTTAGATGAAATAGACCTGTTGATTGCACTACATGCTTGCGATACGGCAACTGATGATGCTATTTTTAAGGGGATAAAGGCAAATGCCGGACTAATTGTAGTGGCGCCCTGCTGCCATAAACAGATCAGAAGGGAAATGGAAAAGAGTAAAGTTAAAAATGGTGTTTCTTTTTTAACTAAATATGGCATTTTCATGGAGCGACAAGCTGAGATGGTAACTGATGGACTTAGGGCATTGGTACTTGAATACTTTGGTTATAAAACAAAAGTATTTGAATTCATTTCGGACGCGCATACCCCTAAGAATGTACTTGTAGTTGGCATTAAATCTAAAGGCACTAAGGTAGCTGATGGTGTGTCGGAGTCTAGAAAAGCAGAGATTCTTGAAAAGATAAAAGAAACTAAGGCCTATTTTGGAATTGGATACCATCATTTGGAAAGATTATTTGCACTAGATAAATAGTCTTTATGTGCATTTCTGTCATACTGTCACATTTTTGTAATCGCTTTCGGACATAAAATTCGTTAATTATTCATTGTAAGGATGATTTTCTGCCAAAACTCAATTGGCACATTGCTTGTTAAACAGATATAAATAATAAAAGATTTCATAACATAAACAGAGATAAATAACATGTCAAAAATTATTGGTATAGACTTAGGAACAACAAACTCTTGCGTAGCCGTAATGGAAGGTAACGAACCTGTAGTTATAGCCAACAGTGAGGGTAAACGTACTACGCCATCCATTGTTGCATTTGCAGAGAATGGTGAGCGTAAAGTTGGTGAGCCGGCTAAACGTCAGGCCATAACTAACCCAACAAAAACAATTTATTCAATTAAGCGCTTTATGGGTAGCAGCTTTGCTGAGGTTAGTAAAGAAGCAGCGCGCGTGCCATATAAAGTAGTAAAGGGCGACAACAATACACCACGTGTAGAAATTGACGACCGTAAATATACTCCTCAGGAGCTTTCTGCAATGATTTTGCAGAAAATGAAAAAGACTGCAGAAGATTTCTTGGGTCATGAGGTAACTGAAGCCGTTATTACGGTTCCGGCTTACTTTAATGATGCTCAGCGTCAAGCAACAAAAGAAGCTGGTGAAATTGCAGGTTTAACTGTAAAACGTATCATCAATGAGCCAACTGCAGCTGCTTTAGCTTACGGTTTAGATAAAGCTCATAAGGACATGAAAATCGTTGTGTTTGACTGCGGTGGTGGTACTCATGACGTTTCTGTACTTGAATTAGGTGATGGTGTATTTGAAGTTAAATCTACTGATGGTGATACTCACTTAGGTGGTGATGATTTTGATCATATCATTATCGATTGGTTAGCTGATGAGTTTAAAAATGAAAATGGTATGGATCTTCACCAAGATCCAATGGCATTACAACGTTTAAAAGAAGCTGCTGAAAAAGCTAAAATTGAGCTTTCAAGCACTACTTCAACTGAGATCAATCTTCCTTATATCACTGCTGATGCAACAGGACCTAAACACCTTGTTAGATCATTAAGCCGTGCTAAATTTGAGCAATTGGCTAGTGATTTGATCAAACGTACAATTGATCCTTGTAAATCTGCTTTGAAAAATGCTGGTTTAAAAACAAGTGATATTGATGAGATCATTTTAGTTGGTGGTTCTACACGTATTCCTGCTATCCAGGAAGCCGTAAAAGCTTTCTTTGGTAAAGAACCATCTAAAGGTGTAAACCCTGATGAGGTTGTAGCTATTGGTGCTGCAATTCAAGGTGGTGTATTAACTGGAGAAGTTAAGGATGTATTGTTATTAGATGTTACTCCACTTTCTTTAGGTATTGAAACTATGGGTGGTGTAATGACTAAGTTAATTGAAGCTAACACTACTATTCCTTCTAAAAAAGCAGAAACTTTTTCTACTGCTGCTGATAACCAGCCTTCTGTAGAGATCCATATTTTACAGGGAGAGCGTCCAATGGCTGCTCATAACCGTACAATTGGTCGTTTCATTTTAGATGGTATTCCACCAGCTCCACGTGGAGTTCCTCAGGTAGAAGTGGCATTTGATATTGATGCAAATGGTATCTTACACGTAAGTGCTAAAGATAAAGCTACTGGTAAAGAGCAAAAAATCCGTATCGAAGCTTCTTCAGGTTTAACTGATGAAGAGATCAAAAGGATGAAAGAAGAAGCCGAGCAAAATGCTGATGCTGATAAATCTGCTAAAGAAGAAGCTGAGAAAATCAATGGTGCTGATGCTTTAATTTTCACAACCGAGAAACAATTAAAAGAGTTTGGTGACAAACTTTCTGCTGATAAAAAAGCGCCTATTGAAGAAGGTTTGAAAAAACTTAAAGATGCGCATGCAGCAAGAAACTTTGCTGATATTGATGCAGCTCAGGAAGAATTGCAGAATGCATGGAATGCTGCTTCAGAAGAGATGTATAAAGGTGGTCAGGACGGTGCACAGCCAGAAGCTGGTGCAGAAGGTCAGGCTAGCGGACATGCTGCTGATAATGGCGATAACGTTACTGATGTTGACTTCGAAGAAGTTAAAGACGACAAAAAGTAATCGTTGATTTCTATAAAAAGGAAAGGCCCTTGATCAATGATCAAGGGCCTTTCCTTTTTATAATTAAATGAAGATTAATTCCAAAGGTTTTCAGGATAGGTGCCATTTTTAACTAGCTCATCAATGCAGCTTTGTACAAATGGTTTATCTTCTTTATAAGTTACACCAAACCACTGGCTATCTGTTGGGATAACTTTAAAGCTTGCAGCATTATTTTTAACAAGATTCTCGCCAATTAAAGGAATAAAGAACTCCGCTTTAGGCTTATCTTTGTTCGCTAAAGCAAATACTTTAAACAAGTCTTCAGTTAGTTTAAATACAGCTGGTGTAAATCCCCAGAAGTTCATAGAAACAGGTGTATTATATTCTAAAGGATACTCTACACCATTTTCTTCATAAACGATAGCATCTCCTTTTTTATAAACCTGTGTGCGCTCAGTAATTTCTTCCAGGTAACCTGCATCACTAGTTTTACAAACTCCGCGGGAAACTGATCCAAAATCAGATAGCGTTTTTCCAATTTGGTAGCCAACGATAGAGTAATTACTATCTGTAGCCTCATTGTTTAAAAAGTCTACCATTTTACTGAAGGCATCAAAGCCATAATAATCATCGGCATTGATTACACAAAAGGGTTCTTTAATGGCATTTCTGGCAGCAAGGATGGCATGAGCTGTTCCCCATGGTTTTTCGCGATAGATTTCTTCTTCAATTCCAAACTGTTTTAAATCAAAGTTTTGGAATACGTAGTCCGTCTCAATTTTACCACTTAGTTTTGGCTCAAAAATAGCTTTAAAGTTATCTACAAATTCTTCCTTGATGATAAAGACTACTTTGCCAAAACCTGCCTTTATTGCATCGTATATTGAATAGTCGATAATGGTTTCGTCGTTTGGACCGAAGCCATCAATTTGTTTCATGCTGCCATAACGGCTCGCCATACCGGCGGCTAATATTAGTAGGGTAGGTTTCATTCAATTAAAATAATGAATTGGTTAATAATCAATGTAAACGTTAAAATTTTAAAGGGCTAAAATACATTTTTTGATTCATCTAAGAATAGTTTTTTAAGTTAAAATCCAAATATCCCCTTCCCTCCACTACTGCGCGGGTTTTTACCAGTAAGCATACCAAATATTCCCCGGACAATTTCTTTTCCTATTTGCCTGGTTATTGTCGCGCCCATGACTTGCTCAATGATACTCTTTTCTCCTTTTGCAGGTGCAGGTGCTTCCCCCTCCTCACCCTGTTCTCCTAATTTATCATTAACACGTTTGGTTAGTATTTCATAAGCGCTTTCAGGATCGACAGCTTCTGCGTATTTTGTAGTCATAGGACTGGCTTGAACCAAAGAATTGTAGTCTGCAAGTGCTAGTGGACCCATAATGGCTCTGGGAGGAGTAAGCATGGTTGCTGCTACCTCTGTTGGTATACCTTTCTCGTTTAATACGGTAATTAATGCCTGGCCAGTTCCCAGTGATGTTAATATTTCATCAATCTTGTAAAAATCCGAGCGGGGATAAGTATTGACTGTCTTCTTTAAAGCATCGGCATCATTGGGCGTAAATACCCTTAAAGCATGCTGTATACGATTTCCTAATTGTGACAATACACTTTCGGGTACGTCTGTAGGCGCCTGAGTACAAAAGAAGACGCCTATGCCCTTGGATCTGATTAGCCTGATGATGGTTTCGATTTGTTCTAAAAAGGCTTTAGAGGAGTTGTTGAATAGTAAATGGGCTTCATCAAAAAAGAAAACCAGTTTAGGTTTGTCCAAGTCGCCAGCCTCCGGCATACTGTAAAATATTTCGGCCAGTAAGCTTAACAGGTATGTAGAGTATAAAACTGGTTGGGTCTGAACATCAGAAATATTTAGCAAGCTAATTGTTCCTTTACCATCTACTTTTTCAAAAAGATCTTCAATATCAAAAGAACGTTCCCCAAACATAGCGCTTAGGCCTTGTTGCTCTATGGTTACTATTTTTCTTAAAATGGTACCTGAGGTAGCAGTTGATATTTTGCCATAAGTGCTTTTAATCTCTTCAGCGCCTTCATCTTCGGCCAGGTAGTTAACTAATTTTTTAAGATCATTCAGGTCTATAATGGGCATTTTATTGTCATCCGCATATTTGAATATAACTGCTAATACGCCGGATTGAGTGTCATTTAAATCAAGGATTTTGGCTAACAGGGTGGGGCCAAACTCCAAAACGGTTGCTCGCATTTGTGCACCAAGCTTACCTGATAATGAATAAAGTTCCAGTGGAAAGCCCGATGGATTAAATGGTTTATTTAGCTGTTGGGATCTTTCCTCAATTTTAGGGTTACTAACTCCCGGTTGGTTTAATCCGGATAAATCACCTTTTACATCTAACATAAAAACGGGTACTCCGGCATCCGATAGTTGTTCGGCAAGCAGTTGTAATGTTCTGGTTTTTCCTGTACCAGTCGCTCCGGCAACCAATCCGTGCCTGTTCATCATATGTAAGGATAAGTTTACTTCAGCGTCAGACAGTACCTCACCATTTAATATACCAGCACCTAAATAAATATATGAACCGGATGGTTTATACGAAGCTTTAATTTTTTCTGTGAATTTTGCTGATTGATCGCTCATAAGTAATTGATTTTTAACGATGATGTTATAAAAGTAACAAAACCCATGGAATTAAAAAAAGGAGGGGTGTCTGAAAAAAATCAAACACCCCTCCTTTTTTTATTAGCTAATATTATTTACCGTATCTGAAATCGTGATCTTTTTCGATGCTTAATAAAGCATGATAGATCAAGCTGATTACGTTGTCTACATCTTCCTTGTGGATCATTTCGACTGTGGTATGCATATAACGTAGTGGCAATGAAATCAGTGCAGATGGAACGCCTCCATTAGAATATGCAAAAGCATCAGTGTCGGTACCTGTTGAACGTGAAGATGCCTGGCGTTGGAAAGGAATATTATTCTTTTCGGCAGTTTCAATCAACAATTTATTTAGGTTGGTTTGTACTGCTGGGGCATAAGAAACCACTGGTCCTTTACCGCAAGCCAAATCACCCTGAGTTTTTTTATTGATCATTGGTGTGGTCGTATCATGTGTTACATCGGTAATGATCGCAACATGAGGTTTAATTCTGTGTGCAATCATTTCAGCGCCACGTAAACCAATTTCTTCTTGTACCGAGTTTACAATATACAATCCGAATGGAAGTTTCTTTTTATTCTCCTGAAGTAAACGTGCTACCTCGGCAATCATAAAGCCACCCGCTCTGTTATCAAGTGCTCTACCAACATAATAGCGATCGTTTAAAATCATAAATTCATCTTCGTAGGTAATTACACAGCCTACATGAACTCCGAGTTTTTCCACTTCATCTTTGGAAGTACATCCGCAATCCAGAAATATATTTTTAAGGGCAGGAGCTTCTTCTTTTTCACCGCCATGACGGGTGTGTATCGCTGGCCATCCAAATACAGCCTTTACCATACCTTTGTCAGTATGGATATTAACCCTTTTAGAAGGTGCAATCTGATGATCTGAGCCTCCGTTACGGATCACGTAAATTAATCCATCCTCGGTAATGTAATTCACAAACCAGGAGATTTCATCAGCATGAGCTTCAATTACTACTCTAAATTCGGCTTTAGGATTAATTACACCTACAGCGGTGCCATAATTGTCAATAAAACTTTCATCGATATATGGTTTTAGATAATCAAGCCATAATTTCTGACCTGGATATTCAAAGCCGGTTGGAGAAGGGTTGTTGATATATTTTTCAAAAAACTGCAGTGATTTTTTATTAACCACAGTAACATGATTCTGCTTGTCGTCTTTCTTTTTAGCCATTATTCTGTTTTTTTATTGTAAGCAAATATATAAAACCGGGGATAAGTCGCCGGTTAATTGTTTAGTTGTAACTCCATGGTGACAAATTCGATGCCCTTACTGATATGGGGTTGATCAGTCTGTATCATACCAAACTTGTTGTAAAACCCTGCGACAGAAACCCGGGCGTTACACCATAGTTTTTGTCCGCCCATTTCATTTACATAATTGATCACATGGTTTAGCAATATTGTCCCATAACCTTTACCTTGTCCAGTAGTTTTAGTCGCAAACTTTCTGAATTGGAAAATATCCCCTACGTTAAATAGGGAAACTACAGCGATAAGCTGATGGTTTGTATATAGTCCGAAATGTAAACCATTAGGATCATCAGCTAGTTTAATTGCATCAAAAGGTAAATGAGGATACATCGCCTCATGTCTGATGGGCCATGTTAAATCAAATCTGATCTGCTCAATTTGAGTTTCCAAATTGTTAGGCTTTAATTTTTATAGAGGTATATTTCCGTGTTTTTTACGGGGTGTATTTACAACTTTGTTTTCCAGCATTTTAAAAGCCTTAATGAGCTTATTTCTGGTTTGCGAAGGTTCTATCACCTCATCTACAAAACCGCGTTCAGCAGCACGATAAGGGTTAGCAAAAGTTTCAGAATAAAGCTTTTCCTTCTCTAACCATTTTTCTTCTGGTTTTTCTGCAGTAGTAATTTCTTTTTTGAAGATGATTTCAGCCGCACCTTTAGCACCCATAACAGCAATTTCTGCAGTAGGCCATGCATAATTTAAATCGGCACCAATATGTTTGGAGTTCATTACATCGTAGGCTCCACCGTAAGCTTTTCTGGTGATTACTGTAATGCGTGGTACCGTAGCTTCACTAAAAGCATAAAGTAATTTAGCCCCATTAGTAATGATCCCATTCCATTCCTGATCTGTTCCTGGTAAAAATCCTGGAACATCTTCAAAAACGAGTAGGGGGATGTTGAAACAATCACAAAAACGGACAAACCTTGCTGCTTTAGTTGAGGCATGATTGTCTAAAACCCCAGCAAGGTAAGCTGGCTGATTGGCTACAATACCAATGCTCCTACCTGCAAGACGGGCAAAGCCGACAACAATATTTTCCGCATAATCCTTATGTACTTCTAAAAAGCTCTCGCTATCTGTAGTCGCCTCAATAATACTCCGCACATCATAAGGTTGATTTGCATTTTGAGGCATAATGTCATTTAATGCCGGCCTATTCTCATTGGCCATTTCGTAAGGCAATTGAGCTGGTACTTCCTCACAATTTTGCGGCATATAGCTCAGCAATTTTTTTACATGATTGATGGCATCAAGCTCATTGCTACAGGCAAAATGAGTTACACCAGATTTGGTAGCATGTGTAGAAGCACCACCAAGTTCTTCTGAACTCACTTCCTCGTGTGTTACTGTTTTAACCACATTTGGGCCTGTAACAAACATATAAGAAGTGTTTTCAACCATTAATATGAAATCTGTAATGGCAGGAGAGTATACCGCTCCACCAGCACAAGGGCCCATGATAGCCGATAATTGAGGGATAACCCCTGATGCCTGAACATTTCTGTAAAAAATATCCGCATAGCCGCCCAATGAAACCACGCCTTCTTGTATGCGGGCACCACCGCTATCATTCAAGCCAATAACTGGAGCACCGTTCTTCATGGCCATGTCCATGATTTTGCAAATCTTTTCGGCATGAGTTTCTGATAATGAGCCACCAAAGACAGTGAAATCCTGAGAGAATACGTATACCAAGCGGCCATTAATATTGCCATATCCGGTTACTACACCATCACCTAAATATTTTTCGCGTTCCATCCCAAAATCGGTACTGCGATGCGTAACCATCATTCCGATTTCTTCAAAAGAGTTTTCGTCCATTAAAAAATGGATTCTTTCCCTTGCTGTAAGTTTGCCTTTTTTATGTTGACTTTCAATTCGGGCTGCACCACCACCAGCCAGAGCTTGTTGAATTTTATCTTCGAGTAACTCTATCTTATCCTTCATTAAAAATGATTTTATCAAATATTATAAATATATCTATTACCAACGATATTGCAACCTCATCGTAAATACATCATCCTTAAGATCATTTACATATTCAGGTAATTCAGTAGTGTTGTTTACAACATGCTCGTTATAAGCGGTTAATTTTATTCTTGGGCCAATCTGGCAAGTCATGCCATAGCCTAAAGTACTAAATTTAATATCTCCAGCGGTAGTGAAGCTGTTGGGCGCACCAATCTCACTTTCCTTAACATCAGTATTAGGATCGTAAACATCATAAGCTAATAATGCAGTGAACCTACTTTTTGCTATCCGTTGAGAAAGCCACAGGTAATATCCTGAAAATGGGCGCAGATATAGATCGGTAGCTGGTTGTGCCGCAAAACTCTGGCTGGCAATCGGACCTGTAATGCTCGATGTGCTGGCTACACCAGGTTGTGTACCTGCAACATATTCTGCTTTAAATGATGTAGCTCCGAAAGTATTGTCATACTGCATTTGCAAGTTTCCACCATAATAATTACGTTTTGCATTCGATCCTACATTATTTGGGCTTGTGTTTTTAACAAAGCCATTGCTTGTACTTGTATAATAGGTTTCTGTGTCATTACGTACCGAGCCTTTATAAAAGGAACCGCCAAAACCTATATGTAGTTTTTTGTTGGCGAGACTGTCAAACTTAAAGCCGAGGTTCCCAACAATATCTTTTTTAGTGTCATAATCTCTTGCTGAGTATCCACTTCCGTTAATTACGGCCAATTCGGCAGTTAAGAAATGGAACATTTTATGGTCTGGTCTAAAGGTAACCATAGCACCAATATCTCTTTCGCGGGGCATTAAGGTTTGGAATACTCTAGCTCTTTCCGGAAAATCGCGATATCCTGATGAATATACAATAGAGTATCCAAAAGGGCGGTTGAACAATCCAGCAGTAAACAATAAGTTTTTTGAATCAGGTCTATGCAGTTGTATAAAAGCATCCATTAATGCAACACCATTTTGTGTGGCATCAATTTGAAAAACAATACTTGAATATTTGTCAGAACGGTCAATTTTTAGTCTACCTCTACGGATCATGAAACGATCCTGTGAGTTTTTTTCAAAATTTCCACCAGAAAACGATGATATCCCTGGTGATTGTGCACGTTGATATTGCGTTTGAAGGTAACCTGTAATGGCAATTTCGTGTGGATCGTAGCTAGAAGGGGAGTTATTGCTCTGTGAAAATGCAAAAAACGGGCATAAAAGCAATAAACTGAATAATAATTGTTTCATAAACAGATGAAGGTATATAAGCGGCCTAAATTACGCTTAATGCTTCATTTTTCTATAAATTGATGAGTTGATTTTCAATTTTATACAAGTAAACTATTGTTTTATCACAACTAAATTACATTTTTATTACATCTTGATTTGCTAGTTAACCTATTTTGGAGTTATTTTTGAAGGTAGCTAATACTAAAACCAGAGATAAATGTTCCTAAGGAAATATCGTTTATTTATTATCATCGCCTTTCTTGGCATCTTCTCAGCGAAGATGATGATATCTGGTGCGCCTGTGTTTTTTAATCATATTGACAAAGAGATTATGAACGCTGTGATTATGCAAATAGAAGTAGAGCATAGCGGAGATGGCGAAAGCGGCAAATCAAAAGTAAAACTTTGTGATTTTAAAATCGATATGCACTACGACTATAGCTTTTCGGCTGTACTTAGTCATTATGGTATAAACAACAGTTTTATTAATCATTTTAAACGATACGTCGATCCATTCCACCCTTCGGTACCAACGCCGCCTCCTAACAGGTGCTGATTTTTTGCTGCATAACTCCCTCGTAGGGATAGCTATGCATTTTTTAAAAAATTAGTCACAACATTAGAATTATTTTTATGCAAAGTGGAAACTCAGTCTTTTCAAGATTGGAAGTGAAGAAGTATATATTAAAAAAGAATTTAAAGCGTGATTTGCCATCCAGTATCGTAGTATTTCTGGTAGCATTGCCTTTATGTTTAGGAATAGCACTAGCCTCAGGTGCTCCGTTATTTGCGGGTCTTATTACAGGTATAGTTGGGGGAATAATTGTGGCGAGTCTTAGTGGCTCGCAGTTAAGTGTAAGTGGTCCGGCGGCGGGATTAACCGCTATTGTTTTGGGTGCTATAGGTACGTTAGGAGGTTATCAAACCTTTTTACTTGCTGTGGTTCTTGCCGGTGCAATGCAACTTGTGCTTGGTTTATTAAAAGGTGGTACTATAGGCAACTATTTTCCGTCAAGCGTAATTGAAGGGATGTTAGCTGCAATTGGACTAACCTTGATTCTTAAGCAATTACCTCATGCGTTAGGAGTTGATTCAAATTTTTTTGGAGATGAAAGTTTTTTCCAAGGCGATAATGAGAATACCTTTTCCGCTGTAGGAAATGCCTTAAATCATTTTACCTTGGCGGCCGTAGTGATTAGTGGATTGTCTATCTTAGTGCTTATTTACTGGCCTAAGTTTAAAAAACTTAGTGCAATTCCTGCTCCATTGGTAGTTGTAATTTTAGGTGTTAGCTTAAGCTTGGTTTTTCAAGGTACAGGATATGCCCTACAGGCAAAACAAATGGTAGAAATACCAGTAGTAAGTGGCTGGTCGGAGTTTAAGAATTTGTTTATAGCACCGGATTTTTCGCAAATTATGAATGGAAAAGTTTGGGTAGTAGCTGCCACCATTGCTGTAGTAGCGAGTTTAGAAACTTTGTTAAGTATTGAGGCTGTTGACAAAATTGATCCTATTAAAAGAGTGTCGCCAACCAATAGAGAGTTAATGGCTCAAGGTGCGGGTAATATGGCTAGTGGTTTGTTGGGTGGTTTACCTTTAACATCAGTTATTGTACGTAGTTCGGCAAATGTAAATGCAGGTGGACGAACCAAGATGTCAGCAATTTTTCATGGATTATGGTTGCTTTTATCGTTACTTTTTATTCCAGGTTTGATAAATATGATACCTTTGGCATGTTTAGCTGCTATACTATTGGTAACAGGTTATAAACTTACACGAGTGGCATTATTTAAGCACATGTTCCACAAAGGTTGGGACCAGTTCGTTCCATTTGTGATCACAATCGTAGCCGTACTGCTTACTGACCTTTTAAAAGGCGTAGCCATAGGTATGCTATTCTCTGTATTTTACTTGCTACGTACCAATATGCGTAATCCATACTTCTACAAAATTCAGGAAGAAGGAAATAAAAAGAACATCAGAATTAAACTGGCAGAAGAAGTATCTTTCTTAAACAAAGCTGCTATTCAGGTCGTTTTAAATAACATTCCAAAAGAAACAAATGTGATTATTGATGGAACCAACTCCCGGTATATTGATCCGGATGTGTTGGAGACCATTTTTAATTATAAGCACAACGCTTATACAAAGGGTGTCATTGTCATGCTTGAAAACGTAAAGGAGCAGTATACCGTACCAAAATTGAATAATAAAGTCATTGAAGAAATTAATAATTAAAATATTATGTGTGCTAAATTAGAAAAACAAGATACAGACAAAATAACATACGAAGGTCTATTACAGGGAAATAAGGATTGGGTAGCGGAAACGCTTAAAGAAGATCCAACATTTTTCGCCAGACTTTCTGCTGGTCAGGCTCCTCCGGTTCTTTGGATTGGATGTTCTGACAGTCGTGTGCCGGCAAATCAAATTACGAATACAATGCCCGGTGATATCTTTGTACATCGTAACATTGCAAATGTAGTTACACATACGGATATGAATTTACTGAGTGTGTTGGATTATTCGGTTAATGTATTAAAAGTAAAACATATCATTGTGTGCGGCCATTATGGTTGCGGGGGTGTAAATGCTGCTTTGGGTGATAAACAGGTTGGTTTGATCGACAATTGGTTAAGGAATATCAAAGACGTTATCCGGATGCATGATCGTGAGATGCAAACAATTAAAGATCCTGTAAAGAGATCGAATCGTTTGGTTGAACTCAATGCAATAGAAGGTGCAGCGAATGTTATGAGTACATCTATTGTGCAAAATGCTTGGGCATCAGGTCAGGAACTGGCTGTTCATGCATGGGTGTATAGTTTAGAAACTGGATTGATTAAGGACCTGCAGGTAAGTGCTTCTGGGCCTGAAGATATTTCTCCGGTATTTAAAATGCAAGCCCAAAAATAGCAGAAAAATAATTTTAGCATTAAAAATAAAGGCTCTTAGCATGCTTCAATGCGGGAGCCTTTTTTGTTTAGTTTCGGGTAAGGTTATTGTCCTGGATATTATTATCTTAGATCAGCATATAAGAAATTAGTTTTAAACCAGATCAGAAATCTATAAAGATGAAAAAGGAAAATTATAAAGATTTGATGGCTGCCTATTCTTTGATAGGGTTGGTACCTCCTTTAGGTATATTGTTCATTGTTATCGACTGGCTAAAGGGAGCTAAAGTAAATGCAGCCTCCGTTATAGGTGTGTTTTTGGGAATTATACTAACTGTAGTATATTATTTGCAATTAACCGGTCAAATGTAGCTGTTCCCAGTCCATAAGATTTGATAACTAACAATTTTAGTTTAGACATACAAAAAACTCCCGGTTCATCGCCGGGAGTTTTTCTATTTTGAACAAAAAAAAACCTTCGGTTATTTTTTACCCTAAAAATGGATAACGATAATCCTTTGGCATATCAAAAGTCTCTTTAATCGCTCGTGGAGAAACCCAACGTAAAAGATTGATCATTGAACCAGCTTTGTCGTTAGTACCAGAACCTCTGGCACCACCAAAAGGCTGCTGACCAACAACTGCACCAGTACATTTGTCATTGATGTAGAAGTTTCCTGCCGCATTTCTTAAAGCGTGTGATGCTTTCTCAATCGCATAACGATCCTGAGCAATTACAGCACCAGTCAAGGCGTAGATAGACGTTGTGTCGATAATTTCTAATACCTGATCAAAGTCTTTGTCCTCGTAAACGTAAACCGTCAAAACAGGGCCAAACAACTCTTCGCACATGGTCGTATATTTCGGATCGTCAACAACTAAAACTGTAGGCTCAATAAAGTAACCTTTAGATTTGTCGTAACCACCACCGGCCATAATTTCTACGCCTTTATCTTTTTTCGCTTCGTCGATATATTTAGTCAGCTTATCAAAAGAGTTCTCGTCGATAACCGCATTAATGAAGTTACCGAAATCTTCTGTACCACCCATTTTAAAGGTAGCCAGATCACGTAACATATATTCTTTAACCTTTGGCCAGATGCTCTTAGCTACGTATACACGTGAAGCCGCAGAACATTTTTGTCCCTGGTATTCAAATGCACCACGGATAATTGCAGTACTAGATGATTCTGCTTCAGCAGAACCATGAATTAAAATAAAGTCTTTACCGCCAGTTTCGCCAACGATACGTGGGTAGGTTTTAAATTTATGAATGTTGTTGCCAATGGTTTTCCAGATGTTTTGGAAAACACCAGTAGAACCTGTAAAGTGTATACCTGCAAAATCAGGGTGACTAAAAATCACATCACCTGCATCAGGACCTGATACGTAAACAAGGTTAATTACACCATCGGGTAAACCTGCTTCTTTAAAGATCTGCATCAATACATTGGCTGCATAGATCTGCGTGTTTGCTGGTTTCCAAACCACTACGTTACCCATCATGGCAGCCGAAGTAGGCAAGTTACCTGCAATAGCTGTAAAGTTAAATGGAGTTAGGGCGAATACAAAACCTTCTAGTGGGCGTTGCTCAACTCTGTTCCATGATCCTTTAGGAGATACAGGAGGTTGTTGTTTATAAATATCGGACATGTAACTTACGTTGAAACGTAAGAAGTCAATCAGCTCACAAGCTGCATCAATTTCTGCCTGGTAAGCATTTTTAGATTGCCCCAGCATAGTCGCTGCATTTAACTTATAACGATAAGGACCAGCAATTAGATCTGCTGCCTTTAAAAAGATCGCTGCACGGTGTTCCCAAGCTAGGTTTTCCCAGTTAGCTTTAGCAGCCAGAGCAGCATCAATTGCTTGTGTTACATGAGCTTTCTCGCCCTTGCTGTATTGTCCAAGAATATGTTGGTGATCGTGAGGAGGAGTAACCTTGCCTTTATTGTCAGTATGGACTTCCTTACCAGCAATATGCATTGGTATTTCAATCTGTTTAGCACGGGCATCGGCAATAGCTGCCATTAAAAGTTCACGTTCTTTACTTCCTGGGGCATAACCCAAAATGGGCTCATTTACAGGAGTTGGTACGTTAAAAAATCCTTTAAGCATGATATAATAAGTTGTTTTTACAAAGGTAGTTTTTATTTTTATTAGAGTGGTAAAATGCTGCATTCTGTATTATCTTCATACAATGCGCTGATATAATTCTTATTTTTGAACCCTAAACATGATTAAATATCTAAGATTACTACTGTTCCCTTTTTCCATTGGCTATGGAATAGTCATTGTATTAAGAAATAAGTTATATGATCTAGGACTTTTTAAATCAACACGTTTTGACATTCCTGTAATTTGTGTGGGTAACCTGGTTGTAGGAGGATCTGGTAAAAGCCCGGTAACCGAATATTTAGTAAGCCTGCTTTCTGATCATAAGATCGCGATACTCAGCAGAGGATATGGCCGGAAAACTAAAGGTTTTATCCTGGCAGATGAAAGCGCTACGGCACAAACCATAGGTGATGAACCTATGCAATTTTATAGCAAATTTAAACAAATTACTGTCGCCGTTTGTGAAGATAGAGTGACAGGGATTAATCGGTTAAAAGACAGTCATGACCTGATTATCTTAGATGACGCCTACCAACACCGGAGTGTAACTCCAGGATTCAGCATTTTGCTTTTCGAATACCAAAAATTATTAAGTCCGCAGTTTTTGTTGCCTGCAGGGAATTTACGCGAACCTTTTTCGGGCTATAAAAGAGCACAAGCACTGCTCATTACTAAGGGGCCTATAGTAATTGCAGAAGGGGAAAGATTGAAATGTGTCGAAAGATTTAATGAAAAGGCCAAGAATGAGCTGTCTTTTTCATTTATTACCTATGGCGAATTAAAGCATTTGTTTTCGTCTGCCACACAGCCTTGTGCATCAATAACTTCTAACACAACTGTGTTTTTGCTTACTGGTATCGCCAACCCATTACCTTTAATTAACTACTTAAAGACCTATTCAGGTGCGATTCAGCATCATGATTATCCTGATCATTATCACTTTCGCATGCAAGATGTGATGAAACTTGTTCAGGCTTTCAATAACGATCCTTCGAAAGAAAAAATCATTGTTACAACAGAAAAGGATGCACAACGTTTATTAGATGTTAGTTTCAAAGAATTACTGTTAAATTTACCTGTGTTTTATTTGCCGATTAAAATAGAACTACAAAAAGAAGATAAAAATACATTTGATCAAAAGATTTTAGACTATGTTTCAAGCACTACACGAAACCGTTGAATATATAAAACTCAAAACGAATAATTTTCAACCTGAAGTTGGAATTGTTTTAGGGACAGGCCTTGGTGGCCTGGTTAACGAAATAGAGGTCGAGTACAATTTAATGTATTCTAATATACCTAACTTTCCCATATCTACACTTGAATTTCATTCTGGGAAGTTAATCTTTGGAACTTTAAGAGGTAAAAAAGTAATTGCCATGCAGGGTCGCCTACATTACTATGAAGGATATAGCATGCAGCAAATTACTTTTCCAATCAGAGCAATGAAGGCATTGGGGATACATTGTTTATTTGTTTCAAACGCTGCGGGGTCTTTAAATCCAAACTTTAAAAAGGGAGATTTGATGATCATTAATGATCACATCAACTTGCAGCCAGAAAACCCTTTAAGAGGACATAATGATGCCGACATGGGACCAAGGTTTCCGGATATGAGCCAGCCTTATAGCCGCAAACTGATTGATGCTGCTATGCAAATTGCAGAAGAAAACAATATCGATTGCCACCAGGGAGTTTATGTTTCTGTAACAGGTCCTAACCTGGAGACTAAAGCAGAATATAAGTATCTTAGAATAATTGGTGGTGATGCCGTTGGGATGAGCACCGTGCCGGAAGTTATTGTAGCTAAACACATGAATGTGCCTGTCTTTGCAATTTCTGTGTTGACAGATGAAGGCTTTCCAGAAGTGTTATTGCCAGTTAGTTTAGATGAAATATTGGAAACTGCAAGGACTGCAGAACCTATGATGACAAAAATATTAAGCCAGTTAATTTCTACACTGTAATGTATAAACGCATTGTTTTATTTGTTAGTTTGCTGTTTACCATTGGTGTTGGGCGATTGTGCGCGCAGGATTTAAAGACGACGGTTAGAGATAATAAGGAACTCGATTCTCTAAGGAAAAAAGAAGAAGGGGGATTGGATTCAGTCGTATTCACTTCTAAATATATAAGGTACACTACCCTTAAATTGTCTAAAGACAGCATCCAAACAATGGCTTTGGATACAAGTTTAAATGGCTTTCAAAATTTTAGCGTGTTGTTGCAGCCGCGTACGCCGACAGTAGGTATTGGAAATCTAGGCTTAGCCGCTATGCCTATGTTGTTTGAGCCATCAAAATCTATTGGTTTTGATGTAGGTTTCCATTCGCTCGATTATTACGCAATGACCCAGGATGATGTTAAATATTATCAGGCCAGAACTCCTTTTAGTAGTCTCTATTATCTTTCAGGAGGGGAGGCTGAGCAGGTTTTTAAAGTGATTCTCTCTCAAAATATTAAAAAGAACTGGAACATAGGGGCTAATTTTAACCGGATAGGCGCAAATGGGATATATCCGAGACAAAGAGGCGATGATCTTAATGGTGCATTTTTTACCTGGTATCAATCTCCTAATAAACGTTATAACTTATGGAGTAATGCCGTTTTTAATACTTTAAAAGCAATGGAAAATGGTTCCATTACTAATGATTCGGTTTTTACGATTCCAGCTAACCGCGTCATCAGTAGAATTGCTGAACAAGTAAGGTTAAATACAGCTAAACAATTATGGCGTCAGGGTTCTTTTTTTATAAAGCAATCTTATTTTGTTGGTCGGATAGACAGCTCGGCTCAAGAAATATCGGATAAGATATTGCCAACCAATAAAATTACCTACACGTTTAAGTATGATAAAAATGCTTATTCTTTTCAGAAGGATGAAGCAGACGATCGTACTGTAATTCCAAAAGGATACGCTGATAGTACATTTACGAATGATTCGACTAGTTATACGCGCATTCAAAATGAGTTTTTATATAGTTTCTTTCTGAGGGCAAAGTCAAGCGCCTTCATTAAAAACGAGTTGAAACTGGATGCAGGAATTAGACACGAGTATTATAACTATTCGCAATTGGCCCTATATAGGGATGGTACTAATTTTTATGATTATGAGGCCACCTTTCAAAATATGACTTTGCTAGGGGCGGCGGGATACCGATTCAGTAATCGTATTGATTTGAATTTGGATGTAGAACAGATATTTCAAGGACGAAATATGGGGGACTTTCATTATGAAGCTAGAAGCAATGTCTTACTAAGTAATTCAATTGGCCGAGTAGTTTTGGGAGCATATTTTGAAAATAAATCTCCGGCAGAGATTTATAACCGATATTTTGGTAACCATTACCGTTGGATCAATGATTTTGACCGAACAAAAACGGTTAATTTTTCTTTTAAATACGAGAATCCAAAATTGAAACTGGATGCTACGGCAAATTATTATCTGATTAATAATTACATGTATTTTAAAGCGAATTTACCAACAAACGGAGATCCAACCGTTGCTGAGGTTCTTTCTGTTACGCCAACTCAGCTTGGTACAAGTTTAAATCTGTTAAAAATTGCTGTTGGCAAGAAATTTACTTTTGGCAAGTTCCATTTGGATGGTTACGTTGTTTATCAGAAGACAGATAATCCAGGTGTGCTCCGTACTCCTGAGGTTTATACTTTTAATAGTTTCTATGTAAACCAAACTTTCTTTAAAGCACTTAAAACCAATGTAGGTTTTGATGTGAGATACAATACACCTTATAGAAATTATTCTTATTCACCTGCGCTTGGCCAGTTTTACGTAGGATCTGATGAAAGCTTTGCTACTACGCCGATTGTTGATGTTTGGGTAAAAGCGAGCTTAAGAAAGGCTAATCTGTTTTTGAAGTGTGATTATGTAAACCAAGGTTTACCAGTCAAAGGATATTACGGTGTTAATCGCTATCCAATGCAAGATAGGGCATTGTTCAAGTTTGGCGTACAATGGAATTTTTATGATTAAGTTTTCTGCGGTTTCTTTTTAGCCGCAGGAAATAATACATTGTTTAATATCAAACGGTATCCCGGTGAGTTTGGATGTAGGTTTAAATCTGTAGGAGGATCGCCTACCGCATGTTGATAATCTTCAGGATCGTGCCCACCATAAAAAGTAAATTGTCCCTTTCCAATTTCACCATTTAAATAGCGCACTTCTTCAGCTCCCTTGTTTTCGCCCAGTACGGTAACGTTAGGTTTCACCAGGCGCTTTCTAAAGGCTGTGGTTTGTCCCATAAAGCCTTTGATTACCTTGTCGTGGTTTTGAGTTAGCATTGTCGGTACAAGGTCCCATTTGGCCGAAAAGTCAAATAAGGTGAAGAAATCGTTGCTTTGGACTAAACTACGGGTTTGGGTGACATCAATATCCGAAAATTCGTAATTGGAAGGATTTAGATCAAGCTGAAAATCTTTAAAGGCGAAGGTTCTATTGAATTTTAACTTAGCCTGAGCTTGCGGATCTGCGGGGTCACCATCAAACATGCTTTCACAAATGTCAAGTCCTTCGGCACTTAAAGCAATGTCAAAGCTATCGGTTCCAGAGCACATGGCAAATAGGAAACCACCACCAGCGCAAAATTCCTTTATTCTTTTAGCTACTTCAAGTTTCATTTCCGAAACCTTTTTTAAGCCGTTGCGCTTTGCTGCGGCCT
This sequence comes from Pedobacter hiemivivus, assembly GCF_005144565.1. Classification (NCBI taxonomy): domain Bacteria; kingdom Pseudomonadati; phylum Bacteroidota; class Sphingobacteriia; order Sphingobacteriales; family Sphingobacteriaceae; genus Pedobacter; species Pedobacter hiemivivus. The sequence goes on from NZ_SWDX01000004.1 coordinate 251,151, forward strand.
CTTGATTCTTTACATCCTCACGATACCAGGTTGCATTTCTAAAAGCATTCCAGAAACGTCCATACTGCCCTGTAAAATCCTCATGGTGCATGTGCAGCCAGTCGTAGCCAGATAGTTTATCTTTTAATACCTCATCATCGTATACTACATCGTAGGGGATTTCTGCGTAAGTAAGCACTAAGGTTACGGCATCATCCCATGGCAATTTACTCTTAGGGGAGTATACCGCTATTTTTGGCGCTTTTTCAAGCTTTACCATTTCCATGTTTACCTGTGGGTCGCTGATCTCGTTTAGGATCGCTGTAACTTTGCCGTCTGCTAAAACTTGATAGGATACCCCTCGTGTTTTACATTCATCCTCGATAGCTTTATTGTATTTGATTAAAAAGCTTCCTCCTCTATAATTTAAAAGCCAACTTACATCAGCTTGCTGTTTGATCCCCCAGTAGGCTATGCCATAAGCTTTAAGGTGGTTTTTTTGATCTTCATCCATATAGATTAAAATAGATGATGCTTTAAGCGCAATGCTAAAGAATAGCAAGAAAAATAATATACTTAATCGTTTCGAAATCATAAACCCTGGCATAGGTACGAATGTAATTATATAACGACACAAAAAGAAGGAAATTATAGGATCAGTCAAGATGTATATTTCATGTTGTGCAACCGGTTGCGTTACTTTTAGGGCTGTTTATTTTCATCGGTCAAAAATAAATACAATTTTTATGCAAAATAAGTTGGGATTTATGAATTTACAATTACCTTTATGCAAACGGTTGCACGATTAATTATTAAACCAAATGATATGTATTTATTAGGCCTCGATATAGGCACATCTTCTATTAAAGTTTCAGTTGTTGATGTGGATACCCAGAAGCGGGTGGCTACGGCTCAATATCCCGAAGAGGAAGTGGAAATCAAATCCCTTAAATCTGGATGGGCGGAGCAATCACCTGTTGACTGGTGGCAAAATGCTGTTCATGCTATTCTTCAATTAAATGCAACAGGAATCTTTAATCCTAAGGATATTAAGGCGATAGGTATCGCTTATCAGATGCACGGTTTGGTGATTGTTGACAAAGAACAAAACGTTTTGCGCGATAGCATCATTTGGTGTGATAGTAGGGCGGTAGACTTGGGGGCGCAAGCTTTTGATGCCATAGGACATGATAAGTGTTTACAGGAGATGCTAAATTCTCCGGGTAATTTTACAGCTTCTAAGCTGGCCTGGGTAAAGAACAACGAGCCTGAGATCTACAGCCAGACCGATAAAGTAATGCTGCCGGGGGATTTCATTGCCATGAAATTCACAGGGAAGATTACGACCAGTATTGCATCATTATCTGAAGGTGTGTTTTGGAATTTTGACAAGGATGAAGTGTCTAAAGAAGTAATGGAACATTATGGAATTGATCAAAAATTAATCCCCGACATTAAACCACTCTTCTCTATCCATGGATCCCTTAAAGCTGATGTAGCTGCGTTATTGGGATTGCAGCAAGGGATCCCGGTTTCTTATAAGTCTGGTGATCAGCCTAACAATGCTTTGTCTCTAAATGTGCTTAAGCCAGGCGAAGTTGCAGCTACCGCCGGAACTTCGGGCGTAATTTATGGGGTAAGCAATGAGCTGACTTACGATCCAGAGTCGAGGGTGAACACTTTTGCACATGTTACTTATGCTAAGGAGCAAAAACATACTGGTGTATTGTTATGTATCAACGGTACAGGAAGTATGTACAGATGGGCAAAACATAATTTTGCACCTCATTTGTCCTATGCTGCACTTAATGATCTTGCAGCTACAGCACCCATTGGAAGTAAAGGATTAAAAGTATTGCCTTTTGGCAATGGTGCCGAACGGATGCTGAATAATAAATATACAGGAGCACAATTGTTGGGCATCGACCTCAATTTACATAAACAAGCTGAAATTTTTAGAGCAGTACAGGAGGGCATCGCGTTTGCATTTCGCTATGGGCTTGATATTATGCGCGAAAATGGAATGCAACCAAAGGTGATCAGGGCAGGCATGGCTAACTTATTTTTAAGTGAGGTATTTGCACAAACATTTGTCGATGTAACCGGCGTTCCGGTAGAGCTCTATGAAAATGATGGTAGCGTAGGAGCGGCACTTGGAGCAGGTATTGGAGCGGGGATTTTTGAAAGCCCTGAAGCGGCATTTACACAACATGAGCTGATCAGGTATTTGGAGCCTAAAAATTCTGAGGCCTACGAGCCCATATACGCTGAATGGAAAAGCCTTTTAAACAAAGCATTATAATTAGAATCAAAAAATATATCAACATGACAAAAGTAGTAACAGGAGCAAAGGAATTTTTTAAGGGAATTGATCAGATACAATTTGAAGGGCTGAATAGCGATAATCCGCTGGCTTTTAGATGGTATGATGCAAATAGAGTTGTAGCAGGAAAAACCATGAACGAGCATTTTAAATTTGCTTGTGCTTATTGGCATTCATTTAATGGAAATGGTGCGGATCCTTTTGGTGGCGCTACACACATTTTTCCATGGGATGAAAAGAAAGATGTGGTAGAAAGGGCAAAAGATAAAATGGATGCTGCCTTTGAATTTATTACGAAGATGCAATTGCCTTATTACTGTTTCCATGATGTGGATGTGGTAGATTATGGCGATGATATTGCTGAAAACGAGCGAAGATTGCAAGCTTTGGTGGAGTATGCGAAGGAAAAACAAGCCAGTAGTGGCGTGAAATTACTTTGGGGAACAGCCAATCTATTTAGCCACAAACGTTACATGAACGGGGCATCAACCAACCCAGATTTTCATGTACTTGCACACGGTGCGGCGCAGGTTAAAGCTGCTTTAGATGCAACAATTGCATTAGGTGGAGAGAATTATGTTTTTTGGGGTGGAAGAGAAGGCTATATGAGCTTATTGAATACCAATATGAAACGTGAGCAGGAGCATTTGGCTAAGTTCTTACATACCGCTAAAGATTATGCACGCAAACAAGGTTTTAAAGGCACATTTTTTATTGAGCCAAAGCCATGTGAGCCATCTAAACATCAGTATGATTACGATGCAGCAACAGTAAGGGGCTTTTTACAGGAATATGATTTGCTAGCTGATTTTAAACTTAATCTGGAAGTGAACCATGCAACTTTAGCCGGACATACCTTCCAGCATGAATTACAGGTTGCAGTGGATAGTGGTTTATTGGGTTCAATTGATGCAAATAGAGGAGATTACCAAAATGGTTGGGATACAGATCAATTTCCTAATGACATCAATGAATTAACTGAAGCGATGCTGATTATTTTAGAAGGTGGTGGTTTAAAAGGTGGTGGTGTTAACTTTGATGCCAAGATTCGCCGTAATTCAACTGATCCTGCCGATCTTTTTTATGCACATGTTGGCGGTATGGATATTTTTGCCCGCGCCTTGGTAACCGCAGATGCCATTCTTCAAAAGTCAGATTATAAAACTATAAGGGCCGATCGCTACGCTTCTTTTGACAGTGGTAAGGGGGCCGAATTTGAGCAAGGGAAGTTAAGTATGGAAGATTTAAGGAACTATGCTGTACAACAAGGTGAGCCTGAAGTGCGCAGTGGGAAACAAGAATACTTGGAAAATTTAATCAATCGCTATATTTAAATTTATTTTAATCGTAGTTTGTAACCGATTATTAAACCTAACTAAACCAAATTGATGAAAACCAACGTGCTGGATACGAAAGATTATATCGTATTCTTAATTTACTTTGTAATTGTAGCGGCTTATGGGCTCTATATTTACAATAAGAAAAAATCTGCCGCCAGCGGTTCTAAGGATTATTTTCTTGCAGAAGGCTCCCTTACCTGGTGGGCTATTGGAGCTTCTCTAATCGCCTCAAACATTTCGGCCGAACAATTTATCGGGATGAGTGGCTCAGGCTTTAAAATGGGGCTCGCAATTGCTACCTATGAATGGATGGCTGCGGCAACACTTATTGTAGTAGCCGTTTTCTTTATTCCGGTATACCTGAAAAATAAAATCTCTACCATGCCCCAATTCCTTCATCAAAGGTATAATGGAACGGTAGCGATGATCATGGCTGTTTTCTGGTTGCTGTTGTATGTAGTGGTTAATCTAACCTCTATCCTGTACTTGGGCGCATTGGCGGTAAGCAGTATTTCGGGCTTCAACCTCGATCTTTGTATGTATGCTATCGCAGCGTTTGCGATCATCATTACCTTGGGTGGAATGAAGGTTATTGGCTATACTGACGTGATCCAGGTATTCTTTTTAATCCTTGGTGGATTGGCCACCACTTATCTGGCCCTTAGTTTAGTCTCAGAACATTATGGAACAACAGGGATTTTAGATGGTTATAAGTTGATGACCAGTAAGGCTTCTGAGCATTTCCACATGGTACTGAAACCAGATAATGAAAATTATATCGACCTTCCGGGACTGAGTGTGCTTGTAGGGGGGATGTGGATTGTGAACTTGAACTACTGGGGTTGTAACCAGTATATCACGCAACGTGCTTTAGGAGCTGATCTGAAAACAGCTCGTTCGGGTATTTTATTCGCTGCGTTTTTAAAGTTATTGATGCCTATTATCGTAGTATTGCCTGGTATAGCTGCTTACGTGCTATATAAGGATGGAGCCTTTCAAACCGAAATGCTTCAAGATGGTTCTGTAAATCCTGACCGCGCGTATCCTGTATTACTTAATCTTTTACCTGCCGGATTAAAAGGGCTTTCTTTTGCAGCACTTACTGCTGCGGTAGTGGCTTCTCTGGCTGGAAAGGCAAACAGTATTGCGACTATATTTACGTTGGACATTTATAAAAAAGTAATTAAACCTGATGCTACGGAAGCTAATCTAGTGGTAACAGGTAAAATTGCGATTATAGCAGCCATGATTTTGGGCGTACTGATTGCTCCGCATTTGGGAATTGACAAAAAGGGCGGTTTCCAGTACATTCAAGAATATACAGGCTTTGTATCACCAGGTATTTTTGCCATGTTTATTCTAGGATTCTTCTGGAAAAAAACGACATCTAATGCAGCCCTATTTGCTACTATAGGTGGTTTTGGACTTTCTTTATTGCTTAAGTTTTTACCTGGTATGGTCGATCTTTCCTGGTTGTCGGAATTCGGCTTTGCAGTTAAAGGTTCGGCTGGTATTTATGAAATACCTTTCTTAGACAGAATGGGCTTTGTGTTTTTATTCTGTGTGATCGGAATGATTATCATCAGTCTGGTAGAAAACAAAGGTGAGGAAGATGCTAAAGGACTTGAAATTGATGCAACTATGTTCAAAACTTCTACAGGTTTTGCTGTTGGAGCTTTAATTATAGTGGGCATTCTTGTCGCACTTTATAGTGTATACTGGTAATAATACTAACCGTTATTTGGTGTTTCTAATGCCAAATAACGGTCTTTTTATTATACTTGCACAAATTTGCTATTCCCCAGATTTTGAAGAAAAAAACAACTATATACGATATTGCTAAGGAACTGAACATTACAGTTTCAACAGTGTCCAGGGCGCTTAGCGGTTTTCCTGCAATTAGTGAATCAACAAGACAAAGCGTAATTGATGTAGCGAAAAGACTTAACTATAGTCCTAATAAGCTAGCTTCTGCTCTTAAATCAGGGAAAACTTATATTGTCGGTGTAATTGTGCCAAGCGTTCAGGCACATTTTTTTGCTTCAATTATCCATAGCATAGAAGAAGGATTAAAAGATAGCGGTTACAGAATCATCCTATACCAATCTAATGAATCTGTCGAAAATGAGATTAAAGGTGTAAAAACGCTGCTTGAGGCTCAGGTAGATGGGATTATGGCTTCAATGTCACTAGAGACTAACGAAGTGTCACATTTTCAAGAGATTATAAATCAGAATAAACCCCTCATTCTTTTTGATAGAATTAGCCCAAAACTAAAAGTCCCAACCGTTACCCTGAACGATTTTCGGGCAGGTTTTTTAGCAACTCAACATCTCATTGATCAAGGCTATAAGCGCATCGCTTTTGTAACTACTATTCACCAGATCCAAATTTTTAATGATCGTTTGGAAGGTTATAGAGAAGCCATGAAAGTGAATAACTTGCCTGTGAATGAAGCGCAACTCATTTTTGGTGGCTTGTCCATAAAAGATGGAAGATATGGTGCTGGCAGACTTTTACGTGGCGATAATATGCCCGATGCTATTATTGCTGGGGATGACTTTACTGCTCTTGGGGTGATTAAGAAGCTAAAGGAGGTTAACCTGGTTCCACCGAAGATAGGGGTAATCGGGTTTGCGAATGAAGCTTTTTCAGCCTATATCACGCCGAGTTTATCTACGGTGGATCAACATCCGAATCAGATGGGACAGGATTGTGCTGAACTGTTTTTACAAATGATCAAACAGGATAACCCTTACGATGACATCCGTAACGTTATTCTGGAACCTACAATCGTAGAAAGACAATCAACAGAATTATAATTTTTTGTTAAAATCCGATTGAGTTTCCTCCATCAACAGGCATTACTACGCCGGTGATATACTTTGCACTAGCCGAACTTAGAAAGTAAACCGCGTCGGCAACATCTTCGGGCTCACCCATTTTTGCCATTGGCGTTCTGGAAAATACCTTGTTTTTTCTCTCTGGATCGGCATCTAATGCTTTGGCAGACATCGCTGTTTTTATAAAGCCAGGAGCAACGCAGTTGATCCTGATTCCTAATGGCGAAAGTTCAGTAGCCATTGCCCTTGTCATTCCTTCTATTCCTGTCTTCGCTGCCGAATATGCAATTACTTTTGGGATGCCGTATTGCGCTGCCATCGAACTAATGTTTACAATAGCGCCACTTTGTGCATCAATCATTTTTTTTACCACTTCGCGACTAATGCTAAATACTGCAGATAAATTGACTTGAATTACATTTGCAAAATCTTCATCTGTCACCTCGATAAAAGGCTTTTTCATATTAATGCCAGCATTGTTTACCAGCACGTCAATCTTTCCAAATGAGGCATGAATCTCTTCAATAAGCGCCGGAATACCTGCAAGGTTTTGAAGATCAAATACACGATAGCTACATAGCTCCCCAAATTCGGCAGCAGCAGTTTTTAATTTATCTTCATTTCTACCGATCATGATGACATACAGACCTTCCTGAATCAATTTTTTGCTGATGGCTAGACCCAATCCAGCTCCACCGCCTGTTACTATGGCAATCTGTTTATTCATTTTATTGTTTTTTTCTTTGTGGTGATGCGTTAAATTTTGGAGGACGTTATATTTGGGATGACCAAAGTAAGGCTATTTTTTTAAAGTTACAATCGGTTGCATAAATATTTGAAATATTAAAAACAGCTATCCTTTTGATTAGCGCACTGTCTTTTGCATATCAGCGCAAATTTCTCTAAGTTTGCCGTTTATAAAATTTTATCATGAGCAAAGCAATAATTAAAACAGATAAAGGTGACATGACCGTTCAGTTTTACGATCAGGATGCACCAAATACAGTTGCCAACTTTAAAAAATTAGCTAACGAAGGTTTTTATAATGGAGTAACATTTCACAGGGTGATCCCTAATTTCGTTGTTCAGGCAGGATGTCCTAACTCTAAAGATGCTGCTACAGCACACTTAGCAGGCACAGGTGGTCCAGGTTATAAAATTGATTGCGAATTAACAGGAGAAAACCAACACCACGAACGTGGCGTATTATCTATGGCTCACGCCGGAAGAAATACTGGTGGTTCACAGTTCTTTATTTGCCACAGCAGAGACAATACAGCACACCTTGACAGAAATCATACTTGCTTTGGTAAAGTGATTGAGAATGTTGATATTGTTGACGATATTAAACAAGGCGATAAGATTTTAAGTATTGAAGTAATAGAAGATTAATTCTAAACTTCTCAAAAACAAACGATATGAATTTAAGAGGAATTGTAGCAGTATCTGGAAGACCAGGGTTGTTTAAACTTGTTGGTCAGAATAAAGCAGGATATGTTCTTGAAAGTCTGGACGCACAGAAAGTTAAAATTATAGCCAATATGACTTCAACTAAACTGGCGTCATTGGAAGATATTACGGTATATGGTGAGGATGAGGATTTAAAATTAATTGATGTTTTAGCAAATATGACTGCCGCTAAAGGAAATGTTCCTGATGCAAAAGCAGATTCAGCTGTGTTAAAAACCTTTTTTAAGGAAGTAGCACCAGGCCATGATGAAGAGAAAGTTTACGCTTCAGATATGAAGAAAATTGTAAGCTGGTTCCACATTCTTAAAGATCTGCCTTTATTTAGTGAAGAAGCTCCTGCTTTAAGCGAGGAACATGAAGCATTGAAAGCTGAGGTAGATAAAAAACCTAAAGCTGCAGTTAAGCCATCAAACGCAAAAGCGCCAAGCAAAACTGCTCAGCCAGCTAAAAAAGCTAGTATGACAAGTAAAAAAGGTGTTTAGTTAGCCTTAATTGATCTTAATCATTTTACAAAAGGGTACCCACAAGGTATCCTTTTGTTTTTGCCGCCAGTTTGCGTTTTAAAATAAATACCAAATCAGCAAAAATGCAATGGCCGATATGATGATAGCAATGATGTAATTCATTCTATCCCTGCTTTTATTGCTTTTAAATTTATAGTCTCTTTTATAATCCGACGGTAAACGCATAATAACCTCCTTTTGTTTAATGATGTGCTGTGGCTTCAGTTTCCACAAATCAATTTCAAATTATTCGTGGTGATAGGGTTCACCTTTTAAGATGCTGAATGCCCTATAAAGCTGCTCTACAAAGAACAATCTCACCATTTGATGAGAGAAGGTCATGTCTGAAAGCGACATGCTGCCATTGGCTCGTTTATATATACTCTCATCAAAGCCATAAGGTCCGCCAATAATGAATATCAAATGCTGAACACTCCCAATCATCTGTTTGTTTAGATAATTTGAAAAAGCCACCGAAGTATATTTCTTCCCCTTTTCATCCATTAAAATCACGGTATCGAGATTGCTAATCTGTTTGTGGATCAGTTCTGCTTCTTTTGATTTTTGCTGCGCCTCACTTAAGTTTTTCGTGTTCTTTATTTCCGGTATAACCAATAGGTTAAAGTTAATGTAATGTTTCAACCTGCTCAGGTATTTCTCAATACCCTCAATCAGGTACTTATCTTCTGTTTTTCCTACAACCAGTAAAGTAATCTTCATTTATTTTATCTTTATCATCTAAACAATCCGTAACATCTAATCTTGACCATAGTCAAAGCTTGACCCAATAAATTATTAAGGAAATCAAATATAATGGTAAAAACAAAACATAGCATCTTAGCCGACTATCAAAATAATGCAGACAAGCAACAAACCGAGGTTGATCGCCTTAAACGTAAGTTAAATAACATCTCATTTTCTCGGTTAGGACTATTCATCGCGGAAATCCTGATCATTGCTTTGATTATTAATTTTGGTTTTGGGTGGCCGTTTGCGGTGTTGTTATGTGCACCTTTAATTGCATTCCTATTTCTAGTAAAAAAACAAACTGTTGTACAGAAACAATTAACCTATGCCGGTAAATTGCTATGGGTTTATCAAAATGAGATTGATCAGTTAAGCGGTGGTAAAAATGGTTATAACAATGGAGAAGCCTATGCAGATGAATATCATCCCTATACTTCAGACTTAGATATCTTTGGTCAGGGTTCTTTATATTCATTTATTAATCGCTGTAATATACAGCAAGGGATGGATATTTTGGCTGCTAATCTAAATCAGCCCAATGATCAGTTGACTATCCAACAAAGACAGGAAGCGATTGTAGAATTAAAAAGTCACATTGACGAGACTTTCCATTTTCGGGCAGAGCTTCAAAATCATAAACCAGGGCAACTGCAGGTGATCATCAATAAACTTCAGGATCAATTGCCAGAGCAGTTAAAATTTACCCGCAAGAAATCATTGCGCTTGTATGTTAAGGTTGTTCCTTTTATTACGATTGGTGTATTTATATTAGGTAATGTGTTTGGTGGTTGGGTATGGCAGCTTTTTGCGGCTGTTGCCCTGTTTAACGCGAGCTTAATCATTTTTAATATGCGCCACATTAATTTGATACATAACGGTTTTAGCCGAGAATCAAGTTTGTTGGGCGCCTTTGCAGATACCATTAAGTGGACGGAAGATGTAAGCTGGAAAAGTACTTATATACGACAGTTTTTTGGTGAAGGAAAGGCTGTTGTACCTATTAGTAAGCAAATCCTTAAGCTATCTTCCATTATTCAGGCCTTTGATGCCAGATTGAATATAATTGTGGGCATGGCCCTGAATCTTTTTGCGCTGTGGGATTTAAGGTGTTCTATTTCATTGTGTAACTGGCACGATCAATCTGCAGAGCAAACGATAGAAGGGATGAACAGGATCGGAAAGTTTGAAGAGTTGATTTCTTTTGCCACATTGACCCATAATCAACCAGAATGGACCTTCCCGGAAATAGCATCTGCTTTTCATTTAAAAGCTACAGCACTAGGGCATCCGCTTATTCCGGAGCAGGTAAGGGTATACAATAGTTTTAAATTTGAAGCTGCACCTACAGTCGACATTGTGACTGGCTCTAACATGGCAGGTAAAAGTACTTTTCTGAGAACTGTAGGCATTAATATGACTTTGGCCTTTGCTGGTGCTCCGGTATGCGCTGAGCAAATGTCGCTGTCTATCTTTAAAGTCCTTTCCTACATGCGAATCAAAGATTCATTGAACGACCAAACTTCGACGTTTAAAGCTGAGTTAAACCGGCTTAAAATGATTTTGGATGCGATACAGTCTAATCCAAATTCTTTTGTGCTGATCGATGAGATGCTTAGGGGGACAAATAGCAAGGACAAATACCTTGGTTCAAAAGTTTTTATAGAGAAATTAATTGAGCAAAAAACTCCTGCTTTATTTGCCACACACGATTTGCAATTGTCCGAAATGGAAGCTGATCATGCACATCAGGTTAGAAACTACCATTTCGATATACAGATCTCTGAAGGAGAAATGAATTTCGATTACAAAATAAAACATGGGCCTTGTACAACTTTTAACGCGGCGATTTTATTAAAGCAGATCGGCTTAAGTTTGAATTAAGCAGTACGCTGTTCATTATATACCATTCATCCAGCTTGAAATTTTTTGAAGGGCCGCAGGGTTGAGCGTCTCTTCAACATTTCCATATTCTGATTCTGCTCCTGTATTTGCCTTTTGGAACAAATGGTTTAGCCCCTCCATTGGAACAATTTCAAAACGTTTGTTTCCTGCTTTTTGTAGTCCGGCCTTAATGCCAGCTAAATTTGCAGCACTTTCTACCTGGAAGTCAAGGGTGCCATTAAGGGCTAAAACAGGGCATTTTACCTTCGTCAAATAAACTGCAGGATCAAAGCTGATGAAGTACCTGAACCATGGTGTTTTATATTGATTAAGGGTTTGTTGAACGATGGATTCTTTAGCCGTTCTATCTAGGCTCTCTAGTGGCTCCAAATCGAGTTCTTTGCGTAATGAAAGCTCAACTTGAGCCTCTGCATGTGGTAATGGAAGATCTTTGACATCATTCATCGCTGTAAATATCTTTAAATTGGAGGCCATTTTTTGTACGACCTCATCGGCAGGAACACCTGCAAGCTTCATTGCATCGCCAATCTGCTGTGCGTATAACTGCGCTATTGGAATGCCCGGTCCCGCCATTAAAACGAGGAATTTTACGTTTGGATTGCGACTGGCAACAATGGGTGCAATCATGCCTCCTTCGCTATGGCCTACAAGCCCGATAGTCATAGTTTTAAGGTCAGGTCTGGAAAGTATGTACTTTACTGCAGTTTCTGCATCATCGGCAAAGTCGGCTGTAGTTGCTTTAGAAAAAATGCCTGTTGATTTGCCAATTCCTCTGTCGTCATACCTTAGTACGGCAATACCTTGTCTGGTTAAGTAATCGCTAAGTACAAGGAATGGGCGGTGATTAAAAGGTGCCAATTCTTCATCCCGGTTCTGTGGACCTGAACCAGATATTAAGACTACAATTTTACTGGCTTTGCCATTGGCCGGCAGGGTCAATGTGCCAGCAAGATTACTTCCGCCAGCAGTGTTTGTAAAAGTTACTTCTTCTTGTTTATAAGGGAAATCTTTAGGGTCTTGGGGCCTTGTTTGCTTTTCCTGTTTGGTGTTCAGCACTAGCATTGTGCGTATTGTTTTCTGTTCAAAAGTTCCGTTTATTTTATTGCTGTCAGGTATATAAGTTCCTGTGTATTTCATTCCAATGTTTGATGCCTCAACGGTCAAAGTCTTATTTGTAAAAGTAGTTTTACTGGTAGGCATACTTTTTGCACCTTGCTGAGGGCTATCCATTGTCGTGACATATTCGCTTCCGGCTTTTATAATATGGAAAACCAGAGGTAATGAAGTTCCCTGGATGTTTAATGTGCCGTACCATGTTCCAATAGGTTCCTGAGCAAACAAAGTGCTACTTAATAATATTAACGCTATTGTTGAATGTATACTTTTAATCATATGATGTAAATTAAACTTTATTATGATATGTTGCATTTAAAAATGATAAATTGTGGAATGAACTTAACACTAACTTAATAAGCGATTACCATATTGCCCTTTATACAGAAATGATATGATCAAGGCGTCTGATTTTGGAAAGGATTTTTTATGGGGGGTAGCTACTGCGGCAGCGCAAATTGAAGGTGCTGCGCTGGGGTATGGAAAAGGTTTGTCTATTTGGGATACTTTCGCTAAAAGATCTGGAAAAACAAAAAAGGGACATCAGCCAACAATAGCTTGTGATTTTTATCATCGCTACAAGGAAGATATTGCCTTGGTTAAGCTGTTGGGCTTCGGTATTTTTCGTTTTTCTATCTCATGGCCCCGTATTATACCAAGAGGTAAAGGAGCTATCAATAAGGAAGGGATCAGGTTTTACCATCAGGTAATTGATGAATGTTTATTGCAGGGTATTATACCTTATGTTACTTTATACCATTGGGATTTACCGGAGATGTTGGAAGACGAGGGTGGCTGGACGGCTTTTTCTATCAATGATAGTTTTAATTTCTTTGTCTCTATCTGTGCAAGAGAATATGGGGATAAGGTGAAGAATTGGATCGTATTGAATGAACCTTTTGGATTTACCTCTTTAGGTTATATGTTGGGCGTTCATGCGCCGGGGAAAACGGGCTTAACCAATTTCTTTTCCGCTGTTCATCATGCAGCCATAGCACAGGCTGATGGTGGTAGGATATTAAGATCGGAAGTCAAGAATGCGAATATAGGAACCAGCTTTTCCTGTTCTGAGATAATTCCCTATACACAAAGTGCTTCGGATGTACAGGCCGCCAAGCGGGTAGATTGCCTGATGAATCGACTGTTTATTGAGCCTTTGCTTGGGATGGGTTACCCAACGGCAGATTGGGATGTGATGGAAAAGTTTTCGATCCAGCACTCTACCTGGCGACATACAGAACGGCTGACCTTCGATTTCGATTTTATAGGTCTACAGAATTATTTCCCTTTAACTATAAAATACAATGCTTTTATTCCTGTAGTGCAAGCTTGGGAAGTAAAAGCTAAAAGTAGAAAAAAGCCACATACAGCGATGGGCTGGGAAATTAATGCCAACAGCTTTTATAACATCATTAAACAATTTGCAGCTTATCCAAATATTCCGCCTTTAATGATCACGGAAAATGGAGCGGCTTATCACGACAAGGTTCTCAACCATCAGATTCATGACCAGGAGCGTATTGCTTACTTCGAACAATATTTAGCTGCTTTATTAAAGGTAAAGCAGGAGGGAGTTCCCATAACCGGTTACATGGCCTGGACATTAATGGATAATTTTGAATGGGGGGAAGGTTTTAATGCACGATTTGGATTGATTCATACTGATTTTAAAACACAACAACGTACTGTTAAGGACTCAGGACTCTGGTTTAAAGACTTTTTGGGGCATTGATATTTTTTACTATATTAAGGATAAACACAAGATCAAATGGATAAAATCGTCGTATTTCAAACTTTTTATAACCCAATAGAGGCTAATATTGTAAAATCGAGGTTAATGGATGCTGGTATACAATGCTTCCTTTCTGACGAAAATATTGGCGGTCAGTTGGGGTACAATCAGGCTATTGGAGGTGTTAGGCTCCATCTTTTTGAAAAAGATGCGGAAACGGCCAGAAATCTCCTTTCAGAAAAAGAAGAATAAACTAGATAAAACATAGGCAGAAATGCAAAAAAATAGGGGTTGTACCATCGGTACAACCCCTATTTTTTTTATATCAATTGCTGATTAAGCGTTTTTTGCTGCAGCTTCTCTACGGATGATATTTAAAGCGCCACCTGCTTTAAACCATTCGATTTGCTGTGCATTGTAGCTATGGTTAACAGTGATCTCTTCTTTAGAGCGATCAGCATGTTGTAATACCAACGTCAATGGAACATCAGGAGCGAAAGTTGTTAAGCCAACGATATCAATTGTATCATCCTCAAGGATTTTATCGTAATCTTCTTTGTTGGCAAACGTTAAACCAAGCATACCTTGTTTTTTAAGGTTGGTTTCGTGGATACGAGCAAAAGATTTTACCAATACTGCACGAACACCTAAATGACGTGGCTCCATTGCCGCGTGCTCACGACTTGAACCTTCACCATAGTTTTCATCACCAACTACGATAGACCCAATTCCTGCGGCTTTATAAGAACGTTGAGTAGCAGGTACCGGACCGTATTCGCCAGTCAATTCATTTTTAACGTTATCGGTTTTCTCATTAAAGTAATTAACCGCACCAATTAGCATGTTGTTAGAAATGTTATCTAAGTGACCACGGAATTTCAACCATGGACCAGCCATAGAGATATGATCCGTAGTACATTTACCTTTTGCTTTGATCAGGAGTTTTAAACCTTTAAGGTCAGTACCTTCCCAAGGAGTAAATGGATCAAGCAATTGTAACCTGTGTGAAGTAGGAGATACAATTACATTTACACCACTACCATCGGCAGCTGGTTCCTGATAACCTGCATCTTCAACAGCATAACCGTTTACAGGAAGTTCATCACCTTTTGGTGGATCTAATTTAACCTGCTCACCTTTATTGTTAGTTAAAGTATCTGTTAATGGGTTAAAGCTCAAATTACCTGCAATAGCAATTGCTGCTACAATTTCCGGAGAAGTTACAAAGGCATAAGTATTTGGATTACCATCGGCACGTTTAGCAAAGTTTCTGTTAAATGAGTGTACGATAGTGTTTTTCTCTTGTTTCTCTGCACCTACTCTGTCCCACATACCAATACATGGTCCACAAGCATTGGTAAAGATCGTTGCATTCAGATCTTCAAAAGTCTTCAATAGACCATCGCGGTTTGCAGTGTAACGTACTTGTTCAGAACCTGGGTTGATACCAAAATCTGCTTTAGTAACTAAGCCTTTATCAATAGCTTGTTTAGCAATAGATGCTGCTCTTGATAAATCTTCGTATGATGAGTTGGTACAAGAACCAATTAAACCCCATTCAACTTTTAATGGCCATCCGTTTGCAACAGCTACTTCTTTCATTTTGGAAATAGGCGTAGCCAAATCTGGAGTGAAAGGACCGTTTATATAAGGCTCAAGTTCAGAAAGGTTGATCTCGATTATCTGGTCAAAATATTTTTCCGGATCAGCATAAACTTCTGCATCACCTGTTAAGTGTTCTTTTACTGCGTTTGCAGCATCAGCAATATCAGCTCTGTTGGTTGCACGTAAATAACGCTCCATGCTCTCATCGTAACCGAATGTAGAAGTAGTTGCACCAATCTCGGCACCCATGTTACAAATGGTACCTTTACCAGTACAGCTTAGGTTTTCTGCACCTTCGCCAAAATATTCCACAATTGCACCTGTACCACCTTTTACCGTTAGTATACCAGCAACTTTAAGGATTACATCTTTTGCAGAAGCCCATCCATTCAGTTTTCCGGTTAATTTAACACCAATTAGCTTAGGGAATTTAAGCTCCCAAGGTAAGCCAGCCATTACATCACAGGCATCAGCACCACCAACACCAATTGCAACCATACCCAAACCACCTGCATTTACAGTGTGTGAGTCAGTACCAATCATCATTCCACCTGGGAAAGCATAGTTTTCTAGTACTACCTGGTGAATGATACCTGCACCTGGTTTCCAGAAACCAATACCATATTTGTTAGAAACAGAAGCTAAAAAGTCAAAAACCTCTTTACTCTCCGTGTTTGCTGCAGGTAAATCAACCTCAGCACCAAACTTAGCTGTAATTAAGTGATCACAGTGAACTGTAGAAGGAACAGCTACCTGTGGTCTGCCAGCCTGCATAAACTGCAATAAAGCCATTTGTGCAGTAGCATCTTGCATGGCCACACGGTCAGGAGCAAAATCTACATAATCAACACCTCTGTTGTAAGAAGTATTCGTGTTTCCCTCCCAAAGGTGGGTATAAAGTATTTTTTCTGAAAGTGTTAAAGGTCTGCCTACTAATTTACGAGCCGCCTCTACACGGGGGCCAAAGTTTGCATACACCTTTTTGATCATTTCTATATCAAAAGCCATTGATAATATGTGTTAAAAGGGTAAGTTATTACTATAATTGGTAGCGAATTTACAAAAAAAAACAGGCGATCATGATCATAAGCAGATCATTATATTATTTATACCTGTTCTAAATAACGAAGGGGAGTGTAAAGCGGACAATAAGTTGCAAAAATGCCTTAAAGTAGTCCGAATTCGTATCCTTGTTCTTTAAAAAATTTTAAAGCCAAAGGCAGCACATATTCCAACCTTTCAAAGGCTTTTAAGCTATCATGGAAAACAATAATCGACCCATTTCGAGTGTTTTTAATCACATTTTCGTAGCATTTTTGCGGAGAAAGGTTGATGTCGAAATCGCCACTTAAAACATCCCACATGATGATCTCCGTTTCAGGAAAAGCAGATTGGATTTCTGAAACCTGCGATTTTTTTATCCTTCCATAAGGTGGACGGAACAAATGGGTTTGGGTGAATTGCTGGCAGGCTTTAAAATTCTTAATATAGGTCTTATCCTCAGTCTTCCAGCCTTTAAGGTGATTGAAGGTGTGGTTGCCAATGTGATGTCCTTCTTTTTTAATGAGTTCAAAAACATCAGGATGTTTAACGATATTATCGCCTATACAGAAGAATGTAGCTTTTGCGTCAAAGCTTTTTAAAGTTTTTAAAACGAAGGTTGTAACATCAGGGATAGGTCCGTCGTCAAAGGTTAAATAAATAATTTTTTCACTGCGGGGCTTATTCCATGTTAAAGATGGGTAATACCATTTTAGTAAAAGTGGAGATTTGACTAGGTACATGTCCAAATGTAAGTTGTTTATATTAATATTGTGAAAAAAATCTATGAAGACAATCATCTCCTATAATGCTTTTCCAAAGCTTCTTCTGGCTTTCTCATTTCTTTTTTTTACCGCTTTTGCCCAAAAAACTGTGGCTCAGGAGGTGATTACTGTTCAGCGGGCCATTGAAGTAACGTTGAAAAATAACTTGCAGGTTACTAAATCCAAGCTGAGTGAAGATTTGGCTGAAGAAAATTTTAGGCAGGCTAAGCTTGCTCAATACCCGACTTTAAGTGGATCAGTAGGGCAAGATATGAATTGGGGACGTAATAATGTGAGTTCTGGAGTTTATGAAAATACACAGAATTATAGCTTTAGCCCAAGGGTTTCTGTAGGGCTTGATCTATTTAATGGTTTTTCTAAAATCAATCAGGTGCGACAGAACAAAATTTTATTAGAGTCAGGTAAAGTAAACACCGATAAGATTAAAAATGATCTTATTCTACAGGTCGTTACTTCTTACATGGAAATCCTCTATAATAAGGATCGTTTAAAAGCATCTAAACAACAACTGGAAGTTGCTCGCAAGCAATTAACTCAACAACAGCAACTTTTAGATGTAGGAAATAAGACTTTGGCAGACCTTGCTGAATCTAAATCACAGGTGGCTATAGCTGAGCTGGACGTGACGAAGGCAGAGAACGCATTAACGATATCTTTCATTACCCTTGCACAATTGATGGACATTCCCTCATCAACAAGATTTGATGTTGCAGCGCCCAATGCTTCTAGTTTTGCCCGCTCATCAGCAGTTTATGATGCGGAACAGGTATATACTGAAGCCTTAGGGATGTTTCCTGATGTCAAGTTAGCGGGCCTGCAAACCCAATCCGCTAAAAAAGGGATCGACATTGCAAAAGGCAACCTATATCCCCGGTTATCTTTGAGCGGAGGTTATGGCTCATTTTATAACTATAATTATAATATGCCATTTGATAGAAAAAATGAAGCGTTTAGAACCCAGATAGAAAATAATGTCTCGAAAGGGCTAGGTTTAAATCTTAGTATTCCAATCTTTAATGGTCTTCAGGCAAGATCTGGAGTGACAAAAGCAAAGATCAATTTATTACAAACGCAAGCGGACGAACAAATTACCAAAAATAACTTAAACAAAATCATATACCAGGCAGTGGCCGATTTAAAGGCTGCGGAAAGTACTTACGCATCTGCAACTAAAGCTTTTGAAGCGCAAAAAGAAGCCTTCTCCGTATTGGAACAACGCTACAATGTTGGATTGGTCAATTCACTTGACTACAGTACTTCACAAACCAAAAGAAATACAGCTGAAATAGATATGATCAGAGCAAAGTATGATCTGCTTTTTAGAGCTAAAGTGATAGATTATTATTTAGGTAAACAAATTGCTTTTTAACGTTCATAGAGATTCACATAATATATACAAGAATGAAACTAAAGACCATATTAATTATAGTAGGTATTATTGTCGCACTATTGGCTGTTGCTGTATACACTGGAGCAATAGGCGGTGATAAGCGTGAGAAGATAACCACTGAAAAGGCCGCAAATAGAAAGGTTATAGAAACTGTTACGGCTAGTGGAAAAATACAGCCTGAAACTGAAGTGAAACTGAGTTCCGAAGTGTCTGGCGAGGTAACTGAACTTTTAGTTAAAGAAGGCGATTTGGTGAAAAAAGGCCAGCTGCTGGCTAAAGTACGCCCCGATGTACTTAAGTCGGGCTATGATCGCGCTGTGGCTTCTTATAGCTCCCAAAAAGCAAGTGTGGCAGGAGCCGCCCAAATGCTGAAGCAAGCAGAAGCGAATTTTGCAAATGAGGGAGTAACCTACAAACGTAATCAAGAACTATTTAACAAGAAGGTAATTTCAGCTTCTGAATTTGATGCTGCAAGAAATGCTTATTTAACTGCCAAAACAAATCTTGGAAGATCTAAAGAAGACCTTACCGCTGCTAAATTTAACTTAGAGCAGTCTGGAGCAAATGTTCAGGAAGCAAGCGCGAATTTGGCAAAAGCAACCATATTTGCCCCGGTGGATGGAGTGATCTCCAAGCTTTCAGTAGAATTGGGTGATCGTATCTTAGGTACTGTTCAAAATGCAGGTACAGAGATCATGCGCATTTCTAACCTTTCTTCTATGGAAGTGAATGTTGATGTAAATGAAAATGATATAAACAGAGTTAAGGTTGGAGATAATGCCGTTATTGAGGTGGATGCCTTTGCAGATAAAAAATTTAAAGGTACTGTAACTGAAATTGCGAGCTCTTCTAAGGATGTGGGTTCGGCAACTAGTTCGGTAGACCAGGTGACTAACTTCATTGTGAAAGTTCGCATCCTTCCAGAATCTTATAGTAGTGTTACTGGTGGAGCTAAGGATCTTCCGTCGCCATTCAGACCTGGCTTATCTGCTACAGTGGATATAGAAAGTGAAACCGTAAACGGTCTGTCAGTTCCTATTCAATCTGTTTTTACGATCGATAAAAAGAAAGATGATAAGGATAAGAAACCGGAAGAGAATCAGGAGAACGCTGATAAGCAAAAAACTAAGTTGACAGATAAGAAAGTTAAACAGTACGTTTACGTTTACAATGCTGATGAGACTGTTAAGCAAGTAGAAGTAACTACAGGTATCCAAAACGATCAGTTTATCATCATAAAATCTGGACTTAAAGCTGGTCAGGAAGTGATAACTGGCCCTTATTCCGCCATACAAAACAAATTAAAGGACGGAATGAAAGTAAAGAAAGTGACTAAGGATCAATTGTTTGCTGAACCAGGTAAGAAGTAAACTTTATCAATACTTTTTAAATGAGTAAATTGTCCCGGTTTAAAACATTAGACCGGGATTTTTTATTTATAATGTATGATACCTAAAGTCGCAATGATTGGTGGGGGTAGTTGGGCTACTGCTATTATAAAAATGCTCTCAGATAACTTTTCTGCAAAAGAGATTTATTGGTGGATGCGAAATGCAGAGGCCATAACGCATATTCAAAAATATAAGCACAACCCGAATTATTTAAGCTCGGTTGAAGTCAGGATTCCTGAAGATAATATATCTGATGATATTGCTGGAATTATTAAAAAAGCAGATTATATCATCTTGAATGTGCCGGCAGCTTTTCTTAAAGAAACACTTAGTACAATTACACCTGAGCAGCTGAAAGGTAAAAAGATCGTTTCGGCCATTAAGGGGATCGTGCCAGACGAAAATCAGATTATTGGGGAGTTTCTTCATCAGAAATACAATATTCCATTAGAAGACATCCTGGTGATCAGCGGGCCATGCCATGCAGAAGAAGTGGCCTTGGAAAAACTGTCTTATTTAACCATTGCCTCTGTAAACGTAGGTCTTGCCGGTTTTTTTGCCAATCTTTTAAGTACAAGGTACATCAAAACGAATGTTTCTGATGATATTTTTGGGACTGAGTATGCGGCTGTACTGAAGAATATTTATGCAATAGCGAGTGGCATTTGTCATGGTGTAGGTTACGGGGATAATTTTCAAGCGGTATTGATTTCCAATGCGATCCGAGAAATCAAACGGTTTGTTGATGCGGTTCATCCAATTACTAGAGATATCAAGGAATCTGCCTATTTGGGTGATTTGCTGGTTACGGCTTACTCACAATTTAGTCGCAATCGCACTTTTGGGAATATGATCGGGAAAGGCTACACTGTAAAATCTGCTCAATTGGAAATGAATATGATTGCTGAAGGGTATTACGCCGTTAGTTGTATGCATCACATCAATAAGAAATATAAGGTGGATATGCCTATCAGTAGGGCTGTATATGCTATTCTGTATGAAAAACATTCTCCACATATTGAAATGCGCCTGCTGACCGAACAGCTTAATTAAGCAAACAAAACTGTCTAGAGATTGTTAATGGTTTTATTGTATACAAAAACCATAGGACGATGAAAAAAAAGTATTTATTAGGACTGCTAACGATAGCGTTGTGTACTACTCTAGTCTTTAGTGCTAATGCGCAGGATAAGAAGAAAGAGACCGGTGTAGGTAAGGCGATTGATAAAACGGGTAAGGCGATTGGTAAAACTGCAACAACTGTTGGGAATAAAACTGCCGAAGTTGCTGTGAAGGGTGCCTCTAAGGTTGCGGATAAGGTTTATAAAGGTAAAATGGCTCCTGATGGAACTGATGTGTATATCGATGGTAAAAACAGAAAATATTACATCAATAAAAAAGGGGGGAAGGTTTATTTGAAAGCTTCTCAGATTAGAAATAGACCCGAACATAAAATGTAACCCTACAGCTAACTTATAAAGTAAAAAGGCCTCTGGAATTTCCAGAGGCCTTTTGTAATGTGTTGGTTGGGTTTAATTAAGATCTACGTCTTCTATCAGCACCACCGCTATTTCCGCCTTCGCGTCTTCCAGCTCCACCAGCTTTATCTTCACGGCTTCTTCCAGAGAAATCTCTGAAACCACCACCGCTATTACCGCCTTCACGTCTGTTACCGCCGCCGTAGCTTTTACGCTCACCGCCGCCGCCTTCGCGTCTTCCGCCACCGTAACTTCCGCCTTCGCGTCTGCCACCGCCACCAAATCCACCACGACTACGACCACCGCCGCCGCCATCGCCATCAGCTGTTTTTTCGATTCTTACTCCGCGGTTGTTAAATTCAACACCTTTAAAGTTGTTGAATAACGACTCAACAGCAGCATTTTCAACTTCGAAGAATGAATAAACACCTTTCAAGTCAATTTTGCCAATGCCTTTTCCGCTGATTTTACCGTTGTTGCAAACAAAAGATAACAAGTCACCTCTTGTGAAATCATCGACAGAACCAAGGTTAATAAACAGACGGGTATAACCTTCGCTGCTTCTTGGACCTCTTTCTCCGCGCTCACCACGTTCTCCACGTTCACCTCTGTCATCTGCAGAAGAGTTCAGGTCAGGTGCGTTTTTGTAATACTCTAAAAAGCGGTTAAACTCTAAAGATGCAAAACGTTTGATCACCTCATCTTTGCTCAGTTCAGCAAACTCATCCATGATGCGTGGCATGTACTGCTCAATTTGGCTTTCGTTAACCTCAACATTGTGAACTTTGTGTACCAAAGCAAACAATTGTTTCTCGCAAACGTCAAAACCAGTAGGAAGGTCAGCTTTTGTGAACGATTTTCCAATGATTCTTTCAATCTGACGGATTTTACCAATCTCTTTCGAGTTTACGATACAGATTGAAATACCTGTTTTACCTGCACGACCAGTACGGCCACTACGGTGGGTATAACTTTCAATTTCATCAGGTAAAGAGTAGTTAATTACGTGAGTAACGTTGTTTACATCGATACCACGGGCTGCAACATCAGTAGCAATTAACAACTGCATGTTACGGTCGCGGAAACGTTGCATTACCTTATCACGTTGTTGCTGAGACAAGTCACCATGCAAAGCATCAGCATTGTAACCATCTTTAATTAAGTGCTCAGCTACATCTTGTGTATCCAGTTTAGTTTTACAGAATACTACTGCAAAAATTTCTGGATTGAAATCCACAATACGTTTTAAAGCAGCGTATTTATCTCTCGCACGTACAATGTAGTACTCATGTTCGATATTTACGTTACCAGTGTTTTTAGTACCCATGGTTAACTCAACAGGTGAGTCCATGTAGTTCTTAGCTATTCTTCTTACCTCAGGAGGCATAGTTGCAGAGAATAACCATGTTTTTTTATCGTCAGGTGTAGTAGACAAAATGTCGTTAATGTCTTCCTGGAAACCCATGTTTAACATTTCGTCAGCTTCGTCAAGCACTACAAATTTCACGTTACTGAAATCTATAGCCTTACGGCCAATAATGTCCAACATGCGGCCCGGTGTAGCCACTACAATTTGTACACCGTTTCTAATTTCACGCAGCTGCTGCATAATGTTTGCGCCACCGTATACGGCAACGACATTAGCACCACTGATGTTTTTTGAGAAATTCTTGATGTCGCTAGTAATTTGCAAGCAAAGCTCTCTGGTAGGGCATAAAATCAATGCCTGAGGCTTATTGCTCTTAAAGTCTATCAATTCTAACAGCGGCAAACCAAATGCTGCTGTTTTTCCTGTTCCTGTTTGGGCCAAACCAACAAAATCGTTATTGCCCTCTAACAGTACAGGAATACTTTGTTCCTGAATAGGAGTTGGGTTTTCGAAACCTAAATCCTTTACGGCATTAACAACGTCATCACTTATCCCCAATTTACTAAATGGGTTTATCATGTATAATAATTTATTAAGCCGCAAAGGTAAGTTTAATTATTGGTATTTTACTCCTTTGTAACTAAATAAAAATCAGGCAATTAATTATCTGAGTCTGTCGGCCGACCTTAATAATTGCTCGTCTTTTCTAATTCCGCGGATGGCAAGCATACAAAACAGAAGCGCCAGAATAAATAAAGAAGAGCCAATATGGATAGATGAACCACTGATTCCACCCGGTAGTAATGAAGCATTTAGCGTTGACAATACCGCTGTAGCAATGATCAATACCATGTCGATCATGATTAAACGCTTTTGCATCACGCGGTTTCTAAATTGAAAAATACAGATTAGCGATAATAATACTGCTACACCATTTATGATCATTGCCCCAATAGGAGTAACCGCAATCGCTGCGTCATTTGCCCCCTTAATCAACGGATACTGTCCGTCTATATAGAGTAAATATTCTGTATTATTCACACTTTTTGTGATTAATGGAATAAAAAACAGGCAGATCAAGGTGAATGAAGCAAGAAGTAGCCATATAGATTGTACGCGTTGTATCATATCAGTTCAATAATTTCAACAAATATATTAAAAGCAAATAGTAACCAATCCGATATCCGATTAAAAAGATAATTTTGTACAATTGAATATGCAACGGTATTTTATTGAATTGTCGTACGACGGCACAGCTTATCATGGCTGGCAAATACAGCCTAATGCCACTACTGTACAGGAATGTCTGGATAAAGCGTTATCTACTTATTTTAGGCAACCAGTTGCTTCGCTAGGCTGTGGCCGTACAGATAGCGGTGTACATGCTACGCAGTTTTATGCGCATTTCGATTTGGAAATTGCAAATGAAGAAGCATTTGGAGAAAAAATAACAGCCAAGGTACCAGATCCATTAAGGTCGGTATCGGGGATCAATTCTCTGTTGCCTTACCAGATTGCTGTAAAGCGTGTTTTTGAAGTAGATCATGAAGCTCATGCACGTTTTGGTGCTACTGAACGCGCTTATCATTACCAGATTCATTTTCATAAGGATCCTTTTAAACTCAACCGTTCCTGGTTGTATAAAGGTGAACTCGATATGGAAGCTATGAATGAAGCAGCTCAACTGTTGTTGGGCTATACTGATTTTTCCTGCTTCAGCAAATCAAATACCCAAACTTTTACCAATAACTGCAAAGTCATGGAAGCCTTTTTTGAAAAGAAAGATGAAGGCTTACAGTTTACCATAAGGGCCGACCGCTTTTTAAGAAATATGGTGCGCGCAATTGTAGGGACATTGATCAGAATTGGTAAAAAAGAGCTTGATTTAGCCGATTTTAAAGAAATTGTTGAAAGTAAAAACCGGAGTAATGCAGGTCAGTCTGTTCCTGCCTGTGGTTTATATTTAGTAAATGTAATTTATCCTTTTGTAAAATAAATATGTCTAGAATAGCTGGTGACGCGTTTAATGTAAGCTTATTGAAAAGGGTTTTTCAATACGTAAAGCCTTACCGCAAAACCTTTATACTGTCTATTGTTTTAACCATATTGCTGGCTTTAATTGCACCTGCCAGACCGTTTCTTATTCAGCATACGCTGGATAATTACATCATGAAGGATCAGTACAATGGTTTATTGGGAATGACTATCCTTATGCTGGTACTGTTGGTGTTGCAAGCCGGGATACAATTTAGCCATACTCTACTAACTAATACTTTGGGGCAGTCGGCCATTCGAGATTTAAGGATCAATGTCTTCAATCACATCACCAAGCTAAGGCTTAAATATTTTGATAATACACCCATTGGACAGTTGATCACTCGTACAGTTTCAGACCTTGAAACCATCGCCGAAATCTTCTCAGAGGGACTAATTGTGATTATTGGCGATATTCTAATGGTTATCGTGATCATTGGGGTAATGGTTTATAAAGATTGGGCATTAACCCTCGTGGTATTGCTGCCAATGCCATTGTTGATTGTGGCGACCTCTGTTTTCCAAAAGGCGATTAAGTCTGCCTTTCAGGAAATTCGTACTGAAGTGTCTAATCTTAACACTTACTTGCAAGAGCACATTTCTGGGGTTTCTATCATTCAATATTTTGCCCGTGAAGAGCAAGAATATAAAAAGTTTGTAAAGATCAATGCCCGATACCGCGATGCAAATATCCGCTCTAACTGGTACTATTCTATTTTCTTCCCGGTTGTAGAGATCATTTCAGCCGTATCATTAGGCTTACTGGTATGGTATGGTTCAAGAAGTATCTTGTCTAAACCTTTAACGGTAACGCCAGGTATTATTGCTGAGTTTATCTTGTACATCAACATGTTGTTCAGGCCCATCCGAGAGCTTGCTGATAAATTTAATACCCTGCAAATGGGAATGGTTGGTGCCGAACGTGTTTTTAAAGTGCTGGATACGGACGAGGTAACGGAAAATAAGGGATCATTTGTACCTGAGCAAATGAAAGGAGCCATTTCTTTTGATAAAGTGTGGTTCGCTTATAATGAGGAGAATTATGTACTGAAGGATATTTCTTTCGAGGTGCCTGCCGGAAAAACCATTGCGCTTGTCGGGGCTACTGGTGCCGGAAAATCTTCTACGATCAATATTTTGAATCGATTTTATGAGATCCAGAAGGGAGTAATAAAGGTGGATGGAGTAAAGATCCAGGACTATGAGCTCAATTATCTGCGCAGTAATATCGCTACTGTTTTGCAGGATGTATTTCTATTTTCTGATACGATCTTCAACAACATTACGTTAAATAATGCAGCTATCACAATGGAAGAAGTCGTTGATGCGGCTAAAAAAGTAGGTGCCCATGATTTTATAATGCGTCTGCCGGGAGGTTACCAGTACAATGTAATGGAACGTGGGGCTACGCTGTCTGCCGGACAAGCTCAGTTGATTTCGTTTATTCGTGCATTAGTATATAATCCTTCTATTTTGGTATTGGATGAGGCCACTTCTTCTGTGGATACGGAAACGGAAATGCTGATCCAACACGCGATAGAGAATTTGATGCAGGGTAGAACGTCTATTGTAATTGCTCACCGCCTTTCTACAATTCAGAAAGCGGATAAGATATTGGTATTGGATAAAGGCGAGATCAAGGAGATGGGGACACACCAGGAGCTGCTTAAGCTGAACGGGTATTATAAAAGGTTGTACGAGTTGCAGTTTAACTCAATTGGGGTCGAAAAATAAAAATAACCGTTCTCTTCTACGGCTGCATTGCTTCGCTGAAGAAGCGAAGAACGCTGAGGCCGTTTCAGCGAAGGTAATTTTTCTCTAAAGCAGGGCGGTTGTAGGAAGCGCAGCTAACTAATAAACCAATTGCTTGATGTGGTCAAATTGATCTTTTTTCTCAGCTAATTCAACTCTGATATCGTAATCATCTTGCAGTCCGAGCCAAAATTTTACAGAGTTGCCAAAGAAACGACTTAGTCTAATTGCCGTATCCGCTGTTATTCTTCTGTTTCCCTTTATGATCTGGGATATTCTGGTTTGAGGGATGTCAGTTTCTTTTGCCAAACGATACGGGGTAATTCCTAAAGGTAATAAGAACTCTTCCTGTAATATTTCTCCGGGATGTATGTTCGGTAATCTTTCCATGATATTTAATGATAATCTATAATTTCAACATTGTAGGCATCGTTGTTGATCCATTTGAAAATGATTCTCCAACGATCATTTATTCTAATACTATAATAATCTTTTCTATCTCCTTTTAATTTCTCCAGTCTATTGGAAGGAGGAATTATTAAATCTTTTATATCTTGAGATTGGTCTAGTATAATTAGTTTTCTTAGCCCAATTCTTTGTATTTCAAGAGCAAGCTTTGCTATGCGTTCTCCATTATATATTTTTTCAGTTTCTCTATTTCCAAAAGATAAAATCATACTGATGAGATATGATACTAACGCTAAAGGTAAGTATTTTGTTGTGAATTTTTATATTATTTAGATTCCTAAAAGAATATTGTAAATCACTGATATTTTGGGTATAAGTTGGTTAGCAAAATTGAATTTTATTTTATTGATATTTTTTTCTGAACCAAAATGCCAGATTTACCAATGCGATTAAGGCAGGGACTTCGACTAGTGGTCCGATAACGCCAACAAAGGCTTGTCCTGAGTTAATGCCAAATACACCAATGGCAACGGCAATAGCCAATTCAAAATTGTTTCCGGTAGCGGTGAAGGCGATTGCTGTTCGTTTTGAATAGTCCGCGCCGAAGTATTTTCCAGCAAAAAAGCTGATGACAAACATAAGGACGAAGTAAATAAGTAATGGAACTGCGATTCGTGCTACATCTAAGGGGATTTGAACAATCAGTTCTCCTTTTAAGCTAAACATCACCACGATGGTAAATAAGAGCGCAATGAGGGTGATAGGGGAGATGAAGGGTACAAATCTATTTTGAAACCAGTCTTCACCTTTCCATTTCATGAGAGAGTAACGGCTTATGATACCTAGTATGAATGGTATTCCCAGGTAAATACCAACACTTTGGGCGATATCTAAGATGGAGATGTTAACTTCTAGTCCTTGAATGCCAAACCATGGCGGTAAAACGGTGATAAAGAAATAGGCAAGGATACTATAAAATAGAACTTGAAAAATGCTATTTAAGGCGATTAATCCGGCGGCGTACTCCCTGTTTCCTTCTGCGAGTTCATTCCATACGACCACCATGGCGATACAGCGGGCAAGCCCAATAAGAATGAGCCCTGTCATGTATTCTGGATAATCTTTTAAGAAGGTAATGGCTAGGACAAACATGAGTATGGGGCCTATAATCCAATTTAGGACTAGCGATGTAGTTAATACCTTGGTGTCCTTAAACACTTCTCCCATTTGCTCATACCTTACTTTTGCCAGTGGGGGATACATCATTAAGATCAGACCAACGGCCAGTGGAATGTTAGTTGATCCACTTGAAAAAGAATTGATATAGTCTGCCGAAGAAGGAACAAAATAGCCAATACCAATACCTAAGCCCATGGCCAGGAAAATCCATAAAGTTAAATAGCGATCTAAAAAACTCAGTTTTTTCCTATCGGTCGCAGGCAGGCAGTTGTTTGCTAACATAAAGAGGTTTTTAGTTGCTAAGATGCGTTTTAACGAAATCAGAACAGTAGTCTTTAATCATGTCTCTTACGCGCCTGAATTCCTGCATAATCTCAGTTTCCGTTCCTGTAGCTTTAGCCGGGTCAGGGAAGTTATAATGAAACTTTTGTGCTTTGGTAGGGAAATACGGACAGCTTTCCTTGGCGTTGTCACATACCGTAATCACATAATCAAAGTCTATGTTTGCGTATTCACTAACGTTATTGGAAGTATGGCTTGAAATGTCAATTCCACGTTCAGCCATTACGGCTATGGCTCTGGGATTCACACCGTGTGTTTCAATCCCAGCACTATAAACGATTGCAGTATCACCTGCAAAATGTCTGATAAATCCTTCGGCCAGTTGACTGCGGCAGCTATTGCCGGTACATAATATTAATACTTTTTTCATTTTTGTATAATGGGTTTATTGGTTAGCAGCAACCTGATCCTGGAGTACAAACATTTCCGTCAGCTGCCAGGTTCATCATTACTAGTTTAGGTTTTTCTGTTTTTGCTTCAGGTGCGCAGCATTCCTCGCCGGTATCTGTAGTTCCACAACTTCCACCTCTGTTAATGGCTTTACATTGTGTAAAATCAGGACTTAGGTTAACAACGAGATTATCCCCTTCAATGGTGATATCACCAGGATACATTTGGCGGGTATCGAAAGCGGAGTTGCCAAATTCTATTTTTACAATAGCTATAGGGTTAAGTGGTAAGCTTTTTTCTACTAGCGTAATGATAGATAGCGCTTTGTTAACCTGCATTGCTCTGTCACTTTCTTTTACTGTAGGCTCCCAAAGTTGTACAATGATTTCTGTCCAAGAGTTCATTACACCTCCGCAGTCTACAGAGACAATTGGAGCTTGTTTAATTTCAGTGATGTGGTAAGAAGCATCTACCCACTTATCTTGGGCATATTGAAATTGAA
Organism: Pedobacter hiemivivus; assembly: GCF_005144565.1. NCBI lineage: Bacteria > Pseudomonadati > Bacteroidota > Sphingobacteriia > Sphingobacteriales > Sphingobacteriaceae > Pedobacter > Pedobacter hiemivivus. The sequence continues at coordinate 280,769 of NZ_SWDX01000004.1, forward strand.
GTGTCAATTCAGGATGCTGTATTAAAGCAGTTTTAAAAGTGCTCCAGGTAGTTAATTCTGTTGTGTTCATAATATTGCAATTTTACGATTGATTTGAGTAAAAAAAGGTTAACAGCAGCCTTTTGGATCTTTAAACGAACCCAAAAATGCGCCTAATTGTGTTTCTAATAATTTCCATGTTGTAGGATTAATGCAGTAGCAAACGGTTACACCTTCAATCGTTCCCTGAATGATACCTGCATTTTTAAGCTCCTTTAAATGTTGAGATATGGTGGCTTGCGCTAAACCAAGTTCCTCTACCAGATCCCCACAAATACAAGCATTGGCAGAAATAATCTGCTGTAAAATAGCGATACGTGCAGGATGTGCCATTGCTTTCAACAACTGTGAAAGTTGGTTTTGCTCCGCTGTAAATATTTCTGATTTAGTAAGTCCCATAATTATATATCGCAATATTACGATGTTGTAATGAGGAATACAAATTTTAATGATTATTTTAACGAAGGGATTACAAATTGGTGATGCTAAACAGGATGGAAGGTTTATAAATCAAGCCAGTTTTTAAATGCCTCGGCACGTTCTTCACTAACAATTACCTCAATTCCATCAGCAGGAGCGGGGTTAAGTACGATCCTAACCCGGTTTCTCGATAGCTTGTACATCTCTTTAATCGCATCGATGTTAATGATGAATTTTCGATTTACCCTGAAAAAGTCAGCAGGATCCAATTGAGGTTCCAGACTGCTAATGGTTTCTTCAATGATATAGTTTTGTTGATCTTTAGTAACCAGAAAAAGGTATTTATCATCAGCCATAAAATAAGCCACGTCTTCCGATTGAACAGTCTTTATCAGCTTACCCATTTTAACCATAAACCTATTCCGTAGCTTCCCTATCGGAGGCTCTGGTTGCATTTGAGGAAGTGTTAAGTCTGAGGCGTTGCGTATGGTACTTAGTTTAGCCAAAGCCACCCGTACATCATCCTCATCAAAGGGTTTCAATAAATAATCGATGCCTTGATTTTTAAAAGCTTTTAGTGTGTACTGGTCGTAAGCCGTGGTAAAGATGACCGGACTATTTACAGTCACCTGTTGAAAAATCTGGAAACTTTCGCCGTCGCCAAGGTGAATGTCCATGAACAGCAAGTCGGCAGTATTTTTCTTTAACCAAGCTACAGCGGCCTCTATGGTGCCTAAAATAGCCAATACTTGGATGTTGGGATTAATGTGCATGAGGGTTTTCTGCAGTGTGTCCGCCGCCAATTCTTCATCCTCAATAATTAATACCCTCATTAATTTTTACGCTTGAGTGTAAAAGTAAAAAAAAACTCCGGTCTGAAAAATACAGACCGGAGTTTAAATTCCTTTAGCGCTTTAAAGATTATTGCAAATCTGGATTGTTTGCAATGGCGTCTTTAGGGAAACGAATGGTATACCTTGGATCGTTTTGTATAAGCACAAAATTGTCTGTGCCTACAGTATGAGTGATTTGAGGCTGACCATAACGTCTTAAATCATACCATCTATGACCTTCAATAGCTAGTTCACGCTCACGTTCAGCCAATATCTCTTTCATTAAATCAGGTGCAGTCAGACCAGATATTCTAGTTTTTTCAGCCTGAAAATAGGTTGGCGTTAAGCGTTTAGCTTTCAAGTCCAGTAAGCGTTGTAAGGCTACATCATTTTTTCCAGTTTGTAATGCTGCTTCTGCGGCGATTAAATACATCTCTCCGTTGCGGAAAGTAATTTTCAATGCATCAGAATTTCCTTTTACAGAAACATAGTCTAAATCGTCGATACTGAAATACTTATGGAAACGTAAATCATTGGTCTGATCATATATACTCAATAAATGGGCTGAAATGTATGATGCATTAGAAGTTCTCGAGTCCATTACCTCTTCAAGTGACATGATGTTTTCTTTTGACTTGTAATCATTTGGCAATAGGCTACCCGCAACATTCAGATCTTCCAATTCATTGTTGATTGTTAGCACTGCTTGTGCTGCAGTTAATGCTTTATCCCACTCATTTCTGAATTCATAGATTCTTGCGGATAAAGCAAGCGCTGCTCTTTTGCTAAAACGATAATTTTTGCCGCTATCCCATTTATCTACAGTCAGTAACTGTTGACCAGCTGCTAAATCAGAAAAGATCTGATTGTAAACCGCTTCTATGGTAGCCATGGGGAATTTCTGCTCTATATCAATAGTAGTAGAAATTGGAACGCCTCTGTCTGTGCTTGCTGTAGCACTGTTGTAAGGTTTAGCGTACATGTTTAGCAACTCAAAATGTGCATAAGCTCTTAAAAGATAAGCTTCAGCTTTCAATTGTGCAGTTTCTGCTGATTTACCTGCTTTAGCCTCTACATCAGCAATTACTTGATTGGTATAAAAAATACTTTTATAAAATGTGATGTATGGGAAAGGGGCTGTTAAGCCATCCTGGCCAGCATCTTTCCAGGAGTAGATATCCTTTACTGCTGAAAAATTATCATTGCCATTATTCAAAGTCAGCTCGTCTGTACGGAAGGCCAATAAAGCTTTATGCTTAGGAAAGCCAAGGTAGGCAGAGGTCATCAATGCTCTGAAATCTTCAACAGTAGTAGGGATTACCTTTCCAACTGGTTCAATGTCTAAATATTTTTTACAGCTGCTGATGCTTAATGAAAGCAGGACAGCACTTAATATGATTAATTTCTTCATTTGATTTTGCATTAAAAAGTTGCATTTAAACCAATAGATATGCTTTTTGTGATTGGTTGAGCATAAATATTACCATATGTTTCTGGGTCGAAATAACCATCATAGTTTGATCCGAATACTAGCATGTTTCGGCCTTCAACACTGATTCGTAAGTTATTTGCTTTTACTTTACCGGCTAACTTAGCTGGTAAACTATAACCGAAACGAATACTGTTCACCCTTAAGTAGCTCATTTTTTTAGCCCAGATATCCAGATTATTGAATGAATTTGCAGGATCACCATCGTTTAACCAGTTGTTAGCCATCCACCTGCTGCCACCATCTGTATAACTACCAATAAATCCTGGGATAGTGCTGCCGGTGTTTGTTGGGCTCCAGGCATTTAAAATAAGTTTACTGTAATTCTGTCCACGATCCATCTTAGCAGGGTTAAACAGTGGGTTAGCTGATACCATTTGATCAAGGTTGAAACTTGCTGCTATGGAAAGATCGAAATTACGGTAGCTGAAACGGTTAACTAAACCTCCTGTGTATTTTGGGTCACGATCGCCAGCATAAGTAAATAAACCCTGGTATTCTTTATTGGTCAAGCTACTTTGAGATAAAAAGCCCGCCAGGTCTCCACCAGCAAAGGGATCAAATAGTTTGTAAAATTGCTCCATCGAAACCACATTGCCATTCTGAAGAAACTGAGGTATACCATTCGCATCTAATCCTGCTGTTTTAATTACAAACAACGAGTTTACCGAGTAACCTTCTTTAGAAGGGGAGAATGACTGTAAGCTTGCTTTTTCTCTCACTACTTTGCTCTTGTTGTGTGCGATGTTAAAATCTGTCGACCACGAGAAGTTTTTAGTAGTGATGTTCCTGGTTGAGATACTGAACTCTAATCCTCTGTTATTGACTTGCGCCCAATTGGAATTGGTAAAGTCGAAGCCATTCTCTAACGACAGCTCTTGAACACCAATCAGGTCTTTACTATTTCTGTTGTAGTATTCCACGGTTACCTGTACCGCATTGTTAAACAAGCCAAGGTCTACAGCAGCATTAAACGTTGCTGTTTTTTCCCAACGTAACTTTTGGTTGGGCGGACTGGTTACAACTATGCTCTCTTCATTTCCACCTGGTAGTATACTTCCACTTTCATAAGTTCCTACAACGTATGGGCTGGTGTTTTTGTCGATATTTCCCTGTAAACCATAAGATGATCTCAGGCGTAAGTTAGATAGCCAGTTTACGTCTTTAAGGAAGTTTTCTTCTTTGGCATTCCAGGCACCTGATATCGAGTAAATAGGTAAAAATCTGTATTTAGGATCTACACCAAATAGATCGGATCCATCGTAACGGATACTTCCATATAAGGTGTATTTTCTATCATAAGTGTAAGAAAGCGTACCATAAAATGAGGCATAAGCGTTCTCAACGAAGGTTTTTTGGTATCCTCTATAGTTCGCGTTGGCCGCATCACTTGGTTTTGGGAATACAATGTTTTGATTGGTTAAGGTGCGGTCGTTATAACCAAAACCTTTTGTATTGATCAACTCATTCTTAGTTCTGCGGATTTCTGCACCAGCAAGGGCTTCAATCTCATGCTTCTCATTGATGACTTTATTGTACTCGAATATGTTTTTCCAGTTATACTGGAAGAAAGAAGTATTCCCGTTCTGTATTACACCGCCCTGAGGAAGGAAATACTCATATTTTTTAGTAGCAGAATTATAATATCTGGTACCTTCACGCATTTTACGTACAAAGTAAGTATCAGCACTACCGTACTTTTCAGAACCATTCTCCTCAAATTGTAAACCCATTTCCGAACGGAAATTCAGGTCTTTAATAATCTTGTAGTTAACGTCAAATATTCCTTTAAAACTTTTGCTGCTCAGATTATATCTGGTATTTTCACGTTCCTCCAGGATGTTGAAGGGCACAAAAATGTCTCCACTAAAACTTGAGGCACCCTGAATATCCGGGTCATAAACGTACGCACCATTTGCATCTCTTGGCGTTAAATATGGATTCACATTTCTAACGTAACGAGATGGGTTAGTAAAGGCACCAGTTTCTGTTAAATAGTTTTTTTGATTAGTTACGGATCCAAATAATGCCACGCCTACTTTTAACTTAGGGGAGATCGTAAAGTCCGTTTTTAAAGTAGTATTGTATCTTGTCAGACCAGTACCAATGGTTGAACCTTTTTCATTGTAATAACCTCCTGAGAAATAGTAATTGGCCTGATCCGTTCCTCCAGATAAACCCAAAGTGTATTGCTGGTTAACGGCCGATTGGTATAATTCCTTTCCCCAGTCCGTGTTAGCAGTTCTCAATGCATTAATCTGCTCTTGTGTACTGGCCTTTAATCCTGAGAAACCATTAGCACGGTATGCTGCCAGTTCGCCTGTTTTTTTTAATATTCTTGATACTGAACCAAGGTTATCTCTGTAGTCAAGGTCTGATCTTGAAGCCATACCCAATTCGAAATCAACTTTCTCAGTCGCATTCATTAGGTTCAGCTTGCTGAAATCCGGACGCTCAGCAATAAAGCTATTGGCACTGAAATTTATGGCCATCGGTCCTTTTTTACCTTTTTTAGTCGTAATTAAAATTACGCCATTGGCAGCTCTTGCACCATAAATAGCGGTAGCAGCAGCATCTTTAAGGATGGTAATGTCAGCAATATCATCAGGATTGATACCCGCTAGTGGTAAGCTACGTAACTCATCAATGTTGTCTTTATCAAGAAGCTTAGGCATATTGGTACCTTCAAGTGGCAACCCGTCCAATACCCATAGAGGATCTTGTGTACCATTTAACGATACTGTACCTCTGATGCGGATTTTTGGTGCCGCAGACGGACCACCAGTTAAGCTCGTTACAGAAACTCCTGCAACCTGTCCTTGTAGCATCTGATCAACACTAGAAACACCGCTCTGACGAACCTTCTCGTAATCTACTTTCGCTACCGAAGTTGTGTTTTTACGTTTTTGAATGTCTGCGTAACCGGTTACAATAACTTCATTTAATGCTTTGTCATCATTTACTAATGAAACGGTAACCTTAGTTTTATTGGTAATGTTTACCATGGCCGTAGCATAGCCCATATAACTCACTTTTAAATAAGTAGTTCCAGCAGGAACTTTTAACGTAAAGTGGCCATTGATATCTGTCATCGCGCCGATCACGGTGTTCTGGATTACGCCTGGGCTCGACTGCTCGCCAATCCCTGATTTATCTACGAAAACAGAAGCCCCGGGAATTGGCTTTCCATCTTCTTCCGACAGCACCGTACCGGTAACTGTGGTTTGTTCCTGGCTATAGCCTTTAAGGCTAAGGGAGAGCAGGATAAAGAATATTAAAAGTTTATTCATTTGTACTAATATATTGATGGTTTAATTGATTTTCAAACTTTGACGGATTCTTAGTATCAAGTCCATATAATGGCTCCTTGTTTCCTCATCACCGTTGGTTTTATTCTTTTCTAAAAGGGTTAGGATTTTTATCAGTTCGCCTCTTTTTGCCGAAGCCACATCAGACGTCCTGGTCATAGAGCTCACATGAATATTTCTAAGCTTATCACCATTAATAGCGGTGTTGTTTTGAAAAGCACGAGGAGTAAGGTCGCACAATTCGGGTAAGTTATTTTTAACTAACGGTTGAAGTGATTTTTTGTTCACTTTCTCCATCAGTTTGTCAGCACTTACCAGTAAAACGTCCACATAGTTTTGTTGGGTCATTCGCTCATCAAGCGATAATGATTTGCCTTTTAGCGTCTGTTTAAACGATGTCTCTCTAATCTCTCTCAGCAGTTCCGTAACCGTATATACGTTATCCTTTCCATAAATGGATTCCATCTCCAATAACCTTAATAAACGATCATCTGCTACTAAATTGTACATCAATGATGATTGTTGTTCACGTTTCAAGTTGTAAGGTCCATATTCAAAAGGTCCAAGAGGGGTATCCTTAATGGCAAACGTACTAGACAATAGGGCTGGTTTAAACAACCATTCTGGAAGATTGAATAGCTCTTTCTTCAAGTAGTTCATCGCTTCTACCTGTATACCTTTAGGTACCGGTGTATAAGCCTTTTTACCGTCGCCCGCTACAGGGTGCTCCAGATAATAGCCACCAATGTTACTCATCACATGGTCTGCATAGGTATTCCATTGCCATACTGTAGCCATGTAAAGTTTACCTGCCTGGTAATAAGAATCTCCAGGTTCAGCTGCCCAGTTTAAAATTTGAGGAACCAAACGTTTTAGATTTTTTAATCCATATTCACTGGCTTTCATGGCATTGTCACCCAAATCTTCCGACTGTGCTCTTGGATCTACTATGGTGCTTTGCTGCTCACCATAGTGGTACAAAGGATCATTCTCATGCGCCTTGATCCACTCTTTTTGTGTTTCCAGTTCTTTCCGTGGGTCTTGAGTATCTAGCCACCTGTATCCCCACGCAATCGCATATTTATCATATACACCAATTTGCGGCGTAATGTTAGTCACCTGATCTTCTGGTTGCGCTACATAGTTGAAACGTGCATAATCCATAATAGAAGGCGCTGTTCCACCCATTTTGGAAGTGTAGGCTGGCGAACGCAATGAATCTACAGGATAGGCCACAGAGGCGCCCATGTTATGTTTTAAGCCTAAGGTATGACCGATTTCATGCGAGGATACAAAACGGATCGCATGCCCCATTTGCTCTACGCTGAAGTTGTTTTTTCTTGCTCCGCTATCAATAATGCCTGTTTGTACACGCATCCAGTATTGTAAAGAAGTCATCACATTGTGCCACCAGATCACATCTGATTCCAGAATCTCACCTGAACGAGGATCTACTACTGCAGGGCCCATAGCGTTTGATTTTGGAGATGCTGCGTAGGTAACTACAGAATAACGAATATCATCGCCATCAAAATCAGCAGAGTCGGTAACCAATTTAGCTTGTATAGCATTTTTGAAACCAGCGGCTTCAAAAGCTTTTTGCCAGTCGTGTATACCATCAATGATATATGATCTCCATTGTTTTGGAGTAGATGGGTCTATATAAAATACGATAGGTTTAGCTGGCTCTACCAGTTCACCTTTTAAATAACGTGCTCTGTCTGCCGGTTTAGGCTCCAACTTCCATTTGGTAATCAGTTCTCTGGTTTCCAGTTTTTGTTGGGCATCTGAAAAATACCATCTAGGGGTGCTGAAATAGCCAACTCTATTGTCTGCAAAGCGGGGTTTCATTGGTGTTTCAGGTAACAACAATATATTGGTCGTTACTGCAACACTGATGGCAATGGTGCTTTGCCCCTCTGTAACCGATGTGCTCATTAAAGAACGTACCACGACATTTTGTGGGAAACTTTTAATATGCTCAATGGCAGATAATGATGGTTTTGGACTTGTACCCAAACCTATATTGGTAAATACATCGTTGAAGCTTTTTTCGGTACCATCAAATACTTTATTAACTTTAATCACTATCGCTGATGAATCAGGGGAGTAGGCTTCGATTTTAAAAGACTCAATGACTGAACCTACAAAATTATCCTTTACGGATTGTGTAATGGCATCTCCTGCGGGTGATTCTACCTGTGGAACAATGGTTTTTACCCAAACAGTTTTTGCTAATATATTTGGATGAAAACGAATTACTTTATTCTCGTAGTTCATTCCTTTGTTTACGCCAGCTTCATTAATGGCCATAGGAACAGAAGAGATTTTGTTGACTACCAAAAAGTCTTTATCCATCAGTCTTAATGGGATCTCAAAGTAGTAATCCGTTTCTACCTGATGTACTTTGAAAATGCCATTGACAGTTTTTGCTTTCTTTAACAGGGTTTTATAATCCTTTAAAGTGTTTTTTTTAGTCGTATCCTGAGCCGCTTTCTTTTTTAGCGAATCAGTGCTGAGTTTTTTTGCTGCAACTTTAGGAAGTTTTTTAGAAGTTTGCGCATTTACACCAATCACAGAGATAAGAATAAATAAAGCTATAAGCGAAGTCTTATTTAAAATCATAAATCTAAAATGCCTGAATGTTTGCGTATTATGAAATTATAACGCGTGGGCTACCTCATTCAATAGAGTGAAAGCGCAGTTTTAAGGAGTGAAAAAAATGTTAACTAAACGTTATCCGTTCGTTAAGCTTCAGGGACTTGTAGTACCGGGAGGTAACATTTGTAGCGTTGGCCTTCCGTACCATACTTCAACTGCCCAGTGCCAAAATAGGCATAAGTACTCTGAAGATAATTCAAACCTTGCTTACTCGAATCCCTAACATCGCTGCGTAACTGGAGGTTATTGGTGACTACAATAAAATCGCCCTGGCTTTCAATACTGATCTTAAGCGGCTTCTCTTTCGATAGCATATTGTGTTTTACAGCGTTTTCGATCAAGGTCTGCAAACTCATAAATGGAATGTGCTCTTGCAGGTGGGCATCAGAAATTTGCAAATCCAATGGTTCAAGTGCATCACCAAATCTGATCTTTAATAGGAAGAAATATTCATTTACAAAACGAAGCTCTTCGGCAACGGTTGCTAAACCATTTGGGTAAGATTCGAGTACGTAGCGATATACCCTTGATAATTTTACCACAAAAGATTGTGCAAGCTCAGGGTTCTGTGCAATCAGTGCGTTTAATGAGCTTAAAGAATTGAAAAGGAAATGCGGGTTTACTTTCTCTTTAAGTGTATTGAGTTGCAGCAAAGCATTGTCCTTTTGCTGACGTTCGGCAACCAGGCTTAAGGCTTGTTTTTCAAGGGATAACTCCTTGCGGTTCATCTCCAACTGTTGGCGAAGCGTAAATTCCTTTTGCCATTTGGCCTGCGACCAGGAAATCAGTAATAATATAATTAATGCTGCAGAGATGAACATGACCATCATGTACTTTTCAATAATTCTTACATCCTCATCTACAGTCAAAACTGGCGTGTCAATGACCATTGTCCAGTTCATGCCGGTAATGTTTAATGGCGTGTAATAGCGCACAACAGGGAGCTGTAAATAGGATGAGGTTACAATTTCGTAACTGCTGATACTATCCGCCAGGAGGATTTTTCCAAGCAACGGATTTACCGGCACAGGCATTTTTGTGCCGATTAGGTTTTCAATTTGGTTGGTTACAAAATAACCTTTTTCATCGGTTATAAATGCATAAGCGCGACCAATAGTGTCTACACTCCATAAATATTGTTGAAGTTTTTTAAGGTTAATATCCAGACCAAACATCAATACTGATGAGTCTGCGAGTTTATGCCTTGAGGCGATTAACCAGTGTAAGGTATCTGTTACGGAAACCAATGTCCCGACATTTCCTGTGGTCTCTTTATGGCTAAGTTGGTTGTGGATCCAGTCTTTCTGATGTTTTAGAATCGGGGTATGGTGGTAGGTCTGACCATCTTTATGGATCGATTTGTAAACGGTATCATTTTTACTGGCGATGGCATACCAGCCTTTATTTATTTTTGGATGACTGAGCAACAGCGCTTCTATTGTTCCTTCATGAGCTAAAAACTCTTTTTTAGTATGAATCTCAGGCAGGACCGTTTCGGAATTAACAATTCCTTTTGTAAATCCCTCAAATTCATTGCGCATGATATTAGATTTTAGCTGGTATATTTTTGTCGCCAACTCTATACTAATCTGTTCTGTATGCTTGCTCAGCTTACCCGACATAAACTGCCATATCCCTGCAAAGCACAGAAACATAAATATTCCTATGACAATAAAGTGCCTTGAACTGTATATCGGGAGTCTCATTTCTTACAAAGATGTAAAAATACAATTATAAAAAGACGCCTTTACTGTCCTTTGGTTTCCCTTCAGGGATGGTGTTGCGCGCTTAGGAGTTGGAAAGGAGTTTCAAAGGAGTTTCAAAGGGGCTAGGGTCCTACGAGAGTCCTAGGAGAGTCCTACCAGAGTCCTAGGGGAGTCCTACCAGTCTTAGACTATCCCCGAACGATATAGCAAGGATGTACCCAAGTATGGCTATATATAACAAAAAAGACCGGCATCGCCAGTCTTTAAAATGTTTAATACCTTATATCGGAAAACTATTGTAGTACTGCAGCTTCCCTTTTTCTTTTCATGTGTCTTTGTAATCCCGATCCAGCATAATGCGGATGTTTACGCAATTCGTTGATGTTGATCCTTAATTGCTGTCCTTTACGCCATAAATATCCCCCTGCGGTTAGCGTATGTCCATTAACGGCTAGGTGAATGTTGGTGTTGTCAACTTGTGTTGCTCTTGCTGCGGCAACACAATTCTTAAAGGTTTGGATCCATCGGCCATCCAAATCATATTGGGAAATGCCCGATCTGCTTTCTGTTATTTTTGGGTCGACTGCAATCTTTTTCCTGATCACTTTACTCCATATAAAACCACCATAGGTTAAGCCTCGTCCATTGATTACGTTACGGATACCATTTTTATGGACTCTAACTGCTTTTGCTGCTTCCACGGTATTCACATGCGTATTGACCAGGTTGCCTTCAAGATCGTATTGACCTATAATATGCTGTTGTTTTGCGAGTGGCGAATGTCCGTACCATCTTTCCTTCAGTATTGGCTTTAAATCTAGCTCAGGCTCATTGCCACGACGCCATAGGTATCCACAGGCGGTAACCACTTTCCCTGTGTCCCGGGCTGCGATAGAAATGTACCCTTGAGCGGTATTCATTGCCTCTGCTGCAATTCGGGCGTTGGAATAGGTTTCCAGTAATTGGCCTGATAAGGAATAGCGGCTGACATTATAAGTACCTTTCTCTTTTTTGGTTGCCGTTATTTTGTCACGGCTCTTTTTCTTTACTTCTTCACTAAACTCTGGGAAAAATGATCTCCTTCTACCGGAGGCCATCATTCTTGCCGCTTTATCTTTTGGCGTGCCCAGCAGCAAGTTATCTGCGCTTAAGTTAAGGTTGTCTCCGTCCTTTGGAAATACTAAAAGTTGCTTATCTGAGAGGTCAAATTCGTCTACAAAACAATAATAAACTAATCTGGCAACGCTTAAGTAGTATCTTTTTTTGTTGGCAGATAAAGTGATTCCAGCATATTTTGCGGTGTCACCAGTTTGAGAGTTTTGGCTTTCGGAGATGATTGTTTTGATAATCATACCCGGTTTTTGCCTGGGGATGCCCTTTTTATCGATAGAGTTTTTCTCCAATCTACGTACTCTCCCAAAGTTAGAAACCTCGTATGGCGCATCCAGTTTTGGAATTGGGGACCATAATTCACCTGGGAGCGCTTCAGGTGAAAGGTTTTCGTATGGATAATTCATATTTGGCATATTTTGATGTAAATATATCAGATTAAGTATTTATCTGGTTAATTTTTTTTCGTTTTGTTCTTGGTTGACTTGTTTGGTGGCTTATAAACAATTTAAAATGTTTTTAGTTTACTTTTTCTTGCCTTTTTTGAAAATAAATTCCAAGCGGCAAGTGAGGGCACTGATTTGTGCTTGTTTTATCTTTTTTTGGTTTTAATGCGTGTTTTTTGTTGTGAGATTTGATTGCGTCATTTTTTTAAGTGTTAATTGTTTGTTGGGGTGGGCGTTTTTTGTGTCGAATTGTTTTTTTTGGATGGAATTGGATGTGAATTGAATGGTATTTAGTTTTTTTTTGTTGTTATTTGCAGAAAAAACCGGTGTTTATTCTTGTTTTTGAATAAATCTGGGAATTTAAACTCTATTGTATGGCCAATAAGAAAGTATTAAAAGTCGGATTGGATTCTGCGGCGCCCTTTCCGATGCATTCCGATTACAACACTGGGAATTTTGAGGGATTTGAGGTTGATTTACTCCGGGCCATTACCAGTCACCTAAATTTAGAAGTTGAGTATGAAGTTTCTTTATGGTCTACCATATTGGAAAAGTTGTTTAAAGGCGAGCTTGATCTCATTTGCTCTGCTGTAACAGTAACTGCCTCTCGCCAGCATATTCTTGAATTTAGTAATCCATATTTATATTTCAGGTTATGTGCAGTAGTGTCAGAGCAGGATACCTTGACTGGTTTGCATCATTTTAAAAATAAGACAATAGGGGTAAGGGAAGCCACAGAGGCCGAAAAATATGTTCGGGAACAGTTTCCTTCAAACAATATCGTATACGCAGTTACCAACAAGGAACTTTATAGAAAGTTACAGGCCGGGAAAATTGACTTGTTGATTGACGATTCGCCGATAGCAGGGGGCTTTTTGCAAAAGAATAAAAAGCTAAAAATAGGAATGTTCCTGCCTAAAACGGATTCATCCTATGCCATAGCTATGAAAAAGGGTGATGTACAACTTAAAGCCCAATTTAATGAGGCAATCAGCCTGCTTAAAGAAAATGGTACTTACCAGAATATCTATAAGAAATGGTTTAGTGAGACACAGTTTTAATCTTCATCTACCACCACGGTAATGTCTTTGTCGAGTTTGATGGTGTGTAGGATTTTTGTTTTTTCGCTGTATACGATTATTTTATTCTCGTCCAGATACTGTATCAATCGATAAGGGCTTGATACCTGAATGTACCTCCATTGGGTATAAAATTGATCCTGAATTGCTTTTTCTTCGGGTAAAAAAGTAATGATTACCTCGATGTCTATCGCTTTGCTAATAAAGAAACGATCACTGATTTGTAGTGATTGCTGACCTAAATCGGTATGGTTAAGCGATTCGAGCGCAATAGTTCTTAGCCCTGCCGCAGGCTGACTTGGGTTCTTGTTGATCAGGTCTACAATGTGGTTGTTTACTTCATCCTTATTTTTCAGGAGTTTCCCGTTGCCAACTTTTAATATTTTAAAGTAGATTTTTAATGGTCTCATGCGCGGTTGAATTGACAAGCGGATTGTTATGGCCAAATATATAAAATTTGCTTTTAATCGATCAATCCCAAATTCCATTAAAAATTTCTTTCTAGTTAACTCTATGAAGGTGGTCTGCAACCCCTATTTACCCGGACATTACCCGGACATTACTCGGACATTACCCGGATACTACTTGGCTGGAGCCGGGTAGTATCCGCTTAACAGCCGCGTAACATCCCTTAATACGTGGTGAATTAAATTACTTCAAAGTACAATCGGTTAAAGCATGCAGTTTGACAATTAGCAGCTTAGATGATAGAAGAAGCATGCCTATGGACTCAGTTTTGGAATCAAAATACTACCTTTAATTTATGAATAAGAATAGGTTGGAAGCTTTTAGTGATGGTGTATTGGCTATTATCATCACAATCATGGTTTTAGAATTAAAAGTACCTCATGGGTCTAGTGTTGCCGCTTTAATTCCGCTGATCCCCGTATTGATGAGTTATTTGCTCAGTTTCATTTATGTAGGTATATATTGGAATAATCATCACCATATGATGATGTTGGTGAAAAAAGTAAATGGAAAAGCGTTATGGGCAAACTTGCATTTGCTTTTCTGGCTTTCTCTGTTCCCTTTTGCAACCGCATGGATGGGTGAAAACCATTATGAATCCTGGCCAGTAATTATTTATGGATTTGTCGCATTGATGGCTTCTATTGCTTATTTTATTTTGGAAAGGATATTAGTGAAACTGCATGGCCCGGATTCTGCAATTGCCCATGCTTATGGCGCCGATGTTAAAGGGAAAATTTCGACGACGATTTATATTTTGGCTATAGCAGGAAGTTTTATCAGTTCATGGATTGGTGTTGCCGGATATATATTGGTAGCTGTGGTTTGGTTTATTCCAGATACAAGGGTAGAGAAAACACTTCAAAAGCAAGGGCTGGAATAAATGCAATAAAATTCGGATTGCATTTGACATTGCATTTCAATTAGCTTAGCTTTGCACAAAAAAATAAAGATACATGAGTGTTTTAGTAAATAAAGATTCAAAAGTTATTGTTCAGGGTTTTACTGGAAATGAGGGTACTTATCATGCTTCTCAAATGATCGAGTACGGAACTAATGTTGTTGGTGGTGTAACACCGGGCAAAGGCGGACAAACTCATTTAGATAAACCGGTATTTAATACCGTAAAGGATGCGGTTGATCAAGCTGGCGCAAATGTATCTATCATTTTTGTTCCACCTGCATTTGCAGCAGATGCTATTATGGAAGCTGCTGAAGCTGGAATTAAAGTTATTGTTTGTATTACTGAAGGTATCCCTACTAAGGATATGATTCAGGTTAAAGAATATATTTCTGACAAAGATTGCCGTTTAATCGGTCCTAACTGTCCAGGTGTAATTACTGCTGATGAGGCTAAAGTTGGTATCATGCCAGGCTTTATCTTCAAAAAAGGTACTGTAGGTGTTGTATCTAAATCAGGTACTTTAACTTACGAAGCTGTTGACCAGGTTGTGAAAGCTGGATTAGGTATCACTACTGCTATTGGTATTGGTGGTGACCCAATCATTGGAACAACTACTAAGGAGGCTGTTGAATTGTTAATGAACGATTCTGAAACTGAAGGTATCATCATGATTGGTGAAATTGGTGGTGGTATGGAAGCTGAAGCTGCACTTTGGATTAAAGAAAACGGTACTAAGCCGGTAGTTGGTTTCATCGCTGGTCAAACTGCTCCTGCTGGACGTAGGATGGGTCATGCTGGTGCGATTGTTGGCGGTGCTGATGATACTGCTGCTGCAAAAATGAAAATTATGGCTGAGTGTGGTATCCGCGTTGTGGAAAGCCCTGCAGAGATTGGCGCAGCAATGGCTGAGCTATTAAAAAAATAACTGTTACAATAAAGACCTTCTTGTATAAATTAAAGAGCTCCGGTGGTTTATTTCATCGGAGTTTTTTTATTTGTTACCCATCTAGGTCTGAGGTTGGGCTATTTAGAACTGACATTCTTATTACAACCATGGGAATGCTTTTTACGTATCTTGTATTAAATAACATACACGCAAATGAAAGCTTCAATCAATAAAACATTTATGTTTGCTGCGCTGTTGGTTTTAGTAAATCTGATAGCCTGTGGTCAGCAGCCACAAAAAAAAGATACAAAAAAAACAACCAGAAATATGGAGTGGAATAAATTAACTAAGGAAGAAGAGGATATCATTGTTCGTAAGGGGACCGAATATCCGGGTACGGGAAAGTTGCTGAACAATAAGGAAAGTGGTACTTATGTCTGTAGACGTTGCAATGCTCCTTTATATCGTTCTGAATCTAAATTTGAATCACATTGTGGATGGCCAAGTTTTGATGATGAGATCAAAGGTGCAGTAGAAAGAATTTCTGATGCAGATGGGATGCGTACAGAGATTGTGTGTGCAAAATGTAAAGGACATTTGGGACACGTATTTATGGGGGAGAGTTTTACTGAGAAAAATACGCGCCACTGTGTGAATTCTATTTCTATGGATTTTGTGCCCGATAAGAAATAATATTTTTATCAACAATATTATTATAGTGTCCGATGATAACTTGTCGGGCATTTCTTGTTTTTAAGTATTTAATTTACTTATGTTTGTCAGCTCACCAACAATAGTAAATATGAAGTATTGTTTATTGTTATGCGGTATGCTAATTTCTTTTCTGAGTTTTTCTCAGGATCTTTCAGATCAGCCGGATTCAAAAACGGTTGTTGATTCAGTAGCATCCTCATCCAATCACTCTTCTAAATTAATCTCAAAAACTGTTTACGCAACATATTATCACCGCAAATTTGAAGGACGCAAAACTACGAGTGGCGCAAGGTACCGTAGAAGTAAAATGACGGCCGCTCATATGAAGTTGCCTTTTGGAACTATTGTGACGGTAACGAACCCAACAAATGGTGAATCTGTAGATGTTGAAATCAATGACAGGGGGCCACATTCGAGAAAATTCAAAATAGATCTTTCTGAGGCTGCGGCCAAAGCAATTGGTATTTATGGAAAAGGAGTGGCTAAGGTTGAAATTAGTTACCTTCCTGATACAGATTAGCGTTTTTTAACTTTAACTGCATTATAGTCAGTTTCTTGAATTTATTAACACCATTTTCAGAGTTTCTCTCCTTACAAAAAGAAATAAATACCAACATTTCAGGGTAATGGGTGTGTCAATTTCTCCTTTTAGTGTTGATAAAAATGCCCGCTTGTTAACAACTATTGTTCTCTTATCAGAGCGGCAGACTTTATATTTGTTTACATAAAGTTCTTTAGTAAACCACTCAAAGATTTTTAGTTAAAGTTGTAATATTTAGTTGCTTAAGGTTGTTGGATAAATTGATGTCTTTTAAACTTTTTATAACTAGGTATGGATTGCTTGGCTGCCGGATTTACTAGCGCTTTATAAAGTCAATATACATTTACCTTATTAAAATAGATGCTTATGCAAGAAGAAGAAGTATTATTAAAAGAAAACAAAGACAGATTTGTTCTTTTGCCGATTAAATATCCTGAAATCTGGGAAATGTATAAGAAGACCGAGGCCAGTTTTTGGACTGCTGAGGAAATTGACCTTTCGGATGACCAAAAGCATTGGGATAATCTGAATGATGGAGAAAGACATTTTATTTCACATATTCTTGCTTTCTTTTCAGCCAGCGATGGTATTGTAAATGAAAACCTTGCAGTAAACTTCATGAGTGAAGTGCAGTTGCCTGAGGCACGTTGCTTTTATGGTTTCCAGATCATGATGGAAAATATCCACGCAGAGACTTATGCCTTGTTGATTGATACTTATATCAAAGATCCGGAAGAAAAGGACAGATTGTTCCACGCTATTGATACTGTTCCTGCAGTAAAGAGAAAAGCGGAATGGGCTTTACGTTGGATTGAGAACGGTACTTTTGCAGAGCGTTTGGTAGCATTTGCTGCAGTAGAAGGAATTTTCTTTAGCGGTAGTTTCTGCTCTATATTCTGGCTAAAGAAACGTGGTTTAATGCCAGGACTTACCTTTAGTAATGAGTTGATATCGAGAGATGAAGGTGCCCATTGTGAGTTTGCTTGTCTGTTGTATAAAATGCTTAAAAACAGATTAAGCGAAGAGCAAGTTCATTCGATCATTAAGGATGCAGTAGAAATTGAGAAAGAATTTATTACGGATGCATTGCCTGTTGCCTTGATCGGAATGAATGCTAAATTAATGTCGCAATACATTGAGTTTGTTGCCGACAGATGGTTGCAAGAATTAGGTTATACCAAAGTATATAATGCAACTAATCCGTTTGATTTTATGGAGATGATTTCTTTACAAGGTAAAACCAACTTCTTTGAAAAAAGAGTAGGTGATTATCAGAAAAGTGGTGTGTTGACTTCAACAGAGGATAAAGCAGCTGCATTCTCATTAGATGATGATTTTTAGTCCTTATCGGGGTTAGACGATAAGAAAATAAATAATAATTGTAATTCGGTGCCGATGTCGAGTTTCTGCTCTAAAACTCAATAAGCACTATAAATACTTGAAAATATGTTCGTAATAAAAAGAGATGGCCGCAAGGAAGCGGTAAGATTTGATAAAATAACGGCTCGGGTGGAGAAGTTATGCTATGGTTTTAATGCTGAACTTGTAGATCCGATCGATGTTGCCAAGAAGGTGATCGAGGGTTTGTATGACGGTGTTACAACTTCAGAGTTAGATAATCTTGCAGCAGAAACCGCAGCTTCTTTAACTACAAAACATCCTGATTATGCCCTGCTGGCTTCTCGTATAGCAGTGTCTAACCTTCATAAAAACACGACAAAGTCATTCTCCAAAACTATGGAGATGTTATATAATTATATCGACGCTAAAACTGGTAAACCGGCATCGCTAATTGCAGATGATGTTTGGGAAGTGATCGAGAAGAATGCTGACATTTTAGACAGTACAATTATATATGACAGGGATTTTGGTTTTGACTACTTCGGTTTCAAAACTTTAGAAAAATCGTATTTGTTAAAAGTTGAAGGACAGATTGTGGAACGTCCTCAGCATTTGTTTATGCGTGTTGCTGTAGGTATCCATAAAGGTGATATCGATAGCGCGATTCAAACGTATAATTTGATGAGTGAGCGTTGGTTTACACATGCTACACCGACCTTGTTTAATGCGGCTACGCCTAAGCCTCAAATGTCTTCTTGCTTTTTACTAACCATGCAAGATGATAGTATTGAAGGAATTTATGATACGTTAAAGCAAACTGCTAAAATCTCTCAGAGTGCTGGTGGTATTGGTTTAAGCATTCATAACATTAGAGCTACAGGATCTTATATTGGTGGTACCAATGGTACTAGTAATGGTATTGTGCCAATGTTGAAAGTGTTTAACGATACGGCACGTTATGTAGATCAGGGTGGAGGTAAACGTAAAGGTGCCTTTGCAATCTACTTAGAGCCTTGGCATGCTGATGTATTTAGTTTCTTAGACTTACGTAAAAACCATGGTAAAGAAGAATTACGTGCACGTGATTTGTTCTATGCGCTTTGGGTTTGCGATTTGTTTATGAGACGCGTGGAAGAGAATGGCGATTGGAGCTTGTTCTGTCCGCATGAAGCACCTGGTTTAGCAGATTGCTTTGGTGAAGAGTTTGATGCTTTATATGAGCGTTACGAAAAAGAAGGAAGAGCACGTAAAACCATCAAAGCTCAAGAGTTGTGGTTTGCTATTCTGGATTCTCAAATTGAAACCGGTACACCTTATTTATTGTATAAAGATGCTGCCAACAGCAAATCTAACCAGCAAAACCTGGGTACAATTAAAAGCTCTAACCTTTGTACAGAAATTATTGAGTACACATCTAAAGATGAAGTTGCGGTTTGTAACCTGGCCTCACTTGCTTTACCAAGATATGTAATCAACGGTGAATTTGATCACCAAAAATTATATGATGTAACGTATCAGGCTACAGTAAACCTGAACAAAATTATAGATTATAACTACTATCCAGTAGAAGAGGCTAAAAACTCTAATATGCGTCACAGACCAATTGGTTTGGGGGTACAGGGCTTAGCTGATGCCTTTATCTTAATGCGTTTGCCTTTTGAAAGTGAAGGTGCTCGGATCTTAAATAAAGAGATCTTTGAAACGATCTACTTTGCTGCTATGACTGCTTCTAATGACTTGGCTGTTAAGCATGGTCCATATGAGACCTTTGGTGGTTCTCCTTTGTCTAAAGGTAAATTCCAGTTTGATCTTTGGAACGTACAACCAGATAGCGGTCGTTGGGATTGGGAATCTTTACGTGCGAAAGTAGTGAAAGATGGTGCTTACAACTCTTTATTGGTTGCGCCAATGCCTACAGCTTCTACTTCACAGATTTTGGGTAACAACGAATGTTTTGAGCCTTACACTTCTAATATTTATACCAGAAGGGTATTGAGCGGTGAATTTATCGTTGTAAACAAACACTTATTGAAAGATTTAGTAGCATTGGGTTTATGGACTCCAGCTATGAAAGACAGGATTATTTTGGCTAATGGTTCTATTCAGGACATTGCTGAGATCCCTGATTATATCAAAGAATTATACAAAACAGTTTGGGAGATCAAAATGCGTAGCATTATTGATATGGCTGCCGACAGGGGTGCTTACATCTGCCAGTCGCAATCACTAAACTTGTTTATCAACGCTCCAAATACTTCAAAACTAACTTCGATGCACTTCTATGCATGGAAAAAGGGATTGAAAACTGGAATGTACTACCTGCGTACTCAGGCAGCTTCTCAAGCTGTTAAGTTCACAGTAGAAAATCAAGCTGGTAAAAATATGGAACCTGTAATTCCTGAGCACATCGAACAAAGTGCTGAAGAAATTGCAGAAGGTCCTACTTGCTCAATGGAGGAAGGCTGCATCAGCTGTTCAGGTTAATCATTCAGATTGATATATCTACAAAGGAGTAAGGAGCAATTCTTACTCCTTTTTTTTTATGGTATATTTGCATTCTAATCAATGATATTGGCTTCTTAATTCTGATTCCTTTAAATGGCAAAACATGAAATTATACCCTGCGAGCGATGCAATACTCCTATAGAGTGTAAGGCGAACTCGTATACTAAATGCCAGTGTAGTGTGATTCAGCTTGATTTAAACGAGGTGCAATACATTAGTGAGCTATATGATGGCTGCCTTTGCGCTAAGTGTTTGTTTGAACTACAACAGGAATATAGAGCTGATGTAACGTCTTAATACCTAGTTATGTAATTTGTTTTTATTGTATATATTAGAGCAAATATATGCTCTGTATGCAAAAGAATTTTTTTGTTTTCTTTTTATTAGTTGTGGTTACAATGACCACCCGAGGACAGGTTTCTACCATCTCTGATTTAATTAAAAATAGAAATAGTTTACAAGAAAAAGCTCCCAGAGAGAAGTTATATCTTCATCTGGATAAGCAAAATTACCTGGCTACGGATACGATCTGGTATAAGGCTTATTTAACAAAAGCCTTAAATAATAACTATTCCACATTAAGTGGGGTTATGTATCTGGAACTTTTTGATGGGAAAAATGAACTGGTTAAACGTTATACTACGCCTACAAAGTATGGTTTTGCATGGGGGCAAATTGCGCTTGACCCTCAGATGATGCTGTCTGGAACATATGTTTTAAGAGCTTATACGAATTGGATGCGGAATTTTGGGGATAGCCTGCTCTTTGAAAGGGAAATCCGTATCGGCAATTCCGATAATAGTGTAGCTGTTGCTTCAGGTTCTTCAAAATCACAAAGCAAGATCAATTCTCCAGATCTTCAGTTCCTTCCTGAAGGTGGTGTTTGGGTAAATGGAATTAAACAACGTTTGGGTTTTAAGGCAATTAATGAACAAGGTAAAGGGATAGATCTAAGTGGAAAGATTTTAAATGATAAAAATGAAGTCGTAGCAACATTTAATCCCATTTATAAAGGAATGGGATTTGTAGATTTTACGCCAAATGCAGGGGAGATTTATTCCGCTGTTTTGCAGAACGGTAGTCGCTATCCATTACCAAAAACGAAGTTGAGCGGAATCATTTTACAAGTTAATAATGTTGAAAAGTCCGATAGTTTGCAACTTACTATAAATGGAACTCAGGATGTATTGACGACTCCTAAAAATTACTTTTTAATCGGTGAGTCTAGAGGTATGATATGTTTTGGCGTAAAGTTGAGACTTAAAGGGCAACCTAGAAAGATCAATATTGCTAAAGACGCATTTCCGACAGGCATTAGTCGTTTAATATTACTAGATGAGCAACTGAAGCCTATAAATGAACGTCTCGCCTTTATCAATCATCATGACCAGTTAAAGATTGCCTTAAATCCCAGTAAGCAGAAGTATAGCATCCGGGATAAGGTTGACCTGAAAATAAATGTGACAGATCAGTTTGGAAAACCGCTAAGAGGAGCTTTTTCTATTGCTGTAACCGATGATCAGCAAGTTTTAAAGGATAGTCTTAACGATGAAAATATAGTTAACTATCAACTTTTAACTTCAGATTTAAGAGGGAATGTAGAAAGCCCAAATTATTATTTTAGTGGACAACATGCAGCTGCGCTCGATGTATTGTTGCTTACCCAGGGCTGGGTAAGTTATGACCTACCTACCAAAATGAAGTTTAGTGCCGAATCTGATTATCAAGTGTCGGGAAAAGTTACAAATGTATTCAATAAGCCTATGGCGAGAACCAGTGTAATGTTATTTGGCTCGGGAAGACGTCCCATTATTATCGACACTTTAACCGATGAGTCGGGCCGGTTTACATTCAATAAACTGCCTGTATTTGATAGCGATAGCGCTTCTTTTGTAATCAGGGCATTGAACAAAAATAAAAAGACATTTGGTGTGGGCTTGGAAGTCTATGATTATAAAGCATTGGATCGGCCATCCAGAATTTTAAGCAGTAAATCAACTCATTTGGATACTGTATTTGCTGCTTTCACGACGGCTCAGCGTGATAATTATAAACGTGGTGGTGGAAGTCAATTACAGGAAGTTGTCATCAATTCGAAAAAAGCGATTCGTGGCTCAAAAAATTTGAATGGCCCGGGTGAGGCAGATTATATTTTAACCGATTCGGAACTTTCAAAAGAACCTAGAATGTCATTGGAATCATTTCTGATGAGGAATTTGAAGGGATTTAGAGCTGGCTATCCCAAACGGCAGGCTGCTGCTGGGTTATCTGGAAAGGCAGGTCAGGGCATTCAATTTGATCCGAGTAAAGCAAGGGATTATGTTTTAAATAATAAGAAGGTTCGGTTAATTATAGATGGTATTGATGCTGATATGAGTTTCAATATGGAAAGAGAAGCAGGTACAGGAGATCATTATGATTTTTTAAGGGAAATTATGGGTTATTACACTGCCGATGATATTAGGGGAATTGAAGTGATGCAAAGTCCCAGATATAATCAAAATTACATGGCTAATTTTGCACCGGATTTGAGATTCAGGGCCGATCCGGTAAATGATACTGATCTTGCCTTTATTGCCATTACCACAAAAAATGGTGATGGACCGTTTATAAAGAGAAGGCCGGGCATATACATGTATCGCCCATTAAAGGTCAATTATGCCGAGCAGTTTTATAGCCCGCTTTACACAGCAAAAGAAAAACCGGCAAAGCCTACAGATTTTCGGTCGACTATTTACTGGAATCCTAACATCACGACCAATGAAAAGGGGGAAGCGAATGTCTCTTTTTTCTGTTCCGATCAGAAGGGAAAATATACCATTTGGATAGAAGGAACGACAATGTCGGATCAATTTGGGGTTAAAGTTCAAAAAGTTGTGATTGAGTAAAAGAACTGCTTGGTTTTTTATTTTAACTTTGCATATCAAATTTTAAAGAATGGCTAAAGTACAGGTTGGGCTGGTACAGATGAGTTGTACCGGAAATAAACAAGAAAATTTAGATAAGGCAATTGTTAAGATCAGGGAGATTGCAGCAATGGGAGCACAGGTAGTGTGTTTGCAAGAACTATTTACCTCTTTATATTTTTGCGATGAAGAAAACTATGATAATTTTAAACTTGCAGAAGCGATTCCGGGCCCATCAACAGATGTGCTTACGAAGGTTGCTGCAGAGTTGAATGTAGTTATTGTAGCTTCGCTGTTTGAAAAAAGAGCCGAAGGCTTGTATCATAACACCACTGCTGTTTTAGATGCAGATGGTACTTATCTGGGTAAATATCGCAAAATGCATATTCCTGATGATCCAGGTTTTTATGAGAAGTTTTACTTCACTCCGGGTGATTTAGGTTACAAAGTATTTAAAACTAAATATGCTAAAATAGGCGTGTTGATTTGCTGGGATCAATGGTATCCTGAAGCTGCACGTATTACGGCTTTAATGGGTGCCGATTTTCTGGTATATCCAACTGCTATTGGTTGGGCAACCACACAAGATGAGCAAACTAACACCGAACAATATAATGCATGGCAAACCATTCAACGATCGCATGCGATAGCGAATGGTGTTCCTGTAGTAAGTGTTAACCGTGTTGGTGAAGAAGCAGGGGTTGAATTTTGGGGAGGATCTTTTGTATCTAATCCATTTGGAAGTTTATTGTACCAGGCGCCTCATAATGAGGAAACACTAAAAGTTGTAGAACTTGATTTGTCTAAGTCTGACAGTTATAGAACGCATTGGCCGTTTTTACGTGATAGACGTATTGATAGCTACTCTCAGATTACAAAAAGGTATATTGACGAAGATTAACACTTACAGATGTCAGCATTTAACGACGTAAAATTTTACAACAGCCCTAGAAACAGAAGCTATAGCTTCCCTGCTGAATGGGAACCCCATGAAGCTACCTGGCTTAGCTGGCCTCACAAAGAAGCGTCATGGCCCGGAAAATTAGATAAGATCTATGGACCCTATTGTCAGTTTATTAAAATAATTGCCGAAGGTGAAAAGGTGAGGATTAACGTGAATGACGAAGAGATGAAGGCTTTTGCTATTTCTGAAATGGAAAAGGCAGGCGTTGATATGAGTCAGGTTGAATTTTATTTTTTTCCGACCAATGATGCCTGGTGCAGGGATCATGGGCCTGCATTTTTGATGGATGTTTATTTCCATGAGAAAGCGGTCGTAGACTGGGGATACAATGCCTGGGGAAATAAATATCCTCCGTATGACCTGGATGATGACATTCCAACCAAGATTGCAAATCATTTTGAGTTGCCTTTATATTATCCTGAGATTGTAATGGAGGGTGGTTCTGTTGAATTTAATGGGGACGGCACTATTTTAACTACTACTGCTTGTTTGTTAAATAAGAACAGAAATCCGCATTTAACTAAAGAAGAGATCGAGGCTTACTTAATTAATTTTTATGGTGCAGACCAGATTTTATGGTTGGGTGAAGGGATAGTTGGTGATGATACTGATGGCCATATTGATGACATTACGCGTTTTGTGAGTGTAGATACGGTGTTAACTGTGGTAGAGAGTAATCCGTTGGATGAAAACTATCTAATTCTTCAGGAGAATCTGGAAGCTTTAAAGGAGATGCGCTTATTTGATGGTAGGGCATTAAATATTGTGGAGCTGCCAATGCCTTCTCCGGTTATTCATGAAGACACTCGTTTACCTGCTTCATATGCTAATTTTTACATTGCTAATGCGGCGGTAATTGTACCAACGTTTAGAGATGTGAACGACGAGATTGCTTTGGAGATCATTCAAAGTGTATTCCCGGATAGAAAAGTGGTTGGCATAGATTCAACAGACATTATATGGGGACTTGGAAGCTTTCACTGTTTAAGTCAGCAAGAGCCGGCAAGACAAGACGGCGGATATAGGTCTCCAGGTGATCCAATTTAAATTATATATATGAAATTATTAGAAGGAAAAACAGCACTTATTACAGGTGCTTCTAAAGGTATAGGCCGCAAAATAGCGGAAGAATTTGCAGCACAGGGTGCTAATGTAGCTTTTACTTATTTATCATCTGTAGAAAAGGGACAAGCTTTAGAGCAGGAATTACAAAGTTTTGGAACAAAAGTAAAGGGGTATCGCTCTGATGCTTCTAAATTTGATGAAGCAGATCAATTGATCAACGATATTGTAGCTGATTTTGGCGCTTTGGATATTGTGGTTAACAATGCAGGGATTACCAAAGACGGTTTATTGATGCGTATGAGCGAAGAGAACTGGGATGATGTGATCAATGTTAACTTGAAATCGGTATTTAACGTATGTAAAGCTGCTTCTAAGGTGATGATGAAGGTACGTAAAGGTTCTATCATCAACATGAGTTCTGTAGTAGGTGTTCAAGGAAATGCTGGGCAAGCCAACTATGCGGCCTCAAAAGCGGGTATCATTGGATTCTCTAAATCATTGGCTAAAGAATTGGGTTCACGTAATATTCGTACTAATGTGGTGGCTCCCGGTTTTATCCGTACCGAAATGACGGATGTATTGGATCCTAAAGTTGTTAAAGGTTGGGAAGAGGGTATTCCATTGAAAAGAGCAGGGGAGCCTGAAGATGTAGCTAATGTATGTGTATTCTTAGCTTCAGATATGAGTTCGTATGTAACCGGACAAGTATTGTCTGTTTGTGGCGGAATGTTATAAGGAAAATTATCATAAGAATGGGCTGTATCATCATCATGGTACAGCCCATTCTTTATTTAAAGAGATATTTATCTTTCTGCATTACAATGTTTGGTGGCACATTGCGTCGTTCGAAATAAGCATAACCGGGTTGTAAATTTTTCCAGAAAGCTTTTTGTGCTGGAAACTGAACCAGGTATTTGTTGAGGTTTTGCTGGGTCATTTTAAAAGGGAAAACATGCACAGGGATTTGTAACTGTCCAGCATTTTTTGCTTCAACGGCCAATACATAAACTTCCTTTATTTTTTCATCAGTTAAAGGGATGCAACCAACGGTGACGCAATTCCCATGAATATAAATATCGCCACCAGGCTTTTCCTGCCCACTTCTTTGTGTGTCGATCTCATTTGGGTAATCTACGCCAAGAGATAAATGGAATTTGCTTTCGGGATTAAAGACATTGATGCTATAAAAACCTTCAGGTGTTTGAAGATCTCCTTCCTTTATTTTGGGTCCCAGCATACCAGAATGGGCGCAAAAATTATACGTTTTAAATAGTTTATATGTTTTTTCCTTTCCAGATTGTAACCATAACTCTAGTTTCCCTTCACTTTTGTAAGCGGCCAGGTAAAGTTTAAAAACACCCTTGATTCCTGCCTGTGTCAATTCCTTTTGCAGATTGGTCCATTTCTCAGTGTAGGCAGTCTTTACCCTTTCAAATGATAATTGTTTAGTTTTAAATTCCGATTGAGCAAAGGCCGGTGAGGTAATGCTGAATAATAAAATGAGCTTTAAGTAGGTTTTCATATTTAACAAGCGTTTTGTAAAACAAACTTAGATAAAATGCTTAGCAGTTTATTTTAAAATTTAGCATCTTTATCCAAATACTTATGAGCGATTCTTTTAACCTATATACCTTTTTGTCTCTGTTTGTCTGCCTGCTTATAGGTGTGTTTTTTGCCTGGCTATTGTATGGCAAAACAAAAGATCTGGATAAAAGGTTGCGTTATGGTTTGGCTGCTGCTCGTGCCGTTGTTGTAACAGCAATTGGATTTTTGCTATGTTTTCCATTGATCAGGAGTGTTTCTTATAACCCCGAGAAACCTATCATTGTTATTGGGCAGGATAATTCCCTTTCTGTAGGGAATATTACGCCTGTGGGCTTTAATAAGCCGCTGTACGAACAACAAATGCAGCGCCTTGCAAAACAATTGTCTGAACAGTTTGAGGTAAGGATTTATAACTTTAGCGATAGTGTTAAAACAGGCTTCGATTTTTCTAATACAGGCAAGTTAAGTAATGCTGCACAGCTGATCACGAAATTGAACGACGAATACCTGAATAGGAATATTGGTGCAGTTATTTTAGCTTCGGATGGAATTTTTAATCGTGGTGGTAGTCCGCTTTATGAGCTGAATAAATTAAAAGCTCCGGTTTACACGATTGCGCTTGGAGACACTGTTCCCAAAAGGGATCTACTAATCGCCAATATCAATCATAATAGTCTGGTTTATCGGGATAATGATTTTACAATTGAGGTGCAAGCACAAGCTTTTGAAACGAAGGGGGCTGAAAGCCAGCTTTCGGTGAGCACAAATGGAAAAAAGGTTTATGAAGAGCGCTTGTCGGTTACCTCAGATGCCTTTGTCAAAAATATTCCTGTAAAACTAAAAGCAACAGGGGTAGGTTTGCAGAAATATACTGTGCAGCTGAGTCCTGTACAGCACGAGATTTCTGAAAAGAACAATGTTCAGCATATTTTTATTGATGTTATCGATGCAAAACAAAAGGTGCTTATCGCTGCTGCTGGGCCACATCCTGATATTACAGCATTAAGACAGGCCATTTCGCTTCAAAAGAATTTCGAGGTAAAGGTTGCCTTAGCAGAAGAGTTGAATGCTTTGCGGCCTGAGGATTATGGACTGGTTATCTTATATCAGTTACCTTCGATGGGGTATGATGCCTCCGCGTTTATCAATAAATTGGGTGCTGTAAATGTCGCTGTATGGCATATTTTGGGTGCCAAAAGTAATATAAATGTATTTAATCAGCTGCAAAAACAAGTTCGGTTTAGCGGAAGTAACAATACTTTGCAGGAGACATTTAGTGATGCGAACGCTGGTTTTACTGCATTTGATCTGGATAAAGCAATGGCTAAACAGATTGCAGGTTTTGATCCTTTACAGGCTCCTTTTGGTAATGTCATTGTAAACGGGAATAGTGCTGTTGTGCTAAACCAACGCATTGGAAAAATCCATACCGATTATCCGCAGTTGTTTTTTATGGTGGATAATGGCAAGAAAACTGGCTTTTTAATAGGAGAGGGATTGTGGAGATGGAAGCTTTCTGAAGCGGGAGACGCGCAGCAAGAGCCAATGGTTTTTAACAGTTTGATTTCTAAAATCGTTCAGTACCTCTCTGTTAAAGATGATAAAAGGAAATTTAAAGTATATGCTGCTAAAAATACTTTTGATGAGAATGAAAATGTATTGCTCAATGCAGTGCTGTATAATGACAGTTATGCCTCTGTAAACGCTCCTGATGTGAGCATCACCCTAAAAAATGATGCCGGTAAGGCTTTTAAATTTCTCTTCTCCAGGACTGATGCAGCTTATCAGCTAGATGCAGGAACTTTACCTGCGGGTAATTATACTTATTCGGCAACGACAGTATTGGGGAATAAAAATTATGCTGCACAAGGCATTTTTTATGTGAACGCCATGGTAGCAGAATACCAGCAAACGGTAGCCAACCATCAGCTGTTGAACACAATGTCGGCACAAACTGGCGGGAAGATGTATATGCCTCAGGATTTATTGAAGTTGGTTGATGTGATAAAGTCGAACGATCAGATCAAAACATTAAGTTATGAAGATCGTAAGTACGAAGAATTAATTAACTTTAAGTGGCTGTTTTTGCTGATTATGGCATTGCTGACTATAGAATGGTTCTTCCGTAAAAGAAACGGCGAAATTTAACAAAGAAAGCTATGCAGATCAATACCATGGAAACCATTGAAACACTGGGTACTGTCGCATTTGCGATATCAGGAACCTTTGCTGCTATGCAAAGAAGATTGGACCCATTTGGCGTACTGATCATTGCTTTTGTAACTTCTATTGGTGGTGGTACCGTTAGGGATCTTTTGGTGGGGGATACGCCGGTTGCCTGGATGCGGGATGTGAATTATTGTTTGCTGATTTTATTAACCAGCCTTGCGGCCATCTTCTTTAAAACGCACATTAAAAAGTTTAAAGTAACATTGTTCCTTTTCGACTCATTGGGCTTAGGCTTGTTTACGATGCTGGGTATTCAAAAAGGAATTACATTTGGACTAAGTCCCGGTATTTGTGTAGCGCTTGGGACCATTACCGGATGTTTTGGCGGGGTGATCAGAGATACCTTATTAAATACTATTCCGGTAATTTTTCACAAAGAAATATATGCTACGGCCTGTATTTTAGGAGGTGTCTTGTTTTTTCTATTAAAGTATTTTAAGGTTACGGATGGTGCATCTACAATTATTGTAATTGCCTTTATATTTATATTAAGGGTAATTGTAGTTCGCTTTAAGCTTGCCCTGCCTAAGTTTGGATATTAATCCTTAGGTGCTTCTTTAATGATTACAAAGACATCTTCATTGTCTTTTTTCATAAAGTATTTCTCACGCGCAAATTTCTCAGCGGTGTTTAAATTGGTATTTAGCTCGTTTAAGTCTTTTTTTACTTGCGAAATCTCTTTAACATAAAAGTCCTTCTCTTCCTGAAGCTTGTTTACCTCAGATTTGAACTCATATTGAGAGATCATATCATTTCTGTCGAAAAACAACATCCATACTATAAAAGCTGCTACAGACAGGAAGTATTTGTTGCGGACAAGTTCTAATATGCGATTCATGATGTACAAATATAAATAAAAATAACAATTCTGCATGAACTGTAATTTCGTTTTAAAGAAAGCTTGAAAATATTTTTTCTAAATCATTGGTAAAAAAGAAAACTATTTGGCACTTGTAGTTATAAACTCAACAAGATTGCTGAACATGGATTACTCATTATATAAAATTGAAGACTTTTTAACAGATGAAAGCTTTATCAAATACTGTTTGCGGGAAGATGCTGAGGTCCTATCGTACTGGGAAGAAGTCATCCATCAACATCCAGAATTGTCGGATACGATAAATAAAGCAGAATCTCTTTTCCTAATTTTTGCCTTAAAAGTTGATCCAGCGGAAAAGCAAAAAGAGCTGGAAAAACTAAAACTGGTTATTGAAAACGATGAATACATCGATATTTCAGTGACAGAAATTCCTCAAAGGATCGTTCCTTTTAAAAAGTATGCGTGGCTTTCGGCTGCGGCAGCCATACTAATTTGTATAGGTACGTATTTCCTATTGAACAGAACGGATTACAGCACGCAAGTTCCTGTATATACCCAAACCAGTAAAAGTGAAGCCGTAAAGACCAAGTTTAATGAGCGCAGAACGGTAAAGCTGCCGGATGGGAGTACTGTGCTCCTGAATGGACTTACTGAATTGAAGATCGATCAGGATTATAACAAGAATAACCGTGTTTTATGGCTGTCAGGAGAGGCCTATTTTACAGTAGCTAAAAATAAAGATAAGCCCTTTATTGTGATCTCTGGTAAAACGGCGACTACCGCTCTTGGTACCTCATTTAAAATTAATAACTACAGCAGAATTGCAGAAACATCGGTGATGTTGACTAAAGGTAAGGTTAATGTAGGGACTGTTAGTGGAACACGGGTGATCAATCATTTGCAATTGATACCTGGCGAACAAGTTAATATTGATGATGCACAGCAACAATTCAAAAAATCAAAATTTGCGATCAGCGAGGTGGAAGACTGGACCAACCGTAGACTTGTGTTCTCTATGGCCTCATTAAAAGAGATCAAAACTGTCCTTAAGAATACTTATGGTGTAGAGATCAACACCACAAACCAACCTAGAAAAACTATCGCATTTACCGGTCAATTTAGTAACGAGAGCCTTACGGAGGTTTTGGATGCCATAGGGTTCTCTAATCATTTTACTTACAGCATAAAAGACGACATCGTGAAACTTGAATTTGAAAAATAAACTCAACTAAAATAAATCACTAACCAAACAAACTGATATGAAAAGAAGCTTACCAACTTACTATTTCTTTTACGGATTGCTATGCAAAGCATGTTTATGCTTTGTACTGATCATTTCCTTGTCCGGTTTTGCTCAGTCTAAAGAAAAACTATATTCGTTTAAATGGAAAAATGCAACCATATTAAATGCATTTAAGCAAATTGAAAATGAAGCAAAGGTTCATTTTTCATATAATCCGTTAGACCTAAATCTAAATAAGCGGATCGACCTTAATGTTGAGAAGGCGAAAATAGATGAAGTGTTAAATGCCATCTCCAAGCAAGTTAGCATCAAGTACCAGATCAATGGGAATACCATTATGATCCAGTCGTTTACTCCGCCAATTGTTGTGGTTGAATTTACGCTAACAGGTAAAGTTACAGATGAAAAGAAGGCGGGGATTCCAGGAGTAACTGTAATTAATGTCACTAAAAATAAGACAGTCGCCACAAATGCACAGGGCAATTTCTCGATACCAGCAGATAAAGGGGATGTGATCAGGTTTAGAATGATGGGATTTCAGCAAGCAGGTATCGTGGTGAGTGATCAGCAAAAAAATGTAACCATAGTTTTGAAAGAAGAGTCGCTTGATCTTGAGGGAACTGTAGTTACCGCATTGGGTATTAAAAGGGAGCAAAGATCTTTAGGTTATTCTGTATCTGAAGTAGATGGAGAGGGACTAAAAAAAGCAAGAGAAACAAATGTCATAAACTCTTTGGCAGGTAAGGTAGCGGGGCTTATTATCAATAGTACCGCAGGTGGACCGGCGGGTTCTTCAAGAGTAATTATTAGGGGAAATACCACTGTAACAGGAAACAATCAACCTTTATATGTAGTGGATGGTGTTCCGATAGATAACTCTAATTATGGTGGCACTGGGTCTGAAATGTATGCGCAAGGGTATGATTTTGGAGATGCAATTTCTGCCATAAACCCGGATGACATAGATAAGATCAGTGTATTGAAAGGCCCGTCAGCATCAGCTTTGTATGGGGCAAGAGCCGCTAACGGAGTTATACTCATCACCACTAAAAGAGGTAAAGCCAATTCAGATCTGGGAATAGAAGTAAATAGCACTGCATCTTTTGAGAATCAGTTAACCTCTTTTGATGGGTATCAGTATTTATATGGTCAGGGACGTAAGCAGACCATTAATGCTACAGCAGCAGAGGCGAGAACATCAATGTTTAATAATTTTGGTGCCAGGTTAGATCCTGATTTAATGGTGATATCTTATGATGATGTTTATCGACCGTATCAAAAGATTGAGGATAACATTGGTGGTTTTTTTAGAACAGGAACAACATTTACAAATAATGTTTCTTTTAGCAATGCAAATGAAAAATCCTCTATTCGGTTTTCTGCAACGGATCTAAGAAACAATGACATCATTCCTGAAAGTGGCATAAGAAGAAATAGTTTTACTTTTAATGGCACTTCAAAATTTGGGTCTAAGGTAACACTTGAAGCGAGAGCCTTTTATATGGATGAACATGTAGATAATCGCCCGGCTCTTGCGGATGATCCTGGAAATATTGGAAATGCATTTATAGGATTAGCAAATAATGTAGATCAGGCATGGTTCGCCAATAAATATAAAAATACTGATGGCTCATATATAGATTGGGGAGGCGGCCAATACCGTTTAAATCCTTATTGGGTTATCAATGAGATGAAGAATACAACGGGTAAAAATCGTTTTTTGGGCGCTGTGCAACTCAATTATAACATTACAAACTGGTTAAGTCTGCAGGGTAGAGGATCAACGGATCTTACCTATATAAATTTTGAGAAATTTACGCCTAGAACAACCCCAGGCTTTGTAACTGGAGCTTTAGATCAGATCAACAGAAAACACGTTACAACAGAAGCAGATGTGTTGCTTACCGCACAAAAGCAAGTCACCCCTTCGCTCTATCTCGCCGCTCGTATAGGAGGAAGTATCTCTAGAGTACATAACAAGGCAGATTTTATGCTGTTCACTAACCTTAACGTTCCTGATGCAATCACTCCGACAAGCTTTAGCGATAAGAGCATTACTCCTGTACCTTATTCAAAAGAATTAAATTCTGTTTATGGATTGCTTAGCGTAGGCTATAAAGGCTACTTATATTTAGATGCAACAGTTAGAAATGATGCTTACTCAACATTAAACAAAGATTATGTTTATCCATCCTTATCTTCAAGCTTTGTCTTTTCTGATGCCTTTAAATTGAGTAATAAGGTACTAACCATGGGTAAAATAAGGGCTGCGATATCAGAAGTAGCGAGCGATACAGATCCCTACTTACTAGATCTGTACTATTCTGTAAATCCGTTGTCTTTTAATGGATTATCATATGGGGGGTTAAACACATCAAGAATGCCAAATGCGGACCTACTGCCTACACGTACCCGTTCATGGGAGGTCGGTACAGAGCTGAAATTTTTTAAGAATAGAATAGGCCTGGATGTTACTTATTACAACCAAAAGTCAAGAGATCAGATCAATAATGTTCCAAGTCCTTTATCATCGGGTTTCCCTACCCGGATGATCAATGCTGGAGTAGTTTTAAATAGGGGAGTGGAGGTTTTACTTACCGCAAGTCCTGTTGCGAAAAAGGATTTTAGATGGGATGTGAGTTTCAATTTTGCAAGGAATGTAAATAAAGTTGAGTCTCTGGCAGAAGGAGTGCCATTTTTAACTTTATCTGAAGCAAGATGGATGGGCGTTGCTGTAATCGCAAAACCCGGACAAAACTATGGGTCGATCTTGTCATTTGATTACCAAAAGGACCCTGCTGGTAATGTAATACTAGATCCCGTAACCCTTTTGCCATTGCAGAGCGATGAAAGACAGGTGGTTGGTAAAGGGATATACGATTGGACAGGGGGTTTTAGTAATGCTATCTATTTCAAGAACTTTAGTTTTAGTGCACTTATTGATGTGAAGTATGGATCTGATCTGTTTTCAATGACTAATCTTTCTGCCGCCAGTCGTGGTAGTTTAAATACCACGCTAGCTGGTCGTGCAGAGTGGATCGCATCTGAAGAAGACAGACAAGCGCAAGGGTATACTGCTGATCAGTGGAAGGATATGGGGAAAGTTAGGGGCTTGGTTCCTGAGGGTGTTGTGAAAGACGGAGCGGGTAATTTTGTTAAAAACACAAAAGCCGTTGATCCATCTGTTTACTGGCCTCAGATTGTGGCAAGCGGAGGAGTAGCAAGACCATATATTTACGATGGTACTTATGTAAAACTGCGTGAAATCACAATTGGATACACCATTCCTGAGAAAATCTCAGCAAAGTGGGGTGTTAGAAATATACAAATCGCATTGGTGAGTCGTAATCCATTTATTCTTTATAGTGATGTTCCAAATGTGGATCCGGATTCCAATTATAACAATGGAAACGGACAGGGTCTGGAATATGGTTCCTTGCCAACAAGACGCAGCTGGGGCTTTAATTTAAACTTTAAGTTTTAAGAGATTCATTAAGAGAGAAACATGAAAACGAATTTAAAAAAATATGCATTCTTACTTGGTATACTGGTACTAATGCTCAATTCTTGTAAGAAATTTGGGGATGTAAATATTGACCCCACAAGATCAAGTAATCTTGATCCTTCCTTGCAGTTGACAAACGTTCAATTGCGCTTTTCTGGAGATTTGGAGGTAAATGAAAAATTTGGGCTTGTATTTACGATGCCCCTGGTGCAACAAATTGGAGGAATCTGGTTGAATAGAAATGGACAGTTTTATATCTACGATAGAAACTATCTTTCTTCCCTATGGAATAATACTTACGATGATGATATTGTAAATATTGTTGACGCGGTTACCAGAACGAATAATGATCCATTAAAAACGAATTTGAATGCCGTTTGTCGCATCATGAAGGTATATGAATTTGCGAGAATGACGGATGTGTATGGAGATATTCCATATTTTGAAGCGGGAAAAGCATTTACAAACGGGATTATACAACCAAAATTTGATAGGCAGGAAGATATTTACAACGACTTTTTCAAGGAGCTTACAGCAGCTTCGAATCAACTTGATGCGGCTAAAGATGCTGTAAAAGGAGATTTGTTTTATAATGGTGGGATTGTTGCCTGGAAAAAATTTGCGAACTCTTTGCGGTTAAGGTATGCCATGCGCCTGGTAAAGATTAACCCTGTAAAAGCAAAAGCAGAAGCGCTGGCAGCGTATACAGCTGGTGTGTTTACAAGTAATGCGGACATGTGTAAAATCGTTCATCAGGATGTACAAAATGGGTATAACGATATCAGGGGAAATGGGGTGTCGGCTGCCTTTTGCCAGGCCGAAGTGATCCCTAGGTTGCAGGATCCTTTTATTAATCAATTGAATGGCACCAACGACCCTCGTCTTAAACATATTGCGAGATACTACATTGACATTATGAACAGGCCTTTTGACCGGATAGACATCACCGACCCCGTAAAGGCGGTGAATGGATATAAAGGAGTTGCTGCAAACGAATATGTCTGGGACGGCTGGATAGATCCAATTACCATAAATATACCAGGAGTAGGGCCAAAAGAGGTTGTTAACAACGATCAAAAAGCACAACTTGCTAATTTTCTTATTCGTAATAATGCCCCTTTCCTACACCAGACTTATGCAGAGGTAGAATTTCTTCTTGCCGAAGCTACGGTGAGATGGGGCGTGCTTTTTGGAGGGGCTGCTGCTGAGCATTATGCAAAAGGGATTGAGGGCGCAATGGTTCAATTGAGTCTTTTTCCGGGCGGACCGACTATCAGTTCAACAGAAATCAATGCTTTTATAACCAGTAATAGTCTACTTCCGGGACGGGAAATTGAGCTGATCAATACACAGCTTTGGATAGCATTACTTTTAAACGGCCCAGAAGCTTATGCAAACTGGAGAAGGACAGGTTTCCCCGTTTTAGCTTCATCACTCAATGGTGAGTCATCAGTTTTGATTACGCCAAGAAGGTTTGAATATCCAATTTTTGAATTGGAACAAAATGCAGTAAATGCTGCTGCTGCGATAGCAGCTATTGGTCCCGGTGGTAATACCTGGGCCAATAGAGTTTGGTGGGATAAACCATAATTTTTAAACTAATGAAAAATTCAAAGATATTTATACAGGTCATCTGTTTGGTTATCGCACTTACTTCTTGTGCTAAATCAAAGGCATTAGCGCCAGATATTCCCGACAAAAAGGAGGGTAAGGCTTTTTTTGTTGTTGGTTACCTATTTGGGCATGGTAATCTGGATACAGAATCGGCAAAGCTTGATTTTACTAAGATTACACATCTAAATATTGCGTTCCTAAATCCGGATGCTCAGGGGGTAATTGCCCCCTCAACCGGGCTGGCCGCGGCTATAACCAGGGCTCATGAAAATAAAGTAAAGGTGTTGTTTTCTTTTGGTGGAGGAAATGCTCCGGTACATTTAAAAGAACTGATAAAGCCTGGTAAACGGACAGAGCTGATTAAGGAACTGGTTAAATTGACAAATACCTACAATTTTGATGGGGTAGATGTTGATCTGGAAGGGGATTTTATCGACCTAAATTATGAAGACTTAATTGTTGAGCTTTCCAATGCCTTGAAGCCACATAAAAAATTGTTAACAGCAGCTGTTGCAACCTGGAACGGGAGTGCGATATCAGATAAAGCATTGGCTTTGTTTGATCTGGTCAACATTATGTCCTATGATCAAACGGGACCATGGGGTAAAGACCGACCAGGGCCACATTCAACTTATGAAGCTGCTGAAACTGATTTTTCATATTGGAATAAATCGAGAGCAGTACCCGCGAGTAAACTTACACTAGGGCTTCCTTTTTATGGCTATGGCTTTGGCCCTGCTATTCAGGAAAGTTATACTTACGGTGATATTGTAAAAGGTTTCCGTGGTGCCGAGTTGGTTGATTTTGTTGTGGTGCCAAATCAGGGAACAATCTATTATAATGGATTGCCTACCATAAAGAAAAAGGTCGACTTTGCTTTAAAGAAACAGGCGGGAGGAGTAATGATCTGGCAATTGCTGGGCGACGCAACGGGTGATAAATCACTTTTGACTGCTATAAATACCTCAATCCGTTAAGCATAATTAAGAGAAAACTTAAAGATATTCAAATGAAAAAAATAATATACCTTATATTCCCCTTGCTGGTATTTATGCTTGGGTGTAAAAAAGATAAAGTTGAATCTGCAGGAGATTTTCATCCCCGGATTTTTGACGGAGGGCTTGTGTTTCAATCACCTTCAAGAATTATAAAGGAAGGTGAGTCTGCAGTCTATAACAGATTGCAGTATTCGCCAGCACCGGGAGCTAAAATGAAAGTAAGCTGGAAAGTAGATGGAAAAGAGGTGTCTACAGATACTGCTTTCACCTTTACGCCAACTGCAGGTGGAGAGTATGTAATTAAACTGGAAGCCACATTTAATGGACAAACTGCAACGCGCTTATCTAAAGTTTTGGTGTCTCCCACAACGTATACGCCAAAACCTAGTCCTTTTGTGAATATGTCTTACCTCTCAGACGGCGGGGTTGCAGCAAATGTGAATTGGGTAAATGTTACTCATGTAGCTTTTAATGGTGCAAGAGTACTCCCAGAAGGGGGTGTTGATTTCTCCAAAGGGAATCAAAATCAGAATTTGGATGAAATTGTAGCTAGAGGGCACATTGCTGGTGTACCTGTTTTATTGGGCGTTTCGGGAAGATTATCCGGCGTAGATGGATGGTCATTATATGCGAGCTCCGATTTTGGCTCGGTGATTACTGATGTTGCCAAAAGAGCTCAGTTGGTTCAAACATTGGTAACGTATGTTGCAGATAGAAGATTAGATGGTATAGATGTCATGATGACAGATTTAGGTGGTGGGGATGTCTCTGCAAGTCTTGCAGCAGTTGGTCCATTTGTTTCTGAATTAAAAGCTGCATTGCCAGCGGGCAAGCTTGTTACTGCTACTGTAACGGTGAATTACTTACATTGGGACTATACCGATCTTTCGAAAGTGGACTGGGTTAATGTCCATGCTTTTGAAGATGGTAATCACGTGGGCCCAGGTGCTACCCTAGGGCAGCAATCTTCTCTTAATTGGATGATTTCTGGAGCAGGGATATGGCGTAATAAAGGTTTTGCGGCAAACAAAATTGTTCTAGGTATGCCTGCCTTTGGTTTAAGGTATCTTGAATTGGATGGAAATGGTAATAATCTTAGTTGGGGATCTTATAACTACTTGCCATTTAAGGATATCTTAAAGGCTGATCCTACTGCTGTCCAAAAGGAATTTACGGGAGCAATAGCAAAGGGGGTGTATTTTAATGGGATTCCGGTGGTTACACAAAAGGCCAATTACATCAAACAAAATGGCTTTAAAGGAGCATACCTTTGGGCAGGTGATTATGATGGAGAGGGTGACAATTCATTAATGAAAGCCATAAGCCAGATCCTTAAATGACAGTGGCCGCAGTTATTACATTGCCTAGGTTAGTCTCCATAGATGCGTTTAGGGCGGTGATTATGATCTTAATGATCTTTGTGAATGACCTTTGGACATTGATTGATATTCCAAAATGGCTGGACCATGTTTCCGCAGATGCGGATGGTATGGGACTGGCGGATATCGTATTTCCGGCATTTTTGTTTATCGTAGGCCTTTCAGTGCCCTATGCCATTCAAAATCGAAGAAAAAAAGGTGATACAACGTCAAAAATCTTTTTTCATATCTTATCAAGGTCCGTAGCATTATTGGTTATGGGGCTGTTTTTGGTCAATGCTGAGAATTATGCTGAAAGTGCCATCTTGCCCAAAGGGATCTGGACAATACTATTAATTGGTGCTTTCTTTCTGATATGGATGGCCTATAAAAATCCAGAATCACAAATGGTAAAACTATTAAAGATAATAGGGATCTTACTGCTGGTTATATTGGCGATGCTCTATAAAACAAATAGGGGCAGTGGGTTGGCCGCGATGGGTATCCACTGGTGGGGTATTCTTGGCTTGATTGGTTGGGCCTATTTGATAGCTTCCTGTATTTATCTTTTCTCGGGAGGAAAACCGATAATTCAGGTTGCAGCATTCCTATTCTTTATGCTTTTTAGCTGTGGCTACTTTTTAGGATGGCTTGCTCCGATTGAGAAGATAAAGGATTATGTATGGATTGTTGGCGATGGGGCTATGCCCGCATTGAGTATGGCTGGCATCATAGCTTCAATTACTTACAAAAAACTTACTTCGGCAAATAAAAAGTTCTGGTTGATCATGGTCTTGTTTGCTGTTGGCCTTATGGTATTTGGTCTGGTTACCCGTCCCATTTGGGGGATTTCTAAAATTAAGGCAACTCCATCGTGGACAGCAATTTGTTCCGGTATAAGTGTCATTGGATTTTTAATGTTTGTATACATTACTGATTTAAAGAAGATGGTAACCTGGTATAAGTATATTAAACCTGCTGGAACAAGTACATTAACCTGTTATTTGTTGCCATATATTCATTATGCATTGATTGGTTTATTGGGCCTTGCACAGTTGCCTGAAATCATGAGAACTGGTGTGCCCGGTCTATTCAAATCACTTATTTATGCATTGATTATTGTCAGTATTACAGGACTACTGGAGAAAAGAAATATTCGATTGAAAATTTAGTCCAAATTGATCATTATCCAAATAAAAAGAAGTGTTTCGCGCAAAACGTTAACTGCATTATGAAGGGTGTTATAAACCGTTCTTTCTGTTAAAAGCGTTTTGTGCGAAATCTCTTTAAAAGACAGACACTCAAAGTATCGCATTTGAATGATCTCCTTCTGGCGGGGACTAAGGGTGGCTAGTGCGTGTGTTAAACGTTTTTTAAGGTGTTCATCCTCTTGGCTTGCGATTAAAATCTCTTCGTAAGAACTAACTGAGATATAATGTTCCGCAATTTCTTCAGTGTTTATGTCTACCAAGCCTTCCTTATTGATCTGTTTTTGATGAGTTTTATAGATGATCCGTTTATAAATGGTAAAGACATATTGCTGGATGTTTTCTACCTCAGCAAGTTTCTCTCTGATTTTCCATAACTCAATAAAAAGGTTCTGGATACTTTCCTTAATCAATTCATGATTTCTGTATAAAGACATCCCAAATCGATACAAGTCGTCGTAGAAGAGAGAAAAACAAGCGTATAGACCTTGTTTTTCACCCTCTATCAGGAGTTTCCAATTTTTTATGATACCCTGATGGTTATAGTTCATATGCTATGACTTGTGAGCGGGTAGAGCTTGCATTGAACTAAAGTAGGAAAAAATATTAAATAAATACTGGACATAAAAAAAGAGCCTGATCATGACTGAAACAGGCTCTCCTTTAGCGTATTGTTTTTAAACTACTTTATTGCGTATTTAAAGTCTTTGCCAATAAATCTGGCAGCAGAACCCAATTCTTCTTCAATACGTAACAACTGATTGTATTTTGCAATCCTGTCAGAACGTGAAGCTGAACCTGTTTTAATTTGACCACAGTTTAATGCTACGGCTAAATCAGCGATGGTAACATCTTCAGTTTCACCCGAACGGTGAGACATTACCGAAGTATAACCATTGGTTTGTGCTAAAGAAACTGCATTGATTGTCTCTGTTAAAGAACCGATTTGGTTTACTTTTACAAGGATAGAGTTTGCAGTGTCGGTATCGATACCAGTTTGTAATCTTTTAACATTTGTTACAAATAAATCATCACCTACTAACTGAACGCGGTCACCGATTTTCTCAGTTAACAATTTCCAGCCAGCCCAGTCATCTTCGCCCATTCCATCCTCAATAGAGATGATAGGATATTTTTCAGTTAAAGATGCAAGATATTCAGCTTGTTCAGCACTTGTGCGAATCGCTCCTTTATCACCTTCAAATTTAGTGTAATCGTATTTTCCGTCTTTGTAAAACTCAGAAGCAGCACAGTCAAATGCTAAGGCAATTTGTTTACCTGGTGTATAACCAGCTTTTTCAATCGCTTGCATAATGGTTTCTACAGCATCTTCAGTACCTTCAAAAGTTGGCGCAAAGCCACCTTCATCACCTACAGCAGTAGAAAGACCTCTACTGTGTAAAATTGCTTTTAAGTTATGGAATACTTCAGTTCCCCATCTCAATGCTTCAGAGAAAGAAGCAGCACCAACAGGCATGATCATGAATTCCTGGAAAGCAATAGGAGCATCAGAGTGAGAACCACCATTTACGATGTTCATCATTGGAATAGGCAATGTGTTTGCATTAACACCACCAATGTAACGGTATAAAGGCTGACGGCTTTCTTGTGCAGCAGCTTTAGCTACAGCTAAAGAAACACCTAAAATAGCATTGGCACCTAATTTACCCTTGTTTTCAGTTCCGTCTAATTTGATTAGTAAGTTATCGATTGCAACTTGCTCAAATACATCCACACCTCTTAATTCGGTAGCAATTATATCATTAACATTGGCAACAGCTTTTAATACGCCTTTACCCATGTATACAGCCTTGTCATTGTCGCGAAGCTCAACTGCTTCATGAATACCTGTTGAGGCACCTGACGGCACTGCTGCACGACCAAGAACACCATTTTCTGTCATTACGTCTACTTCAATTGTAGGATTGCCACGGGAGTCAAGTATTTGCCGTGCATGAACATCGATTATTAAACTCATTTTAGTTGGTTTTTATTAGTAAATCTGCCTTAGTGTAAAAAGTACAATTACTAAGACAATATCCAAAGTTATAATAAATTTTAAATTATCAGCAAAAAAGGCCGTAATTACTTACGGCCCTTTATTTTAATGTTTTTATGAAGGTTTATCTGCCTTCTGGTGGAGAAGCAAAGCAGGTTTTATAAACGATACCAGCTAAAATTGCACCTGCAATTGGGGCAAGCCAGAATAACCAAAGCTGTCCCAAGGCGTCACTACCAGCAAATAATGCTTGACTGGTACTCCTGGCAGGATTTACTGAAGTATTGGTTACTGGGATGCTAATCAAGTGGATTAAGGTTAAGCATAAGCCTATTGCTAATCCTGCAAAGCCGTTTGGTGCTTTGCTATCGGTAGCGCCAAGTATAACCAGTAAAAAGATAAAGGTCATTACGATTTCGCAAACCATGGCTGCCCCCAGACTGTATTTGCCTGGCGAAAGATCACCATAACCATTGCTGGCAAAGCTGCCAATTGAGCTCCCATTGCCGGTCGCAATGAGGTACAGAACACCTGCGGCGGCTATACCCCCAAAAACCTGTGCTACGATATAGCTAATAAGGTCTTTGCCATCTAAACGGCCGGCAACCCAACAACCAACAGACACGGCGGGGTTTAAATGTGCACCAGAAATGTGTCCTATCGCATAAGCCATAGTGACTACAGTTAGTCCAAATGCAAGGGCAACGCCTAAAAAGCCGATCCCGGCACTTGGGTAATTACAGGCTAAAACGGCGCTTCCGCAACCGCCTAATACCAACCAAAATGTTCCAATAAATTCTGCGGCAAATTTTTTCATATGTAGTTTGTTTTCAAGGTGTTTGTTTACAATGAAATTAACTACAAATATTTAATATTCCAATAGGGAAATTATAGGTTCAGACAGGGTTTACTCCCACTTAAATGTTTTGACCGCAACGGCATATATGCCAATTCCCCAAATCGCCATGATCAAAATCTGGTGTTTTACATCCCATAATCCGGCACCTTCAAATGCCACCTTTCTCATGGCGTCATTTAGATAGGTTAGGGGTAAAGCACGACTGATTGGTTGAAGCCAGGTAGGGAATACATCAATAGAAAAAAAGGTTCCCGATAATAAGAATTGAGGGAGCGTAATGATGTTTGAGATTGGCGGGATGGTGCTTTCACTTTTAGCGATGCCTGATACGACAAAGCCGAAACCCATAAAGACAATGAGCCCTATGATAGAAAGCAAAAGCATATTTAAGACTGTAATTGCACCATGTATCAAGGTAAAATGAAAAAAGAAATGGCCGATTACAATGATGAAAATTGCCCCCAATAAGGCAAAGCCTATTCTGGCCAAACACTCTCCAAAAACAATGCTTGATCTTTTAACTGGTGTAGCGAAAAAGCGTTTGATTACCAGGTTTTGACGTAAGCTGAAAAACACGAATGCAGTACCAAATACACCAGTACTGAGTAGCGAAAAGCCCAATTGTCCCGGTAAGATAAAATCTATCCTGCGATAAACCCTACCTTGTACTGTACTTTCGTAAAGTTCGGCAACAGTAGGTTTTACATCTTTAGCGTTAAGCGTACTTAGCAAATTGTTTAGGACAGATTTAAGTATGCTGCCTTTATCCATAGATGCTGATGTATATTGAACGTTTGCGAGATAAGCAGGTGTGCCTGCTTCATTCTTTTTAACATTAATGAGGGCATCAATATTCCCCTTTTCCAGCCCGTTTCTGATGTCAGCAGTATCTGTATCTTTAACCAGGCTAACCATTGAATGGTGTTCCAATGCCTGGATCACTGGATTTTGCAGATCAGAACCCGGAGCCACAGCTAGTTTTACTTTGATCTCACTACTTCCTATAAAGCCAAAAACAAGGATAAATATTAAAGGAAAGGCAAGTGTAAAAACAACTGCAGAAGGACTGCGCATGATGGAACGGAAACTTGCTTTGGCAAGTGCGAGGGTAGCTTTGGTATTATTGTAGGGTTTGCCCATGTTTATTTTAATTGTCCTCCCGCCATTCCTTACCGGTCAGGTTAATGAAGACGTCTTCGAGGTTGGCCTTTTTAACTTCTTTTTTTCTTTCGAATCCACTGTTCACCAGGTTATCTATTAGATTATCTGGGGTATCAAGTGCAATGATTTCTCCTCGTTCTACAAAAGCAACGCGGTCGCACAATTGCTCCGCTTCGTCCATATAATGGGTAGTGATCACTACAGTTGTTCCATTATTTCTAATGCTGATGATCAAGTCCCATAAATTGCGACGAGCCTGTGGGTCTAA
The DNA here is from genome assembly GCF_005144565.1 of Pedobacter hiemivivus. NCBI lineage: Bacteria > Pseudomonadati > Bacteroidota > Sphingobacteriia > Sphingobacteriales > Sphingobacteriaceae > Pedobacter > Pedobacter hiemivivus. The sequence continues at coordinate 324,961 of NZ_SWDX01000004.1, forward strand.
GCCCGTAGTTGGTTCATCAAGGAAGATTATTTTTGGCGCATTGATTAAGGTCGTTGCAATAGAAAAGCGTTGCTTCTGTCCACCAGAAAGCGCTTTGTATTTTGCTTTGGCCTTATCCTGAAGGTTTACTTTTTCAAGCATCTCCATTGGCTTAATGTCTACTCCATATAAACCTGAGAAAAGCTCCATCAGCTCAACCAAGTTCAAGTTTGGATAATAGCCGGCAGCTTGTAATTGAACGCCAATAATTCTTTTGATCTTATTGGCGTCTTTTTCTACCGAATAGCCATCTACCAGGATTTCTCCTGAAGTTTTCTCACGAAGTGTTTCAATGATCTCTAAGGTGGTGGTTTTTCCAGCACCATTAGGTCCTAAAAGTCCGAAGATTTCGTTTTCATACACTTCAAAGCTAATGCCTTGAACGGCTGTGAAATCATCATATTTTTTTACCAGGTTTTTTACACTGATAATGGCATTTTTAGTTGACATTACCAGGCCAGTTCACCTTTAATCATTTCGATGAAATCATCGAATAAGTAACGTGAATCATGAGGACCTGGAGAAGATTCTGGGTGATATTGTACCGAGAATGCTTTCTTTCCTTTTACGCGGATCCCTTCAATAGACTGGTCGTTTAAGTTGAGATGCGTGATCTCAACCTTATCAGAGCTTTTTACTTCTTCAGGAATCACACCAAAACCGTGATTCTGAGAAGTTACTTCACAGTGGTTTTTAATGATATTTTTAACCGGGTGATTTAATCCCCTGTGTCCGTTAAACATTTTCATGGTACCGATACCATTGGCTTCTGCCAGTAGCTGATGACCAAGGCAAATACCAAACATAGGTTTGTCTGCTGCTAAAACTTTTTTGACGGTTTCAATAGCATAAGGCATGGCCGAAGGATCGCCGGGACCGTTAGAGATGAAATAACCATCAGCACCCCATTTATCCATTTCTTCGAAAGTGGTTTTTGCAGGGAATACTTGTACATAAGCATCTCTGTGTTCAAAATTGCGAAGGATGTTCTTTTTAATTCCAAGATCTAAAGCCGCTATTTTATAAGTAGCATCCGGAGAACCGTAGAAATATGGTGTTTTAGTCGAAACTTGAGAAGAAAGCTCAAGGCCATCCATAGAAGGTACTTCAGCTAATTTCTTTTTCAATTCTTCTAAATCCGTAATCTCAGAAGAAATAATAGCGTTCATGGCACCTTTGTTTCTGATGTGACGTACAAGTGCACGAGTATCAATATCTGAAATACCTACAATGTTCTCATTCTGGAAATAATCCTGAATAGATTCCGAAGCTTCTTTACGACTAAAGCCGATGTTGTAGTTTTTACAAACCAGTCCAGCAATTTTAATGCTTTCAGATTCGATCTCTTCTTTATGAATTCCGTAATTTCCAATGTGCGCATTGGTGGTTACCATGATCTGACCGAAATAAGAAGGATCTGTAAAAATCTCTTGGTATCCTGTCATTCCGGTGTTAAAACAAATCTCGCCAGTGGTAGTGCCTATTTTTCCGGCAGCTTTGCCATAGTATACGGTTCCATCAGCCAATAACAAGATAGCAGGTAACTTGGTGTAGTTAGTCATGGTAATTATAATGAGAAATTATGGGTGTAAAAAAAAGGAAAAATGAGGTCTTCGCTTCGGTTTTTACACCGATTATGTCTTTAACAAATGTGCTGTTAATTAAGCCCTGCATTTCGGGGTACAAAGATAGGGTTTTGTAGGTTTTATTCAAGATTTTTTTTAACATTTCCTAAATCTATCTGTATACTGGCCGGGAATAGCCTTTCGGGATATATTTTTTTCTCGCATTCGTCAAATCTTTTTTTGTTTTCGACCTGAAGAGTGGGGGGATGGGTTTGAGTTTTCATTAATTTAGTTCAGTTTTTTGCTGCCAAATTAAAGGCAGAATGTCAGAAAAACAATAAATTCCCTTTATTACGAATGTAAAACCTAATTTTGCGCTAACAAAACTATAAAGCATGTCGGTAAATAAAGAAGTAAAAAGAATAACTACTCATATATTACAGGAAATGAAACAACGTGGTGAGAAGATCTCCATGTTAACTGCTTACGATTATTCAATGGCAACCATCCTCGATGATGCAGGGCTAGACGTATTGTTAGTCGGCGATTCGGCTTCCAATGTTATGGCTGGTCACGAAACCACACTTCCTATTACATTAGATCAAATGATCTATCATGCACAATCAGTTGTTAGAGGTGCTGCCCGTGCTTTTGTAGTGGTCGATTTGCCTTTTGGTTCTTACCAAGGTAATTCAAAAGAAGCCTTAAACTCTGCTATCCGCATCATGAAAGAATCAGGCGCACATGGCGTGAAGCTTGAGGGTGGAACTGAAGTGGTAGACTCTATACAGCGTATCATTACAGCCGGTATTCCTGTAATGGGCCATTTGGGACTTACTCCTCAATCTATATATAAATTTGGTACTTACACGGTAAGAGCAAAAGATGAGGCAGAGGCTGAGAAATTAAGAATTGATTCCCTGGCTTTGCAGGAAGCTGGATGTTTTGCTATAGTATTAGAGAAAATCCCTGCCAAATTAGGTAAGGAAGTTTCACAGAACTTACATATACCAACTATTGGTATTGGTGCTGGTGGTGACTGTGACGGACAGGTTTTGGTAGTGAATGACATGATCGGTTTGACGAAAGGTTTCAAACCACGCTTCCTACGTCAATACCTGGATTTATATGAAGGCATTAAAGAAGCTGCTCAATCCTATATCAGAGATGTTAAAGGGAACGATTTTCCAAACGAAAAGGAACAATATTAATGCCTGTAACTGATAAAGACATACTTTACGAAGACAATCACCTTATTGCCGTAATGAAACGTGCAGGGGATATTGTACAAGTTGATGATACCGGCGATGAGCCATTAGACGAACAGGTTAAAAAATACCTGGCAGCAAAGTATAATAAGCCCAATAGTGCATTTTTAGGTGTAGTACACCGTTTGGATAGACCCGTAAGTGGCGTAATCCTTTTTGCTAAAACAAGCAAGGCGTTGGAACGGATCAATGCAATGTTTAAAAACCGGGAGGTTAAAAAGACTTACTGGGCTGTGGTGCGCAATAAACCTGCAAAGCCATCTGGTACGCTGGTTCATTGGCTGATTAAGAATCCACAAAAAAACGTAGTTACCCCTTATAATACGGAAGTGCCGGGTAGCCAACGTTCTGAATTAAGCTATAAGCTTATTGGAGAACTAAATGGTTATTATTTAATTGAAGTAGATCCATTAACGGGGCGTTCGCACCAAATCAGGGTACAGCTGTCTACATTAGGCTGTCCGATTGTGGGCGACAATAAATATGGCTACCCACGTGGTAGTCGCAAAGGCAGTATCTGTCTACATGCGCGCAGACTCCAATTTATTCATCCGGTTAAAAAGGAACCGGTCAATATTTTTGCAAAGTTGCCTGTAGATGGCTTCTGGGAAAAATTTGAGGGATTCTAAAGAATCCCTTTTTTATGCGGTTCGTCATGACGATCGTACTAATCAATGTCAAGATGATTGACAATTAAGCGTATAAAGTACAATTATTTCCTTAGGCGATTACCTAATTTTAGTTTCATTAACACAAGTGTAAATGAAACTAACTTCTGCCAAACAAATGTTATCAGTAGCAGTACTTTTTATGAGCTGCTATTGTCCTTCCGTAATTGCTCAGGAAGTAAGTCCTACCGTTACTTTAACACCTAAGGCTAAGCCAGAACCTCGAATAAATGGACCTAAAGTATTTGGCGTCCGTCCGGGGCATCCTATTTTATTTACCATCCCAGCTTCGGGCAACAGACCAATGATTTTTTCTGCCAGTCAATTACCTAAAGGAGTTAAAGTTGATCCTAAGACAGGGCGGATTTCCGGATCAATAGCTAAAGTTGGTAAGTATGTCATCAAGGTTGAGGCTTCCAACGCTCTAGGTAAATCTAATAGGGATTTTAAAATAATCGTTGGAGAAGAAATCGCATTGACTCCGCCAATGGGATGGAATCATTATAATATCTATGGTACCCGAATTACACAGGCGCAAGTGTTAACACAAGCGAAAGCAATGGCAGAGACTGGTTTAATTAACTATGGCTGGTCTTATATGAATATTGATGATGGCTGGCAGGGAAAAAGGGGGGGGAAGCACTTTGCTATCCTTCCGGACAGCAGTCGTTTTCCTGATATCCAGAAATTGGTCGATCAGGTACACGGGCTCGGACTTAAAATAGGTACTTACTCAACACCATGGATCGAGTCGTATGGACATCGTATTGGTGGCTCTGCTTTGAATCCTGAAGGAACATTTGAGCGTACAAAGGAAAATGTAGCGCGTAATAAAAAATTATTGCCTTATGCCATAGGAACACACCATTTTTGGGATAATGATGCTAAGCAATTTGCCGATTGGGGCTTTGATTATTTAAAGTACGATTGGAATCCGATAGAACTAACCGAGACAAAGGCGATGTATGACGCCCTCAGAAACAGCGGGCGTGATGTTGTATATAGTTTATCCAACAGCACCCCGTTTGCAACCATTGCCGACTTGTCTAAAGTTTCCAATGCATGGCGCACCGGTGGCGATATTAAGGACAATTGGAAAAGTTTAAAGAGCAGAATCTTTACCCAGGATAAATGGGCGAAATACGCGCGTCCTGGTCATTGGAATGATCCTGATATGATGATTGTGGGGGTTGTAGGTTGGAATGCGCCGGAAAAATGGCGTTCAAAATTAACTCCTGACGAGCAATACACACACATGACCGCCTGGTGTTTAATGTCTGTGCCGCTATTGTTGGGCAATGATATATCGAAATTGGATGATTTTACACTGGGCCTACTCACCAATGATGAAGTAAATGCTGTAAATCAGGACCCGTTGGGTAAACAAGCAACTGTAATTATAAACGAAGGAGATATTGGTGTAATGGCAAAGGATATGGAAGATGGTAGTAAAGCTGCAGGCTTGTTTAATCTTGCAGACAATGGTGTGCAAAAGATGGTGTTAAAGTGGTCAGATCTGGGCATTAAAGGGAAGTATGTGGTGCGCGACTTATGGCGCCAGAAGGATCTTGGGACTTTTGATCAGGAATTTTCTACTGATGTCGCTCAACATGGTGTGGTGATGGTTCAATTATTCCCAGCTAAATAAGCATGAAGATTAGGTTGTTGTTTATCGCATTTATGGCAATAGTTGCTATTGGGTGCAAAAAAGATGGCTCGCAGGTGGCTAAAATCAACGATGACCTGATAGGGAAGTGGTCGGTTCAATCAAATCATATGATTTATTTTGATCAGTCGGGACAAAAAGAATATGAAGAAGTATTGGTTGCTAACAGTCAGGCTACAAATGTCAGTTTTGTAAAGGGTGCAAAGGCTAAAATCGAAACTCAGGATTCCACAGTTGTGAATACGCCATACAATGTGGCAGAAGAGCGGAACTTGATTTACATGAAATTGAATGATGCCGAAATATTTAATGCTAGTGTATGGACTTTGACTGATATAACGGAAAAGGAGATGACCTGGCAAGCGAATTTTACCAATATTAAATATGAAGATAAAGATACCGGAGAAATTTTGGAAGCTCCAAAAGCAGAATTAACCCTTAAATTCTATAAAGAATGATAAATAAAGACGCTTCAGACCAATTATCCCGCCGTGCCTGGTTGGGTAAAGTTTCCGTTCCTGCCTTAACAGTAGCGGGGGCCGCAATGATAAGTGCCAAAATACCTGGTGTTGAGCCGGGTAAATCCAATGTTTATAATGTAATGGATTATGGCGCAAAGGGCGATGGAAAAACCTTGGACACGCTAGCTATTCAAGCCGCAATTGATGCATGTAATGTAGCTAAAGGAGGAACAGTATTGCTTCCTACCGGAGTTTTTTTGTCGGGTACACTGCAACTTAAGTCAGATGTAACCTTTCATTTGTCGGCAGGAGGTAGGTTGTTGGGCAGTCCGAAAAGAGAAGATTACACTGCCGGAAAAGGTGTCCCTTCGGGCAACGGCAATATCGTCTTTCTATATGCGGTAAATGCAGAAAGATTAAGTATTGAAGGAAAAGGGACTGTAGATGGCAATGGTTTGGCCTTTTATACTGGTAAAGGAGACAATACCGGGCCCGGACAAAATGGTGTTGGTGGCAATTTCGACCGTCCACATCTTTTCATTTTCCATCAATGTACTGAACTTCGGTTGCATGATGTTTTTTTACAAGCCAGCGCCTATCATTGCATCCGCTTATTGCAGTGTAAACAAGTTTATATTGATGGGGTAAGGATTTATAATCGCGTAAATAAAAATAATGATGGTTTTCATTTTTCTAGTTGTCAGTATGTGCACATTACCAATTGCGATGTGCAGTGTCAGGATGATGCCTGTGCATTGTTTGGGAGCAACCGATTTGTAACCATTACCAATTGTAGCTTTAGCACACGTTGGTCTATATTTCGTTTTGGTGGGGGTGATTCTCAAAATATAGCTATTTCCAATTGCCTGATTTATGATACCTATGGCTGTCCGATAAAGATTAGTTCTGGAAGGGCAAACATAGAGAACTTCTCCTTCTCGAATATCATCATGAAGAATGTGACAGGGCCTATTGGTATTGGTTTTAGTGGGGTAAGCAGTAATAAAAATCCAGACAATAATCAACCCACAACCAAATCCTATATCCGAAATATTTCATTTAATGGCATCCGGGCTTCGGTTATTGCTTTGCCAGTTCCGCATCCAGATATTCATTTTGATCTGCATACCTGGGAAGGGGAAAAAAACTCCTGCATTACTTTAAATGCAATGGGTGATCATTATCTTGAAAATATATCTTTTACTGATGTTCATGTGAAATATGCGGGCGGTGGTACTGTGGCGCAAGCGGGTAAAAGAGATGTGCCGAAAGTAGCTGCTGAGTATTTTGGGGTATGGGACACTGCTCCGGGTGGTCCGCCTGCTTATGGACTATATGCAAGGAATGTAAAAGGCTTAACGCTTCAAAATGTACGTTTTGAATTTGCTGCTGAAGATGCCCGTCCTGCCGTAGTTTTGGATAATGTACAAGATGCTGCCATCAACGGTTTAAGTGTACAGGGGAGTATGAGCGCAGAATCATTGTTAAGAGTTGTGAACTCAAAGGATCTGTTGTTTACCGCTGTCCGTGTTTTAACACCTTGTCAGGCATTGTTAAGTCTTGAGGGAACCTCAAACGAAGGTATTACCATTGACGGTGGGGATTTAAGAAAAGCAAAAAAACAAGCGATTTATAGGGCCGGAGCTAATCTGAAGTCGCTCAAAATAAGAGCGTAGACTTATTTGCAGTCTGTTTTGGTGAATACCATTGAATCATCAAATTTTAAGGCAGAGTGGTTTTTAAAAACCATTTTGCCGTTCTTTTCCATGACTTCTCCGAAGCCTTCATATAGATTGCCATCTGCTTTTTTCAGAAAAGCAACTTCTCTTACCGATTTTACGCCTTCAGAGATGAAGGTATATTCAGCAATGATGGTATCGCCTTTTATTTGACCGGCAATTTTACCTTTGTTGCTATCTTTTTCAAATAATTTATAGTCTAGATCTCCAATCAGGTTATTGCCTTCAATATTTATTTTAAGGGTAGCCGTATCCCTGTTTTTGAAGTGGGCATAGCAGTCGTTACTATTTATTTTTGGTTCTGTACCAGTGTCTTTCGCGGTTATTTTCGCTTGGTTGGCGTCATGCTTCTCTTTATTCTCATTGTTGCAGGACACCATGATTAATGAAAAGGCTGCCAGTATTAGGATTGTTGATTTCATGCTAAAATAATTATGAGGTTATAACAAGTCGATGAGGGAGTTGTTTCTAAAATACGCTTTTTTGTAGATAAATGGTGCCAAAAATGCTCGTTATTGTACTTAATCCAGAAATTATATATAATATTGGTAGCATGATCCATTATTTTTTCGGATCTTAACTAAGCTTATCATTAATTATAAAAATGCGAACACAGCAATCAGAAAATGAGAATAAAGAGCAGTTAAAGGCCGACAATGATGGCAAGACTGCTCCGATTCCTTTCTATAAGCAAAGAGCCTTTATTTATCTTTCTATCGCTTGCATTGCTTTAATTGTAACTGGAATAGCCGCAATGTTCCATAAGAATTATCCGAATGTCAATTTTAAGAATCTGGCCGCCGAATTTGTTTCCCATGATATTCCACCTGGTGGTAATAGAGCAACTTTAACATTAGCCAATGGGAAAACCATTACACTCAATGAGGCTGCTGATGGCGAGTTAGCAAAAGATGCGGGTACTATAGTTCGTAAAACTGGAAATGGACAATTGGTATATGAAGTTGTTGGTGGTGATACTGAAAATAAGGGATATACTTACAATACGATTTCAACGCCTAAAGGTGGAACTTATCAGGTTATATTGCCGGACGGCACTAAAGTATGGCTAAATGCCGCTTCAACCCTTAGATTCCCAACGAGTTTTGTTTCTCTGAGCGAAAGAAAGATTGAATTGAGCGGAGAGGCCTATTTTGAAGTAACGAAGAATGCAAAACATCCTTTTAAAGTAGTGGCTAAAATACAAGAAGTACAAGTTTTGGGTACACATTTCAATATCAGTAGCTATGCTGATGATTCATTCGTGAAAACTACACTTTTTGAAGGCGCTGTTAAAGTGAATAATCTACAAGCTACAAACGGGAATAAGGTAATCCTTAAGCCTGGTCAGCAATCTGTTATAAATCATCGTGTCATTACCGTAATTAAGGCTGATCTTCAGGAGGTTTTGGCATGGAAGAATGGCCTGTTTATATTCGATGGCGAACCTTTGGAAAGCATCATGAAAAAGGTATCCCGATGGTATGATGTAGATGTTGTATACGAGGGCGTAGATAAAAAGAAGCTATTTGACGGAAGTGTTTCGCGTTTTGCTCATGTTTCCAAGGTGTTAAGTCAGCTTGAATTAACAGGCGATGTACACTTTAAAGTTGAAGAGGGGAGGATCATTGTAATGAAATAACTCTACTTTCTAAAAGCAAATGAGCAAGAGTTTATATTGCCCTAATAGGTATGTAGAAGTTTATGTGTGTTCCGTGATCGCAAACGATTTCCATTTTTCCGCCGATTTTTTCCATTCGACTTGTCATGCTTTTGATACCAGAACTTTCAACACTACTCTTTTTTACAAAGCCGATACCATTATCCTTCACTACAATGATTAATTGATTTTTTTCAGTATGTATAGTTAAATTCACAAGTGTTGCCGATGAATGTTTGATGATATTCTGGAATGATTCCTTAATAGCAAGATAAATGTGCCTGCGTTTTTCACCACCTATAGTATGCTCGGGAATGAACACAGGTAAATCTACTTTTATAGTGATTCCTGATGTTTGGAAAAAGGAAATTGATTGCTGATGAATATAATAGATAAGGTTTTCGATCGAATCATGGTCGGTGTTTAGTGCCCATATAACTTCCCTCAGCTGAGAAGATAGCTCTTTGATCCCTGAGTTAATCTTTATAATGTCTTGCTGTACAGGTTCTGAGCTAGCTTTTATTTCTGTCAGACTAGTATGTAGACGTAAAGCAGACAGGCCTGCACTAATATCGTCATGAATTTCATTGCCTATTCTCTGTCTTTCAATTTCTACTGCAAGCTTCTTTTCATATAATATGCGCTCTTGTTTTAAGCGATTCCGGAAATAGGCCCATACAACAGTAAAAATAATTCCCAATACAAATAGTGAGCTCAGCAAAATAAACCAAGGCTGGGTCCACCAGGGTTTGTTAATGATAAAATCAAATTTAATAGGTTTTGAAGCCACTTCGCCGCTGGCCGCAGTCGCCCTTGCTTCAAATGTATAACGGCCAGGAGCAAGTGAAGGGTAATTGATTTTTCTTTCAGCCGGATTTGTTACTAACCACTCCTGATTAGATCCATTAAGCAAACGATATTTAAAATGTATACCCTGAGGGTTACTAAACCATGGTGCAGCTATTTCAAAAAGGATATTGTTTTTATAATATGGAAACTCCTTGTATGCAGAAAAAACGGTGTCTATATTGTTCACCAAAGTATACAGTAGGCTATTGTTTAAAGTTTTTGGCTCTTTTTTCGTTTTAAGGGGGACTTCATAAATACCTTCTGAAGTACATATGTAAGCATTGTTTTTAAATTCATGTACATCATATACAATTCCCTGCTCTAGAGTAGGGAATTGCAAATCGTTTACGATTCTTCTATTTCTGGTGTTAAATAGCTGAATTCCTTTCTTTCCAATTAGCCAAAGGTGATTGTCAAATAATTTAACTTTTAACTGGGTATTTGATAAAAGACCATCGGCCACGGAAAAGTTTTGAATACTATCGCCCTTAAAAATTATAAGGCCTCTATTAAAATCACCAATAAAAAGACCATCCTTACTATATGCCATTGAGGATGTATTAATGGCTCTATTTTTATAATAAATGGCTTTAATCCCACTTTTATTAATAACATGTAGCCCATTTATAAGTGCAACATACAGGTTCTTTGATAAAGAATCATATTTCAAGGCCCTGCAACGTACATCTTTATATAAAAAAGAGCCCCATTCATCATTTCCTATAGCCATTGAAGGGAAAAGTAATGATCTTGCATTTGTAGCTGTATAATCTCCATCAATAGCTGGTTTGATGATAATACTTTTTGAGGTGGCATTAAAAAATAGATTTTTATGATAGTCTGTGTCTTTGGATATAGTATGATCAATTAATGTCAGTTTTTTTGTCTTTACATCTAAAACAAAATTATCGACTGAAGCCGAAAGCAAGAAGTTGCCATTAAAATATCTGCTTATCCGCTCAATTGACCCAGATTTTTCAGGAATTTCTAGACGATAAAGTTCTTGCTTTTTAATGGCGTTATACATGATCAATTGACCATTTTGGGTTCCCGCTGCAATAATGTTTTCTTGCATGGCCATTGATCTAATAAAATCGCCCTTATTTGGAATCATAAAATTATTCAGCGCAAAGCCCGCCTTACCATACTTTACCATTATTCCATTCTTAAGGCTGCTATACCAGGTATTTCCTTCGTCATCTGTAACCATATCGGTTAAATTCAGTCCGCTAATGCGTAGGTTTCCAGTGGTCGAATAACTATCGGATTTGGTGTTTATCCATAATTTTTGCTGATGGAGAACTACGGTGTTTATAAAATCTCCTTTTTTCTCCGGTTTCACTAATTTGATCGAATCCCCACTTAGCATTATTTTTTTTATTTCACCTGAAGACGAGGAGGTGATTAGCATTGTATCCTTATACAGAACCGGATGAAGATAAAAATCCTGTGTATTTATTAATTTGAAATCTGCTTTAAGTGGCTTTAGTCCATTATTTCTGGAATAACAATACCATTGTCCGTTGCCATAGGCAATTACCAGGCGGTTAAAACTAATTAATGAAGTAGTAGCGCTATTTTTCCCTTTCAGGGAAAGGTATTTTGAACTTAGTGTCTTTAAGTCACAAATAAATAGCCCCTTGTTGGTTGTTGCAATTAGCTCATCATCTGTTAACGCTAGTCTCGGAAATCTCAACTCAGACTTGTTATTATAAGCATTTAATAGCTGAAGCCTTTCATTTTTAGTATAAAAGATCTGATTACTAAAATTATGACACCAGACACGTCCGTATTTATCTTCTGCAAGATCTGTTATGCTGAGCGACATTTGACTGGGGTTCGAAAAATTGGTGATGGAGATTCCATCATATCTGGATAGACCAAGGTCATGACCCACCCATAGAAAACCCTTCTTATCAACAAGCAGATCATAAACCTCATTTGTTGGAAATCCTTTGATCGAGCTGAAAGCTGACGCCTGTGCAAACACTTTCGCTGCAAGCAAAATAACAATTGATATAGTTAGTAATATTTTTTTCAGATACTTATGATTAGAATAGAAAATTGGTTATTTTTCATGCTACTTAACCTTTCATTATAAAATTGCAAATAATATTTGGTACATGACAAATGTTTCTATCGTTGAAGATCATATTGAGTTCGGATTGGTATTGAGAGATATTATAAATGCAATTGATGGATTTAATGTTCGTGGTATATACAACTCAGCAGAAGATATGCTTAGTAAAATATATGTTCAGCCAGCTGATATTATGCTAATTGATCTGCGTTTGCCTGGTATGTCGGGTATTGAACTCATTATGAAGCTAAAGGTGATTCTTCCAGATGCCAAACTAATGGTCTGCAGTACCCACAACGATAATGACAGTATTTTTGAGGCGCTAAGAGCAGGCGCATTGGGTTACCTGCTTAAAGATTCTACTACAGTACAGGTTCAGATGGCTATTAAGGAACTTCGTGATGGCGGATCCCCAATGAGTCCCTTTATAGCGAGGAAAGTAGTATGTGCTTTTCATGAATCTGTATTGAAAATTGATAACGGTCTGAGCTTTCGAGAACAGGAAATTATAGAGCTGTTAGCTCAGGGTACTTCCAATAAAGAGATTGCAGATCTGCTTTTTATCAGTACAGGGACAGTTAAAACTCATGTTAGAAATATTTATAAAAAACTTCATGTAACTAACCGGATCTCGGCCATCAACAAAATAAAAAAGAACTAATTACAGCCACTGGCTAATCTATCATTTACCCTATAAAAAGAAAGCGGGAAAGATCCTACCGACCCTTCCCGCTCATCTAAATTAACGCTCTCACATATATAGACGCTTTACAATAGAGAATATTGTGTGGGACATCATATTTTTTAAAAAGCTATTATTTATCATCATAACTCCTGAAATATCCACATTCTTTTATGGCTTCGTCATAGAATTTAGTATCCTCATATTGGGTCTTTAAAACGGAGAAATATTTCCCAAAGAAAACCGGCTCTATATTCACATCCCAATAACCGGAGTTTGCATTCTCTGGTTTATTATAAGACCGATTGTAACTCTCGTTGCGCTCACATTTGCTCGCCATAAAGATACACCTGGCCTTTTGTTCCTTGGTTTTAGCGACATTGGCTGCCATCAGGTAATATTTTTCGGCAATCTTATTGGATAGTAGCATTGTTCTGAATGTGCTAGGGATTTCAAAAGGAGTATTCCCTTCAACCTGCATCACTTTTCCTTGATAAAACGTCCTCGAATTACCGTAAAACGTGATGTTGTAAAAAACATTGGCGAGTAAATACGCATTTTTGTAAACGTTTTTGCCCTGCTTTATTTCAGCTTTTATGCTTTGTATGGTTTTTAAAACGTCGATAGCGTATAAGTCCTTAGCAGGTTTGCGCTCATGATCACAATCATGGCAATCATTTACTCTGATGTTAAAAGGATTGGCCGGCATAATAAAACCGGTGCTTTCACTTTTATTCATCATTACAATTGCTTCATCAATTTTATCTTGATAGGTAAGCACTTGCGATTGATGATAATAGAGGTCGTGCATATCGAATGGATAATAACGGAGCATAATCTGTTCAAAAGCTGATTTATGCTGTTTTTGTAGCAAAGCTTTCATCTGTTCTATTTTATTGTTATCCGCATAAAATTCGTAGTAACTTTTAAAAGCATTAGCCTTAACTACATCTCCTTGTTTCTTATAGAGCTCTGCCAGGTTACTGATACTTTCATCCAATGCCTTATAAAACCTTAATGAAGGGATAGTATCTTTTCTATCTTTGAGATTCGCAAACCACGTTAAAGGTTCTATCATTTGGGCCTCGACCTTTGCATCAATATTTTTCAATTCCTTGACGTATAAAGTCCAATCTAGTATTTTGTATTGGGCCATAACGAGTTTGTCGTCTTTTGGAAGTTGTTGTTTTGCTGTATTATAGAAAGATCTGGCGGCGGTATAATCCTTGCTCATGAAATTTAAGTAACCAGCTGCCAGGTTCCAGAAATAAGGTTTAGCCGTATTGTTTTTAAAAGCTATGCTGCTGATCAGGGTGGTGTTTTGCTTTAAGGTTTGTAGGGAAGCCGAGTCGGGCGAAGATTGATAAAAGTTGCCAAGGCTGTGTTCTGTAATGTTTACAATTCTGGCCAACAAAAGGTCCAGTTTCTCCGACTTCGAATCTAAACTGATAATCTCCTGAATTGCCCTTTGGGTATCATAATGAATGCCGAGTAAATGCCATAACGTAGCCTTTTCTGCAGTAGTTTTTGCCATTTGTAGTGTCCTGATCCAGTCGGCCTCCTCCTGCGGATGGAAACTCCATTCTGCAGGAATCTTTGCTTCCATGGAATAATTGTAGCATAAGCTATTGAGGTAATTGGACCTGGCATAGTCCTTATTTTTATAATACCAGCCAGCCACATAACCTAAGGTACGATGGTACATCATGTTTTGCGGGAATGCATTTTTATAAATGTTAAATGTATTTAGGGTTTTAGAAGCATCTGCTGATATGGTCTCGTCTCCGCGTTCTATAAAATAATAATAGCGGACCAATTGAAACCACAGCCTTTGCTTTATAAAGGGATCTTTTGCCTTTTTAAAATGCTTTAGTATCTGTTCTTCCAGTTCAGCGGGTACAGTTATTTGTGGCTGCGGTTCCCATGAATGGGTGACATCAGTAGCTGCAAAAAGCTCTGTTGATTTTGCTAGCCGAAGATAATCGAAAAAAGCATTTACTTTCTTTTTGTCAAGCTTTAAAGACTTTAATTGCGGCATCTCATTGGGCAGTACAGCTATTTTGCCCTTCATGTGCTCATATACCGAATCGACGCCTTTAGCCGTGGCTGTTGTTAGCAAATATTGGAGGGACTTTTTATCGAGTTTACCGTCAAAATAACTCTGCCATTCATTTACAATCACATCGTTGTAACGGGAGGTATTGTTTTCAGAATAGTAGTAATCCCCATAGTAAGAAATGTATTCCGTATAAAAGAAGGGGGTGTATTCTTTGCTTACGAAGGCTTCGGGACTGAAGCTTGAATACTCATAATCAAATCCGTAGTCTGAGCAGGCCCACACTATGCCACCGGCAGAAAGTCCGAAAAGACTAAAAATAAGTAGAAATTTCTTCGAAATCCTTTGCTTTAAATGCTGATAAATTGAGATTGCCCAGTTCATAGTAGATGATTGTTCTTTTTTCGTTTTTCTTTAAATGCGCTGCTAATTGTACTGCAGCCTGTTTTAATAATGCTTTGTCTATTTCTTCGAGTTTAAACAGGTCCCCCGTTTTTATGTAGATGCCACCTGTAAAGAAATTACGTACCGCTCTATATATGTCTTTTTGTGCAGTGGGACTAAAGTTTTGGGCATTGCTCAGTTCAGTCCTTCCTATTTTTCCATATACCTGTATCACTTTGTTTGCTCTGATTTGTAAAGCCCAGGAAAATACAGGTAATGCAATATCCAAAGGTAAAAGGTAATTGTTTAAGCTGCCCACATATTTTTCTGCTGTCTGGGTATTATAGATAGAATTGGGCTCTTTTAGATCAGCAGATAACTTGCCTATATTGTAAAACATCAGTACTCCACGATCTACAGGAGGAATACCAGTTTTAAATTGATACTTAACTTGGTGTAACCTGATGGTCGCCTCCAGTGTCTTTTTGGTAAGGGCCCTTAATGAGTGTAAAAAATTAAAGTATTTATCCTTTGTGCCAACCGTCCAATCACAATCTATCTGGATAGTCTTGCAATTGATTTTTTGTCTAACCGAAAGATTTTTTAGCAGTTCATTACACTTTATAGCCAGGCTGTCTACACCTTGTTGGTCCAGTTTTTCAAAGGTTTGGTTGGTAATGAATACTACAGGAATAATGTCCAGAGATGGCGACTGTTGCCGAAAGTCAATGATAGCTTCGGGGTAAGGTTTTTGAGCTTTCGTATTCCATTTAATATCAAAAAAACGAATGTAAAGCTTCTTGCTGTTAGTCTCCGTTAAAATATCAGTCTGTCCTTTGCTTAGCTGAAAGTTTTGTTTCCAGTAATAAAAGGACATTGATGTTTTATGCTCTTTTTTACAGGAGGCACAAAAAAGTGTCAATAAAATCAGACAAATAGAAGATGAGAAGCGTAAAATAGCACTGGCATTAACCATGGCTGAGCATACTCAATAACTTCGCCAAGATTGATCAGATGGATAAGAAATAATGACTAGTAGATGACTAGGTATTGTGTTATTTTTGCGGCGAATATAGAAAAGCGATGCCCAGAAGAATTATTAGAAAACAATACCGCAAAGCGCGATACATCTTGTATCGTGAAACACTTATCGATGCCAAGGAACATGTACTCACCTTTATAGGGTCTTTTGTTGGTATTGGTTTAATAGGGTTGTTAAATAGTCAATACCTGGTAGCAAGTGATAATTTATTTCTTATTGGTTCGTTCGGGGCATCTTCTGTGCTGGTTTACGGCATTATCAATAGCCCACTAGCTCAGCCGCGTAACCTAATTGGTGGCCACGTGATCTGCGCAATTATTGGGGTGACTGTCTTTAAACTCTTTGCCGGAGAGCTATGGTTTGCCTGTGCCCTGGCGGTTTCCCTATCCATTGTAGCTATGCAAATTACCAAAACCTTGCATCCTCCGGGTGGAGCAACGGCGCTAATTGCGGTTACCGGTGGTAAAAAGATAGAGGAGCTGGGTTATTTGTATGTATTGTCGCCAGTATTATCCGGAGTACTGATCCTCTTTGCTGTTGCATTGATATTTAACAATTTAAGGCATCGGAAATATCCTTCAACACCAATATTGAAGCGCAGGCGCCCTGTAAAGGTTAATAATCAAGTATAAGAAAAAGGCTATTGCTCCATTTTCTTTATCCCCATTGCATATTGGATGCCACCAAGAATGTGTTTTAAAAATAGAGGGTCTGTATAAGATGCTTCTGTATGACCAAGTGCAGTATAAAATGACCTTCCTCCATCAAAATTATGGTACCAGGCAACAGGGTGGTTATCGCCATTCTTACCGCCGGTATAGCTACCTTCGTCAATCTTTATCAATACATTCAAATCTGGTCCAATTTCTTTGAAATTATACCATTCATCCTTTCTTTTCCATATTTCAGGTAAATGTTTGGTAGCAATAGTACTTCTGGTAAGTACAATTAAATCTGCCATTTGTTGGGCGGGGTGACTTGTAAAATAAGCACCGGAAAGTCTTCCATACCATGGCCAGCTATATTCTGTATCTGTAGCGGCATGTATGCCCGCATAGCCACCACCATTTTTGATATATTGTTCAAAAGCGGCTTGTTGCTGCTCATTAAGAACATCCCCTGTTGTGTTTAAAAAAACGACAGCTTCATATTTTTTAAGGTTTTTGTAGGTGAATTTTGTGGCATCAATAGTGGTGTCTACTTGAAATTTATTTTCAAGTCCTAATTTTTGAATTGCAGCGACTCCTACTTTTATAGAGGTATGATGAAAGCCAGCTGTTTTAGAAAATACGAGGATTTTTTTCTTTGCCGCTACAGGGTTTACAAAAAACAGTACCAGTAGGCTGGTTGCTATAAAGGAGGTGAAAATCTTAGGCATAGTTCATTAGTTTGCACCTAAGGTAGTAAATATTTTATTTTAGGACTTCCTTGATCAATAAATATTCGTCGTTGGGTAGCCGGATGTAACCATATTCATAGCAGAAGGTGTAAATGTTACCCTTATGTTTCTCGTAGCTATGTGTATGGTAATTAAAATTGAATCCAGAGGCCATTAACTTGCTCCCGCTAACTTTTGTTTCTTTTGCAGGATTCAGTTTTTCCAGTATGTCGCGGTTTCTTTTTAAGATGAGGTTAACGGATTTGATCATACCATTGTTTTCTGCCTTTATCTTATTGTTATAGCTACTTCTACACTGATCATCACAGAACTTCTTATCAATCCGCCCGTGTAGGGGGCTGCCGCAATCCAAACATAAACGTGTTATTGGTGAGGTCATAGCTTTAATTTACAGGGGCTATACAATAGGTTAATATTTTTTCAGATTAATTATTGTAAATATACAGAGTTGTATTTCAATTATCTTAATTATACGGATGTAACCGGATATACCCGTGTAACGTCATGTTTATTGTGTCCATTCTATACACATTTGCTTAATTGACAGTCGCACTAACAGCTGTGAATGAAGTCAATACTAACTAAATATCTAGAAAAATGGAAAAAGTAAGAAACAGTGTCCGGTTAACCGGGTTTGCAGGGACTGATCCGGTTATCATCAATTTTGCAAATGAAAAAAGAATGGCGCGGCTAAGTATTGCAGTGAATGAGGTTTATAAAAATAGCCAGGGAGTTTCGGTAAACCAAACACAATGGTTTAGTTTAATTTTCTGGAACAAACGAGTAGAGTTGGTGGAAAAAGCGGTTAGGAAGGGGACACGATTTAGTATTGAAGGAAAACTAAACATGCAAAGTTATAAAGACAAAGCTGGGGATCTCCGCTATTCTACTGAGGTTGTCGTAAGTGCGATTGAATTGGACGTTTTGGAAATAAAAAGGAAGAAGGAAGACAAGATGGAGGAGGAAAAGGAAAGGGAGTCTAAAGTGGAAATAGAAAAAAAAGTGGAGGCTTAAGGTTTATTAAACCTTACCGCTAAGCCCCCATAAAAATTACGTTTAGCAGCAGCATTAAAGTAACGACCTCCTAAAGCATTGAGGTCGTTACCCAGGCTGTAGTTCTCATTTAAAAGATTGTCTGCCCCAGCAAAAATCTCAACAGGCATACGGCCAATGCGTAAGTTTCTGTATCCAACTTTAGCCTGCAGGAGGTGGTACTTTTTAGCATAGGCTGTGTTGGCATCATTTAAAGGAATTCGCGAAGTAAAGTTGTGTTGGAAAAAAGCATAACAACCTTTAGGTAACTGTAGATCAATACTACTCAGTACCGTAGTTTTCGGAACACCTGTAAGGTCATTACCTGAAAAATTAGTCGTTTTATCCTGATACTTGTCAAATTTAAAGTGACTTAAGGTATAAGCATTGCGAAACTGCAAGCTTCGTACAAAATTTGAAGCATTAGTTGGAATCACCCAAAAAGCAAGCGTACTTTCCAATCCCCATTGCTTAGTGCCGCCGGCATTGATAAAATATTCTGCATTATTCTCGTCTAAGCGTCTCACGATTGCACTTTTCAGATTGTAGTAGAAGCCCGCTACATCTATAAATAATCTATTGTTTAACGTTTGATATTTTAAGCCAGTTTCGAAATTCCAACCATATTCCGGTTGCAAGTCAACATTGATCACATTGTTTGAGGCTCTGATTTCTGCCAGTGTAGGAGGGGAATAGCCTTTACTCGCTGAGGCTCTTAAAGATAAACGTTGGTCTACAAGGTAAGATACTGCGGCTCTTGGCATCACCTGAATGTCAAAGCTGTTTGTGTTTTTTGGAATAGCTATAGGAGCGATGCTTTCATAACCATATTTATACAAATTGGCACTGGCAGAAAGCTCAAATAGCCATTTGTCAAGTAAATCTACTGTGAGATGAGCAAAGGCAAAATTAGCAGCGGCCTTTAATTTATCTGAAGCTTGAAGCGCAGCAGGAACGCCTAAATTATTTACGTAATTGTCTATATCCGTTGTGGTCTGCATACTCTCCATACCCAAATCGAATTTCCAGTTCAAATCAGTCAGTTTCCGTTCATATTCAAGATATGACCTCAGGCCAAGTGTAAGTTCTTTGCGTTTCTCATAATTGGTAATAAACGGGTTTTTAAAGTCCGTATAGGAAGAAAAAACAGCCACTACATGCTTAAGCTGATCATTGATTTGCCAGTTGTTGGCAATACCTCCGTATAATGTATTGCTATAGATCCCTGCATTTTGTTGTATCGCACTTTTTAGGGCCCCCGCTGCAGGTCTTGATAATTTTGGATTTTGCAAATATTGCGCTTCGGTTAACCCACCGGGTGTATTGTAATGGAGATCTGAATAAAATACAAATGCTTTTAGGGTTGCATTCTTTGCATAATCCCATTTGTGGAAAGTCTGGAAGTATTTACGATCCATTCCACTGTGGTCACGGTAGCCATCACTACGTTGATAGGATTGCGTAAGGTTAAAGCTGTATTTGTTAAACTGTTGATTTAAAATTAAGTTTTCCCGAAAGAGACCATAAGAACCGCCTTCAAGTTTCAAACCTAACGTTGTACTATCTGGAACGGCCCCCTGTGGTTGGATTAATATTACGCCGCCAGAGTTTGCGCCAAAGATATTGCCATGTGGACCTTTTAAAATCTGTAAATTTTGTGCAGCAGATACATCAAGTGCATTGAAATAGGTATTCCCACCTGCATCGGTTAAGGGGAAGTCATCAAAGTATATTTTAATATTTCTTACTCCGAAGGGCGATCGCAGTAAACTCCCGCGAATAGAAAGGCGGTAACTACCCGGTGAGCGTTCTTCCATGCGGACACCGGGTATGGTGTTTATTGTAGAAACAAATGAAGCCGAGGGTTGCTTATCCATGACCGCCTGATCTATTAAACCGATTGAACCTGTTGATCTTAATAGCGGTTGCGCCGAGAAATAAGGGTGAATAACAACCTCATTTAGTTTTTTCGTGGTGTCTTGTTTTGTTTGTGCAATGCTAAAAAAACCAAGCACAATCAAACAGCCTGTAAAAATTGCTTTCATCTAAAGCAAAGCTAAAATTTAGTACGAATAATTCTAACTCACATTTTGGCTATTTACGCTCTTATATCTGCTATTTAAATTTTACAAGCTTGTCACTCATATTTCATCAGTTTATTCTATCTTTAGGCGATTTAATCAAAAGCATGTTTATCATAAACAATCAGCTTTATTTTTCATTCATATAATCGTATTTATAACAATATGTCAAACACATCAAAAATTATCTATACCAAGACAGATGAAGCGCCAATGTTGGCAACCTATTCATTATTACCAATTGTACAAGCTTTTACAGCCTCAGCTGGTATTGACGTAGAAAGCAGGGATATTTCTTTAGCCGGAAGGATTTTAGCGAATTTTCCAGAGTTTTTAAAGGAAGACCAAAAAATTGGAGATGCATTGACGGAACTTGGCCAATTGGCAACTACGCCAGAGGCTAATATTATCAAATTACCTAATGTTTCTGCTTCTATTCCGCAGTTG
This sequence comes from Pedobacter hiemivivus, assembly GCF_005144565.1. Lineage (NCBI taxonomy): Bacteria > Pseudomonadati > Bacteroidota > Sphingobacteriia > Sphingobacteriales > Sphingobacteriaceae > Pedobacter > Pedobacter hiemivivus. The sequence goes on from NZ_SWDX01000004.1 coordinate 346,076, forward strand.
GTTGGTGCAATTACTGAATTACAATCACAAGGTTTTGCACTTCCTAATTATCCAGATAATGCACAAACTGAAGAAGAAAAAGCAATCAAAGCAAAATATGCGAAGATTCTAGGTTCTGCTGTTAACCCTGTTTTACGTGAAGGTAATTCAGATCGTAGAGCGCCTAAAGCAGTTAAGAATTATGCAAAAGCAAATCCACATTCGATGGGGGCTTGGTCTGCAGATTCTAAAACTAAAGTAGAAAGCATGACTGAAGGTGATTTCTACGGATCAGAAAAATCTGTTACTGTTGCAGAACCTACTCAGTTTAAAATCGAATTTGTAGATGCAAACGGTGCTGTTGTTGAACTAAAAGGATTATCGCCATTAAAAGCTGGTGAAGTAATTGACAGTTCAGTAATGAATCTTTCTGCATTGAAATCTTTTGTAGCAAAAGCTATTGAAGAAGCAAAAGCAGCTGGTGTTTTACTTTCAGTGCATTTAAAAGCAACCATGATGAAGGTTTCTGACCCGATCATTTTTGGCGCTATTGTAGAAGTTTACTTCGCTGATGTTTTTGCTAAATATGCTGATCTATTCAAAGAATTAAACATTGATACCCGTAATGGTTTAGGCGATGTTTACGCTAAAATTGCTGGAAATGCAAAAGAAGCAGAAGTAAAAGCGGCTATTGATGCTGCAATTGCCAATGGCCCGGCATTGGCAATGGTAAACTCAGATAAAGGAATTACCAACCTGCATGTGCCTTCTGATGTAATTGTTGATGCTTCGATGCCAGCAATGATTCGTACATCAGGTCAGATGTGGAATAAAGAAAATAAACAACAAGATACCATTGCTATAATCCCTGATCGTTGCTATGCAGGTGTTTATACTGCTACAATTGACGATTGTAAAGCTCATGGCGCTTTTGATGTAACCACGATGGGCTCTGTACCAAACGTAGGTTTAATGGCGCAAAAAGCGGAAGAGTATGGTTCTCATGACAAAACTTTCCAGGCTACCACAAATGGTACCATCCGTGTAACTGATGCAAACGGTAATGTCTTCTTCGATCAAAAGGTTGAAAAAGGAGACATCTTCCGTATGTGCCAAACCAAGGATGCTCCAATTCAGGATTGGGTTAAATTAGCCGTAAATAGAGCTCGTTTATCAGCTACACCAGCAGTTTTCTGGTTAGATGAAAACAGAGCGCATGATAGAGAAATTATTGCGAAAGTGAAAAAATACCTGGCTGATCATGATACTTCAGGTTTAGACATCCGTATTTTATCACCAGTTGAAGCGACTAAATTTACTTTAGACAGAATCCGTAAAGGTGAAGACACGATTTCGGTAACAGGTAATGTATTACGTGACTATTTAACCGATTTGTTTCCAATTTTAGAATTAGGTACATCTGCAAAAATGTTATCTATAGTACCATTAATGAACGGTGGTGGTTTGTTTGAAACTGGAGCTGGTGGTTCTGCACCTAAACATATTGAACAATTCTTGCATGAAGGTTACTTACGTTGGGATTCTTTGGGTGAATTTTTGGCTTTAGCTGTTTCTTTAGAGCATTTAGGTCAAACTCAAAACAATGCAAAAGCATTAGTTTTAGCCGAAACATTAGATTTAGCAACAGAGAAGTTCTTAGCTAATGATAAATCTCCAGCTCGTAAAGTTGGTCAGATTGACAATAGAGGTTCACATTACTATTTGGCAATGTATTGGGCTCAAGGTTTAGCTGAACAAACTAAGGATGCAGAATTGCAGGCGAAGTTTGCACCACTAGCTAAAGCTTTAACTGAAAATGAAGCTAAGATTGTGGAAGAGTTAATCGGAGCGCAAGGTAAACCACAAAATATTGGTGGTTATTATCATCCAAACGATGATTTAGCTTTTGCAGCAATGCGTCCAAGCAAAACATTAAACACTGCTTTAGAAACTTTATAAACTAAGCTAGTGTTTCCATAAAAGGGTCTGTATCACCATCATGGTACAGACCCTTTTTTATGTATTTTTTTGTACGGTATGTATCAATAATTTATACGATAAGTGTGAATAATTAAAAACATTTAGCTGTTTTTCTACGTTATATCGGTATAAAACCTAACCAATATGATGACGGGCGATAATGATCAGCAAGGAGGTGCTAAGCGCGCAATGGATAAGCTTCATCCAACAGATTTGGGTGAAACCAAGGATTTTGATAATTTATCTTTTGATAAAGACCGGAATAGTTTCGAGTTTGATGTGAAAGGAAAGGACGCAGACTACGATCATCCACTTCCTTACGATACTTCGGCACCTAATGGTGAAGATAGTATTTCTACTTACGATGAATCGAACCCTTATATTGGATTGGAGTATGACAAGGATGGCGAGTTGAAAGAAAGGTTAGACGGTGCAGGTATGCGTATAGATGATGGTGAAAGTGTAGTGATGCTGAGTCCTGAGGATGAAATACTAGCCCGTACGCCTGAGGATGACCGTGATGATCTGGATGAAGAGGGGTATCCTGTAAATGATATGCCTGGTAAGTAGGAGTTATGGGTTGACGTCGAGATTAAATCTACGACGCATTTCATCCAGCTTTGGGTTTTTTTCTACCAGATATTGATATTTTTCAACACTAGTGTACAAACGGTTTACTACCTCTTTTACGACCTGCTTAGTTTTTATGATAATACTAAAGTTTTTAAGTCTTGGCCTTAAAAAATTAAGTAGATCTATCATTTCCTCCTGAAGTATGCCTTCTTGTAGCTTATGCTCAATATGCACCAGAATTTCTTCCTGACTCACCAATATCGGTGGCGAGGTACTCATTAGGGTGTACACATTGATTCTGTTGGCCACTTTTACGATGTTTACATACTCTTCCCAGTAAAATAGAAGCTGCTCATGTGTAAAGGGCTCACGGTCGCTACCAGAAATATATTGTGGTTCGTCATCAACAGCACCTTCTCCCTTTTTTTCAATCCCATTTAAAGATGGAATCAGCATTGCCGCATTATTTTGCTGGGTAGGAGAAGATGGCTTAAGTACAATTTTTGCAGATGGTGCAGGTGCTTTTTTAGGAAGTGGAATGCTTGCAGACGGTGTAGTCACAGGTTTTGCTTCCATAACTGGTATAGCCGGCGTAGCATTTGCAGCTGGATTGAGCGGAGCTATAGGAATTGCAGTTGTAGGCGCTGTATTGGCTACTTGATTTGTTGCTGGCGCAGGCGCTGCAACAGGACTTACATTAGTTTTTTTTTTAATCTGATCGTTGTCAGTTGCGTTGGTAAGCGGTTGGCTGGCTAGTTGAAGTACCGATGGAATGTGGCACATCTTTATTAAAGCCATCTCCACCTGTAGCCGCTGATTTTTACTGTTTTTGTAATTCAGATCGCATTGGTTTGCCAGATTTAAAGCGGTAAGGATAAATGATACCGGTGTTTGCTGACTCTGACTGATGTATTTTTGTTTGATGTTTTCGCTAACCTCTAAAAGTTTAGTGGTTTGCGGATCTTTGGCTACCAATAGGTTGCGCAGGTGACTGGCCAATCCGTTGATGAAGTTGTTGCCATCAAAACCATTGTTTAATATTTCATCAAACAAGATTAGGGTATTGCTTACATCAGCAGCAGTAAGGTATTGGGTAAGTTTAAAGTAGTAATCGTAATCAAGTATGTTAAGATTGTCGATTACCGATTTATAAGTTAGATTTTTATTGGTATAACTTACAATCTGATCAAACATAGATAGTGCATCCCTTAATCCTCCATCCGCTTTTTGAGCAATGATGTGTAGACCGTCGGCTTCTACGGCTATGTTTTCGCGTTCTGCGATTTTATTTAAATGACTTGAAATATCATCTACCTGGATCCTATTGAAATCAAAGATCTGGCATCGTGACAATATCGTAGGCAGTATTTTGTGCTTTTCTGTAGTGGCTAATATAAAAATAGCATAAGAAGGTGGTTCTTCAAGTGTCTTTAGGAACGCATTGAAGGCATTTGCGGAAAGCATGTGCACCTCATCAATGATATAGATTTTATATTTTCCGGCTTGTGGCGGTATGCGTACTTGCTCAATCAAACTTCTGATGTCATCAACAGAGTTGTTCGATGCAGCATCAAGCTCATGGAAGTTGAAAGAATGACCGGTTTGAAAAGAAACACAAGAATCACAGGTACCACAGGCTTCTTGTTCTGGAGTTAGATTGGTACAGTTAATTGTTTTTGCAAGGATACGTGCGCAGGTGGTTTTACCTACACCCCTTGGCCCGCAAAATAGAAAAGCCTGTGCCAGTTGATTGTTTTTTATAGCATTTTTTAGCGTACCTGTAATGTGCTGCTGTCCAACAACGGTTTCAAACGTTGCCGGGCGGTACTTACGGGCTGATACTATAAAATTCTCCATTCGTCCACGAAAATAGGCATTTTTAATTTATTTAAAAACAGCCGTTAATTCTTTTCTGTATTGTGAGGCGCTTTTTCCAGTAAATTCTTTAAATACCTTATTAAAGTGACTGAAATTATTAAAGCCGCTTTCATAGCTAATATTTGCAACGCTGGTTTGTTTTTCTGCCAAAAGTTTAGAGGCGTGTACAATTCGATACTCGTTTACGAATTGAGTAAATGTTTTTTTTGTGATTTTCTTAAAATATCGGCAGAAGGAGGGCACGGTCATGCTAGACATTTCTGCAATAGCGATTAAATTAATCTCTTCCTGGAAATGATCTTTAACATAGTTAAATGCCATATTAATTCTGTCATTGTCCTGGATTTGCATTTCCATTGAAAATCCAGCTGCATTTAAAATTTTATAATCACCGGCGTGTTCCAGTTCTTTTAATACACTTAATAAGGTTAATAATCTTTCAAAAGGCTCTTGCTCATCCATGAGCTCAATTTTATGGCCTACGGCGTCTTTTGTTTTTTGTCCAAAAGCAATACCGCCTTTTGCTTTATTAAATAGGTCAGATATGGATTTTGTTTCCTGGAGACCTAAAAAGTCTTTTCCAAGAAAATCATCTTTCATTTGAATAACAGTCTCATTTTTATTCCCAGTATTGGTGTCGGTGAAGCCGCAATGGGGTAAATTACTACCAATCAAGATTAAATCACCTTCGGTATAATAAGATATATGACTTCCGATTTGTCGTTTCCCCGATCCTCCGTTTACAAAAACCATTTCAATTTCGGGGTGGTAATGCCAAACGTGTGCTTTGTTGTTGTGGTTCTCTATATATTTTGAATAATAAAAAGAACTTCCAAAAGTGGGTTCAATAACTTCAAAGCCGGGCTTAATATTCTTCTTGTTTTGCACGATCAAAAATACTTAAAAAATCATATTTATTGTTTTTTGTCCTAAAGATACTGATGTTCGGGTAATTTAGCATAGATATCAGTGAATATGCAATAAATTTATCATTAAAATGCAGGGTAATTTTGGTGTATAAAATAATTGTTAACCTTTTAAACAATTTTATCATGAAAAATTTATTAAAAATCAGTCTAATAGCAGTTTCCCTATTCTTTTCTGCTAGCTTATATGCAAGTGAAGGCTCATTTGTGTTGAAAGTTAAAGGGATAAATGAAAAATCAGTTACTTTTTATATTGATGAGGCTCAAATTGTTGATGTTTCTATTTATGGAACAGAAAATGAGCTCTTATATGAGAAAAGAATAAAGGCAAAACGTGGATCTTCTAAAACTTATGACTTGAGTTCTTTCCCAGATGGAAGTTATACATTTAAAATAACAACAGAATCGAAATCAACGGAGTACCAACTTTCGATTGTGGATGGTAAAACGATCGTGTCTAATCCATTGATTACCGAAACGATTAAGCCGGTTTTGACTAAGGAAGATGAAATGATCACATTGAATCTTGAAAATGCGTCTAAAGGACCAGTAGAGGTTAGAATTATAAACGAATATAATGATGAATTATATAAAGAAGTTTTTGAAGGTACGTTAGCCCTTACCAAAAAGTTTAATGTATCCAGGGTAGGTTTAGGTGAGCTGACTTTTCTGATCAAATCTGAAAATCAAGAATTTACCAAAGTGGTACAAATGCGTTAATAGATTAGTTTTTTATGTTTAGAAGAGGTTGTCCCGTAAGGATAGTCTCTTTTTTTGTATAAGGAATTCGGGTTGGACTGGCTGATCGTAGGGTGTCAATATTTCTCAATAAACCCTTTGTTTTTAAGATATTAATCAGTACTTTTGCATCCCGCATTAAGAGCGGATTAATTAAAAAATAAACAAAATAACAATGAATCAGTACGAAACTGTTATCGTTCTAACCCCGTTGTTGTCAGAAGAAGTTGCGAAAGAGGCATTAGCCAAATTCAGCAAAATCATCACTGATAGCGGAGCCGAAATTGTTCAAGAGGACAATTGGGGTTTGAGAAAATTAGCGTATCCGATTGAGAAAAAAGCAAGCGGATTCTTCCACCTTACAGAGTACAAATCTTCTGGTGAATTAATTAGTAAATTGGAATTGGAGCTTAAGCGTGATGAGCGTGTGCTACGTTTCCTTACCATTAGATTAGACCGTCACGCGGTTGCTTATAATGATAAGAAACGCAGTGGTGCTTTTAACAAAAAACCAAAACAGGAGGTTGCAGGATAATGGCTAAAGATCAAATACAATATGTTACTGCTCCAAAAGTGGACGATAACAGAAAAAAATATTGCCGTTTCAGAAAAAACGGTATTAAATATATTGATTACAAAGACGCAAACTTCTTGTTAAAATTCATCAATGATCAAGGTAAATTATTACCTCGCCGTTTAACTGGTACTTCATTGAAATTTCAACGTAAAGTGGCTCAAGCGGTAAAACGTGCACGTCACATTGGTTTGTTACCTTTTGTTGCTGACCAATTAAAATAGGAGCTGAGAGATGGAAATCATTTTAAAACAAGATATCAAATCCCTAGGGGAAAAAGATGATATCGTTAATGTAAAGCCAGGATATGGTCGTAACTACTTAATCCCTCAAGGATTTGGTGCTTTGGCTACTCCTTCAGCTAAAAAAGTATTAGCGGAAAACTTAAAGCAAGCTGCTTTTAAACAAGATAAAATTAAGAAAGATGCTGAAGGTATCGCTGAACGTTTAACTGATGTTAAATTGTCTATCGGTGCTAAAGCTGGTGAGACAGGTAAGATTTTTGGTGCTGTAAATACCATTATGATTGCTGAAGCATTGAAACAAAAAGGTTTTGATGTAGATCGTCGCCGTATCACTTTCGAAACTGAGCCTAAATTTGTAGGTGAATATGTTGCAAACTTAAACTTACACAAAGAAGTGAAAGTTAAAGTTGCTTTCGAAGTTGTAGCTGAGTAATCTTCTTTTTAGATATAAAAAAAGCTTCCTGATTTTCAGGAAGCTTTTTTTATGCCTTATAATTTTAGAGGTACGTCATCCTGAATTCGTCATGCCGGTGCAGGCCGGTATCAGGATCTCGCTCTTATTAGCTTTTTCTTCTCTTGTTCTTAGCTTCTTCAATGATCTGACGGATCTGCTTGATGTCGCTCTTAGAAAAACCGCTGATTTCAATTTTATTTCCGGTTAAGAACAACCTTAACGTAGAGAAGCCAATCATCGGAGAGTCTACCTCAATCGACGTAATGTCTTCGTAGTTCAGATATTTCGAATCTCCGCAGAATAAACCCGGTGATTTGATTTCTATGCTGTTTTCTTCCAGGTGAATTTCCGTAGGGAAAACCTTGTTTCCTTCTGATAGTCGGGATGCTGTAAATTTCATGTTGAGGTAAATTTAAGTAATTTATTTAATTCTTTCATTTGGCAGCTTTGCTTATGAGTTGAAATTAATGTTTTTATTACCTTTGACCGATGGCACAAAAAAGACGTTCGAACAGTAAATCAAAACAATCCTTTACTAAAAAAGCAACCTCAATACTTACCCGACTTTTTGTCTGGTTTTTACTGGTCAGTGTGCTATGGGTATTGATTTACCGCTTCGTTAACCCACCTATTACCCTATTGATGGTATTGCGGAATATAGAACGCAAGAGCGAAGGAAAGGCGTTAAAAATGGAAAAGGAATGGGTAGATTTTAAGGATATATCTGACAACATGAAGCGTGCTGCTGTTTCGGCAGAGGATCAGTTGTTTTTAAAGCATATTGGTTTTGATGTTAATGCTATAGAAAAGGCTTTTAAGACGAACAAGAAGGGCGAAAAAGTTAAAGGGGGCAGCACCATTTCTCAACAAACTGCAAAGAATGTGTTTTTATGGCCCGGGCGTTCATGGATTAGAAAAGGTTTTGAGGCCTATTTCACGCTCCTGATAGAAATGCTATGGAGTAAGGAGCGGATACTGGAGGTTTACCTGAATGTGATTGAAATGGGGGATGGTATTTATGGTGCAGAAGCAGCGGCACAAGCCTATTTTGGTAAATCTTGTACTAAGTTAACCCGTTCTCAGGCTGCATTGATTGCTGCTTGTTTCCCTAATCCAAGAAGGTGGACACCAAAGAAACCAACGCGCTATATCAAACACCGCCAATATCTGATCATGAAAAACATGAGAAGACTGGGCCCTTTAGATTTCTAATATAATAAATAGGTTAGTAGTTTAAGGCCAGTTTACAGCAAGTGTGCAAACACTTTGCTGTGCCAGCTTTGCTCGAAAGGAGTTTCCCATTTAGTCTCAAACTCTTCTAAATTTTGTACAAGGTTGTTGAATACAATAGTCTTTGGTCCAACAGTTTTAATGTTTACCAAGGTTTCAAAATCTTCTTTATTGGTTACAATCACCTTACCATCTATTTTATAGGCAATGTTAAACCTATCAAATAGGTCAACTTTGTAAGTTTGCTCAATATCTTTGATGATTCGTACGGAAGCGTCTATTGAACATCCAGTAACACCTGCTGAAGCCTCGTCAACAATAAAGACAATAAAAAATTGATGCCGTATTTGTGCAGTTGCTTTTAATTGATGACCGTGAGCTTTCCATTGCGAAGTAAAGTCATCCAGTTTTTGCTGTATAGCGGATACCTCGTCATTAGTAAATGCACGGTTACTTTGGTAGATCCAAACTTTAGATTGTGGAGAAAAACTCATAGTCCAAATTTAATAAATTATTTAATTTGTTGGCGCTAAAATATTAACGTGATGAATAAGTTTACATTGAGCTTAAAAATGTCCCTCTTTTTATCGCTGAGCCTAATATTAATGGCTTTTACTGCACGTTCGCTTCTGGATGAGCAGCTTGTCTATATTCAGAAAAAGCTCACAGAACATCACGATAATGAACATAGTGGTGAGCAAATTAAACGTTATGAATTAAATGTTACCAACAATGGGTTTTGCAGGTACAAGCGTTATTATTTAAGTGGTAAAATTGAATATTTCTCTTTTAACCTGGTTAAATTTAAAGACCTGGACTACTATGGAACCGATAAGAATGGACAACTTTATTTGCGTACCAAGGGTGAAAATGTAATTGTGCAAACCTATAACGATAAAAAAGGTGGGGATGTGGATAGTATGGCAACCTATATGGCTATTCCGATGAAAAATATTGAACCTCAGGATCTTTCAGACCTTTTGGATCGTCTCGTTAAAACAAATGCGCAGCTGCTGACTCAAAAATAGTCACCTTAGCTCCGGCATAATTTCTCTATGAAAAATTACTATATTGAGATCATGGAATTAAGTTGCTACGATCAATTGCCTAATGGAAGACACGCTTACTGAATCTGAGCTTTTAGGTAAAGTTGCTGCCGGTGACCGGATTGCCTTTTCTACTTTATATCAACAATATCTTTCCGAGATCTATCATTATCTCTATCTGTTTACAAGATCGAGTGATGCAGCGGAAGAAATTGCACAGGATGTTTTTGTCAAAATTTGGGAGAAAAGAGAAAACCTGATTCACATTAAAGCCTTTAAACCTTATCTGTATAAATGTGCTAAGAACATGCTGTTGGATGAGCTGAGGAGAAAAGCAGTAAAGACCAAAGTGTATAATGCCTTAAAGCCAGACACAGAAGAGAGTCATGGTAAAACGGATGACCGAATCATATATAACGAATACCATAAAATTGCGGAAATGGCCATTGATCTGCTCCCTGAAAAGCGGAAGGCTATATTTCTGATGCGTACCCGGGAAGAGTTGTCTCTGGATGAAATTGCAGAAAGGTTAGGCATTTCAAAATCTGTAGTCAAAAAGCAATTGTATGCCGGAATTGGCTTCGTGCGTCAGTATTTGCATAATCATGATGCCTATTTTATGCTAATAGCCATCAATTTATATTTAAATACTTTATAGAGGGGGTCTTTCGACCTGCTCATTCGTCTACTCTATTATGGAAGAAAAAGAACTTTCGGAATTTCTGAAAAAGTTTTCAAGAAATCAGTACACGGCACAAGAGCATGATGCGTTCATGAACTGGTTCCAGCGTTTAAGTAGAGACGAGGTGGAGCAGGTGATGGATATGTACCAGGAGATGGCTGATGAGCGGAATGGAAGGACTTATCCTGAGCTTGCAGAAAAGATTGAAGCGCGATTAAATGCCTTGGATGTTCATAAGGAGGCTCGTACAGTTATCCTGTGGCCTAAACTTAAATATATTGCTGTTGCATGCGTGGCTTTCCTGTGTATAGGAGTTGGGCTTTATTATTTTAACACTGATCAAAAAGATAGTGCTCTTGCTGAAAATAAACTAATCGAAAATAAAATTTTACAAGGAAGTAATAAAGCTGTATTAAAGCTGGCAGATGGATCAGAAATTATTCTGGATGCTGCAAAAGTTGGAAAACTTGCTGAACAGCAGCACACCTCTATTTACAAGGAAAAAGACGGACAGCTTGTTTTTGATGCCTCAGCATTAAACGGTAAGGACCAGAGCGGGGGAATAACATATAACTCGTTAGCTACTCCTCGCGGCGGACAGTATATGCTCAAATTACCAGACGGGACCAAGGTGTGGTTAAATTCTGCATCCTCTTTGAGATTCCCAACCGCATTTTCGGGTAAAGAACGCATGGTAGAGTTGAGTGGTGAAGGATACTTTGAAGTAGTTAAAGATAAAACAAAACCTTTCCGGGTAAAAACGGCTGACCAAACTGTAGAAGTATTGGGTACACACTTTAACATTAATGCTTATCCAGAAGAACCAGCAGTGGTGACAACGCTTTTGGAAGGAAGTGTAAAACTTGCCAAATCAGGTACGGATAAAGTACAATTCTTAAAACCAGGTCAGCAAGCTAGGTTGACCAATATTTTTACAATACATGAGGTTGATCCTGATGCGTTTGTGGACTGGAAGGATGGCTATTTTAAGTTTTCAAGGGAAAATATCCAATCGATTATGCGTAAGGTGTCTAGATGGTACGATGTGGATGTCGTTTATGAAGGCACACTGACTAAGGAGGGCTTTGTTGGAACTGTTCCCCGTTCAAAAAATATCAAAGAGCTTCTTGATGCTTTGAAATTAACGGGACTGATGAACTATAGAATTGAAGGAAACCAGGTCGTCATCACACCATAAATAAATATTCATATATTTTTTTTGAAGGAGGGGGCTTTTACTTTAAGTAATGCGTCTTCTTTATAACAACCAAATATTTACTTAAGAAAGGAGGGATACTGATGCCTTAGAATTCTACATTGTAAGCGCTTAAAACAAAAAACCAGAAGTGCTTCGAACACCTCTGGCAAATATGAGTTTCTAGCAAGCTTAATATTGACTTATCAACCAAAATAAACCATTTAAAACCCAAATATTTCCAAATATAATGAAATTTTACACTCAATCGGGATGTAGACTTCCAGTCTGCATTCATAAAATTACGCGGGTTATGAAACTTACATTGGGTCTGCTCTTGACTGCCTTTCTCCAGGTCTCCCTGGCAGGTTATGCTCAAAAGATTACCTTTTCTAAAAAAAATGTACCTCTGGAACAAGTGTTCAGTGAGATTCGTAATCAAACCGGCTATACTTTCCTGTATACGGATAAAATGTTGGAGGGAACGAAACTGTTAGATCTCAATGTTACTGATGCTACTTTGGTAGATGTGTTAAATGCAGCTTTTAAAGAGCAGCCTTTAACCTATACTATCAACAATAAAATCATAGTGATTAAACGAAAGTTGGCCGCTAATAGTTTTTATAAAGCTGTAATACCAATCAAAGGAAAAGTAACTGATGAAAAAAATCAGCCTTTACCCGGGGTAAGTGTCAGGTTAATGGGGACAAATAAAGGAGCCATTACTGATTTAAACGGCTATTATGCCATTGAAGTACCCGATGCAAACGCGACACTTTCTTTTTCTATTGTAGGCTTTGCTACAAAGGATGTCAAAGTCGGTACTAAAGGAACGCTAGATGTTACCCTAACAGTAAAGGCTACTGGCCTGGATGAGATTGTGGTGATTGGTTATGGTACTCAAAGACGGGAAGATATCAATGGTGCCATTTCTTCCGTAAAAGCAGCTGATATTGCGGCTATTCCACAGGCAAGTGTAGATCAATTGCTGCAAGGGAAGGCTGCGGGAATTACAGTTACGCAAAATACTGGTGCGCCCGGCAGTCAGACTTCAGTTCATATCCGCGGGATCGCAAGCTTTGGCTCTGCAGAGCCGTTGTATGTTATTGATGGGGTTGAGGTTGCTGGCGCCGCAAATGCAAATGGAAATCTCTCCTTCAGCGCCAATACTGGCGCATATTCGCCAAGTCCGCTGGCACTTTTAAATCCCAACGACGTAGAAAGTATTGATATCTTGAAAGATGCTTCGGCTGCTGCGATCTATGGTAACAGGGCGGCAAATGGCGTGATCATCATCACCACAAAAAAAGGTAAAATGGGAAGTGCCCGGATCAATTACGATGGATATGCTGGTTTACAACAGGCGCAAAAATTCCTCGATATGATGAACCTGAAGCAATACGCAAAAATGGAGAATTACCTGGCAGATTCGTATGGGATGATCAGGAGGGAAGAGCTGGCCAACATTGATTTGCTTGGCGAAGGGACTGACTGGCAGCGAGCAATCTTTCGTACTGCACCTATGCAAAGTCATCAATTGTCGGTTTCCGGTGGTAAGGATGGTTTATCTTATTACATTTCTGGCGGTTATTTTGATCAGGATGGTATTGCTATTGGCTCAGCCTTTAAACGATATTCTTTCCGCTCTAACCTGGAAGCTCAGGTAAAACCATGGGCAAAAGTTGGTTTAATTGTGTCTGGTAGCCGGACAGCAGAAAATATTGTATACTCGGACCAGGGTGGTATTATTTATAATGCGCTTTTACAGGCACCTGAGATTCCGATCTATAATTCTGATGGTACTTATGCGGGACCGCCAGATACACCGGATGCTATTTCGGGGATTATAAATCCAGTGCAGCAAGCGTTGAGTATTTATAACAGATTAAACAGGAATAATTTAAATGTCAACCTGTTTAATGAAATCAAATTCTTTAAAGACCTGACGTTGAGGTCGGAAGTTGGTGGAGATTTTGGCTTCTCGGACAGCAAAGTTTTTAACCCCAGTTATTCCTATGGACGTTTCCGGAATCCGATTGCCGTTTTACGGGAACAAAATGGAAAAAGTAATTACCTGAACTGGAAAGAATATCTGACTTACAGACATGTTTTTGCTAAAAAACACGACTTAACAGCCTTGCTGGGGTACCAGGTAAGTTCGAATAATTATAACAATGTCCAAACGACAATTTCAGACTTTCTTGTCAACGAATTAGGGGAAGAGGTACCAACACTAAATCTTGGAAATGCCGCCACAGCAATTGTAAATGAGCAAAAAACAGCGCCGCATAATATGGAATCTATGTTTGCGCGGGCCATTTATACGTATAATAGAAAATATAGTGTTACGGCAACACTCCGTAGTGACGTATCTTCAAACTTTGCAAAAGGAAACAGGAGAGGCTATTTCCCTTCATTTGCAGCTTCATGGAAAGTGTCCGAAGAACCCTTTATGGAGCACATTAAGCACATAGCCAATGATGTGAAGTTCAGGGTAGGCTACGGACATGTGGGAAATGAAGCAATTCCTGCTTATGCTTTTGGTTCGAAATTGAACTCAAGTGTAACAGGTTTGGGCACAGGCTTCCTGTTAGACCGTATTGCAAACCCGGATCTGGAATGGGAGCACCATGAAGAATACAATGTAGGTGTTGATTTTGGAATCTTTAAAGATAGGTTTAGGGCGACATTTGATTATTTTGAACGCAAATCTAATAAGTTTCTGTTCCAGTTGCCTTTACCTGCTTATGTGGTGGGCGCGCAAGCATACCTGGGCGGAATTAGTCCTCCTTTTGTAAATGCAGGGGGGATTACCAATAACGGGTTTGACTTTACGCTAACTTCCAAGAATATTGCCACTACTGATTTTAAGTGGAACAGTACTTTAGTGTTTTCCAAGTACAATAACAAAGTTACCTCTCTGGCCAATGGCTTGCCTTACATATTGCAAACGTATGGCTCTACCGCCATCCCAATCAGCCGTACTGTAGTAGGTGGCCCGCTGGGAGAATTTTATGGCTATCGGGTAAAAGGTATTTTTAAAACGGACGAACAGTTAAGAACCGCACCGATCCAATTTGGTAACCCTGTGTCTAATGATCCTAATAAGGGCGCTAAACGTACCTGGTTGGGCGATATTCAGTATGTAGACTTGAATGGTGACAATATTATTGATGCCGCTGATCAGGAGAGTCTGGGTAGTCCGCAACCCGATTTTACTTTCGGCTTTACCAATAACTTTAGCTACAAGGCATTTGACCTGAGTATTTTTCTTCAGGGCTCTTATGGTGGCCGTATTTTAAGCATGGCGGATAGGATATTAACTGCAATGACCTCTATTTATCAGAACCAGCTGGCTTCCCAGGCTGATTTCTGGACAATGCAGAATCCCGGATCCAATATTCCCGCACCAAGGGCGGGTTCTGACAACAGCAATATCCTTATTTCAGATAGGTATATTTTTGATGGCTCGTATGTCAGAATCCAGAACATCAACTTTGGTTATACCTTCTCATCTGGCATTATTAAAAAGATGAAGTTGAATAAGTTAAAAGTATATACGAGTATTCAGAATTTATATACGTTCACAAAATACGAAGGATACGATCCTGAAATTGGGTTGCAAAATCAAAATCCATTGTACTCTGGTGTAGATATAGGCCGATATCCTTCTGCAAGGGTATTTACTTTCGGGATTAACGCAGAATTTTAACATAAAAAGTCATGATACACTATAAAAAATATCTTATGTTATTCGGATTGGTAAGTTGCCTGGCCATATCCGCTTGTAAGGACTCATTTTTTGATCAGGCCCCGCAAGATGCCATTACGGTTGATAATTATTATACAACTGCCGATCAGGTAAAAGCAAGTACAAATGTGCTATACAATAAAGTCTGGTTCCTCTGGAACAATAAGGCTGCATATTGTATCGGCGAGGTGGCCAGTGGCAATGGTCGCAGTTATGCCGCTGATGTGGTAAACTTTGTGACTATTTCTGCGACAGCCAATAATACTGAGGTTATTAATGCCTGGACGGGGATGTATACTGTTGTTGCACAGGCTAATGCCTTAATCAATACACTTCCCTCTAAGGTGCCGGCATCGGTGCCGTCGGCAGTACTCAACAACGCGTTGGGAGAAGCCCATTTTATGCGGGGACTGGCCTATTTTTACCTAGTACGGATGTTTGGTAATGTGCCTATCGTAGAGAATAGTCTTGATCTGGCCACAAACTTTAAAGTGAACACCAACCCTGTTCCGGATGTATACAGGTTCATCATTAACGACCTGAAATTTGCTGAAGAAAATTGCACAAAAATGGTAAGAGGAGCACCTTCAACCGCGCAGGGTCGTGTTTCGAGCGGTTCAGCTGCCGCAATGCTGGCGAAAGTATACCTGAATATGGAGGATTATCCGAATGCACGTTTGTATGCCGAAAAAGTAATCAACAGTGGAGAGTTTAAACTCTATGGCGTGGACCTTCCGGATAAAACTTACCATGATCTTTTTTTAACCGCAAATAATAACAATGAAGAGTCTGTTGCAGCCTTGCAATGGGTAGCTGGAGGCCCGTACGCAACGGGGAATAGTTTACAGGCCTCATTGGCAACAAACTCCATTATAACGGGTACCGGTGATGGATGGAGCGTGGTAAGCGGAACTTACAGTTTATTGGAGACTTACGAAGCGGGTGATAAACGCAAACGAAGTACAGTTATGATGAAAGGAGATGTTTATCCTGAGATCAACCAAGCTACCGGAGGCTTAACCATTCCTTCAAACTGGGCTTTTGGAAATACTGGGATAGGTGTTAAGAAATATGTGGTGGGTACTCCTGCCGATAATGGCGGAAAAGGCGCAACACAATCCACAGGAAATAATACTTACCTAATGCGATATGCGGAAGTTTTATTGATTGCAGCAGAGGCTGTCCTTGGCTCGGCATCTGTCACTAGCGATGCAGCAGCATTAGGACCATTCAATAAAATCAGGTCAAGAGCGGGTTTGGGGCTGAAAACGGAAATTACTAAAATCGACATTTTTAAGGAAAGAAGAATCGAATTTGCTATTGAGTTTGATTATTGGTTTGACCTCTGCCGTATGGATGGTTTTAATGTAAAATCCCATCCAATTGCCAAGGCTATCGTTAATGCACAGAATAGAGGGGTTGCTGGAACGCCAATGTATTTAAATGTGACGGACGACCAGTTTTTGTTTGCCTATCCGGAAATAGAAGTTTCGGCCAATCCAAAGCTAAAAGAAGCACCTGTACCTTATGTATTTAAATAAAACGCAATGAAGAATTTGATTAACAATCGGCTTCCAGGTATAATAGTTATACTTGTTGCCTTCATTTTAGTGTGCTCCTCATGCAAAAAGAATAATGAGGAAGGCGTTAAAGCCGCTCCAGAAATAGAAAGGGTTAGGACGCTAACTAAAAACGATACCACCTATACAGAAACACGTGTTAACCTTGACTCTAATAAATTCGGGAACGTGATCACCAAGGTTCCATATGACGCCAATGTACCTGCAGCAAGATGGAACGGACAGTATATTTTAATGGGACAAAATTTACTAACCACAATTTCAATTAAAATAAATGGTGTTGCTGTATTTTTTAATCCGGTCTTTGTTACCGAAAATAGCCTGATTTTTGTCGTTGGAACTGATGTTCCATATGGACCAACTCAAAGTAATAAACTTACACTAACGACTAAATATGGTACTGTAGAATATGATTTTGGACTGTTACAGCCTTATCCTGTAATTACGAAAGTTGCTCCATTGTTGGGTGAAGTTGGGGGTGTAATAACCGTTACAGGGACTTATTTTGAGAACCTGACCGGCGTTAAATTTGGAACGGTAGATGCCGAAATTGTTGGTGTGCCGACAAAAACAGAGATAAAAGTTAAAATACCAGCAGGTGTTTCTCAGGCCAGTATTACTGTAACTACTGCAGGTGGATCAGCCGTATCGACAAATTCATTTTTTGCATTTAAAAAGCTTTTATATGACGATGCCTGGGCAACGGGTATGACATCATATGGGGGTTGGGGTGGTACTGGTGATATTGCGAATACTACCGGTGGAGTGAGAGGTACTAAATCGATTAAATTCAATTATACAGGATACGATTGTCCCTTACAATTTGCCTATACCGGGCCAACGTTAAATCTGAGTAATTATACCGCATTAAAGCTTTCTATTTATGGTGGGACAGGTTCTGCAGGGAAAACGGTTAAAGTGGAACTTAACGGTGTAGCTACTGTTTGGGCAATACTCACATTGACAGAAGGCACCTTTACAGATTATGTCATCCCACTCAGCACTTTCCCTGCTGCGGTTAACTTCACTAAAATATGGGTTGTAGAGAACAGCAATAGTAAAGCGCCAATCTATATTGATGAAATAGGTTTTTTATAAGTATCAGTTAATTCGCAGATATGAAATGTATTTTGAAGTCAAGCTCCTTATTGGGGAGCTTGCTCCTGTGCCTGTTTTGCTTATATGCCGAAATGATCTCAGCCCAGCCACCCAGAACTTTAATTACGGTCGTGGTGGCACCAGATCATGCCGATTGGACCTATAAGACAGGAGAGAAGGCCATGTTTTCTATTACCGTGCTTAAAGACGGTAATACGCTTAAAAATTGTAAGGTTGATGTCCAGGTAGGCCCTGAAAAAATGGATGCCACATGGACTGAAAAGTTAAGCATGGCTGATGGAAAAGCAACTATAGATGGGGGTACAATGAAAAGCCCGGGGTTTTTACGCTGCATCGCTACCATTAATTTCGAAGGTAAATTATACCGTGGTTTGGCAACCGCAGGATTTGATCCTTACCAGATTAAACCTACAACGGATATGCCATCGGATTTTACGGCTTTCTGGGATAAAGCAAAAAGCGAGCTTTCGAAGCTACCGCTAGAAACTAAGTTAACCCTGATGCCCGAAAGGTGTACCGAAAAAGTCAACACCTACCAGTTTAGTGTACAGAATTTTAGGCCTGGATCAAGATTGTATGGCATGATCTGTATTCCGAAAAGGCCTGGGAAATACCCTGCTGAGCTCATTGTTCCTGGAGCGGGTATCAGGCCACTAAATGGGTATGTTACGCTGGCCGAAAAGGGTATAATTACAGTGGAAATGGCGATTCATGGCATCCCTGTAACGATGGATCCATCAGTCTATAATAACCTTTACGATGGTGCGCTTAATGAGTATTATTCCGCTAACCTGGACAATAAAGATCATTATTATTACAAGAGGGTGTACATGGGCTGTGTTAGGGCGGTAGACCTGATTTGTAGTTTGCCTGAATTTGATGGTGAAAATATTGGCGTTTTTGGTGGCAGTCAGGGCGGTGCACTTTCTGTCGTTACAGCAGCGTTGGATAGTCGGGTGAAATACCTGGTATGCCTTTTTCCTGCTTTGTCCGATTTAACGGGATACCTGCACAACAGGGCAGGTGGCTGGCCACATCTATTCAATAAAGAAAACGGGGGTTTTAACAATACCGAAGCGCGGATTCAAACCTCAAAATATTATGATGTGGTGAATTTCGCTAAACTATTAAAGGTTCCTGGGATGTACTCCTGGGGTTTTAATGATGAAACCTGTCCGCCAACGACCACTTATGCCGTCTACAATGCCGTTACTGCCAAAAAGGAGTTGTTACTCGCCAGAGATAGCGGGCATTTTGGATATCCAGAACAATGGGATGTGCTGAACAAATGGATGATAGAAAAATTATTACCGAACTCAATTAAAAAATAAAATTATGACAACATATATTTTAAAAAAAGGAATGATACCATTTGTTATTGGCCTGGTCGTAACCGTTTTACCGGTATTTATGGCTTGTAAAAAAAATACGATTACGACTGCTGAAGAAGTAGTTGTTACACCACCCGTACCAGAAGTTAAATACGTACTAGACTGGGCTGATGAATTTGAGGGGACTACCTTAAATGCCGCAAACTGGACACCGGAAATCGGTTATAACATAGGGGGGAATGCGGAGCAAGAAAATTACCAGGCCGCCAATATTGCTGTCGCAGATGGACATCTTCAGATTACAGCAAAAAAGCAACAGATCGGTGTCAGCGGTTATACTTCGGGAAGAATCAACTCTTTAAATAAGAAGGATTTCACTTATGGGAAAATAGAAGCTAGGATGAAGCTTCCACGTGGACAAGGTTTATGGCCTGCATTTTGGATGCTGGGTTCAAATATGAGAGCCAGAGGAGGCGAACCAGGAGTAGGTTGGCCGGCATGTGGAGAGATTGATATCCTGGAAACGATTAACACCGAAATTTGGGCCTCAGCAGCGGCACACTGGGCAAAACCAGATGGTACTCACATTTCCTCAGGCAATAAGATTAATACTACGCCAGGTGAGTATCATGTATACAGTGTGATTTGGACAAAAGAGACCATTAAATGGTATATCGACGATAAATTTTACAATGGGCTCTGGATTAAGGATGGAAAAGGTAGTACAAGTGAGTTTCATTTGCCTTTTAACATTATTTTCAACCTTGCTGTTGGTGGTACTTGGCCGGGGCAGGTTATCGATGATACCAAATTACCTGCGGTAATGCTGGTAGATTATGTACGTTTATATAAAGAGATTAAATAGAGAATGATAAACTGAAAAACCGGTAATATTCAAATTGAATTTGCCGGTTTTTTTATGTGTAATGTACAGTGGCTGGTTCGAAAATAGTATAAACCTTTGTTTCCTCATATCTGGAGGCTACGATGATCTCTGTGCCGTTTGCGTGTTGCGTAAATAAGTCGGCAACGAGTTCTGGGCAGTTGTTATCTTTAGACAGGTGAGATAGTAGCAGATGAGTCATGAAGGCTGGTTTATGGCCAGTAAAAAGCTCCAATGCCTGCTTGTTGGACAAGTGACCTCTTCCTCCGCTGATGCGTTTTTTTAAAAAGTAAGGGTATGCACTTTTTTGAAGCAGCTCATCGTCATAATTGGCTTCCAGGAATGCGGCGTGGCATTGTTTGAAGTGGAAAGTGAGCTGTTCGCATGCTGCGCCTAAATCCGTAAATACACCAACTTTGGTCTCTCCACAGGAAATCACAAAACTATAAGGTTCTGAAGCATCATGTATTTTAGGAAAGCCAGTAATCAGAAGGTTACCTACTTGTACCTGTGTGTCATAATGCAAAGGTCTGATGAGGTCTTCTCTTAGATTAAACCTACAGCCTGCTAAAGTGCCTGGATTGATATAGGTTGGTAAATTGTATTTAGCAGCGAGGGTCTGCAAACCTTTAACATGGTCTGTATGTTCGTGAGAAATAAATATGGCCTTTACTTTTTGCATGGAAAGGCCAAGTCTCAGCATTCTTTTCTCAGTCTCCCTACACGATATCCCGGCATCAACAAGTATGGCTTCTTCGCTGTTGCCAACGTAGTAGCAGTTTCCGTTGCTGCCGGAGTTTAAGGAGGCTATGAAAAGATGATTACAATCCATTGGCTCTGACTGTGATTTCAGCAATATCTAAGACCTTTACGTTCTGATCCTGATCTTTCATTTTTACCCCATCGCTAAGCATGGTCATGCAAAAAGGGCATGATGCTGCGATGATCTGTGGTTGGGTCTCTAAAGCTTCTTCGATTCTTTCGATATTGATGTCTTTATTTCCTTTTTCGGGTTCTTTAAACATCTGTGCGCCACCTGCACCACAACATAGGCCGTTGGTTTTGCAGCGTTTCATTTCAACAAGTTGGGCATCTAGTGCTTCTAAAGCTTTTCTTGGGGCTTCATACACATCATTTCCACGGCCTAAATAACATGGGTCATGGTAAGTAATCTTTTTACCTTTAAAGCTCTCACCACCTTCAGCTTTAAGCTTGCCTTCGTCAATGAGTTGTTGTATAAGCTGAGTATGGTGTATCACTTCGTAATTGCCACCTAGCCCCGGGTATTCGTTTTTTATGGTGTTGAAGCAGTGTGGGCAACCGGTAACAATCTTTTTGATGTTATAACCGTTTAGCACCTCTATGTTGGTCATGGCCTGCATTTGAAACAGAAATTCATTTCCTGCACGCTTAGCCGGATCGCCAGTACAGCTTTCTTCTGTGCCCAATACAGCATATTTTAAGCCTACATGATGCAATATTTTGCAGATGTCGCGAGTAGTTTTTTGTGCTCTTTCATCATAACTTCCGGCGCAGCCTACCCAAAATAGAATTTCAGGTTCTTCGCCTTTGGCTATCATTTCTGCCATTGTTGGCACTTCAAAATTTAGTTGTGCGCTCATATATTGATGTTTAAGCTATTTCTTTAAATCTTTGATTCTTAATCTCTATTCTTTGTGCGTTGCTCCTGCTTCCTTAATCTTCCTTAGCCCAGTTAAACCTGTCGGCGGGAGAATATTTCCATGGTGCTCCGTTGTTTTCAATGTTACCCAGCATGGTACCGATACTTGCAGGAGATTGTGATTCTTCCATTACCGCGTATCTTCTCAGGTCGGTAATGATCGCTAGAGGATCTATGTTGATTGGACAAGCCTCTGTACAGGCATTACAGCTGGTACAAGCCCAGATTTCTTCTCTGCTGATGTAGTCGTCAATTAAAGATTTGCCATCGTCAAATCCTTTGCCTGCTTTATCCAGGCTTCGGCCTACTTCTTCCATTCTGTCACGGGTATCCATCATGATTTTACGCGGCGACAATAGTTTTCCGGTAATATTGGCCGGACAAACAGATGTACACCTTCCGCACTCTGTGCAGGTATAGGCATTCATTAGGTTAACCCAGGTTAAGTCGTTTACATCTTTTGCTCCAAAACGACCTGCTGCGGCCTCTGGTGGTGTAAATGAAGGATCGAGCATGGCTTTTACCTCATTAGTTACACTTTGCATATTTGTAAACTCACCTTTAGGCTCAAGGTTAGAGAAGTAAGTATTTGGGAAAGCGAATATGATGTGGAAGTGCTTAGAGTAGGGCAGGTAGTTTAAGAAAGCAAAAATGCCTATAATATGGAACCACCAGCAGCCTCTTTCTATCGCAATAAGGCCAGCTTCTGTATTTGGTAAAAGATTATGCAAGAATTGGCTTATCGGAAAAGCTCCTGCAGTGGTGTAATGACCTACGCCCATAGCCTGCAATTTGGAGTCTGCCGCATTTAAAAGCAAAAAGGCCGTCATTAACAGGATCTCTGTGATCAGGATGTAATTGGCATCTGATCGTGGCCAGCTTTTCATTTCAACCCCACTAAATCTCTTTAGTTTGAGGATGTTTCTTCTGATTAGGAAGATGACACAGGCTAACCATACGCCCAGGGCAAGGAATTCGAATGAGCCTATCAAGACATCATATAAAATACCTATACCTCCAAATACACGGTGTGTACCAAAGATGCCATCGATCATGATCTCCAATACTTCAATATTAATGATGACGAAGCCTGCATACACAATGAAGTGTAGGAAGGCAGGAATCGGTCTGAAAAACATTTTCGTTTGTCCGAATGCAACTTTGAGCATGGTCATCAGCCTTTTATGAGGCTGGTCTGACCGGTCTACAGCTCTTCCGAAGCGAATATTGCGGATTACTTTCTTTGCGTTATAGCTAAATAGGGCTATTGCGGCTAGCGTGATGGCTATGAATAGGATTTGTGACACCATTTGAAATATCTCTTATCGTAAGGCGAAGTTAAAGTATTTCGTTTAAAACCGATTATTATGCATGCATAAAATTGAAAATTTAGAGTGGATTTAAATAAAATCACATTATTTTCAAAAAAGATTTTGCTTTTCAAAAAAAGACACTACATTTGCACTCCCAACCGAGGGGGACATGATTACGAAATCATGTTTAAATAAGATGGTACGGTAGCTCAGTCGGTAGAGCAATGGACTGAAAATCCATGTGTCGCCGGTTCGATCCCGGCCCATACCACTGCAAGAAGCTTCAGAGAAATCTGGAGCTTTTCTGTTTTAAAGCGGAATTTATAAATCTTATCTGGCTTGTAGCTTCCTTTGTCATCCTTCGGGGATGGTCTAAGGCTCTTAGGAGTCTGCTAGGACTCTGGTAGGACCCTAGATCCTTTTAAACTCCTTTCGGATTCCTTTCAAACTCCTTGTTGTGTACCAGCCTACTCGAAGGACTCTCGAAGGGTACTTTAGATCTGTTAAATCCCAAATCTGATTGGAGTTTTGTAAAATTTATAATATATTCGTTTAACCTAAACCAAATATGCCGGTATATCAATCTCTTACAGATGCTGAATTGTTCTCATTGCTATGCAATAGTGATCATAAAGCTTATACCGAGATTTATGACCGTTACAGTGGTTTATTATATGTTCATGCTTATAAAAGAATTAGAAATAGGGAAGAAGCACGGGATTTGATTCATGAATTATTCTCTGTTTTGTGGAGCAAGCGAGATCAAATTATTTTAAAAACAGAACTTTCCGCCTACTTATATAGAGCTGTCAGGAATCGTGTGATAGACCTGGTAAACCATAGTAAACTTCAAAGCAGCTACATCAGTTCCTTTGATGGCTTTTTAAATAACGGGACCAATATAACAGATCATGTTATCCGGCAAAAGGAGTTGAGTCTGCTGATTGAGAAAGAAATAGATTCGTTACCGGAAAAGATGAAACAAGTGTTTAACCTCAGCAGAAATGAGTATCGCAGTCACAAGGAAATCTCAGAAACGCTTGAAATTTCTGAACTTACAGTGCGTAAACAGATTAATAATGCTTTGAAAGTTTTAAGGCCTAAACTTAGTAAACTCCTAACTTTCTTTTTTTTATAGCAACATGCTAAATTGATTTAGTGTAGATGATTGGTTGATTTGAAAATATTTTCATTTTTATCTACTCCATACCCCAAGGTTATTCGTCAATGTGTTAAATAAGACAAAAATGTCTTTTGCACATATGCATAAACCAAATATAAAAGATTTATTAGAGCGGTATAAAAGTGGCGATTGTACCAATGAAGAACGTTCACTTGTAGAGAGTTGGTATTTGAACTGGGAAACTTCATCATTTGATCTTTCTGATCAGGAACTCCTAGCGGACCTGGCGCTGATAAAAAGCGAATTGCCGGGGAAAAAGGGGCGAATGTTTTTTTATTACCGAATCGCTGCTGCTGCGGTTGTATTATTCACTTTGGCCACAGCGTTTTATTTCTTCATTTATCCTTCTGCATCAGATAAAAACCAGAGCGCCTTAGCCAATTCTAGCAAAATAGTTCCGGGTAGTGATAAAGCAACACTTACACTTGCGGATGGTTCAACGGTTGTATTAGATGCTAATACACCGCTTGAAGGGATTAATCAATTTGGTATTAAAATTCAGAAATCCGCAGAAGGTAAGCTAGTATATCAGGGTGGTAAAACTGCCGAAGTTGCCAATGCTTATAATACCATATCTACTCCTAAAGGGGGGCAATATGAAGTAACATTGCCTGATGGAACTAAAGTCTGGTTAAATGCGGCATCTAAACTTCGCTTTCCCGTTGCATTTTCGGCTAATGAGCGAAACGTTGAATTGAGTGGCGAAGCTTATTTTGAAGTAGCAAAAGATCGGCAAAGGCCATTTAAAGTAAAGTCTGCACAGCAGGAAATTACGGTTCTGGGTACCCATTTTAATGTAAATGCTTATAGTGATGATGCTTTTGCCAAAACTACCTTGCTTGAGGGCAGCGTAAGGGTAAATAAAGGTTCATCACAAGCATTACTTACACCCGGACAGCAAGCGGTCAGTAATACCGGATCTACAGTAATCAATGTGCGCAAAGGGGTTGATGTAAATGAATCTGTAGCCTGGAAAAACGGGCTTTTTATGTTTGAACAGGAGGATATTTTTTCTATCATGAACAAAATCGCAAGATGGTATGATATAGAAGTAGAATACCGGGGAGATCTGAAAGGAAAAAAATACAGTGGCAATATTTCAAAGTTTGAAGACGTAACGGAAGTTTTAAAAACGATGCAGTTTACCGGTACCATTCAGTTTAGAGTTGAAGGAAGGAGGATTATTGTTATGCCTTAAACTCTACTTACAATAGCAAAAAAAAGACCCGGAAGCGTTTGCACCGCTCCGGATCAGTTAAGGTCTGGAAAACCTTGGCAAGAGAACCAAACCGTTTCAAAAGTTTTAATTTCACTTACTAACCAAATGTACAAAATTTTTAACGACCAACCATGCTGGGCATCACCCCGCATGGGATCAATATTTCTACTCCGAATGAAATTTACGATCATCATACTACTTACAACGATTATCCAGGTTAATGCATCAACATATGCGCAAACCATCAACCTGAAGGTTAAAAACGCCAATATAGAAAGGGTGTTTAAATCACTTCGCGAACAGAGCAAGTATAATTTTTATTATGAAAACGAAATGATCAGCAAGGCTAATCCCATTACTTTATCCGCTGTGAACGAACCGTTTTTAACTGTCCTGGAAAAATGTTTTGCAAACCAGCCTTTTACTTACTTAATTAACAACAATACGGTTGTGGTGAGGAAAAAAAACAGTCCTGTGAATCAGGCACCAAAACCAGCCGACATTCTCATTACAGGTAAGGTTTTAGATGAGAATAATAAACCTATACCAGGTGTTTCTGTAAAACTGAAAGGAACTACAGTTAGTGTTGCCACATCACCTGATGGTGATTTTACACTGAAAGTGCCTGATAACGGGGTGCTTGTGTTTTCATATATCGGATATGAAACTCAGGAAATCGCTGTTCAGGGAAGAAAAAACATACAAATTAGTTTAAAGCCTGCGGACAATAAGCTGGACGATGTTATAGTTGTTGCTTACGGGCAGAAGCAAAGAAAGATAGAAACACTTGGCGCACAATCAACTTTAAATGTAGATGACCTTAAGCAGCCTGTAGCCAATATTTCTACTGTACTAGCCGGTAGGGTATCCGGACTGGTAGGTGTGCAAAGAAGTGGCGAACCGGGAAGAGACGGTGCTGATCTTTGGATAAGAGGGGTAATCTCTACAGGAAATAATGCGCCTTTGATTTTGGTTGACGGTGTTGAGCGCTCTTTTAGTAATATAGATCCGAATGACATTGAGAGTTTCTCCATTTTAAAAGATGCTTCCTCGACTTCGGTTTATGGGGTAAGGGGTGCAAATGGAGTCATCATTGTGAACACCAAAAGAGGCAAGCCGGGAAAAACGGAGATTAATCTGGATTATTATCAGGGACTAACCAATTTCACCAGGGTTCCGGAAACTGCTGATGGGGTTACCTATATGCAAATGGCCAATGAAGCGAGGTTAACCAGGGGTGGAGCGCCAAGGTATACACTGGAGCAAATCAGCAAAACGGCTAGCGGAGAAGACCCTTATTTGTATCCAAATGTGAAGTGGTTTGACGAAATATTTAACGATTTCGGAAAGAACAAAAAAGCTAATCTGAGTATTCGGGGGGGCAATGAAAAGTCTTCATTTTATGTGTCGGCAGGATATTATGATGAAACAGGGCTATTTAAAACTGACGCATTACAGCAATACAATTCTGCCATTAAGTTTTCACGCGTAAATTTTAGCTCTGCGTTAACTATGCACGCAACGAAAACAACTACAATAGATCTAGGGATTAAAGGTTGGATTTCCACTGGTAATTATCCTGGTGTCAGTGCCAGTGATATATTTGCCAACTCTTTGAGAACTTACCCTGTACTTTATCCGGTAATGTACCCTGGTAACAAAGAACCATTTTTATCAACAGGAGGAGGTGTAAACAGTTCTTACGGTTTACTAACGAACAGGGGTTATTCAACTACCTACGAGAATCAGATTATGTCCGATATTCGTGTTAACCAGGATATGAGTGGTATTCTAAAAGGATTATCGGCACATGTGCTTTATTCTTTTGATGCTACAAACACGAATTCGCTGGAGCGTATCAAAAAACCCACAACTTATTTTGCGACAAAAAGGGATGCGAATGGAGAACTGGTATATACGACCGTTACTCAGGGCCAGGATTACCTGAATTTTGAAAGAAAAAATGGGGGTAGCAGGCAATTTTACTTAGAGGGTGCTCTTAAATACAATCGGGCCTTTGGTGACCATAGGGTTGGTGGAATGCTTTTATATAACCAGAGTGATAAAATAAGTGCTACGGCCGGTGATCTGATTGGGTCGATCCCATACAGAAGTTTAGGTGGTGTAGGCAGGTTTACCTATTCTTATAAAGATCGTTACCTGGCGGAACTTACCTTTGGCTACAATGGTGCAGAGAATTTTGCCCCATCAAAACGATATGGATTTTTTCCATCTTACGCGATGGGATGGGTGATATCTAATGAATCTTTTTATGGAAATGCAGCTAATGTATTTCAATTGCTAAAACTAAGAGGATCCTATGGTATTGTAGGAAGTAGTAGTATTGGCGGCCGCAGGTTCTCTTATATAGGTACTGTTGAAAATACAGGTAGTCCATATGTTTTTGGAGAAAACAGGGGCAGTACCAGTGAGGTTCAGGGAATTGATATTGCAGATTATGCGGTGGATGCGACCTGGGAAACGGAAAAGGATTTAAACTTGGGACTGGAACTGAAAACACTTAATAATGCTTTGGGATTGCAGATAGATGTATTTACCCGTAAGCGCGAAAACATATTTATGAATCGTGGCGTGGTACCAAGTTTTTTAGGGATAAGAAAAAGTTTGCAGGGTAATTTAGGAACCACAGAAGCAAAGGGAATTGACATTACCGCAAATTATGATAAGCGTTTTGGTGATTTATCGCTGTCAGTTCAGGGCACATTTACCTACAATAAGAACAAAATTATAGAAGATGACTCTGTCATTCCAGATTATCCTTGGCAGGAATCAAGAGGGCAATCTGTTTACAATAGAAGTGGTTATATCGCCCAGGGATTTTATACCGAGGCCGAGATCGCAGACCCAACAGTGGCAAGAACTGCTGGTATTGTTCAAGCAGGTGATCTCAAGTTTAAAGATTTGAATGGTGATGGGGTGATAAACGTAGACGATAAAACTTTTATAGGAAAAGACCAGGTTCCACAAACGTTGTACGGTTTTGGAACTACTGTAGGGTATAAGGGATTCTCTCTTGGTGCTTTTTTTCAAGGTGCAGCATCAGTTGATTTTTACTTTAGTCCAGATTTTATGCCATTTAGAAACGGAGATGCAAAAGGAAGTCTTTATTCAAATATTCTAGACAGATGGACGCCGGAAAATCCAAACCAGAATGCTTTTTATCCAAGACTTACTTATGGCGCTGATATTAATCAAAATTATGCGAACAGTAGCCATTTTTTAATGAACGGTCGTTTCTTGAGATTGAAAACATTGGATTTTGGTTATACTTTTAAGAAAGAAGCCATCAGGTTTGCTGGTTTGCAAAAATTACGATTGTACTTTATAGGATATAATTTGTTTACCATCAGTCCATTTAAATCATGGGATCCTGAAATGGGAGGTGGATCCGGTACCAAGTATCCTAACATTAGAACGTTTAGTTTGGGCCTTAGTGCTACTTTTTAACCTTAACAATTTTTGACATGAAAAGAAACATATTTTTTAAAACTGTATTGGTTATCGCAGTTATAAGTTCGTTAAGTGGCTGTAAAAAATTCCTCGATCAGGTGCCTGATGATAGACAGACAATTGATGACGTTTTTAAGAAAAGATCAGAGTCTGAAAAATACCTTGCAGGTGTATATGATTACATTAAATCTAATTCAGATTGGAATACCGCAAATAGTCCATGGGAAGGTCTTTCTGACGAAATTGACATCACCTATAATGATTATCCCACCTTTGCTATGAATACAGGTAACTGGGACAAAAACCGTGGTGATTATAATTATTGGACTCACTATTACCAAGGGATCCGTCGTGCATCCTATTTTATGCAACGGATTCCTGAAAATCTGGAGATTCAACCCGAGCTGATGACCCAATATATTGCCGAAGCAAGGGTACTGCGTGCCTATTTTTACTCGAGTATATTGGCCCAGTATGGCCCTTTTATTGTACTTCCGGAGACGGTGATCTCGCCTGATGCAGACATCAGTATTTTTAGTATTCCGAGAAGTAGTTATGATGAGTGTGTAAATTATATTATAGCTGAGCTGGAGAAAGCGATACCAGATCTGCCTCCGGGCAGGGGAAGTGTGATAGATTATGGGCGTATGAAACGCGCAACGGCTTTGGCCATTAAATCCAGAACACTTTTGTACGCTGCAAGCCCCTTGTTTAATGGAAATGCTACTTATGCGAATTTTAAAAACCCTGATGGGAAGATATTGATTAGTCAGATTTTTGATGTTAATAAATGGAAAAGAGCCGCAGATGCGGCAAAGGAACTGATTGATCTACCTGACTACAGTTTATACCGGGAAGTGGACCCGATAACAGGTTTAAAAGTATACGAATCATTAAAAGGTATTTTTATAAAAGCTTGGAACTCTGAAGTGATATTTAGCCGCTATACCAAAAGCGATGATAAATTGGGCTCTTATGATCAAAACGGCACGCCATATGTGCTGGGCGGCTGGTCATCATGGGGGCCGACACAAACTGCCGTGGATGCTTATTTTATGGCAAATGGCTTACCTAAGGATGATCCAAATTCACAATATACCGAAATCGGTTTTACGAATACCGCTACGGCGCAATATGCAGCTGGAACATCTAATATGTATGTAGGTCGTGAGCCTCGTTTTTATAATGCAATTACATTTAACTTGAGTAAGTGGATCAATAATTCCAGCAACAACAGTGGTGGAACGGGTTCGGCGCCGATTACTATCCAGATGTACAACGGTGGCAACAGCGGTCAGTACAATGGTCGTAATTGGTCGCGCACTGGTTATTGCGTAAGGAAACATGTGAATCCAAATAGCAAAGTGGGAAGCAACGGGAATATAGCCGATCGTCCAGAGGTCTTATTTCGTTTGGGCGAGATCTATTTGAACTATGCTGAGGCTTTAAATGAATATAATCCTGGTAACCCTGACATTAAAAAATACATCAATATGATCAGAGAGCGGGCTGGCATTCCTCAATATGGAGCAGGTGCAGGATTTGTGCCGGAGCCGGCAGATCCAGATGCATGGAGAGTAGCTATCCGCAGAGAAAGAAGGGTTGAATTGGCTTTTGAGTGTCACCGTTATTTTGACGTAAGGAGATGGAAGATTGCGGATCAAACGGACGGCGGACCTTTTTATGGTATGGATGTAAATGCAACCACTACCGCTGCATTTACCAAACGTACAGTATTCGAAACAAGAGTGTTCTTACCAAGGAATTACCTGTGGAACATCTTACCATCAGAGTTAAATAAAAATAAGAACCTTGTGGGCAACCCGGGTTGGTAACCTGTTTATAAGATATTAACATGAAGAATATATTTAAAAATATCGGCGCCATTGGCGCGCTGTGTCTGGTTTTTTTGTCAGGTT
Organism: Pedobacter hiemivivus; assembly: GCF_005144565.1. Lineage (NCBI taxonomy): Bacteria > Pseudomonadati > Bacteroidota > Sphingobacteriia > Sphingobacteriales > Sphingobacteriaceae > Pedobacter > Pedobacter hiemivivus. The sequence continues at coordinate 377,026 of NZ_SWDX01000004.1, forward strand.
GTAAAAAGGACAAAACCGACAGCTTAAATACTACAATTGATGCGGCTGTATTGAGCGCTCCGGTAGACAATACTGTAATTAACCTTACGCCCTTTCTGAATGCAGTGGTTAATTTTGAATGGAAGCCTGCAAAAGTGGGAAATAATGTCCCTTCTTTTTATGAGGTTCAGTTTGATAAAGCAACGGGTGATTTTTCCAGTCCGGTTTATAAGGAGCAGTCTGCCAGAGGCGGTGGAGATAGTAAACTGTCTATTAACCATAGGATTGTAAATAGAATAGCTAAAGCAGCAGGTATTGAAGAACTGGCATCTGGAAAGGTGAAATGGCGCGTGGTTGCCAATACAGGTGTGGTATCGGCGGTTTCTGGTACAGGCGTCCTGGAGCTTAAAAGACCTGCCGGTCTTGCCGATAATCCTGCTGATGTTTACATTTTAGGAACTGCAACAGAGGCCGGAGAGGACCTTACCAAGGCGTTAAAGTTTAAAAAGCTGAGTGATGGAGTTTTTGAAATTTATACATCTTTAAATGCAGGAACTTATAAAATGGTAGATAAAACTACCGGAACTCCTGTGACTTTTGTGCTGAGTGGTAACCTGATTACCGAGGCAGCATCTGCAAACAGTCCGGCAACAACTAAAACAGTATACCGCATTAATCTTGATTTTAATTATGCTTCAGCTGTTGTAACGGAGATTGTATCTGTAGGACTTTGGTTCTCAGGATATAATGCTATAAAAGCTAATCTGGTTTATGATGCTGCAGGGGGATGGAAGGCTACTTTTAACAATGCCTGGAAAGTAGAGTCAACATTTAAGGATGAGCGCTATAAATTCAGAGTAGTTGAAAAGAATGCTGCAGGCATATCGGTAACAAAAAATTGGGGTAGTAGTAAGCAGGATAATGTAAGACCGACAGCCAATCAGGATCCAACTTATTTTTTGCTTAAAGAGGTAAATAACAGCCAGTACGATTTTTCTTACAAATTCCAGTTGGAATCTGCGAATACTGAAGTCGTGTTTAAAATGCAGTCATCTGCAGATTATACACATGTAATCACTTATAAATAAAAAACCGATGAGATCAATTATTTCAACATATAAAATATTGGGTGTATTGACCGCAGGTCTGTGCTTGTTCTCCTGCAAAAATGAGGAAATGGGGACTGTGCCTCCAGAGGTTGTACCAGTAGTTGTGGTGGACTGGGCGAAAGCCGCAGAGCAGTCGCAGACGACATTAGATGAACAGTTCTATTCTGTTACAGGGAACTATTACAACCAAAATAACAATGGGCATCTCGGTTTTAATTACTGGTGGAACGCTCATGCTCTAGATGTTTTGATAGATGCTTATAACCGTACAAAGGATCCAAAGTACTTGACCAAAATGGACAACCTGCTTGCGGGTTGCTATGTTAAAAACGGCAATACTTACTGGAATACATTCTATGATGACATGGAATGGTGGGCACTGGCATGTTTACGTGCTTATGATGCTACAAAAGATGAGAAATATAAAACCATGGCCAGACAATACTGGACTTGGATAAAGGTAGGCTGGAGTGAGGTTAAGAATGGGGGGATTGCCTGGGCATCTGGATCTAAAGATTCAAAAAATGCCTGTTCTAATGCCCCTGCGGTAATTATCGCTGCGAAGCTTTATCAACTGGATAACAATCCGGATGACCTGGTATGGGCTAAAAAAATCTATAGCTGGCTAAAAACCTATGTTGTTGAGTCTTCACGGGGTTTAGTTTGGGATGCTTATGGTAATTCTAGTGAAGATAATATCTATACCTATAATCAGGGTACATGGGTAGGTGCAGGTTTGGAACTGTACAAAATTACCAACGAACAGGTTTATCTTAATGATGCGATACGGAATGTGAATTATGTGATGAATGATCAGGTTAAGTTTTCCCCTAAAGGTGTGTTAAAAGGCGAAAATACCGGTGATGGAGGCTTATTTAAGGGGATATTTATCAGATATATGGCTCAGATGGTTCTAAGAGGGGGACTGGATGATTACACTCGTGAACTTTATGTGAAATACCTTAAAAATAATGGGCAGAGTTTGTATACTAAAGCGACAAGGCAACCTGAAAATACATTCGGGGCCGATTGGGCAAGCAGACCTAACAGTAAAATAAGCGACAGCTCCGTTCAGCTGAGTGGTTTAATGTTATTTGAAGCGCTGGATGAACTGAAACGTGCCAGCTTGTTAAAGTAAGCTACTTGTTTCGAAGAAACTTGAAATATTAAATATTCCCGCCATAAAAGCGGGAATATTTTTTTGAGTAATTACTTTACCTTAATGGAAGAATTACGTACAATCAGGTTGGTAGAAAGGGTTATCTTTTCTATAGGTTTTTCATCAGATTCCATCTTTTGTAACAGGATGTCGATGAGTTTAAGAGAAATGTCTTTTACAGGCTGCCCAATAGCGCTGATAGAAGGATTGTAAATCCTGAAGAAGTCCTGGTCGTCAAAAGCCACAACAGCAAGGTCATCAGGGATTTTTAATTTCAGCTGACTGATCGCTTCAAGCCCCTTAAAGGCAAGGTAATTGGTTGAAAAGAAAATGGCGTCCAATTCCTTGTTCTTTTTTAAATAAGTACTTATCGCTTTGATGTTTTCTTCAGCAGACTGATTAAAGGGGATCTTTAGTATTTTCGGCTTTTTCCCATTTTTAATAATGGTTTTTTCATACCCGTTAAGCCGTTCTACCATCTGGGTTTGATCGGAGGAAGTCGTCACCAAAGCAATGTTTTCAAAACCGGAATCAAATAGATGCTGTACTGCTTTTTTTGAAGCATTGAAATTGTCAACAACAACATAATCTGTTTCTAAATCAACAAAATACCGGTCAAAAAGGACTACCGGTATTTTGTTGTTGATCATTAATTGAATTTCATCTTCCAATCCCTTCGGCGGGGTAATGATATAGCCGTCTAAGTTTTGTTCGATGAAAAGTTTAATCAGTTCTTTGGTCTTTTCAGTATTATCGTCTGTACTGCAATAAATTATTTTATACCCTCTTTTGTAAGCGTCTTCTTCAATAATCCTGGCTACGGCAGAAAAAAATACATTGGAAATATCTTCTATGATTAATCCGATGATATTTGTTTTCCCTGTTCTCATACCTCGTGCAAACTGGTTTTGCTTATAACCCGTATCCTCAATAGTTTTGAGGATCTTTTCTTTAAGGTCCCTGCTGATCCGTTTTTCGTCTGCTCTGCCATTCAGCACAAAGGAAACCGTTGTGATTGATGTATTACATCGTTGCGCGATATCCTTGATAGAGAGTTTAGCCATATGGTGTACTAGTGTTTTACTTTATAAAATTTGTAAGCGAATAGAAAGATCACAATATAGCAGATTATTGGGGCATAATAGGCATTTTCAATTCCACATTTGTCGGCTACGGCTCCCATGATAAAAGGAAAAAATGCACCACCCACTACCCCCATAGATAAAAATGAGGCTGCCTGCTGCGTACGTGCACCAAGGTTTTTAAGGCCCAGACTAAATATGGTGGGGAACATAATACTAAAAAAGAAATTGATCATCAGCAAAGCGATAAAAGATACCAGACCAAAGCTTTGTGCTACGATGATACACATGATGATATTGCCCAAGGCAAATGCGGCCAGTAATTTGTTTGGTGCTATAACTCGCATCAAAAATGTTCCAATAAAGCGTCCGGCAAGCATCATCCCCATAAATAATACCATATAGTTTCCAGCCTCAGCATCGCTAAAGCCCATTTTTTCGTGGGCATAATTGATGAAAAACGCCCAGGTACCTGCTTGTGCCGCTACATTAAAAAACTGCGCCGCAACTGCCCATACAAAATGCTTATGATCAAAAAGTTTTTTATCCGGGGCAACGTCTACGTTTACAGCAGCTTCATCAGTTTCAGAGACCGCATGAGGATCTGTTGTCGGCGGAACTTTTACGAAAGAAAAAGATATAGCCACAAGTAAAATAACAAGGCCAATTACGGCATATAGAACTTTAACAGAAGTTAAGTCTGTACTACCCGCCACGTTATTGCGCAATAAAAAGTAACTGCCGATTGCCGGGCCGAGCATTGCGCCAACGGCATTGAAAGACTGAGCAAAATTGATACGCTGATCACTGGTCCGCTGATCACCTAATGAAGCCACGAATGGATGTGCTACAGTTTCTAATGTAGATAAACCACAGCCAACAATAAACAAGGCTATGCCAAAAAAAGCGAAAGAAGAGACATTGGCTGCGGGGATAAATAGAAAGGCCCCGATGGCAAATAATGATAAGCCTAAAAGTACGCCTTTTTTATAACCAAAGCGTTTCATAAACAATCCAGCAGGGATTCCCATCACGGCATAGGCACCGAAAACGGCGAACTGCACAAAGGCCGATTGTGATTTGGAAAGACTCATGGTATGTTGAAAATGTTTGTTTAGTACATCAGCCATGGTAATGGCGATGCCCCAGAACATAAAAAGGGAAGTGACAAATACGAGGGTGACCAGGAATTTTTTGTCTGTAAAGGCGGCTTTTTGTTGCATAGTTTAGTGTTTAATTTGGTTAGTAAAGGTTTAATGAAATAGGAAAATTGTTTCCAAACATAGTTATACTAAAATGATTTAGCAACAAGAGTTATTTTCTTTTATATTTGATTATGCTTTTATGGAGAATTTTAATTTTAAACAATTATTTATATTCGCTTACAAAATAATCAACTATGTCCACACCTTCTTTTAAAATGGATGATCATCGTGAAAACGAACTCATTGCCGCTTTAATATTGGGGAGTGAATCTGCTTTTACGGAGATTTATGAGCATTATTGGTTAAAATTATTGGCGCTAGCTTACAGTCATACCAAAAATAAGCAAGCTGCAGAGGGAATTGTTCAGGATGTTTTTATCAGTGTCTGGAACCGAAGAGGTACGCTTAAAATTCATTCGCTTTCTAATTATTTTGCTATAGCAGTTAAGTTTTCAGTCTTTAAACACAAGCAAAGGGAACAGCGCAGAAGAGAAATTGAACTGGAGAACTGTAAATCTGAGGAGCTGATCCAGGATGACAAAATGATTGAAGCACGTTTCCTCGAAGAATATTTTAAGGGTGTGGTAGATCAGCTGCCCGATAAATGCAGAATGGTTTTTAATTACAGTAGGGTAAAGGGATTAAGTAACCCCGAAATAGCCAAAGAGATGAATATCTCAGGAAAAACCGTCGAGGCCCATTTAACAAAAGCCATTAAGGTATTGCGGGTTTCTATGAAAGACGCCGGCTTTATATACTTCTTATAGGCAAAAAGCTAAATCGTTAGAGTAATATTTCGTTTTTTTTTATTTGCACTAAGGGTATGGTATGTACTTATGGTACTTCTTATTATAAGCCCAAATATAAACCATGACGAACGACAGAATTAATGCGCTGATCGCAAAGTATTTTGATGGAACATTAACCGAAGCAGAGCGTGTAGAACTCAATCAGTCTTATGACCTTCAGTCTGATCAGGACATAGAGTGGATGGCTGACAGTTTAGGCGAGGCTGGACAGGTTAAACAAAGAATGCTTTCAAATATCGGGCAGGAGATCTTTTCGAAAAAAGTACATAGAATAGACCACAGTCACTACCGGTTTATATACGCCGCGGCAGTACTTTTATTGGTCGCTATGGCTTGGTTGTTTTTTAAACCTTTCTCAAAACCGGTGATTGCTGCAAAGCAGGCACAAATGACAAAAATTAAACCGGGCGGTAACAAAGCGATATTAAGGCTTGGAACAGGGGGGCAAATTGTGCTTGACCATGTCGCGCCTGGAAAGATCGTTGAAATGGATGGCGTAAGGGTACTGAAAACCAAAGAAGGGCAAGTGGTTTTTACAGTTGTTGCAGGGGCAGGTGTAGCAGCTCAGCTCAGCAGCATTAGTACTCCTAAGGGCGGACAATATGAAGTAGTTTTACCAGACGGCACTAAAGTGTGGTTAAACTCAGCTTCTTCTATCCAGTTTCCTACAGCATTTACCGGAACTGAAAGAAAGGTAAGTCTTGAAGGCGAAGCCTATTTTGAAGTGGCGAAAAACAAAGCGATGCCTTTTAAAGTAAAAACCAGTTTACAGGAGATCGAGGTTCTGGGTACCCACTTTAACATTATGGCTTATGATAATGAAAATAGCATTAAAACAACCCTTGTAGAAGGATCTGTTAAGGTTTCCTCTAAAGGCGGACGTGCATTGTTAAAGCCAGGACAACAAGCCGAATTAAATAAAATCAATAACCATCTTTCGATACAAGAAGTCTCTACCAGGGACGCAATTGCCTGGAAGAGCGGCATATTTATGTTTGCACATGAAGACATTCGTTCCATTTTAAATAAAATTTCGAGATGGTATGATGTAGAAGTTATTTACAAAAATACTGCCTCAGCCAATCGGTATAGCGGTAGCATTTCTAGGTTTGAGGATGTTACTGAAGTGCTAAAAACAATGGAAATGACAGGCACGGTTCATTTTGAGATCAAAGGAAGGAGGATATACGTTATGGATTAAACCATACCTGATCACAATGTGCTAAAAAAAAGACCCGAAGATTGAGCCCTCCGGATCTTTTACGGCTTTTGAAAGCCTTTAGCAAGATTATCAACTTATTCTTCAAACAAGTACTAAAAACTTACTAACCAAATGTATAAATTATTTCACACAACCGTATGGGGTGCTACTGGTCCCCTGCGTTTTAAATTTCTACTGACCATGAAATTTATCTGTCTGTTTTTGCTGGTGATCATATTCCAGGGGAAGGCTGCATCATTCGCGCAGCGTGTAACGTTGAATGTAAAAAATGCTTCGATGCAGAAGGTTTTTGAATCTTTAAATAAGCAAACCAATTACAACTTTTACTATAATGATGAGCTGATCAGGAAGGCCCAAACCATAAGCCTCACGGTGACTGATGCTCCATTGATGGAGGTGCTAAAGCAATGCTTTGAAGGGCAGCCTTTTACTTACTCTGTTAATAAAAACATGATTGTATTGCGCGCTTATACTGCGGCAGAGCAATTGCAGCAACAAGAGATTGTTGTTTCTGGAAAGGTAACAGATGATAAAGGGGTAGGGATTCCAGGAGCAAGTATAAAAGTTAAAGGAACAAATCAGGCTGCCACTACAAATGCCGAAGGTGTTTTTTCGATCAAGACTAATGAAAATGCGGTATTGGTGATCTCTTACGTAGGTTTTATCAATCAGGAAGTGGCTGTGCAAGGCAGATCTACGGTAAATATTTCGTTAAAACAGAGCGAACAGGAATTGGCGGAACTGGTTGTTGTTGGTTATGGTACCCGCAAAAAATCAGATTTAACCGGCTCCATATCCACTGTAGATGAAAAGAGGATTAAGGAAATTCCATCAGGAAATGTAGCCGCTGCATTACAAGGCAGCGCCCCAGGTTTGTCTGTTCTGAAATCTGGTGGTAACAGTCATCCCGGAGCACCTCCCTCTATCAGGATAAGGGGCGAAAGATCTTTAGGCGCTGGAAATGATCCTTTGATCATTTTGGACGGGATACCTTTTAATGGAAACCTGAACGACATCAGTCAGGATGACGTGGTTGGGGCAACCATCTTAAAAGATGCTTCCGCCACCGCAATTTACGGATCAAGGGGTGCCAATGGCGTGATCCTGATTAGTACAAGAAGAGGGAAAAATGGCAAACCCGTAATAAGCTATAGTGGTTATGCAGGTTTTAACAAGACTTTAGGTGATTATGATGTAATGGATGCAGAACAATTCTTGTTGTTCAGGAAATGGGCAAGGATCAATGGTTCAGCTCCCAACACTTATACCGGAATTAACGATCCCGCTTTAATATCAGATGAACCTACAAAAACAATTTTTTCGGATAAAACAGAATATAATTTATATAAGGCCGGCACCAATACAAACTGGCAGGACCTATTATACAAAACTGCATTGTTAACCAATCAACAGGTAGGTATTTCGGGAGGTACAGAGGTAACACAATATGATGTATCTATAGGCTATTATACCTCAGGTGGGATTTATCCGGGACAGGGAATGGATCGTTACAGTGTTAAACTGAGCATAGATCATAAACTTGGGAAATACATTAAGGTAGGACTCAGCTCTTTGAATAGTTATAATCTGACTAAAGGGATTAATTTTAACCCCGTGAGCCAGTTTTTGCAGGCCAGTCCATTTTCTACTCCTTATCTTCCTGATGGCACACTGTCTACCTTTTTGCCTGGAAGTAACATGAATGTATGGAACCCGCTTGCTGATTTCAAACCCGGCAATGTGTTAGACGATGTGAAGCGTTTAAATACTTTCACTACGGCCTATCTTGAGGCCGACCTTACACATGGTTTTAAATACAAGCTAAATACGGGGATAGAACTTAGCCCAGAAACACAGGGTAAATTTTATGGAAGTAATACGACCAAGCAGTTGGGAACCCCGAATTATGGTTACAATAGATCTGCTACTGGTTATAATTACACTATAGAGAATATTCTTACCTATGATAAAACAATTGCTGAAGATCATGCCCTGAATTTTACAGGCTTATTCAGTTTGCAAAAAACACGTACTGAGGCAAACGATGTGAGCTATCGCGATGTGCTTGCTGATTATATTCAATATTACAATCCAAAGTATGCTTCTAGTGTAACCAGTAGTGGGGACTTTAACAAGGCTTCTATATTGTCTTACATGGGGCGTTTAAATTATACCTATAAAAATAAGTACCTTTTAACGGCAACATTACGTGCCGATGGTTCTTCGCGACTTGCAGCTGGTAACAAATGGCATTCTTTTCCTTCAGCTGCTGTAGGATGGAACATTAAAAATGAGCAGTTCCTGGAAAACAATAAAACCATATCCGCATTTAAACTGCGTGGTAGCTACGGAAGGATCGGTAACCAGTCGATTGGCGCCTATGAAACTATTGGTGGTTTAACAGGTATCTATTATAACTATGGGGGGACCAATGTACAGGGGACTTATCCGAATCCAGATGCGCCCGCAAATATCACGCTTGGCTGGGAATATACCAGTACACTGAATTTCGGTCTGGATTATGGTCTTTTTAACAATAGGATCACGGGTTCAGTGGAGTATTATCAGCAGAAAACCAGCGATATCTTACTTTATCAGACTTTGCCAAGAACATCTGGCTACAGTAAGATCAGGAACAATATCGGAAATACCGAAAATAGTGGTATGGAGTTTAACCTGAGTACAATTAATTTCGAAGGAGCCGATCAAAACAGCTTTAAGTGGACTACAGATCTTAATGTGTTCTTTAATAGAAATAAAATCACAAAACTGGCTTCAGGAGTAACAAAGGACCTGGCCAATTCCTGGTTTGTAGGTTCGCCAAGTGGTGTGTATTTTGATTACAAGCGTGTAGGTTTATGGCAAAACTCACCTGAGGATATTGCACTGGCTATCAAGTATGGTATTGTGGCTAATCAGACTGCTTATCTTACCGGTCCAAACTCACTGGTGGGAACGGTAAAGGTGGCGGATATAAATGGGGATAATAAGATTACTGCTGACGATCGGGAGATTTTAGGTTCCAGACAACCAAAACTGGAAGGTGGGATGACGAACAGGTTCACCTATAAGAATTTTGATTTCTCTTTTGTCGCCTATTTCAAATACGGCGGAAAATTAAAATCAGGTATCCACGGTGGCTGGGCAAATACTTTTCAGGCTGGTTATAACAATCTGGATGTTGATTACTGGACGCCGGATAATCCTGTTAATTACTGGCCTAAACCTAATTCCACTTTGCAAAACCCAGTCTACAAATCAACGCTGGATCTATTTGATGCATCGTATTTAAAAATAAGGACAGTAACATTGGGCTATACCCTACCTGCGAAAGTATTGAAATCTGTTGGTGCCAGATCGGCAAGAATTTATACAACGGCATCTAATCCATTTACATTTTTCTCTCCTTATATGAGGGATGCGAAAGGACTGGATCCGGAAACCAATTCGGGAATAAACGAGATTACACCATCCCTGTGGTCAATGTTGTTTGGTCTTAATGTTTCATTTTAATAAAGATTAATCATGAAAAAGACAATATACACGCTATCAGTTCTGTTAATAGCCGTAATAATTTTTGCGGGCTGCAAAAAGGAACTGATCGAAGAAAATCATTCCAAATTAACAGAGGATTTTTTCTCCACTCCACAAGGAATTGAAAGTGGACTTAATGCTGCTTATGGCGGCTTGCGTACCTTGTATGGTCCTGAGCAAGGACTGGAAGCTTTTACCAACATCGGTACCGATGAATTTAGAATCGCCAATGGAAACCGTACCACCAATGTGGCCGATTATAACACTTCTTACAATTCTGGGAATGAGTTTTCTGCTAACACCTGGGACAATTGCTATAAATGGATCAATACCTGCAATGGGCTCGTTGATTTTGGCGCAAATTTAACTGGAGTTACGGAGACTGTAAAAAAGCAGAAAATTGCTGAAGCGAAGTTTTTACGCGCCTTTTACTACTTTACTTTGGTACAACTATTTGGTGATGTAACTTTAAATAAGAACTTTTCCAATAGTCCGCAAACAGCTGCTACCAGGGACAGTAAAGTTGATGTATACAATTTTATCATCTCAGATCTTAATACTTGTATTACAGATCTTTCACCTAGTCCACAGTTAAACGCTTTACAAAGCGGACGGGCTTCTGTTGCGGCGGCGAAACATCTATTGGCTAAGGTTTACTTAACCCGTGGATATTCGAGCGCAGCGGTACCAACCGACTTTAAGGATGCGTTTGATATGGCAAAAGGACTGATCGATCAGAAAGGGGCTTTAGCTATAGGCTTAATGCCTGATTTTGCGGATGTGTTTAAACCGGGGAATGAGAATAAACAGGAAGTATTGTTTAATGTTCAGTATTCCCGCGATCTGACTTTTGGAGGTGCTCATACCTGGAACCATTTGTATGTTGCTCCATATGACGCTTATCTGGGCGAACGTAATCTAAATGACGGAAGATCTTTTGCGTGGTTCAGGGCAACGAAATGGGTCTATGAGACCGCATTTGCAGATAAAGTTAACGATAGCCGCTATTACAAAACATTCCAGTCGGTATGGAAAGCAACTAAAGCGCTCAATCAGACTGGCTCGGGCACTTATGCTGTAAAAGTAAATGGAACCACCTATAACGTGAACCTTCCTAAGGTTAATGTTGGGGATACCGCAATGGTATATCCAGGGTATAACATGACCATTGAAGAAATCAGGGCCAAGAAGTACTATGTGTTTACTCCTGAAAACTATACGAACAACAGGATATTCCCAACTATGACTAAATACTTGGATCCCAATCGTTTAGTGCCTAATGAAGATTCGCACCGACCGATCATCGTTTTCCGTTTAGCCGAAACTTATCTGATTGCTGCCGAAGCTGCATTTAAGCTGCAACAGCCAGATGTAGCGGTGGGCTATATTAACGATGTGCGCAGAAGAGCTGCAGCAGCAGGCAAACAAACACAGATGGAAGTTAGCTCGGCGGTAGTGAATATTGATTTTATTCTTGACGAACGGACAAGGGAGCTATGCGCCGAAAATACCCGGTGGTTTGACCTGGTAAGAACCGGTAAACTGATCGAAAGGGTAAAGGCTTATGACGACTATGAAGCGAATAAAAACATCCAGAATTTTCATGTGCTAAGGCCGATCCCGCTTTCTCAGATCAATGCAGTGACAACCGGAACGCCTTATCCTCAAAATGACAAGTGGTAAAAAAGACAGGATTATGAATTTTAATATGCTCAGAATTTTTACGGTGTTACTTACCCTGATGACCTCTTTTCAAATCTTCGCTGTACCTCCGGGTGCAGCGAAAATCTTTAGCTATCCCTTGCCTTCAATTTACAAAGCCTCCTCTTTTTTTGAGTTGCAGGTGAACGGACTGACCATACCTGTTGTTGGCTACAATGATAAGTACGATTATGCCCAACTTTCTATGAGCAAGGGAAAAGCAGAATTTACGATTAGTCTAAAAAATGGAGATCAAGTATCTGCATACAACATCAGTCCTAAAAAATTATCCATCGCAGGCATACAGACTGGTAGTACGCTTAGGTTTACACTTCATAAGGACGAATACCTTATCGTTAAAATCAATCAGTTCAGGGAATTGGTTATTGCTGCAGATGGGGAGGAAACTGATAAACCGTCTTCTTCCGGAAAAGGGATTTTTAACATTAGCACGCAGCCCTATGCTGCGGTTAGCTCGCCTACAGAACTGGCGACCGGGGCTATTCAAAAAGCCATCGATGACGCTGCGGCTTATAAGGGCGGTAAAGGTATTGTTTATGTTCCGGCGGGGGTTTATCCGGTCAGAAACTTAAAACTGAAAAGTAATATGAGTCTTTATCTGGAAGGTGGGGCGGTGTTATTATTCAGCGGAGAGGAGAAGGACTTTAAGATCAGCGCCCGCAAGGCTTCACAAAACAGAAATATTACCTGGTGGATTGCTACAGATAGTGGCGCACACGACATCAAGATATACGGACGGGGAACACTGGATGGGAATGGAAAGTACTCAACAGAAAAAAACAACCTTGGAGCCCATATTTTGGCCATTATGCATACCGAAAAGTTTGAACTTAATGGGCCGATAATTAGGGAATCAGGAGCCTGGGCGATCATTCCCACTCGCTCTAAAAACCTGATATTTCAAAACTTTAAGCTATTCAACCGTTTTGATATGGGCGAAAATGACGGTATTGATGTCATAGAGTCGCAAAATGTATCGGTAAAACATGCCATTGGCATTGCGCTCGATGATCCTTTCTCAACAAAGACCTGGACGCAGAATACCGATTTATGTCGCAATTGGCCTGGAAAACCTATGGTTCAGGACGGAGTACGATTTGAAGATTGTATTTCCTGGACTTACTGCTACGGTTACAAGATCGGGCAGGGGGTAATGCAGGACCAGCGGAATATCACGTTTAAGGATTGCGTAGTTTATGATGCCGCAGTAGGCATTGGCATCCACCATAAATGGGGAACGGCATCCGTAAGAAATGTATTGTTTGATGGGATAGACATAGAACGATTGTCCTATCAGAACGATGACCATCGTACCTGGGCCATCTTCTTTATGCAGAATGGCGATAAAAAAGGAAGCGGGCCAATCGATAATGTCCTTGTTAAAAATGTACTTGTTAGAAACGAGGGTAAATCGCCTGGTAAGATCAAAGGCGTAAGTGCCACAACACCTGTTTCAAATTTGAAGTTTAAAAACATTGTGATGCCAGGAATGGCAGCTGCCGCAAGTACTTTACAGCAAATAAAAATGACCGATACTAGCTATACCAACCAGATTCAAATCAAAAAATAAAACTCAACACACATATGAAATTTATTAAAATACTTATTCTGTCACTACTGTTCTTGTATGCTACAGGCATACAGGCACAGCAAAAACATGTTCTATATTCGCCAGATCATAAAATTGAAGTCACACTTTCTATAGCAGATAGTGTATATTATACGGTAAAAGTAGACCAGAAAGATCTCATTTCAGCTTCTGCCATCGCTTTAGATGTGGATGGCAAAAGCAAATGGAAAGTTGCCAAAACCAGTAGAGTTAAGCACAATGATGTATTACATCCGGTAGTTTGGCAAAAGAGTAAGGATGTAGCGGATGTTTATAACCAGTTGCGCCTTGATTTTAACAACGGACTTGCCCTGGAGTGGAAAGCTTTTGATAACGGGGTATCCTGGAGATGGTTGAGTAAAATCAAAGGAGATTTTTTAGTAAGATCTGAAACCGCAAAGTTTAATTTTAAAGGTTCCGGCAAAGCTTGGTATCCGCAGGAAGAGCAGTTCTTTTCACACAATGAACGTGAATATAAAAATTATACCCTGAATCAGTTAGACGACAAGAAACTGGCCAGTTTGCCGGCTTTGTTCCAGGTAGGAGATGTAAAGCTGCTGCTTACCGAATCAGACCTGTTTAACTATGCCGGGATGTGGTTAAGGGGAACAGGAAAAGGTGGTGTACGTGGTGTGTTCCCAGCTTATCCTAAAGTAAAAGCGATCACTAGCGATCGTGATGAACAGGTGAAGCAGCGGGAAGATTATCTGGCCAAAGCCAATGCTGAGCAGAATTTCCCGTGGAGAGTGATCATGGTAGCAAGAGAAGATAAAGACATTCTCGTAAATCAAATGCCTTATCTGTTAGGCAGACCTTCTACAGGTGATTTTAGCTGGGTAAAACCAGGTAAAGTACAGTGGGACTGGTGGCATTATAACAATGTTTATGAAGTAGATTTTAAAGCCGGAATCAATAATGATACCTATAAATATTATATCGACGTAGCTTCAAAATACGGAATTGAGTACGTTTTGCTAGATGAGGGCTGGTGCGATACTCGTGACCTGATGAAACAAGCGCCTGGTATCGATGTAGCTGAGCTTGCAGTATACGCAAAAAGTAAAAACGTAGACCTGTTGTTATGGTCTAGCTGGCTGGTGTTGGACAAACAACTGGATATGGCGCTTGACCAATTTCAGAAATGGGGCATCAAGGGGATCAAGGTAGATTTCATGCAGCGCGATGACCAGGAAATGGTAAACTATTATGAGAAAGTTGCAATCGCAGCTGCAAAGAGAAAACTGTTGGTCGACTTTCATGGTGCCTATAAGCCGACAGGCTGGCTGCGTACTTATCCGAACATCATGACTTCCGAAGGAGTGTTAGGCAATGAGATCAGCAAGTTTGCCGGATCTATAACGCCAAGTCATACGGCTACGCTTCCTTTTACACGGATGGCAGCGGGGCCAATGGACTTTACTCCAGGCGGGATGCGTAATGTGCACAAAAAAGAATGGGCAGCCGCTCCCTCAGAACCAATGACCTTAGGTACCCGCTGCAACCAGATGGCCATGTATGTGATTTACGAGAGTCCTTTGCAGATGTTGTGCGACATTCCTACGCACTACCTTAAAGAGCCTCAGTCTATGGAATTCATCAAAGCGGTTCCAGCTGTATGGGCGAAAACAGTAGCGCTGAACGGAAAGGTAGGGGAATACGTGACGATGGCCAGGCAGGCGGCAAATGGCGACTGGTATTTAGGAGCTATGACCGACTGGACAGGAAGAGATTTTGAGCTGTCGCTTTCTTTTTTATCGGAAGGGGAGTATGAAATGCAGGTGTGGAAAGATGGAATCAATGCCGATAAAAATGCCAAAGATTTTAAAATGGAAACACTTAAAGTTAATCGGAATACGCCATTGCGGATCAAGTTGGCTTCGGGCGGGGGCTATGTGGCCAGATTAATTAAACGTTAATACATAAACAGTTTGATCAGATGAAAAGATATCTTATATTGTTTGCCATGCTCGGTTTTATAGGTGCAACGGCGCAAATAAAGGAATTCAAAAATTGGCCTAAGGGCAGCGATCCCAAAGAGATTGGGAACCTGCTGGCTTGGCATTTTCTTGAAACACCGCATACCAATTTCGGCATGCCTGGCCCTCCCGGTTCTATTACTTATGCAGAGGTATGCACCTGGTACGGAGCTTTAAAATTTGCTGCAATAACTAAAAATCCAGACTTGCTGAACAAACTGGACTTAAGGTTCAGGCCTTTGTTGTATGAAAAGAAAAATCTGCAGCCGAAACCGGATCATGTGGATCCTAATATATTTGGGTCATTGCCGCTGGAACTGTTTATGCAGACTAAAAATCCGCTTTATCTGGATATGGGTAAATGGTTTGCCGATCAGCAATGGACCATGCCTAAAAATGCAAAACCTGAATATCAAGCTTTACTAGATAAGGGACTAACCTGGCAAACCAGAATGTGGATTGATGATATGTATATGATCAACAATATTCAGGCTCAGGCATACAGGGCTACTGGCGATAGAAAGTACATAGACAGAGCCGCCGCTGAAATGGTGGTTTATCTGGATGCTATCCAGCGTCCTAATGGCTTGTTTTTTCACGCGGCAGATGTACCCTTTTTCTGGGGAAGGGGAAATGGATGGATGGCTGCGGGAATGACCGAGCTGCTGATCTCCTTACCTGCGGACAATAAAGACCGCCCTAGAATTTTAAAAGCTTATCAAACCATGATGAGCAGTTTAAAACAGTATCAAACAAAAGAAGGAATGTGGCTGCAATTGGTGGATGATGCAGGTTCCTGGCCAGAAACGTCGGGCACAGGTATGTTTACATTCGCCATGATTACGGGAGTAAAAAAGGGATGGTTAGATGCAAAGGAATATGCCCCCGTAGCCCGAAAAGGATGGATCGCCCTCACAAAATACATAGAAGCGAATGGCGATGTGAGAGAAGTTTGCCAGGGTACCAATAAAGAAAACAGCAGGCAGTTTTACCTGGATAGAAAGAGAATTACCGGAGATATGCATGGGCAGGCACCCGTATTGTGGAGTGTTTTTGCCTTGCTTCAATAAAATTATAACCAAATATGAAAAGAAGAATTTTTTTACAGAATACCGGCCTTTTGGCCGCAGGGTTAATGGCTGATAAAGTGTCATTTGCCGCTGCACCTGAATTTCCAGTTGTTAGAATTGCTGAATCAAAAAGAAACTTTAAAAGTAAAGCTGTTGAAAGTGCGATAACAGAATTCCAGAAGAATGTAAAGAACAAGGAGCTAGGCTGGCTGTTTGAAAACTGTTTCCCAAATACCTTGGATACTACAGTAACCTATACTGAAACTAATGGCAGACCTGATACGTATGTGATTACGGGGGACATCGATGCCATGTGGCTTCGCGATAGTACGGCCCAGGTCACACCATACTTGCCATTGGTAAAAACAGATAAAAAGCTTCATGATCTTATTGCCGGTGTAATCAATCACCAAGTGAAATGTATCCTTAAAGATCCTTACGCAAATGCCTTTTATGGAGATCCTAATAAGGTAGGAGAGTGGAAAACAGATCATACGGATATGAAGCCGGGGATACACGAACGTAAATGGGAGATAGACTCTTTATGTTACCCAATCCGCTTGAGTTATCATTACTGGAAGCTGACTGGTGATACCTCACCTTTTGATGCTACCTGGAAAGCTGCCATCGCTTTGATCGTGAAAACATTTAAGGAACAGCAAAGAAAGAATGGGCAAGGGCCTTATAGCTTCCAACGTGAAACTATGTTTGCTACAGATACTACCCCGCTAAGCGGTTACGGCTACCCTGTAAAACCAGTTGGTTTAATCTGCTCAGCATTCAGACCAAGTGATGATGCGACCATTTATAATTTCCTCATCCCTTCAAATTTCTTTGCAGTTGTAAGTTTAAAACAGGCTGCTGAAATTTTACAGGTAGTACAAAAGGATACCGTGCTCGCTGCTGAATGTAAGGCGCTGGCCGCAGAGGTAGATGCTGCCCTGCAAAAATATGCTGTGGTAACTCATCCTCAATTTGGTAAAGTTTATGCTTTTGAGGTGAATGGATATGGTAGTTTTAACCTGATGGATGATGCTAATGTGCCGAGTTTACTAGCATTACCTTATCTGGATGCCGTAAAACCTAATGATCCTATATATCTTAATACCCGTAAGTTGATCCTTTCTGCCGAGAACCCGTTTTACTTTCAGGGCAAGGCCGCAAAAGGGGTAGGTAGTCCACACACAGGTATAGACAAAATATGGCCGATTGCCCTCGTGATCCAGGGCCTGACCAGTACGAATGATGCGGAGATTAAATCTTGTATTCAGATGCTGCAAAAAAGCCATGCAGGTACAGGCTTTATGCATGAGTCGTTCGGTATGGACGACCCTTCTAAATTCAGTAGATCCTGGTTTGCTTGGGCGAATACTATCTTCGGCGAATTTTTATGGAAAACGTATAAGGAAAAACCTCATTTACTCGTATAATGACGAAAGTATTTTACAGTTCTTGCTGCGGTTTTTTAATGATGATGTTCATTGGTTTAAACCTGCATGCTCAATCTATTCCTTACGGAGAACGGATCAAAACGTTGAACAGGAATATAGATCTTTATTTGAAAGACAACAAAACAGGTTTGTATTTTGAAACCACCGATAGTGTTCGGAAGGAAAATAAGTATTCCTGGTTATGGCCCTTGTGTGCCTTAATCCAGGCTGCGAATGAACAGGAAACACTGGAGCCGGGTAAAAAACATATGGCACCTGTTGTGAAGGCAATAGACCAGTATTACAATTCAAAACAGCCTCCAGCTTATCAGGATTATGTGACCTCGGAGCGATTGAGCGGAAAGTTTTACGATGATAATCAATGGATTGCCATTGCCTATCTGGATGCTTATAAACGGACAAAAAATCTGAAATATCTTCAGGATTCCAAAATGATCTATCAATTTATGATGAAGGGCTTGGATACAGCAGCTGGTGGTGGTTTATACTGGAAAGAAGGAGACCCGACTACAAAGAATACCTGCTCAAATGGCCCCGGGATTTTAGTGGCGCTTGAATTGTATAAAGTAACTAAAGATCAACAATATCTAACAGCGGCGCTGGATATCTACAATTGGACATACCGCAAACTGGAATCTCCGGAGGGTTTGTTCTATGATGCAATAAAAATACCTTCGGGTAAAATTGATAAGGCCTTTTATACTTATAATGTAGGCACCATGTTACAGTCTAATGTACTGTTGTATTCCATTACTGCTGAGCAGCAATATCTTTTAAAAGCGCAGCGGTTAGCTGCTGCGAGTAGGGCTCATTTTTATAAAAATGAGCGTTTGCCAGGGCATTACTGGTTTAATGCGGTGATGTTAAGAGGATATCTTGCCTTATATGCTATAGATAAGAATAGCGCATGGATAGATTTTTTCATTAAGGATGCCGAGCGGGTTTGGCGGGATGAACGCGATGGAAAGGATATGCTTGGTAAACATAAATCATTGATCGATCAGGCGGCGATGATAGAAATTTACGCGAGGCTTGCGCTACTTAGGTCACCTCTATTTTAAATATATCTTTAAGTGCTGTTTTTGCTGCATGAAAGCCACACATACCATGTACACCAGGCCCGGGGGGAGTAGATGACGAGCAGATATAAATACTTTTAGAAGAAGTTCTATATGGAGATACCCGCAATGCAGGGCGGGTATACAATTGTGTAATGTCCATAATCCCACCATTAATGTCGCCACCGATATAGTTGGGATTATGGGCTTCCATTTGTCTGGTATTCATCGTGTTTTTGGCGAGTATAAGTGTTTTAAAACCGGGTGCAAATCGTTCTACCTGATTTTCTATGGCAGCAGTCATATCTTTCTCAGAGCCATTTGGTACATGGCAATAAGCCCAGGCGGTGTGTTTTCCCAGTGGCGCCCTTGTGTCATCAAAAACACTTGGCTGTGCAAATAATACAAAAGGTTTGTCGGGATGCCCGCCCACCGAAGTTCGTTGCTCGGAATCTGCGATTTCTGCATAGGTATTGCCCAGGTGTACAGTTGCCGCCTTGCTGCAGGCCGCTGCGGTAAAAGGTGCAGGTCCATTCAGTGCCCAGTCTACCTTAAAAACCCCCATACCTTGTTTGTATCTGCTCAATTGCCATTTGTAAAATGCAGATAATTCGTCCCCAGCTATTTGTAAAAGTTGTTTCGGTGTCAGGTCAAATAATACCACTTTATGGGAGGGCAGCTCTTTTACAGATTTTACCATTCGTCCTGTTTCTATTTTTCCGCCGAGATCACCAAAATAGGCAGCCAGGGCATTGGCGATAGACTGAGACCCACCTTTAGGGATTGGCCAGCCATACTTATGTCCCACGGCGGACAATACCAGGCCAATCGCTGCCGAAGTCCAGTTGCTTAGCGGTTGTATCGCATGTGCAGACATGCCAGCCCATAAACCTTTGGCTTCTTTTGTAATAAATTTTGCTGCAATTGCGTCTGCGGATCTTACTGCATTTAGTCCAAATTGTGCTAGCAAAAGGGGCTGAGCAGGAATGCCTAGTGGGCCCATGGTATCCGCTGCAATTTCTTTCCAGTTGTTTACCACTGGCCTGATCAGTTTTAAATAAGTATCCTTGTCCAGACCTAAAGCTGAGGCTGTTTCTTCCATTGATCCCGATAAAAAAGCAGCGCTGCCATCATCAAAAGGATGGGCAGCAGACAAGGGAGCCTGTATAAAGGTTAATCCGTATTTATCCAAAGGTAAATCTGCAAAAAAAGGCGATGCCATAGCCATTGGGTGAATGGCCGAACAGACGTCGTGTTTGAAGCCCGGAAGGGTTAGCTCCTGGGTTCTCATTCCACCGCCAATGGTTTCTTTTCCCTCTATCAATAATACGGAGAGACCAGCGCGCTGCATGGTAATGGCAGCGGCAAGACCATTAGGGCCAGAACCAACTACAATTGCATCATAATCCTTTTTAGTCATACCTTCTTATTTATAGGTTTGTATTTCTTCGCCCAAATCTAAAATTAATACCCCTTCCAGGTTATGCCGCAACAGGCTGCTTGCTATTGCAGATCTGTATCCGGAAGCACAATGTACAACTATCGGTTTATTAGAGGGTATTTCTTTCCATCTGTTTGATAATTCTGATAAAGGTATGTTTACAGATTCTTCAAATATTTTATGGATTTTAAATTCTTTGGTTTCCCTAACATCTAAAATATAGTAATCATTTTTATACTCATCAAACTTCTCTTTATCAACTATTGTTGGTGCTTGTTTCTTTTTATCGAATACAAAGCCCCCCTTTATGGCTCCCTCGTATCCAATTTTAGCTACCTTATAAATCAAAGCATTTAATTGCTGGCTGTTTTCAGCAACAAGGTAGAATTTTTGTGATGGTGGAATAATCGTTCCCAACCATGTTTCAAACTTTAAACCGTCGGGAATGTGAATGGCTTTTTCAAGGAATGAAGTTTTAAATAGGGTAGTAGATCTGCCATCGACAATTATCGCATCGGTTTCGGTCTCGAAGTTTTCAGGAAGCAACTGGATTCCTAGTAGACTACGCTGCAAATCAGCAGCGCCCTTTTTGTTTAACTCCACGTCATAAGGGAAATATTTGGGTATAAAGGGCAAGTCTTTCAGTAAAAGTGCCACAAATTCGGATTCCGAGTAATTTTTGAAGGCATAGTTGTGCTGTCTTTCATAACCAATCGTACTGGAACTTACGTCTCTGATGTTGCTCCCACATAAAGAACCTGCTCCATGTGCAGGGTAAAGGACGACCTGGTCATCCAGTTTGGCAAATTTATGATGTACGGTATGGTACATGGCTTTTGCCAGGGCAATGCGCTCTGTCTCTTTACCTGCTTTATATTCCCTTAAATCTGGCCGGCCAACATCTCCAAATAATAAAGCATCACCAGAAAAAACCAAAAGGTCTTTACCTTTGTCGACTAAAACCAATGAAATACTATCTGGCGAATGTCCAGGAGTATCCAATACTTTTAGATAAAGATCCTGATTTAATGGAATGCGATCATTTGCATCCAAAGGATGATGTTTAAATGTAGCGCCTACCTTTCGGCTAAGATATATTGGAACACCTTTGTTTCGTTGGATTTCTGCGTGCGAGCTTACAAAATCAGCATGTGGGTGTGTTTCCATTACGCCAACAATTTCTGCATGGTTCTTTTTAGCATATTCGTAAAATGGTGTTGCATCCCTTGCCGGGTCTATCAGCAGTATTTTGTTATCAAATAATATAGCATAAGAAAACTGTGCTAAACCCTTGTCTGCAAATTGTTCTACGTGCCAGCCTACAGACTCAGCAGGGCGATTTCCGAACAATTGCTGAGGTACAACAAAGCCTAATGCTAAGGCTTGGGCACTCTTAAAAATGAAACTTCTCCTTTTCATGGTCAGTTCTAGTCAACTTATTGGATCACAAAACCTATTTTATCAACTCCCGCGTTTCCATCTTTGGGATTGAAAGCGTAAATCACCAATTCGTAACTGCCTGTTTCTTTAATTTTTAATTCTCCGGAAAATAGATTGTTTTCATGTAGCTTTTTCAAACTATACGTTCCTGTTTCTATTCCATCTTTTTTCAGAATTGCTTTTACTTCAAATTCATCCGAATTCCATACTCCACCTTTAGTAATTGCACATCCACATAACATGGTAAGGCTAATTTTAAATTCCAGGATATCCTGTTTTAAGGAGGATAGTTGTATGGCCTGGTGGCTGGTAGGACTTAATATATCCAGTATTAATCCTGGTAAATCAATAATAATGCCTTCGCCAAGTATATCTTTTCCCGGAATTAGCCAGACCTGGGTACTGCCTTTTATGGCAGCACCCCTTCTGCTCAAAGGGGCAATCACCTCAATGTCTACAAGGGTTGGTTCATTAATGTCTATAATTGCTTCGTATTTAGCTGTTTTTTCATCCGTTAATCTTTGACCGCGAACTAAGGAGCTTTGCAGGATCAGTTTTGTGTCGCCAGAGCTACCTGTTGTTATACCATTTGCCAGTAACTGACCGGTCAAGTTATTTTTGATGAGGACAGATGCACCGCCTATTCCTGTACCAATAAATTTGGCATCTTTAGCTTTTACTCTTACTGTTACCTTGGTAGGAGCAGCCATTAAACCATTTACAAGCAGGACAGCAATCGCTGTCATTGAAATTTTCTTAATCCTATTAATTACTGACATAAGTATATAAGTTATTTTTGGTGTACCATCCTTGACCTATAGGATAGTCTTTTTTGAATTTGTTTAGTACGATATGGACTGAATCCTTTTTGTTGATTAAACCAGCTATGATGATTTCGCCATTCACCGGTCTTTTATAATCCCATTTAAGAATACCAATACTATCACGTATGGCCGTTTTATATAGTTTTTTTAAACCTACGGCAACATCTTTTTGCCCTTTGAACAGTTTTTTGCTGAATTCCTGGTTTTTATCTACCAGGTAAATCTGATGATTTGCTGAATCAATCTCGTAGTACAAGTAGCGCCATCCACCAGCCCTGCCAGTCAGCTCATATTTCCTCAGTATATCCTGGGGTTGAGGTACACCATTTGATATGTCAATTTTAAAAGCTTTGTGCACTTTGTAAGCTAGAGTGGAATAACGTTCAAAAATGGCGCTATGCCATCTTACGGAGTCTTGAGGAGTATAAGGGATGGTATCACCATTCAAAGCAAAAGAACTCACCTCATAATTTCCTTCTGCATTGGGTAGTCCGGGTATAACAGGTTCCTTTAACCGGGCACTGTTGTAATGCAGATCATATCTGTAATAACCGTATACAAATACAAAAAGAAAAATGAAAAGGTATTTTGAACCGTAAAATGCCAGTTTTTGCCCGGTGCTTTTTAATTTGGGATAATAATAGTTAGGCTTTACATTTTCCTTCTTGATAAAAAGCTTCCAGATGGCTGGGGCATAATAAACGAGTAAAAAGGCCGAAAGTAGTACGAAATATCCACTATATACATGCACCCCGCCATCGTAAGCAATGTTGGCATGTGCAATGTTGTATAGTACCCCCGCATTAAGAATGGCACCCAATGCTGTGGTTGCCCTAAAGAACATGAGTAAGCCAGCTCCTATTTCCAGTAAGCCCAGAAATATCTGGTACCATAGCGATACGCCTACAGCCTGCCAGTACAATTTAAATTGCGCATAATCCCCTAGTTCGGTATTCAGATTGGTAATCGATGGAAAAGGCATTTGCATAGGGTAAAGTTTTAAATACCCGAAAGCGATAATGCCAATTGCAACGCGGTAGCGGGTAATTACCCTTAACCAGTAATACAGTACGTTGTAATTCGCAATTTTTTTGTTCCGTACCAGAATCGTCCATACCGCGGCACCTACTAGACCGATTAAAGCTGCAACGCCCCAGGTAGAGAATGAAGCAAGTCCCCATTTTCCGCTCTCAGACGCCACCTCGATAAAGCTGGGTCTGTATCCGGCTATTTTTGAAAGGATGTCGTACAAGGATTTTATTGGAAATAATTCTTTATACCAGCTTAATTTGACTGGAATAACCAATAAGGCGATAAAAATAAATGCGAATCTGAAACTTATTTTTTCAAAAGAGCTCCAGTTCGAAATCTCGTCCTGCACTATATTTTCTTCTGATTTTTTAATAGTACCCATATTTTTATGTGTTATTAGTAAATTTTAATTGGTTTACGGCGGCCTTCCTTCAGTAAATAAGTTTTTGCTACGCGTGTTAATACCACCGATAAAGAATCCCCGGTTTTATTGAAGCCTTTTAAGGTTATTTCCTGATCACCCTGTCTTGTTAAAGCGAAGGTATATCCATCCGTCACATCCGTTTTGTTCTCCAGAATGATTTGGTTGCTGTCTGCTGCTGTCTGATAGCTATAAAAATGACGGCCACCGTTACCCAGCTCTTCAAAATTCCGTTCTTTACTGGCCTGATAAGTTATTTCAGGTCTTAAGCTGTCTATCTTCACCGGTTTATTGTCTCGGATACTTATGGTGTTCCATTTTTCAAATACTACATTTTGCCATCGGTTTGGACTGGTTAAGGAGTAGGGGATGGTATCATTGTTTAAAACAAACTTGGATACATCGTAAATCCCCTCGGTGTTTGCTAGGCCCTTATTTTCAGGGTAAGGATATTTTGTGCTGGTCCAGGAGAAGTAAGTTGCCAGACCAAAAACAAAGAGAATAAGTAGAAAAGTCAGCTGTAAATACTTCCTGTATTTTTTAATAAGGGGATGATAATTAGGGACAAAATTATCCGCCAAACTTTGTACCTCTAAAAAAAAAAGGTTGAATATTCTGCGTAAATCATAGGAAAGAATAAATAGCGCTATTAACAGCAAAAATGAGCTGTACACCTGATTTCCTATGCCATAAGCAAAATTTACAAGAACAATATTTAACAAGAGTGCAGTGGCCAGACCAGCGCCTATGGCTACTGTACGATGGCATATCAATAAGAGGCCAGCTGCAATTTCTAGTAGCCCCAAAGAGACCACATAATATGCCGATGAGACTGATGTGCTCAAAAAGTATACTTTCCAAGGTAAAAAATCACCATATGCCGTATGGAGGTCACTCAAAGTTGGCAAAGGTAGCTGGATGGGGAATAATTTAACAATGCCAGTAGCAATGATAGCCAGTGCTAAACGGTAACGTAGGAATACACGCAGCCAATAATAAAGCTGTGGATATGCCTTTTTGGAAGGCGATAATTTTTGCCATATCAATGTTGCGATCAGTGCTATTATTAAGGCAATGAGCCAATTGTAGTAGCCCGATAAATTAATGCCTGCAACAGGGTTTTCTGGGATAAATGAAGTTTGGAAAGTCGCTAGTTGGTAGAAACTTTGAAAACTCCATACTTTGGTGCCAATATGATGAAAGACCAGCTTATTGAAGGGGATAGAAAGAACAATAAAAAATACAAATGACAGCCGGAATAAAAATATTTCGGTCTTTGTCCAGGTGATGTTTTCTTTTAGCGAACTCATAAAAATCTTTTAATTAGATGAATAACCAGGGTTCGGAGCTAGATTGGGATCTATTAAAGTCTGTGAGTAAGGAATAGGTAGCCTCAATTTATTGGCATCTGCTATTCCTAGTACATCTTTTGCCCTGTTTGTTCTGATGAGGTCATACCAGCGATGGTTTTCCAGTGCAAATTCTAGTCTGTTTTCGTTTTCAATGGCTAAGAGTACCTGCTCTTTAGTACCAGTGGTCAGTATACCCACATTTGATCTTTTTCTGATTTCGTTTAAGTCATCCCGGGCACCATCCGGATTTTCCTGCTGTGCTCTTGCTTCGGCCCTGATCAGGTACAATTCTGCCAGTCTGATTAAAAATGCAGGGTCAGTTCCGTTGGTGCGGTAGTATAGATTTCCAAACCAGTTGTCGGCACCGTTAATTACCTGTTTTTCTACCAATGCTTTCCTGTCTCCACCAATGGCAGGGTCGCTTAATAATTCGGCTATTTTATCTGTAGGCCTTATCCATCCCACGCCACCTTTGGCTGAAGGCTGCCAATTATAGGCTTGCGTATTGGTTACATTGATATTGTAGTAAAGCTCAAATACCGATTCTGAAGTGGCAGAGGCATTATTGGCAAAGAAAGATTTGTACGGGTTTAACAGGGTGTAATTTGTCTTGTCATCAATAATTTTGCCTGCATACTTCTCTGCTTCCGGCCAGTTGTTTTGATAAAGATAAAACCTGGCTTTTAGTGCCCAAACGGTTTTTTTAGTGGCCCTTATTCTATTGGTGGTTTCTGGCAGGAGATCCTCGGCTGCGATCAGGTCTTTCAATACCTGTGCATACGTTTCTGTAACGCTACTCCTTTGGATGCTTGGACGATCATTGGGCGAAGTTGTTGGCGTAAGGATAAGCTGAACGCCACCCCAGGTTCTTGTCAAGTCAAAATAAGCTAGTGCCCTTATAAAATAGGCTTCACCTATCAATTGATTTTTGATAGCTGGAGTAAAAGTTGCAGTAGTAGCCAGCTGAGGGACTTTAGCAATCACATTGTTTGCCCTGTTTATGGTATTATATATAGCTGTCCAGGAAGTGGCTAAAACAGCCAGGTCAGATTTTACATTATGGTTGGTTAACTGGTTATTGACGGTTTGTGAGCCGGTATATCGGATATTATCTCCAGAGAAGAAACCCAGGATCTGGAAGCTATATCCATAATATCCATCGGATTGCAATTGGTTGTATATCCCCCTTACAGCTGTTTTGGCAGAGTTTTCATCTACTATAGTAACTTCGTCGGAAGTCGATTTTTTTGGTTCAACATCTAAAAATTTGCCGCATGATACAAAGAGTAACGAAAGGGCGGTTAGTGATGTGAATAGAAATATGTTATTTTTCATGTTGCTAATTGATCTGTTCTTACAATTTTACATTAAGCCCAAACTGAAATCCCTTGGGCTGAGGCGGGGTGCCAAAACCACCTAATCCCTGAGCATTGGGATTTGAAGTGATGCCCGATTCTGGATCTCCGTTGTATTTGGTCCACAGGAATAGATTTGACCCCACAAAGTATACTCTTACGTCAGATAGCCCTAATTTTGAAAATGTTGATTTAGGTAAATTGTAACCTAAAGTGACTTGTTTCAATCTTAAAAAGGATGCATCTTCCAGATATCGGCTGCTCTGGTCAATGGTGTAATTACTGCCTACAGAGGTAAGTCGAGGGATGTCTGTAATGTCCCCTTTCTTCTGCCATCTGTTTAAGACATTGGTTGTCACACTGCCTGCTGATGCATTTCTTTCCTTAAAGTACCTTTGGAGATTTAAAGTGTAATTTCCATATTGGAAGCTAAAGGCTACGCCGAGATCAAAGTTTTTGTATTTGAAATTGTTGGTAAGGCCACCATAGAACTTTGGATATGCACTGTGTATTATTTTTCGGTCTTCAGCCGTTACATTTCCACTTGCGTCCTGACCTTCAAATACTGGCGCGCCTGTATTTGGATCTACATACAATTGATTGTAAAGCCAAAAAGAGTTCATTGAATAACCTTCTTTCAAAATCACCCAGTCCCTGGTGTATTGGGTAATCTGGCTTGGCAATTTTTCAATTTTATTTTTATTACCAGAGATGTTGAAATCTGTGTTCCATGTAAAATGTCTGGTTCTGAGATTGGTCGAGTTTATTGTCAGTTCATAGCCTTTGTTGCTGATTTCGCCAACATTGGCCCAATAAACAGAAAAACCAGTAGATGATGGAATAGGCTGTTGCAACAACAGGTCAGAAGTATATTTATGGTATAGGTCCAAAGTTACCGCCAGTCGGTTATTAAAAAAGGAAGCGTCTAAACCTATATCGGTTTGCTTGGTTTTCTCCCAACGTAAATCGTCATTCCCCAACTGCTCTGGTCCAATACCAGGTAAGGGCGAACCCACTACATCGGCATAACTGCTACCGCCAGACCATAAGCCTCTGGAAGCAAAGTTGTCTATACCCGATTGATTACCGGTTATTCCATAAGAAGCTCTTAGTTTTAACTCGCTAAGCCAATCTACGTTTGTAAGGTAGCTTTCCTCCTTAAGCCTCCATCCCAGGGAGAATGCAGGGAAATATCCCCATTGATTATTGGTCCCAAATTTTGAAGATCCATCCGCACGCAAAGTCGCTTCAGCAAAATACTTACTTAAATAATTGTACCCTGCACGTCCGAAGAAGGAAGACAGATTATATCCCGTCCAGCCTTCAGATGCGGTACGAATAGATGCAGATGAGATTAACTTGTAATTGTCGTTGGCAAAACCGGTTCCAACTCCCGAATTTACAGAGAGGGTATTGCTTTGGAATGAGTTTCCGGCAAGAAGTGTCAGCTTATGGTTCCCCAATTGCTTTTGATAAGTTAAGGTTTGCTCGTTTATCCAGGTATTATTTTGGGTGATATCTGAATTGGCTTGTCCACCTACTGCTTTTCCAATGCTTGTATTGGTATTCCAATAGGCCGATTCCTTGTAATTGTTGTAATCCAGACTAAAGCTGGTTTTAAATTTTAAACCTTTGGCCAGTTCAGCTTCAGCAAAAACGCTTCCCACATAGCGTAAACTCTGTGTTTTTACATCATAATTATCTATGAGCGTATAGGTATTATCAACTCCAGTAGCGAGACCATCTTCACCATATTTAGGTGTGAAAGTGGCCGTTGAGACAGCAGAGTTCCATAGACTTACCTGTGGACCATCTCCTGTACGGGCCTGATTTCGGTCGCTTTTTGAAAAGCTATTGGTTAGGCCAATGCTTACTTTTTCTGAAAGTTTCTGGTCGAAATTGAATTTTAAACTTGCTCTTGAAAACTTGATTACTTTAATTAGTGCTTCTTGATCAGTGTATCCAGCACCTATGTAATATCTGGACGAGTTTGATCCACCCTGTACGGCCAAGCTATAGTCTTGTACACGTCCTTTTCTCAGCAAGTCGCCCAGCCTGTCGTATGTAGGCTGTTCCTCTGGTAGTCCGCGGCCACCTTCTGATACCGGGCGGAAGGGTCTGTTTAGAAAGGTTTGATTTAAGGCTGGGTTATCAACTCCCGAATTGATCCACCACTCATTAGCCAGCAGTGCAGCCTCAGGTCCAGTAGTAAGACTAGGAACGGTGTTTTTATCTGCCTGTACCCATCCGTTTGCTATATTGAAACTAACGGTAGATTTGTTGTTGTAATTTCCTTTTTTTGTGGTGATTAATACGACGCCATTGGCTCCTCTTGAACCATAAATAGCCGTTGCCGATGCATCCTTTAATACTTCTATAGATTCGATATCGGCCGGATTGATATCCGCGAGGGGAGAGGTAACCCTACCGCCCAGATTGGTAGCTTGTAAGCTTGAATTATTCAAAAATACACCATCTACAATATACAATGGATCACTACTTGAATTGATTGATGTGGTTCCCCTAACCCTTAAAAATATGCCTTCTCCAGGAACACCAGAATTGGTGATTACCTGTACCCCAGCGGCTTTCCCCTGTAGCTGTGCGTCAAAACTAGCAACTGGTTGTTGTATGACTTCAGAAGCTTTTATTTTCGCAACAGAACCGGTGATCTCCCTTTTATTCTGGGTGCCATATCCTACTATGAGAATTTCGCTTAATTGTTTTTGGTTCTGATTCAATTTAATGGTTATGGGGGTATTGGTGACCACAACACTAGATTTGTCATAGCCCAGGTAACTGACAATCAGGGTGACAGGGAGTTTTTGTCCGGTTACAAAGCTGAACTTACCATCCCGGTCTGTTTGGACGCTATGTGTTACGCCTTCTAGCTGCACTAAAGCCCCCGGTAAAGGGTCGCTGGTACGGGAATCTATAACTTGTCCACTTATGCTTGCGTTTACCAGTGGCTTGGTAGGTGTTTGGGCAATAGTAAGGAGAGGGAATAAAAGGACGAGCGATAGGGATGTTAACTTTAGTTTTTGGACCAAAGCAAGGCCATTAAAAAAGCGCCTAGCTTTTTCAAAATTTTGCATATTTTTACATTACTTAATTTGAGTGATAAAACAGGGCCAACGCCAAATTGATATCCTGTTTTTTAGAATTAGTTATTAGGGGAATACATTGTATTTCCCTTTTATATTACTGAGTGTAACATCGCATCATTGGAAACCTCCTTGTCATTTAACTGGTGTTATAAATAAAGTCTACTAAATTTGTCGACAATATTAAGGTATTTTATTTATCCCTCAAAATAAAAACTACTAAATAAGTATACTTTTTTTTATTTCCTATGGTTCTTAAAAAGAACTACGGTTGTTGAAAAGGATAGGGGCTTCAATTTTTTCTAATTGGCAGCATTTTTGAAAATTAATTATGTGAAAGAGAGCGATTAAAGATTATTTCACCGTTTAGGATATGGTAGTAACAGAAAAGATATTACATTTGCATTCCCAACCGAGGGGAGCATGATTACGAAATCCTGTTTAAATAAGATGGTACGGTAGCTCAGTCGGTAGAGCAATGGACTGAAAATCCATGTGTCGCCGGTTCGATCCCGGCCCATACCACTGCGAGAAGCTTCAGAGAAATCTGGAGCTTTTCTGTTTTATATGGTTTTTTATACATCCTGCTTGACCCAAAATATACCTTCTGCGTAAAGGCCTAGGCGCTCTTTGCTCCCCTTCAGGAGCTTAAGAGATGCCCGCCTTCGAGCAGAATGGTTTATTTTGTATCTTTAAAGCGGAAATGACTAAACCTACTAACCTTCATAAAATAGCCACGCGAGTATTACTAATCGTAATATTCAACTGCTTTTTCATGCGCTCATTTGCTCAGTTATCCTTTGATCATTTATCAGTTACCAACGGCCTGTCTCAAAGTACCGTTTTATCTATATGCAAAGACAGCAGGGGATACATGTGGTTTGGTACGCGCGACTGTCTGAATCGCTATGATGGTAGAGGTGTTAAAATTTACCATACAAATCCTGATGATCCATCAACCATCAGTTCAGAAGATTACATCTATGCTTTGTTAGAGGATAAAAAGCAAAACCTATGGATCGGTACCCAAAATGGACTAAATCGGTATATCCCTGAGAAGGATGCTTTTGAACGGATTCCTTATGATCTCAAAAATCCAAATAGCATCAGCGATAAGATTGTACTTTCCATATTTTCCGATAGCAAAGGGAAGATCTGGTTCGGTACTAATCTGGGCTTAAGTATGCTGGAAAGCTCTACTTCCAGAAAGTTTAAAAGGTTTTTTCAAAAAGACGGGCTGGCAGGGAATTCTATATATGCAGTTTTTGAAGACAGTAAGGGCAATATTTGGGTAGGGACTACAGAGGGCTTGACCAGGATGACTTTAAAGAATGGCAAGTATATCTTTACTACCTTTCGCAATAATGCCACTGATCTGAAAAGTATTAGTGGAAATTTTATCAGAACCATTGCTGAGGATAAGCAAGGGAGAATATGGATAGGGACAGAAGCAGATGGTTTGAATTTGTTTATGCCTGAAAGTGCTTCCTTTATGAGGTTTAAGTATAATCCTGCTGATCCACAGGGATTGAGTAATAACATTGTCCGTAAAATAACAGTAAGTAAAAAAGGTGATTTATGGGTGGCGACCATGAACGGCTTGAATATTTTAAATCCACATACCCTACGTTTTACCGATTTTAAGCATGATTCGGATAACCGTAAGAGCTTAAGTGATAATTCTATTAAGGATATTTATGAGGATAATCAGGGCTCAGTTTGGGTGGGTACTAATTTTGGAGGTGTAAATGTTACCCACAGTAATACCATTCCCTTTACGGTTTATAAGCACGATAAATACGGGAACAGCATCAGCAGCGACATCATCAGCGTTATTGAGGGTGATGAAAAGGGAAATCTTTGGATTGGTACTGAAGGGCATGGTCTTAATTATTTCAACACTAAGACCGGTGAATTTAAAAAGTATGTGAATGATGCCCGTGATCCGGGAAGTCTGGGTAATAATACCATTAAGGCCATATATCGGGATCGCAAGAACAGAATCTGGATAGGCTTGTTTCAAGGGGGGCTTGAGCTTTTTAACCCAAACACAGGTAAGTTTAGGCACTACCAGCCTGATCCTTTGAATCCCAGAGCCCTAAGTTTTGGCTATGTAAGCAGTATTGCCGAAGATGATCAGGGAAGACTGCTTGTCGGTACTTCATCGAAAGGATTAAATGTGTTTGATCCAGAGCAGGAAAACTTCTCTGTAATTAGTGATGTTCCTACCTCATCTGGGCTAAGGCTGAGCAGCAGTTACATTCGTTTTGCTTATACGGATTCGAAGAAAAATCTTTGGGTGGGGACCCCGAGGGGACTCAATTTGTTAGGGTATCAATCCAGGCAATTTAAGTTTTTCTTCAAAGGCAATAGCAAGGATAGTCTTAAATCAGGCCAGGTCAATTGTATCAGGGAAGATCAGCAAGGTAACATCTGGGTAGGCTCCTTACGTGGGGGCTTAAGTCTTTACCATCCTAAAACCAATTCCTTTACTACTTATACTAAAATAAATGGTATGGCTAGTGACAATATCATCGATATTTTGGAGGACAATGAAGGGAACTTGTGGTTGAGTACAGACCGTGGCCTCACCAAGTTTGATAAGCAACGGAAATTCTTTAAAAACTATAACATTACGGATGGATTGCCTGCCAATGAGTTCAACGTTAATTCGGCTTATAAGGATAAAAGTGGAAAGCTTTATTTTGGTAGTTACAACGGCTTAGTGAGTTTTACCCCCCGCGACATTAAGGTGAATACTCATGTGCCAAAAATCGTATTTTCTGGTTTAAAGCTATTCAACAAACCGGTAGCTATTAATGGGCCAGATCGCTTGTTGAAGGAGGATATTAGTTTTGCCAAAGAGATTACGTTTTTAGCAGGACAAAATATTTTTACCATTGATTTTTTGGCTTTAAGCTATATACAGCCGGGCCGTAATAAATATGCGTATAAGCTCGAGGGCTTTGAAAAGGATTGGAACTATGTTAGTATTCCATCCGCAACCTATACCAACCTACCATCTGGCAAGTATCGTTTTTTAGTAAAAGCAAGTAACAATGATGGCCTTTGGAACGAAAATCCAGCCAGTCTGGAGATTCGCATCCTGCCCCCAATATGGCGCACCTGGTGGGCTTACTTGCTCTATTTTATGGCGGGCTCTGCATTGCTTTATTTCGTGTTGCGTTTTAGTCGTAGACAGCAAAGGCTGGAGTCGGAGTTGTATTATGAGCACTTGAACAATGAGCGGCAACAAGAGCTTTACCAGATGAAGCTTGATTTCTTTACCCGGATATCACATGAGATCCGTACGCCACTAACTCTGATCTTTGCGCCACTTGAAAAGCTGATTAACCTGACTAAGGAAAATAATACCGTTAACCAGCAGTTGATGGGGATTAAGAGGAATACTGACAGGCTGTTAAGGTTGATCAGTGAGTTGCTAGACTTTAGAAAGATAGAAACGGGAAATGCCAAGCTACAGGTTTCGGAACATGAACTGGTTGCTTTTTGTCGCAGTATCTATGATGCCTACGAGAGTTTGGCTGAGATTAAAAATATAGATTATAGCTTTAGCAATACTGAACCTCAAATCCAGGTGTATTTTGATACTAGCCAGATGGAGAAAGTATTTTATAACATCCTTTCCAATGCCTTTAAATATACGCCTGATGGTGGCAAAATAAGCTTCTCTATCCATTTGGAAAATGAGCAGGTAAAAGTGGTGATTGCAGATACGGGTATTGGTATCCCTGAAGAGGCGCAAGACAAGATATTTACTAATTTCTATCAGGTAAAATCGGGGGCGGTTACTGCTGAAGGTTGGGGAATAGGTTTGGCGCTGGTCAAAAATATAGTAGATCTGCATAAAGGCGAAATCTCGGTTGCTAGTGTGCCGGCTATCGTTGGAAAGGATGGGGAAACTAGTCTTACCGTTGCCCTTTTATTGGGTAAGGCTCATTTTACGGAGGAAGAAATGCTGAGCCCGGATAAGATGATGAAAGCTGTAGGGGATGTTGCTATATCAACGATAGCAGAAGTAGATGAGGAAAGAGAATCTGTACCTGGAGAGAAAAAATATACCATTCTGGTTGTAGAGGATAATGATGAATTGAGAGGGTTTATTGTACAGTCGCTGCAAAATACTTATCACATTCTGGAAGGAGTGAATGGACTGGAAGGCTGGGAGGTGGCTATAGCACATGTTCCCGATGTCATTATTAGTGATGTGACCATGCCCGAAATGGATGGTTTGGAACTTTGTGCCAGATTAAAAAAAGAAGAAAGAACAAATCATATCCCTGTAATTATGCTTACTGCTATGGCATCGCAGCTACATCTGGTTAATGGTTTGGAAGCAGGAGCTAATATTTATATTACTAAACCTTTCAGCATTCAGGTTTTGGAACTCAGTGTTCGTAACCTTTTACAGGGACGCGAGGAGCTTAAGCAGAAATATATGCGTCAAGTGATGCTAACCCCAAGGAGGCTTGAAACAGAGTCGCCGGAGGATAAGTTTTTAAATCGATTGATGTTGGTGATTGAGGAGAGTATGGAAGATCCTGATTTTAATGTGGGGAGCCTTGTTGAAGATATTGGAATGAGTCAGACTGTGCTGTACAAAAAGATCAAGGCCATTACTGGTTTATCCATTACAGATTTTATCAAATCACAACGATTAAAAAGAGCCGCGCAGTTATTGACAGAGGATAAACTGAATATTTCTGAAGTCGCTTACTCTGTTGGTTTCAATGATCGGAAGTACTTTAGTAAAGAGTTTCGCAAGCAATTTGGTGTAGCCCCATCAGACTATGTTCAAAAAACAGATTAGACCCCCCTTTTGAACTGATTTGTCGCCTTTTTTAGGCAGATTAAAATGAATATTTGAATCTTGTATGAACCAAATTTCAGAAAAAGATCAAATATGAACCGTTTGCTTTTCGTTTTTTTATTTGTCTGTTGGCAGTCTGCCGGCAGTTACGCACAGATACAAACAGACATTTGCGAAAATAGCGTACCCAATAATTGGAACGCCATTAATGGCAGGTTATCCATGACCGCCGACCACTTTAAATTGGGTAAACAAGCCCTAAAGTGGGACTGGACCACTGCGGGGAAAAGTATATTGAAGGTTCAGAACGATGCTTTCAAAGCTGTTGCAGCAAATCCAAGAAGTACTTTCGTAGTATGGATATATAATGACACACCTATAAATGATAAGCTGGTGTTTAAATTTGGTACTCAAGATAAAACGGTTTCTAGTTTCGATTTTAACCTTAATTTTAAAGGTTGGCGAACAGCTTGGGTAATGTACCATAGAGATATGGTAGGCAAGCCTCAGGCAGATATGGATATCCTCACTGTACATGCACCTACAACTGTAAAAAAGGGAAGCTTGTTTATTGATCAGCTGATGTATGATGTAACCATCAATCCACGTTCACCAATGCGGGATGAGCAATTACCTTTTGTAAATCCAGAAGGAGATAAGGCCGCCAATGCGCACTGGAACTCTTTATATGCATTTAATAGAACACCACATTACTTGCCCTTGCAAGTGAAATTGGAGTCGACTGATCGAACCGATATGGCACAAATCAGTCAACGTTATAAAGAACAGATTCTGTCTTCAGCAAAAACTGTTGGAAAAAACGCAGTGCAAGATGTTGAAAAAGCCTTTAGCTATTGGAACATAGGAAGAGATGGGGGCCGAATAACCGGTAGACCAGTTTATTCTACAAATGATATAGAGTTGGTGTCTTTGTCGCCAACTGAAAGTGTGAAAGAAACCAATCGCTTATCTGGCATAAAACGTTATACCGAACTGATGCTACAGGTCGCTCAGCTTTATCAAACCTCGCCAGATGCAGTAGATAAACAAAAGCTAGAAGGTATTTTTATAGATCTGCTTGATCATCTTGAAGATCAGGGCTGGGCTTACGGTAGTGGTATGGGTGCATTGCATCATCACGGTTATAACCTGTCGGATTATTATTCGGCCTGTTTGCTCATGAAAGATGTGATCAAAAAACACAATAAGTTAGACCGCACATTTAAAAGTATGGCTTGGTTTAGTGGTTTAGGACGTACTTTGCAGCTTCCTGATCAATTGCCATCGTCTAATATTGATGTTTTCAATACCCTGCTGGGGAGTATGCTCTCGTCTATTTTAATAATGGATGATGCTCCTGAAAAATTCAGGTATATGCATAGCTTTTCGAATTGGCTATCTAAAAATATAGAACCAGACCATACCATTGAGGGAGCTTTTAAGCCCGATGGGGCAGTTTTTCATCATGGTAATCTTTATCCAGCTTATGGTATTGGCGGTTATACTGGTATTACCCCAATTGTATACGCACTTAGTGGGACCTCGTTTAGCGTAAGGCAACAAGCACATGAAAGTTTACGGAATAGTTTACTGATGATGCACTATTATACCAATCCTTATAAGTGGCCGATTAGTGTGTCTGGCCGTCATCCGACAGGAAACTGGCGTATTCCAGATGTGCCTTATGCTTATATGGCTATGGCTGGGATGCCCGATGGTAGCTTAAAAACGGATACGCTTATGGCCTCGATATACCTGAAGCTAAACGGAAAGAAGCAAAATAAATGGGCTACTGCTTTTAAAAGTAGCCAGATCAAGCCGGTAGGCTATACCAGGGGGCACTGGAACCTTAATTATGGTTTGTTTGATATACATCGCCGTCAGGATTGGTTGCTTACGGTACGCGG
Source organism: Pedobacter hiemivivus (assembly GCF_005144565.1). Lineage (NCBI taxonomy): Bacteria > Pseudomonadati > Bacteroidota > Sphingobacteriia > Sphingobacteriales > Sphingobacteriaceae > Pedobacter > Pedobacter hiemivivus. Next base: position 413,718 of record NZ_SWDX01000004.1, read on the forward strand.
TCACAATCGGTATTTTATTAGCCACGAGTCCTATCCCGGTGCAAATATGTATGGCCGTTATTTTGCCTATGGACAGTTGGAAGTTTTGTTTCCAGCAACCAAAGCTGATGATGGGAGTAATTTTAAAGATGAGGGTTGGGACTGGAACAACATTCCGGGGACAACAACCTTACATCTGCCCTTAGATAACCTGCGTGCTAACATTATCAATGCTGATGACTATAGTGGAATAGAAGAAATGTTGATCTCGGATGAGCGTTTTGCGGGGGGTACAACATTTAAGAACCAAGGTATGTTTGCCATGAAACTGCATGGTCATGATAAATATGATATGGGGAGTTTTAGGGCCACCAAATCATGGTTTATGTTTGATAACCTGGTCATCAATTTGGGCTCGGGGATTCAAAATACCATAGCAGCCTATCCAACTGAAACGACGCTGTTCCAAAATTACCTGAAAGATTCGACAGATGTGTTCAACATAAATGGTACAGCAATAAATTCATTCCCCTACACAAAAAAGGGGGAAGCTGGAAAGCCTTTAACGATTGTTGACAACCGAAATATCGGTTATTATATTCCTGACGCGGGAGATATCGTGTTAACAAAAGCAACGCAGGTTTCACGTGATCAAAAGGATAGCCGTAAAACCATAGGCAACTTTGCTAAGTTAATCTTGCAACATGGAAGCGCGCCTGTAGATGCTGGATACCAGTATGCAATGTTGATAAAAACGAATAAGCAGGCATTAGAAAGCTTAGCTTTGTTGCAAGGAAGTACTAAACCTTTGTATAAAGTATTGCAAAAGGACAATGCGGCGCATATTGTATGGTATGCTCCACAACAGATTACTGCAGTCGCTGTTTTTGGAACTAATAACAAACTCTCGGATTCTTTACTGATGGGCAATAATAGGCCATGTTTGCTGATGTATCAGCAAAAGGGGGAACAATTGTCTATGTCAGTTACCGATCCTGATCTTGCTTTTTATGAAGGGCCGGATGATAGTCCCTTAACGGCAGATGGTAAAAGAAAAGAGGTGAGTATTTACTCCCGCAATTGGTACCGTTCGCCAGCTAAACCATCAGTTATGCAACTGTTGGTTAAAGGTAGTTGGGTTGTAAAGGCAGGCACAAATGGCTTGCAGGCGAGTTTGCAGCCTGATGGGAACACGTTGGTTAGTGTAAAATGTACAGACGGGATAGCCTCAAAAATTGAATTGTTTAAAGAAAATAAAAGGAGAATATAAAATGAAGAATACAATCATTTGTGCTTTGCTGGCTACATTTTCAGTGAGCACTGCTATAGCACAAAATAAGTCTTCAAATCAGCCCAATGTAATTGTCATTGTTAGTGATGATGCGGGATATGTAGACTTTGGATGTTATGGAGGCAAACAGATTCCAACACCAAATATTGATGGAATTGCCCGTCAGGGTACCCGTTTTACGGATGCTTATGTTTCGGCCTCTGTATGTGCACCTTCAAGAGCTGGTATTTTAACAGGTCGTTATCAGCAACGTTTTGGTTTTGAACACAACACCTCTAATTTGGTTGCTCCCGGGTATAAAATTACCGATGTAGGTATGGATCCATCCGAGCAAACGATTGGAAATGAGATGCAGGCCAATGGTTATAAAACCATCGCCATAGGTAAATGGCATCAGGGAGATGAGCCAAAACATTTCCCACTAAAACGTGGCTTTGATGAGTTTTATGGTTTTACAGGTGGCCACAGGGACTTCTTTGCCTATAAAGGTGCAAGGACTAACGAACATGCTTTGTATAACAACAATGAGATTGTTCCGGAAAGTAAGATCACTTACCTAACAGACATGTTTACCGATAAGGCAACCAGCTTTATTGCAGAAAATAAGGATAAACCCTTCTTTATGTACCTTTCTTATAACGCGGTTCATACTCCTATGAATGCTAAGAAAGATTTGATGGAGCGCTACGCCAGTATCCAGGATACGGGTAGAAGAGCTTATGCTGCGATGATGACTTCTTTGGATGATGGGGTTGGACGTGTAATGGCGATGCTGAAACAGCAAAACCTGGATAAGAACACCATCATTGTTTTTATCAATGATAATGGTGGAGCTACGGTAAACTCTTCTGATAACGGGCTCTTACGTGGTATGAAAGGTTCAAAATGGGAAGGGGGTATCCGTGTAGCGATGATGATGAAATGGCCCGGACATATTGCAGCAAATAAAACTTATAGCAAGCCAGTTATTTCATTAGATATATTGCCGACTGCTATTGCGGCGGGGAATGGAAAGCGTAAAGGCGCAAAGAAACTGGATGGGGTAAACCTCTTGCCATATATCACCGGAAGCAACAAAAAGACTCCTCACGAAGCGCTTTACTGGCGAAGAGGGGTAGCTGCAGCCATGAGAGAAAATAATTGGAAGCTGATACGCGTGAAAGGACGTTTAGAAAATAAAGAGGTAGAGAATGTGTTGCTTTTTGATCTGGAAAAAGATATTTCTGAAACCACCAATCTTGCCCTGAAATACCCTGCACAGGTAAATAAGATGCTTGGTAAGCTTGCAGAATGGGAAAAGGGATTGGATAAGCCACACTGGGGTAGTTCATATGGCGGCAAAAACCAAATCATGAAACACCGCATGGAAACGACAGGTCGTGACATGGAAAGAATGTATCCTTAATAAAATAAACCAACTAAATTTGTAGCTCAATGAAGAGAGTATTATTATTAAGTGTATTGGCTTTGAGTATGCTAATATCGCGATTAGCCAAGGCACAGTCTGGTGATGCAGCCAGTCTAATTATGCAAAGAATTGTATTGGACCTTAGAAAGCCAGTACGGTCTGTGGATAAAGCAGCAGAAAAGAACCTGGCTACGCTGCAGCCTAATGGAAGCTGGAAGGGGATAGATTACAAGGATAGAACCATTACCAACTGGCAACCAAACGATCATTTAGTAAAGTTAGAAAGCCTTGTTCAGGGGTATATAACAAAAGATAGCCGTTATTTTAGCGATGATCAGACACTAGACGCAATAACTCGTGCCATTAAGTATTGGTACGATCAGGACCCGAAAAGTAGCAACTGGTGGCACAATGAAATTGGTACTCCTCAGGCTTTGGGTGAAATTTTGATCATGCTGCGCAATGGCGAAAGTAGAATACCGACAGATTTAGAGGCACTGCTGATTGAAAGAATGAACCGCGGAGTTATTGAAAAACAAACAGGAGCTAATAAAACAGATGTCGCTCTGCATTATTTCTATAGAGCTTTGCTTACTAATAATCAAGCTTTACTAGCTAGTTCAGCTGCGGAGTTGTTTGAGCCGATTAAGCTTATGCATTATGACGAGGGCTTGCAGTATGATTATTCCTATTTGCAGCATGGCGCACAGTTACAAATATCAAGTTATGGTGGGGTATATATTTCCGGGATATTGAAAATGATTAACTACGTGCAGGGAACGCCGTATGCGATCAGTAATGAGAAATTGCAAATGTTCTTTAGGTACTACCGCGAAACTTATTTAAAAGCGATTAGAGGTAGTTATATGGACTTCAACGCAGAAGGTCGTGGTGTAAGTAGACCTAATATTTTAAGAAAGAATACAGAGAAAAGCAGGTTAATTACTGCAACTATGATTGATCCATTACATGCGGATGAGTGGAGAAGTGCAATTGCAAGAACCGATAGTACAGCGGCACCAGATTATAAGATTGAACCATTGCATAAGCAGTTTTGGATTGGAGATTATGTAATGCACCTTAGACCTGGTTATTCTTTTAATGTGAGGATGGTGAGTAATCGGACTAAACGTAGCGAGTCTGGAAACAAGGAGAATTTATTTGGTAGGTACTTATCTGATGGTGCGACCAATATTCAGGTTCGTGGACCGGAGTACTACAACATTATGCCGGTTTGGGAATGGGATAAGATTCCGGGAACAACAACCAGAGATTATGCGGAAGATCGTTTGACTACCAAGTTCTGGGGCGAAGATGGAAGCAACGCTTTTGCTGGTGGTGTTTCTGATGGCATGTATGGTGCAAGCACTTATGCGTTGGACTATGATAGCCTCTCTGCAAAAAAAGCCTGGTTCTTTTTTGATCAGGAGATTGTATGTCTGGGCGCAGATATTCGTAGCAATACGCCAGAGTCGATTGTGACTACTGTTAACCAAAGCTGGTTAAATGGCGATGTATTAGGTTCTGGCATAAAAGGCAAGTTTGGGAAAGGGAAAATGGAAGTGTTTAAAGATGATAACCAAAGCTGGATCTTACACGATGGGATTGGCTATGTATTCCCTGAATCCGTAGATTTAAGTTTGAGTACCAATACCCAAAAGGGGAGCTGGTACAAGATCAACAATGCACATCCAAAGGGAGCGCTTTCTGGTAGTGTTTTTAAACTATGGATCAACCATGGTGTAAAACCAGAAGGTGCAAAATATGTGTATGTAGTATTGCCGGGCATTAAGAATGCCACACCTCTAAGTAATTTTGCTAAGTCTGGTATTAAAATTCTAGCTAACACCGGACAACTACAGGCGGTAAGCAATGAGCAATTAAATATGTTGCAGGCGATCTTTTACGAGCCGGGTGTATTAAAAACGTCGGGCTATACCATCAAGTCGGACAAGGCTTGTGCGTTATTAATTAAAGCGCTGAATGGTAAGGTGGTAATCTCTGTGGCAGACCCTTTGCAAAAAGAGACAAATGCTGTGATTAGTATCACAAATAATAAGGATGGAAAGACAATGGATTATCCGGTAAGTTTCCCTCAGCAAGCATTTGCCGGCTCTACGGTAACGCTTAAATAAATTGAGATTGAGGGTAATAAGGTATTGAAACAGCCGTTTTGACTGATTATTACCCTCTTTTAAATTAATTAGTGCCCCTTTTTTAATCGGATTGATGCTCAAATTTGATTGTAGTAATCGCAAGGTTGCTGTAGTGTATACCAAATTTAAACTTATTGATGTATGAGAAAAATTTACATGATTTTTATGTGCCTGTTTTTTGCCATTACAGCATTTGCCCAACAGACAAGGAAGGTAGATGGTAAGGTAACAGAACAAGGAAGCGGAACTCCGTTGATTGGCGTAAGTGTGCAGGTTAAAGGGACCAAGGTTGGCGCAACAACAGGCAGCGATGGGAAGTTCTCCATTATGATTCCAAAGGAAGGAAATGCCATACTAGTTTTTACTTATATCGGTTATTTACAGAAAGAAATTATTGTTGGTGATAGGTCAACTGTTAACGTGATTCTGGTCGAGGACAATAAAACGCTGAATGACGTAGTAGTGATTGGATACGGTACATCTAAGAAAGCCGATTTAGTGAGTTCGGTAGCTCAGGTGAACATGAAGGATATGCTAAATGCTCCGGTTCGTTCATTTGACGAGGCGCTAGCAGGAAGAGTTGCTGGTGTACAGGTTACGTCCTCAGATGGTCAACCTGGATCGCAAGTAAGTATTGTAGTAAGGGGGGCCAATTCTATTACTCAGGATAATTCACCGTTGTATGTTATAGATGGATTTCCAGTGGAAGGGGCTAATAACAATGTGATCAATCCACAGGATATAGAATCTATTGATGTATTAAAGGACGCTGCAGCAACTGCTATATATGGAGCTCGTGGTGCTAATGGGGTAATTATGATCACCACAAAAAAGGGTAAAATAGGTGATCCAGTGATTACGCTTAGTACAACTCAGAGTTATACAACTAATAACAAAAGAATGGATCTGATGAGTAGCTACGATTATGTAAAATCTCAGTTAGAACGTGATCCGGCCATTGGAACTCCGGCAAATCCTACACCAACTTATTATTTATTAACCAGACCAGGTAAAACACTCGAAGATTACAGAAATGAATCGGCTACAGATTGGCAGTCGCCATTTTTTCAAACCGGAAGTTTACAGGATTATAACCTGGCTGTAAGAGGTGGTACTAAACAAACATTGTATTCAATTTCAGGTTCTGCAAATCAACAGGATGGTACCATTATTAATACCAGTTACAAACGTTACCAGGGAAGAATTACACTTGATCAAACTATAGGCAAATACCTTAAGCTTGGTGTTAATGCCAATTACTCCTTTCTTAAGCAATCGGGTAATAGTGTAGGGGCATCTACGAATAGCGGTACAACTAATATTTTATATAGTGTATGGGGTTCTAGTCCTACTTCGCCGCTTTCGGAAACAGTGCCTGTAGATGAAACCACTAATAGTACTAATGATTATAAATATAATCCACTCATCAATCAGAAGAATTTAATCAGGGATAACATAACGAGGAACATTAGCGCGAATACTTATGCTGAGGTTACATTTTCTCCTACTTTGAAATTTCGTGCAACGGGTGTTTTAACTGACAATACGGCAATTGCCGAATCATTTAATAACTCTTTATCTTACTATGGTAATCCCAGAACGAATCCTGGAATGACCAATGGTGTCAACGGTAGCATACTGACCACTAAGGCGTTTAACTGGGCAAATGAGAATACATTAACCTGGAATAAAACCTATAATAAAATACATAATCTGAATGTTTTAGCTGGTTTTACCCAACAGGGAAATACATCCAGTGCTAATGGTTTTGGCGCTAATTTTTTGCCGAATGAATCTTTGGGCTTAAGTGGATTGGATGAAGGGATATTAAATCCTGCTAGTACCAGAGCCCTGAGTTCTTTGTGGACGGCAGCATCATTTTTGGGACGTTTAAAATATAATTATAAGTCTAAATATTACGCAGAAGTCTCTTATCGTGCAGATGGATCATCTAAGTTTAGTGAGGAGAATCACTGGTCTTATTTTCCAGCAGCATCATTTGCATGGAGATTTAAACAGGAGGACTGGGCACAAAAGATTTCTGTCATTTCTGATGGCAAGTTGAGACTAAGTTATGGTCAAACCGGAAACAACCGGGTAGGTGATTTTTCTTACCTGTCTACCTCAGCATTGCCGGTAACATTATCTTATTCGTTTAATGATGTTTATGTCTCATCTGTTATACCAGGTTACAATATTAACGATACCAGGTATTACTTTATCGGTAATAAGGATCTGAAATGGGAAACAACCGACCAATATAATGCTGGTTTAGACATCTCATTTTTTAAGAACCGTATAAATCTTACCATTGATGCTTATCGGAAAATTACAAAAGATCTTTTGTTAGCGGCTGATATTCCAACATCTTCGGGTTACAATAGAGCATTTAAAAATATAGGAAAAGTACAAAATCAAGGACTGGAGTTTGCGTTTAACACCGTTAATATTGATAAAAGAGATTTTAAATGGACAAGTAGTTTTAATATCTCATTTAACGGGAATAAAGTTTTGGCGCTTGCAGAAAATCAGGAGGCCATCACTACTGCTGTAAGATGGGATAATGGTTATCAGAACACTCCAGCTTATATAGCGAAAATAGGAAGACCGTTGGGAGATATGTATGGTTTTATATGGGATGGTAACTACCAATACAGTGACTTTACTGTGACCAGTGGGGGAGCTTATCTTTTGAAAGATAATGTTCCTACAAACGGAAATACGCGTGCACTGATACAACCAGGCGATATCAAGTATAAAGATCTGAACAATGATGGTATTGTAAATGCTTCAGATTACACAATAATAGGAAATGGCCTGCCTGTACATATTGGCGGTTTTGGGAATAACTTTACCTATAAAAACTTTGACTTGAATGTGTTCTTACAGTGGTCTTACGGTAATGATATACAAAACACAAACAGGCTGGTGTTTGAAGGAAATGGGTTAAATAAAACATACTTGCAACAGTTTGCCAGTTATAGTGACAGGTGGACACCTGATACTCAGAATGCATCCAATTACCGGGTAAATGGATTTTTTGGTGGAGGTTATTCTTCTCGCACCGTCGAGGATGGTTCCTATCTAAGGATAAAAACAGTGTCCTTTGGGTATAACATACCAGCTAATTTGTTGAAAAAAGCTAAGGTTCAGTCTTTGAGAGTTTATGTGTCAGGTCAGAACTTATACACTTTCACAAAATATACTGGTCTTGATCCAGAAGTAAATAGTTATGCTTCGGCATTAACCGCAGGATTTGATTATAGTGCTTATCCTCGTGGCAGGACAATTGCTTTCGGCGCTAACCTGAGTTTTTAATTTTAAAAAAAGAAGTTTATGAAACACATATTCATAATAGCAATATTGATCAGTCTTGGATTTAGCTCGTGTAAAAAGTTTTTAAATACGGAACCAACTGATTCATTAACAGAGAAGGAATATTACAATACGGAAGCTAAATTGATAAGTGCACTTGCGGGTGTATACCAACCTTTAGGGACCGCTGGAATATATGGTGACAATATGTTCGACCAATTAGGCGCGGCAACAGACGAGGGATTTTATGCCAGGAGTGGACAGTCGACCGGTGTTATGGTTTATAATTTCGATTACACAAATGCGGAATTGAATAGTTTCTGGTCTCAGCTCTATCAAGGTATTGAAAGAGCAAATATTCTCATCAAAAACATCAATGTAGCTTCAATAGATGAAACAAAACGTAATGCAATATTAGGTGAAGCTTATTTTATGCGCGGATATTATCACTTCTTGTTGGTGAGTAATTTTGGAGACGTGCCATTAAAAACAGAACCTACGCCGTCAGTTACTGACGTATTTGTAACCAGGACACCTGTAAAGCAAGTGTATGCACAAATACTTGCAGATATGGAGTTAGCTGAAGGTAAGGTATTCAGTTCTGATCAGCTTGGGTTTAGTGGAAGAGTATCAAAAACAGTCGTTGAAGGTATTTTAGCCAGAGTTTGTTTAACAATGGCTGGTTTTCCTTTGCAAGATCAAAGTAAATATGCTGCAGCACTGAAATGGGCTACACTGGTAAAAGAATCAGGATCACATAGTTTGAACTCCAGTTACAGCCAGGTATTTATTAATGCACATCAAGACCGTTACGATGTGAAAGAGAGTATGTGGGAAGTTGAAAATAAGGGGAATGGATCTGATGGCTATGGTAATGCAAATCGTTTGGGAAATACAAATGGTATTGTGGCTACAGCTGACAATATTGTAGCTACAATAGGCTACAGCTATGGATTTATTAATACTACAGCTAAGTTGTATAATTATTATTCTGCTGGTGATTTAAGAAGAGATTGGGCCATTGGTGCTTATACCTATGGATTCAATACAGCCACAAATACGGTTTATAAGAACTATTTCACAGCGACAAATCTCTATGGTCGTAATGCCGGCAAATGGAGAAGGGAATATGAAACTACTGCGGTTAAAGGAAAAAATATTACACCTATAAATTTCCCTATTTTAAGGTATTCTGACGTGTTGCTCATGTTAGCAGAAGCAGAATTCCATGTTAATGGTGCTACTCCGATTGCTTATGATGCGTTAAACCAGGTTAGAAGACGCGGTTTTGGTTTGAATCCTCAAACGCCCGTTACCTCGATATCTGTAGTAAGTGGTTTAACCTTAGCTACTGCCGGTAATACTGGTTATCTTACAGCGGGTGTTAATAATATCCCAGTGACCATTACTGGTGGTGGTGGTGTGGATGCAGCAGGAGAGGCATTGGTTGTTTATTCAGCTACTGCTGCGACAGCGAAGGTGACTGCATTAGCTTTAACTAAACCTGGAAAAGGTTATACAAGTGCCCCAACAGTTACCATTGGTTCGGCCTGGACGGCTAATACTGCGTACATGGTAGGAACACAAGTATTTAATGGCAATAATTTGTACACAATTACAACAGCAGGTACTTCAACAACTACCGGACCTACACAAGCAAGTGGAGCTTCATCTGCAGCTGTAACAGGGGCGGTCTTTACTTATGCAGGAGTAAGAGCAACGGCTACAGCCACAATTGCAACTTCTGTGGTAGATCTGGCTGGACTTACAGACTTTCAACAGGCAATAGAAGATGAGCGCGCAAGGGAGCTTTGTTACGAGACTTTGAGAAGACCGGATTTGATTCGTTGGGGGAAATGGGTGAAAACAATGAATGATTTAGGTTTAGATATGAAAGCTAATGCTGGTGGAAATTCTTATGGTGGATTAGCAGGATCAAGTATCACTGATCGAAATGTGCTATTTCCAATTCCTTCATCGGAAATATCTGTAAATAAAAACATGACACAAAATCCGGGCTGGTAACTGGATAAGAACCATTAACCAATAAAAGAACTTATTTATGATCAATAGATATATAATGGTTACAGCAATAGCATTCACTTTTGCAAGCTGTAGTAAAGAAATAGAAGTAAAATCGCTTAATTTTGATGTTGCCGTATCTAAAACTAACGGTGCTGTTAGTAATACTTATACGACTTCAGATTCTTTGAATTTTGTTTTCAAGGGCAACCCTGACGTGATTACATTCTATTCGGGAGAAATTAATCGACAGTATATTAATAAAGATAGAACAGCTGCGGATGGGACTCCTATTTTGCAGTTTACTTCTTTAAGAGCTACCGGAACACAGGCAAATTCTCTGGCATTAATGGTCTCTTCTGATTTTAAGGGGATCGCATCAAAACCTGGTTCAACAATTAGAGATACTGCTACTACAAATGCTAACATTGCAACTGCACAATGGTCAGATATTACTGCCCAGGCAGCTTTGTCCACCGGAGCAGCAACCGCATCAGGAGATATTAATCTTTCTTCTTTTGCGAACTCAGGTAAGCCAGTATACATCGCATTTAAGTATGTAGCTGCTGCAGGATCCATACAAAACAAATGGACCATTACCCTATTAACGCTTACAAATAAACTAGCGGATGGGTCCATTTATACGATAGGGAATTTGGGCGCGCCAAATACAGAGATTAAAAATTACGGTGTGATTACCTATAGTCCTGGCTGGTGGGTTTCTTATGATGAAGCAAAAAATGCTAATAAATATCCATGGGTATTTACTGCAGGTACCAGCTTAGTCATTACTGGTGCGGCAACTGTAGGAGCAGCAACAGCTCCAGCAGAAGCATGGGCAATCATGGGACCGATTAACCTAAAGAAAGTTAGTCCGGATGTTGGGGTAGGCCTTAAATCTATCTCCGCTAAATTCGAAAATTATCCATATAAATACTCATCGGTAACGCTGTCCGAACCAACTTTTGTAGCTTCAAATAATGTCGTTAATAGTTCTGCTACTGTAGTGAAACCACTGTCAATAAAAGTAACCAAGCCTTAATTTAAAATATAAACCTATAAATGAAGAAGGCACTAAAAGGTATTTTAATATTGATTTTCTTAGGCGGTTCCTTAACTGCTCAAGAGGTTAACACACCAGCTACAGCTATGCAGTGGTGGAAGGATGCTAAATTTGGCATGTTTGTACATTGGGGACTTTACTCTGTTACCGCTGGCCAATGGAAAGGAAAGCCATCAAAAGGGAATGAGCATTTTATGTTATATGAACGTATTCCTGTTAAGGAGTATGCTAAAATAGCTGATGATTTTAATCCCGTTAAATTTAATGCCGATGCCTGGGTTAAGGGCGCAAAAGAGGCTGGAATGAAGTACGTGGTGTTTACCAGTAAACATCATGATGGATATGCGATGTACGACTCTAAAGTTAGCGACTACAACATTGTAAAAACAACAAAATGGCATAGAGATCCTGTAAAGGAGCTTGCTGCTGCATGTAAAAAATATGGTTTGAAGCTAGGTTTATACTATTCACTAGGGCGTGATTGGGAGGATCCAGATGTCCCGACAAACTGGCCTGAGAAAGCTGGAAGAAGTAATACCTGGGACTTCCCGAATGAAGATGGAAAAGTGTTTGCTAAGTATTTTGAACGCAAAGTAAAGCCACAGATTAAAGAACTTTTAAGCAATTATGGCCCTATCAGTATCATTTGGTTTGATACGCCTGAACTGATTAGTAAACCTGAAAGTTTGGAGCTGGAACAGTTTATTCATAAGCTTCAACCAAATTGTATCATCAACAGCCGCATTGGGAATGGATTGGGTGATTACCTTGTTTCGGAGCAGCAAATATCAGCGACAAAAATGACTAAACCCTGGGAAGCTTGTATTACCATGAGTGGTAAGTGGAGTTATAATCGCTATGATAAAGCCTGGAAATCTCCAGAATTATTGATTCGCCAATTGGTAGAAATCGTCTGCAAAGGCGGAAACTTCCTGCTGAATGTAAATCCAGATGGTCAAGGTGCACTTCCTCAGCAAAGTGTGGATAACCTTAAAGAAATAGGAGCCTGGATGAAAGTCAATGAGGAGGCCATTTATGGTGTTCAACCTTGGACCGTTACAAATGAAAGCCTTCCTGTTGACGCGAGTGTTGGCGCTAAAGCTGTGACAGGGATTGTGGATACAGACAATGACAATACAGTTAAAGGGATTACTCCGGATATTTATTTTGCTCAAAAGAATCGGGTAATTTATGTGTACGCAAGAAGCTGGAGTGCCGGAGATATGTTGATTAAGAGTCTGGGAAGTACTAGTTCTCCTGTTCAAGGCGTATCGCTTTTGGGTTCAAAAGAAAAGGTGCAATGGAAGCAGGATAGTAGTAGTTTATCTGTAAAACTTCCTGCAAAACTACCGACAGGCATTCCGGTATATGTATTTAAAGTAACCATTTAATGAAAAAGGCAATACTCCCTAGGATTCTATTGATACTTCTTTTTGCCATGCCTTGTTTGCAGGCTGCTAGTCAGTCTCGTTCTGAGCTCAATTGGCCTAAGTTTCTTTCGGGCTGCGATCTGGTATTTGACGATTTAAGTGCGAATTGGAACGAAGGTGTTTTTACAGGAAATGGATTGCTTGGCACAATGATCTATAGGGATACCGAAAACGGTTTGCGTATAGATATTGGACGCAGTGATGTGAGAGACCACCAGTCAGGAAATACCTCTCCGCTTTTAGCCAAGGCAAGGTTGCCCATTGGACACTTTCTGGTAAAACCTGTTGGAAAGATTACTAAGGTGAGTGCTAGACTGGATTTATGGAATGCAGAGATTAGAGGTGTTATTTATACCGATAAAGGAAGTATCGAGTTTAGAAATCTTACTTTTTCCGATTCCGATGTGATTTATTACAGTGCGGCCTATAAAGGTGAAGAGCGAGGTTTTACCTGGCAATGGGTACCAGAGGAATCGGTAAGTAGCAGGACTAAATATTCACATATTAAAGTCCCTGATAATTATAAAGGAAATCCGACAGGTCAGCTAGTTAAAAACGGAGAAACTCAGGTGTATGACCAATCATTGAATGCCGGAGGCGGCTATGCTACCGCATGGCAGCAGCAAAATACAGCATTGGGTACTGACTTTCTGATTACTGTTGCCTTTTCAAAGGAAGGCCAGCAATATGTAAATAAAGCAGTTCAAACGCTTAAAAGCTTTAAGTCTGTACCAATCAGCAGCCATATTCAACAGCATCAGCAATGGTGGCATAGGTATTATCCTCAAAGCTTTCTGACTATTCCTGATTCAAGGATGCAGTCTTTTTATTGGATGCAGCAGTATAAATTAGCTTCGGGAACAAGAGCGGATAAGCCTGCTCTGGATTTAATGGGGCCGTGGTTTAAGCAAACTCCTTGGCCGGCATATTGGCTTAACTTAAATATACAGCTTACTTATAGTCCACTTTATACGGCCAACAGGTTAAACATCGCTACTTCTTTAATGCGTATTATTGATGAGCAGCAGGTTAACCTGATCAAGAATGTTCCTAAAGAATATCAACACGATGCCGCAGCTATAGCAAGGGCTTCAGGAGCAGATCTTGTAGCGCCGGTCAAATTGCTTGCCGGATCAACTGCCGATATTTCTAATGGTGAAGCTGAATTGAGTAACCTCACCTGGATTTTATATTATTATTGGCAGCATTATAGGTATAGCATGGATAAAACTGTGTTAAATAAGCTGTATCCATTATTAAAACGCAGTATCAACTACCCGCTTCACCTGTTGAAAAAGGAGAATGATGGTAAATGGCATTTTAGTGTTAAGACGCACTCTCCTGAATATCCGGTAGGAAAGGGGACCGACACAAACTATGATCTTGCACTGCTCAATTGGGGCTGTAAAACATTACTTCAGGTTAATGATGAATTGAAATTGAATGACCCTCTGGCAGCTAAGTGGAAAGATGTATCAGATAATCTTGTCGCCTATCCACAGGATGAAAATGGATTTCGTATCGCTGCTGATGTGCCCTTTAGTCAATCACATCGCCATTATTCACATTTGTTGATGGTCTATCCGCTATATCTTGTGAACTGGGACCAGCCCGAAAACCAGAACTTAATTAAAAAGTCGTTGGCACACTGGCATAGTTTTCCAACCGCTTTACAAGGATATTCATTCACAGGCGGGGCATCTATTTATGCCATGATGGGTAATGGAGATGCGGCCAGAGATTATCTGAACCAGCTTTTCGATAAGTTTGTAAAACCAAATACCATGTACCTCGAAAGTGGGCCGGTTATAGAAACCCCATTGGCTGCTGCGGCAAGTATTCAGGAGCTTTATCTTCAATATTGGAACAATACAGCAAGGGTATTTCCCGCTGTTCCTACAAACTGGGCAAATGCTTCGTTTGAGAATTTACGTACCGAGGGGGCTTTTTTGTTAACAGCGGTTCGTAAGTCTGGCACTACACGCTGGATTAAAATAGAAAGCTTAAACGGAGGAACACTCCACATTAAACCTGGGTTTACCAGCACTCCAAAGTTGAAAGCAAATCCTACTGTTAAGATCCTGGATATGGGTAATCAGGTTTATAGCTGTACCATTCCTAAAGGCGAAACTGCAGTTCTTTACCTCAATCCAGAAGATCTAAAGATCGGCGTGCAGGATGTGGTTACCTATAGCACAAATGACAACAGCTTCGGGAAATTGGCCAAGAAAAAGTAATTGAATATTAATATCTATTTAAAATAACACAAATGAAACTAAATCTCACGAAGAAAAGACGTAACCTGCTGCTGGTATCAGCATTAGCAGTTTCAGTGACCGCATCCTCATTCTTATTGCTATCCCCAAAAACTGAACTGATTAAAAAAGACTTTGCTGTTGCTGAAAACCAGTATAACCAATTGCTTAAAACTTCAACAGATTTGACCCAGTTTCCTCGTACAACGAACAAAGATGGGTCGGTGAGAAGTACAGATATTAAGGATTGGACACAAGGCTTTTTTGCGGGAGGCTTGTGGTATCTTTACGAGTATACTCAAAAACCAGAGTGGAAAGCTGCGGCTACCAAATGGACGGAAGCTTTAGAGCAAGCACAGTTTTTAACGGAACACCATGACGTAGGTTTTGTAATGTATTGTTCTTATGGTAATGCCATCAGATTTGAAAAAGATCCGAAGAAAATAGAACTGTATAATAAGATACTAATCCAGTCGGCAGAGTCTGCATTGACACGTTTTGATCCTAAAGTGGGTTTGATTAAATCATGGAATGCTAAAAAGTCATGGGACAATAAAACCATGTGGCAATATCCGGTAATCATCGATAATATGATGAACCTGGAAATGCTTTGCTATGTCTCTAAACTTACGGGTAATCCGAAGTATAAAGATGTGGCGATAAGCCATGCTTTAAATACGATGAAGAATCATTTTAGACCTGATTTTAGTACTTATCACGTGGTTGATTATGCGCCTGATGGTAAAGTGTTGCATCAGCAAACGAATCAAGGTTACGCAGATAATTCAACTTGGTCTAGGGGACAGGGATGGGCCATCTATGGTTTTACCATGATGTACAGAGAAACGAAAGACAAGCGCTTTTTAGAAGCTGCACAAAAGGCAGCAGATTTTTATATCAACCATCCGAATTTGCCAAAGGATAAAATTCCATTTTGGGACTTTAATGCGGAGCAAAAAGGTTACAAGCCAGATTTTGATTATGCTGCCAATAAAGTATCCTATATTCCTCGTGATGCTTCGGCAGGATCACTTACCGCATCAGGATTATTGGAGCTGAGCACCTTTGCTAAAGATGGTAAGAAATATTTTACTCAGGCAGAGCTGATGTTGAAGTCATTGTCGGGTGATAAGTATTTGGCGAAACCAGGTACAAATGCTGGGTTTATCTTAAAGCATTCTGTAGGAAGTCTTCCTCATAAATCTGAAATTGATGTGCCTTTAATCTATGCAGATTATTACTTTTTGGAGGCGTTGTTGAGATATCAAAAGCTAAAATAACCGTTCTCTTCAAGAGCTGCATTGCTTCGCTGAAGAAGCGAAGAACACTAGGCTCTTTCTGAGAAGGTAATTTTAATCTCAAGCAGGGTGGCCAGGCATGTGTAAATGCTTGGCCACCTTTTTTTATGGTTTTCGTTCTTCTGAATTTATTTTAGGATCTCAGTATATTTCTAGCGCTTGCGTATCTTTAGCTGTTAGTTAAAGCAATGAAGAAACAAATTAGTGTGTTTAATTGGAGTGGTGGTAAGGATAGTACACTGGCCTTACATCATATCCTACAAGATGAAAGTTTTGATGTACGTTATCTGTTGACTACAGTTAATGACGCGTTTAATAGGGTGAGTATGCATGGTGTAAGGGAAAGCCTGTTGATTGCTCAAGCCAAAAGTATTGATATCCCCTTATATCAAATTCGTTTGCCTGAATCACCGGAGATGAAGGTTTATGAAGACCATATGCATAGACACTTAATGCAGCTTAAATCGGAGGGCATTACCCATTCTATTTTTGGAGATATATTTCTGGAAGATTTAAAGGCTTATAGGGAGGCCAAGTTGTCCGAAATAGGTTTGGAAGCTGTTTTTCCGCTTTGGAAAAGAGATACTACAGCTATTTTAAAAGAATTTATTGGCTTGGGCTATAAAACAATTGTAGTATGCGCTAAAGAAGGTCTGGAAGATTTCTGCGGAAGAGTGATTGATGAAACTTTTATTGCTGATCTGCCGACAGGTATAGACCCATGTGGTGAGAATGGCGAGTTCCATACTTTTGTCTTTGATGGCCCTATATTTAAGCAGCCTATAGATTTTACTATAGGTGAAAAGGTTTTTAGAACCTATCCATCTCCTGTTGGGGATGCGCTTGCCGGGTATTGGTATATTGATCTGATTTAATGATAACGGCATGTAAAAATAACTGATTCATTGGCCAATTTACGCTTGGCTTAAAAAGGTAATTTGGTAGCATCATATTTGCCGTAATTTTTTAACACATGATGAAATACAAGTCGCTTGCAGTTATTGCATTGACCCTTTTAGCAGATTCCGCTATTGCACAGCATAAGAATATCTACCATAAAGGTTGGGTAGATTTTAATAAAAATGGGAAGATGGATGTTTTTGAAGATTCTTCCAAACCTATTGAAGCCCGGGTAAAGGATTTGTTGAGCCAGATGAATCTGGATGAGAAAACTTGTCAGACTGCCACATTATATGGCTATGGCAGGGTACTGAAAGACGAAATGCCAACCCCAGAATGGAAAACGAAAATCTGGAAGGATGGTATTGCAAATATAGATGAGGAGTTAAACAGTCTCCCATATAATAAAAAAGCGGTAACCGAATATTCTTTCCCTTTCAGTAAACATGCCAATGCCATCAATACGGTACAAAAATGGTTTGTAGAGGAAACACGTTTGGGTATCCCTGTAGATTTTAGCAATGAAGGAATTCATGGTTTGTGCCACGACCGTGCTACTCCTTTTCCTGCTCCTGTAAATATTGGCAGTACATGGAATAAAAAGCTGGTGTACCAAGCCGGAAGCATTGTAGGGCGTGAAGCCAGGGCTTTAGGCTATACCAATGTGTATGCGCCAATACTTGATGTGGCCAGAGATCCGCGTTGGGGCAGGGTAGTAGAATGCTATGCAGAAGATCCATTCCTGATTGCCGAAATGGGCAAGCAAATGACCTTGGGTATTCAAGATCAAGGAGCGGCAGCTACTTTAAAACATTATGCGGTATACAGTGTGCCTAAAGGCGGACGAGATGGGCAGGCACGTACCGATCCACATGTAGCACCAAGAGAAATGCATGAGCTGTTTCTTTATCCTTTCAGAAGGGTGATTCAGGAAGCCAAACCAATGGGGATTATGAGTAGCTACAACGATTGGAACGGAGAACCAGTAACTGGAAGCTATTACTTCCTGACAGAACTGTTGCGTAAACAATTTGGCTTTGATGGCTATGTGGTTTCGGACAGTGAGGCTGTAGAATTTCTTTCAGGTAAGCATCATGTCGCCGAAGACTATAAAGAGGCCGTACGGCAGTCGATACAGGCCGGATTGAACGTGCGTACGCACTTCACTATGCCGGAGAATTTTATACTTCCGTTAAGAGAGTTGGTAAAAGACGGTTCTCTCTCGATGAAAACACTGGATGAACGGGTTGCTGACGTGCTAAGGGTGAAATTTAGATTGGGCCTGTTTGATGATCCATATGTAAAAGATCCAGCTACGGCAGATAAGAAAGTACATACCAAAGCTGATGAAGAATTGGCCGTTCAACTCAACAGAGAGTCAATGGTACTATTAAAAAATGAAAAGAACCTATTGCCCTTAGCCATCAATAAATACAAAAATATATTGGTTACAGGTCCATTGGCAGCGGAAATAGATTATACGACAAGTAGATACGGGCCTTCTAATAACCCCATAATCTCTATTCTGGATGGGATTAAAGCCTTTGTCGGTAATAACGCAAAAGTAAATTACAGTAAAGGCTGTGAGGTGATTGATGCCAAATGGCCTGAAAGTGAAATTATCGCTACAGAATTAACTACCGAAGAGCAAGCACAAATCGATAAAGCGGTTGCAGATGCAAAAGTATCAGACATCGTAATTGCAGTTGTGGGTGAAACAGATAATCAGGTTGGTGAAAGTAAATCAAGAACAGGTCTAAACTTACCCGGCCGTCAACTGCTATTATTACAGGCCCTATACGCTACAGGAAAACCTATTGTGATGGTGATGGTAAACGGTCGTCCACTAACCATCAACTGGGAGAACCGCTATTTACCAGCGATCCTTCAAGCTGGATTCCCGGGACCTTCGGCTGGGAAAGTGGTTGCAGAAACCCTATTTGGCGAAAACAATCCTGGCGGTAAGTTAACCATGACCTATCCAAAATCCATTGGTCAGATCGAATTAAACTTCCCTTTCAAACCGGGTTCTCAAGCTGGTCAGGGTAAAAATGATGACCCCAACGGTAATGGTAAAACACGTGTATTAGGGGCCTTATATCCCTTTGGATACGGATTAAGTTACACCACTTTTGAATTCAGCAATCTACAAATCAGCAAAACAGAAATCCACCAACAAGCAGACATCCAAATCAGTGTCGATGTAAAAAATACCGGAACCCGAAAAGGTGATGAGGTAGTACAGTTATATCTTAAAGATCTGGTAAGTAGTGTAACAACCTATGAATCTGTTCTGCGAGGTTTCGATAGAGTAAGTCTTGCTCCTGGTGAGACTAAAACCCTAAAATTTGTACTACACCCTGATGATCTGGCCCTGCTCGATAAAAACATGAACTGGACAGTTGAACCTGGTAAATTTCAGGTGATGATTGGCAATTCATCAGAAGATATCAAATTGAAAAAGGAGTTTACAGTAATCAACTAAAAACCCTGCTTAGGCACGATCCTAAACCGCTCCAGTTAGCCACCATGCTGTCAGACAAAAATTACCTTCTCAGAAAGAGCCTCAGCGTTCTTCGCTTCTTCAGCGATTAATGCAGCTCTTGAAGAGAACGGTTATTTTTGAGTTGCCGCAGCAGCTTCAGCCTTCGCCTTCTTCTTAAAGAAGCCTCTCAGCAAGAAATTATGTTGAAGTGCTTCCAGATTTTCATCCAGCTTCTTGCTACTTGTCTCCATATTCTGCATAATCACTTTAACCTGGTCGGCAGTGTTTTGATCGTTGATCAACAAACCCACAGCATTATCTGTTTTATTAAATTTAGACGTTGCTTTGTTTAAGTTTTCTGTCATTGCCGAAGCCGATTGAGCGGTTTTCTGTAACTCAGTCACTGCTTGTTGAAGTCTGGCAAACACAGCCGTATCTGTCATTAACTTATCTGCTAAGCCACCCTTTGTATTCAAAGTTTTGCTAAACGTGTTCATTTGTTCAGCCATTCTGTTTGTCGACTCGGTAGTGGTTTTAAGGTTCTCTACAATTGCTTTAAAGTTCTTAGCAATTTGCTCATCAGTAAGTAAAGCCCCTACAGCACCTTTTCCTTCAACAAGACCGCTGGCCAATACCTTAAAATCTGAAGTTACATCTACCAGGTTTTTGTTGTTCACCTGAAAAGTTTTCATGATGTCGTCCGTAGATAGCGTACTCGCTACCTGTAACTGGTCACCATCTTCAACAAAAGGGAATTTCGGACTACCACCGGTAATGACAATAATTTTATTCCCAATCAATCCATCAGAACTGATACTTGCCGATGCATTTTTATGGATGTACTTGTGGGAGTCCTCCTCGATGCTCATAGACACCTGAACCTGTGAGGTGCCATAGAACTGGATTTTTTTGATCGTACCAATTTTAACTCCCGAAAACCAAACATTGCCTCCGGCTTTTAAACCTTGTATATCATTAAAAACAGCGTTTACAGTAAAGCTCTTTACAAATGCTTTTCTTTGGCTTCCTAAAGTGAATACCCCTAAAACGAATATGACTAAGCCGAGGAGTATAAATACACCTACTGTTATCTGTTTACGGTTGTCTGTTGCTTGCATATTTTTACTGAATAAAATTATAATCGTAAAAAGGTTTAACCCTTTCATCGTTTGTGTTAAATACTTCTTCAAATGTTCCAATATGTTGGAATTGCCCGTCTAAAAGCATGGCTACTCTGTTGCCAACAGCTTTGGCACAGGTAAGATCATGCGTAATTACAATGGAGCTGGTATGGAATCTTTCTTGAACTTGGTTGATCAGGCTGTTAATTTCCAGACAGGTAATAGGATCAAGACCTGCGGTTGGTTCATCATAAAGCATGATTTCTGGACGGAGGATCAATGTTCTGGCAATACCAATACGCTTTCTTTGTCCACCTGATAATTCAGAAGGCATTTGGTTGATGGTTTGTAGCAGACCCACGGCATCTAGCATTTCCTCCACAGCGAGGTTAACCTCTGCTTTGGTTAGGTTCCTTTGATTCCTTACCAATGGGAATTCAAGGTTTTGCCTTACCGTCATACTATCATACAATGCACTATTTTGAAAAGAGAAGCCTACTTTTAGTCTTAAAGCTAGCAATTCTTTATAGGTAATCTGATCAACGTACTGATTCAATACTTTTACCTCGCCAACGTCGGGCGTAAGTAACCCTACCAGGATTTTGATGAGTACTGATTTACCTGTACCAGATTTTCCCAAAACAACAAGGTTTTCGCCTTTGTAAAGGTCAAGATCAACTCCTTTAAGTACATGATAGTTGCCAAAGGATTTATATAATCCTTTGATCTCTATTACTTTTTCAGTGTTTTTAAGTGTCGGTTTTTGTTCCATCGTTAAAATTAGGTTCTAAACAGACTAAAAAATTGGACTGAAACTACCTCTTCAATAAAAATGAGGAACATGGCAATTACTACAGCAGAATTTGCTGCCTTACCCACACCTTCGGTTCCTTTTGATGAATTATACCCTTGGTAACAGCCAACCATTCCTATGGTAAAACCAAAAAGAATAGCTTTAATTGTTGAGGCAGTAAAATCAAGAAAGGTGATCTGCTCTAGTGAAGATTGAAAAAAGGCACGTGCACTTGTGTTTTCACTCATGGATACATTCAGTAATGCACCCAGCATCCCAACCATCGCCGTATAAAATGTAAGGATAGGGATGGTAATGGTGGCTGCCAGCACACGGGTAGATACTAAGAATTTGAATGGGTTGGTTGCCGAAACTTCCATCGCATCAATTTGTTCCGTAACCCGCATCGAACCCAATTCGGCACCTATGCTAGAACCTACTTTTCCGGCCGCAATAAGACCAGTAAGCAAAGGAGCAAGGGTTCTTAATAAGGCAATTCCAACCAGAGAAGGTAGCCATGAAGTTGCACCAAACTCTGATAAAGAGGGGCGCGACTGTTTGGTGAATACCACGCCAGTAATAAATCCTGTGGTAGAGATCAGCAGGGCCGAACGGTAACCAATTTCATAACACTGGCGAAATAGTTCTTTTAGCTCGTAGGGAGGCAGAAAGCCTTCTTTAAAGAAGCGAGCTATGAACTTGTAAACATCATATAAAGTTAAAAACATACGTGCTAATTTGCCCGGGCCTTTAACTTCTTCGTTAGGTATGGATGGATTTTCAGCTTTGTTCTCCATGAATAAGGCTTAATATCATAATTGTCTTAGTAGCGGTGCTTAAATGCAAAGGAAGATGTCTCATCTATAACGATGCTATCAAACCCTGAGCCATAATTTTGTAAAGTTACTCCTTGCATTATAAATACAATGTAATATTATGATTGCTAAGCTGCTTTTTTTTTATTTAGAACGATTATAAGTCAGGTGACCTGCAAATTCGGATGGATTGGCAGTAAATATGCGCATCTAAAAATAAAAATTATAAAAATACTTCCTGTTGATTTGGAATAAATCTAAATAATAATCACCTTTGTATTAATCAATAGGTATTAATGCAAAATTTAACCATTCAGTCTTCAGTCGATTTTGTTGAGGTGTTTAGCACTAAGGCAGGTGCAATCTATCAATCTGATCTTGAAAATTGCTGGTACATCGATTTTGCAGGAAAGCTAGCCCGCTTTGACTACCGTAATATTCTGAAGTTAAAAAAGGCTGTCTATCATATTGATATTGAGGATTTGTTGCTCAATAATACCAAATCTCCTGATGTAGAGATTCTCTTCATTTGCGCCTGCGATCATTGCTACGTTTTATCGTTAATCGAGATCATTGCTTTAAAGGAGTTGCTACAGGGAACCTTTGTGATGCTGGAGTTAAATCACATCATTCACGATCGTCTGCACCGTATAATTAGCTGATTAGGCTAGAATTAGATTCTTTCCATATTATTCTTATTTTGAGTATTGTGAATACTTAGCTGTATTTTTGTATTAGAAAATTCGAACTTAATACATACAATATATGAAAGACATTATGCGTGTTAAGTGTTTACTCTCATCAGATGTAGAGACACTTATAAACCAACAAATAAAAAAAGAAGCACAATCATCAGCAATTTATTTATCTATGGCTTCATGGTGTAATAGGAATGGTTATGATGGTTCTGCTGATTATTTCTTCGCACAAGCAGAAGAAGAAAGGCAACATCAATTGAAATTCTTCAAATATGTTTTAGATATGGGTGGTAATGCAGTTTCTCCTGAAATCACTCAGGTTAAAGCTGAATACAATTCATTCCGTGAAGTTTTTGAAGAAGCTTTGGAACAAGAGATCAACGTAACGCAATCCATCAAAAGTATTGCTGCACGTTGCTATAAAGAGCAGGATTTTGTGACCCTTGAATTTTTAAACTGGTTCTTTAAAGAACAAAGAGAAGAAGAATACAAAGCTAGAAGAGCTGTTGAGTTGTTTGAGGTAATTGGTGAAGAAGGAACAGGCAGATGGCAGATCGACAAACATGTTGGTCAAATCACCTACAGCGAAGCTTAAGGCACCATATTTCCGGTTTTCACGGGAGTAAAATATAAGGTACATACTAATGCGAAATGCAAAACAGTATGTACCTTTTTTTTGTTTATTGATTATCCTATCAGGCCATGTCAAAGAAAAAAGATAAAAAGAAAGATAAAAAGAAGGATAAGAAAAAAAAGGTGTGCTGTGAAAAGTACCTCACGGGAAAACGATGCAAAAATTGTCCTAATGGTTGATCACATAAACCGTATTGCCAATAATAAGCTATTCTATGTCTCCAAGATGGTAACAATGCCTGCATCTTGGCTCGTAACTATCCTTTTCGCCTAAGAGCACCCTATTGGCGTTGGCAACAGTTCTGTATGAATAAACCGCAGGACTGCCACATCGCATACATACTGCATTTACTTTAGTGACCAGCTCGGCAATAGCCATGAGGGCAGGAACAGGGCCAAAAGGCTTGCCCATATAATCCATATCCAGGCCGGCGATGATTACTCTTATCCCTTTTTTTGCAAGCTGGTTACAAACTTCCGGTAAGTTGTCATCAAAAAACTGAGCTTCGTCAATACCCACAACTTGAGTGTCAGGTTTTAAGAGTAAGATTGCTGTTGAGGTTTCTACAGGTGTAGACTCCACCGAGTTCAGGTCGTGCGAAACAACAGCAGTCTCATCATAGCGGGTATCTGTTTTGGGTTTGAAGATTTCGACGTTTAATTTCGCGATCTGTGCCCTCCTTAATCTTCTCAATAATTCTTCGGTTTTTCCCGAAAACATAGAGCCGCAAATTACCTCAATACTGCCGCAGTACTCTCCTCGTCTGTAATTTTGTTCGCTGAATAACATTGCTTAATAGGATTTAAGAGCCCGCAATATCAGAATTTTGTAGTACTTTTGAACGTCAAGTTACCAACATAAAGGATCAATTCTTCCGTTATTACATTATGATGAACCAAGAGGATATTTTTAAAAAAGTAGGACAGATATTAATCGAACTTCAGGATCAATATGAGTTTTTAGCTCGAAATCCTAGTCAACTCAATGAGTTAGAATTGGAGCTCTTTCTGGCAAATGCAAACTTTTTATCAGATCATGTTCAGATTGTAAGAAAAATCAATAGCAATAAAGCTGTAAAAGCTATACCAGCACATACGGAAGATCAAAGCCCTGTTGTTGCTCAAGTGGTGGTTATCAAAGAATCGGAAGTAGCAAAAGAACCAGAAGTAGCGAAAGCGCCCGAAATAGCTAAGGAGCCTGAACTGGTTAAAGAACCTGAATTGCCTAAAGAAAAAACACTTGAGGAGCTTGAAGCTGAATATGCTGCCGCTAACGAGGAAGAGATAGCAGAAGAACCTGAACCTTTAAAGTTTGAGTTTTTGCTCAACAGTGAGCCCTTGACGGAGAAGTTTGAATTTGAAGAGCAATCTGTTAGCACGATTTTCGACAGGCCATTAAGCAAAGAGGAAGAAGAGATTATTGCTGCAAAGCAAAGGTTAAGAGACGGCCAGCTGCAA
Organism: Pedobacter hiemivivus; assembly: GCF_005144565.1. Lineage (NCBI taxonomy): Bacteria > Pseudomonadati > Bacteroidota > Sphingobacteriia > Sphingobacteriales > Sphingobacteriaceae > Pedobacter > Pedobacter hiemivivus. The sequence continues at coordinate 438,838 of NZ_SWDX01000004.1, forward strand.
CAAAAACCTATTGAAAAAATAGAACCAGAAAAGGAAACTCCCCAGATACAGGAAGCAGCCCCGCGTCCTACACTAAATGATATACTGGCAGGAAAAAGTAACTTTGCTACAAGTCTGAATGAAGAAAACAATAAAACTACCATAACGGATTTAAAACAGGCCATAAACCTAAATCAGAAATTGCTTTACATTAAGGATCTGTTTAACGGTTACAACCTTGCTTACGCAGAAGCGATCGATTTGATCAATAAAATGCCTGATTTTAAAACTGCCGATAATTTCTTGCAACAGAACTATGCTGTGAAAAATAATTGGACATCAAAGCAAAGTACTGTTGATCAATTTTATGAATTGTTAAACCAACGCTTCCCGGCTAAATAAAGCCCATTCGGTTAGAGTCTAACTTTAAAAAGATAAACAGCAATACGGTAAAGCTCCATAATGAAGATCCTCCGTAGCTGATAAATGGCAATGGGATACCGATTACAGGTATAATTCCTATGGTCATCCCTATATTGATAAATACGTGGAAGAAGATAATACAAGCCACACAGTAGCCATAAACCCTCGAGAACGAGGATCGTTGCCGTTCGGCAAGGTTAATCACTCTGAGGAGTAAAAATAGGTATAAGGCAATCACAACAAAACAGCCTACAAATCCCCATTCTTCTCCAATAGTAGAAAAGATGAAATCGGTACTTTGTTCCGGGACATAACCGTATTTGGTTTGTGTACCTTCTAAAAATCCACGACCGGTAAGTTGACCTGAGCCAATGGCTATTTTGGACTGATTTACATTGTATCCAGCACCTTTAGGATCAGTTTTAAGGCCAAGTATCAACTCAATACGCGTGCGCTGATGAGGTTGCAGTACATTTTCGAAGATAACCTTAGCAATAAACAGATAACCGATGGCAGCAAAAGTAATCACGCCAATCATAATCATCCGTTGCTGTTTCTTCTTATTAAAGTAGATAAACAATCCACCAATTGCCAAAATAGACGATATCAATACCCATGGTGCAAGAAAAAGGTTAAGGATGAACAAAAGTACCATTCCCCAAAATACAACCAGTAAATAGCCTGGTAAACCTTCCCGGTATAATGGGAACATAAAGGAAAGAAATACCAACATAGAACCTGCATCTGGTTGTAGCATGATCAGGCACATCGGAATTACAATGATTAGGGCGGCAATTAATACAGGCTTTAAAGTGTTTAGCTTTGGGTTAAAGGAGCTGATGTACCTTGCCAGCAAAAGAGCTGTACCAAATTTAGCGAGCTCAGAAGGTTGTAAACGAAAGGATCCTATAGGTATCCATGCCTGGTTCCCACCAACATTACGCCCAACAACGAGTACGACAATCAATAAGAGCATCGTAACACCATAAATGATGGGAGAAAATATACTGAAAAATTTAGCGTCCAGTAATAATATAGATAAGCCCAGTACCAATCCAGTAATGATAAAAATTAGCTGCTTACCGTAATTGGTTGTGAAATTAAAGACTGTCGACTCCTCAGGATTATAGATAGAAGCATAAATATTCACAAAGCCAATGCCGCATAATGCAACATAGATCAGGATTGTAATCCAATCAACATTAAAGAAAAACCTGTTGCTGTTTTGCTGATTGATCATTGTGGAGGCGGAATAGGTGTGCTTGTTGTCGTTGTGTTATTTGTCGTAACCTGAGCTGGCGCAGGAGCTGCAGTTGCTGGTGCAACCGAATCTGTATCTTTCGCTTTTGGTTTAACTTTAGGCTTAGGTGGTGCCGGCAAAATTACTTGCTTCTTCATCCATTCAACCTCGGCAAGTTTGTTTTTAGGTAACTGACCTCTTAAATATTGTTCGGCAATATAGCTGGCCATAGGCGCAGCATATGTACTACCATAGCCAGCATTCTCTACAATTACGGCAATAGCGATTTTAGGATTGTCTCTTGGGGCAAAGCCAATAAACACAGAGTGGTTTTTACCACGTGGATTTTGTACAGTACCGGTTTTACCACACATCAGAATACCATCTATCCTGGATTGAATTGCTGTTCCCCATGGCGCATTTACAGCGTCCTGCATCCCATCAATCACTGATTCAAAATGTCTGGCTTCTACGTCAACATAATTCCTTTTAACGTATTCTTTTTTAATCACCCTGTTTTTACCAATGGCTTTTACCAGGTGGGGCTTAATATAATAGCCTCGATTGGCAATAATCGCCATGATATTGGCCATCTGCAATGGGGTAGCATCCATCTCACCTTGTCCAATGGCCAGGGAAATAACCGTACCATAATTCCAGTATTTACTGTATTTGCCAGAGTAGTAGGCTGCATCGTACAACCTGCCATTACGCTCAGAAGGAAGGTCGATTCCTAATTTTTCTCCAAGTCCAAATTTTTTGACCATCTTTTGCCAGGCATCATAAGCTACCCGTTGGTTTGGGAATTTACGCTGTGTAAGTAGTTTTTGAAACACATAACAAGCGTAAGTATTACAAGATCTGGCCAAGCCTTTCCGCAAGGCGATATTTCCATCTACGTGTTCGCATTTTACCGTATGGCCACCTACTTTGAAGTATCCTGGGCAGTTAAAGGTAGTGTTTGGATCAATTACACCTTCCTGAAGTCCCAGTAGCGCGTCTAAAGGTTTAAAGGATGAACCTGGTGAATAGTAACCCTGTATAGGCCTGATGTTGAACACCCGGTTAGGGTTTTTTAGCAGCTCCATATAGTTATTCCCTTGGTTTCTACCTACCATTAGGTTAGGATCGTAACTTGGGCTGCTTACAAAAGCAAGAATTTCTCCTGATGCAGGTTCTATGGCAACAATACTGCCTACCTTATTGTGCATCAATTCCTCTCCAAGTTTTTGTAGATTCAGGTCTAGTGACGAAATCAGCCGATCTCCAGAAACAGCTGCAGTATCAAATCGGCCTTCAGCATAACTTCCTTTAGGGACATTGCGGGCATCATAAAGCATATTCACTACACCTCGTTCACCTCTTAACAAAGTTTCGTAAGATTTTTCTACACCTGATTTACCAATATAATCGCCCGAACGGTAATAGCCTTCGGAGTTTTGTATGTCGAGCTTAGTTACCTCTTTAATATACCCAAGGAAATGAGCAGCTACACTATCAGGATAATGTCTAATGGTTCTACTTTGTACAAAAAAGCCCGGAAAGCGGGACAATTGCTCCGATAAGGTCGCATAAACTTGTATAGATAATTGACGCTCAAAAATACTTGGCTGATACCTTGACTGGGCACTGGCTTTATTGAAGTTTCGGTTAAAGCGTTCCATGTCGATGTTTATAATGCGACAAAGAGCAGCCGTATCAAAGCGCTTTACCTGGTTGGGAATAACCATGAGGTCATACACCGCTTCATTTTGAGCGAGCGCCTTTTCATTTCGGTCGAAGATAACACCACGGGCTGGAAAAGTATAAATCTTACGCAATACATTACTCTCCGCAGAGATGAAGTATTTATCGGTAGCTACCTGTATGTAAAAAAGTGTTCCAAGTAAAATTAATCCAATAACAATGAATAATCCTTGTATAGTATATTTCCGATTAAACAGATTATCCATTAGCGCATTTTTCTATTATAGAATATAAACTCTATCAATACAACAGTAAACAAGGTAAATATAATGCTAAAAAAGCACCTCAACAAAGTGTAAGAAAACTCTGCTAATCTAAAAGTTTCTAGAAAGAAAAGTACCAGATGATGGGCTGTAGTACATAAAAGCGCATAAATGATAAACCATTTAAAGCCCATATTACCCAATGTAGGCTCGGGTTCATCAAAACCATCCCGGCTCATCGTTACCGAAATAAACAAAATCCTTACAAAGGCCAGTGCTACACAGGCGGCTGTATGTACACCAAGTGTATCATAAAAAGCATCCAGCGTTAATCCAGTCACAAAAGCAATTAGATATAACAACAGATTTGGGGTGCTAAACGGAACCAGTAAAAGGAAGATAATGTACACAAAAGGGGTGGCCATATTATAAAAACTCAAATTCCTTAGCAAAAGGATTTGAATCAAGAGTAGCACAAACCACCTAACTATATTTACCAATACTAATCTGCTATTCATGTGGCAACTTTGCTTCTAATTCTTTTTGTTCTACGGCGTATTTATCAAGAATAACGTACACATATTGCAAAGTACTGAAATCATTGAAAAGTTTTATTTCTATGGACATGAAATTGTCGCCGGTTGCTACCGCAGTATTGGTTACCACTCCCACAGGAATACCTGGAGGAAAGGAAGAAAAACCTGAAGTAATGATGGTGTCCTTAAGATTAATCTTAAAGTGATTTGGAATTTCTTTTACAAAGGCTTTTCTGTAATCTGAATTGCCAATACCCCATACCAAAGATCCCAGTGCATCGCTCTTTTTAATGTTCACACTGACTTTAGTGTCTTTATGCAATAAAGAGCGGATGGTGGAAAGATGTTCAGAAACATCCATCACAAAGCCTACAACACCTTTACCTGGTGATATGACAGGCATATCAGGTGCAATTCCATCTGCACTTCCCTTATTGATCGTGATGACATTATTGCGCAGCGTAATTGAGTTTTTGATTACCCGGGCGGATAAATAAGTGTACTGTGGATTATTAAGCGTGTCTTTAACTACAATTTTCTTCGCGCTATCAATATTTTTAAGGGTAAGCAGTTCCGTTTTCAGTTTGGCATTTTCAGCTGCGAGACTGTCGTTTACAGTTCCTAGCGTAATATATTTCTTTAAAACATTCAGGTTCTGATATACTTCACCTACGACCTCATTGGTAGAATTTACGGTTACACTGCGCTGATAGGCATTATTTTTTACAGTAAGGACAATGCCAATAGTGAAAAATATAATGAAAAAGAAAAATGCGTTATATCTGTTTAAGAAAATCCAAAGGTTACGCATATTCAGATAGATGTAAATAATGAAGGTTTCTAATATTCTTTAGAAACCTTCATTAAACTATTATTCATTTAATTATTGCATTAAAAATTTAAAACCGCCAATGTTCTTTAAGGCGATACCTGTTCCTCGAACAACAGCGCGAAGAGGATCTTCGGCCACATGCACAGGAAGCTTAGTTTTAGCAGCTACACGTTTATCTAATCCACGAAGTAACGCACCACCACCAGTTAAATAAATACCAGTTTGGTAAATATCAGCTGATAACTCAGGAGGAGTGATCTCTAGAGCTTTAAGGATTGCTTCTTCGATTTTCGAGATAGATTTATCCAGGCAATGTGCAATTTCAGTATAAGAAACGGTGATCTGTTTAGGAACACCTGTCATCAAATCCCTTCCTTGAACTGCAAAATCAGCAGGTGGATCAGCCAATTCAGGTAAGGCGGCGCCGACTTCAATTTTAATCTTTTCAGCTGTACGGTCACCAATCATGATGTTGTGCTGACGACGGATGTAGTTTACAATATCCGAATCGAAGTTATCTCCGGCAACGCGGATAGATTGATCACAAACAATACCAGACAAGGCAATTACTGCAATTTCAGTAGTACCACCACCGATATCGATAATCATATTACCCATAGGCTCTTCCACATCAATTCCAATACCTACCGCAGCAGCCATTGGTTCGTGGATTAGGTATACTTCTTTCGCACCAGCAATTTCAGCTGAATCTCTTACTGCACGTTTTTCAACCTCAGTAATGCCTGAAGGAATACAAATCACCATTCTTAATGAAGGAAACATCCAACCTTTACCGCCGTTCAGCATCCGAATCATCCCTTTAATCATGGCTTCAGCAGCATTAAAATCTGCAATCACACCATCTTTCAAAGGTCTTACGGTACGAATATTATCATGGGTTTTACCTTCCATTTGCATGGCTTGCCTCCCAATCGCAATAATTTTATTTGTTTGTCTGTCAAAAGCAACGATTGACGGTTCATCAACTACTACTTTGTCATTATGTATAATCAAGGTGTTTGCCGTACCTAAATCGATAGCAACCTCCTGTGTAAACCAATTAAATAGACCCATCTATAGGTGATAATTTAAGTATTAATAATTCTATGTACTATATTAATGTAAAACTACGGCTTTTTATTGTATTCGTGGATAAATAAATTAGTGTTTGAAATGTCTAACACCAGTAGTAACCATGGCAATTCCTTTTTCATTAGCCATATTTATCGAGTCAGCATCTTTAATTGAACCACCTGGTTGTAAAACAGCAGTGATGCCAGCTTCGGCAGCAATTTCAACACAATCCGGGAAAGGGAAAAATGCATCAGAAGCCATAACTGAACCTTTTAAGTCGAAATTGAAAGCATCAGCTTTAACAATTGCTTGTTTTAAGGCATCAACTCTGGAAGTTTGACCAACACCACTTGATAATAACTGATCATTTTTAACAAAAACGATGGTGTTTGATTTGGTATGTTTTACAATTTTATTAGCGAAATATAGGTCTTGTAATTCTTGTGCGGTAGGTGCTTTTTCAGTTACAGCTGTCATTTGTTCAGGACCTTCGATAATTAAATCTTTATCCTGCTCAATTACACCATTTAATAAAGTTTTAAACTGTTTTTTGCTCAGCTCAATCTCGTTACGTTGTAAAATTACTCTGTTCTTTTTAGCGCGGAAAAGCTCAACAGCCTCTGGTTGATAAGAAGGAGCGATCAAAACTTCAAAGAATAATTTGTTGATCTCAGTAGCGGTAGCTAAATCAATCTCTCTGTTGGCAATCAATACACCGCCAAACGCTGAAACTGGGTCGCAAGCAAGTGCAACGTTCCAAGCTTCTAAAATGGTTGCTTTTGAAGCTACACCACAAGCATTGGTATGTTTTAATATCGCGAAAGTTGGTGCTTCAAACTCATCAATTAAAGCGACAGCAGCGTCCACATCAACCAAATTGTTGTATGAAAGTTCTTTTCCGTTTAATTTGGTAAACATGGCATCCAGATCACCATAAAATACACCTTGTTGGTGTGGGTTTTCACCGTATCTTAAAGATTGTGCCTGGTTGATACTGTGTTTAAATACGTTTAACGGCTCTTCATTGTTGAAGTAATTGAAGATCGCAGTATCGTAATGAGAAGAAGTGTGGAATGCTTTTTTAGCAAAAGCTTTACGTTGTGCTAAAGTTGTTTCTCCATTTTGCGCCTCTAACTGTGCTTGTAAAGTCGAGTAATCATCTTTAGATGCCAAAATTACTACGTCATTAAAGTTTTTTGCAGCAGCTCTGATTAGAGAAATACCACCAATATCTATTTTTTCGATGATGTCTGATTCAGAACCACCGGCTTTAACAGTTTCTTCGAAAGGATACAAATCAACAATTACTAAGTCAATTTCAGGGATTTCATATTGTGCAATCTGCTCCTGATCTGATCCTAGCGCTCTACGGTTTAAAATACCACCAAAAACTTTAGGGTGTAATGTTTTTACTCTTCCACCTAAAATTGATGGGTAACCTGTAAGGTCTTCAACAGCTGTAACAGGAATATTCAAGTCTTTAATAAACTGTTCGGTACCTCCGGTAGAGAATAATTGTACACCTTGCTCGGCAAGTAAGCGAACTAATGGTTCTAAACCATCTTTGTAATAAACTGAAATTAAAGCGTTTTTGATCTTTATAGATTGACTCATTGGAGGAAAAAATTTGAGCCGCAAAGTTACCGGTTTTTCTTTTATTGTCAAATGTTTATTTATGGTATTGCTAACTAGGTTTTGTGGGGCCTAATTGTCCGACTAGTAGGCTTCTGTATCGGCTTTACTATGCTTTGTATAATCCTTTATTTTCATCCAACTTAAATATAGAATAACTTTATTTCAAATCCATGTTTTTACTTAAATACATGGACTTGACATGGACTCACTATGGACTTACTATGGAGTTTGATAAAAGCATCTACGAACGATTTCCCATACTGTCTTATTCCTTGCTTTACGTAAAAAATGATTAAATTCATGAAAGTATTTAATATCTGGATATAAATTGTGCACACTGTCATACTAAAGGCGGCGATGCTTACAATACAGGCTTGTTTTTAGAATAGGAGCAAACTAATCCCAATCATTTGGGAATAGGAAAAGTTCCAGTTTCTGCCGGTGGGGGTGCAGGTGGACTTGATTATGATATTATACCAGGGGATGCCACTCATTCTATATTATTTTATAGAATGAATAGTACTGAGCCTGGCACTGCAATGCCAGAACTGGCACGCACAGTAATTCATAAAGAGGGAGTTAAACTGATCCGCGACTGGATAAACAGTATGCCGAAGTAGTTTTTACTTCTTTATCTTTTTCAAAATGCTCTCTACCACCTTTGGGTAGTGGAGGTGCTCTAATTGTTGACCTTTAAATTTGATCATCTCCAGATTGTCGTCTTTATCGATGCGGTATTTAGCCTGATAAATGTATTCCCCTTCATCATAATGTTCGTTTACATAGTGAATGGTGATACCACCTTCCGTTTCTTTGGCTTCCAGTACCGCGTTGTGCACGTTGTCGCCGTACATGCCTTTACCACCAAATTTAGGTAAAATAGCAGGGTGGATGTTGACGATGCGACCAGGGTATTCAGCGATAAGATTTTTAGGGATCAACCATAAAAATCCTGCAAGTACAATTAGATCTATTTCCAGGTTTTTTAGCAGGTCGATGATGTTATCTGTCTGATAAAATTCATGCCTGTCAAACACATGAGAAGGAATTTCGAAGTTGTCGGCGCGTTGTAAAACATAAGCGTCAGGGTTATTGGTCAGCACCAAAGCGATTTCAACTTCCGTGCTTCGTTTAAAATGCTCCATTATTTTCTGGGCATTGGATCCTGATCCTGAGGCAAATATGGCGATGCGCTTCTTCATGAGGTTTTCAATTAGTATGATGTTTTTTGCAATAAAGCTATAATATGCCTTTTTATTCGTGTTCAAAGATAAAAAATAATTAGTACCATCTATAATTGTTCGGCCTTTGTAAAAATAGCATGGTTCAAGAACATTTTATGGTGAATTAGGTTAAATTACAAGACATAGATTTATTATTCTGTTATTTATTTGCTTAAATACCCTTAATCATGGAAACAAACACCCGAAGAGATTTCATTAAAACTACGTTGACGGCCTCATTGGCAGTTGCTATAGGTACCCCAGTTTTGTTAAACGGAGGGGCTGCATTGGCTGCTGCTGTAACTACTGAAGGGAGTACTGGTCTTGCTCCATTGAAATTTACTCAAGTGCCTTTAAAATATGCTTTTAATGCATTAGAGCCTAATATAGATGCGCTTACCATGGAGATTCATTACACAAAGCACCATGCGGCCTATGTTAAAAATGTAAATGATGCAATTGCAGCCGAAAATATACCTTATAAAACAGAGGCTGAGTTTTTTAATAATGCCTCGAAACTTTCGGCCAAAGCCCGTAACAATGGTGGTGGTGCATGGAATCATAATTTCTTTTTTGAGACTTTAAAGCCAGGTGCTTCGGCTGGGCCACAAGGGAAGTTAAAAGAGGCTATTGTTAAATCATTTGGATCTGTTGATAAATTTAAAGAACAGTTTTCTGCTGCTGCGGCGTCACGCTTTGGTTCAGGATGGGCATGGTTGGTAAATGACAAGGGTACTTTGAAGATTTGTTCGACTGCCAATCAGGATAATCCTTTGTTTGATAATGCGGAAGTGAAAGGTGTGCCTTTGTTGGGTCTTGATGTGTGGGAACATGCTTATTACCTTAAATATCAGAATAAACGTGCAGATTATATTGCCAGCTGGTGGAATGTTGTAGATTGGGATGTGGTAAGCAAAAGGGCGTAGTCATCATGTTTGCGTCTAAAACCTGGAGAAATTGACAACTGTTAATTGAAATAATTGGACAAAAAGCAATTATGTGAAAAATATTTGCATAATGCTTTTGTATTTTAAAAACATTAATTCTATATTTGCAGTCCGAAAAACAGAAAGAATAACAGAGCTTTGCTCTAACTATAAAATACTTTAATAACAAAAAATGGCAAATCATAAATCTTCATTAAAAAGAATTAGAGCAAACGCAACTAAACGTTTACGTAACAGATATCAGGCAAAAACAACTCGTACGTTTATCAAAAGATTGCGTGGTGCTGAAGATAAAAAAACTGGATTAGAATTACTTCCTAAAGTAATCTCTATGCTAGATCGTTTAGCCAAAAAGAGTGTTATCCACAAAAACAAAGCAGCTAACAACAAATCTAAGCTGACTAAATTTGTTAATGGCTTAAAATAACAATAGCTTTACAATATTATAGACGGGATATGCATTGCATATCCCGTTTTTTTTTGTCCAAAAAAAACGAACTGATCTTGTAAAAATGAACCCATACCAGGAAAAAATAGGCATAAAGATGTGGGCGGAAGCCGACAGGCCCCGCGAAAAACTATTGCTGAATGGCAGGAGGCATCTTACAGATGCAGAGCTGATTGCTATTTTAATAGGTTCGGGCAATAAGGATGAAACTGCGGTAGATCTAAGTAAGCGCATTCTTGGATTTTATAACAATGATCTGGATGCGCTCGGAAAAGTATCTGTTAAAGATCTTTCGAAGTTTAAGGGGATCGGAGAGGCTAAGGCGATTGCGATAGTAGCCGCATTGGAGCTTGGGAGGAGAAGGAAAGAGGCCGATGGTCCTGATGTGTTGAAGATCGTAACATCGGCAGATGCAATTGCTGTGCTGCAACCTGTTTTTGCTGATCTGAATCATGAAGAGTTCTGGATACTGATCTTGAATCAGGCCAATTATTTGATCGGGAAACAATTGATCAGTAAAGGTGGGATGGCTGGTACCGTGGCCGACCCAAAGATTATTTTTAAAACGGCATTGGAACACAATGCGGCTTATGTGATTCTGGCGCATAATCACCCCTCTGGGAGTTTAAGGCCAAGTCAGCAGGATATAAATATTACCAAAAAAATGGTTGAGGCAGGGAGGATGCTTGATCTGTATGTGCTGGATCACCTGATTGTAACAGATAAATTATTTTATAGTTTTGGTGATGAGGGGTTAATTTAACATTAGAATTTTAACTTGGCAGTATGAAAATAATGATTAAACTATCTATAGCAATGTTGTTGGTTGTGACAACAGCAAATGCCCAAAGAAAGCCTGCGAATTATATCAATGTAATGAGTTATAACATCCGTTATAACAATACTCATGATGGGGAGAATGCCTGGCCGAATAGAAAAGATAATGTAAAAGCTTTAATCAAATATCATGATGCAGATATTTTATGTGTACAAGAAGCGCTGGCTTTGCAAGTTGACCAATTATCTGAAAACACGAATTATGATCGAGTTGGTGTAGGGCGTACAGATGGGAAACGCGAAGGAGAGTTCTCTGCGATCTATTTCGATAAAACAAGGTTTGTTAAAAAGGACGGTGGTACCTTTTGGTTATCCGAAACGCCAGAAAAACCATCTAAAGGTTGGGATGCTGCTATCGTAAGGGTTTGTACCTGGGTGAAATTGCATGATAAATGGAATAAGAAGGATTTTATAGTTTTCAATACGCATTATGATCATGTGGGTGTTCAAGCTCGAATTGAATCGGCTAAACTGATTAAAAAGAAGATCATGGAAATTGCGCCTACATTGCCGGTTATTTTAACAGGTGATTTGAATGTTACCCCTGAAACGGAAGCTGTAGCTACGATAAAAACCTTTTTAACTGATACCAAAGAAGTAACTGTTGAGCCTGCATATGGACCTGAGGGTACTTTTAACGGGTTTAAATTTAATGCGCCGCTAAAAGAAAGAATAGATTACATTTTTGTAAATAAAGGTTTTAATGTGCAGAAGTTTGGTGTGCTTACTGACAGTAAGGACCTGCGGTACCCTTCAGATCACCTACCTATCCTAGCACGATTGTTCTTTTAATCGTTATTTTTCAAAATTAACTGGTAAGACTTGTCCTTGGCTTTCCGCTTTCAGCATTAAATAATATCTTTGCGTTTTATAGAATTAAGATGAAGATATCATACAATTGGCTAAAACAGTTCATTCATACAGATAAAACACCACAGGAACTTTCCTTAATATTAACCAATATTGGTTTGGAGGTAGAGAGCCTGGAGACAGTACAACCTGTTGCAGGTGGCTTGGAGGGATTAGTTATAGGCCATGTATTGAGTTGTGTGCAACATCCTAACGCTGATCGTTTGCGCGTAACAACTGTTGATGTTGGTGGTACTGAACCTATACAGGTGGTTTGTGGCGCGCCTAATGTAGCCCAGGGACAAAAAGTTGTGGTTGCAACTGTGGGTACCACGGTTTATCCAAATGAAGGCGAGCCTTTTAAAATCAATAAATCAAAAATAAGGGGTGAAGCATCTGAAGGGATGATCTGTGCTGAAGATGAGATTGGCTTAGGCGTATCTCACGACGGCATTATGGTATTACCTGAAGATACTGTAGTAGGAACAACTGCGAAAGCTTATTTCAAGTTGGAAGATGACTATCTTTTTGAAATTGGTCTTACCCCAAACAGAGCTGATGCGGCTTCGCATTTAGGTGTGGCAAGGGATTTAGCAGGTTATTTCCGTACCCATATTCAGATGCCTGATATTTCGGGTTTTAAAACTGAGAATGAAAGTCTGCAGATTGATGTGAAAGTAGAAGATACAGTTGCTTGCCCAAGATACAGTAGTGTTACCATTAGTGGCGTTACGGTTAAGGCTTCTCCAGACTGGTTGCAAGATAAATTGAAAGTGATCGGCATCAGGCCAATTAACAATGTCGTAGACATTACCAATTATGTATTGCATGATTTAGGTGTGCCACTTCATGCTTTTGATGCAGATCAGATTAAAGGTGGACAAGTGCGTGTTAAGAAATGTGCAGAAGGAACTCCTTTTGTAACCCTTGACGGTGTAGAGCGTAAGCTTTCGGCAGAAGACTTGATGATCTGTAATGCGGAAGAGCCTATGTGTATTGCCGGCGTATTTGGCGGTAAGAGCTCTGGTGTAAGCGAAACTACAACGAACATATTTTTAGAAAGTGCTTACTTTAATGCGGTGTCGGTTCGTAAAACTTCGAAAAGACATGGATTAAAGACCGATGCCTCATTCAGATTTGAGCGTGGTACCGATCCTGATATGACTGTTACTGCTTTAAAGCGTGCAGCCTTATTGATTGCAGAACTTGGTGGTGGAAAGATCGCTTCACAGGTGTCTGATATTTATCCTAATCCGGTACAGCCTTTTGATGTTGAAGTAAACTATCAAAATATCAATAGGTTAATTGGAGTTGATATTGCCGCTGAAGAAATTAAAGCGATCATAGTGGCGTTAGGTATTGATGTTGCTGCAGAAACTGCAGTAGGGCTAAGCTTAAAGGTGCCTGCGTTTAAAGTAGATGTAACGCGTGAGTGCGACATCACGGAAGAAGTGCTGAGGATTTATGGTTATAACAATATCGAAATTCCGAGTAAAGTAAATGCTTCTTTATCGTACAGTTCAAAACCTGATAAGGAACAAACACAGCACGTGATTGCGGATATGCTTACTGCTAATGGCTATTTAGAGATTTGGTGTAATTCATTAACCAAAGGTGCTTATTCAAAAAATCCTGAAGAAGCGGTTCAAATCTTAAATCCATTAAGTTCCGACCTAAATGTAATGCGTCAGGAGCTATTGATGCCAGCTTTGGAGAGCGTTGCTTATAACCAAAACAGAAAGACTGCTGATATTAAGTTTTATGAGTTTGGCAAGAGCTATCACTTGATTAACGAAAAGTACGTAGAGCGTCCACGCTTATTGGTTGTGCTTTCGGGGAGTAACCAGTCAGAGCAATGGAATCAAAAGCAAGTTCCAGTTAGTTTTTATCATTTAAAAGCAGTAGTTGATGCGGTGATTGGCCGATTGGGGATTACGAGCTATCAATCTGATGAGTTAAAAGATGAAAGCTTTGCTTTCGGATTGAAATACTTTAGAGGTGATAAGGTGATTGTAAGCTTTGGTGCAGCAACTGCAGCTGATAAAAAGAAAGCTGATGTGGATAAAGATGTTTATTATGCTGACTTTGATTGGGCTTTGTTGCTTGACATGGTAAGAAAGAATAAAATTATCAACAAAGAGGTGCCTAAATATCCTGCGGTAAGAAGAGATTTATCTATGTTGGTGGATACCAATGTAACTTTTGAGGAGTTGAAAACTGTTGCTTTTAAAGCAGAGAAGAAGCTGATTAAAAATGTACAGGTATTTGATGTGTATGTAGGCGATAAATTACCTGAGGGTAAAAAGTCATATGCACTGAACTTTACGATACAGGACGAGGAGCAAACCTTAACCGATAAGCAAATTGATGCCGTTATGCAAAAGATTATTCATAACTTAGCACAAACGGTAAAAGCAGAAATTAGAAAATAAGAAATAAAAAATACTATTCATGTCATCAGTTGCAGATCAATTAACCTCCGTATTGCAGAAAACAGCTCGTTTAATAGAGCTTTGTGGTGCATTACAAGAAGAAAATGAGCTGCTGAAGCTGGAAAATGAATCGATAAAAGTTGCGCTTGATACGTCAAAAACCAAGAATGCAGACCTGGAAGAAAAGTTAAGGGTTTTGAAATTGGCGAAAAGTATTGAGGGTACAAGTGAAAAGACACTTGATATAAAGCAAAAAATTAACGATTTTGTGCGTGAAATAGATAAGTGTGTCGTATTGCTTAAGAAATAAGGAATACATGAAAGTGAAACAAAGCTAAGAAATGGGAGAAATCTCGATAAAAATAACTATTTCCGACCGTATCTACCCCTTAAAGGTGAGTACTGAAGAGGAAGAAATTGTAAGGCGAGCAGCCAAGATTATTAATGAGCGCATAAAGGACTATCAAGAAAATTATGCGGTTAGGGATAAGCAGGATTTGCTTTCTATGGCAGTATTGCATTATGCAACGGCAGTATTGAGGGTAGAAAACAAAGTCCAGAATCAGGACACTGCAGTTGCCGAGAAGGTGGAGGAATTGGATAGTTTATTAAACGATTTTTTTTCAAAATAAGTACGTTCTTTGCATAAGTTAAGATTAGCACGAAGATATAGCCGCAGCTACGTTTTTGAGTTTCACTATTTTTAAAACTTAACACTTCAATATTTATAGGATTAAGAGGGTGTATTTCATCTACATTTATGTACCTGAAAATGACTTAAATCCTAATTATAATTCGTTGAGGTTTTTAAAACTTGGGGCTTATTAAATTTAGTTGCGGTTTTTTTTTGAAACAAAAATGGGCATTGTTAACAGAAATGAAGTGCTGCTCATTCATAAAATATATAAGTAATCAGATAGGATTAAGATCCCGGAGGGATTGATAGCGATCAAAAGGATTGTATCTGATTAAACAATAAATACAAATAGAGAATGGAAATATTAGGAATAATAGGATATGTACTGGCCGGCCTCGTAATCGGCGTTCTGGTGGGGCGGTTCCTACTAAGGAGCCTGCTGAAAACGCAGGAGATTGCGGCCCAGACCAAAGTGAAAAAGATGCTTAAAGATGCGGAGAGTAAAGCCGAAATCTTAAAAAAGGACAGGTTATTGGAAGCAAAAGAAAAGTTTTTGCAATTGAAGTCTGAACATGAGCAGGAAGTAAATAGTAAAAACAACCAAATCAACCAGCGTGAAAACGCAATTAAGCAAAAAGAACAAAGCATCAACCAGCGTTTAGAGAATTTCAACCGTAAGGAGCAAGAAATTGATACGCATAAAAAGAATCTGGAAAAACAAACTGATCTGGCTGTAAAGAAACAGGAAGAGGTAGATGTTTTAAAGAATCAACATGTTAAACAATTGGAAACTATTGCTGGCTTAAGTGCTGATGAGGCAAAAGACCAATTGGTAGAGAGCATGAAACAGGAAGCCCGTACTCAGGCCATGATCCAGGTAAAGGATATCGTGGATGAAGCTAAGCTTACTGCAACTAAAGAAGCCAAAAAAGTGGTGATTCAAACTATACAGCGTACTGCTGTAGAAGCCGCTATTGAAAATACAGTTTCTGTCTTCCATATCGAAAGTGATGAAATAAAAGGACGTGTAATTGGTCGTGAGGGACGTAATATCCGTGCACTGGAAGCAGCCACAGGTATTGAGATCATCGTTGATGATACCCCTGAAGCGATCATCTTATCAGGATTTGACCCGGTAAGAAGAGAGATTGCACGTTTGGCCTTGCACCGTTTGGTAACAGATGGAAGGATCCACCCTGCGCGTATTGAAGAGGTGGTTGCTAAGACCAAGAAACAAATTGAAGACGAGATTGTAGAGATCGGTGAGCGTACCGTAATAGATCTTGGTATCCATGGTTTACACCCAGAGCTAATCAGAATGGTTGGACGTATGCGTTACCGTTCTTCTTATGGCCAGAACTTATTACATCACTCACGTGAGGTAGCTAATTTCTGTGCTACAATGGCTGCAGAACTAGGCTTGAATGCTAAAATGGCTAAACGTGCCGGATTATTACACGATATAGGTAAAGTGCCTGATGATAACCCCGAATTGCCTCACGCGATCCTTGGTATGCAACTGGCTGAGAAATATAAAGAGCATCCAGAGATTTGCAATGCTATTGGAGCTCACCATGATGAGATAGAAATGACTTCGATGATCTCACCAATTGTACAGGCTTGTGATGCGATATCAGGTGCCCGTCCAGGCGCCCGTCGTGAGGTTGTTGAAAGCTATATCAAACGTTTAAAAGAATTAGAAGAGCTTGCACTTTCTTATCCTGGAGTAGAGAAAACTTTTGCTATCCAGGCAGGTAGAGAGTTGCGCGTAGTGGTAGAGAGTGAAAGAGTAACCGATCAGCAAGCTGAATTGTTAGCTGCAGACATCTCTAACCGTATACAAACTGAAATGACTTATCCGGGACAGATTAAAGTTACCGTGATCAGAGAGACCAGATCGGTTTCATTTGCGAAATAAAGAGCAACAACGTTGTTATATTTGAGAAAAGCGATAGATTATTCTATCGCTTTTTTTATTTTTACCTAGTAATTAAACATAGACATGAAGAAGGAGCAAAGTAAAGTGAATAAGGCAGAACCTAAGAGACCGGTAGATGTGCTTTTTGATAAATATGCAGAAAGTCATCAAAACCATACAAATAAGCTTATTCACTGGATCTGTGTACCCTTAATTGTGTTTAGTTTACTTGGTCTGGTATGGGCCATTCCATTTCCTCATATGGAGTTTTTAGGAAAGTATAATGGCTTTCTAAACTGGGCATCCTTTCTGATCGCCTTTTCTTTATACTATTACTTTACCTTATCACCTGTCTTGTCTTTTCTGATGCTATGGGTAGTTAGCTTGATGAGCTATTTTATCGTCCAGCTAGAGTACTGGCAAGCATCTGGCGGCCCTGCGTTCTGGTTGGTTTGTATCGTGATTTTTGTGCTGGCTTGGGTAGGTCAATTTGTAGGGCATAAAATCGAAGGAAAGAAGCCTTCATTTTTAGAAGATGTTAAGTTCTTGTTAATCGGCCCAATTTGGTTATTGCACTTTATTTGTAAAAAAGTAGGGCTAAGGTATTGATCCTAATAGCACTTAACATAGAATTAACACGTTGGTAAACGAATGGTAATTTAACGCTAACATAGGGCTAACATTGTGGTAATAGCTTTGCTGGAAATTAATATACGGCAAAATTGAAATCACAACTAAACCTTAAAAAAGCAATAATTACTGCATTATTCGTAATTATTAGCGTAACAGTATTTGCACAAACGGGAAAAATTTCAGGTAAGGTATCTGATAAGAAGACGGGTGAGACACTGATCGGTGTAACAGTAAAAATCAAGGGAACTACTAAAGGTTCATCTACTGATGTTGAAGGACGTTACGTTATCGGAGCATTGGCTGCTGGTAAATATACTATTGAAGCTTCCTACGTAGGTTATACAACAAAAAACATTACGGATGTAGAAGTTAAAGGTAGTGCTTCAACAATAATTGATCTTGTAATGGATGATTCCAATGATCAGAAGTTGAATGAAGTTGTCATTACCGCAAGCGTAAAAAAAGAATCTATCAATACTTTATACGCAAATCAAAAATCAAGTATTAGTATTTCGAGTGGTATTTCTGCAGAATTGATCAGAAAAAGCCCAGACCGTAATACATCTGATGTATTGAAGCGTGTAAGTGGTGCAAGTATTCAGGACAATAAATTCATCATTGTGCGCGGTTTATCTGACAGGTATAACTCAGCAATGTTGAATAATGCGGTATTACCGAATACTGAAGTAGATAAAAAAGCATTTTCATTCGATATTTTACCATCCAACCTGATTGATGCTATTGTTGTTAATAAAACAGCTTCAGCGGATATGCCTGGTGATTTTTCTGGTGGTGTTGTGCAGGTTACCACCAAGGACTTTCCTGATAATCCATTTTTAAATTTCTCATTAGGGACTTCTTATAATACGCAATCTGCATTCAAAGATTTTCAGAAAGCCTCAGGAAGTAAAAATGGTGCTTTTGGGTTATACAACAAAGACCGAAATATCCCAGCGTCTTTTCCATCAAGAGCCGAATACCTTGCATTACCAATAGAAGGACGTGTTGCTTTATCAAAGCAATTCGCTAACAATTGGGGATATGAAAATGTGAAATCCATTTTAGGTCCTGCATTTCAAGCGAATTATGGTACAACAAAAGTATTTAAAGATGATAGCCGTTTCGGTACAGTTTTATCTCTTTCGTACAGATACGATGAAAGGTTAAAGAAAAGCGATCAAAAAGCTTATACTGGTGAAGCTTTGGGTGACCAGTTTAGCGATAATATTTATAACTACAATACCAATATTGGTGCGTTGGCTAATTTTGCCTACTCATGGGGAACCAATAAAATAGCTTTAAAAAACATATACAATAGGGTATTAGAAAATCAGTTCATTTCGCGTGAAGGTATCGATGATTCACAATCTAAGTTTTTAAAAACGGCGGATTACATCTTGCAAAGATCTTTAATCTCGAATCAGTTGAGTGGTAATCATGTTTTATCAGCAGAAAGCAAGATCAAATTAGATTGGAATCTGAATTTCGCTAATACAGATAGAAAAGAACCTGGCTTCAAAAGAATGGAATACGAACAGAATGGGAGCAATGGTGGTTACACAATTGCAAGTATACCTTCATCAGGACAAGCTGATCCTAATCTAGGTGGTAATTTCAATTCGAAGTTAAACGAGAATTTATATGGTGGATCATTTGATATTACTGTACCGGTAAAATGGTTCCATGACAATAATAAAATCAAATTCGGTTATTTTGGTCAATATAGAAAACGCGATTTTGCTGCAAGGGTAATCGGATTTGTAAGAAATGGTACATTTGATAATTCATTGCTTAACTTACCTCAAGATCAAATCTTTGCTCCGGCAAATATCAGAGAGAATGGATTTGTGTTGGGTGATATCACCAACGGTACCGATGCTTATGATGCTAATTCATTTTTGAATGCTGGTTACGCTATGTTTGATGGATACCTTACCGAAAAGTTAAGACTTGGTATTGGAGCAAGATTAGAATCTTATAATCAGAAATTAAACAGTATTGATAACTCATCTAATCCTTTAAGAGTAGATACAACTTATGTAAATGTGTTGCCATCTGCTAACTTAATCTACAATTTAACGGAAAAGGCAAATCTTCGATTGTCTGCATCGCAAACTGTAGGTAGACCCGAATTCAGAGAGATAGCACCTTTTAGTTTCTATGACTTTAATAAGAATGCTAACGTTATTGGGAACCCAAAGCTGAAACAATCAAAAACTACAAATTTTGATTTAGGGTATGCTGTTTATCCATCTTCAGGACAGGTATTCTCGATTTCTACTTTCTATAAAGAATTTGAGATGCCAATTGAACAAGCTTTACAGATTGGTCCATCAGGTAGAACGTTCGGATATACCAATTCAAAATCTGCAACCTTGTATGGTGTAGAAATGGAATTCAGAAGATCTCTTGACTTTGTTGGAGAGAAATGGACGAATTTTACATTAAGTACCAACGCATCTTATATGAAATCTGAAGTGAAGGTAGCTAAAACAGTTAATAAAACAGGGAAACGTCCTTTGCAAGGTCAATCGCCTTATTTGATCAATGCTGGTTTGATGTATAATTCAAAAAAGGAAAATTCAACAGGCGTAAGCTTATTGTATAATAGAATCGGAAAACGCATCTGGGCAGTTGGAAATGTTACGGATCCGGACATCTATGAGAATCCAAGAAATGTTCTTGATTTACAATTGTCTCAAAAATTCGCAAAATCAAGAGCAGAGGTAAAATTGAACTATAGTGATATCTTAAATAACAAAGCTATCTATTATCAGAAAGTAAAAGGTTCAGATCCTAATGCTGCATTTGATCCAAAAAAGGATAATATCAATATTTCAGATCGTTTTGGTTCTACTTTCAGCTTAACCTTCTCTTACAAAATCAAATAGAGTTCACACTAAATTAACTTAACTATTACGGTTTGTTAATTGGTTTTTAACACTGTAATAATATCACTAGAATATTTTTGTATAAATAAATTATGAAGATGAAAAACAAATTAAACCTAAGTCTTATAGCTGTATTAATGGCAGGTACTTCAGTACTAACCAGTTGCTCGAAAAATGACGATGTTGTTGAAGAGCCAACAGCTCCTGTTGAATCTAATGAAGTTTTAGCAGAATCATTCTTTGATAAAGTAGCATATAGAGGTGCTATGGGTACTTCTGACTGGACGGCAAATTGGACAAACTTTAGTCCGAAAACTACAGTTTATGGTGCAACTACAGCAACTCTAAAAGGTACAATTTCTACCAACACAACTTTAGACGCTACTAAAGTATATTTGTTAGACGGATTCGTTTATGTAGCGAGTGGTGTTACTTTAACTATCCCTGCAGGTACTGTAATCAGAGGTGATCAGACTTCAAAAGGTTCGCTTATAGTAGTGCGTGGTGCTAAATTAGTTGCTGAAGGTACAGCGAATAATCCAATTGTATTTACTTCAAACAAGGCCGTGGGTGATAGAAATCCTGGTGACTGGGGTGGCATCATCTTGCTTGGTAAATCATTAAATAATAACCCAGGTGGTACGGGGATCATTGAAGGTGGTATAGACATCGATCAGGCAGTTCACGGTGGTACAGATGCTGCTGACAACTCTGGTACTTTAAAATATGTTCGTGTTGAATTCCCAGGTATTGCTTTTGTGAAAGATAACGAGATCAATGGTATTACTTTTGGATCAGTAGGTAGTGGAACTACAATTGATTATGTTCAGGTATCTTACAGCGGGGATGATTCTTATGAGTTTTTTGGAGGTACGGTAAATGCTAAACACCTAGTATCTATTGCTAACGTTGATGATATCTTTGACTTTGATAATGGTTACTCAGGAAAATTACAATTCTTAATTGGTCAACGTGATCCTGCTTTAGCAGATGCTGCTGGTCAATCTAATGGTATTGAATCTGATAACTCTGCTGCTCAATTCTCATCAACTCCAAGAACACGCCCGGTAATCTCTAACATGACCATCATTGGTCCTGGAACAACAGGTGCTACAGTTGATACTAAACATGAATATGCAAACCTTTGGAGGAAAGGTTCTAAAATGATCTTGGCTAACTCTATCTTTATCAATTCAAGATACGGTATCGATATTCGTGATAAAGAAACTGGTGATGCTTTAACTGATGGTACTTCGTTAATTAAAAATAACATTTACCAATCTTTAGCGCTTGCTCAAGGCAATGCTGGTGCTGTTGTAGCTGATAAGGAAGTTGTGGCTGATGGAGCTACTCCGTCATTCGCAAGTGCTGCATTACTTAGAACATACCTTACATCTAAAGGAAATACGTTTATTGATGTAACAGCTGCTGCTGCTTTATTAAACTCTCCTTTCACGCTTACATCAACTCCTAACTTTACTTTAAAAGCTGGATCAGTTGCTGCAACTGGAGCTACGTTCTAGTAGTAAGATATTAATAATATATTTTATAGAACCCCTTTAAGCATAACGCTTAAAGGGGTTTTGTGTTTATTTATGAATTGGTTCATAGGCATATACAACTTTATAGGGCACGTTTTTGAGGTTAGCGGAAACTTGTCCAATATTTAAGTTCTCTTTTTGAGGCGTAGGCTCGCAGAAAGAATAGGTTTTTCCTTTGTATACGATAGGCTGTCCTATTGGCTTATCAAACTGTACGGCCATGGTGATATGGGTAGGATAGAGTAAAGCAATCATAGGCAAATTGTATATCTCTTTTACGAGGAAAAAAAACAATGCTGCCCTGTCATCACAATCACTATACTTAGAAAACAAAGTCTCTTCAGGGGAGAGCCGTTTTTCTTTGCCAAAGTTTTTGTCGTCATCTTCATATAAAAACGCATAGCGGGTAAAACGCATTAGGTAATCTATGCCCTTCTTCTGGTTCATTCCGTTTAAGTTCTTTTTTAATATAGGAATTAAGGAGCCGTAAGTTTCGTTGCTTAATGGGATGTTAAAGTACGATTCAAAATCAACCACCGGGTAATTGGCAAAGATCGCTTCGACGTCTGAATTGAGTTTGATGTTAAAGTGATAGGTTTTATGTTTATAGTTGAACTGTACTTGTTTTTCGTAATAGTCCTCAGGTTTAAAATCGGGCATCCGCGTTACTTTATAAGAGAAGGCTCCTTTTGCTTCAGGGATACTTATCATCTCCTGTGCCGGAACTTTGTTTAAGTCGGCATAGGCATAATCGTGACGGTTTAAACACATGTACTTTTTATGCTGATAGTTGACAAATGGTATGTCAGAGATATCTTCATCATTGTACACATAAAATATCATTCTGTTATCCGCCAGCGTTAGTCGTGCATCGTAGCCTGATTTGCCCAGAAAAAACCATTTGTAAAAAGTATAACGCTCGTAGTTTTCTTTTTTCGGGCTGATGGCTTGTGCTGTTTTTCTGATCAACTGGTAATAGAGCCAGTCGTTTAATTCATGTGCTTTTTTATAGGCTAGTAGTTTATCTAGGATTGTGTTGTATTTGCCCTGGTTTACCTTGTCATAGTAGGCTATAACCGCTAGTTTGGACAATGTGGTGTCATTACCCACAATGATAGAGGAATCTACCTCAATATTAAATGTGTCATTATAAAACTCGAAGCTGATGTTATACCCTTTGGGCTGACCATAGGATTGTTCCATGATCAGAAGTAGGCAGAGTGTACCGAATATTTTGAGCAAACGGTTCATAGCTATTTAATATTATATTCATATTAAATATACATATAATTAACATGGGTTGTGTATTAAACTTTCAGACTTATTGGTTTGTGGAAAGGCTAGCGTTTAACAATTGCTTAACAGTATTATTTTCTTTGTAAAAAATAAATGTTTAGTAAGTAATTTGTTGTGTTACATTTGCTGTTGTAATTGTCGCTTTAAGGATAAAACCATCCAGGTTGACGAATAACCGAATGAGAGATTTAAACTATAAGGGAATTTTCCTACTTCTGTTCTTTGTGTATTTTTTTATACTTATGCTACAAATTACTTTGAGGTATATTCCTTTCGGTAGCGATGTGGCGTTTCTCCAGATTAAGCAAACAGAAGTTAGCAGCATAAAATCTTATCTACCGATATTTTATGTGCATGTATATAGTGCGATCTTTGTGCTTCTTGCAGGTATTACTCAGTTTAACTCAACAATACTGGCCAAGTATAAAAGGGTTCATAAGGTTTCGGGCTATTTTTATTCGGGGGTGGTAATTTTACTGGCTGCCCCATCCGGAATATTTATAGGATGTTTTGCCAATGGGGGACTGATCGCTAAAGTTTCTTTTGTTTTACTTGGTGTACTATGGTTTTATTTTACTTTAAAAGCGATCATTTTAATTCTGAAAGGTGATGTCATTGATCATAAAAAATATATGTGGCGCAGTTTTGCCCTGGCTTGTTCCGCAATTACCTTAAGACTTTGGAAAGTGATTCTAGTATATTTATTCCATCCGGCACCCATGGATGTATATCAAATTATTGCCTGGTTGGGTTGGATTCCTAATTTGTTAATCGCCGAATGGCTTATTAAAAGAAAAATATGAAAAAAATAATAGGGTTAAGTTGTGTAGTTCTCTTTTTATTCTCGTGCAGAGAAAAGAAATCAGGAACAGAAGATGTCGAAACGGCACAAAAAGAGACTCATAAGGATTTATATGGATCCTGGGTTGGCGATTTTATTGTCGCTGGCAGTGATGAGTATGAAGGGGATATGAGTTCTGCTAATGACAAGATCAATATTATTATTAAAAGCATAACAAAGGACGGAGTGATTGGCCAAAGTATTGTTTCTGGAAATGTTAGACCCTTATCAGGGAAGATTTCTGCAAATGGGAATCAAATAAGTTTTATTCTTGATGAACCCGGAACAGATAAATATGATGGACGATTTGAATTTAAACTTAAAGGCGATACCTTAATAGGCGTTTGGAATGCATACAAAACGGAACTGAAATGGCCGGAAAAATCATTCAAATTATTAAGAAAAGCATTTGTTTATAATCCAAACCTAATGCTGTCAGCAGATTATGGCTACGTAGACTGGTCTTCAGAAAAAGTTAAATCGCAACTTGATACATTAGAAGATGGCACTATTGATACCACTTCAATTAATTCGTTTTATAGAAGTGCTTCTGATAAGATTTTTAAAATAAATGCATCAAATACCGCACTTAAGGAAAATGACTTGAAGAATTTAAGAAAACTTGATCTTCAGATTTTAAGAAATACAATTTTTGCCCGTCACGGTTTTACTTTTAAAAAGCAAACTTATAAGGACTTTTTTAATCCGATAGATTGGTATGTCCCAATTTCGGGCAATGTTGATAAGGAATTAACGAATTTAGAAAGACAGAACATAAAGCTTTTACTTCGTTTTGAAAAATATGCCGAGGATAACTATGATACTTTTGGACGCTAATGAAACTTTGAAAAAAATATTTATCATAATTGCTAATTAACAAGCTCTTAACATCACGACCTTACTTTTGTGACATAAATATTTGGTTAGTATTTATAAAGTTTAGGTTTAGTTGATAACAAAAAGCCACGATGGATGTCGTGGCTTTTTGGTTTAAAAGTTCTTTCCAACTTTCTCTAACATTTCTGGTGGGATATTCTGCATATCAACCACTAAAAAGCCATCCAGACAATCAGAAAACTTAGGGTCTATATTGAAACATATGATTTTTGCATTCAGGTTCATGTATTGTCTTAGCAACACAGGAATCTTGATGTGTGAGTTTTCAATGTCAGAAATCAAACTATCCAAATCTTTTAGGGATTCACTACTTTCTATGAGCAGGTCTTTATCAATGGCCGACAAGTCCGCCTTAAACTTGTTTTTAGGTTTTACGTAATGTGCCAATTCATAATCGAAATGGTTTTTGGTGATGTAATCAACAATCAGCGATTTAGAAAACTTAGAAAAGTTATTGCTGATACTTACAGGTCCAAACATATACCTGTACTGTGGATTATCTAACAGGTATTTCAAGATACCTTTCCATAGTAAAAACAGGGGCAATGGTTTTTGCTGATATTCTTTTCTAATCCATGAACGACCAAGTTCTATTCCTTTTCTGAGCAATGGGTAAAATGGCTCTTTAATTTTGAACAGCTCCGACAGGTAAAAACCTCTGCGGCCCATCGTATTTAATATTTCATCACCTTTACCAATACGGTAGGCGCCTACAATATTTTGTAGTTCTTTATCCCATATAAATAAGTGACTGTAGTAAATGTCGTAATTATCAAGGTCGATCTTTTTGTTGGTTCCTTCGCCAACCTCTCTAAAGGTGATTTCCCTTAAACGGCCAATTTCTCTCAATACATTTGGAATAGCTATGGTTGGCGCAATGTACACTTCGTAATTTTTTTCCTGCCATACCCTAAAGCCTTCCAACTCTTCAATTTCTTGAACCATTAAGTTGCGGTCTGTCTCTTCGATAACCGGCTCTGGTTTTTTCTTAATCTTGAAGAGGTTGATCGGATTAAACATTTTTTTCTCTTCTTCCAATCCGGTGCCTAGCGCATAGGTGCGGGCGCGCAAAAAGTCGAGTAGTTTATTGGTGTTGTTCCGATAAGAGATGTCTTCGATATTGATCGGTTTACCTATCCGAACCTTTATTTTAAGTCCTTGTTTATTTAAAAATTCAGATGGCAATTTGGCCGTTCTAAGAGTAGGATGAATAAAACTTAGGATATTAAACAATACTCCATTGTTGCCATGGAAGTAAATTGGTACAACAGGTACTTTAGCTCTTGCTATTAATTTTCCCACTACAGGGTGCCATATACGGTCTGTAATCTCTTGTTTATCTAAGCTAAAGGTAGAAACCTCACCCGCAGGAAAGATCCCAATAGGAGTCCCACTTTTCAATAAGTCGAATGTAGCTTTTAAGCCACTGATGCTGGAGGTATGTTGAACATTTTCGAAGGGGTTTACTGCTACAAAGAACTCGCTCAGGTTAGGGATCTTTTTAAGGATAAAATTAACCATTACCTTGGCCTCTGGCCTTACTGTGCATAACAATTTTACGAGGGCGAGTCCTTCAATACCACCGTAAGGATGATTGGCTATGGCAATAAAACCGCCTGTTTTAGGTATGCTTTTAAGATCATCTTCATCAAAATCGATGCTTACACCTATTGTTTCTAATATTTTGTCAACAAACTCAAGTCCGTTAAAGTGTTCATTTTGAGAAAAAACCTTGTTGATGTCATTCAGTTTCATCATCTCCATGAGTAAAGCTGCTAAACCCGGTACACCTAACTTATCTATCTTCGTGGCCTTTGCAAACTCTTTCGTAGTTATAATCTTCATTTAAATTGGATTAATGGATTGTAAAGCAAGTTCAAAAATAAGATTTATATTTTTAAAGCGAGTTACAAGCTAGAAATATAAGCAATTAACTATTGCTATAATTATGTTCAAAACGGTATTTTATACACGGATTTAAGGCTAGGAAACGCTGTGGGGATGGCTTATAATTGCCGGGACATTGCTGGGGCCTTGCTGGCGCCCAGGCCTTATAAAGGGAGGAGCAACGTTCTGGTATATCCTTGGTTATTAACTACAGCTTCTTTTCTGCTGTTTGGTTGATGAATTTTGTGGAAGCCTGCCGGATTGAATGCAAGTTAATAAAATGATAACAATTTAATAAATGTGATTGCAGTATCGATTGTAGGTTGGTTAGTCTTAAGTAAGTTGGTTAAATTAGCTGATGAAGAAATGGTTGGCTGTTTATTTTGGATTTACCAAGAGAGAGTTTAATGGATTAATGACGCTTTTTGTCCTTATTGGGCTAATGATGAGCTTTCCTTATTTATATGGTTTAGTGAAAGAGGAGGAACAGGTAACCGAAGCTGAGCAACAAGCAGTTTTGACATTAGCCTTGCTGGAAAAGAAAAAGCTGAGCGATAAAAAGGAATATAATTTTGAACAACCTACAGTTAAAAGGAAAGTCAGCCTATTTGCTTTTGATCCGAATATGATAGGCGTGGAGGAATGGATAAGGCTAGGGCTATCAGCCAAACAAGCTGGGGCTATTTTAAAATACCGGGCAAAAGGTGGTCAATTTAGAAAGAAAGAAGACTTACGTAAAATGTACACGATAAGCTTAAAGATGTATCAACAATGGGAGCCCTATATTAGGATTGCGAATGATTTAGAAAACAGCCCGGCGCTTAATTCGAAAACATATCCCAAGCAAGTGCATATAAAGTTGGCGCCTGTCGTTGTTGAAGTTAATGGGGCCGATACTACAGCGCTCGATCAAATAAGGGGGATTGGGATGACCTTTGCCAATCGCATCATTAACTATAGAGAACGCATTGGTGGCTTTTATAAAAAAGAACAACTGATGGAAGTTTTTGGCCTGGATTCCGTAAAGTACGAAGAGATTAAAGACCAGGTTGTAGTTGATGTGACTAAATTAAAAAGGATAAATGTGAATACTGCCGAGTTTGTTGATTTTAAAAATCACCCATACATTAGGTATAAACAGGTAAATGCACTGATACAATATAGAAAACAGCATGGAAATTATAGTAATATTGCAGACTTAAATAAAGTGGCTATTTTAAATCAGGAAACAATTAACCGTTTGGCTGCTTATCTTGAATTTTAATCATGATAGAATCAAAAATAAAATCAACTGTACGCGATGTAAATGATTTTCCTAAAGCTGGGATCGTTTTTAAAGACATTACCCCCATATTAAAAGATCCTCAGTTGTGTATGGAGATTACCAAAGCATTAGCGGAGCAACTCAAAGATGTGGGAATAGATGTAGTCGCAGGTATTGAAAGCCGGGGTTTTTTATTTGGTCCGACATTGGCGCAACTTTTAAATGTTCCTTTTGTGCCGATTAGGAAGGCGGGTAAGCTGCCTTATAAAACGGTAAAGCAGTCGTATGACTTGGAATATGGAACGGCAACGATAGAGCTACATGAGGACGCATTAATTGCTGGGCAAAAAGTTTTGATACATGATGACTTGCTAGCTACCGGAGGAACCGTTGTTGCAGCTTCTAAATTAGTGATGCAGCTGGGCGCTGAGGTTGCGGGTTATTCTTTCATTATTGCTTTGGATTTCTTGAATGGAAGAGTCAGATTGGCGCCTTATAACACGCAGATATTTTCACTTGCCTCTTATTAGAATTTGGCTGATTTGTTGTTTTTTGTAGCTTTTGGCTATTGAGTGCAATATTTTTGAAAAAAAATAACAGTAAAATTTCTGGCCTTATTCATTTGTCTAAAATGATAGGGTAAGGTTAATGAACTAAATACCATTTCGTTCTATGTTTTGGCGAATTTTTAACTGGTGATGCTGTTGTTTTATTTGTTTATCATTGCCCAAATTCAAACAATAAAATATGTTAGAAACGATGGATAATTCTGTGGGATACAACTTTAGTATCTCAGAAAATCAGGAGATGGTCAGAAGCATGGTGAAAGATTTTGCCGAAAAAAATATCAGGCCAAAATTGATGGAATGGGACGAGGCACAACATTTCCCTGTCGAAGTTTTTAAGCAATTGGGCGAACTGGGTTTGATGGGCGTACTTGTTCCAGAAACTTATGGGGGATCAGGTTTTGGTTATCAGGAATATGTAGATGTAATTGTTGAAGTCGCAAAAGTTTGTGGTTCTATCGGTTTATCTCTTGCAGCACATAATTCGTTATGTACCGGGCATATTCTTGCTTTTGGAAATGAAGCGCAAAAACAGAAATGGTTACCTAAGTTGGCTTCTGCTGAATGGATAGGTGCCTGGGGTTTAACGGAAGCTAATACTGGATCGGATGCTTTGCGGATGATGACCACGGCTACGTTGGATGGGGATGAATATGTAATTAACGGAGCCAAAAATTGGATCACACACGGTAAAAGTGGTGATATTGCAGTGGTAATGGTACGCACTGGCGAAAAGGGAGAAGCTAAAGGTATTTCTGCGATCGTAGTTGAACGTGGTACACCAGGTTTTTCGGCTGGTAAAAAAGAAAATAAACTAGGCATGAGAGCCTCGGAAACTACAGAGATGATTTTTGACAATTGTCGCGTTCCGAAGGAGAACCTTTTAGGTAATGTTGGAGACGGGTTTAAACAGGCCATGAAGGTGTTGGACGGTGGAAGGATCTCTATTGCAGCGCTGGCGCTCGGTATTGCTAAGGGTGCTTATGAGGCGGCTGTTGCCTATTCTAAAGAGCGTCATCAGTTTGGACAGCCAATAGCTAGCTTTCAGGGGATAAGTTTTAAACTTGCGGATATGGCTACGGAGATTGAAGCTGCTGATTTGTTGATCCGACAGGCGGCTGATTTAAAGAACCGTGGTTTACCTATGACTAAGGAGTCGGCTATGGCCAAGTACTTTGCATCGGAGGTTTGTGTAAGATGCGCTACTGAGGCTGTACAGATTTTTGGTGGCTATGGCTACACTAAAGATTTTCCGGTTGAGAAGTTCTATCGTGATAGTAAACTATGTACAATAGGAGAGGGGACCTCTGAAATTCAAAAAATAGTCATCGCACGTGAAGTGTTGAAGGATTAGTGCTCCCCATTTAAGACGAGATATTCTAACCAAATATAAAACTGGTAAATCCGGCCCATCGAAAGATAGCCGGATTTATTTATTTTATGGAGATGATTTTATCGACCACAAATGGGCTATAACCTCTCCATGGCAAACGATTTACATATTCTTTATAATGCAGTTCGAACGTTTTTCCACTATTTAGCATCATTTTCTCAGCAATAGAATCATTGGTCACCGAAAACTCAAACTCATTCGATTGGATGGCTCCAGGCTGTCCGGTGCGGAATCCCGTTTGGATTAGTTTACCTTCATATGTTTTAAATAGGTATCCCTTTTTAACTACATAATTAAGTTGTCCGGCTTTAACACCTTCTCCAAATACAAAATAGTAATTGTAATAAACGAAGCCACTAAGGCCGAGGATTACGATCGCAAGGATAATGTAAAGTGTTTTTTTAGATTTCATAGATATGATTATTGATGATTAAAGGTAATTAAATAACATTCTGGTTTGAGTTTAGGCTCATTAATAATTAAATATAATATATTGTTTTGATTATCAAATGAAAGCTCTATCTTTGCAGTCCTAAAAACAACGAGAGGAGGTATTTTACGTTATGATCATTATTAATATTAAAGACGGCGAATCATTAGATAAGGCGTTAAAACGTTTCAAAAAGAAGTTTGAAAAAACTGGAGTTTTGAGAGAATTGCGTAGCCGCCAAGCTTATGAGAAAAAATCTGTAGCTCGTCGTACACTAGTGAAACACGCTATTTACAAGCAAAATATGCAACTTGAAGGAACAATCTAGTTCTAAAATTTTAATATGATATTAAAGCGCGATCGATTATTCGGTGGCGCTTTTTTATTTTTCAATGCCGATTAAATGCCATTTCTCTAGTCTATTCATCAATTCTTCTAGTTTAAAGGGCTTACGGATATAGTCGTTCATCCCGGCATTTATACATGTTTCTTCGTCGTCTGTCATTACATTAGCAGTTAGTGCAATAATGATAGGCTGCTTTTTAAGTGTTTTGCGAATGATCTGGGTGGCTTCCAGTCCGTCCATGACAGGCATTTGGATGTCCATTAAAATTATCTCATACTCTTTCTGCTTGACGGCTTCAATCGCCTCTTGTCCATTTTTAGCCAGATCTGGTGAATAGCCCATCTTACGCAGGATATTCAGAATCACATGTTGGTTCATTTGGTTATCTTCTGCTATGAGTATGGTGAATGGGAATTTCTTGCTAAAGTTTGTTGACAATTTACTCGGAATCAGCTTTTCATCCTGAAAGGGAGCCTGTCTGTTCAGATTTCCTATATAAGTGGTTATCGTAAACGAAAATGTAGAGCCTAGGTCAGGTTTGCTTTCTACCCAGATTTGTCCCCCCATTAAGTCGACTAGTTTTTCTGAGATGGCGAGGCCCAGTCCTGTACCTCCATATTTTCTTGTGGTAGATGAATCTATCTGGGAAAATGCTTTAAATAATCGATTTAATTTGTCTTCTGGTATACCAATCCCCGTATCCCGTATATCAAATCTTAATGTTACTTGTCCGTCTGGTTTGGTATTTTCTAAGTGAACGAATACGCAAACTTCCCCTTGTTCTGTAAATTTCATTGCGTTACCTACCAGGTTGGTTAAAATCTGTTTCAATCTTAAATGGTCCCCAACAATCTGTAGGGGTACGTTTTCCTGGATATCATAAATCAGGTTTAAATGGGTTTGTGCTGCTTTGCTGGCGAAAATATAAAGCACATCCTCAATTAAACGACGCAAATCAAAGTCTTCTCTTTCGAGTTCGAGGTTTCCTGATTCGATCTTTGAAAAATCCAGAATATCGTTAATCACATTGATCAGCGTTTCTCCGCAGGTGTTTATTGTTTCGTTGAACATTCGCTGCTCTTCTGTCAAAGGTGTTTCGCCCAATAGGGTAGACATCCCAATCACCCCATTCATTGGAGTGCGAATTTCATGGCTCATTGTAGCTAGGAATATGCTCTTTGCCTGGCTAGCCTGATCAGCATCCTGACGGGCTTTTTCTAGTTCTAAATTAAATTTTCTTAATTGTTGATTTGATTTGTCAAGGGCTTCTTCATTCTGCTTGCGCATTGCACTATATTTTTCCAGCTGATATGCCCATAATCCACAGATAAAGAATATTACGGCGGCGAGGAGGAGGTGGATTAGAAGAGTTTGGAGATCAATGTGGTCCTGATTGCTGAAATAAACTTTATTGAAGCCGATGTTCTGAAGGTGGCTGAAGATGGTATGGTGAAGGACCACAATAATTAATATGGGGATCTGCAATTTCCATTTCTGATAGGTGATGAGTAAGGCGCTACCAATAAAAGCGAAAAAATGCATTTCAAACATCCCGTGCATCTGGTAGATAAACTGGGCCATGAAAATGCCTAGTACGGTGCTTAAAACATACTGATATAAGGTTGAGTCGGGTAATGCTATTTTTGCCGAATAGTAGGCGAGTAAAGAAATTCCACCAACTCCAAATGCAATTAACCAGGTGTCATAGTATGAGGCGATTAAAAGTCCGACTAAAAAGAAACAAATCAGGAAGTAATTCATTAACCGATCTGATCTTTCCTTAACTTCAAAAAAGAAAGTCTGGTTATTGGAGGCATTAATGTCTTTATTCATATTTGATTCGCATTATTTTGTGCAATTCTTCATTCAGTTTGTGGTTATAAATGCTTTAAATACGACGGTGAGCGCTTAGTGCAAATTCTTTTTTTGAGATTTTAAATGTGAAATTAAATTAGGCAATATTTTATTAAAAATATAAAAATTAATTACGCTGGTATATGGTGTTCTTTTTAATTATAGTTAAGATAGGTGAATAATTTGAAGATTAGTAGGTTAGCTTATGTTACTACCTTATTTTGTGGGTTAGTTTAAATTTTATGTTAAAATAAACACAAAAAGTTGAACTATGTTTTGTAACTTGACTCAACCGAGCACGTAAAGATTTTCTATGACTGTTGAGCAATTTTTAACCTATCTGCAGCACGAGAAGAGATATTCTTCGCATACCATTCAGTCTTACCAAACAGATCTGATTCAGTTTGAAGATTTTATAAGGAAAACATTCGACTTACCTTTAGTCGAGGTTAAGCATGTGCATGTAAGAGATTTTATGGTGTACATGATGGATAATAAGGTTGGTGAAAATTCTGTCGGCAGAAAATTATCTACGTTGCGCAGTTTTTATAAGTTTTTGTTGCGTCAGAATATAATATCCGCAAGTCCCATGACGCTGGTTAAGGCGCCTAAGGTGCCGAAAAAATTACCTGTATTTATAGATGATGCGAAGTTAGATCTGTTACTGGATTCGGATGAGTTTTTCGATGATAGTTTTCCTTCGGTAAGGGACAAGTTGATCATAGAGACGTTTTTTGGTACTGGAATGCGTTTGGCTGAGTTGCTATCGCTGAAGGAGGGGGATATTAATTTTTATGATTCAACGATTCGGGTAATGGGGAAAAGGAGTAAGGAGCGGGTCATTCCTATTAGTAAAATACTTGCCGAACAATTGAAAGATTATGTAAAGCTTAAAACATTACAAAATTTTGATAACAAAACGGGGGGCTTAATCGTTACTAACAAAGGAGATGAAGCTTATCCTGCGTTTGTGAGAAGGATAGTTCAGCGTTATTTGACTTATGTGTCCACCCAGGATAAAAAAAGTCCACACGTGTTGCGCCATTCCTATGCAACAAGCTTGCTGAATAGGGGTGCTGATTTAAATGCAATAAAAGAGTTGTTAGGACATGCCAGTTTAGCTGCTACGCAGGTTTACACGCATAATTCAGTAGAGAGATTAAAAACAATATATAAACAGGCCCATCCAAAGGCATAAAAAAGGAGGAAAATATGAAAATTACAGTTCAATCGATTCATTTCAATGCAGACCAGAAGTTGTTAGATTTTATCCAGAAAAAAGTCGATAAGCTAGATCAGTTTTTTGATCAAATCATTAGCGGGGAAATATATTTAAAATTAGAGAATGTAGATGACGAGGCCAATAAGATAAGTGAGGTTAAGCTTATCGTACCAGGGGTTACAATGTTTGCAAAAGAGCAATGTAAAACCTTTGAAGAGGCGACAGATTTGGCAATCGAATCATTAAGAAAGCAAATTACTAAACATAAAGATAAGACGAGAATTAAGTTGAGTGAACACAAGGTTCTTTTGAATGCGAATGAAGTATCTGATTACTAGGTACATATTTTTTAGGTTTTTGATATGAAATTGGCAGATTTACTTCTGCCAATTTTTTTTTGAAAATAATTTTGCATCGTATTAAAATTCTTGTAGATTTGCATTCCCATTCAGAGAGGGCGTTGGCCCGGTAAGAAAGAGGGATGTTCTGTGAAAGATTAATATTGTAGAAAACATTGCTTGATTTATAAGTAATGTGATATATAAGCCTCCTTAGCTCAGCTGGTAGAGCAACTGACTTGTAATCAGTAGGTCATTGGTTCGATCCCGATAGGAGGCTCTTTTAAGATTACGTAGTGATATGTGATGATTAAAAGCGGGGGGATACCAGAGTGGCCAAATGGGACAGACTGTAACTCTGTTGTCGCAAGACTTCGAAGGTTCGAATCCTTCTCCCCCCACCATGATTTAAGATCGAAAGATTGAAAATCTAAAAGCGAAAGTAGCTCAGTTGGTAGAGCGATAGCCTTCCAAGCTATAGGTCGCGAGTTCGAACCTCGTCTTTCGCTCAAAAATGGAAAAAGCTGGGCGGTCTGCAGTCCTGAAAGTTTAACCCTTGTTTCGGTTAAATGGAATGCAGGTTAAGATTAAAAGCCGAAGTAGCTCAGCGGTAGAGCACTTCCTTGGTAAGGAAGAGGTCGTGGGTTCAAGTCCCATCTTTGGCTCAAAAAAAAGAGATGCTTTGTGAAACTGTTGTAGAGCAGCTGAACAAGGTTTTTCGTGTTGAAATAGTATCAAAACAAATAATAAATAAAAAGTTAACCTACTAATAAGTATAAAAACATGGCAAAAGAAAAGTTTGACCGCAGCAAGCCGCACTTAAACATCGGCACAATCGGTCACGTTGACCACGGTAAAACAACCTTAACAGCAGCTATCACTAAAGTGTTATCTGATGCTGGTTTATCTGAGGCGCGTTCATTTGATTCTATTGACTCTGCTCCAGAGGAAAAAGAAAGAGGTATCACTATTAATACAGCACACGTTGAATATTCAACAGCTAACCGTCACTATGCTCACGTTGACTGTCCAGGTCACGCGGATTATGTGAAAAACATGGTTACTGGTGCTGCACAAATGGATGGAGCTATCATTGTTGTAGCTGCAACAGATGGTCCAATGCCACAAACTCGTGAGCACATTCTATTGGCTCGTCAGGTAGGTGTTCCTTCATTGGTTGTATTCATGAATAAAGTGGATATGGTTGATGATCCTGAGTTATTAGAATTAGTAGAGATGGAAATTCGTGAATTGTTATCATTCTATGAATTCCCTGGTGATGATATCCCTGTAATTCAAGGTTCAGCTCTTGGTGGCTTGAACGGAGATCCGAAATGGGTAGGTAAAATCATGGAATTAATGGATGCTGTTGATAACTACATTCCAATTCCTCCACGTTTAACTGAGCTTCCATTCTTAATGCCTGTTGAAGATGTATTCTCGATCACTGGTCGTGGTACTGTTGCAACTGGTCGTATTGAGCGTGGTGTAATCAACTCTGGTGATCCAGTTGAGATCTTGGGTATGGGTGCAGAAAATCTTAAATCAACTGTAACAGGTGTTGAGATGTTCCGTAAGATCCTTGATTATGGTGAAGCTGGTGATAACGTAGGTTTATTGTTACGTGGTATTGAGAAAACTGATATCCGTCGTGGTATGGTTATCTGTAAACCAGGTTCGGTAAATCCTCACACTGATTTCAAAGCTGAGATCTATGTATTGTCAAAAGCAGAAGGTGGACGTCACACTCCATTCTTTAACAAATACCGTCCACAATTCTATTTCCGTACCACAGACGTAACTGGTGAGATCTCACTAGCTGAAGGAACTGAAATGGTTATGCCAGGTGATAACGTTACAATTACAGTTAAATTGATCAACGCAATCGCAATGGAAAAAGGTCTACGTTTCGCAATCCGTGAGGGTGGTAGAACAGTAGGTGCTGGTCAGGTAACTGAAATTTTAAAATAATCAATACCTCCTTCGGGAAGTAGTGAACAATAAAGCAAAGTACTTAGGCTTTATCACCTAAGTACTTTGTTCTAAAAGATGCCGATTCTTAAGATAAGAATCAAATATACACGGGAATAGTTCAACGGTAGAATAGAGGTCTCCAAAACCTTTGATCAGGGTTCGAATCCTTGTTCCCGTGCAAAAAGATAATTATGGCTAAAGTAGTTCAATTTATAAAAGAATCATACGAGGAAATGACCCATAAGGTTACCTGGCCTACATGGGGTGAATTGCAAAATTCGGCAGTATTGGTTTTAGTAGCTTCATTAATCATTGCATGTGTAGTATTTGCAATGGATAAGGGATCTACTTTTGTTTTAGATACTTTTTATAAATCACTTTCTAATTAATATAGCTCAATGGAAGATCAGTTGAAATGGTATGTGGTTAGAGCTGTTAGCGGTAAAGAAAAAAAAGTAAAACAGTATATCGATTCAGAAATTAGTCGTTTAGGATTTTCTCATTTGGTACCTCAGGTATTGATACCAATGGAGAAATACTATCAGATGAAGGATGGTAAAAAGATTGCAAAAGAGCGCAATTATTATCCTGGCTACGTTTTGATCGAAGCTACTTTAGATGGAGAATTAGAACACATTATTAAGAATATTAATAGTGTGATTGGTTTTTTAGGGGATAAGGGTGGAAATCCAGTTCCTATGCGTCAAGCAGAAGTTAACCGTATTTTAGGTAAAGTTGATGAGATGAGCCAGCAAGGCGAAACCATGAACGTTGCTTATTATGTAGGCGAGAACGTTAAAGTTATGGATGGACCATTTAATGGTTTCACTGGCGTTATTGAAGAGGTTAACGAAGAGAAAAAGAAATTAAAAGTTATGGTTAAGATTTTCGGAAGAAAAACTCCATTGGAGCTTAACTATATGCAAGTAGAAAAAGAATAGTTTTAAGTGATTAAAACAATATAAGATCTTAATTGTTACATGCTTCCAACATAATAACATTGAGTATTACAAATTAACAAAACAGAAAATGGCAAAAGAAGTCAGTGCGCTTGTTAAGTTACAAATCAAGGGTGGAGCCGCAAATCCATCACCACCAGTAGGACCTGCATTGGGTGCTAAAGGGGTGAACATTATGGAATTTTGCAAGCAATTCAATGCTCGTACCCAAGATAAGCCCGGTAAAGTATTACCAGTCGTAATTACTGTTTATGCTGACAAGTCTTTCGAATTTATCATCAAAACCCCTCCTGTTGCTATCCAGTTAAAGGATGCTACTAAATTAACGAGTGGTTCTGCTGAGCCCAACCGTAAGAAAGTTGGTTCGGTGACTTGGGATCAGGTTAAGTCAATTGCTGAAGATAAAATGACTGATTTAAATGCATTTACTATCGAATCTGCAATGAGTATGGTTGCAGGTACAGCACGCAGTATGGGAATCACCGTTAGCGGTGATGCACCTTGGACAAATTAATTAACAAAAAACAGTTTACAACAGTGGCTAAATTAACAAAAAATCAAAAAAAGGCACATGCTAAACTAGAATCTGGTAAAACGTATTCTTTAAAGGATGCGGCTGCTTTGGTAAAAGAGATTACTACAACTAAATTTGATGCATCGGTTGATATCGACGTATCTTTAGGCGTAGATCCACGTAAGGCCAATCAAATGGTACGTGGTATTGCTACTTTACCACACGGTACAGGTAAAACTGTACGTGTATTAGTTCTTTGTACTCCTGATAAGGAAGAAGAGGCTAAAGCGGCAGGTGCAGATTTTGTAGGTTTAGACGAATATGTAGCCAAGATTGAAGGTGGATGGACTGATGTTGACATTATTATCACTACTCCTGCTTGTATGGCAAAAGTAGGTAAACTGGGCCGCGTTTTAGGTCCACGTAACCTTATGCCAAACCCTAAGTCAGGTACTGTAACTAACGAAGTTGGTAAAGCAGTAACTGATGTAAAAGGCGGTAAGATTGATTTTAAAGTTGACAAAAGTGGTATTATACACGCTTCAATAGGAAAAGTATCATTCCCAGCAGATAAAATATATGAAAATGCTTTAGAAGTTCTACAAGTAATTTCAAAATTAAAACCATCAGCTGCAAAAGGAACTTATTTTAAGAGCATTCATGTTTCTTCAACTATGAGTCCTGGAATCGCAATCGAAGCTAAATCAGTAACGGGTATTTAATATGAACAGAGAAGAAAAACACGAAGTCGTTTCGGCTCTTCAAGTGAAGATGCAGGAATACGGTAATTTTTACATTGCCGATACATCAAGCTTATCTGTTGAGAAAATAAACGGTATCCGTCGTAAATGTTTCGAAAGCGGGATTGAAATGCAAGTTGCTAAAAATACTTTAATCAGAAAAGCGATTGAAGGATTAGAAGGCGATGCATCAGAAATCTTTGTTGCACTTAAAGGTCAATCAGCATTATTATTCTCAACAGTAGGTAATGGTCCAGCTAAGCTGATCAAAGCCTTGAGAAAAGGAACTGATAAACCTCAGCTTAAAGCTGCATATATCGATTCAACAGTATTTGTTGGTGATAACCAATTAGATACTTTAGTAAGCTTGAAATCAAGAGAAGAGCTTATTGGAGACATCATTGGATTATTACAATCACCAGCTAAAAACGTTATTTCGGCATTACAGTCAGGCGGTAACAAAATTGCAGGAATTGTTAAAACTCTTCAAGAGAGAGAAGGTTAAGGACACCTTAAAAGTTCATATTAAACAAATTATTTTTACGTAAAATCTTTAAAATCTATAAAAATGGCAGATTTAAAATCGTTTGCTGAGCAATTGGTAAACTTAACAGTTAAAGAAGTTAACGAATTAGCTCAAATCTTAAAAGACGAGTATGGTATCGAACCAGCTGCTGCTGCAGTTGCTGTTGCAGGTCCTGCTGGTGCTGATGCTCCTGCAGCTGAAGAAAAATCAACTTTTGATGTAATCTTAAAAGAAGCTGGTGGTTCTAAATTAGCAGTAGTTAAATTGGTAAAAGACTTAACTGGTTTAGGTTTGAAAGAAGCTAAAGACTTAGTTGACGGTGCACCAAAAGAATTAAAAGCTGGTGTTTCTAAAGACGAAGCTAATGCTTTGAAAACTCAATTAGAAGAAGCTGGAGCTGTAGTTGAAATTAAGTAATCACTTAATTTTAATATAAATTAAACGTAGACTCCGACTGTATAGTCGGAGTCTATACCTGTTTATAAACATTTCATTTAGTTTGGTTGATGAAATTGTTTAGCGGCAAACCAAACAAATAGTTTATTCTTAAACTAAATTAACTTTAGTCCATTGGCAAATAAAGTCGACCAAAGAGTAAATTTTGCACGTAGTAAGCATATCATAGATTACCCAGATTTTCTTGATGTGCAGTTGCAATCATTCAGAGAATTTTTTCAGATCGAAACTACTTCAGATAACCGTCATACAGAAGGTTTGTTTAAGGTGTTCGCTGAGAATTTCCCAATCACAGATTCGAGAAACATTTTTGTTTTAGAATTCCTGGATTATTTTATTGACCCACCACGTTATGATATACCTGAGTGTATTGACCGTGGGTTAACTTATAGTGTTCCATTGAAAGCTAAATTAAAGCTTTCGTGTAATGATGCAGAACACGAAGATTTTGAAACCATCATTCAAGATGTATATTTAGGAACCATACCTTATATGACTCCTAAAGGTACGTTTGTGATTAATGGTGCAGAACGTGTAATTGTTTCACAACTACACAGGTCTCCTGGAGTGTTCTTCGGCCAAAGCCGTCACACTAACGGAACTAAATTATACTCTGCCCGTGTAATCCCTTTCAAAGGTTCTTGGATTGAATTTGCTACTGACGTGAATAACGTGATGTACGCTTATATTGATCGTAAGAAAAAATTCCCTGTTACCACGTTATTGCGTGCTATTGGTTATGATTCTGATAAAGACATTCTTGAATTGTTTGATCTTGCTGATGAGGTTAAGGTTAGCAAATCAGGTTTGAAGAAATATATCGGTCGTAAGCTTGCTGCAAGAGTATTGAGGAAATGGGTTGAAGATTTTGTGGATGAGGATACTGGCGAGGTAGTTTCTATTGATCGTAATGAAGTAATCTTGGACAGGGATACTGTTTTAGAAGACGACCATATTGACATGATCATTGATGCTGGTGTTAAAACGATCATCTTGTCTAAAGATGATGGTGCAAGCCAGGCTGATTATACCATTATATATAATACTTTACAAAAGGATACTTCGAACTCTGAAAAAGAGGCTGTTGAAAACATCTATCGTGCTTTGCGTAACGCAGAACCACCTGATGAGGAAACTGCAAGAGGTATTATCGAGCGTTTGTTCTTCTCGGATAAACGTTATGACTTAGGTGATGTGGGTAGATACCGTATCAACCGTAAGTTGAAGATGGATACTCCTGATCATGTAAAGGTTTTAACAAAAGCAGATATTATTGCGATTGTTAAATATTTGATTAAACTGATCAACTCTAAAGAAGAGGTGGATGATATTGATCACTTGTCGAATCGTCGTGTTCGTACAGTAGGTGAGCAATTATACGCTCAATTTGGTGTTGGTTTAGCGCGTATGGCTCGTACCATTCGTGAGCGTATGAACATTCGTGACAACGAGGTTTTCACCCCAACTGATT
Source organism: Pedobacter hiemivivus (assembly GCF_005144565.1). Classification (NCBI taxonomy): domain Bacteria; kingdom Pseudomonadati; phylum Bacteroidota; class Sphingobacteriia; order Sphingobacteriales; family Sphingobacteriaceae; genus Pedobacter; species Pedobacter hiemivivus. The sequence goes on from NZ_SWDX01000004.1 coordinate 479,836, forward strand.
TGATTAATGCCCGTACTTTATCGTCGGTAATTAATTCATTCTTTGGAACAAACCAGTTATCACAGTTCATGGACCAGACGAATCCTTTGGCAGAGATTACGCACAAGCGTCGTTTGTCAGCCTTAGGCCCAGGTGGTCTATCACGTGAGCGTGCAGGTTTCGAGGTTCGTGACGTTCACTATACGCACTACGGTCGTTTGTGTACGATTGAAACCCCAGAGGGACCAAACATTGGTTTGATTTCATCTCTGTGTGTTCATGCGAAGATCAACAGTTTAGGTTTCATTGAAACACCATATAAAAAAGTTGAGAATGGTATTGTAGCCATGGACGAACCGGTTATCTATTTATCTGCTGAAGATGAAGATGGTAAAACGATTGCTCAGGCAAATGCCTCTTACGATGATAAAGGTAATTTCACTACCTCACGTGTAAAAGCGCGTTATGAGGGTGACTTCCCGGTTATTGAGCCTGAGAAATTAGACTTAATGGACGTGGCACCTAATCAGATTACTTCGATCGCTGCATCGTTGATTCCTTTCCTTGAGCATGATGATGCGAACAGGGCTTTGATGGGATCGAACATGCAACGTCAGGCCGTACCTTTGTTGCGTCCTGAGGCTCCGATTGTTGGTACAGGTTTGGAAGGTCGCGTAGCCCGCGATTCAAGAACACTGATCAATGCTGAAGGCGAAGGTGTAGTTGAATATGTAGATGCAAATGAGATCACTATTAAATATGTAAGAAACGACGGCGATCGTTTAGTTTCTTTCGAAGGTGATAGCAAAACTTATAAATTAATCAAATTCAAGAAAACCAACCAGAATACTTGTATCAACTTGAAACCGATCGTTAAGAAAGGTCAGAAAGTTGTTAAAGGGCAAGTACTTTGTGAAGGTTATGCTACTGAAAATGGTGAATTGGCATTAGGAAGAAACTTAAAAGTTGCTTTCATGCCTTGGCAAGGGTATAACTTTGAGGATGCGATCGTAATTAGCGAGCGTATTGTTCGTGAAGATATCTTTACTTCATTACACATTGAAGAGTTTGAATTGGAAGTGCGTGATACAAAACGTGGGGAAGAGGAATTAACACCAGATATCCCTAACGTTTCTGAAGAAGCTACTAAAGATTTAGATGAGAACGGTATTATCCGTATCGGTGCTGAGGTTAAAGAAGGTGACATCCTTATTGGTAAGATCACTCCTAAAGGAGAATCTGATCCTTCGCCAGAGGAGAAATTATTACGTGCGATATTTGGTGATAAAGCAGGAGATGTGAAAGATGCATCTTTGAAAACTCCACCATCTATCAGAGGTGTGGTAATTGACACTAAGTTATTCTCAAGAGCTAAGAAAACAACTAAAGCTGAAGAGAAATCGGCAATAGAGAAATTAGACAAGAGATATGATCTTGCTGTTTTAAATCTGAAAAATGAATTGGTAGACAAACTATTCCAAATTGTGAATGGTAAAACATCTCAAGGTGTATTCAACGTTTATAAAGAATTGTTGTTCCCTAAAGGTGCTAAGTTTACGCAGAAAAGTTTAACAGATCTAGAATATGCGCACATCAATCCATACAAATGGACTACTGATGATGACAAAAATGATCAGATCAAGTTGTTGCTTCATAACTATGGTATTCGTGTAAACGAAGAGCTAGGTGCTTACAAACGTGATAAATTCGCCATCAGTGTTGGTGATGAATTGCCATCAGGTATTGTACAAATGGCTAAAGTTTATGTAGCTAAAAAACGTAAGTTAAAAGTAGGTGATAAGATGGCTGGTCGTCACGGTAATAAGGGTATTGTAGCCCGTATCGTTCGTGATGAAGATATGCCATTCCTTGAAGATGGAACTCCTGTTGATATCGTGTTGAACCCACTGGGTGTACCTTCACGTATGAACTTGGGCCAGATCTATGAAACTGTATTGGCATGGGCCGGTAAAGAATTGGGTGTTAAATTTGCAACTCCAATCTTTGATGGTGCTAAACATGACGAGGTAGAAGATTGGATCGCTAAAGCGGGTGTACCTGCTTCAGGTAGAACTTACTTACATAACGGTTTAACGGGTGAGAAATTTGACCAACCAACAACTGTAGGTATTATCTACATGTTGAAATTAGGACACATGGTTGATGATAAGATGCACGCTCGTTCAATCGGACCATACTCATTGATTACACAACAACCATTGGGTGGTAAAGCCCAGTTCGGTGGTCAGCGTTTTGGTGAGATGGAGGTTTGGGCATTGGAGGCATTTGGTGCTGCCAATATCCTACAAGAGATATTAACTGTTAAGTCGGATGATGTTATCGGTAGGGCCAAAACTTATGAGGCGATTGTAAAAGGCGAGAACCTTCCTACTCCAGGTGTACCGGAATCGTTTAACGTATTGGTGCATGAGTTACGTGGATTAGGTTTAGATATTACGTTAGACTAATGTTGAAAGTTATTTTGTTGGGATGTATAGGGCTTTTCTGAAAGCATCCCAACTTTTTAAATTTTTCAACTTTCAAACAAAAGAGCTATGTCTTACAAAAAGGATAATAAATTAAAAAGCAATTTCACCTCGATTACCATTAGTTTGGCATCGCCGGAGGCTATTTTAGAGCGCTCTAGTGGTGAGGTGTTAAAACCTGAGACTATCAATTATCGTACTTACAAACCTGAGCGTGATGGTTTGTTTTGCGAGCGTATTTTTGGTCCGGTTAAAGATTACGAATGTCATTGCGGTAAATATAAACGTATCCGTTATAAAGGTATTGTTTGTGACCGTTGTGGTGTTGAGGTAACGGAAAAGAAAGTTCGTAGAGAACGTATGGGACACATTAATTTGGTAGTTCCTGTTGCGCATATCTGGTACTTCCGTTCATTACCAAATAAAATTGGATACTTATTAGGCTTACCAACAAAAAGACTTGACCTGATCATTTACTACGAGCGTTATGTAGTAATTCAGCCAGGTTTTATGGCCGAAGAAGGTATTCAATACATGGATTTCTTAACTGAAGAGGAGTATTTAGATATTCTTGATAAGTTGCCTAAAGAAAACCAATACCTGGATGATAAAGATCCTAATAAATTCATCGCCAAAATGGGTGCTGAAGCATTAGAAGATTTGTTAAAACGTATTGATTTAGATACTTTATCTTATAACTTACGCCACCAGGCTGCAAACGAGACTTCACAACAACGTAAAAATGAGGCTTTAAAACGCTTACAAGTTGTTGAGGCTTTCCGTGGTTCAAGATCGCGTATTGAGAATAATCCTGAGTGGATGATCATTAAGATCGTTCCGGTTATTCCACCAGAATTACGTCCTTTAGTACCATTAGAAGGTGGTCGTTTTGCAACTTCAGATCTAAATGATTTGTATCGTCGTGTGATTATCCGTAATAACCGTTTGAAGCGTTTGATCGAGATCAAAGCTCCAGAGGTAATTTTGCGTAACGAAAAACGTATGTTACAGGAAGCTGTAGATTCGTTATTTGATAACTCACGTAAAGTAAATGCTGTAAAAACTGAAGGTAACCGTGCTTTGAAATCCCTTTCTGATATCTTGAAAGGTAAACAAGGTCGTTTCCGTCAGAACTTATTAGGTAAACGTGTGGATTATTCTGCTCGTTCGGTAATTGTTGTAGGTCCAAACCTTAAATTACACGAGTGCGGTTTACCTAAGGATATGGCTGCTGAGCTATTCAAACCATTTATCATCCGTAAGATGATAGAAAGAGGTATTGTTAAAACAGTAAAATCTGCAAAGAAAATTGTAGACAGGAAAGATCCATTAGTTTGGGATATTCTTGAGAATGTTTTAAAAGGACACCCTGTATTACTGAATCGTGCGCCTACGTTGCACAGATTGGGTATCCAGTCGTTCCAGCCTAAATTGGTTGAAGGTAAAGCAATTCAATTACACCCTTTAGTGTGTACAGCTTTTAACGCGGATTTTGACGGTGACCAGATGGCAGTACATTTACCATTAGGGCACGCCGCAATCCTTGAAGCGCAAGTATTAATGCTTGCAGCACACAACATCTTGAACCCTGCAAACGGTACACCTATTACTGTACCTTCTCAGGATATGGTTTTGGGTCTTTATTACATTACTAAAGGCCGTAGAACAGATGAAGGACGTGTAGTTAAAGGACAAGATTTCTCTTTCTATTCTCCAGAAGAAGTTATCATTGCTTACAATGAGAAAATGATTGATCTTCATGCATTTATCAAGGTTAAGGTAAATGTTAAATTAGAAGATGGTACGATCGTTAATAAATTGATGGAAACTACTGTTGGTCGTGTATTGTTTAACCAAATGGTACCAGTAGAAGTAGGTTACATCAACGAATTGCTTACTAAGAAATCTCTAAGAGATATTATTGGTGAGATTGTTAAAATCACGGGTATGGCACGTGCAGCAAGGTTCCTTGATGACATTAAGGAATTAGGTTTCCAAATGGCCTTCCGCGGTGGTTTATCATTTAACTTACAGGATGTAAACATCCCTGTTGAGAAGCAAGCGCTACTAGAGCAAGCTTCTGCAGAAGTTGATGAGGTAAGAAACAACTATAACATGGGTTTCATTACCAACAACGAGCGTTACAACCAAATTATCGATATCTGGACTCGTATCAATAACAGATTAACATCATTCGTGATGAATCAGTTATCGAGCGATAACCAAGGTTTCAACTCAGTATATATGATGTTGGACTCTGGAGCCCGTGGTTCGAAAGAGCAGATTCGTCAGCTATGCGGTATGCGTGGTTTGATGGCTAAGCCTCAGAAATCAGGTTCAGGTGGTGAGATTATTGAAAACCCGATCTTATCAAACTTTAAAGAAGGTCTGTCGGTATTAGAGTACTTTATCTCTACCCACGGTGCTCGTAAAGGTTTGGCGGATACGGCGTTAAAAACGGCTGATGCTGGTTACTTGACACGTCGTTTACATGATGTGGCACAGGATATGATCGTTAATTCTGCGGATTGCGGTACATTGAGAGGTATGTTTACCACTGCATTGAAAGATAATGAAGACATCGTTGAACCATTATATGACAGAATTTTAGGTCGTATTTCGCTACATGATGTATTCAATCCTTTAGATGGAAAGCTATTGGTTGGTGCTGGAGAGGATGTAACTGAAGAAATTGCTAAAACAATTGAAGAGTCTCCTTTAGAAGGTATTGAAATTCGTTCGGTATTAACCTGCGAAAACAAAAGAGGCGTTTGTGCACTTTGCTACGGACGTAACTTAGCAACTGGTAAGCGTGTTCAAAAAGGTGAGGCTGTTGGTGTAATTGCTGCACAGTCAATCGGTGAGCCGGGTACACAGTTAACATTACGTACGTTCCACGTTGGGGGTACTGCATCGAACATCGCTGCAGAATCTCAGATCATGGCTAAATTTGATGGTGTCATCGAATTTGAAAACGTTCGTACTGTTGAAACAAAAACTGAAGATGGCTTAACTAATATCGTATTGGGTCGTTCAGGTGAGTTCAAGATCGTTGAAGCTGTAACAGGCAAAGTGATCATGACGAATAACATTCCTTATGGTTCATTCTTATACGTTCAGGATGGTGCTACCATCACTAAAGGTGATAGGATTTGTTCTTGGGATCCGTACAACGCGGTTATTATCTCGGAGTTTGCCGGTAAAATCGAATTTGACGCTATTATTGAGGGTGTAACCTTCCGTGAAGAGTCAGATGAGCAAACTGGTCACCGTGAGAAAGTAATTATCGATACCCGTGATAAAACTAAAAATCCTTCAGTAAGAGTTGTTGATAAGAAAGGTGAATTGATCCGTGGATATAACATCCCTGTTGGTGCACACATCGCAATTGATGAAGGTGATATGGTTCAAACTGGTCAGATTTTAGTTAAGATACCTCGTACGACTGGAAAAACAAGGGATATTACGGGTGGTTTACCACGTGTAACTGAGCTTTTCGAAGCACGTAATCCATCTAACCCTGCTGTAGTAACAGAGATTGATGGTGTGGTAACGCTAGGTGGCGTGAAACGTGGTAATCGTGAGATGACTATCGAATCTAAGGATGGTGAAGTTAAAAAATACCTTGTTCCATTGTCTAAACACATCCTGGTTCAGGATAATGACTTTGTAAAAGCAGGTATGCCTTTATCTGATGGTTCGATCTCTCCTGCAGATATCCTGGCTATTAAAGGCCCGGCAGCTGTACAAGAGTACTTAGTAAATGGTATCCAAGAGGTTTACCGTTTACAAGGTGTGAAAATCAACGATAAGCACTTTGAGGTAATTGTTCACCAAATGATGCAAAAGGTTCATATCGAAGATCCAGGAGATACTACTTTCTTAGAGAACAACTCTGCAGATCGTTGGGACTTCATGATTGAGAATGATGATATTTACGACAAAAAAGTTGTAATTGAAGCTGGTGATTCAAACACGGTTAAACCTGGTCAGATCATTTCATTACGTAAATTAAGAGATGAGAATTCTCAATTGAGACGTAAAGACTTGAAACAAATTGAAGTTCGTGATGCAAGACCTGCAACTGCGAGTTCAATGCTACAAGGTATTACACGTGCTTCATTAGGTACGAAATCGTTCATCTCGGCGGCATCGTTCCAGGAAACTACAAAAGTGTTAAACGAGGCAGCTATTGCTGGTAAACGTGATAACATGCTTGGATTGAAAGAAAACGTTATTGTTGGACACTTAATCCCTTCAGGTACTGGTGTACGTGGATACGAGCGTATCATTGTAGGTTCTCAGGAAGAATACGATAAATTATTAGCTTCGAAACAAGAAGAAGTAGATGCTTAATATTTAAATACATTTTTCTAAAATCCCCCTTCTTTTAAGTTGGGGGATTTTTTTTGCCAGTCAATACTAAAAATTATCTAAGTTTGTCTTATGGAAGAACAAAACAACGAGAACCAATTAAATATTGAGCTTTCTGAAGAAATCGCAGAAGGGATATTTTCTAATCTGGCTATTATCACACACTCGAATACGGAGTTTGTATTGGATTTTATCAGGGTTATGCCTGGTGTACCTAAAGCAAGAGTAAAATCAAGGATTATATTGACACCTGAGCATGCTAAAAGATTAGTAGCTGCAATGCAGGATAATATTGAAAAATATGAAGCTGTAAATGGACGTATAAAGACTCAAGAGGAGCCTCCAGGCTTTCCGATGAACTTTGGTGGCCCTACGGCGCAGGCTTAGTCTGCTTTTTGACCGATATAATTGATGACGGCATTATCTTGGCCAGGTTCAAACCAGGCGGTGCTGTCATCTCTTCTAAACCATGTAAGCTGGCGTTTTGCAAAACGTCTGGTGTTCTGCTTAATTTGATCTACGGCGTCTTTCAACGCGATTTCGCCATCTAAATAAGCGAATAATTCTGAATACCCCACTGTATTGAGTGCATTGTATTTTCTGAAGGGTTGTAGACCCTTTACTTCATCTAATAAACCCGCTTCCATCATTTTATCTACACGTTGGTTTATCCGGTTGTAGAGCTCCGAACGGTCCATATTCAGACCTATTTTGATGATATTGAATGGTCTGATTTTTTTGCTGTTGGTAAGATGGGCAGATAGTTTTGTACCTGTAGATAGGTAAAATTCCAGACCTCTGATCATGCGTTGTGGATTGGACTGATCCACTTTGTTATAGTATTCGGGATCATACTCGCTGAGCTGCTTTTTGATAGCTTCCAGGCCCTCGTTTGCTAGCTGTTGATTAAGTTTTTCGCGGATGTTCATATCTGTTTCCGGAAGATCATCTAATCCATTACATACGGCATCTATATACAAACCGGAGCCGCCAACCATGATCAACAGGTTATGCTTTTCAAACAATTGAGTAATTCGATCAATGGCTTGTATTTCGAAATCACCAGTACTAAATAAGTTTTCTATGCTATGGGAGTTGATAAAGTGATGGGGTGCAGCAGCCAGTTCTTCGGCTGAAGGTTTTGCTGTTCCAATTTCCATCTCCTTAAAAAATTGCCTGGAGTCGGCTGATATGATTTCAGTAGAAAAATGCCTGGCCAAAGCAATGGCCAGTGCAGTTTTTCCTATTCCGGTTGGACCAACAATTACAATTAATGTTTTATTTAATGCCATATCTGGCATTAATAGTCCTCTTTACTATTGTATTCTTCGTCTTCGTAGTCATCATTGTCTGCAAATTCATCTGCATCATCAGTTTCTTCTTCATCAGCGTCGTCAGATTTTTCTTCTGCATTGATGCCTCGGCCACCCATCGCTTCGATTTCTTCTGTGTCTTCAGGTACAAAATCCATTTCATTTAAGAAATCAAATTCTGTAGATGCTGGAGCCGCAGATACTGTAACAGCGCCAAAGTTATCCTTTTCGATAATTTTAGGGGCTTCTCCTGTACTTTTTACCAAGAATGGATACTCTATGTTCGGATCTGGATCAAGGATGATCTTGATGAGTTCTACGTGAAAATCAAATGGACGGTCGAAGTTATAGATGTAATAAAATTTCTGGTGTGGGTCTTCGATGAATCTGTTTAATTTAGAAGTTTCCATCAAGGCTACCCCTCTATCTGTTTTACGTTGCGTTGGCAGATAGGCAATTTCATCACCTTTTATCCAGTTGTCAGTACTTACAAAAAATGATGATGATTTCTCCGCAGAGTACCCAGTTGAACGGTGTACTGCTTTATGCAAATCTTCAAATGTTTGGGTGGACTTGATATCTATTTCCCGTACTACTTCATCGAAATCTTCGAAACTTATTCTAAATCTATAAATTGCCATTTTAGCCTCTTTTCTAGGTATAAAATTAAAAAATAAAATATACTTTATATAATTGTGTTAACGCTTTATTGGCTGAAGCCCGAATTCTTTAGCTTTTTCAAGCATAAATTGTAACGCGTTATCGTATGTGTTTGTTATTTCTCCTTCCAGAATTGCTTCTCGGATGGCATTTTTAAGTAGGCCGACTTCTTTTCCAGCACTTAAACCAAAAATCTCCATGATGTCATTACCGGAGATAGGGGGTTGCCAATTTCTGATCTTGTCGCGTTCTTCTACATCTTTGAGTTTTTGTTTTACCAGTTCAAAGTTATTGCGGTATTTTTTTACCTTATACTCATTTTTGGTAGTCACATCGGCATTGCAGAGCAACATTAAGCTCTCTATGTCTTCGCCGGCATCAAATAATAGTCTTCTTACTGCCGAGTCTGTGACCACTTCTTGTGCCAATACAATGGGGCGAAGGTGTAGTTGCACCAGTTTTTGCACAAACTTCATCTTTTCATTTAGGGGAAGTTTAAGCTGAGCAAATATCTTAGGAACCATTCGTGCGCCTTTATCTTCGTGACCGTGAAAGGTCCAGCCATGTCCTTCTTCAAAACGTTTGGTGGCGGGTTTAGCAATGTCATGCAAGATTGCTGCCCAGCGTAGCCAAAGGTCTTTGGTAGTCTCGCAGATGTTATCGAGTACTTGTAGGGTGTGGTAAAAATTATCTTTGTGCCCTTTTCCATTAATGATGTCAACCCCATACAGGCCGGCCATTTGTGGAAATATGAGCTGAAGTAGTCCGGTATCAAATAAGTATTTAAAACCTATTGACGGAACATCCGACATTATAATCTTGTTCAGCTCGTCAGTGATGCGCTCTTTAGAAACGATGCTAATGCGTTCTTTCTGCTTCTTTATTGCATTTAAAGCTTGTTCGTCGATACTGAAATTAAGCTGCGAAGCAAAACGAATTGCGCGCATCATGCGCAAAGGGTCATCTGAAAAGGTAAGCTCAGGTTCCAGTGGTGTCCGGATCAACTTGTTATTGAGATCGATTATCCCGTTAAAAGGATCAACCAGCTGCCCGTAATTTGCTTTGTTTAAAGATATGGCCAGTGCATTAATGGTAAAATCTCTTCTCAGTTGATCATCTTCAATTGTACCATTCTCTACAATGGGTTTACGTGAATCTGAACGATAGGATTCTTTCCTGGCACCTACAAATTCTATTTCCAGATCCTGGTATTTAAGCATTGCAGTACCGAAGTTTTTAAAAACAGCGACTTTACTTTTCAGGTGTTTACCTGCAAGCTCCGCAAATTCGATTCCGTTGCCTAGTACTACAATATCAATGTCTTTAGAGGGTCTGTTTAGGAAAATATCCCTTACATAACCGCCAATAATATAGGCTTCGATATGGTGTGTGTCAGCTATGCCGGCAAGCGCTTTAAAAATAGGATGTTGTAAATGTTGTTCCATCGATGAGATTGCAAAAGTAGTAAAACTTACCTTCTAATAAAGGAAAATTGACCTCCGGGCGCTAATTTCATTATGGTTGATGGCTTTTTATTGGTTTTGAGTTCTTGCTCTAAGTCAACAATATAGTCTACTGCTTCTTTTATTTCGTCACTAATCTCGTCAAAAAAGAGTGGAGTTGGGGCACCAGATACATTTGCAGATGTTGAGGTAATGGGTTTGCGAAACCTTTGAATAAGTTGTTGGCAGAAATCATGTTTAGCAATCCTTATTCCAATGCTTCCATCGGCATTGATTACATTTTTTGCTAGATTTTTAGCACCGGGAAATACTAAGGTAAGTGGGTTTTCTGCGTATTCTATCAGGTCGTATGCCACATCAGGTACTTCATTTACATAGCTTTGTAGTTTGTTATCGGTATCTAAAAGAATGATGAAGCTTTTGTCGGCTGCACGGCCCTTAATTTCATTGATTTTTGCGACTGCCTGTTCATTGGTGGCATCGCAACCAAGTCCCCACACTGTATCTGTAGGATAAAGGATGACTCCTCCGTCTTTTAAAACAGCAAGGGCTTTTTCAATTTCTGTTCTTAGCATAGGGTAAAATTACAATTTTATCCTTACTGCATCAAAGACGATTTTTATAGATGATTTATTTAAAAGTTTTGATGTACAACTGCATCATCTGATTGCTGATGTGTTCGTTATTAAATTTCTGAACGTAAGCTATGCCTTTTTCTTTCATTTCGGCTTGTAGGTCAGGATTGGCCAATATCTTATTTATGGCATTCGCCAAAGCGGTATGATCAGTAGGATGAACGTAAATGCTGTTGGGGCCGCCGGCCTCTTCAAGGCAAGAACCTGTTGCAGCCACTACAGGAACATGAGTGTACAAGGCCTCAATGATGGGGATTCCGAAACCTTCATATACGGAAGGGTATGCAAAAACAGTGGCCATTTGGTAAATGACTGGGAGATCGGTAAAGGGGACATTTTGAAGAAAAAGAACCCGGTCGATTAAGCCCTGTTCTTGAATCTCTTTTTCTACCAATTTATAATAACCCGTCTTTTTTCCTATTACGACCAGCTTATACGCTTCGTTTACATTTTTCAATGCTTTTATTAAGGTAAGCAGGTTTTTCCTGGTCTCTATGGTACCTACATTTAAAATGTACTGATCCGGTAGGTTGTATTTTTCATGAACAAGCTTTTTTGTTTCGGCTGTTGCTTGCAATTTGAAACTGTCATCGCAACTTTGATAAATGACTTCAATTTTATCGGGAGCAATTTTAAAAAACTGGATAATGTCTTGTTTGGTTTGTTCACTTATGGCAATGATACCATCCGCATGTTTGCAGGCATACCTGGTTTTTAGGTTATAGATAAATCGATCAATGACACCGAAGTTTTTAGGGAACTTAATGAAGATCAGATCATGTATAGTTACTATAGAAGGGATGCCAGTTTTATGGATGCCAATTGGAATTTCATGGCTTAGGCCATGGTAAAGATCTATTCTATCTTTTAACAGTTGTTTTTTTATCCCTAAGCTTCTCCACAATAAACCTTTTGTTTCGGGCAGTTTCAGGTGTATCGCTTTGGTGTTGATAAAAGCGTTAACCTGTGGGATGTCTTTTACTTTGGGGCTGTAAACAAAATATTGGTTTTGAGGGAAATATTTGGCCAGGTGGCCAATTAATGAGCGGCTGTAGTTACCTAAACCTGTAAGATTATTTGCTGCTCTTTTTCCGTCAAAACCAATATTCATTATGTTATACTGCTACATTGTTTTCTCTCAATGCATCATTAAGGGAAGTTTTTTTATCTGTTGATTCTTTACGTTTGCCAATGATCAGGGCACATGGTACGTGGTATTCTCCAGCAGGGAATTTCTTAGCGTAGCTACCAGGAATTACAACCGAGCGTGCAGGAACGATACCTTTATACTCAACAGGAGTTGAGCCAGTTATATCAATGATTTTTGTAGATGCGGTTAATACTACGTTTGCACCTAGTACAGCTTCTTTTTCTACGCGTACACCTTCGACAACGATCGCTCTTGATCCAAGGAAACAGTTGTCTTCGATAATTACTGGAGCAGCCTGGATAGGTTCTAAAACACCACCAATACCAACACCACCGCTTAAGTGTACATGTTTTCCAATTTGAGCACATGAGCCAACTGTAGCCCAGGTATCTACCATCGTACCTTCATCAACATAAGCACCTATGTTTACATAAGAAGGCATCATAATTACACCTTTAGCTAAGTATGCGCCATAACGGGCACTTGCACCAGGAACAACTCTTACACCTATCTCTTTGTAATTGGTTTTTAATTTCATTTTATCATGAAAAACAAAAGGGCCCATTTCAATTTCCTTCATTTGTCTGATCGGGAAATAAAGTATTACTGCTTTTTTTATCCATTCATTAATACCCCAAGAGTTAAGGACTGGTTCTGCAACGCGTAATTCGCCTTTGTCTAACTGCATAACTACAGTTTCAATTGCTTCGCAATGTTCGCTATATTCTAATAAAGTTCTGTCTTCCCAAGCGGCTTCTACCAACTTTTTTAATTCTGCTATCATGATCGTTTGTTATTTTTTGACAAAATAAATCAATTTTATGTATTGACGATGTGTTTTCTTAATGTATTTTTGATTTTTATGGCTGAACAAGAGAAATTACGGATAGATAAATACTTATGGGCAATAAGATTATTTAAAACCAGGAGCTTGGCAACTGAAGCTTGCAAGGCTGGGCGTGTGAAGTTTAATGGTCAAAATCTTAAAGCTTCGGCAATTGTAAAGCCCGGAGATGTTTATCAGGTATCTAAAGGAATTGAAAAGAAATTAATTGAGGTGGTAGAGCTTTTGTACAACAGGGTTGAGGCTAAAATTGCTGTTACAAAATATAAAGATATTACTCCTATAGAGGAAACACATGGATTTAAGTCCATGTTTCATGCACCGGCGCTTAAGCGGGATCGAGGTACAGGAAGGCCAACTAAAAAAGACAGACGCGAAACTGACGATTTAATAGGGGGTATGTTTGAAGAGGATTAACTTGACAGTTTTGGATTTTCAATTAATCGTAACCTATAAGCTTGCATAGCTGTTTTTCCTAATTTTTTAATCAATTGGTAATTGGCAACGGCACCCACTGCTGCACCAACAACTGGGAGTAGCTGGGCTAGTTTAGCCAGGTCTATATAATCGCGGTATTCTTGCTGAAAAGTCAACCAGTCAAAATCATTAGGGTCTTCTGGAAGTGTTGACAATTGTTTTTCCCAGTCTTGGATATGCATAAACACTTTTGTTGTGCCCTGTTTGCTCGAAAATGCCAATTGAAATATGTATAAGATGTAAAGTCGCTCCCGGTAATCTTTCACCTCAAAGCCGTATAAAGCCGCGATTTCAAAAAGCAATTTCATTTTAATGGCAATTAGAATTGGGAAATCCGCCATACTTGTTAAAAAACCACCTGCTCCTGTAATCCCACCTTCTGCAGCTCCAGTTTTGCAGTAATTATCTATTTTTTGTAAGATCAGAGATTCGCGGTGTATCATACTCATCTCTTTTGGGGCCATAGCTGATGTTGTATAAGTAGAGCCATAGAGCACTGTTTTTACCATTGCTTTCATTGCTGTGGTAATGGTTTTGTGAACTTTATCTGGAATATAGCTATTGAGTTTTTTCTGGATATTATTGGTCATCCTATTTAGAAAAGATGGTTTGCGCAGCATCTCTCTTTTCCAGAACTCCAGTTCGATGTGTATTTTTTGGTTATAGCTATTCATTGTTTGTGGTGCTTAATAGGCTATTCGTAAAGGACTTTTTTTTCCACAGTTTAAAGGCCTGTTGAGCTTCGTCTCTCATCATTTGTTGGATTGGGAGTTTGCGTTGGTCCATCGGTTTGTTCAATTCGTCATAAATAAATTTATCACTAAAGCCGATGTATTCAGCATCCTGTTTGGTGTTGGCATAATAAATAGTATCAATTTTTGCCCAATAGACTGCGCTTAAACACATAGGACAGGGCTCGCAACTTGTGTAAATTACACAACCACTTAAATCAAACGTTTTTAACTTTTTACAGGCAATTCGTATTGCGGATACCTCCGCGTGGGCCGTTGGGTCGTTTGTTGAGGTTACTTTATTTGCACTTTTGGCGATCATTTTTCCGTCTTTCACTATTACTGCACCAAAAGGTTCGCCCACATTATTCAGGACATTTTCTTCCGAAAGCTGTATGGCCATTTTCATGAATTTTTCGTGTTGGTTCATCTTTGTCATAATTAAAATATTGCACAAAAAAAATGCCCCGATTGGTCGGGGCATTTGAATGTCATTTATTAATGATTATTTTTTGTAAGCATCATTTAAACCAACAATCACTTCGCTGGTTACATCTAAGCTTTCATCAGCAAATAAAATTGTACCGTTTCCTTTTGAGTAACCTAATACCATTTTATAACCTTTTTTCTTTGCGTATTCTTTTAAATAGTCAGCAACTTTATCGTATAATTTTTCGTTTTCAGCAGCTTGCTCATTTTGAATTGCAGCACCAGCGTTTTGACTGTATGCTTGTAATTCTTGTTGTTTACGAGCTAATCTTTCTTCTGTTGAAGCTCTTTGGTCAGCAGGTAGCGTGTTAGCTTGTTGTTGATACTGTGCAACTTCACGTTTAAATGCTTGCTCTTTTGAAGCAAGGTCAGTTTGTGCGGTTTTAGATTTTGCTTCTAATTTCTCTTTCAGATCTTTGAAATAATGATATTTTGTAAGTAGAGAATCAGAGTTTACGTAAACAATTTTCTCATTGTTTGAAACTGTGGTTGAATCAGATTTTTTAACCGTAGCGCCTTTATCATCTTTATTTTGGCATGATGCCATCACAGAAACTAGTGCAACTGCAGTAGCAATACCGCTTAATTTTAATGTTGTCTTCATTTATATTAATTGTTCTTTTTTGTCAAAAATTAGGTTTTTTACCTTGTTTTTTAAGCCTAATGAAGCGTAATTTAAGCTCGTTTGGTTTATTTTTTATGGGTAAATTTCAACAAATATAAAATTTCAAAATCAGTATCCTAAGGAAGTGTGTTTTTTAGAATGTTTTTAGGGCATTATTTGGTCAAATAGTTATCCACATTTGCCTTAAATTGACCATAATTGGTTAAATTTGAATCTTATTGTTTTATAAAAAAATATGAGCGAAGAAAAAGATCCAAAGTCAAATTATTCGGCAGATAATATACAGGTATTAGAAGGATTGGAAGCGGTGCGTAAGCGCCCTTCGATGTATATAGGCGATACTGGAATTAAAGGTTTACATCACCTTGTGTATGAGGTAGTAGACAACTCAATCGATGAGGCATTGGCAGGACATGCTGATACTATTTATGTAAATATTTTAAAAGACAACTCTATCAGGGTTGAGGATAACGGTCGTGGTATTCCTACAGGGATCATGCAAAAGGAGCAAAAATCGGCTCTTGAAATTGTAATGACTGTACTACACGCTGGAGGTAAATTTGATAAGGATACTTATAAAGTTTCTGGTGGTTTACACGGTGTGGGTGTGAGTTGTGTTAACGCGTTGTCAACACACCTTAAGGCCGAAGTTTACGGTCAAGGTAAGATCTGGGCGCAGGAATATGAAAAAGGAAAGCCGCAATATGATGTTAAAATCGTTGGCGAATCTGATAAAAGAGGTACAGTAATTACGTTTACACCAGATCCTACTATTTTTACGCAAACCACGGAGTATCGTTTTGATACTTTAGCTTCTAGGTTAAGAGAGCTTTCGTTCCTGAATAAAGGAATCAAGCTAACGCTGACTGATGAACGCGAAGAAATGGAAGACGGTAAATTCTTGACTGAACTATTCCACTCAGAAGGTGGATTGAAAGAGTTTGTTCAATTCCTTGATGGAACTCGTCCTTCATTAATTCCTGAACCTATCTATGTTGAAGGTATTAAAAATGGAATTCCTGTAGAGCTTGCTTTACAATATAACGATAGTTATTCTGAGAATGTTCACTCTTATGTGAACAATATTAATACCCATGAAGGAGGTACTCATATTGCCGGTTTTAGAAGAGGTTTAACAAGAACATTGAAAGCTTATGCTGATAAATCAGGTTTGCTTAAAAATGTAAAATTTGAGATTACTGGTGATGACTTTAGGGAAGGCTTAACCGCTGTAATTTCTGTTAAAGTTCAGGAACCTCAGTTTGAAGGTCAGACCAAAACTAAATTGGGTAACTCTGAGGTAATGGGTGCGGTAGATATTGCTGTAGGTGAAGCCTTAGGGATTTATCTTGAGGAATATCCGAAAGAAGCCAGAATGATCGTTAACAAGGTTATTCTAGCGGCAACAGCTCGTGCAGCAGCACGTAAAGCTCGAGAAATGGTTCAACGTAAGAGTGTTATGGGCGGTTCAGGTTTACCTGGTAAGCTTGCCGATTGTTCTGATAGTGATCCGGAAAAATGCGAGTTATACCTGGTGGAGGGAGACTCTGCGGGTGGTACTGCTAAGCAGGGCCGCGACCGTAACTTCCAGGCTATTCTTCCATTGAAAGGTAAGATCCTGAATGTGGAGAAAGCAATGGAGCATAAGATCTATGAAAATGATGAGATCAAGAATATGTTTACTGCTCTTGGCGTAAGTATCGGAACTCCAGAAGATGATAAAGCTTTAAATATTACTAAGCTACGTTACCACAAGGTTGTGATCATGACGGATGCGGATATTGATGGTTCACACATTACCACACTTATTTTAACCTTCTTCTTTAGATATATGAAGGCGCTTATTGAAGCTGGTTATGTGTACATCGCTGCTCCGCCTTTGTACCAGGTTAAAAAAGGTAAAGAGTTTGAATATTGCTGGAATGATAATCAACGTGATGCTGCTGTACAACGTCTAAAAGGTGCTGGTAAAGAAGAAAGTGTACATATTCAACGTTATAAAGGTTTGGGTGAGATGAACGCAGAGCAGCTTTGGGATACAACCTTAAATCCTGCTACGCGTACTTTGATGCAAGCTACTATTGAAAATGCTGCTGAGTGTGATCATACTTTCTCTATGTTGATGGGTGATGAGGTTGCTCCACGTAGAGAATTTATTGAGCGTAACGCGAAGTATGCGAAGATTGATGCTTAGTATTAAAAATATATTATAGTAAAAAATGGGCTGGATCATGAAAATGATTCAGCCCATTTTTATTCCTTATATAAGAACATTTTCATTTTCTTGTAGTTGATAATTGCATGGAATTTCAACAACAGATCGCCACCAATAATGGCACTAATTGGTGGATGTCCCAATCCTTCATACGCCTGATTAACGGCTTCCAGATCAAGGGCAACAGTCTCATAATCTCTTAAAATCAAACTCCCTATCTTTAATTTAGGGATGCTTGCCTGTAAAGTGCTTGAAGTAGTGAAAAGTGTAGTCGCATGCGCTTCTTCGGTGTGTTCCAGTTCTTTAACATGCGTTTGAATAAACGTTTTATCAAACACAGATCTTGAAGCACCGGTATCCACAACAGCGAATAACTTTTGCCCAAAAACAACAATTTCCACCAAAAGGTGGAAACCGTCGTCTTGTAAGTTTATTAAAGTTAGGGGAACAGCAATTGTTCTCATCAAATTAAACCAGTTTCATATCAGTTAACACTGCGTTCATGCTGCGCACTGCATCAGCGCTTTTAGCAAAGGCAGCTTGCTCTTCATCAGTCAGTTTAAAATCAAGGATTTTCTCAACCCCGTTTTTGCCAATGATGACAGGAACAACTAATGAAATATCTTTTTGACCATATTCGCCATCCAGGTAAACACCTGAAGAGATTAATTTTTTCTCATCGCGTACAATACTTTCAACCATGGCAGCGGTTCCAGCTCCAGGAGCATACCAGGCAGATGTACCAATTAGTCCGGTTAATGTAGCACCACCTACCATTGTTGCTTTTACAACTTTATCCTGTTGTTCTTTACTCAATAATTGAGTAACTGGGATACTGTTCCAGGTTGCATGATTAATCAATGGAATCATAGTTGTATCACCGTGACCGCCAATAACTACGGCATTCAAATCAGCAGGAGAACAGCCCAATTCCAGACTTAAGTAATATTTAAACCTCGACGAATCCAATGCACCACCCATACCAAGAATACGGTTTTTAGGTAGTCCAGAAGTTTTTAAGGTAAGGTAGTTCATGGTATCCATTGGGTTTGATACCACAATGATGATGGTGTTCGGTGAGTATTTTAAAATATTCTCAGTAACTCCTTTTACGATATTAGCATTAGTTCCGATCAGCTCTTCACGAGTCATTCCCGGTTTACGAGGTAGTCCCGAAGTAATCACTACAACTTCAGAATCCGCAGTACTTGCATAATCGTTGGTAACACCTTTAATTTTAGTGTCAAAGCCGAGTAAAGCGGCAGTTTGCATCATGTCAATCGATTTTCCTTCAGCAAAACCTTCCTTGATGTCTAATAAAATAAGTTCTTCAGCTAATTCTTTTCTGGCAATGTTATCTGCACAGGTGGCACCTACAGCGCCGGCACCTACAACTGTTATCTTCATAATATTTGTTTTATGTATGTTACCTTCTGTCGAAGTTATAAAATTACATGAGTTTAAAAAATGCTTTTGAAAACTTTCTTCTTCGTTAGGGGTTTTATGAGAAAGAATTTACATTTGCCTAATACTAAACGACCGGAGAACTTATGGATAACCAACCAGTAAAACGAGTAGATATTATGGCTTATGCAGGGAAGTGGTATTCGCTGTACTCCATTCCTACTTTTATGGATAAACACTGGCGCAGAAAGGTGGAGACTTATGTGATTCACCCAGATGGTTATTACGCCGTATTTACAACCTATAATGTTGTGGCTGAACAAAAACGAAAATACATCCGGTCTAAATTGTTTGTAGTGCGTGGCACGGGGAATGCTGTTTTCAAAGCACAATTGGTTTGGCCATTTAAGAATGATTATTGGGTGATTGAGCTCGCTGAGGATTATTCTTACGTAGTAGTTGGACATCCTAAACACAAAACCCTCGCTATTCTTTCTCGTAAACCAGAATTGCCAAAAGACTTGTTAAAAGAGATTGTAGACCGTTGCCGCCAAAAAGGATATGACACCTCAAAACTTGTATTTCAGGAACATAAGGCTGTACATCCGGAGCCTGAAAAGGAACATGCTTAAAATTACAATTGCTTTAATCAAGGGCAGCTAAAATTCCGTATTTTTGTCCCTTCATTTTGATTTCAGGAAACGAGAATAATTACCAGCTATGTATTTAATATTTGATACCGAAACCACCGGTTTACCACGCAATTGGAATGCTCCAATTACTGACACTGACAATTGGCCCAGGTGTATTCAGATTGCATGGCAACTACATGATGAATTAGGTAACCTGATAGAAAATCAGGATTATCTGGTAAGGCCTGATGGATTTAATATTCCGTATGATGCCGAGCGTATACATGGTATCTCAACTGAGCTAGCTGCCGAACAAGGTATTGGGCTAGACGAAGTATTAGAGAAATTTAATGTAGCCTTATCTAAAGCTAAATTTGTTGTAGGGCAGAACGTAGGCTTTGATGTGAACATCATGGGTTGTGAGTTTCACCGATTGGGTGTAGACAGTCCTATGGCCCAAATGCCGGTGTTAGATACCTGTACTGAAACCACTGCCGAGTTGTTAAAACTTCCGGGCGGACGTGGAGGTAAATTCAAACTACCTACACTAACAGAACTTCACCAGTATCTTTTTGGCGAACCATTTTCTGAAGCGCACAATGCGACTGCCGATGTTGAGGCTACTACCCGTTGTTTTTTACAACTAATCAAGTTAGAGGTTTTCAGACTCGACCAGTTACAGGCTGATCAGGCTTACATAAACCGATTTAAACAAAGTACACCACAAGTATTTGAACGCGTTGGTTTAAATCATATTAACCTTAAGTCTGCTTCTGAGGAAATCAGAAAGCGGCTACAACAGGCCGAAGGTCCTAAGGTTTCTAAAACTGAACTTGCAGAGAATAAAAAGGAGCTGGAAGCAGCAACTTATGTTCATTTGCACAACCATACACAGTTCTCCGTTCTGCAATCTACCATCAATATCCCTTCACTGATAAAAGCGGCCGCAGGTTATAAAATGCCCGCAGTGGCGATGACCGATCATGCAAACATGATGGGGGCTTTTCACTTTGTGGCTCAGGTACTGAACCATAACAAAGGTGTTGAGGCCAGAAATGAAGCTGCTGTAGCAGAAGGAAAAACGCCTGAAGAACAAATTATCAAGCCAATTATTGGTTGCGAATTCTTTGTGTGCGATAACCACCTGGACAAATCCAGAAAAGACAATGGTTATCAGGTAGTTTTATTGGCAAAGAATAAGACGGGCTACCATAACCTGGCTAAAATGTCGTCCATTGCCTATACCAAAGGTTTTTATTACATCCCAAGGATTGATAAGGCCGTTATAGAGCAATATAAGGAGGATATCCTGGTGCTCTCGGGTAACTTGTATGGAGAGATTTCAAGTAAGTTATTGAACCTTGGCGAAAAACAAGCCGAAGAAGCATTGCTGTGGTGGAAAGAACAGTTTGGCGACGATTTCTATATCGAACTGATGCGCCATAGTCAGGAAGACGAAGATATTGTTAATGGTATGCTAGTAGGACTGGCAAAGAAACATGAGGTAAAACTGATCGCCACCAATAACACCTATTACATCAATAAAAAAGATGCCAATGCCCACGATATTTTATTGTGTGTAAAGGACGGTGAAAAACAAGCAACACCAATTGGCCGTGGTCGTGGATTTAGGTTTGGTTTGCCCAATCAGGAATACTATTTCAAATCACCTGATGAAATGAAAAAGCTGTTCACAGATTTGCCAGAGGCAATTGTGAACATTCAGGAGATTGTAGATAAGATCGAGATTTATAAACTGGCACGTGAGGTGCTTTTACCTAAATTCGACATCTCTGACGAATTCTTGGTGAAAGAAGATGAAACCGATGGAGGTAAAAGGGGGGAGAATAAATATCTCCGCCATTTGACTTACGTAGGTGCTAAAAAACGATACGGCGAAATTACCCCTGAAATAGAGGAGCGACTAGATTTTGAGCTGCAAACCATTGAGAAAACCGGATACCCGGGATATTTCTTGATTGTACAGGATTTTATTGCTGAGGCTAGAAATCTGGATGTTTCGGTTGGACCGGGCCGGGGATCTGCTGCAGGATCTGCTGTAGCTTACTGTTTGGGGATTACCAATATTGACCCGATCAAGTATGATCTCCTTTTTGAGCGTTTCTTGAACCCGGATCGTGTATCCATGCCCGATATCGATATCGATTTTGATGACGAGGGTCGTGGTAGGGTTATGGACTACGTAATCAAAAAGTATGGTGCTAATCAGGTAGCTCAGATCATCACCTACGGTACGATGGCTGCCAAATCTTCCATAAAGGATACGGCGCGGGTATTGGATCTACCTCTGTTTGAGGCAGAGAAAATTGCTAAGCTGATTCCTAACATGAAGTTGGCCAAGATTTTCACCCTCGATGAAAAAAGCTTAAAAGAGGCACTTCGCCCAGATGAGTACGAGAAGGTGCTGGAGCTTAAAAATCTTGCTGAGGCTAAAGATTTAGGTGCTAAAACATTAGAGCAGGCTCAGATTTTAGAGGGCTCTTTAAGAAATACAGGTATTCACGCTTGTGGGGTAATTATTACGCCAAGCGACATTACCAACTTCGTTCCGGTAGCTACAGCAAAAGATTCGGACCTGTATGTTACGCAGTTCGATAACTCGGTGGTAGAGAGTGCCGGTTTGTTGAAAATGGACTTTTTGGGGTTAAAAACATTAACCCTGATCAAGGATACCGTTAAGCTGGTTAAGTTTAGGCACGATATAGATCTTGATCCTGATAGCTTCCCAATTGACGATGTCAAAACATACGAGCTTTTCCAAAGAGGTGAAACCATCGGCATTTTCCAGTATGAGAGTACCGGGATGCAGAAGTACATGAAGGAGTTAAAGCCTACCGTATTTGGTGACTTGATTGCCATGAACGCTTTGTATCGTCCTGGGCCCTTGGAGTATATTCCAAGTTTCGTACGTAGAAAGAACGGTGAGGAAGAGATTAAGTACGATTTGGATGCCTGTGAGGAGTATTTGAAAGAAACTTACGGGATTACAGTATACCAGGAGCAGGTGATGCTTTTATCGCAAAAGCTTGCCGGATTTACCAAAGGTGAGGCCGACGTTTTGCGTAAGGCGATGGGTAAAAAGCAAAAAGAGGTATTGGATAAGATGAAGCCTAAGTTTGTGAAACAGGCGGCAGAGAAAGGCCATGACCCAGCAACACTAGAGAAGATCTGGAAAGATTGGGAAGCCTTTGCATCTTATGCCTTCAACAAATCACACTCTACCTGTTATGCTTGGATTGCTTACCAGACCGCTTATTTAAAAGCACACTTCCCTGCAGAATATATGGCTGCAGTACTGTCCAACAACATGAGTGACATTAAGCAAGTTGCCTTCTTTATGGAAGAGTGCAAGCAAATGGGTGTTCGCGTATTGGGCCCAGATGTAAATGAATCTGGTACTAAATTCTCTGTAAATATAGCAGGAGAAGTCCGCTTCGGATTATCTGGTATTAAAGGAGTAGGAGATAAGGCGGTAGAGAGCATTATCGAAGACCGCAAAGAAAACGGAATGTATAAGGATTTGTACGATTTTGCCAGAAGATCAAATACGCGTACCGTAAATAAAAAGGCTTACGAGAGTTTTGTTTACAGTGGAGCTTTTGATGGTTTTGGGAATCATCGTGCGCAGTATTTTTTTGTAGGGATCAACGACAAGCTGAATGGTATTGAAAAGGTGATTAAATATGCCAATGATTTCCAGAACAATGAATCATCTTCACAATCCTCTTTATTTGGGGGCTCTATTGCCGATCTGATTCTGGAGCCTTCTTTACCAGTTGCACCTGAATGGAGCTTGATAGACCGACTTAAATTTGAAAAGGATGCGATTGGTATCTTTTTATCTGGTCACCCCTTAGATAACTATAAGTTAGAGCTAAAGGAGTTTTGCCAACATAAGGTAAGACACTTGGCTTTGGTAAATAAAATAAGAACTGGTGATACCAACGAAGAGGTGCTTGCTGAGTTTGAAACGATAAAGAATAGAGAGCTTGTAGTAGGAGGCTTGGTTGTTTTGTCAGCACAACGTATGACAAAAACCGGAAAACCTTTTGGTACCATGGTTTTTGAAGATTATGATGACACCAGCGAAATGGCTTTATTTGGTGATGATTTTATCAAATTTAAACAGTTTTTAACTGATGGATATTTTCTTCAGATTCGCGGAAGAGTTGGTGAGCGATTTAGAAAGGAAGGGGATTGGGAGTTTAAAATCACCTCTATCAATCTGTTATCTGAATTAAGAGACAAGCTGGCCAAGAGTGTAACTATCCAGGTACCCATAGAACGTGTGAATGATGATTTTATGAGTCAGATACTGGCTGTTCTGGAAAACAATAAGGCGAGTACTGACCAGCAAAACTGTCAATTGCTGTTTGATATATACGACAGGGAGCAAAATGTAGTGGTAAAAATGCCATCAAAATCATTTAAAATTAACCCTACAAACGATTTTCTTGACCAATTGGAGGCTTTAAACGTGGGGTCAAAGTTGAACTAATGTCATAATGGCATTAGCTGGCTTGATGGCATTACAATTGATTATATATTTGTAGTCTGCAAGCGGTATACATTAAGGAAGTAGAGAACGCTCAGGCAAAAACTAAGATAACTAATATAAAAAAATAGAATTATGGCTTTAGAAATCACAGATGCTAACTTCGAAGAATTAGTGTTAAAATCAGATAAACCCGTTTTAGTTGACTTTTGGGCGGAATGGTGTGGTCCATGTCGCATGGTAGGTCCTGTAGTAGATGAAATCTCAAAAGAATACGAAGGAAAAGCGATTGTAGGAAAGGTTAATGTTGATAACAATCCTCAAATCTCTACTCAGTTTGGTATCCGTAACATCCCTGCTTTATTGTTCTTCAAAAATGGTGAAGTAGTAGATAAACAAGTAGGTGCCGTGCCTAAATCAGTACTTGCACAGAAATTAGATAAACAGTTGTAATAAACTTAATATCATACAATAAAAAAGCGTTCATAACATTAATGAACGCTTTTTTTATATTTACACTATGCAGTCGCCAATTGATGAACAAAGTCTACATTTTAATGCCAATCTCGAATTGCTTGCCCGGCAAGTAGTCGAAGGTTTTATTACAGGTCTGCATAAAAGCCCTTTTCATGGTTTCTCTGTCGAGTTTGCCGAACACAGAATTTATAATGTTGGGGATAACGTTAAAAATATAGATTGGAAACTATATGCGCGTACCGACAAGCTGTTTAGCAAGCGTTACGAAGAAGAAACAAATCTGCGCTGCCAATTTATCATTGATGTTTCCTCATCGATGTATTTTCCGCTTAAAGAGTATAATAAACTCAATTTTTCAGTACAATCTGTCGCAGCACTGATTTATCTGCTAAAAAGGCAGCGTGACGCATTTGGATTGAGCTTGTTTACTGACCATCTGGTTTTAAATACACCTGCAAAGTCTACCACAACGCATCAGAAGTTTTTGTTGGCCAAGTTGGAAGAGGTGCTGAAAACAGATCAAATGAACATTAAAACTGATCTTGAACAAGCATTACACCAGATCGCAGAATTGATTCATAAACGCTCTTTGGTTGTTGTTTTTAGTGATATGCTAAATACGGTACACGATGAGCATCAAATTGAGGGCTTGTTTGCTGCGCTGCAGCACCTAAAGTTTAACAAGCATGAAGTGATTATTTTTAACGTAACCGATAAGGCTAAAGAAGTAGATTTTAAGTTTGAAAACCGTCCTTATGAGTTTTTAGATATGGAGACAGGCGCTGTATTGAAAACACACACTTCAAAAGTTAAGGATGCTTATCTTTCCCGAATGCAGGAATATCGGCAGGCTATCCAATTAAAATGTACACAGTACAAAATAGATATGATAGACGCTGACATTGCACAAGGCTTTCATCCTATACTACAGGCTTACCTGATTAAAAGACAAAAAATGAGTTAAATAACTCGTTATTCGGTCTTCATCCGCGCAAAATACGCTATGCTAAAGCTTGAACATTCTTCAGGATAATCCCACAAGCCCATCCAATTTCTTCCTCAGTGATAATAAGCGGCGGTGCTAAGCGCATCGAATTGCTGCAATGCAAAAACCAATCGCTAATTAGGCCATCTACGATACAGGCATCTATGATTTTTTTATTGAGCTCAAAGTTTTCAAACTCTATAGCCATCATCAAACCGATACCACGAACCTCTTTAATGGCCGGGTGTTGAAGTAGCTTTTTAAATAGTAAGCCTTTTTTTGTTACCCCATCCGTAATGTTTTCGCTTAAGATAGTCTGTAGGGTTGCCAAACCGGCAGCGCAGCTTACTGGATGCCCACCGAAGGTAGTAATGTGACCAAGGATAGGGTTTGTAGCAAGAGCTATCATGATTTCGTGTGAGCTGATAAAAGCTCCGATAGGCATACCGCCACCAATGCCTTTAGCTAATAAAAGGATGTCTGGAACAATGCCAAAATGCTCAAAGCCAAATAGCTTACCTGTACGTCCAAAACCACATTGTATTTCATCAAATACCAATAAAGTACCAGTTTCAGTACACTTTGTTCTTAAGGCTTCAAAATAAGCCTTGTCGGCTACTCTTATGCCTGCCTCGCCCTGAACAGTCTCCATAAACACGGCCGCAGTATTGGTCGTAATCAGGTCCAGATCCGGTAACGACCCGTAATTGATAAATTTAATATTGGGTAAAAGAGGTCTGTAGGCTTGTTTAAATTCTTCGTTACCCATTAGGCTTAGCGCACCCTGAGTACTGCCATGATAAGAGTTGTGGCAGGCAATGATTTCAGCGCGATGTGTATATCTTTTGGCCAGTTTCATAGCGCCTTCCACAGCTTCAGCTCCTGAGTTTACGAAGTAGGTGCAATTTAAGTTGGCAGGTAATACATCTGCTAGTGCTTTTGCGAAGTTTACCTGTGGACTTTGTACAAACTCCCCATAAACCATAATATGCATATAACTTGCTGCTTGTTGCTGTACAGCACTTACAACTGCGGGGTGGCAGTGTCCAACATTGCTTACGCCAATGCCGGCAATTAAATCCATATATTTCCTGCCCTCTACATCATAAAGATACATTCCGCTGGCTTTAACAAATTCTAATAAAAGCGGTTCTAAAGTCGTTTGAGCGTTGTGTTGAAGAAATAACTGACGTTGTGTAAGCATACGCCAAAATTACAAATTAATTTGGCTGCTGCTTGGTGCTATTTCTATATTTTGACAGTAATTCTCTTTTAAAGGCTTCCTGTGCCCTATAAAACTTGCCAACGATTTTTATCGGTAGATTTTCCCTCAATTTCGAATAATAGCGTCTATCCAGGTTTAATTCTCTTTGTCTCATATTAAAATCATTTGTAATTAAAGTTTGTACCTGATTGTCAGACAATTCCTCGATTTCAGTGATTTTTCTAAAGCTGATCATTTTTTGACTACGTTCTTTGCGTAGCTCATCTTGTTCACGTTGCCAATCGGTATAAATTGGCCAAAAAACTTTAGCCTCTTCTGCAGAAAGATCTAGCTTTTGGGTTAAGTAAGCAATTTTATACGATTCAATTTCATTTTTGCGGTCCCCATATCCTTGAGCCGAAACCATGATAGGGAGGATGAATAGAAAAGCAATAAGTAACTGTTTCATTTGATATTGATTTATAGATTCGAAGCGATTTCATTTTGTGAATAATTGCTAAGAATATAGTTTTCCAAAGCTACATCTTTAGCTGCAGGCTTTGCTTGTTGCAAGTCATTGTCTTTTATATGGTCAATAATGACGTCCTCATCAATGTCATATAAAATTTGCTCAGTCGCCAATTCATTATAGGCCAATTTTTGAGCCGGTTTGTGTTGTTGGTAAAAATAAACTCCGGTAGCACTCATTATAATAAAACAAGCTGCTGAAGCGTATTTTAAGAGCTTTGAATGCCATAAACGAACCACCCTTGGTGATTGTGGTGTTTTGGCTTCATAAATCGTCTTACTCAAGATATTTGACTGTAGCTGCTCGAAGTAATTTGCTGGTACGGCATAGTCATGCCCTTCAGGCACAGCTGCTTTAATTTTTTCTTTCAGTAAGGCTGCATTGATGTCTTCCCTAAGCTCGTTAAAGTAGTTGATAGGCGTAGTAAAGCCAGATTCGGCCGCTTTAGTCTTTATTTTTTCGAGATATACAGCGTTTGATACGTGAAGCGGTAATTCCTCGAAATATCCTTCGGGAACAGAAAAAGGATGGTGTACAGACAAGCCAGCCAATATTGGGGCTTCCTTTTTCCAATCGTTATTTTCTTCTTGATTATCCATTACAAGTATATTGATGCATTATATCCCAAAAGGTTTAAAAGGTAATGTCTTCATTTAGCATAAAAGTTTCAATTTTTTTTACGGCAATGTGAAATGAGGCTTTTAATGCCCCTACACTGGTGCCAGTAATTTGAGAGATTTCCTCATACTTTAAATCGTCGAAGTACTTCATATTGAATATCAGACGTTGCTTTTCTGGGAGCGTAAGCACTGCTTGTTGAAGTTTTAACTGAACTTTATCCCCATTAAAATGAGAGGAGGCAATTAAAGTCTCAGACAGTTCTGCTGATACTTCATCTAAAGGGGTATTGTTCCGTTGTTTCTTTTTATTTAAAAAAGTAATGGATTCATTGGTCGCAATGCGATAAATCCAGGTATACAGCTGAGCGTCGCTGCGGAATTTGTCCAGATTCTTCCAAACCTTTACAAAGGTATCCTGCACCAGATCATCGGCGTCATCATGGTCAATAACCAATCGTCTGACGTGCCAATATATCTTTTGCTGGTATTTATGTAGAAGCAGGTTAAAGGCTTCATCACGAGTTTTTGTATTTAAGAATTTCTCTAAAATCTCTGAATCTTCAACCTGCTTCATTAATCGATCTTTTTATTATTATTTATTGGCTCTTTTCATTACTTTTTGAGCAGCCTCAATAATATTAATGCTGTCTAAGCCATACTTGGTCATCAACTGATCAGGAGTTCCGCTTTCGCCAAAACTATCGTTTACAGCAACAAATTCCTGCGGGGTTGGTAATTCTGTTGAAAGCAATCTCGCAACACTTTCTCCAAGTCCACCAAATTTGTTATGCTCTTCACAAGTAACTACACAACCAGTTTTCTTTACTGATTTCAATATAGCCTCTTCATCCAAAGGTTTAATCGTGTGGATATTGATAATCTCAGCATCGATACCTAATTCAGCTAATTTTTCACCAGCCTCAATTGCTTTCCAAACCATGTGGCCAGTAGCAATAATGGTTACATCTGTACCTTCATTTACCATCCATGCTTTTCCGATTTCGAATTTCTGATCAGGATCAGTAAATACAGGAATTACCGGACGGCCAAAACGTAGGTAAACAGGACCATGATGTTCGGCAATAGCAATAGTCGCAGCTTTAGTCTGGTTGTAATCGCAAGTATTGATTACCGTCATACCAGGAAGCATTTTCATTAAACCTATATCTTCAAGAATCTGGTGAGTCGCACCATCTTCACCTAAGGTTAAACCCGCGTGTGAAGCACAGATTTTAACATTTTTATCAGAATAGGCAACCGACTGACGAATCTGGTCGTATACTCTTCCCGTAGAGAAGTTAGCAAAAGTTCCTGTAAAAGGTACTTTACCACCAATGGTTAATCCAGCCGCTATACCAATCATATTGGCTTCAGCAATTCCGATTTGGAAAAAACGTTCTGGAAATTCCTTAATAAAGGCATCCATTTTTAAAGAGCCTACTAAGTCCGCACAAAGTGCTACTACTTCAGGATTCTTTTTTCCTGCTTCCAGCAATCCAGCTCCAAAGCCAGAGCGTGTATCTTTTTTTTCAGTGTATGTATACTTCTTCATGCTTAATAATCTTTAAGGGTACTACTTAATTGAGCTAAGGCAGCCGCAAGCTGCTCATCGTTAGGCGCTACGCCGTGCCATTTGTGAGATCCCATCATGAAATCAACACCATAACCCATTTGCGTACTCATTAAGTTTAAAATTGGTTTCCCTTTACCCGTCAATGATTTAGCATAGTGCAAAGCTTTAGTAATTGAATCCATATCGTTACCATCAGAATTGATAACATGCCATCCAAAAGCTTCAAATTTAGCTTGAAGGTTTTCCAGAGATAATACTTTTTCTGTAGGACCATCTATTTGCTGACCGTTATAATCGATGGACGCAATCAGATTGTCTACTTTATTATGGGGAGCATACATAATGGCTTCCCAGTTTTGACCTTCTTGTAATTCACCATCTCCAAGTAAAACAAATACAAGTGAATGATCTTTATTTAATTTTTTAGCTTGAGCTGCACCGATAGCAACAGACATACCCTGACCTAAAGAGCCAGATGCGATTCTGATACCCGGAAGTCCTTCATGTGTTGTTGGGTGACCTTGCAATCTTGAGTTTAGCTTTCTGAAAGTAGCTAGTTCGCTTACTTCAAAATAACCTGATCTGGCCAATACGCTGTAAAAAACTGGCGAGATGTGTCCGTTTGAAAGAAAAAACAAATCTTCGCCTTTTCCATCCATCTTAAAATCAGTAGAGTGGTTCATGATTTCAAAATACAATGCAGTCATAAAATCTGCACATCCTAATGATCCGCCCGGATGACCCGATTGGCAGGCATGTACCATTCTAACAATATCCCTTCTTACTTGAGCAGCGATATCCTCTAATTCACTTATTTTATGTTTCATTAATTGGGGTTGTTGATTAATACGACAAATGTAATTAAAAATACATTGGGCTGTATCCAAAAGTGCAGCCTTCCTGTTGTTAATCACGCCCCTTAGTTGAATTGGTATTTATAATAACCATTAAATCTCCTTAACGGCTCAAAATGTAGGGTTTGTAGGTTCAGAATGCTAAAACAAACGTTTGTGCAGAAAAAATTAAGTCCTAATAGTTAATAATAAAGTTACATCAGCTGTAATTGTAATCAACTCAATTGTTTTCAGCCGCAATCTTCCATAAAAACAACCGTTTGCGCTGATAAATAGCATAACTATATTTTAATTAAGCATGGAATTCAATGAAAATTTATATTTTTAGAGCTTGAAGTTTTTAAAATTCTTAAAGAAGTAGGCCTTACACAAAATTAAAACATTAAACTTAATCATGACAAACCAAACAAAATCGTCAGTAATTTCTCCCATTGTAACGATTGGAGCTTTGTTCTTTATTTTTGGCTTTGTAACCTGGGCCAACAGTACGTTAATTCCCTTTCTGAAACTTGCTTGTGGTCTTAAAACCGATTTCGAGGCTTTTTTGGTTACTTTCGCATCATATATTGCTTATTTCTTTTTGGCATTACCATCTTCATGGATACTTAAAAAACTTGGATTTAAGAATGGATTGGTCATTGGTTTAATCATTTTGGGCGTAGGCTCTCTTGTTTTTATACCTGCGGCGAGTTCAAGAAGCTTTGGTTTGTTTTTAACCGGGATTTTTATCCAGGGCGCAGCCTTAT
Source organism: Pedobacter hiemivivus (assembly GCF_005144565.1). Classification (NCBI taxonomy): domain Bacteria; kingdom Pseudomonadati; phylum Bacteroidota; class Sphingobacteriia; order Sphingobacteriales; family Sphingobacteriaceae; genus Pedobacter; species Pedobacter hiemivivus. The sequence continues at coordinate 510,817 of NZ_SWDX01000004.1, forward strand.
CTTTATTACAGACAGCTTCTAATCCATATATCAGTATCATTGGTCCAATAGAAAGTGCTGCAAAACGCATGAGTATCATGGGCTTGTGTAATAAATTTGCGGGTATTATTGTACCAATTGTCATGGGTACCCTGTTTCTTAAAAATGCTTCTGGTATCGAAGCTAAGATTAATGATGTAACCACAACTGTTGCCGAGAAAGAAGTATTACTTGCTGAAGTTTTAGGTCGTGTATACATGCCATACATTGTTTTAGCTGTTGTTTTCGTTGCTTTTGCATTGTTCATTAAATATTCACATTTACCAGAGGTAGACGTAGATAAAGAAGAAGTGATTGAAGATGAAGACGCAAAAACTGCTAAAACATCTATCTTCCAGTTTCCACACTTGTTTTTAGGTGCATTCTGTATTTTCGTTTATGTGGCTGCAGAAGTAATGGCCGGTGATATTATTGGCGTTTATGGTAAAGAATTAGGCATTAGTCCTGATATTAGTAAATACTTCACCACGTTAACCTTAACCAGTATGTTGGTCGGTTATTTTATTGGTATTGCAACTATCCCTAAATACATTACACAACAGGCAGCCCTTAAAATCTGTGCAATTCTAGGCGTGATCTTTGTTTGTGCGGCTTACTTCACCGACGGTTATACTTCAGTAATATTTGTAGGACTTTTAGGATTGGCTAACTCATTAATGTGGCCAGCTATTTTTCCACTAGGTATCAAAGGATTGGGTAAATTTACTAAAACAGGTTCAGCGATCATGATTATGGGTATTGCAGGTGGCGCCATCTGGCCTTTAATTTATGGTTATTTGAAAGATTACACAGGTATGCATTTTCAATTGGCGTTTTTTGTTAGTGTATTACCTTGTTATTTATACATCTGGTTTTTTGCTGTATCCGGACATAAAATTGGAAAGAAAGCATAACTGATCATAAAAGTTTAAAAGGTGGGGCTGTATCATACAATGACACGGCCCCTTTTTGTGTGTAAACGCTTCATAATAACCCTCTTTTTGCACTTTTTTTTGAACAAAATGAACAGTCTGAATAGGCATGTGTTTGCCTATTTTTAAATTGTATTTAAAATACTAGGGGTCAAAAATATTTAACGCGTACCATTTATGGTTATTTCCACTCTATTAAGGAGGTTGAATGATATATCAATTTCAAGGAAATTGTATTTCATAATAAGCATCATTGCTGTATTAGTTCTCATTGCGCTTTATGCCACCGGATTTGCTATAAATTCTCTTTCGTTGCTTTTATTGATTTTAGGGGCAATGGGTACGATTACTATAATTACAATTAATCGAAGCTTGATTCAAGACCTCAATGGCATTACCAAAGGTGCCGACCTGGTTACAAAAGGAAGTTTCAAAACCAGGGTTCAAGTCTATTCCAGAGATGAGGTGGGGATTTTAGCAATGGCCTTTAACGATATGGCCAATACATTTGAACAAAAGATTGTGGAACTTAAACTTACCGAAGAGAACCTGATTCGGGAGAAGGAGCGGGCTGAGCATTTCGAAAAGGCAAAAAAGCACTTCCTGGTAAATATGAGCCATGAAATCAGAACGCCTATGAATGCCATACTGGGCTTTGCAAGATATTTACAAGAGTCGTTAACAGACAAAGATCAACTGGAATCGATTAAGATGATTGTAAAATCCGGTGAGCATCTGTTGGCAACATTAAATGATATTCTCGACCTCTCCAATATTGAAACAGGTGAAGTTAGCTTTATGAAACTGCCATTTACTTTAAGGGATACTGTATCTTCTATTTATCAATTAATGGAGGCCAATGCTAAACAGAAAAAAATAGGGCTAAGCTACAGCCTGGATGATAATATTCCTGATTCCATTATATATGGGGATTCAGTTCGACTTTCTCAAATTCTGTTAAGTTTAACTTCTAATGCGCTAAAATTTACTGAATATGGTCATGTTTCTATAACTGCTAAGGCTGTATCGAGTGATGACGATGAGCGGATTGCAATTGAGTTTAGGGTTAAGGATACAGGAATAGGGATACCGATAGAAAAGCAGGACAAGATATTTGAGCTTTTTGAGCAGGGTACAAACCACATGACCCGCAAATTTGGGGGCACAGGAATTGGTCTAAGCATCGTAAAACATTTAATTACATTGCAACAAGGCGAAATTCGTGTGCATAGCGTGCTTAATCAAGGTTCAGAGTTTTGTTTTAGCTTGTCATTTTTCAAAACTAACCTCTGTAAGGATAACTGGGATGAGCATAGCAAAGACCTAACTTTGACTTCTGATGTAGTGTCAGGAAAGGGAGTGAAAGTATTGATTGTTGAGGATAATGCTATAAATCAGCTGCTGGTGATCAAACTGTTGCAAAGACATGGTTATGAAACTACCGTAGCCGAGAATGGTGAAATCGCCCTGCATAAGTATATTAATGATGATTTCGATATCATATTGATGGATTTGCAGATGCCTGAAATGGATGGATATGAAGCGACCGTTCAGATCCGTAATTTGAAATCATATAAAAAGGATGTGCCAATTGTGGCAATGACTGCCCATACCATTAAAGGAGAAATGGAAAAATGTCTTTCCATTGGCATGAATGATTATATCTCAAAACCCTTTCATGCCAATGAATTGTACGAAAAAATCAGCAGCTTAGTTAAGGAAGTAACTCCAATACCTGCGCAGTAGAATTTTTGGTGTCAACCTTTCTGATGATATGTGCAATCAGTCCATTTTCATCAATGATAAAAGTTGTTCTGTTCGTTCCCATATACTTCTTACCATACAGGTTCTTTTCGCCCCAAACGCCGTAATCCGTTACAATTTTTTTATCGGTATCCGCTAGTAGTGTGAACGGTAAACTGTGCTTGGTTATAAATCTTTGATGAGACTTCTCATCATCCACACTTACCCCTAAAACAACAATTCCCTTAGCCGTTAGTCCCTGGTAGTTGTCTCTGAAATCACAAGCTTCAGCCGTGCAGCCTGGAGTGTTATCCTTAGGGTAAAAAAACAGCACAACTGTTTTTCCGATAAACTGATCAAGAGATACCGTATTTCCATCCTGATCTTTTGCAGAAATAGCTGGTGCTTTTTGGCCTTCTTTTAATTCACTCATAATGTCTATTTGTAAAAAGTAATTGAATAGTTTTTATTATTGTCTTTCATGTCAGTAACAATGATCTCCAGCGTATGTTTTCCTGATGTGGTACGTTCATCGAAGTTGTGCCATAAAGTGGCCGACTTAGTGTCGAACTCCATTAAAATCCATTTGCCATCAATGTAGCCATTAAAGCTTTTGATGCCTGAAAGGTTGTCCCTGATTTTAAAAGACATTTTACTGATCCCTACCATACTTTTGCCATTCGCAATGTTAATCGGTGTAACGGTAGGAGGTATCGTATCTACGGCTATAAAAAAGCTACCAAAAGAGCGCGGTGTGGCTTTTACATAGCCATTTTCAAAAGATCCACCTTGTGATGACCTGGCCAGGTTTACGATAAGTGCCTTTTCTTTATATTTAGTTAAAGCGCTATCCGCTTTTATCCAAAGGTCAAAACCTGTATGTAATGGGCTAAGGTTGTTTTGGATCTGGTGTATGGCAGAGTAGGCATTACCTGCTGGCTTAGGGAGTTTTTTATAGACAAAGCTCAAATCATTGTATAAGCTTCCTTTAGGGATAACAACCTTTGCCTCTGCATTGTTAAATTCATTTATAGTGTTGTAGGCAAAGTTTAAAGTACCTGGGCTTTCTGCGGGTGTGTTGATTGTTGCTTTCGCATCAGCCTGTACATTAAAGGCCAGTACACTCTTGTTGCCCTTGCCATCAGTAATGGTATATTTTAACTGGTGCAGTTTTCCATCGCTGAATTCTATCCTTCCATTATTAACCAAGTTATAGTAAATTTTTAGTGGATTAGCCGGGTCCACAAAGCTCTTCTGGATGCTTTTCTTCGTATTGATGTAAGTAGGGTAATCAATATGTGAGTTGATGCCCTTACTGTTCTCAAAAGAAAATTTCTCTAATGCCGAGGTGTAAATGGTTTGACCATCTAATGCTAGTTCTATAGAATAGACGCCGTTGGTTCCAGATGCGCCATTGTGCTTATCTGTAGTAATAATGCCAAAACCTACTTCGCCACCCAAGTTAATGGTGTTTACTTTATTTAGATGGTAAGTGCCACCAGCTCCTATAACCTGAAAGTATTGTTTTGGAGTAAACTCATTAAAAGGTTTTTTGTTTAAGCGATACACATACATCGAATGAATCACTGGTGGGACGTTGTCCTGAACTTCAAGACCAAACAATAGCGGATTGATTGTCGCCTCAGTTTTGGTATCCCTGATCTCAAAATGAAGGTGAGGGCCACCCGAACTACCTGAATTCCCCGTGTAAGCTATAAGATCCCCTTTGCGTACTGGGAGAAATTGTGCATTAGGAAACTCATCAATCTCATAAGACTTTTTCTGATATTGAATCGCTTTAACCTGCTGCGCTATTTTAGGCGAAAATCGCTGTAAGTGCCCGTAAACAGAAGTATAGCCATTTGGGTGGTTTATATATAATGCCAAGCCAAAGCCGCTATTCTGAACACGCAAACGTGAAATGTAGCCATCAGCAATTGCGTAAACCGGATAACCTTCGCGCTGATTGGTACGGTAATCCATTCCTGAATGAAAGTGATTACCACGAAGTTCACCAAAAGAACCCGCTAAGGCTACAGGGACAATGTCTAAAGGCGATCTAAAGTCTACCAGAGGATATTTATTATTACTAAAAATTTGCTGGCTATAAGTATTTAATGAAAATAAGACTGTAAGACCCAGTAGTATATATTTTTTAATCATTAGCGCTATTTTATATCAAAATTAAGTAGTTGCTTTCCTTGTAACCAGGCTTCTAGTTTATCGCCTTGGTGGACTTGTCCTACTCCTTCAGGTGTGCCCGTGAAAATCAGGTCTCCTTTTTTTAAGGTAATGTAATGCGATACGAAGGAGATGATCTTTTCAAACGAAAATATCATGTGCTTTGTATTCCCATTCTGTCTGCTGTTATTATTGATCTTTAATTCGAAGGGTAGATCGTAGATGTTTTCGAATTCTGTTTTAGGGACGAAGTTGCTAATTGCAGCCGAATGGTCAAATGCTTTTGCCAGCTCCCAGGGAAGCCCTTTTGCCTTATGAGCCGTTTGAATGTCGCGCGCTGTAAAATCTATACCTAAACCAAGTTCTTCGTAATATTTATGCGCAAACTTTTCTGATATATGCTTTCCCTCTTTATTTATTTTTAGCACAACCTCAAGCTCATAATGAATATCTGAGGAGAAGTCAGGAATGTAAAAAGGCTTGTTGTCTTTTAATGCAGCGGTATCTGGTTTTAAAAAGATGACCGGGCTATCGGGAATGGGATTGTTTAATTCTTTGGCGTGTTCGGCATAGTTGCGTCCTATGGCAATTATCTTCATGCTGTGCGGATGTATTTTAAATGATGTAGCTAACAAGGATTAAGCCACGATGTTTTCTGATATCAAAAATACGAAAGAAATAGGAGGATACAAGGTTTAGGCCTATTATAAAACGGAAATGCGTTTTACAATAGTTTCAGTGCCCGACATGATTTTAAGAAAATAAATGCCGCTATTTAAACGGTTAGGAATGGTGTAGCTCTTGGTCTGCTCACCTGCCGGCACACGCTCATTCGAGAGTGTAACGATCTCGTTGCCCAACAGATCCATTATTTTAACAGAAAGGTTAGACTCCCTATCTATACGTAAAATCAGGTTAATTTGATCATCAACAGGATTAGGATAGACTTTTAAAACAGTAAGAATTTTTTCTTGCTTAAGGTTGTTCGCATTTTTATTGGCAGAAATGATGTCGTTGTACTGAACATAACCAAAATTGTATTTTGGTTTGTAAGTAGTTACACTTCCTTTGATCTGAGGCGTTTTATTGATCTTTTTCGCCCTGATGCCAACCGCCGAACTATCTGTTTTTTGACCGAAAACACTAACGCTGCACAAAACACTCATGCATAATATGCAGGAAATGTTCAAGAGACGAGCAGCTTTTCGTTGTATCTTCATGTTTGGTACTGCCAAAAATATAAATAATTAAATAAAAAAATCAATGATTTTGTTTACTATTTTCATATTTAACAATATTTAACATGTTTCTCCGTTGAATATCGTTTTTGATTGTTATGAAGCCAGGATTTCTTCTTAAACATTAATCGGTTAATTTTGTTTATTTACTGTACTTTTGCCCTCTGTTTTAATTAAATACTATCAATTTATATTATTAAATAGTGTCAAGTCATAAGAATTTTAATGCGCTTACTGCCGGCGGTTTACTAGTAAGTTTAGGCATTGTATACGGTGATATAGGTACTTCACCTCTTTATACCCTTAAGGCAATTTTTAATTCCGTAGTTGGAGGTGGACAGGTGGTCACACCCGACCTTGTTCTAGGTGCCCTTTCGTGTATCATCTGGACACTAACATTGCAAACTACAGTCAAATATGTAATCATTACCCTAAGAGCCGATAATAAAGGTGAAGGGGGGATATTCTCTCTATATTCTTTGGTACGTAAAAAAGCCAAGTGGTTAGTTATTCCAGCCGTTGTAGGAGGCTGTGCATTATTGGCCGATGGGATCATTACCCCAAGTATTACCGTCACTTCAGCTATAGAAGGTTTGCAGTTAAAATTTCCTAATGTAAGTGTAATACCCATTGTAATAGCCATTATTACCGGATTATTCATCATACAACAATTCGGTACAAACCTTGTTGGTAAGCTGTTTGGGCCAATTATGTTTTTATGGTTTGGCGCTTTAGGTCTGTTGGGGATATTATTTGTAGTAAAAGATCCTACCATATTTGCAGCTTTAAACCCATATTACGCAGTTAAATTGCTGGTCAATAACCCTATGGCGCTGCTGATTTTGGGTGGAGTATTTTTATGTACAACTGGAGCCGAAGCCTTGTACTCAGATATGGGACATTGTGGGCGTTCTAACATCAGAGTGAGCTGGATCTTTGTTAAAATCATGCTGATCTTGAATTACCTGGGACAAGGCGTATGGATTCTACATCATGGCAATTACGACACCGGATTAAATCCTTTCTTTGAAATTGTGCCTGCTCCATACTTATTGTTTATGGTGGCCCTGGCAACTGTTGCTGCGGTAATTGCCAGTCAGGCTATGATTACAGGTTCTTTTACGTTGATCTCTGAAGCCGTAAGGTTAAACCTGTGGCCCAAAGTACGGATCAATTATCCGAGTAACCAGAAAGGACAAATTTATGTGCCATCAATCAACTGGATTCTTTGGGCAGGATGTATAGCCATTGTTTTAATATTTAAAAACTCTGGCGCAATGGAAGGCGCTTACGGTCTGGCCATTAACCTTACATTTTTGGCTACCACCATTCTGATTGCGGCCTATATGAAACGCAAGAAGATACCTGTATACATCATAGCGATATTCTTGATGGTCTATGTGATGATCGAGCTGACGTTTTTAGTGGGTAATATGTCTAAATTCTTCCATGGTGGCTGGGTGACCGTATTGATCGGTTCCGCACTGTTTACCGTAATGTGGAGTTGGTACATCGCCAGGAAAATCAAGAACAGATTTGTTAAATACGTTGAAATTGAAGATTATTATCAGATTATAAGTGAACTGAGTGAAGACATCTCTGTGCCAAAATACTCATCGCAGCTAGTGTATTTGACAAGTGCGAATTTTAAGACAGAAATTGAGTCGAAAATCATTTACTCGATTATTCAGAAAGAGCCAAAACGGGCTGATGTTTATTGGTTAGTTCACGTTGATGTAGTTGATGAACCGTATACCAGGGAGTACAAAGTAGAGTTTCTGATTCCAGGTAAATTAATCAGGATTGACTTTAAACTAGGTTTCAGAGTAGAGCAGCGGGTTAATTTATTGTATAGGAAGGTAATTGAGGAATTGGTTAAGAATGGTGAAGTAGATATTACCAGTCAGTATACTTCTTTGAATAAGCACAAAATTGCCGGAGATTTTAGGTTTGTATTGTTAGAAAAACATTTGTCTAAGTTCTCTAAGCTTAGCCTTTACGAACGGACCATTATGGATTATTATTTCATCCTTAAACGCTTGAGTCTTTCTGAAGAACGGAGTTTTGGATTGGATTCGAGTTATGTCGATGTGGAAAAAGTTCCGTTGATATTTGTAACGCCAGATGATATAGAATTGACTCGGTTGCCAGTTTAAAAAATAACCGTTCTCTTCAAGAGCTGCATTGCTTCGCTGAAAAAGCGAAGAACGCTGAGGCTCTTTCTGAGAAGGTGATTTTTTTCTAAAGCAAGGCGGCTATTAAGCTTGGCCACACTACATTTTGTCCATTTTACTTGCTTTTCCCTGTTTTAATTCAGTTACAATCAACTTTAGGGTGGTTTCTCCTATGTTTTTACCGGTGTGTGTTACCGCAGGCATAAACATAGCTTCACCGGCTTTAATTTCGGCAACCGTTGCGGCTTTGTCTTTTTCGGTAATCTCTAGCTTTCCATCTGTTAAAGCATATATGACATGGTCAGGGTGACTGTGCCATGGTACTACCTCACCAGGAGCAATTTCAATTTGCATTACCCGTACCTTTTCATTTTCAAGAAGAACTTTTTTGTACGCATTTGGCGCAGCGGTCATTGGGTCTTGAGCATACACATTTGTGCTTAGGGTTAGTAATAATCCTAACAGTAAGAGCATTGAAGTAATTTTCATCGTTTTCATTTTATTGGATTTTTAAGTGAAAAAATATGGGGGCGAACTTAGATCTTGAAGGCCAGAAGGTTATTGTGTCGGCTAGAACAATTAATAGCTGAGAATGTTTTTAGTACTTCTTTGGCTTTCATCTGGCCTACGAATTTGGGCCTTTTCAAAAAAATGTATAGCTTTCCCCCGCCTTATCTAACCAAACTTTGAAAAACCACACGGGCTATAACTTTTTAAGTGACAAAGATTTAATTGAACATCTCTCTGAAGGAGATGAGCGGGCTTTTACTGAGATTTATACACGCTATAAAACTATCCTGTTTTTACACGCCCGCAGAATGCTAAATGAGGATGAGCAGGCTAGAGATGTGGTACAGGAGATATTTACTACCCTTTGGATCAAAAAAAAAGAACTCCAGGTGAGCACTTCTTTAAAATCTTATCTGTTCAGTTCGGTTAAACATAAAATTCTGAATTTGTTACTGCACCAGAAACACGTTGTAAAACACATGCAGCTGATGTTGACCGTTTATGACCTGGGGACTGCAAGTACTGATATTTTGATTCAGGAAAAAGAACTGAGCCAGCGGATTGAATCCGAGATCAAGGCCTTACCTGCCCGTATGCAAGAGGTGTTTGTTTTAAGCAGGAAAGAAGAACTTTCGAACCGTGAAATCGCACAAAGAATGAGCATTTCGGAAGAAACGGTTAAAAAGCAGATCGGCTATGCCTTAAAAATCCTAAGGTTAAAGATTAAACTGATATTATTCTTACTGGCGCTGTTTAGCCTGGTCCAAAAATAAATTTTCATTTCTTCTACCTCTTTCTGATTAATCAGATGTCTTAACATTATAAACATACCATTACATGTTGGAAAAGGAAATCTCTATACTGGTAGAAAAATATAAAAATGGAACACTGACGGATGAAGAAAGTGCTTTCCTGAATGCATGGTATATAAAATATGCGCAGGAGAAATCTTCGTCGTTTGATATAGAAAACTTAGATGAAAACCTGGATCAGCTCTGGGGTTCGGTTGAAGAAAATCTGGTCGCCCATGGTTTCCGCACAGAACGCTTAAAAACTGCTAAAGTTTCATTATGGCCACGCATTGCTGTTGCCGCCTCCGTACTTGTGGTTTTGGGTACAGCATTGTATTTCTTTAAGGCAAGTCCAGTTAAAGAAAAATCAATTGATCGGCTTGTAGCTGCGGATATCAAACCGGGTAGCAACAAAGCTTTTTTGACGCTTGCTGATGGTTCAAGGATTTCATTGAATGATGTCGCAAATGGAGAATTGGCTAGCCAGGCGGGTATAACCATTACCAAAACAAAGAATGGACAACTTATTTATACCATAGCTGATAAACAATTGGCCGGTTCTGAGGATAAATTTAATACCATTGAAACGCCCAGGGGAGGACAGTACCAGATCAATCTCCCTGACGGTTCAAGGGTTTGGCTAAACGCTGAAACAAAACTGAAGTTCCCGGTTAGCTTTGCGGACAAAAAGCAACGAAAAGTGCAGCTGACAGGAGAAGCATATTTTGAAGTGGCGAAAGTAATGCAGAAGGAGCAAGGATTAGACCGCAAGGATAAAGTAACCAGAATGCCTTTCATTGTAGCTAGTAAAGGACAGGAAGTAGAGGTATTGGGGACACATTTTAATGTGAATGCCTATAGTGATAAAATCTTAACAAAAACTACGTTGCTTGAAGGTGCTGTTCGTGTTTCATCATCGGGCCAAATTGTCAATCGTCACGCTAAACCTGTAAATCTTATCCCAGGTCAGCAGGCTAGCTTAAGCCCAGGAGGTCTTACGTTAAAAAATGTAGATACCGAAGAAGCCATAGCCTGGAAAAATGGTCAGTTTATGTTCAGCAATGAGCCATTGCCAGAGGTGATGAAAGAGATATCAAGATGGTACGATGTAGATGTGGCATACAAAGGAGATTTTTCAGCAGTAGTAATTGGAGGAAGTGTGTCTAAGTTTACGAACATTAAGGAAGTATTGGACGTATTAGCACTGACAGGAAAAATAAGCTTTAAAATAGAAGGACAAAAGGTAATCGTAAGCCCCCTGGCCAATTAACGATTTAACCAATCAACAAATTTAAATTAACTAAATCAAACCAAATGAATCGAAGGAACCAGCCCAGCAAAAAAAATTAAGAAAAAAAACCGGAATCAGCATGTTGCGCAGCCGACCCCGGTTATTAGAGTATTGTCTATTTAACAACTAACGTTTGTTCTCCAATCCTTGAAAATTATGGGACAATCGTTTAACCCTAACCAAATGTATGAACTTTTACGATCATTTTGTGCATCGGCTGAAAGGCTATGTACCCAAATTAATGCTGATTATGAAACTAACCCTTGTTTTAATGATCACCGCTTTTCTGCAATTCTCATTTGCTGCAAGCGCACAGAAAGTTACCCTTCAGGAAAAAAATACTCCTCTTGAAAAGGTATTTAAAAAAATCAGGCTGCAAACAGGCTATAACATTATATGGAATCAGGCTTTATTAAAAAAGACACAGCCAGTAAGTGTTAATATTAAAGATGTAGACTTAGAACAGGCGATGGATATGGTGCTGGAAGACCAGGATTTGAGTTTTGTCATTAAGAATAAAACCATTATTGTCCAGGAAAAAGAGGAGGTAATGCCCAAGCTTCCCGTTGTAGATGTAATAGAGATTAAAGGAAAAGTAACCGATGAGAAAGGACTGCCAATACCCGGCGTAACTGTTAAAGTTAAGTCGACAGGTAAAGTTGTGATTACAGATCCTAATGGTAATTATGTCCTGCAGACCGAACAACGGGCTGTATTGGTGTTTTCTTATATCGGCTTTAAATCAATTGAAGAGCAAGTTAACGACCGTAAGGTCATTAATATTGTATTGCTCGAAGATTTAGGTCAACTGAAGGAAGTGGTCGTTACTGCATTGGGGATTAGTAAAGACAGTAAAAAGATTGGTTACGCAGTAACCAGTGTAAAAGGAGATCTGCTAAACCAGGCTAAGGAACCTAACGTGGCGAATAGTTTAACCGGTAGAGTAGCCGGATTAAATGTAAGTGGAGTAAGTAGTGGGCCCGGTTCATCCGCAAGAATTTTGATTAGAGGAGTATCCAATTTTTCGTCTTCTTCAAGCCCTTTATTTGTGATTGATGGCGTGCCGATGGATAATACCCAAAAGGGTTCTCCAGGGGTGTATGGCGGCCAGGATATGGGGGATGGGATTTCGAGTATCAATCCAGACGATATTGAGACCGTAACGGTGTTAAATGGATCTTCTGCTTCAGCACTATACGGTGCCAGAGCCGCCAATGGTGTGATACAGATTACCACCAAAAGTGGCAAAGGACAAAAGGGCATTGGTGTAGAATACAGTGGCAACTTTAGTCTAAACAGCATTGTTGATAATACAAACTATCAGAAAGCCTATGGTCAGGGATTGGATGGAAAAATACCCTTGACTAGTGCCGACCTTGTGGGGGCCAGTTTAAATAGCTGGGGTGGAAAACTGACTGGAGAATTAGCGCTTGGACAGGATGGAAAAATGCATCCTTATTTACCAGTAGAAAACCAGTTGGATAAATTTTACCGTGATGCACCCGCATTCTCAAACACACTGGCATTTTTAAATGGCGGAGAAAAAGGAAATATGCGGTTGTCGCTTTCACAAACAAACAACCAATCTGTTATTCCGAACAGCGGTTTGAAACGGTATTCAGGAAACCTGAACATCAATCAGGAGCTCATCAGTAAGTTAAAGCTGACCGCTATGGTTAATTTTTTAAATGAAGATGTAAAACTGCGACCTAACCTGGGCGACATGAGTCGGAACCCCAATTTTACAATGGGATTGCTACCTCCTAATGTGAGTCCTGATTATCTAAAAGTAATTTATAATCCTGATGGAGATCTTGAAAACCACCTGGGTAACGGTGGTTATATTCCTAATCCATGGTTTGTGGTAGAAAAAGTAACGTCTAATACGCGTAGAAAACGTTTGATTTCTTCTACCGCATTGCGTTACGATTTTACCAGCGAATTGTATATCCAGACGCGTATGGGCTATGATTATATCGCCGACCATACATTAAAGATAGAACCTTTGGGAATTGGTTATAATCCGAAAGGAAAACTGGAAGATCTTTCTGATGCGACAACCACAGAGATGAACCTAGATGTTTTGGCTGGTTATACCAAAAAACTGGTGACCGATTTAAGTATGGATGTGGCAGTAGGTGGAAACATCCGTAAATTTAATTATGAAAAGGTAGGTATATCTGGTTCTCAATGGAAAAGTGCCGATTTCTACGTGCCTTCTAACTTAACTACTTTATTGGCACTATATCCATCGCCAAACCGATCACAAACTAATTCGGCTTACTATACATTAGATTTTAACTACAAAAATTACCTTACCTTAAGTAATACAGGTCGTTATGATAGGTTTAGTACCACTACTAAAGGGGTATTTACACCCTCAGTTAGTGCTAGTTTTGTGTTTACAAACCTGATTCAAATTCCTGCGCTAACTTTTGGAAAGCTAAGGTTGGCTTATGCCAAGACAAGCGGCGAGGCTTTACCTTTTAGAAATGCCAAATACTATGTGCCTGTTTCCGGAGAAGCCAATGGTAAACCCTATGCAAATCTAAACTTAGAAATTTTACCTGAAGACTTAGATCCATATACCATGCAGGAGCTGGAAGCTGGTTTAGAGTTAAAAGGACTGAAAGGGCGGTTTGGATTGGTAGCATCTTATTTTGCGCGTAAAACAAAGGATGAATTGGTTTCACAGCAAATCAGTCTGGCCTCTGGAGGATATAGATCGACTTATATTCCCCTGGGGTCCACACAAAACCGCGGATTGGAGTTAACCTTGAATGGTATGCCTATACAACAGCGTGATTTTAGCTGGGATGTTTCCTTTAACTTTACCTTGGTTAACAATAAACTCCTGAACATCGATGGGATAACTACAAGAATCCAAAATGCAGATGAAGGACAGTATAGGCCAACAGTTGGGCCATACGCTAACGGTGCAGGTGTATTTGGTGTAGTCGGTTTACCACTTGCCCAGATCATGACTTATGATTATAAATATGATGCCAATGGCAATATCATCGTTGGTAATACAGATGGTATACCTTTAAGGGGAACTGACTTAAAACCTATGGGCTCAGGCCTGCCTAAATATTACGGAGGTTTAAATAACAATTTCGTTTATAAGTCCTTTAATTTATCCTTCCTGATTGATTACCGTTTTGGAAATAAAGTGCTTTCGGCAACGGATTTCCTGAGTATGTATTACGGACTAAATAAAAAGACCCTTGAAGGAAGAGAAAATGGTATCGTGGTAAAAGGGGTAACAGAGGATGGAAAAGAGAATACAAAGGTGGTAAGTGCACAAGATTATTATCCTGGTCTGGTAAGAAACGTTTCGTCAGTTACTGTGTTTGATGGTAGCTTTATTAAGCTCCGTCAGATTACTATGGGTTATAATCTGCCATCAAGCTTCTTGAAAAACAGTCCACTAGCTTCGGTTAACATCAGCTTTGCGGCGCGTAACCTGCTTACTTTGATGAAGCATACCGAAAATTTTGACCCTGAAGATACCTTCTCGTCATTAACAGGAAACGCAGGTTTAGAAGGTGCAGGCTTGCCACAAACACGTAATTATGGATTGAGTTTAAACATTAAGCTCAAATAGTTTAGTAGCTAAAAGTTAAAAAATAAAAGGATGAAAAATATAATTTTTTATTTATGCCTGATGGCAGTCCTAACCACTGGTTGTACTAAAGGGTTTGAGGAATTGAACCGTGATCCTACGAAGGCCAATGAGGACAATATGGACCCCAATAATCTGTTCACGGCAGGACAGTTGAATTATGGGAACATTACAGAATTTCAATTGTATGAACTGGCGCCAATGGTACAGGTACTGGCTTCTACCGCGATACAGACTTCATACAGTGCGGGAGATAAATACAGTTCACAACTGTTTTCGTACAACGACCGCTTTTTTGATGATGGACAAACTGCAGCAGGCTTGTTTGCCGAAGCTCAATCGCTTGCAGAAAAAAAGGATCCTGATAAATATGCTAACCTGATCCAGGTTAGTCGCATTATGCGTGTGATGGCTATGCAACGCATTACAGATGTTTACGGTGATATTCCCTATTTTCAGAAAAATGGCACCCTGTATCCAAAGTATGATTTGCAGGCAGATATTTACAAAGATATGCTGGCTACACTAGAGGATGCCGCGGAAAAACTGGATCCAAAAAAAGATAAAGTTGCTGGCGATATGTTTTATGATGGCGATGCAGAGAAATGGAAAAGGTTAAGCTATTCGTTTATGTTGAGAGTGGCTATGCGTCTAACCAAGGCGGATCCGGCTACAGCACGTCTGTATGCGGAGAAGACAAAAGATAAAACCTTCAAGGATTTTACAGACAATGCCATTTTGAAATTTGATGGAAACGCCGATGAGCGTAAAAATAAATCTGCAAACTCCTGGTTTGGGGATGCAGTTACCTTTGGACAGGTAAGATGGTCTAAAACATTCATCGATTTCATGAAAAATAGCGACGACCCAAGGCTTTACCTGATTACCGAGAAAGCAGACACAGGTATGAGGTATAACAATGATTTAAGCAGACCTGCGCTTGGTTATACAAAAGTAAATCCGGCCCCTCCGGGAAAAATTAATGAAGTACCTATGGGGATGCCGAATGGTTATGATATAAATGGTGTGCGCAGCATAGAAACTGCAGCTGCTTATCCTGGTGCAACAGGGACTAAGGACAACGTTTCTCCTCTGGGTAATTATGCCAGACCTTTAGCCCGGGTATTTGCCCAGCCAAACTTTCCTTCATTTGTGATTACTTATGCTGAAACGGAATTGTTGCTGGCCGAAGCTAAGGTAAGAGGCTGGGATGTTGGGACGGTTTCGGCAAAAGATCATTATAAAAATGGGCTTGTGTTTGCGATGAAATCATTAGAACAGTTAAATGGAATGTTAACTATGGGTGGAGAAGTGGAAACTTTTGCCAATGCACATCCACTGGATGAAAGTTCTCAGGCAAAGGCTTTGGAGATGATCAATTCGCAATATTGGGTGGCTACATTGTTCGATTTTGTGGAAACCTGGGCCAACTATCGCCGCAGTGGTTATCCAATACTTACACCGGTAAACTACCCGGGCAACCGAACAAATGGTGTGATACCACGCAGACTGAATTATCCGAATAGAGAAGCTGCCTACAATTCCGTGAATTATAATGACGCTGTAGGCCGTTTGGGTGGTAACGATCTGGATCTGACTAAAAGGGTTTGGTGGGATAAATAACAAGATTTGAACTTTTAAATGATATTAATCATGAAAAATATATTTCTAATGGCTTTTTTATTGATGATCATGGTATCATCCTGCCGCAAAATAAAAACAGAACAGGCCTTTCCGGAAATCAAAGATCAGCTGGAAACCCAGCAAGATGTTTGGACAGCCGAGAGAATTGAGCAGATTGCGAAGCAAAAAAAGGATTCTATAGACCGGGCAAAGATTGACAAACCCAATGAAGTAGATCCTAATTCGTTGATGAATAAAAAGAACATTTTAATCGCTTACGTGGAAGTAAATAACAGGGCTTTTAAAAATGTAACCTGCTTTTTAAATGATGAAGGAAAGCCGGTAATTGACTTGGCTTGGGTGTTTGCACCGAATATCAATATCAACTCCGGAACAAAGAAAGCATATATCACCTACAACAAGCAAGTACAGGGATTGATTAACAAAGGATATATCAGATATGTGCAGAGTAAGGGGATTAAAGTGGGAATGACACTATTGGGTAATCACGACAACGCAGGTTTCAGAAATTTTAAAAACCTGGAGGAGGCTACAGATTTTGCACAACACGTAGCCATAGAGGTACGCCGCTTAGGGCTTGATGCAATAGACTTTGATGATGAATACTCAGAAAATCCATCATGGGCCAATAATGAATCCTTCGTGATGGTGGTTTCGGAAATTAAACGATTGTTGCCTGATAAGTTTGTACACTGCTATATTTTTGGTGGCGCTTCAGCTTCGAGTTATAAAGGAAAACGGATGGGGGATGTTGCAGATGCAGGTGCTTCTGCATTTTATCCGCAAACGCCTTCACCTGGATCAGCAGGATTTCCTATAGAGCGACTTTTTCCTAGTACCAAACCTTTTTCGGGTGGTGGATACCCTGAAGCAACACTCCGGTCGCTAATGGTACAAGGTTATAAAGGTATTATGATGTTCGATTTTAATATGTTCCCAAACAATTACCTGGATATATTAAAAGGCTATGTAAAAGGAGTTAAAGAACAAAATGTAATAGAGATACCAGGTTGCGTTGATCGTCGTGAAAGTGATGATGTAAACCTATAACCGCGCATTTACTAAAAGATATAAACACGTTTTTATACAGTTTAAACTAATTACTATGAATACAAAATTCATAAGGATATGCATTTTTATAGGCCTCTTTTTGCAAACTACTGCAATGATGGCACAAAGAAATGTATTCAGGGCGGCGAATGCAACGATCACCGCCTCCTTACCCCTCAGCTCTGGGGCAATTGCCAACCTTAATGATGGTAGCACTACAACTACAGCCTTTTTTAACAGGCCTGCCTCTAGTACCTTAGAGCTCACCATTGTTTGTGCTAAACCCGAAAGAGTAGAAGATTATACCATCAACTTTACTACTGCAACTTTTTCGGCAAGGGATATTACCTTTTTTGGCTCTCAGAATGGAACCACCTGGACCTTATTGGATACAAAAACGGGACCTCTGGTAACCATCAATTCCGTTTTTACCAATGCCAATAGTTATACTTATTACAAGTATGTATTTACCAACTTTAACACCACAACAATAAGGATTTCGGAAATATCGGGCTTTGGTACCGAAATTCTTGCGCCTATTCTAACCACAACGCCTGGGGCAACAGGAAACCTGGGAATGCTGAGTTGGACTCAGGAAATAAGAGGCACAGGAGAGTATGAAATTCAACGTTCATCACCGGGGAGTAGTCTTGCCTTGATCAAGACAGTCGCTCAATCGGTATTGTCGTTGCAAGAGGATACGCTGAAAAGAAATACTACTTATTTTTATAAGGTTAGGGTGAAAAAGGGTAGTGTATTTGGCCCATATTCAGAAATAAAGGAATTGATCACCACCGATGATAAATTGGTTAATAAACCTATACTTACCGGTATGGCTTCTTTAACAACCAGCACAACAGCTAATTTAAACTGGAGCCTCCCTATGGGAGGTCCAGGAACCTTCACGCTGGAAAGATCGCTAAACGGGACTGATTTTACACTTTTAAAAACCCTGGATAAAGCAGTAAATACTTTTGCCGATACAACGCTAACCCACAACACCAGTTATTGGTATCGTGTGATTGGGAAAAATGACATCTCTTCTTCGCCTTATTCTGATGCGATTAAAATAACAACGATAAATGACGCGCTTTTAACTGCCCCTGTAATGCAGGCAACTGCCCCTACAGGGACCCAGGCCGTTTTATCATGGAATCTTGCTTTTAATACCAAGGGAGGCTTTGAAGTGGAAAAATCGACTGATGGAACCAACTTCACCTTGATGGGTAAGTTTGATAAAGCGGTTATTACGTACATAGAAGAATCTTTGAAACCCAATACTCCTTACTGGTACCGGGTAAGGGCTTTTAATTATATAGGTAAGTCACCGTATTCCACTCCAGTAAAGATAACCACCAATGGTATTAAAGGTTTGCCTGCAGATATTACCGATGACGGGGGCGCGCTGACAGTTACTGCGGATAATAGTGGCGGAGCAAACGCAGCTGAGGGATCTTCAAAATTTATTGATAACAATATTTCAACCAAATGGCTGGTATTCAATGCGCAAGTAGGACAAAGTTTATCGGCAGTATATGCACCAAAGGGAGCTTATATTGTAACCGGTTATACTTTAAGCACAGCTAATGATTCACCTGCTCGTGATCCCAAAGACTGGCGTTTTGAAGGCTCGGATGACAATGCCGCCTGGACAGTACTGGATACCCGCACAAATCAGCTTGGAGCAGCAGCAGAAAGAATAACAACTTACAGTTATTCTATTGCGAACCCTGGAACTAAAGCTTTCAAATTTTACCGTATAGCTTTTACATCGAACAACAACTCTACCGATATTGTAAGATACCAGATTGCAGAGTGGCAGATTCTGGGCCTCGACCCAGGCTCTCCGGATATTCCCACTAATTTAGCCGTTACCGCAACTACCACTAATACCATTAGCTTAAGTTGGGCACAGGATAAAACGATACCTGTCAAAGGGTTTATCTTGCAACGTTCAGTAGATGGATTGTTTTTTGAAGCCATTGATACCCTGGAAAGTACAGTTACGAGTTTTATAGACCGTAATCTGTATGATGGAGCTAATTATTATTATCGTTTAAATGCAATAGGTGATAGACCTACAGCAGTATCGGCCTGGTCTAACGTGGCCATGGGTAAAACGACGGCTACGGATGGACTGCCTTTAACGCCGGCTTACCTGATGGCGATTGCGGTGGGCGAAAAAGAAATTAAATTACAATGGACAGATCGTTCGACAGATGAAACGGGTTTCCTATTAGAAAGATCACAGGATAACGTCTTATTTGAAGAACTTAAAACTTTAGCCCCTAACACCAACACCTTTGCTGATGCTTCAGTATGGCCAGCAACTAACTATTATTACAGGATAAGTGCAATCAAAGAAAAAACCAAGTCTGTCTATTCTAATGTACTTAAAGTACTAACGATGGGTGCAAACTCTGCTCCTTTAAGACCAAATGCAGAGGCGCTGAGCATATGTACCGGAACTGGTGAATTTAAACTGGCCATTAACGCGATTTCGCCCGGACCTGGTAATGAAAGTACACAAAAGCTAAAAGTTACGGGGATAAAAGCCGGAGATGAACGAAGCGTCAAATTCTTTTCATCGTATTCATTTAATCCTGTAGTGGCGCCGAGTACAATTTTTGGGAAGGATGAAATCCCTACCATAGGTGGGATTGCTAATTTTAGCGTGACAACAACCGGGATCGCTGTTCCGGGTGATTCGGCACTGGTGATGCTTACTGTAAAAGATAACGGCGGAACCAATGGATTTGCTTCTGATAGTACTGAATTTCTGGTAAAGATTAAGTTTACAACATTAGCCTTAAAAGTAATTTCCGACCAAAAGAACGATACTGTCGCGAGATATGCGGTAGTTAATTTTACCGGTATCACTAATTTCCCTGATCAGACCCGTTTTCAATGGGCCGATGCTGAGGGGATTATTGGTAGTCGTAATGGAATTAAGCTGTCGGTAATTCCTAAACGGAAAACCACCTATACCTTAACTGCAACTACGCCAATGGGCTGTACCGCAACAGCCAGCATTACTATTCTTCCTAAGGACTCGGTGCTACTGGTATCTAATGTCCTTACACCTAATCAGGATGGTAAAAACGATACCTGGATGGTATGGGGAATTGAAAAGATACCAAATAATGAAGTAAAGGTAATGGATCGCCAGGGGCGTCTGGTGTTTACCACAAGGAACTATAGAAACGATTGGGATGGTACACATAACGGTGTTGTTTTACCACAAGGTGGATATTATTATGTGATAGAAACAAATGATGGTAGGAAAGCTCAGACTGGTGTATTAACGATCATTAAATAAAGATGGAAATGAGAAAGCAAATTCAAATCATACTATTTCTGTTGACCATAGGTTTTGGCTTGCCGATTGGCGTTAATGCCCAGACTGGAAATTTTGGTACAGGATATTTTCAAAATCAATATGTGCTTAACCCTGCAATGGCGGGGTTAAATTCTAAAGAATTCAATATCAATACGGCATACAATAAGGAATCTACTGCTGTGAGTAACAGCGCCAAAACCATATACATAACTGCTGACTATGGATTGAGTAATGCGGTAGGACTTGGTGTCAATTTAATAATGGACAATATAGGCGCATTGAGCACCACCAGAATCATGGGCACTTATGCTTACCAGGTAAAACTGAACGAAGATAATCAGAGCCTGCATTTTGGTGTATCTGCTGGTGGGGTAAAGGAAAGATTTAACGCAAATGACATTAGCGGAGATCCTTCTGACGTGTTCCTTTACAATTTTAATGATCGTAAAATGCAGTTTGAGGCCGATTTTGGTGTAGCTTACTTTCGTGACAGGCTTACGCTTCAAGCCACAGCACCAAACTTTGTTTCTACATTGCGAGATATAGAAAAAACAATATTGAGTCAGGGTACTTTTGTTGCTTCGGCAGCTTATAAAATAAGCATTGCCGATGGTGGAGATCCCATTAATTTAGAACCAAAAATTGCTTTTCGCAGTTTTAAAGGCTTAAAAAGTATTATGGATGCTGGCGCAAATGTTGATTTTGTACAAAATACAATCAACCTGTTTGCGTTATATCATTCTAATAAAAGCGTAACTGCCGGAATTGGTTTTAAGGTGTTGGGTGCCTTTCAGGTTTCTGGCGCTTACAATTCGGGGAGCGATAATTTTAGCGGTGGTACTATAGGAAACTCATTTGAATTAGGTTTACGTTTTTACGCAAAAGGAAATAAATAAGAAAAGATAAAATTCTTGCTCATCATAAAGCCGGGATTCAGATGGAATATTCTGGTCCCGGTTTATTTAAACTTTTAACCCTAAATGTTATGCATTTTTTTTATAAGCGACTACCTACTATTTTATGGGTTTTCTCCATCATTTTCTTTAGTTCCGTTCTAAATGCACAAACGACTATAAAAAGTAAGCTTACCGGCAATGTCAATCCCTTTATTGGCTCAGCTAAACACGGACATGTTTTTGTTGGGGCAAATGTTCCTCATGGAGCAGTACAGCTAGGCCCTTCGCAAATCATGCAAACCTGGGATAAATTTAATGGCTGGGATTGGTGCAGCGGATACAATTATGATAGCCCTGAAATTTTGGGCTTTACCCATACCCATTTAAGTGGCACCGGTATAGGTGATCTGAATGATATTTTGTTGCTGCCTGCAAATGGTAAAACGCAGGTAGTAAGGGCTAAATTCAATGATATGGAAAGTGGCTATGGTTCTTTCTTTTCTAAGCAAAAGGAAGTAGCCAAACCCGGTTATTATGAGGTTTACCTGGATAAGTACAAAATAAAGGCCCAGTTAACTGCTACTGAACGCATAGGCTTTCATCAATATACTTATGAAAAAAAGGACAATGCTCATTTGCTGGTAGACCTTGGGTTTGGCATGGGCTGGGACGAACCTGTGGAAACCTATTTCAAGCAGATCAATGCCACTACTTTTGAGGGCTATCGCTTCTCAAAAGGTTGGGCTGTAGATCAGCGTGTTTATTTTGCCATTCAACTTTCTGTTCCTGTAACCAAAGCTGAACTCTACAATGTTTCAGCATTGCAGCAAGGTACACAGGCCACTGGCAAAGAGATAAAGGCAGCCTTATTTTTTGATGCGGAAAAAAACGCACAGCTAAAAGTAAAAGTTGCGATATCGCCAGTAAGTGCAAGCAATGCATTACTCAATTTAAAAACGGAGCTGCCAGGCTGGGATTTTAATGTGGCAGTTCAGCGAGCTGATGCCAAATGGGAAAAAGCGTTATCCAGCGTAAGAATTGAGGCCTCCCCAATTCAAAAAACTAAGTTCTATACTGCTTTATACCATACCATGATTGCGCCTTCCTTGTTTAATGACGTGAATGGAGATTATCGTGGAGCAGATAAAAAGGTTCATAAAAAAGCCGATTTTAACAATTACACCACCTTTTCTTTATGGGATACTTACCGTGGCCTTAACCCGCTAATGACCATTTTACAACCCGAACGTGTAAACGATATCGTAAACAGCATGCTGGCTATCTATCAGCAGCAGGGGAAATTACCAGTATGGCACCTACATGGCAATGAAACCAATTGTATGATCGGTTATCCGGCTGTCCCGGTTATTGTCGACGCCTATTTAAAAGGGTTTAGAAATTATGATGTTGAATTAGCCTACAAAGCCATTCGCCAATCAGCAATGCAAGATACGAATGGCATTCAATATATGCAGAAACTGAAATTTATTCCTGCTGATGAGGTGGAAGAATCTGTTGCAAAAGCAATGGAATATGCAATTTCAGACGCTAGCATTGCTCAGATGGCTAAAGCATTAGGGAAAAAGGACGACTTCAAATATTTTACAGATAGGAGCAAGCTATACCAACAATATTTCGATAAAAGTACAGGTCATTTCCGTGGACGAATGGCAGATGACTCATGGCGAACGCCTTTCAATCCTTATAACGCAGTGCACAGGCAAAACGATTACTGCGAAGGCAATGCCTGGCAGTATACCTGGCTGGTACCTCAGGATGTGAAGGGATTAATTAACTGCTTTGGCGGTACGCAGCCTTTCCTGACCAAATTAGATTCTTTATTTACCATTTCATCAAAGTTGGATGCAGAGACTTCCCCAGATATCTCGGGCCTGATTGGCCAGTATGCACATGGTAACGAACCCAATCATCATATTCCCTATTTGTACAGTATGGCTGTACAACCCTGGAAAACTGCCGAAATCATTAGACAAATAGATCAGCAATTTTATACCGACAAACCGGATGGCTTATGTGGCAACGATGATGCTGGAGAAATGAGTGCCTGGTATGTGTTTTCTGCATTAGGTTTTTACCCTGTTCACCCCACGAGCGGAGAATATGTATTTGGTTCTCCTTTGATTGATCAGGCGACCATAAAATTGCCGGGAAATAAAACCTTCCGCATCACCGTTATGGGGAATAGCAAGGACAATCCCTATATCCGTAAAATTGAACTGAACCATAAACCTTATACCAAATCATTTGTTACGCATCATACCATTGTAGCCGGTGGGGAAATGAAAATTTACATGGGTAATAAACCTTTAGCCTATTAATAAATACTATGAAAAAAATGCTGTTCTTAGTTTATTGCGTATTTACTTTTTCAACTTTGTCGGCGCAGCAGCGGTACGAGTTAACTGATGGATGGCGCTGTGCAAATATTAAAGAAGTACAGGTTGGCGGCAGTCAAATCTCTACATTAGGATATTCTTTAAACAATTGGATGCCGGCAACAGTTCCTGGAACAGTACTGACTACCTTACTGAACAATAAAAAAGTTCCCGATCCTTTTTATGGGATGAATAACCTGCAGATCAAAGATGTGTATGATACCGGCAATGCTTATTATACCTACTGGTTTGTAAAATCTTTTACCCAAACTGCTGTGGGTGATGAACAAATTTGGTTAAAACTAAGAGGCGTAAATTACAAATGTGAAGTTTTCTTGAATGGCAAAAAGGTAAATGCTACCACACATGAAGGGATGCACTTGCGCCAACAATACAACATTACCAAACTTTTGGCCGCAAATGGAGAGAACAGACTGGCCATATTGGTTTATCCACCAGATTTCCCTGGTGCACCAAACGGTGGGCAGGGAGGTGATGGTACCATCGCTAAAGGTTTAACTACCGCCTATACTGCGGGCTGGGATTGGATTCAACCTGTTCGTGACCGCAATACAGGAATCTGGGATAAAGTCTTCATCGAAAAAACTAAAGGTATAAACCTTGAAAATCCGCATGTGGTGACCCTGGTGCCGGGCATCCGTTTGCCAGAAGGTATCCAGCAGCCTGCCATGATCCGTACTTCATGCGAAATAGAAAATCCTTTAAACCGGACCGTTAGCGGATTCATCCAATACACCCTGGATGGTAAGGTTATTAAAACAGCTGTAGTTTTAAAATCGGGAGAAAAGAAAACCGTAAAGCTACCTGATTTCGAATTGAAAAATCCGAAGCTCTGGTGGCCAAGCGGCTATGGTAAACAACCATTGTACAAAATCAGTTTTAGCTTTGTTGATGCTGCGGGCAAAACCGCAGACCAGGAAAATGTTCAGTTTGGGGTTAGAGAAATCTCTACCCGCTGGAACGAACAAACCCGTAGTAGGGAAAACCTGGTAAACGGACAAAAGATATTTATAAAAGGCGGCAATTGGATCATTTCTGATGCGATGCTCCGCTTTTCTAACGAGCGTTATGATGCCGAGGTGCGGTTCCATAGGGATATGAACCTTAACCTGATTCGGATCTGGGGTGGTGCAATTATCGAAAGACCGGAGTTTTATGAGGCTTGTGATAAATATGGTATGTTGGTGTTTCAGGATTTCTGGTTCAGTGGCGATTGCAATGGTAAATGGCAGGATCCTTTGAAAAAGGACGACCAGTGGACCCGCAGGCAATACCCAGATGATCATGGACTGGTATTGACCGCTGCTGCTGATCAGATCAAGATGATCCGGAACCATGCTTCCCTGGCCTTTTGGTGCGGTGGCAATGAAATTACCCCGCCGGATGATATTCTGCTCCCACTGAAGGAGAGGATTCTTCCTGAACTAGATGGCACACGTTATTTCTTTGATTATTCCAATACCAACGACATGTCCTACAATTCCATTGGTGGAAATGGCGATGGTCCATATAACATCCAGGACCCTAAAACTTTTTGGTCTTACAAAACTTATCCTTACAATTCTGAGGTCGGCTCAGTAGGGGTTGGCGACTATGCTTCATTGGAGCGCTTTATTCCGAAGCAAAATATGATTGCACCGCAAAACGGGCAGGAGCCAGATTCGGTATGGGCTTACCACAAATATATTCCCTACGATCATCACATTGATCCTTACGGGAAAGCGAAAGATGCGAGAGATTTTGCGATGAAAGCGCAGCTGGTAAATTATGACCAATACCGCGCATTGATGGAAGGTTTTTCTGCCCACATGTGGGATTGGTATACTGGAACGATCATCTGGAAAACCCAAAACCCATGGACATCTATGCGTGGACAGATGTACGATTATTACCTGGATGTAAATGCCTGTTTATACGGTACCCGGAAAGGTGCGGAACCGCTGCACATTATGATGAACCCATTGGATAGTATGCTTACTGTAGTCAATAATGGTTTTGCTACACAGCGTAACATCATGGTGCAGGCCAGTATATATGACCTGGACGGGAAACTACAGGATCAGGTGCAGGCATTTGCCGAAATCGCACCTTCGACAGTACAGCGGATGTTTCCGATCCAGACGCAGTTAAAGAAAATGAAGAACAAGGATGGTGCTTTTGTGTTATTGAAATTGCTAAATCCCCAGCAACAGGTATTGAGTGAAAATTTCTACTGGCTGCCGGGGTCGGACGGAAAGTATACCGGCCTGCGGCAGATGAAATCGGCTGAATTAAAAGTTACAGCTACGAAGACAACAAAAGGGGAAATTGAAGTCAGGTTAAAAAATGATGCAACCAACACCCTGGCCTTTTTTAATCGGGTGGCCCTGGTCAACACCACAACCGGCGAACGGATTCTTCCTGCTTTCTATTCCGATAATTATTTGAGTGTATTGCCTGGTGAAGAAAAAATGATAGTTGTAGGGGCTACTGAACAAGGAAGCACGTCTTTAAGTGTAGAGGTTTATGGCTGGAATGTAAAAAGGCAGCTATTCCCAATAAAAAAATAACCCGGTTAAAATAGCTATAGATAGAACCACAATGGATAAATAAAATATTTATATATTCGACAACCAAAACTATAAACGAATGCAGACTGCTGATCAAAAAGAAAATTCCCCTGTAGGGCAAAATTATACTACACCTCTGGTTTCCCTTACTTTCCTTTTTTTTATGTGGGGATTTATCACCTGCATGAACGATATCCTGATCCCTCACTTGAAGGGACTGTTTGTCTTGAATTACCTGGAAGCCATGCTGGTTCAGTTTTGCTTTTTTGGGGCCTATTTCATTGGCTCATTGGTGTATTTCCTGATCTCCCATTTTAAAGGGGATCCTATTAATAAAATCGGGTATAAAAATGGTTTATTGCTAGGCTTAGTGGTTTCGGCGCTGGGCTGTCTGATGTTCTATCCGGCGGCAATGCTGTCGGTGTATGGTTTATTCCTGGCCGCATTTTTTATTTTAGGACTGGGTTTTACCTTACTACAGATTACGGCAAATCCTTATGTTTCCTTATTGGGAAAAGAAAGCACCGCATCCGGCAGACTCAACCTGGTACAAGCCTTTAACTCGTTTGGTACCACCATCGCTCCAATTTTTGGTGGTTATCTGATCTTTCATTTTTTCGCCACAAATGGGCATCTTTCTGCTGGCGCTACTAAAATGCCTTACCTTATATTTTCGGGCATATTCGTGTTACTAACCCTTTTCATTTATAAAGTAAAGTTACCTGATTTTAAAAGTGATCACTCGGCGCTGGATGGTCTGGGGGCACTACGATTCCCGCAGTTAAAAGGTGGGATTTTTGCTATTTTCTTTTATGTAGGTGCCGAAGTAACCATTGGTAGTTTCATGATCAGTTTCCTGGAACATGGCGATATCATGGGATTAAAAGAAACGGTAGCTAAAAATTATCTGTCTCTATACTGGGGCGGTGCCATGATTGGCAGATTTTTAGGGGCCATCAGCATGAATGATGTGCTGAGTAACAGTAAAAAAATGTTGTACATGGTATTGGTTTGTGTAGGTCTATTTGTATTGCTTTACACGATTGTAGATCTTGATTTTGCACAGATGCAGTGGTTCATCATCTTTATTGTCATTAACCTTGTAGGCTTCAGCATCGGCAAATCTGCTCCAGCTTTGATGCTTGCCATTTTTGCGGTAATTAATATTGCACTACTACTCATTACGGTATTTACAGGAGGTGCGCTTTCTATGTGGTGTCTTTTGGGGATAGGCCTTTTCAACTCGATTATGTGGTCTAATATCTTTACCCTTTCTATTTCAGGACTGGGCGAATATAAAAGTCAGGGTTCTTCTCTGTTGGTGATGGCCATACTGGGCGGAGCCGTAATTCCATTGATACAAGGTAGTTTGGCCGATGCGATTGGTATTCAGAATTCCTTCCTGTTACCTGCCGTATGTTACTTGTATGTAGCCTGGTTCGGTATGTTCTGCTTCAAGAAATTCAAATCTACCATATTAGAAAAGCCAGCAAGGTCAGGTCATTGATAAAAATACAGTGATTTGTCTAGAGGCATATGATTTGGGTTATGGAGCTAAAAAGCTACATAACCCAATTTTTTGTATAAATTGACCGCTATGGGCAGGGGTCACAAATGGCCATAGCACATAGTACAATCAGAAATCAACAATAGATGATAAAATTTGTCCGGGTATTTTTCTTTATTACCATTACGTTTTTGGGATTCATGCTTTCTTTCTGTAATGCACAGCAGACTGTTAAAATTGATGATCAAGTACCACATCATATATTTGGGTATGGGGAGATTGAGCAATTCGAAGATACGAGTGGTACTTTGAAATTTGAAGACATCCTAAAAGGAAGAACAGATATTCACTTCGCAAAAAGTAAGGTTTATACCCCCAAAAGTCCTAATCCTAAATCTGCTTATTGGTTTAAAATAAGAATTGCGTTTGTTCCACAATCAAAAGAACATTGGGTGCTTGAATTTTTTGATCAGACCATTGATGACATCAATTTGTATGCGCCCGAGGGAAACAATACCTACAAGAAATACACATTTGGTGCGCAGTACAATTTTAGCCTAAGAGAATATGCCCATAAGAACTTTTTATTCAATCTGGACAATTCCAACGCAAGGGAAGAAACCTATTACATAAGGGTAAAATCTTCGCAAACGGCCAGCGTTATTGTCGTACTCAGAAACCTTCGCTGGATTGTTCATTACGCGACTGAGGAATATCTTTTTTTCGGTGTCTTTTATGGAATGATAGTGGTATTTAGCTTTTATAACCTTTTGATGTTTTTGGCCGTTCGGCAAAAGCAATACCTGTATTATGTAGCGTACAACCTTAGTATTGGTTTGTATGAAATGTGTGTTGATGGAGTTGCATTTCAGTATTTATGGCCTAATCATCCTGAATGGAACCAATATGCTTATGGTGTATTTTTGTATTCCAGCAGTATATTTGGCTTGCTTTTTACCCTAAATTTTCTGTACGTAAAAAGCAAGGCTCCCCGACTTTACTGGAGTATAATTGCAGTTATCGTTCTTCGAACCGTCTTTTTTATCTGCTGCCTGTTCGATCGTCATTTGTTTACTTATAAAATGATTGAAGTGATTCCTCTGGCCCTTGCTCTAGGCTCAGGGATCTATATCTGGAAAAGAGGGTATAAGCCGGGCCGTTTTTTTGTGGTAGGCTATTCATTTCTATTTCTTGGACTGGTTATTAAAGCATTGGTACTTTTAAATGTGCCTTGGCTTCCTTATGGGCCGATCACTCATTATAGCTTAAGCTTCTGCTTTGTCGTTGAAATGATTCTGGTTTCCTTTGCTATTGGCGATAGCGTTCGGGGGCTAAGAAAAAAGAAGGATAAAGCACAGCGGAGAATGATTCAACAGTTGCAGATCAATGAAAGATTGAAAGATACATTGAATAAAGAGCTCACTGTATTGGTTGATGAACGAACAAAAGAGGTGAGTGATAAAGCCGCCACTATCGAGAAGCAGAATGAAGAAATCTCGCTGATGAATGCAATGCTGGAAAAGGACAACCAGGAGCTGCATTTGAATATTGAAAAGGTAACGCGTGCACGTGTAATGTCAGATGAAGTTGATTTTGCTGAGTTCAGTAAAATATATCCAGACAGGGAGACCTGCTTTAAATACCTGTCCGAATTAAAGTGGGCAAACGGCTATGCCTGTAGGAAGTGCCAGAATACACAATATCTTTCAGGTTTTTTACCTTTTAGCCGCAGATGTACAAAATGTGGATACGACGAGTCTGTTATTGCTTATACCATTTTTCAGAACAGTAGGATTCCAATCAATAAAGCCTTCTACATGCTTTTTCTTGTTTACTCTACCAAAGGTAAAATATCCTCTCATAAACTGTCCCAGTTACTCTTGATCCGGCAAGGAACCTGCTGGGCATACAACAGTAAAATGCAAAAGATACTGGAAGAAAGAAAAAAAGAGTTGAAAAATGCGGGC
The DNA here is from genome assembly GCF_005144565.1 of Pedobacter hiemivivus. Lineage (NCBI taxonomy): Bacteria > Pseudomonadati > Bacteroidota > Sphingobacteriia > Sphingobacteriales > Sphingobacteriaceae > Pedobacter > Pedobacter hiemivivus. Next base: position 540,690 of record NZ_SWDX01000004.1, read on the forward strand.
GAAGGGGGATGGAGTAAGCTAATTTTTGAGTCTTAAGTAATGAAATCGCCTCTTAGTTGACTGTTAATAGCATTTTTTTTACTTTTTTTTAATGTTTTTTTAGCGTATCGTCACAAAAGGACGAATACATGTTAAAGCCATCATGATTAAAGAAAATCCCTATTCATGCTTGTAAATGAAGTGTATTGCTTTTTATTTAAGTTATTATTTATCAATGTGTTATGATTTATTTTTCTTGCACTTGTCATATGATTGGAATAGCTTTACGTTATTAAACCTCATTCTAACCAAATAAACGATGAAAAGAATTACTGCTCCTGTGAATCGACAGACCTGTCGTGTTCAATTTCTACAAAACAATTTATTACCACAATTAACAATCGGAACTGCCTAAAACTTTCCGCTTTTGCTAACTAACCAATTGTAAACCTAAACCAAACCACATGAACAAACTTAGACTCACACTTCCTTAACCACAGGCAATTTATCGTATTTCCATTTTAACTAAGGCAGATTCCTAAAATCTGTCAGTGGAATCCTATGGCCTAAAATTTAATTAACAATACCTAAACCATTACAAATATGTATTATGAAGTATAAATTATGCGATTTTTTAATCTTTCTTTTGCTGATTTTAATATCTGGGAGTGGCATAGCCCAAGACATGGTAAAAGTAAGAGGATCTGTAAAAGATAGTGTTGGCGCTTTACCTGGGGTTGGTGTTTTAGTATCAGGAACTAAAATATCGACATCAACAGATGTAGCCGGAAATTATAAAATTGAAGCACCCAAAACTGGTGTTTTATCGATCTCGTTTATTGGTTATGTAACCCAAAGATTTGATATAAAAAGCCTTAAGGCTTCCGCTACGGGCGACTATGTACTGAATGTCGTGATGAAAGCCGATGACAATTCATTGAATGAAGTGGCCGTAGTGGGTTTTGGTACGCAAAAGAAGATGACAATGGTCGGTTCGGTTACCACAATCAATCCGAAAGAACTGAAGGGCCCTACCAGTAACCTTACCCAAATGCTTGCCGGCCGGTTGGCTGGGGTAATTGGCTATCAAAGTGGGGGAGAGCCGGGATCCGACAACGCGTCGTTCTTTGTCAGAGGGCTTGGTTCTTTTGGTGCAGGTAAAGTAGACCCCCTGATTTTGATTGATGGGGTCGAATCGACACAAAATGATCTTGCCCGTTTACAACCGGATGATATTGCCAGTTTCTCTGTGTTAAAAGATGCTACTGCTGCGGCTGTTTATGGTGCCAGAGGTGCAAATGGGGTAATTTTAGTTAAAACAAAGGAGGGTGAACCGGGGAAAACCAAATTTGCTTTCCGTACGGATCATACCATATCTGGTAATACAGAAAATCTTAAATACACAGATAATATTACCTATATGAATTTGGCGAATGAAGCTGCATTAACCAGGAATCCGCTAAATCCCATCCCTTATTCTCAGACCAAGATTGACCGGACTGCGTCTGGTACGGCCAACCCTTATTTGTACCCAAGCAATGACTGGATAAAACAGACCATAAAGGATTATACTTACAATCAGCGTTTCAATACGAGTGTAACTGGTGGTGCTGATAAGGCCAGCTACTATGTTGCCGGGACTTTGAATATAGATAACGGTATCTACAAAGTTGATCAATTAAATAATTTTAACAGTAACGTTAAGCTGATCAATTATTCAATAAGATCTAATGTGACCTTAAATTTAACAAAAACCACAAGAGCCGACATCAGGGTATATGGCCAATTTGATGATTACAACGGCCCACTTGGCAGCGGGAAGGACGTTTTTCAAAGGGCTATGTTTTCAAATCCGGTTAATTTCCCTATGACTTTCCCTTCATCTTATGCGCCACGTGTAAAACATGTTTTATTCGGTAATGCTGTGGTAGAGAATGTCCCAGGATCTATCATTGGTGGGAACCTATATATTAATCCGTATGCCGACCTTGTTAGAGGGTATAAGCAATCTAATACTTCTAATCTTCAACCCCAGATTGAAGTGAATCAGGATTTAGCTGCTATACTTCCGGGCTTGAAAGCACGCTTTATGGGCTATGTGCAACGTAACAATAGTTATGCAGTTTCACGTGCTTATAGCCCGTTTTATTACAATGCCAGTTCAATCGACGGGAATGATATTACTTTAACTGAACTAAACAATGGAGGTCCAACCAATGTCGGCCAGGTGGGTAGTGATTACTTAAGTTATGGTGAAGGAACTAAAGATATCAAGTCTTCGCTGTACACTGAGGCGGCCATTAATTATAATCAGGTATTTAAAAAAAATACGGTGGGTGGAATGCTCGTTGGAATTTTACGGAACTCTCTTTCTGGTAATGCGGGGAGCTTGCAAAATTCATTGCCAAAACGAAATGTTGGCCTCTCAGGTAGATTTACTTATGGATATGACGATAAGTACCTGACCGAATTTAACTTTGGATACAATGGAACAGAACGGTTTGCAGAAAAGAATCGCTTTGGTTTTTTCCCCTCTATAGGTGTTGGTTATGTTTTATCTAATGAGCAGTTTTTTAAACCTTTAAGTAGGGTGGTAAGCTTATTTAAAATCAGAACTTCCTACGGATTTAATGGTAATGACCAGATTGGAAACGATACGGATAGGTTCTTTTATTTATCGAATATAGATCTGACCAATGGTAATGGAGCCTCATTTGGTGAGGATCCTACTACACTATATTACCGAAATGGAGTGAGTATTTTAAGATATGCCAATCCCGCAATTACATGGGAGGAATCGCGGCAGCTTAACATAGGTTTGGATCTTTCCTTTTTCAATGCTGTAAATTTCACTATAGATGCCTATCAGAAAAGGACCTCTAATATTTTGCAAGTACGAAGTGGCATCCCAACAACAATGGGTTTAGTCGCAAATGCAAGTGCTAATGTGGGTGTTCAGGATAGTAAAGGTGTTGATTTTCAAACCGATTATAGCAAGTCCTTTAGAGGAGGATTTGTTCAGGTAAGGGGCACATTTACATTTGCAACAAATAAAATTGTAAAATATGATGAACCGGTTTATCCGGCAAGTCTGGCTCATTTGTACAGAGTAGGTCACTCTTCTGGAGAAATGATGGGTTTTATTGCGGAGCGTTTATTTACAGATGATATAGAGGTGGCCAACTCACCAAGCCAGAAAGCGATAGCCGGAAATATGGAAGTAAGAGGCGGGGATATCAAATACAGAGATGTGAATCGAGATGGCGTTATTAATGATGACGATAGGGTTTTTATGGGGCTACCTAATACCCCGGAAATTACTTACGGCTTTGGATTTTCTGCTGCCTACGGAAACTTTGACCTGAGCGCACAAATGCAGGGGAATGCCCGTATTGCTTTCTTTGTGAATAGTGGTGGATTTGATACCGAAAATTTGAGTAAAAGTGGTATAGCTCCCTTTCTCCAAATCGGCGGATATCAAACCCGGGTATTGCAAGCCGTCGCTGATGACCATTGGTCTGAAGACAGTCGAAATTCTTACGCATTTTTCCCGCGTTTAAGCAGTGTTGCAACGCCCAATAATTACGTTAATTCGAGTTGGTGGTTGCGTAATGGTGCTTTTTTAAGGCTTCAGCAAGTGGAAATTGGTTATACGCCAAAAGGCAATTTCAAAAAAAGAGTTGGTTTAAGCTCATTCCGGATTTATGCAAGCGCAAGGAATCTTTTTGTGATAAGCAAGTTCAAATTATGGGACCCGGAAGTGCGTGGAAATGGCCTGGACTATCCGCTTCAAAGGATATATAATCTGGGTGTTAATATTGGCTTTTGACCTTAGTTCTTGATTTAATATAGATTATTAAAATAAATTCTGATGAAAAATATAATGCAATCAAAAAAGATTTGGCCAATATTAGCTTTATTAATATTTGCGAATTTTTCCTGTAAAAAATACCTGGATGTAGTTCCAGATAATGTGCCTACGATCGACAACGCCTTTACCAGTAAAAGCGAGGCAGAAAAGTTTTTGTTCAGTTGCTATTCTTACTTGCCTAATGATGGAAATCCAACTAGTAATCCTGGTTTTCTTGGAGGCGATGAAATATGGATACCCAGTAGCCGCAGGGGCACATTTGATACCAGAGGTGCGTTGATGATGTGGGATATAGCCCTGGGGCGCCAAACTGCTGCAAGTCCAATCTCGAATGTTTGGAATGGAAGATATCAAGCGATCAGACAATGTAATATATTCATAGAAAATGTGAGTGATGAAGAAAAGGTCTACGACCTGACATCCGATATGAGGTCGCGCTGGTTGGCAGAAGCAAAAATTCTCAAAGCATTTAATAATTACCAACTTTTAAGAGCTTACGGCCCCATTCCGCTTATTGACAAAAACATTGACATCGATGCGCCTACTTCCGACATGATGGTAACCAGAGCGCCTTTTGATGACTGTGTGAATTATGTGGTTAACCTAATTGACGAGGCTGTTCCTTACCTTCCTGTTGTGATAGGTGAGCGGGCGACAGAACTTGGTCGGATGACGCAGCCGATCGCCTTGGCTATAAAAGCGAAATTATTGATTTTGGCCGCGAGTCCATTGTTTAATGGTAATCCGGATTACGCATCCCTTAAAAATAAAGACGGAACTCAATTGGTAAACCCAATCTTTGATAAAACCAAATGGGATCGTGCAGCATTAGCCACAAAAGCTGCCATTGATATTTGTGAGCAAGCGGGAATTAAACTGTATACAGCGGTACCATCATCGGTATTGTCACCATTTACCAATCAGCAAATGACATTGAGAAATGTGATTTCAGAGAGATGGAACACAGAGCGGGTATGGGGCTTGTCCAATAGTTACGCGGGGCAGCTTCAACGGGTTGCTATGGGATGTCTTGCCGCTAGTTTCACACCGAATAACTCAAATGGACAGCTCTCTGCTCCTCTGAAGATCACAGATTTGTTTTATACCAAGAACGGAGTGCCGATGAATGAAGATAGTGAGCTTGATTTCTCTATAAAAAACCAATTGCGTACGGCAACAAATGAAGAACGTTTTGCAATTAGTCAAGGCTACCAAACGGCGCGGGTTAACTTTGATCGTGAACCTCGTTTTTATGCCGATCTTGGATTTGATGGGGGTGTGTGGTATATGGTCGCTAATAATCCGGGAGCAGGTGGTGGTGATGAAGGAACCTTCTATATGCAGGCAAAATATACTCAACCCGGTAATTCAGGGGCTGAAGGCTATTATAACGAAACCGGATATTTTATTAAAAAATTAGTGGAAGCTAACCTGACTAATTCCTCAAATTCTAATACAGTTAAGCCCTATGACTGGCCGGAAATTCGATTGGCTGATTTGTACTTGATGTATGCCGAGGCTTTAAATGAAGCGAATGGTCCAACAGATCCGGATATCTTTAAATACCTGGATTTGATTCGGGTAAGAGCTGGACTATTAGGCGTTCGGGAATCCTGGACACAGTTTACAAAAGATAGAGGTGCAAGATTAGGTAATCAGGATTACATGAGGAAACTGATCAGACGAGAAAGAGGTATCGAACTGGCATTTGAGGGAAGTCGTTTTTGGGATCTTAGAAGATGGAAGACGGCTGCTGAAGAATTAAATGCAGCAATTACGGGTTGGACGATCAGTCAAAGTTCTGCTATAGGTTATTATCAGCCAAGAGTAATTTACAACCAGACATTTATTGCTCCGAGAGACTATTTATGGCCAATTCAAACCGGAGCTTTCAGAGTAAACACAAATTTAGTTCAGAATCCAGGATGGTAGTCACCTTAAATTAATAGAAATGAAATTATTTAAATCAATTTTAATGATAGCGCTGATATTCATCGTGCTATACGGATGCCAAAAGGACATCATTGGCCCTTTAGGCAATAATATGACTCCACCGGGGACTGTATCCAATGTCAAAGTACTCAACCAATCTGGGCAAGCTACCCTAACTTATACTTTGCCTACGGATGATGACATCGCTTATGTAAAAGCAGAATATACTTTGTTATCTGGTGCTAAACGTGAGGTTCGGGCTTCTTTTTATACCAGTCAGATGGTGGTTGATGGATTTGGTGATACAGAAGTACATACGGTAACCTTGAGGGTAGTTAATAAAAGTGAAGTTCCCTCTGCTCCAATAACCGTTCAGATTAAGCCCTTGGAAAATGCAATACAAATTGCTTTTAGAACCATGAAGGTTGTGGCGGCTTTTGGAGGGATTAATGTTTCTTTAACGAACACCGGCAAAGCAAACTTGTCGATTATTCCGATGAGACAACAAGGCTATAAAGGTTGGGTTCCGTTTGATGGTATTTATACGGCTGCCGAGGTGGTTAGTAAAAATATAAGAGGATTAGAGACTGTTCCTATTAAAATAGCAGTGGTTATCCGCGATCGGTTTTTGAACCAAACAGATACGCTATTTGCCGAAGTTACCCCGCTATTTGAAATGCCACTCGCTAAATCTTTGTATAAAGAAATGCCAGGGGTAATATGGCCTGGAGATCAGAAAGCTAATTTTTCGAACAATGGAATAGATGCAACGGGGATAAAAAGGATGTGGGATGGGGAGACAGTGGCTTGGCCAAGTTGTGCTTATACACCGCCAACCGTAACAGATCAAGGCCCACATTCAATTACATTTGATCTCGGTCAGACCGCTCAACTTAGTCGCCTTGTGATCTGGGATTACCCTGAAACGATTAGTGCAAGAAAGACATACTTTTATAGGGGGAACATGAAAAACTTTGAAATATGGGGTTCCGCAAATCCTAATCCTGATGGATCATATGACAGCTGGTACAAATTGGGCACCTATCAATCTGTGAAACCTTCCGGGTTACCATATGGAGAAGTCAGCGATGAGGATTTAACCACCGCACAGGCAGGATTTAGCTGGGATCTTGATATCAATGTTCCTAAACTACGCTATCTGAGAATAAAAAATCTAAGTAACTGGCAGGGGACGAATTTCCTATTGATTACGGAAGTTCAGGCATACGGAAATCCTAAATAATTAATGATTAATTGAATGGAAATGAAGAATATTCTAAATATCAGATCTCTATTGTTCCTGCTTGCGATATGCATGGCAGGTATAGCATCCTGCACAAAGATGGATGATTTTAAAAAGTATGTTAGGGACGGTGAAATATCTTATACCGGCAGAGTGGATTCCTTGATCATACGATCAGGACGGAATCGCGTGCTGGTTCAAGGGCTATTTATTTCTGATCGTAAAATCACCCTCTGTAAAATCTATTGGAACAGTCGACAGGATTCTTTAATAGTGCCTGTTACGCGTAAACTAGCCGTAGATACACTTAAGCAATATGTGAGTAATTTGTTCGAAGGGTCTTATAACTTTGAAGTCATTACCTACGATTCACAAATGCATGCCTCTATACCGGTTGTTAAGAGTGGTGTAAAGGTGTATGGTAATAATTATGCAGCATCATTGGTTAATATGCCTGTGTCAGATGTTTCTCTTGAAAATTCGACAGCTACCATTTCCTGGGGAGGGCTTGATAAAACGAGTGGAGCGCTTTACATGGATATTTTGTATACCAATACATCCAATGCGGCGGCAAGAGCGAAAAGGTTGACCAACTCAGCAACTGCTCAGTTGTTGAATTATAAATACCGAACTACTTTTGATTACAGGACTGTATATCTTCCGGATAGTTTAGCGATAGATACATTCTATACGGACTACCGTAGAGGGATAAATGCAAGAACTGATGTTACAGCCAGTTTTATTGATAATCCTGGAAAAATGGACCCGAAAAGTACAACCGGTCAACAATTTTTACCTGTTAGTTTAACGCAAGGCGCTGTGGTTGCCGGAAATGCTGCAACCTGGAGGAGATTGGCAGGCTGGACTTCTAATGCTCAGGCAAACAATTGGGGGACTGCTTTTGATACCTATGGAACATGGGTGGAAAGAACTGCAGAAACAGTCGTTAATTTTGCCACAATGTCTCTCGAAGCTGGAAAAAACGGGACTACTCCAACCTTGAATACGATGAGCAATGGTAAGATCTATCAATCTAAATTATTACCGGCAGGGGAATATAGTCTTGAAGCTCGGGTCGGTAATGCAAGTGCGAATTCCGCTATCTACTTTGTCGCAAAGGCTGGTACGGATATTCCAGACATTTCAGAGCTGATAAAGCGTCCGTCAATAATTAATTTTACGGGTCTTAGTACAGATGCAAGTTATATGCAGATAACGACTGCGGCACAGGGATATACCATTGCAATTAATTTTACTATAGAAAGAGAGACCAGGGTTTCATTTGGTTTTGTTGCTAACCTTAATGGTACTGGGACAGCCAATCAATACGTGAAAATATCTGGTGTAAGAATGAAATCTTTGGCTTTTTAAGTACATGGTGTCCAAAAATATCAATATGATAATGGCAGTTGTGCTGGTACTGATGGGAATGACAATTGTGTCAGTCCCATCTTCCGGCGCAGCAACAGTAGAACCGATTCATATATTGGTTAATCAGGTTGCGTATAATCTTAAGGGCCCCAAACAGGCCGTAGTTAAAAGTGACCACCCTTTGCCAGATAACCTGGAATTTCAGGTGGTTAAGCAAGGGGATGCGGTTGTTTTGTTCTCCGGAAAAGTAGGCAGATCAGAACGTGTAGCGGACTGGGGGATGGATGTTTGGTATAGCAAGGTTAATTTTTCTGGACTTTCGGTGATTGGAACTTATTATGTCCGGCTTTTGGTGGAAGGGAGAACCTACAATTCCTACGGTTTTAAAATTGAAGAGCAGGGGATTGGCAAAATTGCTATTCCCGCAATTGTGAATTTCTTCAACCATCAAAGGGCAAACTCGCCTGAGGAGCAGGAAGCCGACAAAAACGTCCAGCTATATGGAAGTCAAAAGACGGTTAATTTGAGCGGTGGATGGTGTGATGCTTCTGGCGATGTAAGTAAGTATTTTTCCCATTTAGCTTATACCAATTTTATGCTGCCCCAACAAATTCCCATGGTTACCTGGTCTATGACCAATACGGTAGAAACCATTCCTTCCTTTCTGGATCAGATCGGAAGTAAGGAGGCACTTACTAAAGAAGCACTTTATGGGGCGGATTACCTGATGCGGTCGCTTTCTGCCGAGGGATATTTTTACATGACTGTTTTTAGCTATTTTGATAAGAACCCCAATGCCAGGAGAATAGTTGGTTTGCTGGCAGATAGTAAGACAACAGCAGATTACCAATGTGCCTACAGGGAAGGTGGTGGGATGGCCATCGCAGCGCTTGCACGGGTATCAAGATGGAAGATGCATGGTGAATTTTCTTCAAAACAATATCTGGATGCTGCGGAAATCGCCTTTGTGCATTTGCAGAAATTTAGTACACAATATGCAGATGACCATAAAGATAACATCATTGATGATTATTGTGCCCTGATGGCCGCCGTAGAACTTTGGAAGGTTACAGGTAAAACATTATACCGCAATGAGGCCCGTTTACGGTCAAACAACCTTAGTAAGCGTCTCTCTCCAGCGGGTTACTTCATCGCTAATGACAAAGATCGCCCGTTTTGGCATGCCGCAGATGCTGGTTTACCTGTTATAGCGCTTGCCCGGTACCTTGATGTAGAAAGGGACAAGGAATTTAGAGATCTAGCTTTGTTAACCATCAAAAAGGCGCTTGATTATAATCTTAAAGTAACCAGCGAAACCACAAACCCTTTTGGCTATCCCAGACAGAGTTTTCTTTACAAAGGGAAAGTGCAAAATGGTTTTTTTATTCCCCATGAAAATGAAAGTGGTTGGTGGTGGCAGGGTGAAAATGCACGATTAGGTTCGCTGGCTGCTGCCGCAATTGTTGGTGGCCGTTTGGTTTATCCCGGTCAAGGACCATTTGGACTGAAACCGGAGCTTTCAGAATTTGCTGGTAATCTGGTCTCCTGGATTTTGGGCTGTAACCCATATAATATGTGTATGATGTACGGGTATGGAGAAAAAAATGTCCCTCACATGAGTGCTATGTATGGTCACGGTACCGGAAAGGGCGGGATATCAAATGGAATTACGGGGAAAGACGGAAATGGGGATGGAACAGGTATTGATTTTAAAATCGAGGATAATGGAAATGAATGGCGCTGGACTGAACAGTGGATTCCTCACACTGGCTGGTTTTTACAGGCCGTAGCAGGGATGTCAGTCAATTGAAACGTATAAAGTATATGAAGAATAGAATTATTAACCAGATTGTATTGCTGATATTGGTTTTTACGGTGTTTACAGCCAATGTTAATGCTAAGCCGCCTAAATTTAAAGCGCTGGTACTTACAGAGCGGGGAGGAGGGCATGAAGGTTTTGTAGTCGCAGCCTTGGCTTGGCTTAATGATTTTTCGGTAAATCATAATTTCGAAATTACAATCATCAATAATCTTAAAGATGTAGATGCAGATTATCTTTCCAATTATAAGTTGTTTATTCAATTGAATTATCCGCCTTATGCATGGACGGATCAGTCTAAAGCAGCTTTTGAGCGATATATTGAAAAGGGACATGGCGGCTGGGTTGGTTTTCATCATGCCACCTTGCTTGGTGAGTTTGATGGCTACCCAATGTGGAATTGGTTCTCGGGTTTTATGGGCGGCATACGTTTCAAAAGTTACATCGCTGCCCGTGCTTCGGGTACCGTACATATTGAAGATAAAAAGCATCCGATAATGAAAGGCTTGCCCGCTTCATTTGTTATTCCCGACGACGAGTGGTATACTTTTGATAAAAACCCGAGATCAAATGCTAAGGTACTGGCCAATGTAGATGAAGCGAGCTATCAACCTGCGTCTTCCATTAAAATGGGTGATCACCCAGTGATCTGGATCAATGAAAAAATGAAGGCCAGAAATGTTTATTTCCTGATGGGACATCATGCCAATTTACTGAAGTCTGAAGAATTTAAAACCATGTTTGGAAATGCCATTTTATGGGCAGCCGGCAAATAAAGAACACACCATGACCAAAGCTATTCCAGAAAAAATCCAAAGGATTTTATCGATTGACATCATGAGAGGATTGACCCTTTTTCTCATGCTTTTTGTAAATGATCTGTATGAGCGGGGTGTTCCTCGTTGGTTGCTGCATACAGAGGGTGAGGTGGATGGGATGGGCTTGGCCGACTGGGTTTTTCCAGGTTTTTTGTTTATGGTTGGGATGTCCATTCCATATGCAATTACATCCCGTAAAAAGAAAGGGGATTCAGATCTGTATATTTTCTCGCACATTATCATTAGAACATTGAGCCTTTTGCTTATAGGTGTATTAATGCTCAACTCCGGGCGTTTAAATTCCGAGCTCACGGGTATGGACAATAACCTCTGGGCAATACTACTTTATGTTTCTATTTTCCTGATCTGGAATAATTATCCGGAAAAAGAGAGTTGTAAATATTGGTTTAGTGGATTAAGAATATTAGGCTTTATTGGGCTGATTGTGCTTGTGGCCATATTCAAGTCAGGTAAACCCGAACATCCTTCCTGGTTGAAAATTGAATGGTGGGGGATTTTGGGATTGATTGGCTGGGGTTATTTTGTAGCTGCACTAGGTTGTTTGTTTTTAAAGTCAAAACTGTTGCCGATTGCCGCTTTATGGATATTTTTCATTGGATTGAATGTCCTCTCCCAGCTTGGAATGTTGGGGTGGCTCGACTTTTTAAATCCAGTGTTTGGGGTTATAATAGACGGAAACGTACCTTCAATTGTTTTGGCTGGTTTAACGGTGGGACTGTTGCTTGGACAGAAAGAAATGAGTTCAAAAAGAATAGCTTTAGTCATTGCCTGTTTAGGGGTAATTTGCCTTGGACTTGGTTTTTTTCTTCGCAACTGGTTTATCCTTTCCAAAATATTTGGTACGCCGAGCTGGGCAATGGTTTGTAACGGTATCAGCATGCTGATCTATGCACTTTTGTTTTTCCTGGTGGATATAAAAGGTAAAAGCAGTTGGGGCTGGATGTTTGGGGCTGCCGGTAAAAATTCTTTAACAACTTACCTGGCACCCGACGTGATTTACTTTATGAGTTGGGGTATGGGATTGCATATTTTTATCTATAAACAAGATGCAAATCAGCTTCTAGCGGTTGTAGGCTCACTGGTCTGGGCATTGGCGATGATTGGATTTTCTATTTTGCTTTCAAAAATTAACATTCGTTTAAAACTCTAAATTGTATAAACCTTAAATAGAAATATAGCTACTACATTTAAAACTTAATAAACATGATAAAATTAACTCCATCTCTGGTATTGATCTGGCTTATAGGCTGTACTTGCGTTGTTCAGGGACAACAGAAGGCACAACAACAAACAAATGTTTCGAAAAAGGTAACTGTAGCTTACGTTACTTCCTGGACCAGTGTAATGCCTGATCCGGCATACATCACACACATAAATTATGCCTTTGGGCATGTAAATAACGATTTTAATGGAATTCGTATTGACAATGAAAGCCGACTTAAAAGCTTGACCGATTTGAAGGCTAAATATCCCGAGTTAAAGGTTTTAATTTCTATTGGTGGATGGGGCAGCGGAAGGTTTAGTGAAATGGCTGCACTTGAAGACAATAGAAATAAGTTTGCTGAAGATTGTCTAAGGGTAATAAATGAATTTAAGCTTGATGGGATTGACATTGACTGGGAGTATCCTACAAGTGCTGCGGCTAAAATATCATCCGCTCCAGAAGACACGCAAAATTATAGCTTAATGATGAAGGCCATCAGAAACAAGATTGGGACAAGCAAATTATTAACACTGGCCTCTGTTGCTGATGCAAAGTATGTCGATTTTAAGACCATCGAGCCACTTGTCGATTTTGTGAACATTATGACTTATGATATGGGCAATCCCCCTAATCACAATGCAGGTTTATACCGTTCCAAATATACCGGCTGGATTAGCGTGGATGAAGGGGTAACTGCGCATGTAAAAGCAGGAATGCCTTTAAATAAATTAGTTTTGGGCATTCCTTTTTATGGACATGGAAAAAACGGTGTTGCTAATTTTATTGATTATAAGGAAGTGGTAAAATTAAATGGTTTTAAAAATCAATGGGATGATGAGGCTAAAGTACCTTTTTTGGAAAATGACAAGGGCGAATTTGTATGCTCTTATGAAAGTCCTGAATCCATAGCAATAAAATGCAGTTACATCCTGAGTCGCGGGATGCTCGGTGCTATGTATTGGGAGTATGGCGGAGATACTGAAGATGGGGTTTTAAGAAAAGCCGTCTATTCAGGCGTTAATAAATAAAACTCAGCCGCGTTTTTTATCCGCGCCAAGCCACAACAAGCCATTGATGATCATTTTATTCTGAACTTCATTGTCGAAAGTCAGAGAAAGCGTTTTATTGGTTTTATGTTCATAATCAATGTCGTTGTGGCCCATGTTTACATACATCATTTTATATTTTTTATTGCTCCACACTACCGGATAATAACCACTATGCCAAATTTCGTAGTCCTTTGGGCCGGTACCTACAGGGAAGCTGCTACTGTCTATAGCGAGCAAAATATCTATATCGGGGTTCTTTCGTAAATCATTTTGCCAACGGTACCATTCATTTGGTGAAGATTTAAAAGTTACAGGAAGCTGCTTTGTCACTGGGTGCTTTTGATCCTCTACTCTTAAAATGGCCGATGTTGGTCTCCATGTATTACTGCCGTAGGCACCAGAGCCCAAAAATTCATGATGGTACCAATCCCAATTATCCGGGTATGTCGATTTTGCCAGTGCGAAGGCTGCGAAATGAAAGCCCATCCACCCCCCACCGTTTTTCATGTACGCTTCAAAAGCAGCTCTTTGTTCAGGTGTCTCTGGTCTGGTATCCAGAAATAAAACAACTTGGTATTGTGATAGAAATTTTGGATTCATATTACTCCAGTTAGAGGTAGTGTCATAACTGAATTGATACTGCTTGGCCATTTTAGGGAACCATTCATTAGCCTCATGAACATAACTGATATGGGCCTGGTCATTTTTTGCTGTATAAAAGGCAATGACTTTGAACACAGGTTTTTGGATGTTTGCTAGGGCATGGAAACCTGAAAAAAGCAAAATGCAGAGCAAGGTAACCCGAATGGTTAAATGTGAAAATATCATGTTTTTGGGAATTTTAGTTGTTCTTAACCTAATATATAAGTTTTTAGGATAAAAACATAAGGCCCGGATTCTTAAAAGCTTATTTAAAGGAGGTATGGGCCTGTTTTTGAGCCTTATTTCATTTTTTTTGAACTTTTTTTTGATGTTTTTATAGTGTATCACCATCAAAAATAGAAAGTCGCTTTACAGTATGATAATCAGTGGAAAACCATATTTATTCTTGCGATTTAAGTGTATTGTATTTTGTTATATCTATTTGTTTTTCAATTAGTTATGAAATATTTTTCTTGTTCTTATGCTTTTAATCGAATAGTTTTACCTCACCATTTATAATTCTAACCAAGCAAAAAGATGAAAAAAAGAATTACACTACTAATTGTGTTCTTTCTATCTGCTTATGTATTGTCCTTTGGTCAGGGGCGAGACATAACAGGGACTGTGAAAGAAAAAGATGGATCACCATTACCTGGTGCATCCGTAAAACTTAAAAATTCTAAAATTGGTGCATCCACCGGCGCAGATGGGCGGTATAGTATTTCTGTTTCTGGAAATGCGGTATTGATTTTCTCAGCGGTGGGTTTTACTACACAGGAAGTTACTGTAAACAATCGCAACCAGATCAATATAACTTTGGTTGAAGAATCACAAGGTCTCTCTGAAGTAGTCGTGATCGGTTATGGAACAGCACAGAAAAAGGATGTAACCGGCGCCATTTCAAGTGTGAAAGCGGTGCAGCTGGAAAATGAAAACCCGCAAAGTGTTGCAGATATACTAAAGGGAAATATTGCGGGCCTTTCCGTGAGTATGAATACGAGTGCCAAAGGTGGTGGTGACCTATTGGTAAGGGGCAAGACAACGTTAAGTGCTGGTACTGCGCCATTGATTGTATTGGACGGTGTAATTTACAACGGACAGCTTTCAGACATTAATCCGAATGACATTGAATCAGTGGATGTATTAAAAGACGCTAGCTCATTAGCCGTTTTTGGTGCAAAGGCTGCTACAGGTGTAGTTGCAATTACCACCAAAAAGGGAAAAGGTGATACACCAACAATAAACCTCAATTCAAACTTTGGAATTGCTACGCTATCTCAGAATATGGACGTTTATGATGGACCTGGTTTCATCAATTGGCGTGGAGATGTGATGAGAAGTGGTGCCGTTACGGCTCCCTATCTTTATAATGATCCAAGGAATCTACCTGAAGGGGTAACGATGACCCAATGGTTGAATGGGCAAACGGGCGATCCAGTAGATCTATGGCTCAATAGATTGGGACTGGTAGCCAATGAAAAGAAGAACTACCTGGATGGCAAAACGATAAACTGGTATGATGAAATTTTCCGGACTGGGCTCCGTCAGGATCATACTCTGAGTATGAGCGGTAAAAAAGAGGAGATCAGTTATTACATGTCTTTAGGTTATCAGAAAAATGAAAATGTAATCAAAGGCGCAGAATTCAATACATTCCGGTCCAGGGTTAATCTGGAAGGGCAAGCTGCAAAATTCCTGACTGTAGGTTTAAATCTACAGTTTGCCGCAAGAGATGAAGGTTCTATTGCAGCAGACTGGACCCAGTTGACCAATCTTTCTCCTTATGGTGATATGTATAATGCAAATGGTACGTTGCGCAGGATCCCAACCGACGACAATGGATTAAATGCCAGGAATCCATTCCTTAACATGACCTATAATGATCGTTTAGATAAGCAGAATACGCTATTTGCAAGTCTTTTTGCGAGAGCAAAACTGCCTTTTGGAATTACCTATCAGATTAACTTTAGTCCAGGACTTGATTCTTATCGTACATTCAACTACAGCTCGTCTAGAAATCCAAACGTGACTACCCCAGGCGGGGTTGTGACAAGGGCTAATGAAACCAGGTATAACTGGCAGGTAGATAATCTGTTGAAATGGAACAAGACCGTTGGTGTTCATAGTTTTGATGTTACTTTATTGGCTAATGCAGAAAAATACCAGACCTGGTGGACTGAGGCAGGGAATCAGGGACTTATTCCCGATGATCTTCTGGGCTTTCATAACGTATCAAGTGGCATTAAAGCGAGTGTCAATAGTGAGGACAAGGTGTATACTGGAGATGCTTTGATGGCCAGGCTAAACTATAGCCTGATGCAGCGGTACAACCTAACCTTGTCTGTTCGCCGAGATGGTTATTCTGTTTTTGGTATCAATTCAAAAAGAGCAACTTTTCCGGCAGCAGCCTTCGCATGGAACTTTACGGAAGAATCATTCCTTGAATCCGTTAAATGGTTGAATTATGGAAAACTGCGCGTGTCTTATGGTATCAATGGCAACAGAGATCTTCGTAATCCTGATAACGGGACTGTTGATCCATATGCGGCCTTATCGCAGTTAAACATAGGGAAATATCAAACGGTAAACAGTTCTGGAGCAGCTTCAGAAGTAAATACGGTAGTCATTGGTACACGTTTAAGTAATCCTGATCTTAAATGGGAAGAAACAACGTCTCTAAATGTAGGACTTGATTTTGGTATATTGGATAGCCGGATTAGTGGTTCAGTAGATGTGTATGATAAAAAAACGACTGATTTGCTGGTAAGGCCCGCTCTTCCACCGGTTTCAGGGTATCTAAATTACTATTCTAACCTTGCGGAGGTAAACAATAAAGGATTAGAGATCAGTCTAAACTCTAGAAACATTACAGAAGGTAATCTGACCTGGAACACCAGCTTTAACTTTTCTTTGAACAGAAATAAAATCGTCAGGTTGACAACTAGTGCCAATGAACCTGCAAATGGGTGGTTCATCGGGAAGGACATTGACGTGATCTGGGATTACAAGATTCTTGGTGTATGGCAGGAAAGTGAAATGGCCGAAGCCAACAAGTTTACTAAGGGCGCAATTAAAGCCGGAGATTTTAAGTTGGAGGATGTAGACGGGAATTATCTTTATGATGATGCCGATAAACAATATCTGGGTTACAAGACACCGAGGTTTATGTGGGCGATGAGAAATGAGTTTAATTTATTCAAAAAATTCGATTTCTCCTTCCAGTTGGTTTCAAACTGGGGACAACAAAGACAATACAACCAAGCTAAGAACCAACCGGGTAGCGTAGGTTTTGCCCGTATGTCTTCCTATGTTCAGCCTTATTGGACGCCACAAAATCCAATTAATGACTTCTCACGCCTAAATTCAGGCACGAGCGGAACGAGTTTCAATGTGTTTCGCAAAAGTTCATTCGTTCGGTTAAATACCATTGCATTGGCCTATTCCTTACCACAAAGCATTTTAAGTAAGGTGAGGATAAAAAATGCAAAGGTTTATGTGAATGCCAACAATGCAGCTGTCTTTACGGATTGGAAATACTGGGATCCTCAAAATGATCCCGATGATGGTCCTACGCCAACATTCTATACCCTAGGTCTTAATATCTCATTATAATGATCTTAACGAACATGAATAAGCTCAATAAAAAAATCGTCATATTAATTACATCCGCAGCCCTGATTACTTCCGGGGGATGTAAAAAAAGCTTTCTGGATTCAGACCAGCTTTCTCAATACTCTCCTGAAACGTCTTTAAATAATGTCGCGGCTTTAAAAGGGGCGCTAAATGCACTGGGTGCAAATGTGCGGCAGGAATTTTTCGGAGATGCTGCCCCAATGCTTACCGAATCTATTTTTTCTGATGTCGCT
The DNA here is from genome assembly GCF_005144565.1 of Pedobacter hiemivivus. Lineage (NCBI taxonomy): Bacteria > Pseudomonadati > Bacteroidota > Sphingobacteriia > Sphingobacteriales > Sphingobacteriaceae > Pedobacter > Pedobacter hiemivivus. The sequence goes on from NZ_SWDX01000004.1 coordinate 558,505, forward strand.
GTCGAAGGTACAACCGATAAAAGTACGCCTGCACAGGATCTGGTCTCGAGGATAACACCTGATGCGAATTTGAACAGCGATGATTTTAACAAGGTTGGTTGGTACTGGGAACAGGAATTTCGCGGAGTAAGGTTTGCCAACACCATCATTTCAAACATAGATAGGCCGACCTATGCAAGCACAGCTGAGAAGAATGCAATTCTGGGTGCTGCCTATTTTTATCGTGCCTATCATTATTATAGATTGGTTCATCAGTTTGGTGACGTGCCCCTTAATTTAAAGGATATTGATGCTCCAAAAGATGATTACTTCTCTACCAAACGAGAGGTAATTCTTACAAAGATGAAATCGGATCTTGAATTTGCGCAGGCATCAGTTTCTGATAATGTAAACAAAGGTGAGGTTACAAAGGGTGCAATAGGTCATTTGCTCACTAAAGTTAACCTTGCTCTTGGTAAATTTGATGATGCCATTGCTTCGGCAACCAGTGTGATTAGCGGCCCTTATGCTTTAATGACTTCTCGTTTTGGTAGTACAGCTGCCGACGCGACGAAAAATGTAATCTGGGATCTGCATAGGATGGACAATAAAGCACTTCCTACCAATAGGGAAGCTTTATTTCTTGTGATAGATAGGGAGACTTTACAGGGCTTTACGGCCAATGGTTCGCAATTAATGCGGAATACTGTTCCTGCATGGCATTTTGCTAACGTAAAAACCCCATCTGGCGCAACTGCGTTAACGGATGCCGTAAATGCAGAATTTCCTTTAACCAGAATGTATGGACGTGGAATTGGACGTTACAGAGGAACACCTTACAGTACTAAATACATTTGGACGGATAATACTGACTACAGGCATGCTAAAGGAATGTGGATGGATATGACCGATCTGGTTTATAATAATCCCGCACTAAAAAATTCAAATAATGCTGCAGACAAGGCGCTATATGGCAAACCCTTGTTGCAATTTGACAATACCAATGTTGCTGCACGATTCCAGAACGGTGCTTTAGATACGATCCGTCACTGGTTTGGTTGGCCGCATTATAAAGTGTTTATCAACTCTACAAATGCATTGGCTATTGATCCTTATTGGTCGCCGCCACGTGGTACCAATACTGATTGGTATGTATTCAGATTAGCTGAAACCTTTCTTTTAAGAGCCGAAGCTTACTATTGGAGAGGAGATCTGGGACTGGCTATGCAGGACATCAATGCAGTGCGGATTCGTGCCAATGCAACACCGCTTACTGATCCGAGCAAAGTCACTATAGGAACAATTCTGGATGAGCGTGCGCGGGAGTTGTATTGGGAAGAACCTCGTAAAACTGAACTGACGCGAATTGCTTATATTTTTGCGCAAACGGGAAAAACGGCCTATAATGGTAAATCATATAATCTCGCTTCTTTTTCAGATAACAATTTCTTCTATGACCGCATTATAGAGAAAAATGATTTTTACAAAAATGAAGTGTCTACGCTGCAGGGCGTAAAGTACAGGATTGCTCCTTATCACGTGTTGTGGCCAGTGCCAGCAAGTTCTCAACGATTTAACGTAAATGGACGCATCAATCAGAATAAAGGTTACAGTGGTTATGAAAATAACGTTCCGGCACTGGATAAAATTCCTGATTAAATGAAGAAATACAATTTGTTTACAGGCAGGTTGGTTAAACACATTCTGGCAATATATGGCCAGAATGTGTTTATACTTTTTACCTTATTGATATGTCCCTTTTTTTTGCAAGGCCAACCAATCTTCAGCGGTAGACAAATGATTGGCTTTAACGACCAGTGGTCTTTTAGTAAGGATAACCAAAGCTGGGAAAGTGTTACCATACCTCATACCTGGAATGCAAAGGATGTCATGGATGATACGCCCGGTTATTACCGTGAAACAAGCTGGTACAAACGAATTTTAAAGGGAAACCCGGCTTTGATAGGGAAATCGCTTTTTCTTTGTTTTGATGGCCTGAATCAGGAAGCCGAAGTGTATGTTAATGGTAAATTGGCTGGTACACATGCTGGTGGTTATACGAGATTTATAGTTCCGGTGACGGCATTGGTAAATCATAAGGCCAATTTTAAAAACGAAGTGCTGGTTAAGGTAACCAATCGTTTTAATGAAGATATTGCACCATTGACTGCCGATTTTACTTTTTTCGGTGGGATTTATAGAAAAGTTAACTTATTGGTCACAGAGCCAGTCCATTTTTACAATGGAGACTATGGTGCTGATGGTGTTTATATCCAGACGCCTACGGTATCTGCCGAGCAAGCCAGTGTAAGGATAAATAGTTCATTGGAGAACTCCGGTACTACAGCGAGCGCATTTCAGCTGAAAACGACAGTTTATAATCAGCAGGGGAAAGCGGTCTCAACTCATACCTTAAATGTAAATTTAAAACCGGGGGAGAAAAGAGTAGTCACACAAGACCTGCCTGTCATAAAGAAACCAGAATTATGGTCAACCAAAAATCCAGTGCTGCATAGGGCAGTTAGCCGAATTATTGATGCTAAAAGTTCATCTGTTTTAGATCAGGTTGCCAATTCTATAGGGTTTCGATGGTATAAGTTTGATGCAAAGAAAGGCTTCTTTTTAAATGGCGAACCACTAAAATTAATGGGCTCAAGCCGTCACCAGGATTATGAAGGTTTAGGAAATGCAGTTCCTGATGAATTGCAAATAAGGGATGTAACTCTTCTGAAAGCAATGGGGGGTAATTTCTTAAGAGTAGCCCATTATCCACAAGATCCTGTGATCCTCGAAGCCTGTGATCGTTTAGGGATTCTCGCTTCGGTAGAAATTCCGATTGTAAATGCAATTACAGAAAGCGAAGGTTTTACCGAAAACTGTAAGCACATGCAAATTGAAATGATCCGTCAAAATTTTAATCATCCCAGTGTGATCATCTGGGCTTATATGAATGAAGTACTATTGCGGCCTAAATTTGAGACTGACAAGCCCCGACAGGAACAATATTTTAACAATGTGCGAGCGCTGGCTCAGCAATTGGAGAACCTGACACGCAGAGAAGATCCTTCAAGATACACAATGATGGCGCTTCATGGTGATTTTGATCGGTATCATAAAGTAGGGTTAACTAAAATTCCAATGATTATTGGTTGGAACTTGTATCAGGGCTGGTATGGCGGAGAGCTGAAAGGATTCGGGCAATTTTTAGATAAGCACCATCGGGAATTACCGGATGTGCCTTTACTGATTACCGAATTTGGCGCCGACGCAGATCCAAGGATCAGGTCTTTTTCGCCACTGCGCTTTGATAAAAGTGTGGAATATGCGATCAGCTTCAGTCAGGTCTATTTAAATGATATTTTAAGCAGACCTTTTGTAAGTGGTGCAATGGTATGGAATCTGGCCGACTTTAGCTCAGAAACTAGAGCCGAAACAATGCCACACATTAACAATAAGGGATTACTAACGCTCGGACGAAAAGAAAAAGATACTTACTATCTGTATCAAGCTTACCTAATGGATCAGCCATTTATCAAAATCGCATCCCGAAATTGGAAGGAAAGAACCGGAATAGCCGACTCGGCTAGTCTGTTCTGCACACAGCCTGTTCAGGTGGCTACCAATCTGGATGTGGTCGAGCTATTCCTGAATGGGAAAAGTATGGGATTGCAATCGAGTAAAGATCGTATCTGCGAATGGCAGGTTCCATTTACCGCCGGCCTTAATCAGCTTCGGGCCGTAGATCCGCAAAAACCAATGCTTAGCGATCAGACATCAATTGATTTTACGCTCTTACCCTATCTTTTTTCTGATGCAAGGGACTTTACAACCATGCATATTTTACTGGGGGCAAACCGTTATTTTATGGATGGGGAGCAGCAGGTATTGTGGATTCCTGATCAGCCATATCGAAAAGGATCTTTTGGTCATATCGGTGGAGCTGCCTTTAAAGGCGGCAATAGCCGTATTTCTTATGGCTCTGACAAAAATATCCTGAATACGGATCTTGATCCTATTTATCAAACACAACAGGTGGACCTGAAGGCTTATAGAATGGATGTACCAGATGGGGAATATGAGCTGAGCTTGTATTTTGCTGAACTAGTTGGAGGGACACCCAAAGAAATGTTGGTTTATAATCTGGACAATCAAATTGTGAAAGAAATAGGGGGACAGCGAATATTTACCCTTAATCTGAATGGAAAGAAATTTCTGGATAACTTCAATATTGCTGAAGAATATGGATACGCAACTGCAGTTAAGAAGACAATTAGAATTGATGTTGCTAATGGACAGGGACTACTTCTGGATTTTATTCCAGTAAAGGGGGCGCCGGTTTTAAATGCCATTTCTGTTAGAAAGCTGAATTGATATTAATATTTGATATGAAGAAATTTAAAAAAATACATACCGGAGGATTACTTTTGCTGCTTCTTACGGTGTCGACTGCTTTTACAACTTCGCCGCCTGTAGACTTAAAAAAGGAGGTTACAGCCTTACTGAGAAAACAGGTGTTAAAAGAAGCGCAATGGGCTTTGGAACAGCAGCCGATTACAGTGACATCGGATTCATCCATTAGAAGTTCAGGTGGTAAGCATGATTTTTTTTCTGAAGCTGATTACTTCTGGCCCGATCCAAACAATCCGGAAGGCCCTTATATTGAACGTGATGGTTTAACTAACCCCGATAATTTTGTAGCACATAGAAAGTCAATGATCCGTTTCAGCAATGTTATTGGAGCATTGGCTTCTGCTTATCAATTAACAGGTGATGAGAAATATGTAAAACATGCATTGTTGCATTTGAAAGCCTGGTTCATCGATCCTCAGACATTGATGAACCCTAACCTATTGTATGCCCAAGCCGTAAAAGGGAAGCACAAGGGGCGCAATTATGGAATAATTGACACCATTCACTTAATGGAAGTTGCCCAAGGTATATTGCTGTTAGAAAAATCAAAGGCATTTAAAAAAGAGACTGCAAAGGAAATTAAAAAATGGTTCTCCGAATACACGGAGTGGTTAAATACCAGTAAGCCTGGACTACAAGAAAAAGCAATCAAAAACAATCATTCTACCTGTTGGGCAATGCAGGTGGCTTCTTTTGCCAAACTATGCGGGGACAACGAAATGTTGGATGCCATGCGGTTAAGGTACAAGACGGTATTGCTGCCAACACAGATGGCTGCCAATGGCAGTTTTCCTTTAGAGCTATCGAGAACCAAACCTTATGGTTATTCCATTTTTAATTTAGACGCGATGGTTATGCTGTGTCAGATCCTCTCCACACCGGAAGATAACCTATGGACTTATAAAGCGAAAGAAGGGCAGTCTATAAAGACAGGCATAGCTTATTTGTTCCCCTTTGTAAAGCATAAAAATGAATGGCCCTTTAAGCAAGATGTAATGTATTGGAACAACTGGCCCGTGGCACAACCTTTCTTGTTGTTTGGTGCCAATGTTTTTAAACAAAATAGCTGGTATTTAACATGGAAAAGTCTGGATCACGATCCTAAGGTGGAAGAGGTAATCAGAAATTTACCGATTCGTCATCCCCTGATATGGCTGTGACCTGACCAATTTAAACGCAACACACAAATGATATGAAAACAAAACTGATATTGAGCCTGTATATGGCCTTGGGGATTTGTACAGTAAAGGCGCAGAAAGTAAACGTTTCAAAAGCCTTTGCTGATGCAGCAAAACAAACTGAAGTTTTATTGAAGGAAGTGAGAAATGATACCGCTGCTTTAAGAAAAAATCAGGTGTCACCCAGAACAGTTGAAAAAGGTAAACTGGTGATGGTGAAATCGAGCGATTGGACCAGTGGATTTTTTGCCGGCGAACTTTGGTATCTCTATGAATATACCAAGGATCCTAAATGGATGGACTTGGCGAAGGTATATACCGAGAAAATAAAAAAAGAGCAGTTTAATATAGGTACCCATGATCTGGGTTTTATGATGTATTGTAGCTTTGGTAATGGCTATCGATTAACAGGTGATACCGCCTACCGGTCGGTCATCATTCAATCTGCCAAATCGCTGAGTAAAAGATTCAATCCGGTGGCGGGAGTCATTAAGTCATGGGACCACCAAAAGGCCAAGTGGAAATACCCGGTAATTATTGACAACATGATGAACCTGGAGTTGCTGTTTGAAGCGACTAAGTTAACAGGTGATTCAACTTTCTATAAAATTGCGGTAAGTCATGCCGATCAAACCCTTCGCAATCATTTCAGACCTGATTACAGCTCATGGCATGTGCTAGATTATGATACCTCAACAGGCAAGGTAACTCAAAAGTTAACCGCCCAGGGTTATAGTAATGAATCCGCATGGGCAAGGGGACAAGCCTGGGCTTTGTACGGTTTTATCATGTGTTATAGGGAAACGCATAATGAAACTTACCTGAATCAAGCAAAAGGCATTGCAAAATTTATATTGAACAACAAAACTACACCAGCAGATGGCATTCCTTATTGGGATGATCACGATCCAAAGATTCCCAACACTTCAAAGGATGCTTCGGCAGCGGCTATTACAGCAGCAGCACTTTATGAGATGGATGGTTATGTGCCAAATGGAGGCTATAAAAAATCCGCTGATCATCTGCTATACAGCTTAAACAAATTTTATACAAGTAAGGTCGGTAGCAATAAGGGCTTTATCCTGGAGCACAGCACCGGGCATAGGCCAGCAAACTCAGAAATTGATGTGCCGATTAACTACGCAGATTATTATTATCTGGAATCCTTACTAAGATTGAAAAACAAATAAAACCCAATCCATGAACATCATACAATGCTTGTCGAAGCTTAAACCAATTGGTCTTTTGCCAATCCTGCTGTCGACTATAGGGACAATGCCAATTTACGCCCAGACTTCGGTTATTTATACAACTGCCGATCACACAAATTTAAGACTCACGGCCTCTGGATCACTTACTTTTAAAGAGCTGAAACAGCCCCTGGAAACTCAGATCTGCGTGTTTGTAGATCCGCAAACCAAATTCCAATCCGTTACAGGGATCGGTGGAACCATCACCGATGCAGCGGCCGAAACCTATGCAACTTTATCTAACGATGTTCAAAAAGAGTTTTTAAAAGCTTATTATGATAGAGACAATGGGATAGGCTATACCTTGGCCAGAACAACAATCCACAGCAGTGACTTCTCAAGTGGAAGCTATACTTATGTAAAGGAGAATGACGCAGCTCTTCAGTCCTTTAATTTGGAGCACGATCAGAAATACAGGATCCCACTCCTTAAGCAATGTATTGTCGCTGCGGGCGGAAAGCTTCCACTTTTTGTAAGTCCATGGAGCCCGCCTGCATTCATGAAAAGTAACCATGATATGTTGCGTGGGGGTAAACTATTACCGGCGTTTAGATCAGCTTGGGCCAATTATTTTGTCAAATTTATTAAAGGCTACGAAAAGGAGGGGATTCCGGTATGGGGCTTAACCGTTCAGAATGAGCCGATGGCAACACAGAAATGGGAGTCTTGTATTTTTACAGCCGAAGAAGAGCGGGATTTTATCAAGGAATATTTAGGGCCAATTCTCCATAAAAATGGCCTGGCTGATAAAAAACTGATTGCCTGGGATCATAACAGGGATCAGATTTACCAAAGGGCAAGCGTTATCCTTAAAGATCCAGAAGCATCAAAATACGTGTGGGGTATAGGATACCATTGGTATGAAACCTGGACCGGAAGTGACATGCTTTTTAACAATGTGAAACTGGTTCATGAAGCATTTCCAGATAAGCAGTTGTTACTTACTGAAGGCTGTGTAGAAAAGTTTAACCTGGATAGCATTTCCAGGTGGGACCTTGGAGAACGCTATGGGTACTCCATGATCAACGATTTTAACAGCGGAGTGACTGCATGGACAGACTGGAATATGTTGCTGGATGATAAAGGTGGTCCCAATCATGTAGGTAATTTTTGCTTTGCCCCAGTTCATGCGGATACGAAGACCGGCAAATTGATCTATACCAATTCTTACTACTACTTGGGGCACTTTTCGAAATTCGTAAGGCCTGGTGCTCGTAGGGTGGCCAGTTCATCAAACAGAGATAAGTTGATCACTACGGCCTTTATGAATACAGATGGGAAACTGGCTGTCATCGTGATGAATAAGAGCAACGATAAGATCCCATACTATTTATGGATGGACGGCAAAGCTGCCGAAACGACTAGTCTGCCGCATTCCATTTCCACATTTATTATTCAATAAGCCAAGATGAGATTAAACCTAAATATATTTTTATCCGGCATGCTGCTGATCTCTGCCCTGCATGTTAATGCCCAGCAGGCAAGTTACTGGCTTACCAAGTCCGACCGTTCTGTGTTGTTTGCTAAACAGCAAGGGAGTCTGGTGTTTAATAAACAGGAGTCGGTTAAGCCTACCATTATAGTTAATGATAAAGAAACCTTTCAATCCATTGATGGATTCGGCTTTGCTTTAACAGGTGGGAGTGCTCAACATTTGCTAAAAATGAGTGCTAAAGCCAGAACCGCTCTATTAAAAGAACTATTTGCAACGAACGAAAATGACATTGGTATCAGTTATATACGCTTAACTATAGGTGCGTCAGACTTAAATGAAAAAGTGTTTTCGTACAATGATTTGCCCGAAGGGGAAACCGATTTGGAACAGGATAAGTTCGAACTTGGTCCGGATCGTGTAGATGTGATACCTATAATGAAGGAAATTTTGGCGATTAATCCCAATATCAAAATAATGAGTTCTCCCTGGTCTCCGCCACTTTGGATGAAAACGACTTATGATGCGCGAGGTGGAATGTTAAAGCCTGAATTTTACGAAGCTTATGCAAAATACTTTGTTCGTTATATCAAGGATATGAAAACCGAGGGTATTCCTATTGATGCGGTCACTATTCAAAATGAACCGTTACATCCTGGTAACAATCCTAGTTTATTGATGGTTGCACCGGATCAGGCAATTTTTATTAAAAATAACCTTGGACCTGCATTTAAAAAAGCTGGTTTAGCAACAAAGATTATCATTTATGACCACAATGCCGATCGTCCGGATTACCCAATTACCGTGCTTAATGATCCGGAAGCGCGTAAATATATTGACGGATCTGCTTTTCATCTTTACGGGGGTAAAATTGAAGCTTTAACCGATGTGCATGAGGCCCATCCAGATAAAAATATTTATTTTACTGAGCAAATGGTCATTGAGGGTGCTGAAGATGATAAAATCAATATCATATCGCCCGTTAAGAGGCTCATTATCGGCGCCAGCAGAAACTGGAGCAAGACTGTATTGGAATGGAATTTAACTTCAAATTCTGAAAATAAGCCTTTCACTGATAGGGGTGGATGTTCGATGTGTCAGGGAGCGGTAACAATTGATGGGGATCATGTTAAAAGAAATGTGGCCTATTATTCTGTTGCCCATGCGGCTAAATTTGTGCGCCCGGCTTCCGTCCGGATTGCATCCAATGAGCCAAAGGATCTTTCTAATGTGGCCTTTAAAACTCCCGATGGAAAAAACGTGCTAATCGTTGCCAATAGTGCTGCGGATAGCCAGGCGTTTAGCATTAGTTTTAATGGTAAATTGCTAAACTGTACAATCGGTAAGGGAGATGTTGCTACCTATATTTGGTAAGTTATTTCCATTTAAATAATGTTAACATTCATCAAAATATACTTTATATGTTTCAAAAATTAAGTCTCTTATTGCTAATATGGCTATCTGTTTTTTGTTCTTCGCGTAGTTTGGCGCAAGGATTTTTGCGGGCGGATGGTAAGAAAATTGTAAATGAAAAAGGGGAGAATGTCTTGTTAAGGGGCGTTGGACTTGGGGGCTGGATGTTGCAGGAAGGATACATGTTAAAAATAAATAAAGAGGGTCAGCAATACCGTATTCGCGAGAGACTAGAAGAGCTGATGGGGGCGAAACAGACCGGCGAATTTTATGACCTGTGGTTGGCCAATCATACGCGTAAGATTGATATCGATTCAATGAAAGCATGGGGATTTAATTCTGTGCGGTTACCTATGCATTATAATTTATACACATTGCCTGTAGAAAAGGAATCTGTAAACGGACAAAATACATGGCTCGAAAAAGGTTTTGCCATGACTGATTCCTTGTTGGCCTGGTGTAAGGCAAACCAAATGTATTTGATACTCGATCTTCATGCGGCCCCTGGTGGACAGGGTAATGATGTAAATATCTCAGACCGTGATCCATCAAAACCCTCGTTGTGGGATAGTGAAGCCAACCAGCAAAAAACAATTGCCCTTTGGAGAAAGTTAGCAGAGCGTTATGTAAATGAGCCCTGGATTGGTGGATATGACTTGATTAATGAGCCCAACTGGGGTTTTGATGATCCAGTAAATGATAAAAACGGTACAAAAGAAAAAAATAATGCCCCTTTAAAAAAGCTGATGATCGACATTACCAAAGCGATTAGGGAGGTCGATAAAAAGCACATGATTATCATTGAAGGGAATGGTTGGGGTAATAACTACAACGGAATCCTTCCTCAATGGGATAATAACATGGTGTTGAGCTTTCACAAGTATTGGAGTTACAATGATCAGGGATCTGCAGGTCATATGATTAAAGCAAGGGATAAGTATAATATTCCTGTTTGGGTTGGAGAGACTGGAGAAAATTCAAATGTATGGTTCACAGAAGCGATTCGTTTATTTGAAACGAACAACATTGGCTGGGCTTGGTGGCCATTAAAGAAAATAGGAGTCAATAATCCTGTGGAAATAAAATCAAACTTAAATTACGATAGCGTAGTTGACTATTTAAATGGAGGTGGAAACAAGCCAAAAGAAAGTAATGTCTATAGCGGATTAATGGAACTTGCTGTCCACACCAGACTTGAAAATACAACCATTCATCGTGATGTAATTGATGCGATGATACGCCAGCCATTTTCTGCTGAAACCAAACCTTTTAAAAAGCATATAGTGCAGAACCGTATTGTGATAAACGCGGTAGATTATGATTTAGGTCGTAATGGGGTTGCTTATTTCGACAAGGATACGGCTGATTATCATGTTTCGAATGCAAAACACAAAGGAGGTAATAAAGGTCGGATGTATAGAAATGATGGTGTGGATATTATAAAAGATCCGACCGCATACGAGGCTTATTACATCTACAACATTGAGTCCGGCGAATGGCTGAACTATACAATGGAGGTTAAAAAGAAGGGGAGCTATACAATTAAATTAAAAGTTGCCGCTGCTAATGATAATGGGAGGATTTCAATCCTATCTAACGGAAAATTAGTCTCGAAGGATATTCTTGTTCCTAATACGGGAGGTTTAAGTGATTTTCAATTTATAGAAATAAAGAATGTCCCTCTAAATGCAGGGAAACAGACCCTAACAGTTTTAGCTGATGTTGGATTCTTTAATTTTAGCCAGCTTCAGTTTAATAAATAGTCCCGAGGCTTTTATAGGCCTTCGGTAAGGCTTCGGGCGCGCGTTTACAATGATAGGATTGTTAAAGGAATATCAAAGGACTTTCATAGGACTATTTGTCCTACGAAAGTCCTTTGATATTCCTATGTTACTACTTATTCGATCCTACCCCTGAGCAAGACTTCCCGAAGGAATCGACACCGACCAGAGTGTAGGCTTTGTTCAATGTTAAAAAGGCAGAATTCTTCTTGTATAGATTAAAAAAGTGTATGTTTTTTTTATCAGTGTCTCTATGTGGTTTAGTTAAACAAATAAGGCTCCGGGGAGGAGCCTTTATTGTCGGTCGTCCGACCAAACAACTATAGGGATAATTAGGAAGGCAAATCAATGTGCTCAATCCGATTTCCCCGAAGTGGGGAAAAGAGAGCATTTAGTAACCCATAGGTGATTACCACTCTAATGTAGTGTATTTTATTAATATATTATAATAAATCTAAAGAATATTTTCTATTGTGGAATTTTTTCTACATTAAGTTTGCTGTGCTTATATCCGTACAAAAAGTAAACGACTAAGCCGACAAGTAGCCAAATGCCAAAACCAATCCAGTTAGAGATGCCCAGCTCACACATCATGTATAAACAGCTTAGTAATCCTAAAACTGGTATAAGACTTAGGTTTTTTGTAATGCAGAAATAGGTGATGGCGATGCTCAGGAAGAAAAAGATCCACATCGGGATTTTATGTTTAAATAGGTTCCAGCCAGTTTCATACTTTTTGGTGCTGTCGATAGCCGATTTGTCAATAAAATCCTGGTACTGTTGCTCTGTTAGACTATTGAAGTAAGCTTCAGCGTCAACACTGTTTTCAACAGGAGTAACCTTCGCTTGTTCGGCGGTGATCTCTTGCTTGATCACTGCACGCTCCGCATCGTTTAACGAAGTAATGATCTTTATCGGACTATTTATCGCTGGTGTATTCCAGATAAAAGCTGTAGTTTCCTTTTTATATAAAGTAAAACCCATAACCAACATACCTACAAACAAAACAGGGATGAAATACTTGGCATTGGCATAAGGTATTTTGAACTTCCCTCTTTTAATATCCGGTTTGTTTTGTAAAACCAATACGCCAGCACAAACCAGCACAAATGCAAATAAGGTTCCTATAGAACATAAATCCGTTACAATAGTCAGGTTCATAAACAAAGAGGGAACCGCAACCACAAAGCCGACTACTATAGTCGCAAAAGAAGGCGTTTTATACTTAGGGTGGATCTTAGAAAAGGATTTGGGCAACAAACCATCACGGCTCATGCTCATCCATATTCTGGGCTGTCCCATTTGAAACACCAGCAATACACTGGCCATAGCAAAGACCGCACTCACGGCAATAATGCCACTCATGACTTTCATATCTATCTGATCGAAAACAAAGGCCAGAGGATCACCAACAGCAAGTAAACTGTAGTTAACCATACCGGTAAGCACCAATGCAATGGCGACGTACAATACGGTACATATAATAATTGCCCACATCATGCCACGAGGCAAATCACGTTGTGGATTTTTACACTCCTCAGCAGTGGTGGATATGGCATCAAAACCTATATAGGCAAAGAATACTGCAGAAACACCTTTCAATACCCCAGATACTCCATTCGGTGCAAAAGGATCCCAGTTCTTGGTATCCACATAAAATACACCCACCGCAAGCACCAGTAAAATCACCGCTAATTTTACGATAACCATGGCATTACTCGCATTTCTGGATTCTTTCATCCCGCGATAAACCAACCAGGTGATGAATATAATGATGGCTAAGGCAGGTAAATCTGCAACAAGATGGAAACTGCCAATCTTTGGAGCTGTAATCCAGGCATTGTGGGCTATTCGGGTAGCATTATCGAGATTCTCATAGGTTTTACCAGCATTGATGAGCGCATCTGCATGCTGATGCCCATTGTAAGCCGTAAGGTAGTCCATCGTCATCCAATCCGGCAAGTTAATCCCGTTAATGTTTAAAGCCGGAATTTTGATGGAGGAGAGGAGTCCCGTAAAATAATCGGACCAGGAAATCGCCACGGTGATGTTTCCGATTGCATATTCCATAATGAGCGACCAACCAATGATCCAGGCAACTAGTTCACCAAATGCAACATACGAATACGTATACGCACTTCCCGAAACCGGTACCATCGAAGCAAACTCCGCATAAGCAAAAGCAGCGAAACTACAGGCAATAGCCGTAAAAATAAATAGAAAAATTACCGCCGGACCACCGTCCGCACTTGCTTTACCAATTGTACTAAAAATACCTGCTCCTATAATCGCAGCAATACCAAAAGCAGTTAGGTCTCTAACACCAAGGGTTTTATGTAGGGAACTCCCATGGTCACCATATCCCTTTTCGGCATCGGCTAATATTTTGTCAATGGACTTTTTTCGGAACAGTTTTTCGAGCATAAATTATCCTAATTTGTGTAATTCGTCTTTAACAAATGATGCCAACTGCTCGATATACTCCGGACTGAAGTCGAACTTAATGCCAGCAGTCTCGTAAATTTCATTAATAGGTTTGGTATATCCTAAAGAAAGCGCTTCCAAATATTGGTGTAGTGCCTTATGCGGATTTTCTTTATAATTCTTCCAGATGGCAATCGCACCCAGTTGTGCAATGGCGTATTCTATGTAATAGAATGGAACTTCATAAAGATGAAGTTGCTTTTGCCAAACATTGCCAAATTCTTTTTCAAGGCCATCCCAGTTGGTAAAGCCAGCGCCAAAGCGGGTATATATTTGTTTAAAAGCCTCTTCGCGATCAGCAGGATTGTGGCCGGGATTGGTATAGATCCAATGTTGAAATTGATCAATCACCGCAACCCATGGAAGTGTTTTTAGCACGTCAATCAATTGCTCTTTTTTCGCTCTGATCAAATCTTCCTCATTGTCGAAATAGATATTCCAATTGTCCATAGAGATCAATTCCATACTCATCGAAGCCAACTCAGCAACTTCAGATGGACAATGCTTAAAGTCATTGAGCTCCAGGTTTGCGGTAAGGAAAGTATGGATAGCGTGCCCACCTTCATGTACCATCGTGGTCAAATCCCTAAGCGAATTGGCCGAATTCATAAAAATAAATGGAGCGCCTGTTTCTGCCAAGGGGTAATTGTAGCCACCAGGCGCTTTGCCTTTTCTGCTTTCCACATCAAAAAGGTTATTCGCTTTCATAATGGATAACATCTGGCCCAGCTTTGGATCAATCGCATTGAAACACTCAATACTCTTGTCGATTAATTCGGTGCCATTTTTAAATGGTTTTAAGGCTGCTTTTCCGGTAGTACTCACATCCATGTCCCAAGGCTTAAGCACTTCAAGGCCCAACAATTCAGCTCTTTTTTCGGCTTGTTCTTTAAGAATCGGAACAATCTTCTTTTCTATCGCCTCGTGAAAAAGGTAACAATCCTGAGGGGTGTAATCAAATCTACCTAAGGCCTGAAACATATAATCCCGGTAGTTCTCAAAATTTGCATTTAAAGCTACCTGATGACGCATCACAATCAATTCATCAAACAATAGGTTTAAGTCATCTTTGTCAACCAGGCGACGTTGTTGTATCGTTTCCCAAGCCTGTTGTCTTACCTGTCTGTCCGTATCTTTAATAAAGTTTGCGGCCTGCTCCAGGGTATATTCTTCACCATTAATAGTTACACTCATGGCTCCCGTACTAGCCTGATATTTTTGTTGTGTAACCTGTAACTTAGTGAGCAAGTCAACGTTTTCTTCCCTGTATATTTCCAAAGCCTTTCTGATGGCACGGATATAAACGAAGAATTCATCCTGATCCAGCTCATCAATAAATGGGCTGTCATTAAACTTTTGATTCAGTTGATTGGCAATCGGAGAAATTTTAGGTTCAATCTCCATCGCAAAGTATTGGAAGTTCTTAACCAGTTCTTCATTTGCGGTATCACAGCTCATTCTTATATACCGCCAGGCAAAATCTTCCTCTAAAGCAGCTTCAAGCTCACTTTTATCCTTAAGCCATTGTTCCAATTCATTTACATTGTTAATCGGGCGCGACAACAGTTCGTTTAAAATAGGCTCCAGGTTCTCCCATTCAATTTGAAGGTCTTGAGGAATATAAGTACGTATTTTCTTTGGTATGGTAAGGTTGATCATGGGATCTAAAAGTTATAATGAGTTCTTAAAAAGGCATCCAGTAAAAAGCAAACAGCAAAAACAACCGAGGCAAAGCCATTAGTCGTAGCAAATGCTCTATTTACTTTACTAATGTCATTCGGCTTAACCAGCAAATGCTGATAAGTCAACATGAAACAAAAAAAGGCTACCCCAATGTAATATATCCAGCTAAAAGTAGTAAAGAATGCTGGTAATATCACGCATGTTGCAGATAAAATATGCAGGCCTACCGATAGGTTTAAAGCATTTTTTATCCCTAAAGCCGCCGGAATGGAATGCAACTTCTCACCTTTGTCGAAATCTTCGTCCTGTAAGGCATAGATGATATCAAAACCACTTACCCAAAACAATACCGCTAAGGAGTACAGTACAGGTACAAGATTAAATTGGCCAGTAACAGCAATGTAAGCACCAATAGGGGCTAAGGATAGTCCCAGGCCTAAGACAAGGTGGCACAAAGCCGTAAATCTTTTGGTATAACTGTAAAATAAAACAACAAACAGGGCAATAGGTGAAAGATATAAACACAGATTATTGATAAAAGCCGTACTGATCACAAAGAGCACACAGTTGATGATCACAAATGTCAGCGCTTCCTTCGCAGATACTTTTCCGGCAGGAATATCCCGCATTTGCGTACGTGGATTTTTGGCGTCTATATTTCTGTCCAGATATCGGTTAAAAGCCATGGCTGCATTTCGTGCAAATACCATACATAATAGTACAAGCGCCAATTTAAGCCAGTTAAAAGGATTTTCGGTAGTGGTTACACCCAGAAAAAAACCAATCATTGCGAAAGGCAGCGCAAAAATTGAATGCGCGAACAATACCAAAGAAAAATATTTCTTCATGAATAAAAATAATTTAAAAACCGTCGTTAGGCGTTAAAATTGGCATGGCAAAATCAAGATTTACCTGCGTAATAAAGTCTAAAACTTTATCTCTTCCCAAACCCTTTTCTGCAGAAGTTACAAAATATGGCGGGATTTCTTCAAACCACCCGCTTAACTCTTTTTTAAATGAAGCAACGTTTTTATCTGTTTTTACGGTCGACTGCTTATCTGCCTTTGTAAAGATCAGTGCAAAGGGGATTTGGATTTCGCCCATCCAGCAGCAAAACTCAAGATCAATCTTTTGAGGCTCCAATCTGCTGTCTATCAAAACGAATACACATTGCAAGCTTTCTCTTTTAGTGATGTAGTTACGGATAAACTTTTCCCAATTTTCTCTACTGTTTTTAGATACTTTGGCGTATCCATATCCAGGTAAATCGACGATATACCATTGCTCATTGATCAGAAAATGGTTGATAAGCTGGGTTTTACCAGGTCTTTGTGATGTTTTTGCCAATCCGTGTTGGTTCACTAACATGTTAATCAATGATGATTTACCTACGTTAGATCGACCGATAAATGCATATTCGGGCATATTGGCTACAGGTAGCGCCGATACCTTTGTATTACTACAAATAAATGTTGCTGATTTTATAATCATTTGACAAAGGTAGAAAATTAGTTTTCAACAATACTTATCTTTGCTGCTTACCATGAACGAAAACATTACACCATACCAATCTCAAGAGGCTACAAAAAAAGAACAGGTAGCTACAATGTTTAATAATATATCAGGAACTTATGATTTTTTAAATCATTTTCTTTCACTAGGGATTGATATTTTATGGAGAAAAAAGGCGATTAAGGAGCTTAAATCCATAAAACCAAGGGTGATGCTGGATGTAGCTACGGGGACAGGTGATTTTGCCTTTGAAGCCATCAGCATCCTGAAGCCCGAAAAAATAATAGGCGTTGATATATCTGAAGGAATGTTGGATGTAGCCAGAAAAAAAATTACAGAGCGTAACCTTCAGCATATTTTTTCAGTTCAAATGGGCGATTCAGAAGGATTACACTTTCCGGATAATCATTTCGATGCCATAACTGTAGCTTTTGGAGTAAGAAATTATCAAAATCTGGAAAAAGGATTGGCGGATATGTTTAGAGTGTTAAAACCTGAAGGAAAGATCGTGATTTTGGAGTTTTCTAAACCAAGAAGCTTCCCAATAAAACAAGCCTATAATTTTTATTCACAACAGGTACTTCCTTTTTTTGGCAAGGTTTTCTCTAAAGATAGTCGGGCTTATACTTATTTGCCAGAATCTGTTGCTGCATTTCCAGATGGAGCAGATTTTATCAAACTAATGGATAAGGTAGGTTTTAAAAAGAGTAAAGATATTCGTTTGACTTTTGGAATAAGTGCAATATATACAGGTGTTAAATAAAACTAGATCATTTCTGCTGCTTTTATGCTGCCTGGCTGTAAATATAGCCAATGCTCAGAATTGGGGTGGTGGGGTAGATGATGATAACCTGCATTTTGGTTTCACCTTTCAATACATGAGTTCGGAGTTTAAGATCTTAAAAAAGGACACCTGGCAACAACAGTTCATTAATCCTGATGACGGAATGCCGGTGGGGAGAACGCTAAGGTCTATTTCGTCTGTATCCTCTCCCGGTTTCGGAATTGGATTTGTAGTGAACAAGCGCATCAGCGAAAACGCAGATCTAAGACTTACGCCAATATTGGTCTTTAACGATCGATTGGCCTATTATGATTTTATAGAAGAGGAAGCGCCAATAGAGAGAAAGGTGCAATCTACGATGATCGAGTTCCCACTGGGTTTTAAATTAAAATCAGACAGAAGGAATAATTTCAGGGCTTATGTAATCGGAGGAGCAAAGTATTCGATGGATATCGGCTCTAAAAAGAAAACCAATGATGCACCTAATCCCCCAATGGAAAAGTTTTTGAAGAATAAAACGAACTTTTTGTCCTATGAAGCCGGCTTTGGGTTTGATCTCTATTTTGAATATTTCAAGATGTCGCCCGAGATAAAGCTATCTTATTCGTTGAATAGTGTTTTGAAAAATGACCCAAGTCTGTATTCGGCACCTATAGATAAGTTGATGTTGCGTCATGTTACTTTCAGTTTATTTTTTGAGTAGCCCAGAACATCAAAAACAAGCCTTTGCTAATAAAAAAAATTATAGCTTTGCCCTAGGGTGAAACAAACTTATTGACATGAAAACGGCATTAATTACAGGAGCAACATCGGGTATAGGAGCAGCATGTGCGCATTCATTAGCAGCTCAAGGGTATAACTTAATATTGGTAGCCAGAAGAGAAGAGCTATTGACAGAGATCGGAAAGCACCTGGAAGATAAGTATGCGGTAGAAGTAAAAAGGATTGTCGCAGATATTAGGGATTACGAAAACCTGTCCTATCATTTAGAAACCTTGCCTGCACAATGGAAAAAAGTAAACGTGCTGATTAACAATGCGGGCCTTAGTCAGGGTTTAGATCCTATCCATAAAGGTAGCATCACCGATTGGGACACCATGATCGACACCAATATAAAGGGACTGCTGTATTCCACTAAGATCGTATCCAACTGGATGGTCAATGAAAAAAGTGGGCACATCATCAACATAGGCTCCATAGCCGGAAAGGAAGTTTATCCCAATGGCAACGTGTATTGTGCCACAAAACATGCAGTTGATGCTTTAAGTAAAAGTATGCGGATAGATTTGCTAACTCATGGGATAAAAGTGACTGCAATACACCCTGGGATGGTAGAAACCGAGTTTTCTAAAGTACGCTTTAAGGGAGACGAAGGCCGGGCGAAAAAAGTGTATGATGGTTTAGAGCCATTGATCGCCGATGACATTGCCGAAGCCATTTGGTTTGTTGTGAGCAGGCCGGCCCATGTAAATATCAATGACATGTTGATTATGCCAACAGCGCAGGCAACAGGTACAATAATAGATAGGAAATAAACGAAAATACCATGATATCAAATACAATAGATCAGGAAATAAAACAAGCCATGTTGGCTAAAGACCAAGCTAGGTTAAGAGGTTTAAGAGCTATAAAAGCAGCTTTGTTATTGGCTAAAACTGAAAAAGGAACTGCCGAAGAAATTACAGAAGAGGCTGAAATTAAACTTTTACAAAAGCTGGTTAAACAAAGAAAGGAATCTGCTGATATTTACAAGCAACAGGGCCGTGAAGATCTAAGTGTGGTTGAAGAAGAAGAAATTGCAGTGATCAGTGCTTTTATGCCAAAACAATTAGTTGAGGCAGAAGTTGAACAGATCATTATAAAGCTAATTAAAGATTCGGGAGCTGTTTCCGTTAAAGATATGGGCAAAGTAATGGGATTGGCGAATAAAGAGCTGGCAGGCAAGGCTGATGGTAAACTCATCGCAGAACTCATAAAAAAGCAATTGGCATAAATTGTGCTGCAAATTAAATGGATTGCGTTTTTTTTCAATAAATTAATATATTAAATTACATTAAATTAATTTTACTCTACTAACTTAGTAGCAATAATACATTACACAAAATATATATGAAATACGAAGTAATAGACGAAGGTGGGTTTAATTATATAGAAGCCGGAAAAGGTGAAACCCTGGTATTACTTCATGGTTTAATGGGTGAGTTGAGTAATTGGGAGCCCGTAATAGATCATTTCAAAGAAAACTATCATATCCTGGTGCCGATTTTACCAATTTATGAACTTCCTATTTTAACGCTTGGTGTAAGAAGCTTATCTAAATACGTTAATAAATTTTTGAAACATAAAAAGACCAATCAGGTTGTTTTAATAGGCAATTCATTGGGTGGTCATGTTGGACTTATATTTACCCTGGCACATCAGGAAAGTGTAAAAGCACTTGTGCTTACTGGTAGTTCAGGTTTATACGAAAACGCTTTTGGAGGTTCTTTTCCAAAGAGAGAGAGCTACGATTATATTCGCGAGAAAGTAGCATTTACATTTTATGATCCGGCTACAGCGACTAAAGAATTGGTTGATGAGGTTTATAAGACCGTAAATGATCGATCTAGAGTAATTCGTATCCTTGCTTTGGCAAAGTCAGCGATTAGACACAATATGTCTAAAGACCTTTCGAGAATCACTATCCCTGTTTCTTTGATCTGGGGACAACAAGATAAAGTAACACCACCGGAGGTAGCAGAAGAGTTTCATGAACTTTTGCCAAATTCGGAACTGAACTGGGTTGATAAATGCGGACACGCTCCAATGATGGAACGCCCCGAAGTTTTTAACGAATACCTGAGCAAATTTTTAAACAGAATTTTACTTAAATAATGCTGGCATCTGAACTCATATCCTATTCAATCCCCCCTCTAAAAACATCTGACACTGTTCAGAAGTCTTTGGAGCGGATGACTGAGTTCAAACTTTCACATATGCCAATCGTAAATGAAATCCAATTTCTGGGTTTACTTTCCGAAGATGAATTGATTGAGGTTAAGGATGTAGATTCCCCTATTGGTAGTCTGTCCTTATCCCTTTTAAATCCATTTGTGTATGAAGATGCACACATTTATGACATCATCAGGTTGCTCACCCAACTCAATCTTTCAGCAGTCCCAGTGCTGGATTATAAGAAAAATTACCTTGGTTTGATCGCGGTAAATAGCATTTTAGGTTATGTCGCCGATATTTTTGCAGTAAAGGATGCCGGAGGTATTATTGTATTGGAAATCAGCAATAGAAACAACTCTTTAGCCCATATGGCCCAAATTGTAGAGGCTGACAATGCACAAATTCTATCTTCCTATGTGCAGTCGTTTCCCGACTCTACCAAACTGGAGATAACATTGAAAATTAATAAAACGGAATTGTCCGGTATTATTGCTTCTTTCGAACGGTATAACTACCAGGTAAAAGCAGTATTTAATAGCACCAAGGCGGATGATGGAACGGAAGACAGGTTTAATTCATTTATGAATTATCTGAACGTGTAATTACCGTTCAAAAATAAAGAAACGAAAATCGACGCTAAATGAGGATTGCAATTTACGGTAGGGAATTCAATAATAGTGTGTTACCTTATGTTCAGGAAGTTTTTAATGTTCTTGATCAGTATAAAACACCTATTCTTGTTTACAAGAAATACCTTGATTTTATAAAGGATAAAATTAAACTACCAACGCATATAACGGCTTTTACGCAACATAGCGAACTTGTTGGGCATACAGATGTCTTGGTGAGCTTGGGGGGAGATGGGACCTTGCTGGATACACTATCTTTAGTTCGGGATTCTGGAATTCCAGTGATAGGAATCAACTTTGGTAGGTTAGGTTTTCTGGCCAGTATCAATAAAGATGAAATCAAGAAAGCCATTGAAGCTTTAAAGAATAAAGAGTATTCCTTAGATAAACGAACGCTACTCAGTTTAGCCTCTACCTATAACCTTTTTGGAGAAGAGAACTTTGCGCTGAACGACATCACTATTCACCGAAGAGACAATTCAGCGATGATGATTATTCATGCTTATATGAATAATGAATTTGTCAACTCCTATTGGGCTGATGGACTAATTATTGCCACTCCAACAGGCTCTACAGCCTATTCCTTAAGTTGTGGCGGACCGATCATTTATCCCAGTTCACAGAACTTTGTCATTACACCAATAGCACCGCATAACTTAAATGTAAGGCCGGTAATTGTGCCTGATGATGTTTCTTTAACCTTTGAGGTTGAAGCCAGAAGTGCTAAATTCCTGGTGTCATGCGATTCGAGAACGGAGACTGTAGACAGATCGGTAAAGCTTACCCTCAATAAAGCGAAATTTCATGTAAATTTGATCAGGTTGAACAATGAAAGCTACCTGACAACGTTAAGGAATAAGCTCCTATGGGGCATCGATACCCGTAATTACTAGTATGCAATATACCCGGCCGCTTGTCTGTTTTTTTACCTTTTTTTTCGGAATATTAAGTAGCCATGCCCAAACTTTTGAACTAGGAATAGGAGGGGGCGGAGCCGGTTATATGGGAGATTTGAATCAAAATCAGCCTTTAAAAATTTCTGGCATCTCTGCCGGAGGGTATGTCAAAGTTAACCTTGATCCATATTGGGCTGTAGGTCTTCATTATAATTACGGTAAAATTAGAGGTAATGATGCCGATTCAGAAAATAAACAGTTTAGAGATCGGAACCTAAATTTCCAAACGGCATTAAACGAATTTAGTCTGCAACTTGATTTTAATTTCCTGAATTACTTTGCTGGCGGTGGGACCAAAAGATTTACACCATATATCTTTACAGGTATAGGAGGTGTATTTTATAATCCAAAAGCAATATACAACGATAAGGAATACAAGTTAAGATATTATCAAACTGAAGGACAAGGTGAAGCTTACAAAACTTATGCCATGAGCATACCTTATGGCGTTGGGATTAAAGTGCACTTAAAAGAGCGTTGGGGGCTGTTTTCGCAGATCGGGTATAGGACCGCTTATACCGATTATTTGGATGATGTAAGTGGTAGATATCCCAATCCAAATGTTTGGGAAAATGATGCCTATTTCGCTGATCGTAAGTTTCTTTCGGATCCTTCTATCACTCAATATGGTGATCCAGGCGTACAAAGAGGCGATTTTAGAAAAAGAGATACATATATGTTTGTAGGTATTGGCATATCTTATACCTTTGTGTCCCAAAAATGTTATACATTTTAAGCATATTTGCGGATAATAAATGGGATTTAAAGAACAAATAGATATCAATCGCTTGCCAGAACACATCGCCGTCATCATGGACGGTAATGGTAGATGGGCTAAAAATCAAGGTAAATTCAGGGCTTTTGGTCATGAAAGTGGTGTACTGTCCGTAAAAGATATCGTGGAAGGTTGCGTTGATATAGGTATCAAATACCTAACAGTTTATGCTTTTTCGACTGAAAATTGGAACAGACCTATAGAAGAGGTGAATGCCTTAATGGAATTGCTGATCTCCACCATCAATCAGGAGACTGAAACCCTTACCAAAAATAACATCAGACTAAATGCCATAGGAGATATCAGTTCGCTTCCTCAAAAGTGTATTGATGATTTGAAAAGTGCTATGGATAAGACTGCAAACAATACTCATTGTACTTTAACGCTGGCTTTGAGCTATAGCGCTAAATGGGAGATTATCGAAGCCGCAAAGAAATTGGCCAAGCTGGTAAAAGATGAGAAATTAAATCTTGAAGACATTAACGAAGAGCAGTTTTCAGCTCAGTTGACTACCATAAATATGCCCGATCCGGAATTGATGATCAGAACCAGTGGTGAACACAGGGTTAGTAATTTTCTGCTGTGGCAAATGGCCTACACAGAGTTGTATTTTACAGATAAGCTGTGGCCCGACTTTAGACAGGAAGACCTTTTTGAAGCTATTGTAGACTACCAAAAGCGCGAACGCCGCTTCGGTAAAATTAGTGAACAACTTAACTAATTTTACTTTTAACACTTTTTAACATGTGTTTAAATTAACTTAGCATCGATTTTTAGATTGTAAATGAAAAGAATATACCAACTTATATTATTGTTGTTGATTGGTTTACCAACAATGGCACAGATTACCCGTCCTCAGTCCAATCCTGCAGCACCTTCTTTAAAAGTTAAGGGATTAGAACTGGATTATTTCAATCCTAAAGAGTATATCATTGGCGGTACTACTTTAACTGGTACAAAATACCTGGATAAAGATGTAATCATTACGCTTTCAAAACTGATTAAAGGAGAGAAAGTTGTGCTTCCAGGTGAGGCAACAGCAAATGCAATCAAAAATCTTTGGGCCCAAGGCTTATTTGATGATGTGCAGTTGGACATTGTTAAGATCGTTGAAGATACCGTGTATTTCGATATTGAAGTTGTTGAGCGTCCGCGTTTAGGTTCTTTCGAATTTACAGGAATCAGCAAATCGCAAAAAACAGATATTCTTGAAAAGCTTGGTGAGAAAGCAGGTAAGGCAATTATCAATGATAACTTGTACAGCAGTACCACCGCTACCATCAAGAAGTTTTTATTGGGAAAAGGATATTTCTTTACCAATGTGGAGTATTCAACTAAGCCAGACCCTAGTCAGGAGAATAGCGTTGTGTTACTCGTAAAGGTGGATAAAGGCAGAAAAGTTAAAGTTCATAAGATCAACTTTACTGGAAATAAGGACTTTTCATCGGCTAAACTGCGTAAGTATCTAAAGAAAACCAAGCAACAGGCATTTTACAAAGTGTTCGGTTCAGGAAAGTTCAATAAAGAGAAATATGATGAAGATAAGGTAAAGTTGATTGCTAAAATGCATGACAAGGGTTACCGCGATGCTGTAATTATTAGAGACAGCGTTTATCAGTATAGCCCTAAAGCTGTAAGCATCGACATCGATCTATTTGAAGGACCTAAATATTATTTCGGTAACATCACTTGGGTAGGTAATGCAAAATACACGACCGACTATTTACAAAGAGCATTGGGTATAGAAAAAGGTGAGGTATTTAGTGAAGAGAAATTAGAGAAGAAATTAAGAGGAAGTGCTAACGGTGATGATGTATCGAGCATTTATCTGAATGATGGTTATTTAACCTTTAATGTAGAGCCAGTTCAAACAAAGATCTATGGTGATACTGTTGAAATGGAAATGAGGATTTATGAAGGACCTCAGTATACCAATAACAGAATTACGGTTGTTGGAAATACCATTACGAATGACCGTGTAGTTTTACGTGATATCCGTACTAAACCGGGAGAGAAATTCTCAAAAGATCTATTGATCCGTAGTGTTCGTGAGATCGGTCAATTGGGGAACTTTGATGAGTCGAAAACAAACCCAATCCCTAAGCCAAATCCTGCTGATGGAACGGTTGATATTGAGTACCATGTAGAAGAGAAACCTTCTGACCAGATTGAACTTTCAGGTGGTTTTGGTGGTGGTAACATCATCGGTACTTTAGGTTTAACATTTAATAACTTCTCCTTAAGGAACCTGTTTAATTTAAGCGCTTATAAACCACTACCAAAAGGAGACGGACAGAAATTAAGTTTACGTGGACAAACAAATGGTAAGTTTTATCAGTCTTACAGTTTCTCATTTTCTGAGCCATGGTTAGGTGGTAAAAAACCAATCAGCTTTGGTGTGAGTGCTTTTACTTCATTGCAGTCTAACGGTGGACAAAGCTACTATGGTACGATTGATCCTTCGAGCAGCCAGTATTCAAAAATTCGTTTAAATGGTGTTACTGTGAGTTTAGGAAGAAGATTAAACTTCCCAGATAACTACTTCCAGTTAACCCACGCCATCAACGCACAACAATACATTTTGAATAACTATGGTGGATTCTTATTCAGCACAGGAACTTCATATAACTTTAACTTAACACAGGAGCTTAGCAGGGATTCAAGAGATTCCCCTATTTTCCCTCAAAGTGGTTCGTACTTTAAATTTACAGTTCAGGCAACACCTCCTTATTCATTGTTGAATAATGTGAACTATGCTACTGCATCAGATAAGCAACGTTATAAATTCACAGAGTACCACAAGTGGAAATTCGAATCGCAATGGTTCCAAAGGTTAGCCGGTAAGTTTGTAATTAAAGCACAAGCTCAGTTTGGTTTCCTTGGTTCATATAACAGTGCTGTTGGTGAGTCTGCTTTCGAAAGGTTTAAATTGGGTGGAGACGGTATGCAAGGTTTCGACTTCTTACAAGGATCAGAATTGATTGCTATGCGTGGATATGCCAATAACTCGGTAATACCAGTAGGATCCGATCCTCGTATTGCGCAGCAATCAGGTAGCCCAATCTTCTCTAAATATGTAATGGAGTTAAGATACCCTGTAATTGCAAGTCAGCAGGCTACAGCGTTTTTAGTAGCTTTTGCCGAAGGCGGTAACACCTGGAATAAGTTTTCTGAATTTAATCCGTTTAACGTTAGACGCTCGGCAGGTTTTGGTGCAAAAATATTTTTACCGATATTTGGATTGTTAGGGATCGATTGGGGTTATGGATTTGATAATATTCCAGGATCACCTGATGCTAATAAAGGACAGTTCCACTTTAGTATAGCCCAACAACTTGGAGGATTTAACTAAAAAATAATAAAGGAAATTAAGATAGGTTTGTTGGGCGAAGCTTAGCAAACCTATCTTAATTTCAAGCCCTTAAAGCTGAATATGCAGATTTAAGACAATTGAAACAATAAATACCACTGAAAAATAAACATATACGCATGAAAAAGTATTTTTTAATTTGCATCTTGCTGTTCGTAAGCTTTGGTGCATTTGCACAGAAGTTTGCATATGTTGATACAGAATATATTCTGAAACACTTGCCGGATTATAAGTCGTCATTAAATCAGTTGAATGTTTTGTCGCAACAGTGGCAAAAACAAGTAGACAATAATTTTGTTGAGATTGATAAAATGTACAAAGCTTATCAAGCAGATCAGGTATTACTGACAGAGGATATGCGCAAAAGAAGAGAGAACGATATTATTGAAAAGGAAAAACAAGCCAAAGAATTTCAACGTAAAATATTTGCCCCGGAAGGAGAGTTATTTCAAGCCCGGACTAAATTGTTGAGCCCGATTCAAAATAGCGTAACTAAGGCCGTAGCGGAGATTGCAAAAGCCAAGTTGTTAGATTTTATTTTTGATAAAAGTAGTGAAGCAACAATGATGATTTATGCCAGTAGCGCTTATGATGTCAGCAATGATGTAATTAGAAAGTTGGGATATAAGCCAGAGACAACAGTAAAATAGAGAGATTAAACATAAATTAGAAACAATTATTAAGACAAATAGAATGAGAAAGTTAATCAATGCATTTTTTTTAGCAGCAGGATTATTGTTTACTGCTAACATTGCAAAT
This sequence comes from Pedobacter hiemivivus, assembly GCF_005144565.1. Lineage (NCBI taxonomy): Bacteria > Pseudomonadati > Bacteroidota > Sphingobacteriia > Sphingobacteriales > Sphingobacteriaceae > Pedobacter > Pedobacter hiemivivus. The sequence continues at coordinate 585,834 of NZ_SWDX01000004.1, forward strand.
GCACAACAAAAACTTGCACACTTAAACTCTGCAACCATTATCGAAGCAATGCCAGAGGTTAAAACTGCCCGCACAACATTAGAAAACCTTCAGAAAGGTAAGCAGACTGAAATCGAAAAGATGATCGCTGAATACCAAGGTAAGCTTAAAGCTGCTCAAGACTTAGAAAAAACAATGAGCGAAGCCAACAAAGAAGCTGTAGGTAAAGATTTACAAGCGAAGAGTGTTGAATTGCAAGATCTTGAGAAACGCATTACTGATGCTAGAACTAAAGCTCAACAAGAATTAGAAGCTAAAAATGCTGAATTGTTTAATCCTATTCAAGTTAAAGCTGATAATGCAATTAAAGCAGTAGCTAAAGAAAAAGGTTTTGCTTATGTATTTGATACTGCAAACCAAGCTTTAATTTACTGGGATGGTGGTGAAGACATCACAGCTTTAGTAAGAACTAAATTGGGCCTGGGTGCAGCTACAGCAACTGCACCTAAAAAATAGGTTAACATAAACAAAATATTTAAATTGCGGGACTGAGTCATAAACTCAGTCCCGTTTTTTTATAATGAAAAATAAACAAGCTATAGGTATTTTTGATTCAGGTTATGGCGGACTCACCGTCTTTAAGTCTATTGTCCAAAAACTACCTCAATACAACTATATCTACCTTGGTGATAATGCCCGGGCTCCTTATGGAGACCATTCTTTTGAAACTATTTATCAATATACGCTAGAGTGTGTGGAATGGTTATTTGCACAGGGTTGTCCACTGGTTATCCTGGCCTGTAATACCGCTTCGGCAAAAGCCTTGCGCTCCATCCAACAAAATGTACTTCCATTTAAATATCCTAACCATCGGGTACTCGGGGTGATCAGACCCACGGCAGAGATTGTAGGTGATTTTACAGAGAGCAAAAGGATAGGTGTAATGGGTACCCGGGGAACAATTAATTCCGAATCGTATCTGATGGAAATTAATAAGTTTTTTCCGGAGATAAAAGTGGCCCAGCAGAGTTGCCCAATGTGGGTGCCATTGATAGAAAATGACGAACATCTACATGAGGGTGCAGATTACTTTGTGAATAAATATGTAGATCAGCTATTGGCTAAGGATGATGAAATTGATTGTATCGTTTTAGCTTGTACCCATTATCCATTGCTAATTCCGAAGATCGTAGCAGCACTTCCTGCGCACATTAGTGTATTGGGGCAGGACGATATTGTGGCGAACAGCCTGGCGCTTTACCTTGAAAAACATACTGAAATTGAAGCTAAGATTTCAAAAGAAGGTTATAGTCAGTTTTTCACTTCTGGAGATCCACAAGCTTTTGATGCCAGTGCATCTATATTTTTCGGGAAGGAAATTGTTTCCAGTCACGCTTCATATGTCAAATGAGCTGATGAAGATTGAGGGCTACGTTTTAGGCAAATCAAGCCGTTTTTGATAAAATTACACGTCATTGACCTGAATCCATAAAGAAAAATCTAGCTGATTTTAATCTCGTATAACAGGAGAAAAGGCTATTTGATTGGTTATTAGGCGTGTTTTTGTTTCCTGTCGTCCGAAGTCGCGCAAAATTTTCTTTATATTTCTTTCTAGGTTCTGATTATTATTAACGGTAAATTTGCGGCTCAAACAACACACACGAATGAGTGACTCGATAAAACATGAATGCGGAATTGCCTTTATCCGCCTTTTAAAACCGCTCTCATACTACCAGGAAAAATACGGTACTGCTCTTTACGGACTCAACAAGCTTTATCTTTTGATGGAAAAACAGCACAACCGTGGACAGGATGGAGCTGGGATTGCAACAATTAAACTGGATGTTAAACCGGGAAACCGTTACATCAGTAGATATCGTTCGATGGCTCAGAACGCAGTGGCCGATATATTTGGGCATGTTCAGGGCAAGTTTGTAGATATTCAGAATGAAACCCCTGAATTGATGCAAGATTCTGAGTGGTTAAAGCATAATGTGAGTTTTATTGGAGAGGTTTTACTAGGCCATTTAAGGTATGGTACTCACGGTAAAAACAGTATTGAAAACTGCCACCCATTTTTACGTCAGAACAACTGGATGACCAGAAATCTGGTGCTTGCTGGTAACTTCAACATGACTAATGTTGACGAACTACTTGAGCAATTGTACGAATTGGGGCAGCATCCAAAAGAAAAAGCGGATACCATTACTGTTCTTGAAAAGATAGGTCACTTTTTGGATGATGAGAATCAAGAGTTGTTTGATGAATATAAAAAAGAAGGTTTAGATAACGTACAGATCACTCAAAAGATCTCTCAAAATCTTGACATCGCTAAGATCCTGAGAAGGTCGGCTAAGAACTGGGATGGTGGTTATGCCATTTCTGGAATTATTGGTAACGGTGATGCCTTTGTACTTCGTGATCCTTCGGGCATACGTCCTGCATATTATTATGCAGATGATGAGATTGTTGTTGCAGCATCTGAAAGACCTGCTATTCAAACAGCCTTCAATATTCAGTTTAAAAATGTAAAAGAAATAGAACCGGGACACGCACTTATTGTTAAAAAGGATGGTACGGTAACACAAGAGATATTCAGAGAGCCTGAAGAAAAAAGAGCCTGCTCATTCGAGCGCATCTATTTTTCAAGAGGTAGTGATGCTGAAATCTATAAAGAAAGAAAACACCTGGGTGCCTTATTATGCCCTCAGATTCTAAAGGCGGTAAATGCTGATTTGAAAAATACAGTATTCTCATTTATTCCCAATACTGCCGAGGTATCATTTTACGGAATGGTAGATGGCTTACATGGGTACATCAGAGATTATCAAAAAGAGGCTTTACTTCACCGCAAGGATATTTTAGACGATGCAGCACTTGATGAGTTGCTTTCTATGCGTCCAAGAGTAGAGAAGCTGGCGATCAAAGATGTAAAACTGAGAACCTTTATTACGCAGGATGCCGACAGAGGTGATATGGTAGCGCATGTTTACGATACGACTTATGGGGTAATCAAAAATCATACAGATACATTGGTTGCAGTTGACGATTCAATTGTAAGGGGAACAACCTTAAAGCAAAGTATCATTAAAATTATTGATAGACTGCATCCTAAAAAGATCATTATTGTTTCTTCTGCCCCTCAAATCCGTTACCCGGATTGCTATGGTATTGATATGTCTAAAATGGGACAATTCGTCGCATTCGAAGCTGCAATTCAATTGCTAAAAGCAAGAGGAATGGAGCATGTAATCGAAGAGGTTTATCAAAAATGTAAAGCTTCTCTATTGTTACCTAAAGGCGAAATTGTAAATCACGTTAAAGATATTTACAGACCCTTTAAACAAGAAGAGATCTCTGCTCAAATTACTAAAATCATTACTCCAGCTGATACAATTGCCGAAGTAGAAGTGATTTACCAAACTTTAGATAACTTACATGTAGCTTGTCCTAATCACACTGGCGATTGGTACTTCTCTGGTAACTATCCTACTCCAGGTGGTAACAAAGTCGTAAATAAAGCTTTTGTGAACTGGAAAGAAGGTAATAACCAAAGAGCTTACTAGTTCCTTAAATTGACTAAAAAGCCTCAATAGTTACAGTTCATTTGAAAAGCCCCCAAAAAGTTAGACACTTATTGGGGGCTTTTTTATTTTAAATTTTCTTGCTTTATTATTCTGCTTCAGCTTAGATGACCAGCAACATTTGAACCTGGCTGTAATTAAAATATTACGTAATCTGATTAAACTTCTTGTTCCTGTTTTTGTCATTGGTTTGTGTCTTATCGTAGCATTAAAAAATAATATTGATGAAAAAATTATCATGCTTATTCATTTCCCTACTATGTGCGGCTCCCTTCTTTGCGCATTCCCAGCCCTCAGATGTTAAACGTTTAGAAACTAGCGTTCAAAAGGTTATTCAGCGTGTCTACAAAGCCAGTGTTTACATCACTCCCTATGACTCAATTAATAAGAAGGCTACAGGCGGTTCTTTTAGTGGAGTGGTGGTCGATACTGCCGGTTATATCCTGTCGGCCGCTCATGCTGTTAAACCCAACAACTTGTATGAGGTTACTTTTCCGGACGGAAGAAAATTCAGGGCAATTGGTCTGGGTAGAATCCCTTCTAATGACGCTGCTGTAATGAAAATCGAAGAAAAAGGAAGCTGGCCATACGCAGAAATGGGATGGTCCTCATCCCTAAAGAAAGACATGCCATGTATCAGTATCGCATACCCGGGAACTCTCGCAGCTAAAACACCAACGGTAAGACTGGGCTATGTGGCCGAGACAGAGACAAGTGAAGGTTTTATACGTACCACCTGTTTGATGGAACCTGGTGATTCGGGAGGTCCGGTATTTGACATGAAAGGAAGGGTAATCGGGCTGCACAGTAAAATTAATCTTTCGTTGGAGGATAATTTTGAAATCCCCATAGATCTATATAGAAAATACTGGAGCTCATTGATCAGGCCGGCAAGTTATGTCTCACTGCCTGCAGCCGAAAGCTTTGCAGGGGATTTCCATGCTAGTGCACTAAATGCCGAATCTGTTATTTTGAATCTTGCTGAAACCCTGCAGTACACGGAAAGTAGAAGGGATAAAAGCGTCATGGTGATAAAAAGTTTTGTGAACGGCTCTGACAGGCAGATACTCGGGACGCTGATAGATTTGAAAGGACTTGTTCCCGAAATGATCTTGAAAGGGAAGAGTTTCTTGCTCAGCAAAAGCTCCATGGTGGGAGATGAACCCTTGGTTGAATTGAAACAAGGAGTAACAAGGATTGCCCAGGTATTAAAGCGGGATGAGGATAATGACCTGGTTTTACTTCAGGTTCAGGGAAAGATTAATGGCGGTATCGCACTAAAAACTGTAACCTCCGATTCAGTAACCTTTGGGAAGGTAGGTAAGTTTTTAGTTTCTCCACAACCTATCGGTAACGGGGTGGTAGGTGTATTGGGGAATACACAATTTGCTATAGCGAAAGGACCTACAGCCGCATATATGGGGGTGAATACGAGTTTAAAAGATGGGCGGGTCGTGATATCGATGGTTCAGCCGCGTAGCCCCGCAAGTGTAGCAGAGCTGGAGGTAGGAGATGAGCTGAATAGTTTTAATGGAAAGCCGGTTTCAAAAATGGAAGATCTAAGTCTGGAAATTTCGAAACACAGACCTGACGATACGCTCAGTCTTCAATTGGTCAGATCCGGCGTCCCCTACAACAAACAAATTGTACTCAAACCAAGGAGACTAAACGAAAGACATATTGCTTACCGTTTTACGGACGGACGCAGCGAAAGGAGGGATGGATTTAAGTCCGTACTGGTTCATGATGGTAAGTTAAAGCCCGCTGAATGCGGTGGCCCCTTATATGATATCGATGGGAATTTCTATGGAATAAACATCGCTCGCGTAAGCCGTACAAGCAGTCTGGCCATTCCGGCAGCAACACTAAGTAAATTTGTAAAGGATTCCGGATTAGCCGGAAATCTACAAACTCCTATATCTGATATTTAAACAAAAAGCTATTTTAGGCAGGCAGGTCGGCCCCTTATTAACACCCAGTCTGCATCATGCTTTGAAACAAAATATGCCTTCTGTGAACAGGCCTAGGAATATTTGATGCCCTTCTGCATCAATTGTTCCAGACTGTGAATAGAATGGCTTATTTTGAATAATACTTAATTATCACCTCATAAAACAGTCTAATTGCAAATATCAGTATAACAGCTCCTGCAATTCTGTTTAGGTTTTGGATGGTCTTCTCTTTGATTCTATACCTGAGCTTAGCGGCATAATAGGTTTTTAAGCAATCTACAGACAACTGTGTGGTCATGGCTATAATAAAGAACACGACTTTCTCTGCCATTTCGTAATGAAGCTGTACAGATACAATACCACCTACCATAATCCAAAACATCAAAGTAGAAGGAGATAAAAGACACATTAAAAAACCTTTTAAAATGTAGCCACTTCTATTGATTTTTATGGTTTCTTCTATATTGTAGCTAACTTTTACCTTATGTAAGAGGTAATATAGGCCAATGCCGAATAAAAATAAACCACCAACGATGCCGATATATTTATTGAATGTAGAATTATAGTCAACGAACTGTGAGCTGAAAATAGTTAAACTAATAAAAATAATGTCACTTATGATTACCCCGATCGCCAGCGAAAAACCGGCCTTGAATCCTTTTTCAATACTGGTTTTGATCATTGAAAAGAATACGGGCCCTGTTAAAAAAGAAAATAAAATACCCGCACCTATCCCTTGTAATATTGCTTCAAACATTCAGCTAACGTATATATTGTGCTAATATGCAATTTTAAACATAAATTAGCTTCAAAAAAACTATCCTTCATTATAATTATAAAATAAACGTCTTTGCCACTTTTTAAGTATCAAGGGAGAAATCAGTAGAATGACAGTAAAACCAAGTTTCAATAATATTTTCATGAATTTAGCTACCGATCTTGCATTTCGTTCGCATTGCGTACGGGCACAAGTAGGAGCAGTGTTGACAAAAGATACCCGTATTATTTCCATAGGATATAATGGTCCGCCTGCAGGTACACACAATTGCGATGTAGAATGGCCGGAAACTGGTTGTGCCAAAGATTCACGTGGAAGTTGCTCATTGGCCTTGCACGCCGAAGAGAATGCCATCTTATACGGGATAAAAAACGGTTCTAAAATAGAAGGAGCAACCTTGTATACTACGTTATCACCCTGTATAGCCTGCGCGCGTTTAATCCTCTCGTCTGGCATTAAGAAGGTTTATTACAGAGATTCTTACGCAGCATACAAAGGATTAGCTAGTGATGAAGGCGTAGATTTCCTAAAAAGGTTCGGTGTAGAAGTCCTGAAGTACGAAAATCAAGGTTAATTGATATTCCTGCTTGTAGCGCGGCATAAGTTTTCTTAACTTTGGCCATGCTAGAAAAAATCATAATTCTCGATTTTGGATCCCAATATACACAGTTAATTGCACGCAGGGTACGCGAGTTAAACGTTTATTGCGAAATTCATCCATTTAATAACATTCCTGAAATAACGTCAAATGTAAAAGGTATCATCCTTTCAGGCAGCCCATATTCGGTTCGTCAGGAAGATGCTCCTCAGGTAGATCTTAAAAAGTTTGATAATTACCCAGTGCTTGCTGTTTGTTACGGCGCCCAGTACATTGCTCAGCAAACAGGTGGCGAAGTACAAGCTTCATCAACGCGTGAGTATGGCAGAGCCAATCTGAATTATGTTGCCGAAAGCAATAAGTTATTTAAAAATATTGCCCTTGATTCGCAAGTATGGATGTCACACGGTGATACCATTACTAAAATACCAGAAAGCTTTGAGTTGATCGCAAGCACCGATAGTGTAAAAGTTGCGGCTTATCAAGTTAAAGGTACTGCTACCTATGCCATACAGTTTCACCCGGAAGTTACCCACAGTACCGATGGAAAACAGTTATTGGAGAACTTTTTGGTAGACATCTGTGGATGTAAGCAAGAATGGACGCCAGATGCATTTGTTGAAACTACTATTGCTGCATTGCAACAGCAATTGGGTGATGACAAAGTTGTACTTGCCCTTTCAGGTGGTGTAGATTCAAGTGTAGCCGCTATATTATTACATAAGGCCATAGGCAAAAACTTACATTGTATTTTTGTTGACAATGGTTTGTTACGTAAAGATGAGTACGCCGCTGTATTAGAGCAATACAAACATTTAGGATTAAACATTAAAGGTGTTGATGCTAAAGACCGTTTCTTAAGTCAGCTTGCCGGTCTTTCAGACCCAGAATTGAAACGTAAAGCGATCGGACGTGTGTTTATCGAAGTTTTTGATGATGAAGCACACCAGGTACAGGATGTGAAATGGTTGGCTCAAGGTACAATCTATCCAGACATCATCGAGTCGGTTTCTGTAAAAGGCCCTTCTGCAACCATTAAATCACACCATAATGTTGGTGGTTTACCTGATTTCATGAAATTGAAAGTAGTTGAGCCATTAAATACCTTATTTAAAGATGAAGTAAGAAGAGTCGGAAGATCATTAGGATTGGAGCACTTTATTATTGGACGTCACCCTTTCCCTGGACCAGGTTTGGCCATCAGGATTCTTGGTGAAGTAACTGCTGAGAAGGTATCGATCCTTCAGGAAGCTGATGCCATCTATATCAATAATTTAAAAGAAGCTGGTTTATACGACAAAGTATGGCAGGCAGGAGCGATATTCCTACCAGTTCAATCGGTAGGTGTAATGGGGGATGAGCGTACTTACGAGAATGCAATTGCCTTACGTGCTGTTGAATCTGTTGATGGTATGACTGCCGATTGGTGTCATTTGCCATATAACGTACTCGCAAAAATTTCTAATGAAATAATTAACAAAGTAAAAGGAATTAACCGCGTTGTATATGATATTAGTTCAAAACCCCCTGCTACAATTGAGTGGGAATAAGTATTGGATCATCGTATTATCGGCACTTTTTCTATCAGCCTGTTCGCCAAAAATAAGGCCTGAAACCAAAAAAACCGAGACGCCGAAGAAAGTCGAGAAAATAGAAAAGCCTGCTTTGAAAGTAAAGCAGGCTACTATTTCCTTGCTTGTTCCCTTTCGGCTAGATGAAATAAAACTGAAGAGTGCCACTAAAGCCGATGTAGAAAAGGCAGCCATAGCTATCGATTTCTACCAAGGATTTAAGTTAGGCGTAGACTCTGCAGCGGCAGCTGGACAGAATTTTAAACTTAAGGTTTACGATACACAGGATAACAATGCCCAAATTGGCGATTTAATCAGCAATGGCAGTTTATTGGGTAGCAATATAATTGTTGGCCCTGTTTATCCTGATGGATTAAAACACATTACCAATTATTCCATATCACGAGAGATACCAGTTGTAAATCCACTTGCGGCTTCACAGCCTGCCGAATTTGGCAACCCTAATCTTATCTCTATTGTAAATAACATCGATCTTCATGCTGAAAAGATTGGTAATTACATCAGTAAAAATTACAATCCTACCAATACAATTGTCGTATTGATCAACCCTAAGACGGCCAGTGATGAGATATTTGCGAAGCCTTTAAGAGCTTATTTTGCAAATAGTAAAAAGGTATTCGCCTTTCAGGAGTATGGTTCTGTTTTTACGATGGAAACTAAGGTTGTAAAAGGAAAACAATATGTAATTCTAGTCAGCTCATCCGACAAAAAGTTTGTAGTACCTACACTGGATAAGTTGATGAAGATTAAAAAAACGGGATTGAATATCTCGCTCTTCGGCCATCCTGAATGGGTTAAACAAAATTACAATACAGAAGAACTTCAGGCTTTTAATACCATTGTTTCTTCTTCCTATAAGGTAGATTATACCAGGGCTGAGGTAAACACTTTCATAAAAAAATATAGAGCACAATTCAATTTTGAGCCTGGAGAATATGCCTTCAAGGGATTTGATACGGGCTTCTATTTTGGAAGACTGCTTGCTAAGTATGGTGATGATTATATCAAATACCTAACTAAAGAAAACTATAAGGGGCTTCACAATTCCTTTCATTTTGTCCACGATAATACCTCCGGATACATCAATACCAGCTTGATGCTATTGCGTTATAAGAACTTTGCTTTAAATATTATTGAATGAGAGTAGAACACCAGCTAAGGGCATTTGAACAGATCTTTAAAAGTTATGATGGTGCATTGCCATTACATCGTTTTTTGTTTACTTATTTTAAAAGAAATAAGCAAATGGGATCCTCAGATCGGCGCTGGGCTTCTCGCTATATCTACAGTTTCTTTAGATTGGGCAAAGCATTAATTAAAGAAGAAAGGGCGTTGCGCCTAGCTATTGCAGATTTTCTGTGTAACCCAACCAGCAGTTTGGTGATTGAGTCCTTGTTGCCCGAATTGAAGCAACACGTTGAACTTTCAGTATCCGAAAAACTGGAGCTGATCAAATCAAATTATCCGGCATTTGAGCTAACCGATGTCTTTAGTTTCCATGAAGAACTTTCCGAATCTATTGATAAACCTGCTTTCTTAAGCTCTTTTTTTACGCAACCTGACCTGTTTATCAGGGTGACCGGCGGACATTTGAAAACAATAGCTGAAGTACTGAACAAGGACGGTATCGTTGCGGAGCAGATTGGGGACAATACCCTTGCCGTTGCCAATGGTACTAAACTAGATCAGATTTTAACCGGGCAGCAACACTACCAGGTACAGGATCTTTCCTCGCAGCAAACAGGTAGTTTTTTCCAGCCACAAACCTGGGATAAATGGTGGGATTGCTGCGCAGCTTCAGGTGGTAAATCATTGTTGCTACATGATCTGGAACCTAAAATAGAGTTGTTGGTGAGTGATGTTCGGGAAAATAGCTTAAACAATCTGGATGAACGCTTTAGAGAAGCTGGATTAAAGAAATACCAGAAAAAAGTGTTGGATCTGCTTCAAAATAATGCTCAGGATTTGCACGATTACGAATTTGATGGGATTATATTGGATGCACCCTGCTCAGGATCCGGAACTTGGGGAAGAACACCTGAAATGTTGTACTATTTTGAGCAGCATAAGATCAGCTATTTCTCGAAGTTGCAGCAAAGTATTGCCTCAAATGTGGTCAAATACCTGAAAGAAGGGAAGCCCTTAATTTACATTACCTGTTCTGTGTTTAAACAGGAGAACGAAGATGTGATTGCTTATTTATTGGAAAATCTACCTTTAAAGCTCGAAAAAATGGAGCTGATCAAAGGTTATACAGATAAAGCCGATACCATGTTTGTGGCCAGATTAATTAAGACGAATTAGGTTTTCCTTTTCTTTTTGTTTATATTGGATTAGGATTTAAAATTGAAATCACATCCTTTTAGTTGCATGCTGTGGCCGAAATTAAAATCAAATGAATTTTTTTGGATTGTTAGCGAAGCGGTATCGTCCCTGTATTGTGCCGGTTAACAAAGTCGCTCCTGAGAGGGACTACGTTCGGACCTGGTTCGGACCTCGTTCGAGAAAATTGCTCGGAAAGTAATCCACAACCCATAACCAAGAGCATGCACATTAACAGGTGCTATCCAGGACAAAAAGGATTTGCAAAAAAATTGAAATCACTGTTTTTTAAGCCCCTTAATTGCAATGACTAAGGGCTTGAAGCAGGATGAGACAGGTTGCTAATTGTTTTATATCTTTTTATGTTAGGCATAAAAAGCAGACCAATGATTAATCAATATTTTCTATTTAGAAATCGGGAATTTTATGGCGTGTTCTTGCTGTTGTACTTTTCCTTAAACTCGCTTTTTGCGCAAGAACTTTATCCCCCTAAATTAATTCCTGGTAACTGGCATAATGAACAGCGTAGCCTTAGGTATCATCCTGAGGGTACAGATTTCGTGATTAAAAATGGGAACAGACGTTTTACACGAGCTCTTTATGGTACCAATACAGCTTTTAGGGTAGAGGCCGGTGATCTTCCTGAGTTTGCGATGTACATGCCTGGAATGGGCGGTAACTTGAAGTTTGGGCTCATAGTTGGAGCACAAAGCAAATGGTTGATTGCAGCAGAAAATATTGAAGCCAGGTATCGCGCAGGCGCGATGATTTATTCCATTAAAGATCGTTTACTCGGAAATGGGACATTACATCTGGAAATATTGGCACTGAGCAATTCCGAAGGATTGGTTTTAAAAGCGCGCTTTGAAAATGTAAAACCAGAAGTTACCTTGTTGTGGGCTTTTGGTGGCGCAAGTGGCAAAAACTTTAGTCGCAGTGGCGATATGGGGCCTGATCCTGAATCTGTTTTTTATCTGAAGGCCGCGAACTGTAAAGACAATGTCTATGCGATAAATGGCAACTCTTTTAGGTTAAGTTATGGCAAGGGTAAATCGCTCATAGGAACTTTTCCATCCAACAACCTAAAGGTTGCAAATGCGGCTGATCAACACACACCAGCTGAGTTGGATCGATCATCGGGTAAAGAAAGCCCTGTCTTAACGGGAAAGCTTACTGCTGAAAATGCAACGGATTTTTATTTTCTGATCCAAAATCCTGATAGCGATACCTTAAAAAAATACTGGACTCCAGCAGAGCAGTTTAAACGTGCCGAAGCCTCTCGCCTGGCAATTGCCAATCAAGTACAAATTAATACACCAGATCCCTTTATGAATACTATAGGCGGTGCATTAAGCATAGCCTCAGATGGTATTTGGGAAAGCCCTTCTTATATGCATGGCGCCATAGGCTGGCGCATGCGTTTGAACGGTTGGCGTGGTGCTTACACAGCCGATCCATTGGGTTGGCATGACCGTGCCAGAACTCATTTTAGCGCTTATGCTAAATCGCAGGTACTGAGCCCTGAAAAGGGACCGGTTGTAGCAGATACTGCTTTAAATTTGGCCAGGTCTAAGGAAGCAATGGGAACGGCCATGTTTAGCAATGGCTATATCAGTCGGGATCCGAATGGAAAATCGCTTCGCCCTCATCATTATGATATGAACCTCGTTTACATTGACCAATTGCTATGGCATTTCAATTGGACGGGGGATTTGAAATTTGTACGGGAAATGTGGCCACTTCTTAAACGACACCTGGCTTGGGAGAAACGTACTTTTGATCCAGATGGTGATGGTTTGTATGACGCCTATGCTGCGATTTGGGCAAGTGATGCCCTGCAGTATAGTGGGGGCGCAGTTACACATTCTTCTGCTTACAATTACCGGTCGAATTATACCGCTGCAAAAATCGCTAAATTGTTAAATGAAGATGGCAGCCCTTATCAAAAGGAAGCCGATAAAATATTAAAGGCGATGAATGCCCAATTGTGGATGCCGGCCAAAGGCTGGTTTGCCGAATATAAAGATGGACTTGGTCTCAAACAGCTTCATCCTGCTGCAGCACTTTGGACAATTTATCACAGTATAGATTCTGATGTGCCTGATGCTTTTCAGGCCTGGCAAAGCTTGCGTTATGTGGATACAGGGCTGCCGCACATGGCTATTAAAGCCAATGGATTGAAAGATGAAGGATATTATACGCTTTCTACAACCAACTGGATGCCTTACGAATGGTCTTTAAATAATGTTGTATTGGCCGAATCTACCCATACAGCGCTGGCCAATTGGCAAGCAGGGCGTACAGAAGAGGCCTTTAAATTATGGAAAAGCGAAATACTGAGTAGCATGTACATGGGCGGAAGTCCTGGGAATTTTGTACAGATATCTCATTACGATGCTAACCGAGGCGAGGCTTACAGGGATTTTGGCGATCCTGTTGGAATCAATTCAAGAACACTTGTGGAAGGGCTTTTCGGGATTGTACCGGATGCGTTAAACCACACCTTAGTGATTCGACCAGGTTTGCCTGCTGCCTGGGATCATGCTTCCTTAAAAATTCCAGATCTCTCTTTTGATTTTAAGAGAACGGAAGACAAAGATGTTTATACTTTAATCCCTTCATTTAGCAAAGCCTTGGATCTGAAAATGAGGGTAAAGGCTAGAGGTACAGCGCTAAAGTCAGTAAAAGTAAATGGGAAAGATGTAAAATGGACCAATGTAGAAACAGCCATCGGATTACCGGAAATCGAAATTGAAAGCAAGCCTGCGGCAAGCTATAAAATTGAATTGGTATGGTCAGGTCAGAACACGGTAAAACCAGAACTGAAATCAGTATATCTGCAGGGGGAAGATTTTGAAACTAGTTTTAAGGATGCAGTGATCACTAAAGTATTTGATCCTCAAAATGTGTTCAAATCTTCCCAGATTTTAGGTGGTAAAATAAAAACTCAAGTAGCCGGGGATTTGGGAAATCGTACCGTTTTTGTTCAGTTAAAAAGAGGAATGTTTAGCTATTGGTTTCCGCTGTGTTTTGAACTAAAAGAACGCGAAAGCGCTGTAAAGCCGGCATTAGACCTGAGCAGTAAAGAATGGGCCAACAAAAAAATGGAACCCCTGGATCTATCTGCCTACTTCAATGATAAAGTAACACAGATTTTCAACAATAAATACCTGTCGCCACGTCCACAAACCACTACGCTTCAGTTGCCTGTACAAGGAATTGGCGACTGGCCTCATCCGACATTGAAACCGGAAATTAACGACACTGGGTTAAGAAACCTCGCAGGCCTTAAGAATGAATTAATTCTTCCATCAGGACTTGTGTTTAAAACACCAGGCGATGTCACATTGAAGAATATAGCATACACTTCTCAGTGGGATAATTACCCACAAAATGTAAGCGTTCCCTTATCGGGAAAAGCGAGTGCTGTATTTTTCTTACTGGCAGGATCAACCAATACCATGCAAAGTAGGATGGATAACGGGATCATCCGTGTTTTTTATACGGATGGAAGCCAGGAAAAACTGGCTTTAAGAAATCCGGAAAACTGGTGGCCAATTGAAAAGGATTTGTACGTAGATGGCTTTGCATTTGATACCGGGGCGCCAAGGCCCTTACGTGTTCACTTAAAAAGTGGAAAGATCATCACAGCAGCGGAAGGCAATATATGGAATGGAAAGGAGATCGATGGCGGTGCTGCAACAGCCCTGGGGATACAACTCGACCCGAATAAAACACTGTCGAAAATTACGTTGTCTGCCCTATGTAATGATGTGGTAATTGGAATGATGGGTCTTACATTGGTACGTTAAATGAAGTCGGTCATGTATAAAATATTAGCGATTGTAGTTTTCTCGCTGCAATCCTTAATCTCCACAGCTCAATTAAACAGTAACATTACCCGCTATTCTACACGGGACGGTTTGTCGCATGATGGGGTTTTGTGCATTACCCGCGATAGAGATGGCTTTATGTGGTTCGGTACCTTTGATGGTATCAACCGGTTTGATGGACATAATTTTGTCGTGTATAAAAGCCGACCAGGTGATAGCTCTAATTTAAGTAACAATAAGATCAGGAGCATTATTGAGGATAAGTCAGCCTTTTTATGGGTAAAGACTTATGACAATAAGGTGTATCGTTTTAATAAAAAGACAGAGCAGTTTCTGGCTATATCAGATGGAACCTACAAGCATCTTTTTAAAGATCGTCCGATCGATAAAATAATTCCAGACGCTGAAAACGGTGTATGGTTGCTTACTGAAGATCAGGGAATATTTCATGCGATGAACGAATCTTCTGGCACAGCAGTGATCAATTATTATGGTAAAAATAGGGCGAGCTCGTTTAACATCAACGGAAATTCGGTTCAGTTCCTGCATAGAGAGGGAAATAATATCTGGGTAGGAACAGAAGCTGGATTAAACTGTTTGCAACTCGATAAAAACCATAAATATGCAGTAGTCAAATTTACACCAGCGGTTACCAAATTTTTAGCTGCTTATTCTTTTACCTGCTTTACCCAAAATAAGGATTTCTTATTTTTTGGGACTGTAGATGGAAACCTGATTACTTATCACATAAAGAACAAGGTTTTTTCAATTAAATCCCTTTGTAAGGGGGGTAAATTAAACGCGATGTGTAGCTCCGATAGGCCATTGTTGTACATTTCTACCGCTGGGAAGGGCTTGATTACACTAGATTTAAAAACCTTTAAATACACTTATTCTGGCTTGGCAGCTCATGATACTTACTTTTCATTGTATGAAGATAAAGGCGGGCAGGTTTGGATTGAACCCGAAAAAAATGGGGTTTTGAAATACAATCCACATACCGGAATCTATAAGCATTTTACCCAGAAAAAAGATGTGACCAATTCCGGGAGGGATTATCAGGTAATTACAGATGCTAATGGAACACTGTGGGTATGTATGAAAGGTGGTGGCTTTGGATATTACAATCCGGTAAGTGATGACATCGCTTATTTTTATGATGAACCGGGGACTAAAGATCAAAAGTTTTCTAACATATTAACCAGCCTGTTAATAGATAAAACGGGCGTTTTATGGTTAAGCGCAAAAGATGGGGGCGTGAATAAAATAGTTCCCATTACCGATAAATTTAATTACCTCAGGCTAGTAAAAAATCCTCAAAATCGTTCAGAAAACAATGTACGGGCAATGATGAAGGATTCAAGAGGCCGTTTGTGGCTCTGCTCCAGAGATGGAAAGGTGTATGTTTATGAAAACAACAAGCAGGTTTCTGTATTTGTCAATACCGGTGAAAAGGTAGGCTATGTGTACAGTATTATCGAAGATAGCAAAGGCAATGTTTGGCTGGGCACAAAAGGAGATGGATTGTTTAAAGCAACCCCTATAGATGCCGCAAGATCATTTTATGCCTTAAGTAATTTTAGAAACGATAAGTCCGACCCGAATAGCTTAAGCAGCGACTTGGTTTATTCGGTGATTGAAGACCGTAAAGGACGGATTTGGGTGGGTACACTTGGAGGAGGGATCAATTTGATGAGTACTCAGGAGGGTAAAATCAGCTTTAAAAATTATTACAATACGATGAAACGGTACCCTTTCTCCTGGGCCAATGTAATCAGACATCTCAACGAGGACAATCAGGGTAGAATCTGGGTAGGAACAAGCAATGGACTGCTCATCTTTGATCCAAACAGGACATCGGGTAATGGCTATCATTATCAGAAGTATCAAAAAATAAAAGGAGATAGGTCTAGTTTAGGCAACAATAGTGTCCAATACATTTATAAAGACAAAACCGGACAAATGTGGGTAGGTACATTTGGTGGGGGATTAAATAAGGTCGTTAAAGCAGCTAATGGCGACATTAAGTTTGAGGTGTTTACAACCGAAAACGGATTGTCTAATGATGTTGTGCTGAGCATTACGGGTGATCAACAAAATAACATCTGGATCGCTACAGAAAGTGGGCTCTCACAGTTTAATCCCAGAACTAAAGTCTTTAAAAATTACGATGCTTATGATGGGCTGCCAGCAGCGGGGTTTTCGGAAGGTACCTGCTTTAGCGGAAGCGATGGGAAGTTATATTTTGGTTGTATGGACGGGTATATTTCTTTTAACCCGGTAACCATTATTGATAAAAAGATTGATGCAGAAATGGCCTTAACCAGGATGCAATTGTACTATAAAGACATCGTTCCGGGGGCTGAGGGTTCTCCTTTGAAATTTGCCATAAATGAAACTCCAGTTTTGACCTTAAAACATGATCAGAATGCAATCAGTATAGATTATGCGGTATTGGATTACCGGGCCTTAAACAAAATTACCTACGCCTATAAATTGGAAGGCTTCGACAAAACATGGCACCATGTAAACGATCAGCGAAAGGCTACTTATACCAATATGCCACACGGAAAATATACATTTAAAGTAAAGGCCGCAAGTGAGGATCTCTTTAGTAATGTTCCCGAAAAGACTTTGCAAATTATTGTAAAACCCCCATTTTATTTAACCTATTGGGCCTATTTCATATATCTGGTGCTTGCTGCGGCTATTGCTATTGTAGCCAGGCGTATTATTATCACGATGATCAGGTTGAGAAATAAAGTTTTAGTAGAACAAAAGTTGACCGAAGTGAAATTGGCCTTTTTTACCAATATTTCTCATGAACTAAGGACACCATTAACCTTGATTGTAAGTCCGCTTGAGGAAATTTCACGCAATGAGTCCTTGTCTCTTAAAGGCGCGGCGTATTTGAATATTGTAAATCGGAATGCCAACCGGATGATCCGTTTTATCAATCAGCTCCTTGATTTTAGGAAGATTCAAAGTGGCAAAATGCAGCTTCACATAGCTGAAGTTGATTTATTAGTCCTGATAAGAGACATTTGCAGTCATTTTTCTGGAATGGCAATCGAAAAAGGGATTCATTTTGAGGTAAGTTCTGAAACCGAGCAAGTCATGGCCTGGGTGGATGAGGAAAAGATCGACATTATTGTTTATAACCTGCTTTCCAATGCTTTTAAGTTTACACCAGCCAATCAATCTATTAGCGTAGCCTTGAACTATGTGTCAGGTAAAGAGGATATTGAGTTGAAAGTCATCGATGCTGGGCAAGGCGTTGCAGCAGATCAGTTGGAAGAGATTTTTGAGATCTATTATGAAGGGAATACCATGGGCGAAAACCACCTCAAAGGGACAGGTATTGGTTTAGCCCTTTCACGTGATTTGGCCCTGAGTCATCATGGTAAACTTTCGGCTCAGCAAAATAGTTCGGTCGGGATGACCTTTGTCTTAACCTTAAAGACAGGTAATGCACATTTTAAACCTGAAGAGTTGAAGTTTGAAGCTGGCTTCAGAACAGCTGGGTTGATCCCTATGGATACGCCTGAAACGGCAATAGAGCTCCCTGTTAAAAACATCAAGACGGTGGATACCCCACTGGTTTTAATTGTAGAAGATAATCCTGAACTGCGTAGTTTTTTATCAGTGAAACTGGATGGATTGTACTGTATTAAAAGTGCTGCAGATGGTATAGAAGGTTTAAATGCTGCTTTTACTTTACTGCCAGATCTGATCATCAGTGATGTAATGATGCCAAATATGGATGGCATTCAAATGTTGGATCAGTTGAAACATGATGTTCGGACCAGCCATATCCCTGTGATTCTTTTAACCGCAAAATCTTCGGTAGAAAGTCAGATAGAAGGGCTTAAATATGGCGCCGACTTATACATTACCAAACCTTTTCATACCGATTATCTGCTGGCCTCTATTGAAAGTCTGATTGCTTCGAGGAAAAAACTCTTCGAGCAACTTTCAAATGCACTGGATAAAAGGATTGTAAATCTAAATCCTGATGAGATAGTGATCACCTCAAAGGATGAAGTCTTTTTAAAGCAAAGCATTAAGATTGTAGAAGAAGGGATGAAAGATCCACACTTTAATATTGAAGAAGTGGCTACCGCCATCGGTATGGGACGTACTACCTTCTATAAAAAATTGAAGAGTTTAACCGGGCTAAGTCCGGTTGAATTTGTGAGAGATATGCGTTTGAAACGGAGTCGGCAATTGTTGGATGAAGGATCTATAACCATCTCCGAAATTGGCTACCTCATTGGCTTCAGCAGCCTACCTTATTTCAGTACTTGTTTTAAAGAGAAGTACAAAATGTCTCCATCAGAGTACCTGAAAGGAATAAAGAGAGATTCGCAATATTCAGAAAATCTTTCAGCAGACATTTAGGGTCCAACCCACTCTAAATTAGTTTAAACCATCTTTTTTGTCAAATAATAGAAGCATTTCGTCAAAATTTGAAAACTCTGGATCGCCTTTCCAGATAGATTTGTATTACCAATAACCAAATATAACTAAACCGAGTATGACTAAACTTTTTACAAGTTCATGCTGCTTCCTGCTTTTGTTAGGAATTCTAAGCAGCTGCAAGAAAAAGGATTTTGACGCATTTTACGAGCGCCCAAAAGGATTGGGTGAGCCTATTTATCAGCAGCTACAAACACGAGGAAATTTTAAACATCTTACTGCCCTAATTGACAAGGCAGGCTACAAAGACATTTTGGCTCAGACAGGTTGGTGGACAATGTTTGCACCCAATGACGCTGCTTTTGAACGATTTTTTATAGAACAGGGCATTGACGGGGTAAAAGGTGTTACAGATTCAATGGCGCTTTCAATTGTAAAGTATGCTTTGGTATACAATGCCTACCGCAAAGATCAATTGAGTACTTACCAGATGCGGGCCGATGTGGAGACTGGAGTTGGTCTCGCTTTTAAAAGAAAAACTGCTTATTACGACTGGGTACAACAAAAGGGGGATGCCGAGCATGGTAAGATCATTGCAACCAACAGAAATGTACAATCTATAAAGGGTATTAACAGTTCTGCTTACATAGATGGGGACAACAACAATAAGTACATCCCATATTTTACCGATCAGTTTTTCGCCACCACTGGCTTAAATCAAAACGATTATAAATCTTTTTATCCCAACTCAACTTTTTCGGGCTTTAACGTAGCAGGAGCATCTGTTGTAAATAAGGATATTTCTGCTGAAAACGGAATGATTCATGAAGTGGATAGGGTTATTCTGCCTTTAAAGAACATTGATCAGTATATCAGTAATAATGACAATTACAGTGAATTTAAAAGCCTGCTAGATTCTTTAAAATATTATACGGCCAATGCCTATCTAACGCACCGGAATTTTGTCGCCACCGGCCAAAAGGATTCGGTATATGTAAAAGGATACAACGGACTGTTGGCATTTTCGATTAACAATGAAAACTACCAGCAGCCGGGGATCAGTGCTTACCTGGCTAATGAGTCTCAAAAATCAAGCTGGACCATTATGGCGCCAACCAACGACGCTTTAAGGGCCTACCGCAAAAAGATATTGGCAAAGTATGGTAATTCGTTCTTTAAAACAGCACCAAGGAGTATAGTCATTAATTTTATCAATTCGCACATGTGGGCAGCGGCCTTATGGCCAAGTAAATTTTCGCAGGATGCAAATTATCAAGAGGAAGTCGCAACCATAAGTATTGGAAATGCGGTGGATAAACAGTTGTTAAGTAATGGCTTGTTTTATGGCATAAATGAAGCGCAGCAGGCGAACGTTTTTAGAACGGTATTTGGCATCCCTTATCTTGATCCAGCTACAATGATGACTTATTTGGGCTATTCGGATGACATTACAGGGATTAAAGCATATTCCACACAACCAGGGGTTAGACAAACGATCCTGGTGATGCCCGATGCGGTTTTAATTGCCGGAGGATACCGTTACAATGAAGGCAGTGCAGGTTTAACCACATCAGCATGGGGATACAGATCATCTCCAACTGGAAGCTATGCCCATAATTTTCTTTATCGGGACAATATATTCCGAATCTTAAAAACGGGAGTATTGATTACCCCAACCGGATCGATCACAAATTTTGGGGCCTCTGGCATTGTTGAATCACAAAGCGGCGATTATGTTAAATATGGCGGCGGAAAGATTCAGACCAGCGGAACAGTAGATTCGGGGGTAGACATCAATATTGTCAAAACAGATAACACCGCCATCAATGGTGTGGTACATTATCTGGATGGTATTTTATCGTTCTCTGAAAAAAATGTTGGTCAGCATTTAGAAAATCTGGCCACAAAATATCCAAACAGCTATGCTTCATTTTACTGGATGGTTTCTAATTCCGGTATCTACAATAAGACTACAAAGGTTATTGCAGGATTGAACACGGGGATCGACAATAAGTACACTCTATTTGCACCTGATAACAATGCGATTGCACAGGCCATTAGGGATGGCATATTGCCGGGTACAAAAGCAACAGGTGCCTTGCCTACAGCTGCGCCTACCAATGAAGCACAAAAAGATCTGATGCGTAAATTTATATTGTATCACATCATAAATGGCGAATCTGTAGCTATTGATGGCAAAAAGGCAGATAACTACCTGACTTTGCTACAAACAGAAGCAGGGGATAACACATTGGTCAATGTGTTGAACGACCCAGGTAACCTGATCATTACCGATAGGGCCGGCAGAACATCTCAGACAAGTTTAAGTACAAGTAATCAATTGTCTAACCGGACCATTATTCATTCCATTACCAATTATCTCAATTACAATAAATAATAAGCCAAGCTGAGTTTATATGAAAAGTTTTTTATACAAAAGTTTCTGTCTTACGGCGCTGATTGTGATGATTCTGGGGCATTCAGCATCACTTTATGCGCAGCAGGTTGTTACGGTTCGCGGAAAGGTGACAGACAAGAAAGATAAGTTAGGGGTAATTGGGGCATCCGTTATCGAAGTAGATCAAAATAAGAGAACAATTACAGGCGTAAGTACTGATATCAATGGGAATTTTGCACTTAGAGTAACCAATACCAAGCACCAGCTTGTTGTTTCCTATATCGGTTATAAGACCTTCCAGGGAGGAGTAATCGGTGATAGAACTACGATTAATGTCATCTTAGAATCCAATTCAAATGAACTGGATGCAGTGAATGTAACCTCAAAAAAAATGGTGAATAACGGGACCGGCCTAAACATAGCCGAGCGTAATTCTACCATTGCATCGGCCACCATAAGTGCAAAAGCATTGGCAGAGTTGCCTGTAACTTCTATTGATCAAGCCCTCGCAGGACGTTTGTCAGGGGTAGATTTTGGAACGGTCTCAGGAGATCCGGGAGCAGGGATGTCAATCCGTATTCGTGGTACATCCTCAATTACAGGATCTGCAGAACCCTTGATCGTACTCGATGGCATGCCTTATGAAACGGAAATTCCATCGGACTTTAATTTCGGGACGGCCGATGAACAAGGGTATGCGCAGTTGTTGAACATTGCTCCATCAGATATTATGGACATTACCGTACTTAAAGATGCTGCATCTACAGCTGTTTGGGGATCAAGGGCGGCAAATGGTGTCCTTTTGATCAACACCAAACGCGGTGAAAAGGGTAGGCCCTTTATTGCGTACAACTTTAAGGGGACTATGGCTACCCAGCCTAACCCAATTCCCTTTCTTAGCGGTAATCAGTATTCTATGCTGATCCCCGAAGCGGTGATGAACTCGACAGGTTTACCTCTGGATTTTCTGGGAAACAACGGACAGAATAAAGCCTTCCAGTACGATCCTTCAGATTCATATTACTATTACAATTATAGCAACAATACGGATTGGCTTAAACTCATCACACGTACAGGTTATACGCACGATCATAACTTATCGATGAGTGGTGGTGGCGAAAAGGCACGTTATTATGCTTCAGTGGGTTATTTGGGACAAACCGGTACAACATTAGGCACTGATCTTTCGAGGATAACCACTAAGATTAACCTGGATTATATTGTTTCCAGCAAGCTGAGATTTAAGACAGATTTAACTTATACACACGTTAATAACAATCTAAATTATAACAAATCACTACGGGGTACCGCCATCAATAAAATGCCTAATATGGCCCCTTTTGAGTTCGATGAATACGGAAATAATACAGGTATTTATTTCTCTCCTTTATCCAATATCCAAGGATCTTTTAGCATAAATGATAAAAATGAGGTTAAGGGAACTTATAATCCATTGGCTATGGCTAACGAAGGATTTAGTCAGCTGATAGGCGAGAGGATTACACCGAAGTTTAACTTGCAATACGATATCTCATCTGTATTGTTCTCTACATTCGATGTTCAGTTTGATGTCAATAACACGAAGTCGAAGACCTTCTTACCTCAGATTGCAACCGGGCAACCCAGTACTGAAACTACCGTAAACAGGGCTTCGGATGCGGATGGAGATTCTTACAATATGCAGACTAAGATCAATTTGATCTACAGACCACGGATCAATATCAATCATAATTTGCAAGGCTTAATGTCATTCCAAACCAATGATACAAAATCAGCTTCCTATAGCTTGGTTACAGCCAATACGGCTTCATCTCAATTACAGGATCCTTCAAATCCTTCTGTTACCAATGGTGTAGGCCTTGCGTTAAAATCTAATCAGTCGCAATCCAGAACTGTAGGTGTTTTACTTCAAGCTCAGTATGAGTTTCTGGATCGCTACATTATCAATGTGAATGGTAGGGTAGATGGTAGTTCGAAGTTCTCTCCGGATAATCGATTTGGTTTCTTTCCAGGTATATCTACCAGATGGCGCTTGTCTGATGAGTCGTTTATGAAGAAGCTTACTTTTATTGATGATTTGAGCTTAAGGCTAAGCTATGGCGCCAGCGGTAAAGCACCTAAAGATAACTACGGTTATTTTAACAATTATACGCCTTTTGATTGGTCGTATGCAGGTCGGGCCGCAGTATACCCATCCAATATCGAACTCTCCAGCTTAAAATGGGAAACGCTGGTGGGTAAGAATGTGGGTTTCAATTTAACCATGTTTAAAAGCAGGGTAAAGATTGACGCGGAAATCTATCGCAATACCACGAAAAATATGTTCTACAACGATCTTAAGATTGCAAGTACTACGGGCTATAGTAAAATTGACATGAACATTGGTAGCATGAATAACAACGGCTGGGAGATCATGATCAATACCACACCGTTTAAAAATAAGACCTGGAATGTTGGTTTCGATTTCAACATTGCCCGCAACGTGAACAGCATCCAAACCATTTCAGAGTTTTACCCTCGTGAAAGTGCTGCTGGTTTACCAGATCTGGGTAAGTACAAATCTTTCCTGATCGAAGGCAACCCTTTCGGTTCTTATTACGGCTTTAAATTCAAAGGTGTATATACTGATAAAGACGCAACCATTGCCAAAGATGTAGACGGAAATCGCATTGTTGGTCCTAACGGCCAGACGGTTTATATGCGTTACAATTATCCGATGGTCGACTATGTGTTTCAACCCGGAGATGCGGTATATGAAGACATCAACCATGATGGAAACATCGACGAAAAAGACATGGTTTACCTGGGAAACAGTGTCCCTAAGTTTACAGGAGGCTTTGGCCCAAATATAACTTTTAAGGGCAATTTAAAACTTCAGGCCTTTTTCAGTTACAGGTATGGTTATGATATCGTAAACAAAGCTAAAATTACCACAACCAATATGGCAGGTGTAAATAACCAAAGTACAGCTGTGCTTAGACGTTGGCGCAATCCAGGTGATGTGACCGATATGCCAAGGGCATTGTATGGAACTGGTTACAACTGGCTAGGTTCTGATCGCTATGTAGAAGATGCTTCTTTTATCCGTTTAAGCTCGGTTACCTTAAGGTATAACCTGACCAGTGACATTTTAAAACGATTTAAGATGAAGAGTGGTAGCGTGTATGTAACAGGTCAGAATTTATATACCTGGACCAACTATACCGGGCAAAATCCTGATGTGACTTCCAGTGGCGAGAATAGCCCGTTTAAATATGCTGAAGACGATGCATTAACACCACCTTCCATGACTTTTACGCTTGGTTTAACTGTTGGTTTTTAATTGATTTGATATGAAAAGAAATATAAAATATACCCTACTTGTTCTGGTTACCATAATCAGTGTATTGGGAACTTCATGTAACAAATGGCTGGACTTGCAGCCTGAGGATGGCTTGACCCGTCAGGAATACTGGAAAACCAAAGAACAGTTGGATGCTGCGGTAATGGGTTGTTATGCATCATTACTGGGTGGAAGCACAATACCATTGGCCAAATACCTTTTTATTTGGGGCGAATTGAGAGGTGATATGGTCGTTCCAGGATTGGAATTGGCTACAGAGGATGATGAAGCGCTGTTAAATGCGACGATGCGTGATGAGGTGGATATGATGCGTACACAAACTTCTGCCAATAATATTTTTGTGAATTGGGAAGCTGTATACAAAACCATTAACCTTTGCAATACGGTTATTAAGTTCGGACCCGATGTGATGGCCAATGATAAAACCCTTAGTCAAACCACATTAAATGCTTATCTGGCAGAAGCACATTCCCTACGTGGATTGATGTATTTTTATTTGTTACGTTCTTTTGGTGAGGTACCCTTGAAGCTCGAACCCACCTATAATGATACCCAGGTTGCCGCTATTGCTAAGAAAAGTCAGCAGGAAGTTTACCAACAAATTGTAACTGATTTGACTTTTGCTGCCGAAAATGGCCAGGTTACTTATGGCAATATGGCCGAAGACCGTGGTAGGTTCACCAAGTTTACGGCCTATACAGCATTGGCAGATGTTTATTTGTGGAATGAGGAATATCAAAAGGCTATTGATGCCTGTGATAAGGTCATCGCATCAGGTAAATATCAATTACTTCCTGCAGGAACACCCCAGTTTGATTTTTACACGAATGTTTATTACAATGGAAACTCAGTGGAAAATATTTTTGAGTTCCAGTTTGACAATCAAAAGTTGAATCCTTTTGCCCCAATGTTTGGCTTTGGGGGAACAGAGTTTAAGGCGGCAGACTGGATTGCCGAGGGACGACTGTATGGTACAGATGCAATAGATTTTTTAAATGTTGACGTTCGTGGCAATGGAACTTCTATGTCAGAAGCCAGTGCCCTAATTGTAAAGTACATGAACGGAAGATCATCAGTTACTTCGTATGCACATTGGTTTGTTTATCGTTATTCAGATGTGCTGTTGATGAAAGCAGAGGCCTTAACCTGGGTATCACCTGGCAACGCTGCCAATGGACAGGAGGCAATTGATTTGGTTGGTCGCATCAGAACTTCACGCCATGCATTGAACAATGTGGATGGAAAAGCCATAGAAATACCGGATCCAGCCAATACGGAAAACCTTTCTTTATACATTTTTGAAGAGCGCGCCCGCGAGTTTTCCTTTGAAGGTAAACGTTGGTACGACATTCTGCGTAATGCCAAAAGAAACAACTACGCCAATGAAAAACTATTGCTGGACATCGTTTCTGCAAGTGCACAACCTAGTAAACAACAAACAGTCATCAATAAGTATAAAGACCATAGAAGCCATTATTTTCCAATTTATTCGTATGAATTGCAAACCAATAAGGGGCTGGTACAAAATCCATTTTATCAATAAACCGCTAACCAAAAATATATAGTTATGAAACGGAATTTTAAAATAATGCTACTGGGCTTGTTCAGTATCTTTCTTTGTCTTTGGGCTTGCAATAAAGACTCGTTGGTACGCAGTACCTCAAATGCTGTCAATATGACTCAATACTTGAAGGACAATCCTGATGATTTTTCTGAACTGACGAAGGTGTTGAGCTTGTCTGGAACAGCTTCTTTTTTAAATGCTTATGGCTCGTATACCTTGTTTGCACCTACAAATACAGCGATTAAGACGTATTTGCAGGAAAAGGGAAAGGCTGCCGTAGAAGAGATTAGTGCAGATGACTGGAAAAGCTTTATTCGTTTACACCTGTTGGAGGATTCTATTCCTACATCCCGGTTTACTGATGGTAAACTATTTAACCTAACCATGTTTGGTCAATACCTAACCACATCATCAGAAAATGTGGGCGGGATAACCAAAATCAGGATCAACAAACAAGCGAATGTTGTTAAATCAAATATTTCTGTTGGAAATGGACTGATCCATAGTGTCGACCATGTTTTGAGTCCGGCAACATTAAGTCTGGCGCAGACGATTGAGGCTAATCCGCAATATTCCATATTTACTCAGGCTTTAAAGGAGACGGGGCTGTACGACCAATTGAATTTACTTCCTGCAAATAATCCCGATGAAAAGAAAAAATGGTTAACTGTAATTGCTGAAACTGATGAGGCTTTTAAGGCAGCAGGGATCAATAGTTATGCGGCATTGAAAGATAAGTTTTCAAATACCGGAAATCCAAAATTAGCCACAGATAGTCTGCACCTATTTTTGGATTATCACATTTTGTATGAGGCTAAATACCTGGCAGACATCATCACATCTAGTGCACACAATACTTTAGCGCCTTTAGAGGTTTTAACGTCCAAGCTGACAGGAGAGACGGCGATGATGAATGATGATACCTTTAACGGGGTTTATGAAAGAGGTTTCTCTTTACTTAGAGATAAAAGTGATGTGACCACAACAAACGGTGTTGTACACCAATCCTCGGCTCATTTTGCCATTAAACTCAGGTCGCCTTACCGGGTGGAGTTTGATGTGGCTTCATTTCCGGAACTCATTAAAAATACCCAATACTATAAAAGGCAGACTTACGAATTTTCTGTAGCTGAAGCTGGAGCATTGGCCGATGTTAAGTTTTCAGGTCCAGAGTCAAAACTGATCTACCGTTATGGTACTGGTCAATCTACCTCAAAAACATCCTACAATGTAGATGTGCTGATTGTGCCCCTTGTACCAGGTGGTGAATCGAGTAGGGCAGAATGGGTAGAGTTTAGGACGCCATTGTTGATTAAAGGGAAATACAAAGTATGGATTGGTATTTATGTTCAGGCAGAGGGAGCTACTACACTCGAAGTTCAGGCGCTGATTGGTGTAGATGGCAGCACAGACCGTGTACCATTGGCCAATGCCCGTACATTGAGTTTCACTGTTAAACGTCCAGGGATTAATAAAACGGTTAATGGTGTTACGGTAATTGATACGGAAGCAGAAGAGGCCGTTGGATTTAAAACCTATATGGAAAATACATCCGGGTCACAGGTTGCGAAGTTAATGGGAGTTGCTGATATCCAGCAGACCGGACGTTATTGGTTGAGGCTTAAAGCGATAAATGGAAAACAGAACACCAATAATATTGATATGATTCAGTTCATTCCGATCAATGAGGATCAGCAATATCCGAAATATAAGCCTGATGGCACCAAAATACTAGCCCCATAACCCGCCCCAGAAAAAAGATTTAGAAATAATAGAACCTGAAAGATGACCAAATTTAAAACCAGATATCTCATTTTAGTATTTCTGCTTGCCAGCTTAAGTTTTGCCGGCTGCAAAGATGCCTGGAAAGACCACAATGAGTTAAATATAGCGAGACTTGATCAGACGCTTTCTGAACAGATCAGTGCTGAGCCCAATTTAAGTACTTTCCATGCCTATCTTGTGAAAACAGGTTACGATGTGGTGCTCAAATCGTCCAAAAATTATACCGTATGGGCACCCAGTAACGAAGCGTTAAAAAGTCTGGACAATGCTATTGTGAACGATGATGCTGCATTAAAGCTTTTTGTAGGCAATTGCATTGCAGAACAGAGCTATTTTACGGCAAATCCGAAGCCTTCTTTGATCGTAAGGATGTTAAACGGTAAAAACACCACACTTACCAAAACTACATTTGAGGAGTCTACAATTACTGTTGCAGATGTGTATGTTAAAAATGGGGTGCTACATGTTGTGAATGGGGTATCCATACCAAAGCCAAATGCCTGGGAGTTTTTACAGTCCGCTGTTTCGGGAGGTTTGCAGGCCGCATTTATCAAAGGCTTGGAACATATGGAGCTAGACACCAGTAAAGGCGTGCTGCTGTATAAAGATCCGGTAACGCAAAAAGGAGTTTATCAGGAAGGTACCACCTTCAAGGTACTTAAGAACCAGTATTTTCAACGGATTTCCGATATCAGCAGTGAAGATAGCCTGTTCACCTATATCATCTTAAATGATGCCGCATTTAATGCTGAAAAGAGTAAGTTATTTACTTACAACCTGCACCCTGATGTGAAGTTGGCAGATACGCTTACCAAATGGTGTGTAGTGCGTGATTTGGTAGTGAACAAGGTTTACCAGATTAATGAGCTCCCGGATTCGATGACCACAGTAACCGGGGTTAGGATTCATTTGGATAAGAGCGCCATTGTCGAAACACGTTTGCTCAGTAACGGGATAGCTTATGTAGTGAATAAAATTGGATATCAGCTTCTGGAAAATAAAATCCCTACAGTGGTGCTCCAGGGCGAAATGACCAATAGCTGGCGAACGCCTGCAAATCCTTTTGTGAGGATCAAGCAAGACCCTTTTGGCAATCGCTACATCGACAGGCAAACTGGTAGCATTACTGCCAGTCCCAGCCCACTTTATTATTTCAGCTATAATTCAACGGTAAACTCAGTAAAATACGAAGTCTACTGGAGAGCGATAAATGATGTGTTAACCATACCAATCTCCATGAAAGTTGATTTTAGTACGACCTGGGATTATACTTTAGGACCATTTCCAACTGTCGGATACAAGTCCGTTCCTTCCGTACTTGGTCTGGACCAAACCAGTCAGGCGTATAAAGATGCATATAAGGAAGTTTATCTAGGGACCTATACGCCTGAATACTATGGGACGCTGTATACTTTTCTGGTTTCCTCACTAGGGGCGACTTCTGCACTGCCAACGGCCCTGACTTTAGATTACATCAAATTAAAACCAGTTAACTAAGCCCTTCAACAGAACCTTATGCATATAAATACAAAAACGGTAAAAAATATGTTCTTACCGTGCCTACTCTTCCTCGCATTCAGCAATACCTTGCTTGCCCAGGAAACAGACACCATAAGCACAAAGAAAGTTGCAGTTGTAAAAAGGGCTACAGGACCACAAATTAGTGGTGTAGTTACGGATGCAGCTACAGGAAAACCTTTGCCGGGAATTAACGTAAGTGTACCCGGATATGCTGCTGCTCTGACTGACGAAAATGGAAAATATAAAATCAGTGTTCCTGGTTTTTCTGCGGTAGTGATAATTTCAGGACAAGGCTATCAGTCTAAAGAAGAAGCATTGAAAGGACGAAAAACAATTTCTTCGGCTTTGTATGAAGAGAGCTATACCTCTGTATATGATGCTGCGGTACTTCCTTTTGGAACCGTACTTAAAAATAGAACACCATATGCAGTTACGGCTGTCAACCCTAATGGATCATGGGAGCGTAGTAATGAAACTCCTGACTCCTATCTTCAGGGAAAGGTTGCCGGTTTGGACGCGATCAGAAGATCAGGTACCCCAGACATTGGCGCCGATCTTTATTTGCGCGGGTATAATTCTCTTTATGCCGCCAATCAACCGCTTATAGTCGTGGATGGTGTGCTTTATGACATCAACACTTATGGCAGTTCTATTATTTCTGGTCACCAGACCAACCACCTGGCCAATGTTGACATTAAGGATATTGATAACATCACCGTACTGAAAGACGGGGCCTCTATGTACGGAACACGTGGTGCCAATGGCGTAATTTTAATTACAACAAGCAGGGCAAAGGATGTGGCGACCAGATTGGATTTTGCCGCCTATGGCGGATACAATGGTACGGTTAGTCATTTGCCGGTGATGCAGGCCTACAATTACCGCATATTTTTAGGGGATCTGTTGAAAACCCGACCAGGATATACGGATGCGATGCTCAAAGCAGAGCCCTATATGAATGACAATTCTGGGCTGGATTATTATACCTACCATCAAAATACCAATTGGCAGGATAAGGTAATGAGTAGTGGCAGTAGCCAGAACTATTACCTCAAAGTAACAGGTGGAGATGAGGTTGCCACTTACGCTTTATCATTGGGCTACCTGAACAATGAGGGTTTAACCAATAATACTGATCTGACACGATATCAGACACGTTTTAACGCAAACTTAAACCTCTCCTCAAAATTAAAAGCACAGGCAAATCTGGCCTTTACAAGGAGCGAGCAGAACTTGAGAGATCAGGGCCAGGCTTACACCACCAATCCATTATACCTGGCATTGATCAAATCACCTTTTCTTTCCCCACAAGAAATATCTGAATCAGGTGTACTTTCTCCAAACTTTTCAGATACTGATATTTTCGGTGTAAGTAATCCAGCTGCAGCGGCCGAAAGTGTGGAGGCCATAAACCGTAATTACCGGTTTGCTGGTTCTATTGGTTTCGATTATACACTTAATAAATCCTTTAAAATCAGTACCATCATTGGAGTTACCTTTGATAAAGTAAGAGAAAACTACTTTACCCCAGAATTGGGAATCGCACCAGTATTACTGCCAACAGCAGTGGGTTATAATAAAGTGGCAGCTGGTGTACAGCGTTTGTTTGCCGTAAATACAGATACCCGCTTGGCTTACCAAAAGGATTTGAATCATTTTAGTAAACTGACTGCAAACCTAGGTTTCAGGTATCAGAGTAGCAGTGCCGAATTGGATAATGGTACAACTTACAATACTGCCAGTGATGATTTTGTAACCTTAGGAAGTGGACAAAGCACATTAAGAATTGTAGGTGGGGCACTGGGAAAATGGAACTGGTTAAATACCTACTTTAATGTAAACTATGAGGCTTACAGTAAATACTTTTTATCATTTAATGTAGCTGCCGATGCTTCATCCCGTTTTGGAAAGCAAATTCCAGATGTGTTGACTTTAAATGGCGTTAAGGTTGCCGTATTACCTTCTATAGCTGGTTCATGGCTTGTTTCTTCAGAAGATTTTATGGCCAATAATAGATTTGTAGAGAGCCTTAAATTACGTGCAAGTTATGGCTTAACGGGTAATGACGAAATTGGTAACTATAGCGCTAAGACCTATTATGTTTCTCAGAATTTTTTAGGCAGACAAGGTCTGGTTAGAGGTAACATTGGTAACACGGCTTTGAAATGGGAAACAAATGCCAAGTTAAATGTTGGTATGGATGCCTCATTCCTGAAAGAAAGATTGAACATCAGTCTGGATGTATACCGCAATAAAATATCGGATATGTTGATCTATGAACCGATGTTAACGGCTACCGGATTTGATTATGGATTGCAAAATGGTGGAACCATGGAAAACAAGGGCATTGAGCTTGCGGTAAGTGGCAGATTGATCAATAAGAATAACTTGAAATGGGACATGGGCTTTACTTATGCACTCAATAGAAATAAAGTGATCGGCCTTGGCGAAAACCAAAATCTGATTACCAATTTTTCGGGAGCAACCATTATTACGCAACCCGGATCTGCCGCAAACTTATTTTATGGATACAAAACAAAAGGGGTATATGCTGCTGATGCAGAAGCGCTGGCTTCTGGTTTAAGTAATAAAACAGTCGATGGTGACTTTATCCCTTTTCAAGGTGGGGATATGCGCTTTGTGGATACAAACGGAGACCATACCATTGATGAAAATGACAGGCAGGTAATTGGTAACCCAAATCCTGATTTTACAGGATCATTTAGTAATAAACTGTCTTACAAACAATGGACGCTGGATGCCTTGTTTACGTTTACTTACGGAAATGATATTTACAATGGGACACGCGCTGCGCTGGAGAGTATGAATGGATACAATAACCAAACGCTGGCTGTAGTAAACAGATGGCGGGTGAATGGACAAGTAACCGATATGCCGCGAGCCTCATGGGATGATCCATCCAGAAATTCAAGATTCTCGGATCGCTGGATGGAAGACGGCTCTTATTTGAAGTTGAGATCATTAGCCTTAAGTTATAAACTGCCTAAGCTTACTTTTTTTAGGTCTGCAACGGTCTATGCCATTGCCAATAATCTATTTACACTCACTAAGTACAAGGGTTATGATCCAGAGTTTAGTGCAGGTAATAGTGTATTCGCAAGAGGAGTGGATACAGGGTTGGAGCCCGGGACAAAATCAGTACAACTGGGTGTGAGAATTGGTCTGTAGTTTAGTTTAGAAGAAATATGAACACGAAATTATCCATTACAATAAGAAAATATACACTGGTAATCCTGGGGCTGAGCACTATGGCTTCCTGTAAAAAAATGTTTGACATTAAACCACAAGATGCTTTAGAATCGTCACAAACCTATCAGAATGTGTATGATGCCGATGCTGCTGTACTTGGGATTTACGGAAAATTTGTCGGGCTGGCAGATCGCTACATCCTGCTCAATGAGCTGAGGGCAGATCTACTGGATGTAACGAGAAACGCCAATACTTATTTAAGACAGTTAGGAACTCAAACGGTTGCAGAAGATAATCCTTATGCCGATCCTAAGGCTTTTTATGAAGTCATTTTAAATTGCAATGACGCGCTGAAGAATTTTGAAATCATGCGCAGTAAAAAATTACTGGATAATACCCAGTTTTATCAGCGCTATACTGATATTTTGTTTTTGCGCAGTTGGATTTACCTACAGCTTGGTATCCATTATGGCAGTGTACCTTACGTAACAGATGCACTAAGCGATGTCAATGACCTTAAGGATCAAGGTAAGTTTCCAAAGTTGTCATTTGAGGATTTGTTGACTCGGCTTATTGCTGAAACTGAAGCCATCCCCAAAGAATACCTCAATCAAAATACCTCTTCTGCAAGTCCGACGCTGATGTTGCCAATGGATACTTATGTACTTAAGGATGGTGTATTTAAGTTTTTTATCCAGAGAAAATCTTTTCTGGCCGATCTTCACCTGTGGAAAGGCGATTATTTAATTGCTGCTAAGTATTACCGGGAGGTAATGGAAACTGGAACCAATAGCAGTACCAGTGCTGATCAACAGGTGGACATTTTTGATACCTACAGGGTATCTGATGACAACTCCCCAGATCACTCGCTTAAAACTACAGCGGTGCTTAATCCATGGACAAAGATTTTTTATGGGGCTCTGGCAGATCGGATTACGAATTGGGAAAGGATGTGGACGTTGCCTTTCAGTGGTCGTTTTGCACCTGGAAACCCATTGCTGACACTATTTTCAACTTCTGGAAGTTACCTGGTTAAGCCTTCAGCGCTATCCATTAGTAATTGGAATAATCAAGTAAGACTTGATGGCAGTTTAACGGATAGACGAGGCCGAAATATGTCGTACGGTATGTTTGGTGAGGATCCTGAAGTTTTAAAATATACGATGAACTATAGTTCGGCATTGCCTTTTGAAAAAACTGGGGTTTGGGTTGTTTACCGTGCTGCGGTAATGCACATGCGCTTCGCTGAAGCCGCAAACAGGTTAGATCGTAGTGTGCTTGCAGGAGCATTAATCAATAATGGTATTTGGGGAACTTTCGGAACGAAATCTACTTATAATGGTGTTCCAGATACTTATCCATTTGATTTTGATGGGACTACCACAAATGCTTTCAGGGGTAACTGGTACCGAAACTCAGGAATCAGAGGCCGGGCTGTAAATCAAAATGTACCTATTCTAACTGCCAATGCGATTGTGGATACCGAGAATAAGATTATCCAGGAAGAAGCACTGGAAACCGCTTTCGAAGGTTACCGTTGGCAGGATCTGTTGCGTATCGCATTGCGCCGGCAGACTACAGAACCAAATTACCTGGCTGATAAGATTGCAGCCAAGTTTGAAGCTGCAGGCGATGGTGCCTCTGCTGCAACTGTGAGATCACGTTTGTCCAACAAAGCCAATTGGTACTTGCCGTTTAAACTCAAATAATACAATTCTATCCTATTGATCATCCTATAAAACACATTAAATGCAACGTACTTTTTTAGTTTTAATCTTCTCTATTTTCTTCACTTTTGTGACCAATGCCCAACAACTTGCTTTTCCGGGAGCAGAGGGCTTTGGCAGATTTGCAACCGGTGGTCGCGGCGGCACGGTGTACCGGGTCACCAACCTTCAGGATTCTGGTAAGGGTTCTTTTCGTGATGCCGTAAGCCAGCCTGGCAGAACGGTAGTTTTTGATGTTTCCGGGGTCATTAAAATTGGGGGTAAAATCTCAGTTGCCCCCCGTATTACCATTGCCGGTCAGACGGCACCGGGGGAGGGAATAACCATTTACGGTAATGGCGTCTCTTTTAAAGACAGCACAATTGTACGCTACATCCGTTTCAGGGGTAGCATCAATATGTCTAAAGGATCGTGTACTGTGGTTGCCGATGATTTAAACGATATCATCTTTGATCATGTATCCATAGAGTGGGGCAGATGGGACAACCTACACATCAAGAAAAGTAAAAATGTAACCTTACAATATTGCATGATTGCCGAAAGTATAGACCCACAACGTTTTGGCGCGCTACTAGAAGTTCCTGAAAATGTAACTATACATCATTCCCTTTTTGCAGGTAATCAAAGCCGCAATCCAAAAGCCAAGGCTAGTATTGAATTTATCAACAATGTGATTTACAACTGGGGAAAAAGTGGCTTTGTAGGAGGACACTCTAGCGCACATCATTATCAAGATATCGTAGGTAATTATTTCATTGCTGGTCCAAGTTCTACAAATGAGTTTCTGAGTATGTTTTCCGCAACAGACCATGTATATCATAAAGATAACTACGCTGATCTGGATAAAGACGGTAAACTAAACGGACGTTTGATTACAGATGAAGATTTTATAGAGGAAACTGCTACGCTGCTCAAAGAGCCAACCCTTCTGTTAAAAAGCAATGTTAAGATCAGTACGGCCGCTGAAGCTTGCAACGTAGTGATGGCAGAAGCTGGTTCTTCCTTAAAACGAGATGCTGTAGACAATAGGATCATTGGTTATTTCAAAAGCATGGGTAAAACCGGTCAGATTTTTAAAACAGAAGCTGATGCAGGTGGACAGGATCTGCCAAAAGAGCTGCGCGTAATTGTAAAAGATACAGATCAGGATGGTATCCCCGACGATTGGGAAAAGAAAAATAAACTGGATCATCGCAATGCTGCAGATGCAACTAAAATTAACGGAACAGGTTACACAAATCTTGAACTATACATCAATAGCTTAATAAAACGATAAGAATATGAAGATGCTATTTTTTGGAAGAAAACTTGCAGCAGCACTGTTGCTTACCTTTTTATGCCCTGTAACTAGTTTGTATGCACAGATAAACCGGCAGGGATTGGTACAAAGACATCAGGTGTTGGTCAATAAAATGGACTCTTTATCGTCTCTTTCTGTAGGTAATGGCAAATTTGCCTTTACTGTGGATGCAACCGGTCTGCAAACTTTCCCAGATGCTTATGCTAAAGGTGTGCCACTGGGCACACAATCAGAATGGGGCTGGGATAGTTTTAAAGACACCGCCAACTTTAAACTTGAAGAAGCTTATAAGTATTACGATCAGCATGGTCGTAAAGTGTCGTATACAGTTCAACAGAATGAGACACAGCGGAGTAAAGATGCCTCGAACTATTACCGCCAAAATGTGCACCGCTTGCAACTAGGTAATATTGGTCTGGAGCTGAGCAAAGCTAATGGTAAACTTGCGCTCCCAGCTGATATCAAAAATATTAAGCAAGTGCTAGATCCCTGGACAGGAGAAATAAGAAGCTCCTTTACTTTTGATGGTGTTCCGGTAACTGTGGTTACCCTGGGGCATCAGGATCAGGACATTATTGCTGCATCAGTTAAATCGGACCTGATTAAATTGGGACGGTTAAAAATCAGACTGCGCTTTCCTTATCCAACAGGCGATTGGATTGATGTTGGTAACAACTGGGACGATCTGGAAAGGCATACTTCTTCCATCACCAACAGTAATCAGAATGGCGCAGTTGTAAAACATCAGTTGGATTCTGTTGCTTATTTTACTGCGTTTTCATGGAAAAGTGGAGCGCGTATTGTCGAGAAATCAAAGCATTACTTTACGATTATACCTGATAAAAAATCAAATGACTTTAGTTTTAGTTGTCTTTTCAGCGCTAAAAAAAGTCAACATGCAGTACCCTTATTTGCTGCTGTTCAATCCAATAGCATCAACAAATGGAAAGCTTTTTGGTTAAGCGGTGCCGCAGTTGATTTTAGTGGTAGCATTGATAAACGCGCGAATGAATTGGAACGTAGGATTATTCTATCGCTATATCTAACTAAAATTCAATGTGCCGGAGATTTTCCACCGCAGGAAACAGGCTTAACCTATAACAGTTGGTTTGGCAAACCGCATCTGGAGATGCACTGGTGGCATGGCGTTCATTTTGCATTATGGGGCAGACCTGCATTGTTAAATAAAAGTGTAGACTGGTATTTTACAGTGAAAGATAAAGCGGCCAACATCGCCAAACGTCAAGGGTTTGATGGCGTGCGATGGCAAAAAATGACAGACAACGAAGGTAATGAATCGCCTTCGTCGGTAGGGGCAATGCTAATCTGGCAGCAACCACACATCATTACATTTACAGAACTCGAATACAGAGCCCATCCTGATCAGAAAACGCTCCAGAAATACAAAGATCTGGTTTTTAAGACAGCAGATTTTATGGCCTCTTTTGCACATTATGATGAGGATAAACAACGTTATGTGTTAGGACCGGGTTTAATTCCTGCACAGGAACGCTTTAAAGCCGAAACTACATTTAATCCAACTTACGAATTGGCTTATTGGGAATGGGCATTAAAAACTGCACAACAATGGCGCAGCCGTTTGGGCATGGCGCGTAATGCAAAATGGGATGATGTGATCGCTAAATTATCCCCTCTGCCAAAACAGGATGGGGTATATCTGGCGACAGAGAGTGCAACAGATTCTTACACCAATCCAGAATATAAAACGGATCATCCTTCGGTCTTAGGAGCTTACGGAATGCTGCCTGAAACCAGTTTGTTGGATAAGGCCGTAATGAAGAAAACCTTTAACCTGGTTTGGGATACCTGGAGCTGGAATGATACCTGGGGCTGGGATTTTCCTATGACTGCCATGACTGCTGCACGTTTAAATATGCCAGAGAAAGCGATTGATGCTTTGTTGATGAATGTCAAAACAAACACTTATCTGGTCAACGGACATAACTATCAGGATGATCGCTTGCGTTTGTATCTGCCAGGTAACGGAGGCTTGTTGACTGCTATCGCGATGATGTGTGCGGGCTGGGATGGCAACAAGATAGAAAGTCCCGGTTTTCCTAAAGATGGAACCTGGAAAGTAAAATGGGAAGGCTTTAAAAAGATGATGTAAATAGATAGCAGGATAAGTTTATCCAATTGCAATAATAAAAAGGGTTTTTAACTTTTCACCATAACCAAGTATATTTTAACCACTATGAGATTTTATAACAGTTTACTACTTCTTGCTTTATTCTTTTTTTCAGTTCCTTCATTTGCTCAGCCTAAAGCTCCAGAATGGGTTTCAAAAGTCGGTGCAAAAACCATTACTTTTAAGAAAACTACGTTCAATGTATCTAAATATGGTGCTATAAATGATGGCAAAACACTAAACACCAAAGCCATTCAGCAAGCTATTGATGATTGCGCAGCTAAAGGTGGCGGCGTAGTTACATTCGCCCCGGGGAAATACCTGACAGGTTCGCTATTTATTAAAAAAGGGGTGAACTTTAAAATTGATAAAGATGTTGAGCTGTTGGGTAGCGAGAATATTAAGGATTATAAAGAGATTGATACACGTGTAGCTGGTATAGAAATGAAATGGCCGGCTGCCTTGCTAAATATTTTAAATCAGGAAAATGCAGGGATCAGTGGCGAAGGATTAATCAATGCACAAGGAAAGGTTTTTTGGGATTATTATTGGAAGATCCGTAAGGAAGATTACGATCCGAAAGGCCTGCGCTGGATTGTAGATTACGATGCGAAAAGACCAAGAACCATTTTAATTGCCGATTCAAAAAATATTATTTTAAGAGACATTCACGCACAACAGGCCGGTTTCTGGACGGTGCAGGTACTTTATTCTTCTTATGTAACCGTAGATAACATTACCATTCGCAACAACGTCGGCGGGCATGGGCCAAGTACCGATGGGATTGATGTTGATTCCTCATCGTGGATATTGGTGCAAAACTGTGATATCGACTGTAATGATGATAATTTTTGCTTAAAAGCGGGACGTGATTGGGATGGACTGAGGGTAAATCGCCCGACAGAATATGTAGTAATACGCAATAGTGTAGCCAGAAAAGGTGCTGGACTTTTGACTCTAGGTAGTGAAACCTCTGGTGGTATTCGTCATGTATGGGCTACAGACCTTGTCGGTTATGGTACAGGCAATGCTTTAAATATTAAATCTGCCAAAACGCGTGGCGGTACAGTAGAGGATATTTATTTCGGTAACATCACCATGCATGGTGTGGGCAATGTGATTCAAATCAATCCAAACTGGAATCCAAGTTACAGCTACTCTACACTGCCGGCAGGTTACAATCCTGATTCTATTCCGCCACATTGGACAAAGCTGTTAAATAGGGTAACTCCAGAATCTAAGGGGATCCCTAAAATCCAGAATGTAACTGTTTATAATGTTAAAGCTACAGCGGCAAAAAAAGCAATCAATGCAATTGGTTTTAAAGAAACGATTTTAAAGAACTTTAATCTTGTCAACATCGATATAGATGGAGCTACAGCTGGAACGATTGACTATGCCGAAAACTGGACATTTAAAAATGTGGTAATTAAAACCGTTGATAAAACTAAACTAGAAGTCATCAATTCTGTTGGCGTAAAGCTGTAACATATGAACCTTCGCACCATTATAGTTTTTGCTGCTTTAAGTTTGCTTCCTGTAATTGGACAAGCACAGGAAAAGGTTCAGCCAGCTGGGACTGCTTCGAAAACTGTTCAATGGTTTTTCGAAAAAACCTATCTGCATACAGATCGTGAGTATTATAGCACTGGAGAAGATCTCTGGTTTAGTGCTTATCTAGTGAATGGTAGAAGTGCTAATTTAACTGCAACAAGCAACAACTTGTATGTTGAACTGATTTCGCCAGCAGCTGAAATCATGGATCGTAAATTGATCCGATTGGATAATGGCTTGGGGAGAGGTGATTTTAAAATCAAAGATTCTATACCCGGTGGATGGTACCAATTAAGGGCGTATACCAACTGGATGCGAAACTTTAACGACCTTTTTGTTTTTCAAAAGAAGATCTACATTTCCAGTACGCTTTCTAAAAAGAAAAATCCAGCGGCAATTGCGGCTCAAGAATCTATTCAGTTATTTCCAGAGGGGGGATCGTTGGTGCAGGATGTTACCGGCCTTGTCGCTTTTAAGGCACTTGATCAACAGGGCAATGGAATTCGTGTAAGCGGGAAGGTGATTTCTGGCGGCGGAGCCGAAATTGGTGGTTTTGAAAGTACCGATCTGGGCCTGGGTATATTTACGCTTAAACCGGAGGCTGGTGTTAAATATCGGGTAGAAGGGATTTATGCAAATGGGAAGAAGTTTACAGTAACATTGCCCGATGCATTGAGTAAAGGGATTTCCTTACATGTGGTTAGAGACTCGGCCAACATTAAAGCCGTAATTTCTGTGAATGAAGCCATGCTGAACGAAGTTAAAAATAAGGAGATAACTGTCGATGTAAAGCATGGTGGCAGTACATTTTATACGGAGCAAATCAAACTCAGTAAGTCACAGGTTTCTATATTGTTCCCTTTACAAGATCTGCCTCAAGGCATAACAAGTCTCACAGTTATAGACGATCAGGGACGACCGAATTGCGAAAGGCTGATTTATGTACCCGGTAAGCCAGTTATTTTATCGGTATTGTCTGATAAAGCCAGTTATAAGCCGCAAGAACAAGTGAATTTAACTGTAAAAGTAGTAGATGGAGTAGGGAAACCAGTCAAAACCTATTTATCGCTGGCAGCTTTGGATGCTATAGTGCCGGGCAACGAAAGTAACATCGCTTCATATTTGTGGTTGGAGTCTGAAATTAAAGGAAAGATACAAGATCCAGCAAGGTATTTTGACGAAAAGAATCCCGGAAGATCAAAGCAATTGGATCTTTTACTGATGACCCAGGGATGGCGGGATTATTTATGGAAGAGACTGGCAGATGCAAAGCCGGTAATGAGTTATATGCCTGAGCCAGGAATTACAATTTCGGGGAAGGTACGTCAGAAAGTAGGGCGCAAAGTACTTCCGGATATGAACATTACTTTATTTGGAAACGGACTTCAGGATAGTAAAATATATATGACTAAAAGTTTAGCCGATGGCCGCTATTTTTTGGATGGATTAAATTGGTTTGGTGACCAGGCTTTCAAGCTATCTTCAAAAGATACCAAAGGGAAAAAGGGTGGCTGGATTATGTTGGACTCACTTTTTAAGGATCCCTTGAAAGTTAATGCCGTAGCAGGTGGCATAAATATGCCCAACTTGTCGGCATTTGAGATTGAAACGGGCAGACGAATGGTCTTTAATCGTATTGCAAGATCCAATGAAGCCATTAACTTAAAAGAGGTGGTGATTGATGGTGGAGATAAAAAAAGAGTTGTGCTTAGGGATGAAACCTTAACGACCTTCGGCTATCCGGATTTGGTATATAACATCACGGCAGCGGATCATGATTATAAGAGTCTTGAACACTTTTTACTTACAAAAGTTCCGGGAGCAGTTTCACTTTCTGATACCACTGAGGGGGTTGCTTTTATAGCTTCAGGAGGTGAAAGGCTGGCACCCCGTATTATTGTAAACAAAAGAGAAGATATTTTCGATAGATTGGATTATTACAGTCTACCGATGAATCAAGTGAACAAGATTACCGTTCGACACCTGATCCGGAATGGAGGTGGTGATGCCTATGTGATGAATTTGGATTTGAAAGAAGATGCATTTAGAAGTTCTAGTTTGGATGTTTTAAATACAACTCTACCCGGTTATTACCAAGCTCGAGAGTTTTATATTCCACCATTTCAGGATAAGATGGGGGCTAAGCAAGATCTTCGGACTACCATCTTTTGGGCCCCTTCCTTAATAACAAATGAGCAGGGAGAAGCGAAACTTAGCTTTTTAAACGCTGATCCTCAGGCTACCATTTCTATTCGTGCCGAAGGAATTACGGTCAATGGCGTGCCGGTAACAGGAGTAGCACAATATCAGGTTAAATAGAATGATGTTCGGGCAAACGTATACTAAATCTATCCTACTGGTCATTGCAATGCTTGCCTTTTCCGGCAGTTTACTGGCACAGCGGCAAATGGAAAAATTGGGACGTGGTGTGATCGCTATGCGACAAGGTGCCGATTCCGTATATGTAGGTTGGCGTATGTTAGGAACTGATCCTGATGAGTTGACTTTTAACCTGTACCGACAAGCTGGCAATGCTAAAGCGGTAAAGTTGAATCAAGCTCCATTAACAGAAAGTACAAATTATGTAGATGCAAAAGCCCCCGCAACAACGGAGTATAGCTATTATGTGAAACCTGTATTAAAAGGAATTGAACAAACAGCTGGCACAGCTTTTAAATTGCTGGCAAATACACCCGCACAGCAATATTTAACAGTACCGCTACATACACCTAAAGGATATACCCCGAATGACATTTCAGTAGGAGATCTTGATGGGGATGGCGAATATGATTTGGTATTACACCAAACTGGTCGTGGTCTGGATAATGCTTCTAATGGGCTGACAGACCCACCGATATTTCAGGCTTACAAAATTGATGGCACATTGCTATGGGAGATCAACCTTGGCAAAAATATAAGAGAAGGGGCGCATTATACCCAGTTTATGGTCTATGACTTGGATGGTGATGGTATTGCCGAATTTGCCTGCAAAACTGCGGATGGTACAGTAGATGGAAAAGGGAAGGTGATTGGTGATTCGACAAAAGATTGGCGCAATGACAATGGTAAAATCCTATCTGGCCCTGAGTTTTTTACCATTTTTAGTGGTAAAACCGGCGAAGTATTGGCTACAACAGCTTATATCCCTGCGCGTGGAGATATCGGTGCATGGGGCGGATCAGGTGGCAATGGTAAAAATGACAACACTGGTAATCGGGTGGATCGTTTTACAGCTTGCATTGCTTATCTGGACGGTGTACATCCGAGTGTAGTGATGTGTCGTGGTTATTATGGCCGTACCGTTTTGGCCGCATGGGATTGGCGCGGTGGAAAGCTAGGCTCTCGTTGGGTATTTGATTCAAAAGATGGCCGAAATCCTTATTCGGGGATGGGAAACCATGGGCTTTCTGTTGCTGATGTGGATGGGGATGGAAAAGATGAAATTATTTACGGATCGATGTGCTTGGATGACAACGGCAAGGGTTTATATACGACTGGTTTAAGACATGGTGATGCATTACATGTGAGCGATCTGGATCCTGAACGTCCTGGCCTGGAAGTTTTTGGTGTGCACGAAATTGAAGAAGGAACCAAAGGACCTGGTGCGGCCGTTTATGATGCCCGCACAGGTAAAATCTTATGGAAAGGCGCTGATGATAAGGATGTAGGTCGCGGCGTAGCCGATAATATTGACAATACCAAAGTAGGTGCACAAATGTGGTGGTCGGGCTCTGCTGGTTTGTATGATATTAAAGGTAATAGAATAGGTAATGCACCCCATTCTACCAACTTTTTAATTTGGTGGGATGCCGATCTTTCCCGCGAATTGCTGGATGGCAATCGTATCGATAAATACAATGGTGGTCGTTTGCTTACTGCAACTGGTAGCGCGGCTAATAATGGCACCAAATCCACGCCGGGTTTAAGTGCAGACCTTTTTGGAGATTGGCGGGAAGAGGTTATTCTTCGTGC
Organism: Pedobacter hiemivivus; assembly: GCF_005144565.1. Lineage (NCBI taxonomy): Bacteria > Pseudomonadati > Bacteroidota > Sphingobacteriia > Sphingobacteriales > Sphingobacteriaceae > Pedobacter > Pedobacter hiemivivus. The sequence goes on from NZ_SWDX01000004.1 coordinate 629,414, forward strand.
CCTTGACAATCAGAGTCTTCGGATTTATACCACCACCATTCCCACAACACATAGAACCTATACTTTAATGCACGATCCACAATATAGATTGAGTATCGCATGGCAAAATGTGGGTTACAACCAACCACCGCACCCGGGTTTCTATTTTGGAAATGGGATGAAAAAGGCACCAAAACCCAATATTGTACTGGTAGAACCCGTAAAAAAATAAACCCTGAAAAAAATACACTAAATAATTATTTAAGGATATAATGGCTGCTTACAGGACACCACAGGTTGCCTGAGTAATAGTTTAAACCTATACTAGTAGGCGGCAAAAGAACTTAATACCAAAAACCACACAAATGATGATAAAAAAGAAGATTGCTATTGCCTTGACCCTATTTGGATTGGTTGTCCAAACCAGTGTTGCTCAAAAAACTCCTTCTAAAAAAGAGGTGTTAAAAACATTGATACTAACCAATGCTTATTTTATGAACAAATGGCCGGATGCGGGCAAATCTATCATTACCAATAGAGAGCGGCCTAGTAATATTTGGACAAGAGCGGTGTACTATGAAGGATTAATGAGTTTGTATCAGCTTAAAGCAGACAAAGCTTATTATGAGTATGCACTGCAGTGGGGAGAAAAACATAAATGGGGAATTAGAGATGGTATCGCTACCCGTAATGCGGATAATCAAGCCTGTGGTCAGACTTATATTGACCTATATAACATCGATAAAAAGCCGGAAAGGATTAAAGACATTAAAGCTTCTATGGACTTAATGATGAAATCGGGTAAAATTGACGATTGGACCTGGATTGATGCTTTACAAATGGGGATGCCTGTTTTTGCACAACTGGGCGTGTTGTATAAAGACAATGCTTATTACGAGTATATGTACAAAATGTATATGTATTCTAAAAATGTAGAAGGTGGCGGTTTATACAATGCTAAAGAGGGCTTATGGTGGAGAGATAAGGATTTTGTACCACCTTACAAAGAACCAAATGGCGAGGATTGCTATTGGTCTCGCGGTAATGGTTGGGTAGTTGCAGCACTGGTTAGAGTGTTGGAGATTATGCCTAAGGATGCACCACATAGAGATGAATACTTAAAAACATATCATGAAATGATCAAATCATTGGTGCCAATTCAGCGTACTGATGGATTTTGGAATGTAAGTCTGCATGATCCAACAAATTTTGGGGGCAAAGAAACATCTGGTACGGCGCTATTCGTTTACGGGATGGCCTGGGGTGTAAATCAGGGACTTTTAGATCAAAAGGTTTATCAACCGATCATTGTAAAAGCATGGAATGCTATGATTAAAGATGCGGTACATAAAAATGGTTTCCTGGGGTATGTGCAGGGTACCGGTAAAGAACCAAAAGATGGTCAGCCGGTAAGCTACACCAATGTGCCTGATTTTGAGGATTACGGATTGGGCTGTTTTCTGTTGGCGGGTACGGAAGTTTATAAAATGAAAAAATAATATAAATTAGATAAATATGTCGAAAATTGCATTTAAAATGAAGCTAAAGGCTGGTGCCAAAGCGGAGTATAAAAAAAGACATGACGAAATATGGCCAGATTTGGCTGCTTTGTTAAAGCAGAATGGAGTAAGTGATTATTCTATTTTTCTGGATGAAGAAACCAATACCTTATTTGCGGTGCAGCAACAGGACGGTGCATCATCACAAGACTTGGGGACTACAGCAATTGTACAAAAGTGGTGGGTCTATATGGCCGATATTATGGAAACTAATTCGGACAATTCGCCGGTGAGTACAAAGTTGGAGCAGGTGTTTCACCTGGATTAAATGATGAAACTGAAATCGACCTTAACCGCATTGGCAATCGGTGTATTGTTATTTGATACAGCTGTTGCACAAAACAAGATTAAGCCATCAGGGACATGGCCAGCAGTAGAGAAACAAATGAAACCCTGGACCCGTTGGTGGTGGATGGGGAATGCTGTAGATGAAGGTAATATTAGTAAAGTACTGACTCAATATCAGCAAGCTGGTATTGGAGGAGTCGAAATTACGCCTATCTATGGAGCTGCTGGTTTTGAGAAACGCTATATTGATTTTTTGTCGCCTAAATGGTTGGACATGCTGCATTATACTGTTCAAAAATCCAATACGCTGGGCATGGGGGTAGATATGAATACCGGGACAGGTTGGCCATTTGGTGGGCCATTGGTGAAACCAGAACAGGCAGCGACCAAACTAATTGTACAGCAGTATGAGTTGAAATCCGGTCAAAAGTTAACTGAGGCGATTAAAGTAAAGGAAGCAAAACAGGATGCGGCCCAACTACAAGCCATTACGGCTTATGGCAGCAAAGGTGAGGTGCTTGATTTATTGAACAAAGTTGATGCCTACGGTATTTTGAATTGGACGGCTGGAAATGGAAGCTGGCAAGTGTATGCTGCCTTTGCCGGTAAAACGCGTCAGGCGGTAAAACGTGCAGCTCCGGGTGGAGAAGGTCTTACTATGGATCATTTAGATAAAAGTGCAGTTACGAATTATTTGAGTCGCTTTGACAATGCCTTTGGTCTTAAACCACAAGGGGTAAGGGCTTTTTTTAACGATAGTTACGAAGTGTATGGCGCAAATTGGACACCCACTTTTTTTGATGAATTTCGGAAAAGAAGAGGCTACGATTTAAAAAAATACCTGAGGGACTTGGTAGGTAAGGATTCTACCAATGAAAATGTTGCCCGTCTGAAATCAGACTATAGAGAAACGATGAGTGATTTGCTACTGTTCAATTTTACGCATAACTGGACAGACTGGGCACATGGTTATAAATCGATGACCAAGAACCAATCACATGGTTCTCCTGGGAACTTGCTGGATCTTTATGCTGCCGTAGATATCCCGGAAACGGAAACTTTTGGCTCCAGTAATTTCCCTATACCTGGACTTCGCAGAGACAGTGCAGATATCAGGAATGTAGATCCTGACCCAATGATGTGTAAGTTTGCTTCTTCAGCGGCACATACAGGAGGTAATAAATTGGTTTCTTCTGAGACTTTTACCTGGTTGACAGAGCATTTTAAAACTTCTTATTCCCAATGTAAGCCTGAGGCAGAGCAGTTGTTTCTTTCTGGCGTGAATCATATCTTTTTTCATGGTTCCACAAATTCTCCTGAGGATGCAGTTTGGCCAGGTTGGTTGTTTTATGCTTCGGCAGAGTTTACGCCCAGTAATAGCTTGTGGCCACATCTTGGTGGATTAACCAATTATATTACCCGCTGTCAGTCTATCCTTCAATCTGGTAAACCGGACAATGAATTGCTGATTTACTGGCCGGTGTATGATGTATGGAATGCTGCTAAAGGCATGGATGTGGCTGTTAAAGTACATAACATAGATGATTGGTTACATCCTACAGCATTTTATAAATTGGCTAAGGGAATGTCAAAATCGGGTTATTCTTTTGATTTTGCATCGGATAGGTTGTTGGCACAATCTACTGCTCGGCAGGGGCTGATAAGTACGTCGAATCAGGCCTCGTCTTATAAGATATTGGTGATTCCAGCATGTACAATGATTAGTTTGGAAACCCTAAGTAAAGTCATTCAACTGGCGAATGATGGTGCAACCGTTATTTTTCAGGAGTTGCCAAAAGATGTTCCAGGCTTAGATAAATTGGAAACACGCAGGCTGCAATTGAAAACCATCCTGTCTAAACTGAATTTTTCGGATGCAGGTGAGGGGTTGAAACAGTTTAAAACGGGTAAAGGTGTGGTGTTGTTGGCTGCAGACGTGGAAAAGGCTTTGGCCTATAAAGCCGTTAAGCGGGAAGAATTGGCGGATACGGGCTTAGAGTTTATCCGTCGCAGTTTTGCCGGAGGTAGATACTATTACATCGTTAACCATACTGCTGCAGCTATTGATACGGAATTACCGATTAATGCCAGAGGTAGTGTATTGATCATGGATCCGCAAAGTGGAGCCTCAGGACTTGCTGCAGCAAGTGTTAAAGCTGGACAATTGAAGGTGAGGCTGCAAATACATTCTGGTGAAGCGATGATACTTAAGGTGATGGAAAAAGGCACTGCCGGGACTACATCATGGACGTATTTAAATAAACCTGCTGAACAAATTGAATTGACTAATGCGTGGTCATTGCATTTTACTGCTGGTGGACCAGAAATACCTGCTGATCAAAAATTGGATAAGCTGGTTTCCTGGACTAGTCTTGCCGATCCTAAACTTCAGAATTTTTCAGGTACAGGTGTGTATACAAGTAGTTTTATGCTAAAGGGGAAAACTGCCAAAGAATACCTGTTAAACTTAAACCAGGTTGACGAAAGTGCCAGGGTTTGGATTAATGGAGAGGAAGTTGGCATCTTATGGAGTATTCCTTTTCAGGCTCGTGTAGGAAAGTATTTAAAAGAGGGTACCAACACCATTAAAGTTGAAGTGGTTAACCTGATGGCCAATCGTATTCGTTATATGGATCAGAAAAAGATCCAGTGGAGAAACTATCATGAGATCAATTTTGTGAATATAAATTATAAATCGTTTGATGCTTCAAATTGGTCGGTAATGCCATCTGGTCTGATTGGTCCGATTACCATTACTCCTTATTTTTAAAAATATTGCGGTCTTAGATAGCATATACAGCTCTATTGAGATAGTAATTTTTTAAGTTCTTTTTGTTTGACTTGAAGGATGGTGCCGTGCCTTATACCCTTAGGTAATGCGATCTGATCAGATACATCCTTCCAGTTCTTGAGGTCTGAGGATAGGATTGCTCCATATTTGTGATCTCTATATTTATCAAAATACACTAGCCAGTCGTTTCCTTTTTTTAAGACGGTAGGCCCTTCGGCCCAGTAATTCCCCGTGATTGGAGCACTGGCGGCAGAGTAGGGGCCGGTTAACTGGTGACTAAAGGCAATCTTAAGGTTTTTCTGAGCAGGTTCCCTGGTCTCATCTTTTAAAAACATCACAAATCTGCTATTGTCTTTTACAATAGAAGCATCAATCACATTAAAACCAGGATCGTAAAGGAGCTTGGTTTCCGAATAAGTCTTAAAATCTTTGGTGGTCACAAAATACATCCGGTGATTGTAACCATTATCTGTTGTAGAGGCTGTTTCAGGGAATTTGTCGACAATAGTGGTCGCCCAATAGATCATATAGGTTTTGCTTGCAGGATCATAAGTAATCTCTGGTGCCCAGGTATTTCTCGTACCTTCCTTTTTAGCCATTACAGGTATAAATTGCTGTTCTGACCAGTTGATCAGGTCTTTGGAACTGGCATAGCCAATCCCCTTATCTTTCCAGCTTACCGTCCATACCATGTGGAACAAGCCATCTGCGCCGCGGATAATGCAGGGATCGCGCATCAGCTTGTCTTTGCTTACCGTTGGCGTTAAAAAGGATTGATCATTTTTTAATGCTTTCCAATTGTAAGCGTCTTCGCTATAAGCTAAATGAAGCCCATCCTCCCCGTTGCCTTTAAAATAGGCGAATACAAATGGGTCTTTTGAAGATTGAGCATTTGCCGATAAGATGATGCTCAAAAATAGGCTTGTTAGGTATAAAAACTTATTCATTAGGATTGCTTTAATTCTAAAAGTACTACCGATTGTGCCGGAAGCTGTTTATCTGGTTTGTAATTGGTGTCAGGTTTTAATTAAATGGGACTTTAATCACATTAAATGAATAGGGTTTCAATGTCAAATTGAGTTGCCCAGCCTTTATTTTAACTGGAGTTTGTTTAGGACTAATGGTTGCTGGTAGATTAAACGAGTTTGTTTCTACAAGCGAATTGCCCGTCATTTCTTCTACCAATCCACTACTCTTAAATTTTCCAGCATGGTCTATCTGGAAATTGGCATTTTGCAATTTGTCCGAATGATTTACGATTTTAACAATCAGTTCTTTGCCTTTCCGATCCATAACCGCAGAAGCGTAGAGGCCATTTTGTCCCGTCAGTGGTTTCTCTTCAAATAAAATTGAAGCAAGCTCAGTCCCTTTATTTGAAGAGAATAGTTTTTGAACATAGTAGTCGGGCGTACCGTAGCATTTCAGGTTATCTACCCAAATCATATCCGGAGCCCATTGCCAGGCGTCAATATGTGCAAAAAGAGGAGCGTAAGATGCCATTTCTACAACCGCTGCATTGCGTTCCAATCCAGTCATAAAAGCAGCAGCGGCAATGGCACTTTGCCAGTTGTTTCTTTCGCTGCCAACAATGGTTTTGTCCGCATGTACGGCATACTCGCCTGCAAAAACTTTGCATCCATTTCTAGGGTAGCTGTCATATCTTCCTGCATTTTTTAAGAACCAATCTGCCGGACGGTAATAATGTTCATCAATAATATCCGTGTTCAATTGTCTCAGTTTATCGTTGAGGAAATGGAAACGTTCACTATCAGGATCAGTACCAGAACTGGCGATGATTTTAAAGTCAGGATATTTTGCTTTAATGGCAGCTGTGAAAACCTTTAAACGTTCCAGGTACTGAGGTCCCCAGTTTTCATTGCCCACACCCATCATCTTTAGGTTAAAGGCTTTCGGATGACCCATTTCTGCACGTACCTTTCCCCATTTACTGTTGATATCGCCATTGGCAAATTCAATCAGGTCTAAAGCGTCTTGAACATAAGGATCCAGTTCTTCTAGCGCGACAACCTCGGCTGTGTTAAATTGACAAGCCATACCGCAATTTAATATGGGCAATGGTTCTGCACCAATATCTTCTGACAACTGGAAGTACTCGAAAAATCCGAGGCCAAAGGTTTGGTAATAATCTGGTGCTGCACGGTGTGGAAACTCAGTATTCCATCTGTTGATCATGGTTTGTCTTTCTTCCACAGGGCCAATTGTTTTTTTCCATTGGTAGCGATTTGCCAGATCAATACCTTCTACAATGCAGCCGCCAGGGAAGCGCACAAAACCAGGTTTCATATCTGCCAGCATTTGAACCATATCAGCCCTTAATCCACCCGGGCGTTTCATCCAGGTGTCTTCCGGAAAAAGAGAAAGCATATCCAGATCAATTTTGCCGGTGCCTTCAAACCAAATGGTCAATTTTGCTTTAGGGTCAGTTTCGGTTGCATAAAAACTAGTGCTTTGTTTGCTCCATTTCTGACCACTTATGTCAGGGGGCAATTCGCCTTGCCCAATAACCTTATTGTCTTTGCCAATCAGTTCAAAGCGAAGTTTGATTCCTTTCGTAGTTCGTCTGTACAACATCGAAAAATCATAACGCAAGCCCTTTTTAACACCCATTCCTTTAAATCCCTCATTGGTAATGCCCAAACTTCCGGCTTGGGAGTTAGTTACAGTCACCTGCAAGTACCTGGGATTGTTCGGATGGTCGTCCTTACGGTTCACAACCAATAATTCTCCTTCTGTAGCTTTTTTATGTTGTATAGTCCAGCCCATTAGTGGTTTAGTAAATTCAAAGGAACGGTTCTTAATGAGCTCAGCATAAATCCCGCCATCGGCACCGAAGTTGATGTCCTCAAAGAACACACCCCATAGGGTACCTGGTATTTTTGTGGCAGATGGATCTGTTTTTATGTTAAACACCAGATTGGATTGGGCTAAACAATTACTTGAAGTTTTAGCAAGTAATAAGAAGAATAGAGGGAAAACCACCCATACCTTTCGGAATCTAGAATAGCAATGCATGAAAATAGGTTTATATACTTGGTTTGGTTGTATCGTAAATTAGTTTGAAAATACGCAATAATAGTCAGTTTAACGTTTAATTGTTGAATAATTATTTTAGCCAGGATTTCCGGCAACGATTGCATAAATAAAATTGGTATTTCTCTGTTCTTTAGTAATCTTAGGGTTCCGAAAGGACTAGCCAAATAAGTATGAAATTAACGGAATCTTATAAATACATCAGTATTGATGAATACTCGGCTACACCAAAATATATCCAACTGACCAATTCCATTTTGTCAGCTATAGAAGGTGGGCATATTCATAAAGATGATATCCTTCCTTCCATTTGCGACATTAGTAACGAGCTAGAAATTTCAAGAGACACAGTAGAAAAAGCCTATAAGAATTTAAAGAACATAGGGGTTTTAACATCTATTCCTGGAAGAGGGTTTTATATCCTCGATACAGCATTCAGACAAACACTTAAGGTTTGCTTGCTTTTTAACAAATTGAGCGTTTACAAGAAAATAGTCTATGATTCCTTTTTAGCTGCTTTAGGAGAGGGAGCCGCGACAGATTTATTTATCTACAACAATGACTATACAATTTTTAAGAATTTTCTGGAAGATAAAAGGGATCGTTATTCACATTTTGTAATTATTCCGCATTTCATAGAAGGGAAGGATCATGCTTACGAAGCGATCAATACCATTCCAAAACAAAAGCTCATCATTTTGGATAAAAGGATACCGGGTATCACAGGGGATTACGCTGGTGTTTATGAGGATTTTGAAAACGATATCTATAGAGCATTAGAGCAAGCCTGTCCTTCTTTAAGTAAGTACCATACTTTAAAGCTTATATTTCCGGCCAATAGCTATTACCCCAAGGAGATTGTAAAAGGTTTTTCCAGATTTTGTCAGCATTATGCATTCGCCTATCATGTGGTGAGTAACATATACGAAGAGTCTATCAATGAAGGAGAAGCCTATATTAATCTTTTAGAGGATGATCTGGTGATTCTAATCGAAAGGATCCAATTGCTTAATTTGAAAATTGGAGAACAGGTAGGGATTATATCTTATAATGAGGCGCCTATAAAACGGGTGATACTGAACGGCATCACCACGATCTCAACGGATTTTGCCAGAATGGGAAATCTTGCTGCTAATCTAATTCGCGAAAATGCCCGAGAACATATTGATGTTCCCTTTCATTTAACATTGCGCGATTCTTTATAGGCTATAACCCTGTATTATTTCTAAACAGCTTAATGGCGATGGCTAACAGGATAATTCCAAAGGCTTTTCTTAGTACATTTAGTCCTGATTTTCCGAATAGCTTTTCTAAACGTTCGGTGTTCTTTAACACAAAGTAAACAAACATCATATTGATCAGAATGCCGACAATGATGTTTTGAGTAGCATATTCTGTTTTTAAAGATAGGAGGGTCGTCATGGTTCCTGCACCCGCAATCAGCGGAAATGCCAATGGAACAATAGATACCGTTTCCGGGGCATCGCCTTCTTTAAATATGGTTAAGCCTAATATCATCTCCATTGCGATGAAAAAGATCACCATAGAGCCTGCAATGGCAAAAGAAGCTACATCTAAACCAATTACCTTTAGTAGGGATTCTCCGGCAAACAAAAAGATTACCATCAAAACGGTAGCCACTATGGTTGCTTTTTCCGACTGGATATGCCCTGCCTTTTTTCTAAGTTCTATTACAATAGGAATAGCCCCCAGGATATCAATGATGGCGAATAATACCATCGAGGTGGAAAGGATTTGACTGTAATTAAACTCCATAGCAGTAGATTTATGCTGCAAAGTAACGGAAAAAAATAATCGTTCTCTTCATAGCTGGAATCTTTTGCCTTGAAGAAAGGCAAACTGCGAAGCACTCTTGAAGACCAAGATCAATAGACATTACTGGAAAAAGTTCCGAGGCTCTTCAGAGAAGATGATTTTTTTGTTAAGCAGGGTGGCTGGTGGTGAGGGTTATTAAAGATGTGGTTTTTTTACCACCTCTTTAAGCTAAATAAAAAAGAAGATATAGAATTGCTAGTCAAAAACTTTTAGGATATTAGAAACCGCAACTTAAAAGCTGCGGAAAATATGAAGAAAGGTAAATGCTGTGATCTTGAAAGCTGTTTAATGTGCAGTTTGGTGCTTAAAGAATGGAAACTGGCAATTGATAGCCATCGCAAAAACTTTATTGCAAAAAAAGGTGAGCAGATCTTTAAAGAGGGCGATCCTGTTGCAGGTGTATATTTCGTGTATAAGGGGAATGTTAAAGTGCATAAACATTGGGGAGATAAAGAATTGATTGTGCGTTTTGCTAATCCCGGTAAAATATTCGGCCATAGAGGTTTAGGTACGCACAGCTCAGCTTATCCCATTTCGGCCACTGCACTTGAAGAAACTTCGCTTTGCTTTATAGACCTCGAATTTTTTATGGCCACCTTAAAGGTAAATCATGATTTTGCTTTTAACCTGATGTTGTTTTATGCCGATGAACTACAGGAGTCCGAGAAAAAGATGCGGAATCTGGCACTTATGTCCGTGAAAAGCAGACTTGCAGTTGCTTTGTTACAACTAAAAGAACAGTTTGGACTGAATGAAAGAGGTGGATTAAATATAGAACTCAGCAAACAAGATCTGGCCGCATTTACAGGAGCCGCATATGAAACTGTATTCCGGATGACGACAGAGCTGGTTAATGAAAATCTGATCTCCTTATCAGGTAAGCAAATCAATATCATAGATGAAGAGAAATTAAGATTCCTTACGCAGGAATCTTAATTTAATTAAAACTTGTACCCGATACCTATGCCCGGATTCCATTTGCCATCTTTAGTGCTTGTTTTGGCATTGTAATACACTGGAACCTGAATGGCTAAGTGCTTGTAGGTAGCAGTAATACCTGCACCCAGGTTAGGCGTGATCACGGAATTTTGTGTAGCACCTGTCGCTACCTTATCTTTCTTAATCCGTAAGCTAGGTAATAACCCCACCAATATGGCCAGCGGTTTTTTGGAGAATTTGATGGCAGGCCCAGCACAGTTGATGTAGGCACCTTGGTCTACATAGCCTGCGACAATTACACCCTCAAAAAAGGTAGCCTTGGTTTGGATAACATTGGTTTGCGATTTGGCTGTTAGGGCCAAAATTGAAAGGCCAGCGAAGAGATAAACGGTTTTTTTGTAGTAGTTTGTCATATGAGTGGTTTAAAGGGTTGCGGTATTGTGGTTGTTGAAATTTTTAATATTTCTTATGGTAAGCGTTTTGTAGCGCGCCTGTTTAATGAGTTTATGTAACGAAAAGTTGGACAAACTTCCGTTTTCGAGCTCATGGTGGATTTTTTTTAACTGCGATGAAGTATAAACGGCACATAAAGGCTCCATAAAATCTTCCCTGCAGTATACATAATAATCAAACCCTGGAAATGTGGTAATACTGTCTCGTAAGAATCTTAATGAGCTGATATCCATGTCGATCATGTCGCAGGCTAATAACAATAAGTCATCATCAGGATGTTTGAGGTGTGCGCTCAATAAGCCAGTTAAAGGACCTTTCGCGGTTACCTGATCGATGACGAATAGCTCAGAAGGAAATAATCCATGATAGGTTGCTACCTGCGTTTCATTGATAGAAATCAGAACAGGGATATATAAGCGTTCAAGCTTACGAGCTGCAAGTTGAGCCCAGGTACAAGGACCAATGGTAAGCAATCCCTTATCGCTACCCATTCGTTTACTCTCTCCACCGCATAATACTATACCTTTCATCATATAGATTCAAATTCATAAATGTGCTTGTTTACATCTCCGGTCTCTTTATCGCAATTGCAGTTGCCACCCCATTCTTTGCTGCCATCTGCAAAATGTTCGCATTTCCAGATCGGAACTTCATGCTTAATCCTGTCAATGATATAGCGGTTGCTCGCATAAGCCTCGCCGCGGTGTACGGACGCTGTAATCACCACCACAGCAGATTCCGTAACTTTTACTTTTCCTATTCTGTGTTGCGCATACGCAATACTCAGACTCCAGCGGTTTCTGGCGGCCAGCAAAATTTCGGCAATCATTTTAGCGGCCAGGCTAGCATGCGCTTCATATTCAAGATAGCTTACTGATTTACCTACATTATGATTTCTAACTTCCCCGCTAAACAAGACTATTGCTCCGGCAGATGGACAGTGCGATTTCTGAAGAAGGGCAACCAGATCTATTTCTTTTTTAGTAATGAAATCCATATTAACCTCCGCTGCTAGGTGGAATGATTACGACATGCTCATTTCCAGTTAGGGTATATTCGTCTGTTACAAATTCGTCCTGCACCGCAAAGCGACAGCGATTTAATACTGGTGTCGCATTTGGGTTCAGTAAACTTAGATGTGTCCTTAAATCTGCTATGGTATGAAGCGCTACTTTAAGCTCAAATTCCTTTTTAAAAAAGTCCTTTAATATGGCAAATACCTGTATTCTCATTTTTTTATCCTCCTATATGAAGCATGCTCAGTTTGCTTCCTGTAAATTTTGTTGATTGTTTTTGTGCCAGCGCTTCTCTTAAACGGTTATCCAGTTCAGCACTTTCTAAATTTTCGTTTATTGGTACGGGGTAGTTGCTACTCAGACAGCCATAAACGTTTCCATATACATCTAATCGCAAGCGATCGCAATCCGTACAAAAAGGTTGACTTTCATTAGCGATGATGCCAAAAATATTCCCCTCTTCCGTTTGCCAGTAGTTGGCTGTTGCTCCATGTTTTCTTTGGATTGGGCTAAATCGGTACTGTGTGCTGATGAGCTGAAGAATTTCCTGCTGTGAGAAAAAGTATTCATCAGCTTTTCCATGCAAATGTCCCATTGCCATGATCTCCAAAAACCGGATGATGATTTGTTTGTCTGCTGCATATTTTAGCAAGGGGATAACCTGACTGTGGTTCATTCCTTTCATGAGAACCGAATTTATTTTTACCGCTATGCCGGCATTCAGTGCTGCATCTATGCCTTTTAGTGTTTGGTCGAGCCCATGCCTTCTTGCCATCATAAAAAATGTCAAAGGATCAGTTGCATCCAGCGAAACATTGATGGCTGTCAATCCTGCGGCTTTTAACGCAGGGACCTGTTTTTGTAGTAACAGGCCGTTGGTGGTGAGGTTAAGATCCGTAATGCCTAAACTTCGGGCCCCCTTAATTAGTGCAGGAAGTTCTTTATAGAGCAGTGGTTCACCGCCTGTAAAACGAATGGTGCTAAAGTCCAGACGCTCATGTAATTTAACAATAAGGCTCATCAATTCTTTTGGCTTTAGAGCATTGCCTTTACCCGCCGAACGATTTTCTCGACTCTCCTCATTGCTGTAACTACAATAGGTGCAAGCCAGGTTGCAAGTGTTGATCAGGCTAATCCTTAGCGTCTTAAAAGTCCTTCCTAAATGATCTTTAATCGATTCCATCACATAAAAAATAAGAGTTTAACAGATGCTATAGTTAGTACAGCGCTCAAGAGGTAACGTACCGTAATGTGCTGAAATCTGCTGCTGCCCCAATAGGCACCGGTAATGCCGCCAGCAGCAGCCATAATAAACCAGGTAATTGCAGAAGGGGTTATGATGAGCGTGGCAGCGCTGCCAAGTAAGCCGCTTAGAGAGTTTAAAACAATAAATAGGGCAGAAGCGGCTGCCGCTTCTTTTACATTTGCCCAGCCCAAGAGAATGAGTACTGGGCTTAAAAATATGCCACCACCAATGTTCAGCATTCCAGAAAGTCCGCCGATCAGTGTGCCAATCAATAAGGCTGGTATAAGTTTTACAGGTTTAGCTGCTTTATCTTCATTGGGTTTGATGCCCAGTAATTTAATGATGGGTAGTATCAATGCTAATCCTAACAATAAATGATAGATATTGCCCTCCAGGGAGTATTTTGAACCAATAAATGCTGCGGGGATAGAGGTGATCAGAAATACCCTGCATAATTTCCATCTAAAATAGCCTGCTTCCCAGAATTGATAAAATCCTACTCCTGCAACCAGGATATTTAAGATCAATATGAGTGGTTTATAGGTGGTAACCGGAATGGCAAACAGAGAAAGTACAGCTATATAGCCACTTGCTCCGCCATGGCCTACCGAAGCATAAAGGAAACCTACCAGGTATAAAGAAAATGCGATGTAAATGTCTAGTTCCATTTTTAAAATGTGTTTAAAGTTTCTTTAATAATTGGTGTAAACTGAGAAAGATTGGATTCGCATAGCGGGCAACAATAGTCCTCAGGAAGCGCAAAAAATGGAGTCCCTGCAGGTATTTCCTGACTTTCATCTCCCCAGGCCTCATCATAAATGCTCAGGCAACACCCGCATTGGTGTACGTAAATTATTTCCGCTTCAATACTGTTGTTGGTTTCGTAGTAGTTGTCCGTTTGTTTACCAGCAGCCAAGGTTTGCAACTGGTAATAATCTTCGCAAAGTTGTACCAGGCTAGGGAATAAATCGGTTCTGCTGAGACCTTCGGCGTAGCTGGAATAGTGTTTTGAATTGGGATTGAAGTCAACAGTATGGAGTAGGTCAAACAATGCCGTTGTATCTGAGTCAGCCGTGGTCGCTTGTTTTCTGATAATTACGGCGCCAAAGAGGCCGCTTTTTGGATTGATTTTAATTGCAAAACAGAGTTTAAAGGTTCTTAGGTCATGCTCGTTAAATTCCCTGATCAATTCGTGTTTTAATGCCAATCCCTCCTCACACAGATCTTCAGTTTGCCAGTTCAGTTCATTGGACGCATGACGAACATTGATCCTGTTTTTATCCAGTGTGGCATTCCATAATTTCCTGTCAGTAGGCACTACCTCTTTGATGATGATGGATTTCCAAGGTGTAGTGTAAAGCTGACCTATGCGCGTTTTACGGCAGATGTCGCAAAGTTCTTTTAAAAAGGCAACCGGGAATAACTCGTTTCTGCGGTAAATACCCAACCAATATTTTTCATCATTTCTATTAAAACCTTCGTAGTAAGGTACCTGAAAGTCAGGTGCTCTAAGTGCGGTTCCTGGGGACTGAAATAGAAAATTACCAGTGGTTCTGATGGTGGTTTCCAATTGTTGTCCGTCAATCTCCGCTTGGTCGTAGTATAAATGCCTATGACTAAGTATGATGGATTCAATTATTTCGCACAGTGAAGCTATGTCTTCAGAGCAAACCAATGACGACCAATAGTAGATGGTGTTGGTTTTGGGAAAGCGGACATACAAATGCCAGTAATTACCAATGTCGGATGAAATGAAATTTAAGTTTCCACTAAAAAAAGGAACAAGCGTCTGACTGTCGTCGATCAGGTTTATTTTGAGTCTAGGTGTATAGCCAAATGAATCTAATATGTCCTTGTATACGCCTTCACGTAGCCAGTTTGAATTGTTAAATAACTCCTCTGCTACATACGAACTCACAATATTTGGATGTCTGTCAGCATCTGTTTCAAAGTCGGTATCCGACATCAAAAAGCCATGTTCAATATCCTCCAGCTGGGTCGGACTTGCAGAAAAATAAAGCTGTTGCCTGGTGCCAAACCTTACATTTTCAATGCCTGCACTTTCAAGTGTTTCCAGGATCACCGAAAGGTCTCCAACAGACACGATCCCTCCCGGAAGGTTTACTTTGATCTGACGGTTTCTTATCGTGCTACTTTCCATACTAAAGTGTTTTTTCTAGGGGTTGTAATTGTAATGCTTCCTGAAGAATAAGCTTGACTTCTGGTCTGCATGAACCACAGCCCATTCCTGCGCCTGTTGATTCACAAAGCTGTGTAAGGTCTGTGAATCCCGATGCGATTTTCTTTTGCAGGTTTCCTACGCCAACATTGTTGCAGCTACATACGAGTTTGCCGCTCACAGGTTCTGTTTTTTTGCCACTTCTCAGCAATTGCAGTCTTTTGTCGCTGAGCTCAGTTTTGTTGGCTATCAAATCCCTGAATTCCAGAAATTCACTTTTGTCGCCTATTAAGATGGTTCCCACCAGCTTATCCTGATGAATGATACATTTTTTATAGTACCGTTTGGCTTTGTCAATAAACACAATCTCTTCATAGTTCAAGGAATCCGGACATTCGGAAAGACCAATACTGCAAAGGTCAAAGCCATGGATTTTGATAATGTTCATGAATAAGCTCCCCTGGTAATAGGTACTAATGTCGCCGTTATGAAATTTGGCCACTACCTCGGCCTGTTGTTCTGCTGCTGCGGTTATTCCATACAGTGTACCTTCAAATTCTGCAATCTCACCAATAGCATATACAGATGGGTCGCTGGTCTGCAAACGCTCATTTACCAATACCCCACGTTTGCAATCTAGTCCGCATTGGCGGGCCAGTTCAATATTTGGCGTAGTTCCTATGGCCAATATTACGGCGTCGCAGTTGATGCGTCTGCCACTTTTTAGTTCAATTCCAGATAGTTTGGAGCGGCCGTAATAAAGCTGTACCTCGTCATTGTAATAAATGTCGCAACCTTGGTCTACCATCTCTTCATGCAAAAGCTGGCTGCCCAATGGGTCTAGCTGCCGGTTCAGAAACCTGGATACCCGTTGTACAATCGTAATGCGCATACCAATTTCCCGTAAGGATGCGGCCATTTCCAGACCAAGTAAGCCACCTCCAACAATAACGATGTGGCCATTTTTGGGAATGTGCTTCTTAAAACCATCTGCATCCCTACGATTTCGCATGGTGAAAATGCCTGGTAAGGAGGGTGCGTTTTTCGGTAAGGTTGCCCGACTGCCTGTAGCCATAACTAAAATGTCATAAGGCGTTTTTCGACCGGTAACGTCTGTTACATATTTTTTCTCCCTGTCAATTTTCTCAATCCCAATGCCCCTTAAATGTCGGATGTTATATTCCGGTTCTTCTTCATCTTTCATCTTTACCAGTTGTTCCCATTTTTGAGTCCCACTGATATAATCAGGAAGCATTACCCGGTTATAAAAAGGAAGATTTTCCTTGCTGAAAATCGTAATCTGATCGGCTTTATTGATCTCTCTATACGATCTCACAAAACCATGTGCACCGGCACCGGCGCCGATAACCACAATCCGCTGGAAATCCTTTTTGTATTTTTCTACACTAACCGCACAATATTTAAAATCAGGTTCTTTCGATATGGGGTCTATAATGGTGCTGGTGATGTTGTTGGCACGGTTCAGGTCACTACCTAAAATTTTGCCCCAATGCATCGGAAGAAACACAACGCCTTGCTTTATCGTAGCAGATACCTTGGATTTTACCTGTACTTCGCCGCGTCTGGATCTAACTACCAATACTTGATTGTCTGAAATGTTCAGCAATGCCGCATCAATAGGGTGGATCTCCAGAAAAGCATGTTTAATGTGCTGTTTCAATTTGCTTACTTTGCCGGTTTTCGACATGGTGTGCCACTGGTCTCGCACCCTTCCCGTAGTTAAAATAAATGGGAAATCTTCATCCGGTAATTCACTTTTTAGTTCGTCCGAAGGACTATGTATAATGGCTTTTTTAGAGGGTGTATGGAATAAATGATTGGTGAATAATCGTTTTGTTCCGCTTTCTGTTTTTTTATTGTAGGGCCATTGCACAGTTTTGCAATCATCAATCTGCTTGTAATCCAGTCCATTTATATTGATACTGGATCTATAAGTAAGTTTTGTATGCTCTTTGTAGATGTCTTCGGTACTCTTGTAGGTAAAGCCTTTGTAGCCCATTTTTGTAGCAAAACGACAGATAATCTCTGCGTCAGGTAAAGCTTCACCTGGTGGCTCTATTACTTTTTGGAGGTGACTGATTCTCCTTTCAGAATTCGTCATGGTGCCTTCCTTTTCAGTCCATGCTGCGGCGGGTAAAATCACATCAGCATAAGCTAGCGTTTCGGCTTTATCTGTAATTTCCTGAACCACTACAAATTTCGCCTTTTTTAAGGCCTGTTCAGCAAAACGGGCATTAGGTAAACTGGTGATAGGGTTTGTACAAAGGATCCATATCGCTTTTAATCGCCCATCATTTAGGGCTTCGAACATTTCAGTTGCGGTAAGTCCGACTTTTCCGGAAATGGTTGTGCCGCCCCAAAATTGTTGTACCTCTTTGCGATGCGTTTCATTAAGTAAGTCGCGATGTGCTGGCAACAGGTTTGCTAAACCGCCAACTTCCCGGCCACCCATGGCATTGGGCTGCCCGGTTAGCGAAAATGGACCAGATCCAGGCTTTCCGATGTGTCCGGTAATCAGATTGAGGTTAATCAAACTCAGGTTCTTATTTACACCAATGGAGCTTTGGTTCAGTCCCATGGTCCACATGGTTAAAAATCCTTTAGCATTGCCGATGTAGCTGGCTGCAAGTTCTATTTCGGCAACCGTAACTCCACATATGGCCGCAGATTCTTTTAATGTCCTTTCAAATACCCTTTTTTGATAAGCTTCAAAACCTTCTGTGCGTTGGTCAATGAAATCTGTATCAATGTAGTTTCGTTCAATAAGTACCCTTCCAATGGCATGGTTAAGGGTAACATCCGTCCCAGGGTTAATTTGAAGGTGTAGGTCGGCCAGCCCGCAGGAGTCCGTTACCCTTGGATCCACAATAATCAATTTTACTTCTGGGTGTGCAGCTTTATGCGCTTCCAAACGGCGCCAGAGGATAGGGTGGCACCAAGCCGGATTGGCTCCTGTAACGAAAAAACAATCTGCCAATTCAATATCGTCATAACAAATTGGCACACTATCTTCTCCTAGTGCCATTTTGTAGGCCGTAACAGCACTACTCATGCATAGACGAGAATTGGTGTCTATGTTGTTGCTACCAATAAAGCCTTTTATGAGTTTGTTGATGACGTAATACTCTTCAGTAAGGCACTGACCCGACGCGTAAAATGCGACAGAGTCAGGCCCGTATTTATCTATAAGTGTCTTAAAAACAGCTGCCGTACGGTTCAATGCATCATCCCAGCTTACTCTTTGTAATGGCATGCTTTTACTGTATCTCATTTGGGGATGCAGGAGTCGATCGCTTTTGTCGTTAACTGTGTATTGTAGATTAAGTCCCTTGCTACAAAGCATGCCATGGTTAACTGGGTGATCTTTGTCACCTTCAACAGCTATGTTCTCATTTTTATCCAGTGTGATTTTTACGCCACAGCCCACCCCGCAATAACAGCAGGTACTTGTGTATGTCTTATTTCTGTGCACTGGCATAAGCTGATGAATTAATGTTAGGCTTGTAGAAGCTCGGAGTTTACGGTTTCGGTCTTTTCGGCCCCTTTGATCTGGAATTTTGTGATAAAGACAATTAAGCCTATAAATGCTACACCAATACCGATGTAATGAAAGGCATCTGCATAGGTTAGGTGTTCCGATTTAAACAGGAAGCCTACTAGCATGGCGCCGATATTTCCGCCTGCACCTACGATGCCGCTTACCGTTCCAATTGAATTTTTATTAATAAAGGGCACGATACCATAAGTTCCGCCATTGGCCATTTTAAGGAAAAGTGCAAAAAACAACATGGCTGCAATGGCCATACCTAGCGTGTGCGATTGGGCAAAAAGGCTAATTCCTATGCCTTCTAATAGCAATAATGCGCCAAGTAGTAATCCCTTTCCGCGCAAGCCGTAAGATTTGCCTACTTTATCGCTCACATAGCCGCCAAGCGCTCTGGCAAAAATGTTCATGCCGCCAAATATGCTTGCCATGGCACCAGCCATGATCATAGATGCCCCAAACTGATCCGTAAAAAAGGTGGCTGCTACATTGTCTACTGTGATTTCAATTCCAAAACAAGCTGCGTAGGCAAGTGCAAGTACCCAGGTGCGGTAATCTTTTAGGGCCTCAACAAAAGAACCTTTTTTAGCTGTTTTAACATTTGAGACTTCCAGATCCTTGAAATTTCCTACAGGAGTATCTTTAGTGTATTTGTAATAAATGAAGGCCATAATCAACAGGATTACACCAGGGACAACCATAGCCAGGCGCCAGGAGTCGCCATGACTTACAAAGCCTAAGCCTGCAAAACCAGCAGCAATAAGTGGCATAACTAAATTGGTGACACCGCCGCCAAGGTTGCCCCAGCCTCCGGTTACGGCATTAGCTGTGCCTACTACATTAGGGGCAAACATCATGGAAGTATGAAATTGGGTGATCACAAAAGAAGCACCAATGATCCCTATGACGAAGCGGAACAATAAAAAACTTTCGTAGCTGTTGCTTAATCCAATACACATTACCGGAATAGAACCTACTGCAAGTAGTATGGTGTAGGATAATCGGGGGCCTAAGGTGTCGCAGAGCTTTCCTATAATTAAACGGGCAATAATTGTTGCAGAAACAGAGGCAATGATGATGTTGCCGATCTGGTCTTTACTTAAATGCAGCTGTTCTCGGATGAGCGGCATTAATGGGGCAACTCCAAACCAACCAAAGAAACAAAAGAAAAAGGTGACCCATGTGATGTGAAAGGTCCGCATTTGAATGCCTTTGGCTGAAAAAATGTTTAGTTTACTTAGAGGTTTAAAGTCAGCAGTCATGTTGGTTTAGGTTTAAGTTTCTAAAATGATTTGATTGTGGCGCTGTTTTTTACTTATAATGGTTATTTGAAATAATTGTTAAATGGATAAAAATTGATTGCGTCGTTTTCATGGAGTTGTGCTGAAGCGGCTGGTTGCATCGCAAGTCCATTCGCGTTGATGGCGGCAGTAACGTCGCCAGAGCCGTTGTAGGACAAGAGGCCTAGTCCGCCCGAATGTCCTATGCTTACGGGGAAAAATTCAGTTAAAGGGTGTTTTTTAGTTCTGTTTTCTAAAAGAGGAATGGTTTGAAAAGGTCTGCCTTCGAACCCAAAGCAGCGGAATAAATAATGTTCAACAAAAATGGTAAAGGTTGTAAGGCAGGAGAGTGGGTTGCCTGGTAAAGCAAAAACGATGGTCCCAGCGGTTGTTTTGCCTACTAATAAGGGTTTTCCCGGGCGGATGCTAACCTTGTGAAATAGTGTTTTAACCCCTAATTCTTTAAGTACTGCAGGTACATGATCTGCGTCCCCGGCAGAAACAGCCCCGTTAATGATCACCAAATCTGCTGCCAGTGCATTTGTTAAAGTGGCAGTTAGTTTGTCTCTATCGTCACTTACATGTTCGCATAAAACAGGCAGGATTTTCCATTGCTCAAGCAAGGATCTTAAAAGATATTGGTTGCTGTTGCGGATCTGAAAAGGGCTTAGTTGAGCAGCTGGATCCACCACTTCGTCGCCGGTTGTCACTATGGCTACTCTCGGTGATTTGTAAACCTGCAATCTGGCCTTGCCTACAGTAGCTAGCAAACTAATGATTTGTGGGGTGCATCTTGTCGGGGCAGATAAAAGTAAGGTTCCAGTAAGGGTATCTTCTCCCTGGCGGGCAATGTTCTGATAAGTTTTTATGGTGTCAGCGTGTAAAACAACCTTATCTTCAAACTCTTCAGCATCCTCCCTTCGGATGATCAGATTCGCTAGCGCTGGAGTTGCTGCACCTGTCATTATTTTATAGCATGCCCCTGAAATCAAGGGGTGTTTGGCGGGCTGACCAGTAAAAATGGTATCTATAACGCTGTATTTTCTGATGCCTTTTTCCCAGTCGCTTTGCATAATGGCATAGCCATCCATTGCTGCCCTGTTGAAAGGTGGGTAGTCCCGGTCTGCGTGGATATTTTCTGCCAGGATTCTGCCATTGGCCGCTTCCAGGTTAATCGTTTCCACATCAAAAGGATTGGATATGGACGAGATAATTGCAATAGCTTCTTCAAAAGTCTTCATAGCTAATGTCCTCCTCCCTTCATCATTTTTCGGGCATGAAATATGCCTGGTAATACTGCTTCTAAAGACTCTTTTGCACCGTCTGTACTGCCTGGAAGGGTGAGTATCAGGGTGTGTGAAACGGATCCTGCGACAGCACGACTCATCATGGCCATGGGTGTGCGCATCTGTCCAAAATTGCGCATGGCTTCGGTAATTCCATCTGCATCGCGCTCTAGTATCTCGCTAACGGCAGTAACAGTGTTGTCGCGTGGTCCTAACCCGGTTCCGCCAGTCGTAAATATGAAATGAATATCTTCTGCTACCCATTTAAGTAATTGTTGTTGGATCAAAGCTTTGTCATCTGCTACGATTTCGTAAGCCACTACGTTTGCATTTACCTGTTCGAGCATTTGTTTGATCATCAATCCACTTTTGTCTTCACGTTTTCCTGCTGCAGTTGAGTCGGAACAGACTAAAATTGCGCAAGTAGGAGGAGTCGAGAAGTATTTTTTGCGGTCGCTTTTGCCACCCGTTTTCTGTAAAAGTTTAATGCCGCCAATCTCTAATGTGGTGTCAACGGGCTTTAGCATGTCGTAAATTTCTAAAGCTGCTACCGAAACTGCGGTCAACATCTCCATTTCTATGCCTGTTCTTCCTATAGATTTTGCATTTCCGCTAATGGTAATGCCCGGCCTTTCTGTTTCATTGATTTCAAAACTAATGTCCATGCCGTCTATAGTTACAGGATGGCAATGTGGAAGTAGTTGCGGGGTAAGCTTGGCGCCTAAAAAACCAGCAGCTCTGGCTACATCAAAAAGATTACCCTTAGGTAGTTCATTGTTTTTGATGAGTGCAAGGGTTTCCCTTGTACAGTAAATCACCGCTACAGCTTTCGCTGTTCTTAATGTAATCTGTTTGCTGGTGATATCGCGCATTGGTTAGGAGTTTTGAAATTGGTAATTGAAATTTGTGATGCCATTTTTTAAGCTGAAAGCATTTTTATAGCCTTTAGCCCGTAGCCATTTTGCTGCTTGCAGGCTTCTTGCCCCGGTCTGGCAATAGAGGTAAAAATGCTGTGTAAATGGAAATCTGGTTAAGTTGAGTAAGCTCAGTTCGGGTAAGGGGATGTGTTTGCCGCCTATATGCTGAATGGCTCTTTCTGCTGCCGTTCTTACGTCGATCAGTTCTATATCCATTGTCTGGGCTTTTTCCATAAATGCCTCCGCTGTTAGTTCAATAACTTTTTGTGCAGTTTTAAACCTCGACTGGCTTTTGTTTTTCGAAAGTTCATTCGTATAGTAGCTCGTTAACATTGTGCGGTTGCTTAAGGCTTCAAAAGAGAGGAGTTTTCCGCTCAACACATCATCTTGTTTTAGGATCGTTTTAATAACTTCATTGGCCATCATGGTTCCAATAATGTTAGTCGCAATCATGTAAGCACCATTGTCTGAACATGAGGGGATGTCAGCTTCCTGATCTGGTTCAGGAAAAAGACAGCGAAGTGTAGCTGAATTTTGGTAGTTGAATACCGTTAAATGTCCTTCGGTTTGGAATATAGCACCATAAACCAGAGACTTGTTTTTTATGACACAGGCATCGTTAATTAGATACCTGGTTGCAAAATTATCTGTAGCATCTACAATCACATCATATGGCTCAATCAGTTGTAAGATGTTCTCATCGTCTACAAAAAAGAGGTGTTCATGATAAAGCAGATAAGGATTTCTGGATCTAAGGGCTTGAATTGCAGTCGTGGTTTTAGATTTGCCGCTATCGGTATAATTGAAAAGCGTTTGCCTGGAAATATTGGAGGTATTGATAACATCTCCATCTGCAATGCCAATATTACCGATGCCTGATGCAGCTAAGGCTGTGAGACATGGGCAGCCCAGGCCTCCTGCACCTATTACAAGAACCTTTGACCTGTTCAGTGCTTGCTGACCGGTACTGGCTATAAAGTCTAACTTTAAATGACTCTTGTAATACTGCTTATTCATGTTCAGGCAATTTTTATCACTACAATTTATGCTTAGTTGTTCAGGCCTATGTATACTAGCCCATCCTCTACTTTTACTGGGTAAGTTTGTATTGCGCATTCATCTCCGCTCAGGCATTCACCTGTCGCCAGTGAAAAGGTTTTTTTATGAAAAGGGCAGGCGATCTTGGGATCTTCTCCGGCAGAGCCAATCATACCACGGCTAAGGGCCATTTGCTGACGGTGTGGGCAAAGGTTTTGCGTAGCGTACCACTCATTTCGACGTGTGAAATAAAACAGCGCAATTTGATCATCTCCGCACTTCACACATACGCCGCCATTCTCTACCGCGTCTTCTACGCGGCAGGCCGCAAACCAGTTTGTTGTTGTTTCTATCATGATTTCTGTCTTTGGGTTAAGCTAATGTCCAGTCTGCCGCTTTTTTCTGGCCGCGCATCTCATCAAATTTTACACTTGGGTCTTTCTCTTCCGGAGCGTTCACAAAGTGATTAAACCGTTTTCTGATCTCTGGATCTTCAATCGCAGTTTTCCATTCGCATTGGTAGCTGTCTACAAGGGCCTGCATTTCCAATTCCCATTGTTCGGCCATGCCCAGGCTGTCGTTTACCACTACATTCCGTAGGTATTCCATACCGCCTTCCATCTTATTCAACCATGGAGCTGTTCGCGTTAAAGGATCTGCAGTGCGAATATAGAACATCAAAAAGCGGTCGATATATTTAATGCAGGTATCGCTATCTACATCGGCAGCTAGTAATAGGGCATGTTGTGGTTTGCTGCCGCCATTACCACATACATATAGGTTCCATCCTTTTTCGGTGGCTATAATTCCAAAGTCCTTGCTTTGTGCTTCTGCACATTCACGGATACAGCCGCTAACCGCTGATTTTAATTTGTGAGGCGCACGTAGGCCTCGGTAACGTTCTTCTATTCGGATTGCATAACTTACGCTATCGTGTAACCCAAATCTACACCATGTGCTACCTACACAGCTTTTTACTGTCCGAAGGGCTTTGCCGTAAGCATGTCCACTTTCGAAACCTGCGTTGATTAATTCTTCCCATATTAAAGGAAGGTCGCTTAAGTGTGCGCCGAACATATCTATACGCTGTCCGCCTGTTATTTTCGTATAAAGGCCATATTTTTCTGCAACCTGACCTATAATAACCAGTTTTTCGGGGGTAATTTCTCCTCCTGGTATACGAGGTACAACAGAGTAGGTGCCTCCCTTCTGAATGTTTGCTAAAAAGCGATCGTTACTGTCTTGGGCAGTATCATTGCCTTTTTTTAGGATCATGTCATTCCATAAACTCGCTAAAAGCGATGATACCAATGGTTTGCACACTTCGCAGCCATCTCCTTTGCCCAGGTTGTCCAGTACTTGCTCGTAATTTTTTAGGTTGTGTATTTTTATCAGATCATAAAGTTCTTGTCTGCTTAAATGGAAATGTTCGCAAACTACGTTTCTAACATATTTGCCATTTTGTTTCATGGTATGCAACATCAAGTCCTTTACCATAGGTATGCAGCCTCCACAGCCTGTTCCTGCTTTTGTACATTTCTTAATGGCATCGATCGATTCACAGCCGTCTTCAGTAACGGCATTGCAGATTGAGCCCTTTGATATGCCTTCACAGCTGCAGATTAATGCATCGTCAGGAAGTCCTGTTAGCCCTGCATTTTCGGTTTGGGCGCTGCCACCTCTTGATCCCAGAATCAGGTCTTCAGGATTTGGTGGGATTGCTATTTTATTGTTTACAGTTTGCAGCAACATATTGTAGGCTTCTGCTTCGCCGATCAATATCCCACCAAGTAAATATTTTCCGTCGTTGCTGATGTTGATCCGTTTGTATATGCCTTTGTGACTATCTTCAAAAAGAATGGTTCTTGCATCTGGCTCTGTGGTGAAAGGATCCCCAAAGCTTGCTACGTCCACACCAATAAGTTTTAGTTTGGTGCTCATGTCAAAGCCTTTAAAGGTTTTTGTGTCATTACAAATTTTGGAGGCCGCTACTTCAGCCATCTCATAACCAGGGGCGATTAATCCATAGACATTATGATCAAAAAGTGCGCATTCACCTATGGCAAAAATGGATGAGTCATTGGTTTGCATGTATTCATTTACAATAATGCCGCCTCTTGTGCCTACTTCGATACCAGATAGTTTGGCTAGTTCATCTCTAGGTCTTATTCCTGCAGAGATTACTAGCATATCTGTTTTTAACTCGCTGCCATCATTAAATTTTAAAGAAGTGATGCGGTCTGTCCCTTCAATACTACTGGTCCCCTTGTTTGTGTAAATGTTTAGTCCCAGGGCCTTAAGTTTGCTTTGAAGCATTCCGCTTCCGGCAGAATCAATTTGTCTGGGCATTAAACGGGGCGCGAATTCTATGACGTTGGTTTCATTAAGGTTTAAGTCAATCAAAGCTTTCGCAGCTTCCAGGCCCAATAAACCTCCTCCTAGTACCGCTCCTGTTTTTGCATGAGTGGCGTAGTCTCTAATCAGGTCAAGGTCATCAATGGTGCGGTATACAAAAACCCCTTCTTTGTTTATGCCTGGAATATCAGGAACAAAGGGTGCAGAGCCGGTAGCGATAATCAGGTAGTCGTATGTTACTGTAAGGCCTTTTGAGGAGTGTATGGTTTTGTTATTTCTGTCTATTTCCTTAACCGGGTCATTTAAATAAAGCGTTATTCCTTGTTGCATATACCAGTCTTCTGTTGATAAAGATAAGTCGTCTGCGGTTTTTCCATTGAAGTATTCAGTTAGATGAACCCTATCGTATGCTCTCCTTGGCTCTTCTCCGAAAATAACGAGGTTGAAATCGCTTTTTTTGTTAATTATTTTCTCACAAAACTTATATCCAACCATTCCATTTCCAATTATGACTATTTTTTCTTGTTTCATGATGTTTATTTTTTATTGTTTTATGGATTTGTTAGTTTGTTTGTGTTTTATTGTCCTTTTTATTGGTTTTTTATTTACGTTTTATTTCTATTGTGTTTTTATTTGTTGTTTTTATTGTTTTTTAATCATGTTTTTGTTTAAAACATGATTAATGTTATTCAAATGTATGTTTTTAAAACATAAAAGTCAATATTTTGTGATATTTGTCATTAAATATTATATTTTTGACTGTATTGTTAGTTGGTTTATTGTTTTTATCTATTATTTATTGATTTATGACTGAGAAAATAGGTGATTTTGGATTATTTGTAGTTGGTGGAGGTCCTGGAGACCCAGAATTGATCACTATGAAGGGATATAAGGTGTTAAAAAGGGCCGAAGTGATACTTTATGATAATTTAATCAATGAAAAGCTGCTGGAAATTGCTCCGAAGGACTGTAAACTGGTATATGTAGGTAAGCAGCCTTATGGAAATTACACTCCTCAAGAAGTTATACATGATTTAATAAAGGAGTATGCTTTAACACATCAGGTAGTAGTCCGCTTGAAGGGTGGTGATCCTTTTATTTTTGGACGCGGTTTTGAGGAAGTGTTATTTGCTGAAAAGCATGGGATTCCAGCTTATTACATACCAGGTATCAGCAGTATGCAGGCCACAGGTTTAAGTGGAATTCCTTTGACGCACCGCGGAGTGAGTGAAAGTATGTGGATCATAACTGGAACTAAAAAAGATGGAAGCTTATCTAAAGATCTTCGTTGTGCTATAAATAGTTCTGCGACAGTCGTGATTTATATGGGGATGAAAAAGCTTGAAGAAATTGCAGGGATTTATAAGGACGCCGGATTGGGCGATATGCCAGCGTCAATTATACAACATGCTTCGTTACCGCATCAGAAAAAGGTGGTTTGCACAGCGCAGAATCTTCCTGAGGCTGCTGTTCTGGGTGGACTTACTTATCCGGCAATCATTGTGATTGGGAAGGTTGTGGAAGCGGGGAGCCTTTATCGATAGTTGATCCTGTTTCCTTCAGTGTCTCTCAAATAAGCAACTACTCCTGCAGGAAGTTCATTACTTTCTATTGGAAAACTCACCGAATCCGCTACATAGTTTTTTGTAGTATTTACCTTTTGGAAAATCTCAAACAAGGCTATCGGCTCCTGATTAAAACTAATGCAGGTACTGATAAAGTGTACTTCCTCAATTCTGTAATTTGGCTGTTTTAATTTCTCGCCGATATCTTTCAGTCGCGAAATAAAGTGTCGCTGACGAATAAATGTATTGCTGTTCATGATGATGAAGATATAATCGGCATAGGAGGTTACTTTTCCATAATATTTATGGTTGTCCCCTCCACTCCTTTCAATAAAATATTCGCCTGTCGACTCGGATTTATAAATTTCAACCGAAGAACGCCAGATCCTTTCCTCATTAATCCTTTCCGGATTATCAGGTAGATTCCGGTTATAGGAATACCATAAACCGACTAGCTCATCCAGCAATTTATGGTTAATCGCAGCTTTAGGGATATCAATCTTTAAATCATTAAAACTGAAAACTTCATTGTGAGAATTGATAAAATCGATGTAGCTATCATAGCCCAGCACCTGTACGATGCGACTCAGCTTGCCCAGGTTAGGCTTGCTTAATGCACTGAAATCTTTCTTGTTTTCATAAGCTTTTAGTTTGTTGATAATCAGATGCTCATATAGATAGTTTGCTCCAAACAGGTCGCTCTCTTTTTTAATGCGTTGTTTTCGATTGCGCTCCTGCAACAGCTCGTTCAATTCTTCTACGATATATGTCCATTCAGATTTCGAAACATCTTTCCAGCTCCTTTTCTTGAGAAAATTTCCGGCCAGAAAGTTCATCAACTTCTCCAGATGTCCTAAGTCTTCTTTATTCATAATACTAATATAAGATTAAATTAATACATAATAATACTGTTATAAGACGTCTATATTTTCTTATTTCCTGAAGTTTGATTTGAAAGAAAATCAGATCAAAATCAATACTTATAAATGTTGCAGACTTAAATAATCCTAATAACAAAAACTTAAAACCAACGATCATGGACTATTATCAAATCTTTCTGAACTATTGGTGGATCTCCGCCACCCTCTTCACCTTTTTGTTTTACAAATTTATCTTACGTGTTTTCCTGGGGATGGTCATTGTACCTGAAAACAAAGTAGGAATGGTTACGAAAAAATTCGTGCTTTTCGGCCGGGACAAAGAACTCCCTGATGGTCGTATTATCGCTACCAAGGGTGAGGCTGGCTTCCAGGCAAAAACCCTTGCTCCAGGTCTTTACTGGGGGATGTGGCCTTGGCAGTATTCCGTAGGCATGGAGGGATTTACCATTATTCCTGAAGGTAAAATAGGATTGATACTCGCCAACGACGGTGCTGAAATCCCAACAGGGGCCATCCTTGGGCGCAGGGTTGAATCTGATAACTTTCAGGATGCAGAGAAGTTTCTAAATAATAATGGACAAAAAGGTCGTCAGACTTCCTATATCACAGCAGGAACCTATCGCATTAACCTTTTCGCTTTCACGGTTACCATTGCGGACATGGTGAGCATCAGTGAAAACATGGTGGGCATCGTTACCACACTCGATGGCCTGCCTATAGAAGGTGGACAAATTGCAGGTAAGCCAATTACAGGACACAATAACTTTCAGGACATTGATGTTTTTTTAAAACATGACGGTAACCGCGGTTTACAACCCAGTATTATTTTAGCGGGAAGTTATAACATCAATCCATGGGCGATCCAAATTGAAGAAATACCGATGACTGATGTCCCTATTGGCTTCGTTGGTGTAGTCATCAGTTACATTGGAGAAGATGGCAAAGATATCAGTGGGGAAAGCTTTAAACATGGTAATATTGTCAGCAAAGGTCAGCGCGGCGTTTGGATGGAAGCCTACGGGCCAGGGAAATATCCCTTCAATAAATACATTATGAAGGTGGAGCTCGTGCCTACCACCAACCTTGTGCTCAATTGGGCTAATGCCAGGAACGAATCACACCAGTTAGACAAGAACCTGAGTACCATTACCGTTCGCTCTAGAGATGGTTTTCCGTTCAACTTAGATGTTTCTCAGATCATCCATATTCCTGCAACTGAAGCTCCAAAAGTCATTGCCCGTTTCGATAGCATGAGCAACCTGGTCAGTCAGGTTCTGGAACCCACCATTGGCAACTATTTCCGCAACTCTGCTCAGGACAGCGATGTGATCAGCTTCTTGATCAGCCGTAAAGAAAGGCAGCAATCTGCAAAAGAACATATTAAAGCCGTGTTGGACGACTATAACGTCAATGCCGTAGACACGCTGATTGGGGATATTCTTCCCCCGGAATCTTTAATGAAAACCCTAACCGATCGTAAGATTGCCGAAGAGGAACAAAAGACCTATCAGATACAACGAATGGCACAGGAACAACGTCAGGGGATGGAAAAAGAAACCGCTATAGCAGATATGCAGAAGGAAATCGTGAAAGCACAACAAAACGTAGAAATTGCTCAGCGTACGGCCGATGCTACAGTTAAAAAAGCAGAAGGTGATGCTAACAGCTTAAAACTTCAGGTTGATGCAGAAGCTACCGCAACAAAAATGCGTGCCGGAGCACAAGCAGAAGCTACTAGAGTTAATGCCAGTGCGGATGCCGAGAAGATTACTAAAACCGGTCTGGCCGAAGCGGAAAAGATCATGGCGATTGGTAAATCTACTGCCGATGCCTATGACTTGCAGGTAAAAGCTATGGGTAACGAAAATTTCACCAGATTCAAAATCACAGAGGAAATTGGAAAAGGCAGGATTAAAATTATTCCCGATCTGATCGTCACCGGTGGCAACGGAAGTGATGGAAGCCTTAGCGGTTTGATGGGTATGCAACTCATGCAGATGATGCAACAGGATAAAGAAAAATCAGCAAACAACAAGTAATAAAACAGGATCATGCTAAACGAACAACACCAAATCATGGATTCTGGCAGGCTGTATCAGCCGCTGGAAATGACAGCTGACCAAGCTCTACTGTTACTTCGGGAAGGTCATGTACGATTCCAAAATGGGTATAGTATCCACGCTAACCTATTGCAAAAAGTACAGGAAACAAAAGATGAACCCAAACCATTTGCAACCATCTTAAGCTGCATGGATTCCAGAGTTGCCGCAGAACTGATCTTCGACCAAACTATCGGTGATATTTTCAATATTCGTGTTGCAGGAAATGTGGTCTCCCAACACATTCTGGGTTCACTAGAATATACCATTCTAGCTGCCGGCGTGAAACTGATCATTGTGATGGGGCATACGGGTTGCGGCGCTATAAAAAGTGCCTGCAACAACGTGACGATAGAAAACCTCTCAGGCTTATTGAGAGAAGTGAAAATTAGTATCCCACAGGAGCTCACCGAAAATCATGATCGCAATGGTGAAAATGAATCTTTTGTCAATAAAGTAGCGGTGCTAAATGTATACCGCTCTATGCAACAGATATTAGAGCAGAGCAGTTCGATCAGACAACTGAGGGATCATGGGGAAATTAAAATAGTTCCTGCCATGTATGACATTTCTATAGGCGCTCTCCAGTTTTACCCCTAACCAGATTGTATAACTCAGAAGGGAGTAAGTGTTCTGGAGTTTTCACCGATCATTTTTCGTGGTTCACCGGTTTTTTTGCCCGGCTCCACCTTAAATCGATTGGCCTGCTCAGTTAAACTATCCATCTTTGGTGTATAATTTAACAAGCGATGGACACGGTTATCTTTAAAACATCAGTACAAAACAGAATCGACATGATTGCTGTAAAACCAGTTTTTAATCTTTTGTTTGGTAAACAGAACTGGTTATTTTCATTTGAAGACAAGTTGCTTAAAGTAATGTCTTCTGTACCTTGTGCGGATATGGTAAAGGCTATTTTATGGGAGAATGGTGTGGTAGGAGAAGAGCTGAGGTTGGCGTAGCTCCCAGACCTGTTCATTAAAAAAGCCGTTTTGTATCTAAAATACAAAACGGCTTTTTTGTGCATCGGCATCCTGAATTCGTTATGCCGGCGCAGGCCGGTATCAGGATCTCGAAATTACTTGATTTCTTTAATCGTTACGCTACTGGCATTCGCAGCTTTAAATGCATAAAGAACAAAATGTGCAGCAGCAAAAATTAAGGAGAAATAGTATAATCCGGTATCAGCACCATCAGTAATGTGGTGGTGAATAATAGCTACAATCACTAAAAGTACGGTTAATGCAATTCCAATGAAGGAAACCGTTTTAGTACTTTTCGCTAAGGTCTCTTGTTTATTATCCGATAGTAAGCTGTTTTTCATGCCATAGAACAAGTAAACATTTACACCAATAATCATCCAAACCAATAAACGTACCCAGGTGTCTAATGGTAAGAACACCATCATACCTAAACAAACCACAACACCTAAAATTGGAATTAATGGAACCAATGGTACTTTAAATGCTCTCGGTAGATCAGGCATTCTGTTTCTTAAAATCACCACACCAACACACACCAGGATAAAGGCCAATAAGGTGCCAATACTGGTCATTTCACCAACTACGGTAGCCGGTACAAAGGCTGCAAATAAACTTACAAATACCATGAACAATAAGTTGCTTTTTGCAGGAGTGTGGTATTTACGGTGTACTTTAGAGAAAACTGCAGGCAGTAAACCATCTTTACTCATCGAGAAGAATACCCTTGATTGACCCAATAGCATCACTAGAATTACAGAAGCATAACCGCCTAAAATAGCCAGAATGATTAGTTTATTTAACCATGGGAAAGCAGGTGTTACAACTCCGGCAGCATTTTTAAGACCCATATTGTCAATTGCAACCGCAACAGGAGCAATACCATCCTGACCTTTGAAAAGATCGTAGTTGGCAACACCAGTCATTACATGCGCAAAAAGAATATACAAAATGGTACAGATAAATAAAGAAACCAGGATACCAATTGGCATGTCTCTTTTAGGATTCTTAGCCTCTTGTGCAGCAGTAGATACCGCATCAAAACCGATATAGGCAAAGAATACAATACCAGCTGCCCTGATTACACCGCCCCATCCGTGTGTGAATACACTCTCATGGCCTGGTTTATCAGCAGGGATAAAATATGGTGAATAGTTATCTGTATTGATGTATTTCCATCCAAGGAAGATAAAGATGAAAACGATCACCACTTTAATGGCTACAATAAGACCGTTAATAAATGCAGACTCGCTTGTGCCTCTAATTAGTACGAAAGACATTAAGACAATGATGAATACCGCAGGTAAGTTCAGCATGCCATGCACAATTGTACCGTCTAATAGGGTAACGCTTTCAAAAGGTGACATGGTGACCTGTGGAGGGAGATGAAGGTCGTAATAGCCTAAAAATTTGACCAGATACCTACTCCAGCTAATAGAAACCGTTGCAGCTCCTAATGCGTATTCTAAAACAAGATCCCAACCGATAACCCAGGCTACAAATTCGCCCATTGTGGCATACGAATAAGTGTAGGCACTACCGGCAACAGGAATCATGGATGCAAATTCTGCATAACATAAACCCGCAAAGCCACAGCCTAAAGCTGCAATAACGAAAGAGATGGTGATGGCAGGACCGGCATTGTTGGCAGCTGCCGAACCAGTAATAGAGAATAATCCAGCTCCGATGATTGCTCCAATACCTAAAGCAACCAGATTTACTGGCCCAAGTGTTCTTTTTAGTGTTCCCTCACCGCTCTCTGATGCCTCCTTGGTGAGTAAGTCGATTGACTTTCTAAAATTCATAATTTGTGGTTTAGTTTTTAATAAGTTAGTTTTTTTGTGCTGTCTAATTTGAAAGTATTGTTATCTGATTTTGTAAAAAAATACAATTATCATAGTAGTGTCAAACCTAAAGAAAATATATCTAAAAATAAAAGGGATTCTTTTTAGAAATCCCTTTTATTTTTTAACAGTATTTAAACTATAGCTTCGTAATTACGCTGTCTTTAACATTTTGAATGGTTTCAGTAGCCGAAATGATTTTCGCTGGGTTATCCGCTTTAACGACTACCTCGATCTTCTTTGTGTACGTTTTTATCTTTGCCGTTTCTACTGAACTGCTCACTGCGATATAGGGAGCAATCACCAAGGAAACGATAGACATCAACTTGATCAGGATATTCATTGATGGTCCTGAAGTATCTTTAAATGGATCACCAACCGTATCTCCTGTAACAGAGGCTTTATGCGGTTCTGATTTTTTATAATGCATTTCACCATTGATCTCCACGCCTTTTTCAAATGATTTTTTGGCATTGTCCCATGCGCCACCTGCATTAGATTGGAAGATTCCCATCAATACACCGGAAACAGTAACACCTGCCAGTAAACCACCTAATATTTCGGCTGAGCTTACAGAAGGGAAAACACCTTTAAAGCCAAAGCCAACAATAATTGGTACCAGTAATGCAATTGCACCTGGCAACATCATTTCACGAAGAGAGGCTTTGGTAGATATAGCCACACATTTCTCATATTCAGGTTTTGCTTTGTATTCCATGATTCCAGGGATTTCGCGGAACTGGCGACGAACTTCCTGTACCATGTCCATTGCGGCTTTACCAACTGCTGCGATACATAACGCAGAGAAGATAAAAGGGATCATCGCACCTACAAATAAGCCAGCCAATACTGGTGCTTTGTAAATGTCGATAGCAGAAATACCCGCTACACCCACAAAGGCTGCAAATAGGGCTAGTGAGGTTAAGGCTGCAGAAGCAATCGCAAATCCCTTTCCTGTAGCAGCAGTTGTGTTACCAACCGCATCCAGGTTATCTGTACGTTCACGTACTTCTGGAGGTAGTTGACTCATTTCAGCAATACCGCCAGCATTGTCAGCAATTGGCCCGAAAGCATCAATCGCCAATTGCATAGCGGTAGTGGCCATCATCCCGGCAGCGGCAATAGCCACGCCATATAAACCTGCAAAAGCATAAGAAAAAATGATACCAGCTGCCAAAACCAGGATAGGGGCAACTGTAGATTTCATGCCAACTGATAAACCGCCAATGATATTGGTGGCATGACCTGTGCCTGATTGCTGTATAATTGAGTTAACAGGTCCTTTGCCCATGGCCGTGTAATACTCGGTGATGATACTCATTAAAGTTCCTACGACTAAACCTACTATAATGGCGCAATACACATCTAGACTAGTGAAATCAATACCACGCAAATGTAAATGCGTAGGCAGCATAGCCATCACGATAAAGTAAGAAGCGATAGCTGTAATCACGATTGATCCCCAGTTTCCTAAGTTTAATGCGGTTTGCACGTTTGAATCTTCGCCTTTAATACGAACAAACCAGGTGCCTATAATAGAGAAGATGATACCTAAGCCGCAAATCACCATTGGTAACAATACCGGTGAGAAGCCATTTAGGTTATCTACTGCAATTCCATTTATCTTTTCGACAACAATTTCCTGACCCAATACCATTGTGGCTAAAATGGTGGCAACATACGAACCGAACAAATCGGCACCCATACCAGCTACGTCACCCACGTTATCGCCTACGTTATCGGCAATGGTAGCTGGGTTACGCACATCATCCTCAGGAATACCTGCTTCAACTTTACCCACTAAATCTGCACCAACATCGGCAGCTTTGGTATAGATACCACCACCAACACGGGCGAATAAAGCGATGGATTCAGCACCCAGTGAGAAGCCTGTCAACACTTCTATTGCCGTTTTCATTTCTGTGCTGTTGGCTTCAACAACATTAAATATTTGAAGAAAAACGATGAACAAACCTCCTAAACCTAAAATTGCCAATCCGGCAACTCCAAGCCCCATTACCGTACCACCGGTAAAAGAAACTTTTAATGCTTGTTTTAAACTAGTTCTTGCTGCCTGAGTCGTACGGACATTTGCTTTGGTCGCCGCTTTCATACCGATGTATCCTGCGGTTGCAGAAAATACAGCGCCAATCACAAAGGCGACAGCAATGATCCAGCTCGAATGTAAAGCTACGCCGTTTACTTCATGTATGTTACCTGAGTAAGCCAGTAATGCAGCAGTAAATACCACAAAAATACTTAATACCCTCCATTCGGCTTTTAAAAAAGCCATTGCTCCATCGGCTATGTAGCCGGCAAGTTCTTGCATTTTCGCGTCGCCCGCATCCTGCTTGTTTACCCACGCACTCTTAATTGCCATTACCAGAAGGCTAATTAAACCCAATACAGGGATCATGTAAATTAAATTGTTTTGTAAAAACTCCATACTTTAATTCTTCTCGTTTAGGTTGTTTAAATGTTTAGTTTAGTTCATTTGGTTCTCCGTTTTGTGGCTCGCTGTGGTTCTTGGTATGCGTTTTTTCACAATTGGGCTTACAACAAAAATACTTGTGTAAACGTAATTAACAAATTTTTAATCAATTGATTGCAAACCTTTTTTGAAAAAAAAGAGTTTTGTGCTTTCTGTTGCATTTAAGCCAGATTTTTATTTTGCGAAAATCGATGTGAAGCAATAAGCTGGAGAACAGATATGATATGCTTATTCCAAAAGGCAATATGGGATAGGTCTGGAAGTTTCTTATTAGTTAACTTTCATCAGGCAGCATATACGCGGCTGTTACCCGGACATTACCCGGACGTTACTCGGACATTACTCGGACTGGTCCGAACAGTCTCCGGGTAATGTCCGGTTAATATCCGTTTCGTGTCGGTTAAATGACAGTCTTGTAAAAGTTGACTAATTGAATTCAACGAGAAATTCGTATGGTTGATATATAACAAGAAAAAAAAATGGTTTTACCAGATAATAATGTTTTTTAAATATCTTAGCTCTAAGAAGGGGTGATGCTGATCAAGAAAAGTAGCACCCTGATAAAACCAACCAGACCAAACAAATTAATATGGATAAAGAAAATCAGGATGGCTCTTTTAAACGAGAGCTTGGCCTTTTAGATGGTACAATGCTTGTTGCCGGATCGATGATCGGCTCGGGGATATTTATTGTTAGTGCCGATATTGCAAGGCAAGTAGGGTCTGCGGGATGGCTTACCTTGATTTGGGTGGTAACAGCTTTGATTACGATCATTGCTGCAGTAAGCTACGGTGAACTTAGTGCCATGTTTCCTAAAGCTGGTGGGCAGTATGTTTACCTGAAAGAAGCCTACAATAAACTGATTGCTTTTTTATACGGTTGGAGCCTTTTTGGTGTGATCCAGACGGGCACCATTGCCGCGGTAGGGGTGGCTTTCTCTAAGTTTGCTGCCTATTTATATGAACCTTTTAGTGAAAATAACATCCTTTGGCAAATTCAAACCGGAGTAAGTGATAAAGGGCTGCCGGAACTTTATACCATTAGCGCTGCCCAGCTGGTATCTATAGTTACCATTGTTTTTCTAACTTATGTGAACAGTCGCGGGGTTAAAGACAGCAAGATTCTGCAAACTGTTTTAACGATCGTAAAGATTTTATCGCTGTTCGGACTGATCATATTTGGTTTTACTTTGGCAGCGAAAGCTGAAGTTTGGAATGCGAATTGGACCAATGCCTGGGAAACTCGTTCTTTTAGTCTGGAAACGATGACTTGGACACCTATTAGTGGTAGCCTACTGCTTTCGGGTATTGCTGCGGCAATGGTTGGTTCCATCTTTTCAAGTGATGCCTGGGCCGGAGTTACTTTTATTGCTGGTGAGATTAAAAATCCCAAACGCAATGTTGGACTGAGTTTATTTTTAGGGACACTTATCGTGAGTGTCATTTACGTTTTGGCTAACCTAATGTATGTAGCTGTATTGCCTTTGGATGTGATTACGACAGCAAAATCAGATCGAGTAGCGGTTGTAGCGGCTCAATATATTTTCGGACAGGCAGGAACGATTATTATCGCTGTAATGATCATGATTTCTACGTTTGCCTGTAACAATGGTTTGATTATGTCAGGAGCAAGGGTTTATTATACCATGGCAAAAGATGGCTTGTTTTTTAAGAAAGCAGCAAAACTAAATGCTTTTGATGTACCGGGCTGGGCGCTATGGGTTCAGGGAGCTTGGGCATCGGTATTGTGTCTTACCGGACGTTATGGTGCCTTGTTAGATTTTGTAGTGATCATTGTCTTGATCTTTTATATCCTAACGATTTATGGCATTTTCATTCTAAGAAGAAAAATGCCAGATGCAGAGCGTCCATATAGGGCTTTTGGTTATCCAGTGCTGCCATTTTTGTATATCGTTTTGGCTTCGGCACTTTGTATTGCCTTGCTGATCTATAAAACGGACACTTGTGGTTGGGGTGTATTGATTATGTTGATTGGGATACCAGTTTACTATTTAACTAAGCAAAAAGAAACGACAGCGTAAGGTAAGGTTCGGGGATGGTCTTAGGCTGGTAGGAGTCTGAAAGGAGTTTGAAAGGACTCTGAAAGGAGTCTCGTAGGACTAAAACTCCTTTCCAACTCTCTATTCCTTTCAAACTCCTTGTTGTGTAAAGCGCTCCCGAAGGACTTTCGAAAGGTAGTAAAAGGCTATAGCGTCTTATTTAAAACAATTGCAAGTTAACATTCGACTGTTGTGCCGCTGAAGAAGAACTTGGTTTTGCACTAGCTTTTACTTTGTGTTTATTGATCCAAGTCGTATAATCTTCAGCTTTAATAGGCTCTTTTAACAAGCCTGAAGCATATTGCATCAGTGCAATCCTGCCTTCTATCACCTGTCTGTATTTTTGCATCAGGTGCTGCAGCTGCTGTTGGATCTTGTTTTTGGGTTTAATTCTGATATTTTTATTAAGCTGATTGATGAGCTGCAAGTTGAGTTCTTTAATGAAATAGGTTAATGCAGATTCAATTCTAGCCTGAAGCGCTTCTTGATCCTTAAAGCCGCTTTGTTTATGCAGTTGTTTTACCTGATTTTGGAAACGGTCTGACAGTGCCAATAGGTCGTTCACTGATTTGTTAAGCTGAGCAAGTAAAGATTTAAACTCCGGCAGGATTGATTTGACCACTTCAGGATTAGATGCCATGGTTTCCAATCCGGTATAGATGCGGCCGAAAGAAAAATGATCTAGCACCAATTGTAGGATAAAACTTTCCTGTGCAGCAATCAGGATATCGTCCAACTCAGTTTCCTGTGCTGGATTCATATAATTGATCACCTCTGTATTAGACCTTAAGCTTTCTGTGCTGATTTTTGATTTTAAGATTAGGCCATTCAGTGTCCTTACACGACTTAATGCAACATACACCTGACCGGCAACAAAGGATTTCCCAGCATCGATAATGGCACTATCAAAAGTTAGGCCCTGACTTTTATGAATGGTTACTGCCCAGGCCAGCTTAATCGGGTATTGCGAAAACTCGCCTACCTGTTGTTGAACTATGGCTTCTTCTGTATCTGTTTTGTATTCGAAAGATTGCCATGAAGTTTTTTCTAATAAAAAGTCGGGTTCATTTGGGAAGGAAATATAGATTTCACCTTCATTAACAGATTTTACCTTTCCAATCTTTCCGTTATAGAATTTACGGTTCTCGCCAGTATCGTTCTTGATGAACATGATCTGTGCACCTTCCTTCAATTTTAAACTTTGTTCTGCCTGTAAACCAAGATCTCTAAATTCTCCACTCACTTCACCTTCAAAGGTGTATTCTGTACCGGCAAGTTCTTCTAGTTTTTCTTTATTGATGGTGTTGGCTTCGGCATTGTGAGAGGTGATGATGATAGGACTTACCTCATCAGTGGTATGGGGTGTTGGATTGTATCTTTTGTTTAATAAGGTCAGCCCACTTTCGTTAATCTGATTGTTTCTGATGTCATTTAAAATATTAATGAATTCTGGTTCGGTCTGACGAAATACGGTGGTCAGTTCTATTTGTAAAACGGGATTTCTGCGGATAACCAATGCATCAAAAAAGTAAGGAGAAGGGTAGGCTCTGCTTAAAAATGTCCAATCTTCTCTTTTGGTAACTGGTGGCAGCTGGTATAAATCGCCAATAAGGAGTAATTGTACACCGCCAAAAGGGGCATTGTTTTTCCTTACAGTTCGCAATATAGCATCAATTACGTCCAATAAATCGCAACGGACCATAGATACCTCATCAATGATCAGGAGCTCTAGTTCGTTAAAAAGGCTTGTCTTTTCTCTGCTGTAACTTAAATCGGAAACCATCGATTGAATGGACAGTATACCCGATTGGAGGTTTTCAAGACTAATGTCACCCGGAAAAAATGAGCCTGGAGGCAATTGAAAAAAGGAATTGATGGTGGTGCCTTTGGCGTTCATAGCGGCAACGCCCGTTGGAGCGATAACGGCCATCTTTTTCGAAGAGCTTTCCTTGATCCGTTTTAGTAGGGTAGTTTTTCCTGTTCCCGCTTTTCCGGTAAGAAAAATACTCTGGTTGCTGTAGTCGATAAAAGATAGAACCTTGTCGAAAATTGAATTAGAAGAACCGCCATTACTCATTCTGCAAATTTAATTGAAATTTTTTGCTGTTGCGCTTATTGTTGATAATGTGTGATGGTTGATGGGGCTGGATTTGGTTCGTGTTGTTTGTTAGGTGTTTACGTGAAATAATCAATTAATGTAATGGCAAGTAAGTTAATAGGTATTACATTAACAGTAGTATTCGGATCATAAATGTTAATAAATTCCGGAATAATAGTTAGCTTTGCTAAAAATAGTAGTATTACTGATATTTAGCCGATGACTGTAACTGTACTTGCGATTATAGAACCAGATGTTAAGCCAGCACCACCACTGGCAAAAGTGATGAACGAAAGACTTGCGCGCTTTGCTAAGGAGCTGCAGGATGTACACCTTAAGGGATTGGAAACAGTTGAACCCTTATTTGACGATATTGTAATTTATATCGGGTATAACAGTAAATACAGCGTTCGCTGGAAGATTGTAAACGATGTGCCGGGCAGTGTAGAGTCCGAAGTAGCCGATCAATGTGCAAAACTGGGTTATATCAAATGGAAAACTGTAGCCTTTGGTGTGATTGACAAATCCTAATCGATTGATAAGAAACAATTAAGTATTATAAAAGACCTTTAAAAGGGTGAATAGATTTTTTTTAAAATCTGTTCACCCTTTTTTCGTTTCTGTTCGCCTAATAAAATGTTATACCGCCATCAGGCGAATTTTATCAGCTAAACCAACCGAACGAATGAATTTAAGAACCTTTTATTTAATGCTCCTTTTGGTGCCTTTTTTTAATGTAGCCTATGCCGGTTTTGTCATCAATGGAGAAATCACAGGAGCAAAATATGGCAAAGCCTGGATCACGAGGTCTGAAGATAATAAGGTGATTGCAGGCCCGGTGGAAATTGAAAATGGTCGGTTCACCATCAAAGGGGAAATGGAGTATGCCACCTCATGTTATTTGAATATCAACCGTACTGGCGTATTGGTGTTACTAGAGAACACAAAAATGACATTTAAGGGGGATATCAATGATTTAACCGTCAATTTGTTAAAAGGGAGTCCCTTGAATGACCTATATAGCAAATGGAGGCTTCTTCAGCCAACTGAACTCGCAAATTTTATTAAGGAGCACAATGACAATGAGCTTTCAGGATACCTGGTAGATCTTTATGCCAATTATCCCTATAGGAGAGTAGTAGAACATTATGCATTGTTAGGTGACCGGGCCAAAGAAATGCATTATGGGAGATTGCTGAAGAAAAAAATGGAGATGATGGCAAAAACACAAC
Organism: Pedobacter hiemivivus; assembly: GCF_005144565.1. Lineage (NCBI taxonomy): Bacteria > Pseudomonadati > Bacteroidota > Sphingobacteriia > Sphingobacteriales > Sphingobacteriaceae > Pedobacter > Pedobacter hiemivivus. The sequence continues at coordinate 670,441 of NZ_SWDX01000004.1, forward strand.
CTGGGAGAAAGGTTCCTGTGTTTGAAGTGCTAAATGTAAACGGTAGTAAGTCTGATTTGAGCCAGTATGCAGGTAAAACAATAGTAATCGATTTCTGGGCTTCCTGGTGCGCACCATGCCGGAGAGAAATTCCACATATAAGGGAACTGTACAATAAATTTAAAGATAAGAATGTTGTTTTTCTTGCCGTTTCCATGGATAGTGAGGATAAAAAATGGAAAAAAGCATTGGAACAGGAAAAAATGGAATGGCCTCAGGTAAGAGACGAAAAAGGCTTTGACAAGGATGGTTTGAGAAGTGTCTTTGGATTTGATAGCATCCCGTTTTTGGTAGTTGTAAATGGTGAAGGAAAGGTTGCAGCCTCAATAGACTTTGAGCTGAAGAATACACTTGAAGTAGAAATAGAGAAAACACTTAAAGATAAATAGACGAAATATATAATAATAATTGTTTTGATGGTCTTCCTAAATGCTGGTGATGTTCATAGCCAGAAATTATTTCAGCCATCTATAGATAAGATTTACAATGCTAGGATGGGAAGGCTATATGCGGATTATCTTGCGGCAGATGTATGGCTGAAGACCGGGAATACGGATCCTTCTTCAAAAAAAATGATGGAAGCTACATTCGAGAAGTTAGATATCGACCATGCCTTGTTAATTAAGGGAATCAAAAATCCTGTTAAATATATTGACACCTATTTTAACTTACGCAAACTGGTTAAAGGAGAGGAACGCTGTACAAGCTCAGATATGGAGCGGGCAAGTTATCTGCTCTATAATGTGAAAAATACGGCACTGAAAAAGATGTATTTTAATAAAGTACTGAAGGCCGAACTTGGCAGAGAAGGTTTATCAGATCAGGCACAATCATTATTTAATGATGCAAAACTGGTAATTAAAGATGAGGTATTCATTGCTAATACGAAGATTTTGCTTGACAAATATAAACTCATTGAACGAGGAGCCATTAGTCCTCAGTTTAGTTTAAAAACTAGCAAAGGAGAAATTTTAACACCCGCTTCATTTAAGGGCAAAGTCCTGGTTATGCAGGTATTGTGCGGGAACGCTTCAATTGATAGTGCGTCGGCGCAAAAAAAAGCATTTGAAAAGGTTGCTGATTCTTTCGCGGGTAAGGATTCAATTCTTTTTGTTCGTATAGATATGGGGAAAAATATTAAGCCGGGTAACACGGCTGTCGAGGCGGTTACAGGCGCTCACGTACTGCAGCTCTCGCCCTTAAATAAGAATGAATTTACCAATCAGTTTATGCTAATGAGCCTGACAAGGCATATGATTATAAGTGATCAAAAGATTATGTATTCACATTTACCGGATATTGGATCTATCGGTGTATTTGTGAATGTCGCGAAAATGACAACCGAAATTAACAAGAATGATGAATAATAACAGCCATTTAAACGTATTTAAATCAGCCTTTTGTGCTGTAGTATTTTTTTTAGGACCCCTGCAGAGCACAATGGGGCAGTCGGAAGTTCCCGACATTGTGGCTGTTCAAAAAAATACAATATTAAGGGTGATGCAGAACCTGGAAAATAAACATGTAAGACCCAAATCCATTGATGATAATTTCTCTAAAATTATCTGGATGAAATTTCTTACGGGTTTGGATCCTAATAAGAATGTGTTTTTGAAAAGTGATCTTGAATATTTAAAGAAATATGAGTTGGTTATCGATAATGAATTGCAGGAGGGCTCCGCTGATTTTTTTACTGCCGCATATCAGATATATCATAAAAGATTAAATGAGGCTGCTGCTGGTTATAAGAGAATCCTGGAAAAGCCTTTTGACTTTGCTAAAAATGAAACGATTCAACTGAATGGAGATTTATGTGATTTTGCTGCCAACCAAGCTGCATTGACGCAGTTGTGGCAAAAAAAAGCTAAATATCTGGTTTTGAAAAAAATGTCAGATCTGAACAATGGTAAAACCAACAGCCCTGCGTTAGAAAAGGAAGCAAGGGTAAAAGTAGACAAATGGGTTTCCAATACATTTAAAAACCTGACGGGACAATCGGCATTAAATGAAAGATTTAGTCAATACATCAATACCATTACGCTTGAAGTAGATCCCCATACTTCTTATTTTCCACCTGTGAAAGCCAGAAGTGTGAATGACCAGATGGCAAAACGATTCTATGGGCTGGGATTGGAACTTCAGGATAAAGAAGGTGATGTATTCATTAAATCGTTAAGACCAGGTGGTGTAGCTATAAAAAGTGGATTAGTAGACATCAATGATAGGATTTTGAGTATCAGTGATGCAAAAGGGACTATGGTTGATGTTGCAGGAATTCCAATCACTGATATTGCGGATATGATCCGAGGAGAAAAGGATAGCGAAGTGTCCTTGGGTCTGTTGAAAAGTACTGGACAGGAGAAAACCGTTGCGCTGAAGCGAAGCGAAATAAAGGATGAGGAGGGCAGGGCCAGGAGTGCCGTTATTGAAAAGAACGGTTATAAAATTGGCTACATTTACTTGCAAGAGTTTTACGTCGACATGGTAAACCCTGCCGGAATCCGTTCTGCTGATGATGTGCAAAGAGAGCTGATTAAATTAAAAGCAGAAAATGTGAAAGGAATCATTTTTGATCTGCGCGGTAATGGTGGCGGATCATTGGATGAAGTGGTTAAAATGAGTGGTTACTTTTTAGGAAAAGGGCCAAAAGTTCAGATCAAGGACGCAAATCAACTTAAAATACATACTACAAATGAAGCGTCATTGTACGAAGGCCCGCTTGTTGTTTTAGTGAACGAACAAAGTGCCTCGGCTTCCGAAATATTTGCCGCTGTAATTCAGGATTATAAACGTGGAATTATCATCGGTAGTCCATCAACTTATGGAAAAGGAACCGCACAAGCAACGCTCCCAATGGGAAAAATGGGAGATAAGACCAAGGGAATACCAAATATAAGCTATGGTTCTTTAAGACTTACCCAACACCAGTTTTACAGGGTTAATGGCGGTTCAACACAATTAAGGGGGGTAAAAGCAGATGTAATCCTACCGGGAAAACTGGCTTATCTTAAGATCAGAGAAAAGGATAATGTAACGGCTTTGGCCTGGGATAGCATTCAGCCCGCGGTTTATACGGAATCTAATAAAGCGACAGTTTGGGACAGTATTTTACATTTAGCGAAAGAATCAGTTGGGCAGGATGAAAAGTTTAGGATTGTAGAAGAAAACAGTAAATTGCTGGCGCAAAACCAGCTGAGTCCTGTAAGCTTAAACATAGATAAGTTTAACAAAGAGCAAAGTAAACTGTCAAGGCTTACCCAGCATATTGACCAGGCAATATTGCTGCCTGAACTTAAAAAGAATAAAGTGAGGGGGACGCTGGATCAAAGTGCTGATCCAGGTAATGAATGGTATAAGAAGTGGATTGAGTCGCTCTCGGCAGACTTGTACATTGATAAAAGTCTGGATATTGTGACTAAAATTATTACAGTTAAATAACCTAATACCTAAACTATAAGGCCGATGGCAGATCTTTCAAAGATAGAACCTTTATTTCGGGAGCATTATTCCTTTTTATGTGCTGTTGCCCATAAAGTGGTAGAAGATGAGGAGGTCGCCAAAGATATTGTTCAGAATTTTTTTCTCTACTGTCTGGACAAAATTTCAACGATAGAGATCCATGCGAGCTTTAAAAGCTATGCCTTCCGGGCAGTGAGGAACGCTTCATTGAGCTATCGGAAAAAGTCGAAAAAGGTAGATTTTAACGATGAACTACTGCGGAAAAAAACAGCTAACATGGCCAGTTATTCAGATCAGGATGTACAGGAACATGAAACTGCGCGAGATCTGGTATTATGGGAAATTATCGGACAAATGCCTGAAAAGCGAAGGCATGTGTTTTTATTGAGTAACAAAGAAGGATTAAAGTATACAGAAATTGCTGCACAGCTGGATATTTCTGTAAACACGGTCAAAAGACATATTAAACTATCGTATGAGTTTTTACGTCGTGAGTGTCAGTCACTGGTTAGGATAATGGTTTTAGTTGGTATATGGATTGGATTTTATTAACAGGATATGGATCAGGAAGAAAAATTAAACTGGGATAAGCTGTTGAAGCATATAGAAGGCAATTATGAAAACGATCAGGATGCCGAAGAATTGAATGAAGAGGAGCTTGAATTGCTATTACTGGCAGAAGAAACAAATATGAGGTTAAAGGAAGAAAATCCGGAGCACAAATTTCCGGTAGCGGCAGGCTGGGATGAATTACAGGCAAGGCATAAAGAAAAGGAACAGCTGAAAGTAGTTAAGCTTAATCGAAGTAAATTATATAGGGCAATGGCTATTGCAGCCATACTCGCACTAGTACTGGCACCGGCATTGTGGTTGTTTTTAAAGCAGAATGATGCTGTTAAATCTTCCTCGAAGGGATCTGATGAAATTCACCTTACACTAGCAAATGGCGAGACTGTTGAACTGGAAGCAAGCCAGGCAAATGTTTTAAAATCGGAAGGTGCCACTCTGAATGGTAGTACCCTTATTTATCAAAAAGAAACCAGTTTACCTAAAGAAGAAGGGGCTGAATTACAAATGAATGTACTTGAAGTGCCTAATGGTAAGTATACCAAGCTGGAACTAAGTGATGGAACATTGGTGTGGGTAAATGCAGGATCAAAACTGAGCTATCCTACAGTTTTTTCAGCTGTAAAAAGAGAGGTGACATTAGAGGGAGAAGCTTATTTTGATGTGAGCCACAATGCAAGCAGACCATTTATTGTACATTTAAAAAAGCTGAATGTGAAAGTGTTGGGCACAGCATTCAGTATCAGCACCTTTGGAAATGTGATACATACGGCGCTTGAACGTGGAAAGGTTAGCCTGGAGGCCGGAAATCAATCCATCTATCTATTGCCTGGCGAGCTGGGGAAATACAATAAGCAGGAAAAGCAGTTGTCCAAAACCGAGTCAGACTTAAGAGCTTATACCGCATGGAAAGATTCGGATATTTATTTCGACAACAGTACGCTGGAAGAAATTGCATCCCGCTTGCAACGCGAGTATAATCTGGAGTTCAATTTTGAAAATGATGCACTTAAAAACCTGCATTTTACGATTGACATACCTAAAACACTAGATGTAAGCAAGATTTTAAATAACATTAAATTCAGCAGTAACCAGATTGATTTTAGGATTGATGGAAATAAAGTGCAGGTAAAACAACGATAAGTTTTATGGCTTATCAAAAAAAGGGTGAAAATAATTTGTAATTGTTTTCACCCTTTTTTGTACAAGTGTCGCCTATACTAAAAACCAACCTAAACTATAATGAAGTTAAAATTATTTTTGCGCTGCTTTGCGCTATTGATATTGGCATCAAGCGGACTTCGCGCTGTAGACAAGCCATCTGGAAAGATCAGGTTTAATGTAACAGTTAATTGTCCAGACCTACAATTTGTCGAATTTTCTCATTTAAAAGATCAGGACGAAACTGTTTGGGAAAGAGAGATGATTATGCCTAAAGTAGCAGGTAAGGTTTTAATTAAAAAAGATTTGCCATTTGCCTTACAGATTATATCCTTGAATCATATCCCGGTATTTATAAGTGGACCTCAGGAGGTTAATCTGATGATTCGAGCTAAATCACGGAAAGTTCTCCCTACGGTCGATTTTAATAGTGTTGATGGCTTCAGACAAAGTCTACCTTATCAAATGGACAGCTTATACGAGATTTCAGCAGATAAGTTGGCTAAGATGAATGTAGAGGACCTGGTTGGCATTCTTAAAAACCTGGATGATAGGGTAGATGCCTTACTTAAGAAAGCAGGAGTAGTAAAGCCGGCGGAGCTGTCTTTACTACAACGTTATGCCGGTCTGCTTCGCATGAAGGTTAAACACACTTATTTGAAAGGCCATAAAGACAACAGTACTTTGCCCGGTAATTTCTCTGACTGGTATTTAAAGGGGGAAGGCTTTAAAGGAACGGAGTTGGGTAGGATTTGCGATGAGGTTATTGTTCAGAATTACCTCGTAGGGTTCGAAGAGGGGCGAGCATTGATCAATCCAAAAGCATCAAGATTTGAACGATGGGAGCCCATATTACAGGACAAGAATCAGTTTTTAATAAAAAAGAACGTCATTCCAAATTATTATACACTTTTTCGTACAAAAGGATTAACTCAGGAACTCAATGAATTTTATCCTAAAATCAGAATAGCATTAACGAATGCTGCTGATATCAAAGCGTTTGATCAATTTTATCATACCTATGAAAACTTGCAGATGGGTAAACCTGCCCCTGATTTTGCTTTGCCAGATGCGGATGGAAAACTGGTCCGCTTATCTGATTTCAGGGGTAAAATGCTGGTGATAGATTGTTGGGGTACATGGTGTGGTGAATGTAGGGAAACACTTCCCTTATTTAGGGCCATTGCCGCAAATTATAAGGACAGTAGCGATGTCGCATTCATTACCATTGCACTGGAACAAAAGGATGGGATTTCCTGGAGAGATTATCTAAAAGAACACAACATGGAGCAGGAAATCAACTTGCATCTTGTAGATGGTTCAAAAGATCATGACTTCTTTAGAGATATCTATAAAATGAATAGCTATCCCCGATACATCGTTTTAGACCGAAAGGGAAATTTTCTCGACTCACATTTAGAACACCCGAATCAAAAAATATTCAAAGAGAAAATCGACCAATGGTACAAAGAGAAAAGATAAGCAGCATACTTTGCTTATGCGTTGTGGCAATGGCTTTTTTCGTTAAACCATTGTATGCGCAACAAGCGGTACTATTTGATCCTCATGAAACTTTTAAGTCCATGAGTTATCCGCCAGACGATTTGTATAGAACTGCAAACGGCAGGCCGGGAGTGGGATATTGGCAAAATAAAGCAGACTATAAAATAGTCGGGAGTTTTGATACTTTATCAAGGGTTTTTACCGCTAAAATGACGGTAACCTATACCAATAACAGCCCTCATGATCTGCATGAAATCTGGATTGGGCTGGCCCAGAATCGTTTTAGGAAGGACTCACGTGCTTCGGCGCTTACTCCTGTAAATGGGAGCCGTTTCGGTATTCAGGAGTATACTGAAGGCTTCGTGTTGGATGAGGTCTCGGTCCCGGGGAAACCCAGGAGCCAATTAGCGAAGGCCGGTTATGAGCTAATGAACGATCAACTCAAAATTGATCTTCCAAATACACTCAAGTCTTCAAAAAGTATTACGTTAAGTCTTAATTATCATTTTACACTGCCTGTTAAGGGATCAGACTTTATGGGGATAATGCCCTCTTTAAATGGGTCAATTTATCAGATTTCATCATGGTTTCCCCGTGTAGTTGTTTATGACAACATCAAAGGTTGGAACACGAACGCAGGTTATTACGTGGAACCTGGTACATTAGATTATTCAATAAATGTACCTTCTGAAATGATAGTTCAGGGTACTGGCAGCCTCGTAAATCCCCGGGAGGTTTTAACAAAATTACAATTTGATCGGCTAATGAGGGCGGCTAAAAGTGATACAACCGTTCAGATTCGCAGGCCGGAAGAAATTAACTTGTCGGCAGCAAAACCTCCAGGTAGTCGCTCCACTTGGCATTTTAAAGCCGATAATGCTGGCGATGCGATCTTTGGATTATCCAAGGCTTTCATTTGGGACGCTGTAAAAGTAAATATCCCTGGTAAAGCACCAGCATTAGCCATGTCTTTGTATCCTGTGGAGAGCAATTTTGCCGTTTGGCAGGAATCTGCACAATCCATGAAAAAGATATTGGAAAACTATTCGAAACTCTGGGGCGCCTACCCTTATGCTACGGCCGTAAATATCGGCGGCTTAGTTACAGGGATTGCGGGGCCTGGAGCTTGTTTCCTTTATTATAAATCAAATGGAATGGCAAACGGTTTATGGCCGATTTTGAACCATGAACTTGGTCATAACTGGTTTAACATAATGATTGCCGGTAATGGCCGACATGGTTGGATGGTTGAAGGTTTAAATTCTTTTATCAATCATGTAAATGGAGAACAACTAAAGAGGCAAACTGCGTTTGAAATGCCTGATGCTGTACAATGGCTTACAAAAGCAAAACCAGGACAAACCGCTGCCACTCCCGCTGAACTCGTTGCCTACAGTAATTTTGCTTTACTATCCTATATGAAGCCGGCAATCGCAATAAATCTCCTGAGAACGCAAGTTTTAGGAGCGGAACAATTTGATCCTGCATTTCGTGGATTTATCGCCGACTGGAAATTTAAACATCCGATGCCATCAGATTTTTTCCGTTACATGGAGAACGCAACGGGAGAGGATCTTTCCTGGTTCTGGCAAAGTTGGTTCATGAACGATTGGAGGTTGGACCAATCCCTAACAGAGGTTGCGTATGTTGATAAACAGCCCGAAAAAGGCATAAATATTAAGCTTTTGAATAAAGGAAAGATGGTGATGCCTGTTGTGGTGGAGGTTATTGAATTTAACGGGAATATAAATCGCGTTAAACTCCCTGCCGAAATCTGGCAGAAAGGCCCGGAATGGGTTTTCCATTATCCTTCAACTACTACAGTCATTTCTGTGAAGATTGATCCCGATCAATGTCTCCCAGATCAGGATTATAGCAATAATACCTGGCAGGGCAGCACTGTGCGTAAACCAGTTCCTGCAGGAGTTACCGCAAAAAAGGTTATTGAACAATATCTCCAAGCTGTTGGTGGAAGAAATAAAGCTATGAAAGTGTTTAAAGCAGAGTTTGAGTACTTTAAGCTTGTAGATGGAGTTGAATATGCCTTCATCCGAACTGTGAATGAAGGTCAATATGACACGGAAATCAGGCTTTCCAATCTCTTATACCCCTTACATAAGTACACCACAAAGGAGAATGCGGTCCAGTATAAACAAATGGGGACTCAAGTAGAGCTAAATACCGTACAAAAGAAAAGTATTCAGCAGATGTGTCAATTGTTTCCCGAACTGCAAATTCCTGAATCCGATATGCAGCTGGAAGAGACCATACAAAATGTAAATGGTACCGATGTTTACGTGCTTCATCTGGATAAGGGTAAACCCGGAGAAAGAAGGTGCTATTACGAAGTAAGCAGCGGATTAAAGGTTAAAGAAGTCTACCTCGGGGTTGAAGATTTTAATCTGTTGTATTCTAGCCTGGATATAGCAGAGTATAAACCAGTAAATGGCCTGCTCCTTCCTTATACGCTTATACTGAAGCGGGCAGGCGAAAACATTGTCATATTAAAGAAAAAGCAATTTAAACTAACCATAAACTAATCTTAAAATAATGAAAAGACCAATATTATCACTTCTAGGCCTGAGTATTTTCGCTCTTAGTGTTTCTGCTCAGGATAAACTGGAGCTTACGGCTAAAATGCCGGAACTGATCAACGATGACGTGGTTTATCTATGGAACCCGATCGATAAAACGACAGATTCAACCTACGTTAAAAACAATAGTTTCTCTTTTTCCAACCCGATGAAAGGGGGCGGTTCTACCTTCATTTTGCAGGCCGGCAAAAATCCCGAGAAAACCGGGCTGGGAATGGTCGTTTACCTGGAAGCGGGAAAAATGAATATTGCCGGAAATGGAACAGGGTTTAAGGGGGCAACTTTTACAGGGGATGCTTTTGTATCTGATTGGGTTGCTATGGAAAAAGCAATGGAGGAATCTTATCGTAACCTTGATAAAATTGAGGCATTGAGTATTGAATTAGTCGAAGCCAGAAAATTAGGTGATGAATCTGCTGCCAACGCACTTGCTGCACAGATCACCATGTTAACGCAAAAAGTTGTGACAAGTGGTAAAAAATGGATTGATAACCATTTAAACTCAGGCCCCTCTACCTATTTGCTCAATGCAGTTTTACCTGATATGCTTTCGCGTGAGGAGACATTGGCTTATCTGAATAAATTTAGTGGTAATGCTAAAAATCAGATCACAACAGCTATGTTGTCTGGTCTCACAGGTTCGAGAGCACAATGGTTTGGTAAGCAGGCGCCGGATTTTAGTCAGCCTGATGCGAATGGCAAAATGAGCAGCCTGGCCGACTTTAAGGGCAAATATGTACTGGTAGATTTTTGGGCGAGCTGGTGTACACCTTGTAAACGGGAAATTGCAGAATTAAAATCTGTTTATGAAAAGTTCAAGGATAAGAATTTTACCATCGTAAGTATTTCCCTTGATAAAGACAAAGAAAAATGGCTGCAATCTATTGCTGAAGAACAAATGCCTTGGTTACAGTTGTCAGATTTGAAAGCGGATCAGAATACTGCGGTACTGGCTTACATGGTACAGGGTATTCCCGCCAATTTTTTAATTGATCCAACAGGGAAAATCGTAGGTGTAGGCTTCCGGGATGGTAGTAATCCAGGTGCTAAGACGCTGGAAAACACGCTCATCAATTTGCTAAAGTAACGAGGCATTGACAACTAAACCAAACTCATGAATTATTTTTATCGAACAATATGTGTCCTAATTTGTGGCATCATGTTTTTAACTGTTTTTCTGCAGCCAGCATTGGCACAGCAGAAAAATGAAGACAAGGTTAACATCAATATCCGTAATGGAAAGCTTGAAGAGATCATTCAGGCAGTGATGAAGCAAACTTCGGTTAAGATCGTGTACAATCAGGAACTGGTACAGAAGAGCCCGCGCCAAACTTTTATAGCTAAAAATGAACCGCTCAAATCAGTGATGAAACGGCTATTGAAGGGCTCTGCCCTCACCTTTGTGATGATGGACAAAGTAATGGTGATTGCGCCTAAAGAAGAGGAAGATGAAGAAGCTAAAATTAGTAATACTGTGAAGGGGATGGTGCAGGATGATAAGGGGAATCCGATCCCGGCAGTGACTGTAAATGTAACCGGAACGCCCTCTACTACATTTACAAATGAAAAGGGCACGTTTAGCATTTTATTGGAAGAAGGGAAAAGCCTCACTTTTTCGTCTGTTGGATTTCAAAAGAAAACCGTCAAACCAAAACCAGGAGAGGTGATTACTGTCAGACTGGAACCGGAATTAAATGAGATGGAAGAATTTGTAGTAACGGGTTATCAGACTGTGAATAAGCGTTTGTCTGCCAGCTCTACCTATACCTTAAAAGGGACTGAAGTTAAAGAACCTGGTGCTACAAATATCGTCTCCATGCTGCAAGGTAAGGTTCCGGGACTATCTGTTGCGAAGAATTCGGGAAGTCCGAATGCCATTCCGTCCATGCGAATGCGGGGTACCTCTACTTTGATCGGAAATGCAAATCCGATTATTGTAGTTGACGGGATTATCCGGGAAAACCCAAATGATATTAACCCGGATAACCTTTTGGGGGTTGAGCCAAGTAGCCGTGATATGTACTTAATGAAAGATGGTATTCTATCCAAAGCCAGTTTAACCGGGAATTCCATTAGTGGGTTAAATGTAAATGATGTAGAAAGTATTACCTTTTTAAAAGATGCATCAGCTACAGCAATCTATGGAACCAGGGCCGCAAATGGGGTAATCGTGATCACGACTAAAAAAGGAAAAGCTGGTAAGCCTGAGATTAGTTATTCTAGCACTTTTGGTACTTCACGCAGACCACAGTATAGTGATATGCAACTGATGAATTCACAGCAACGTGTCCGCTTTTCCAGAGAGATGTACCAGGATGGGTATACTTATCAAAGTGTACCCATTAACATGGGATATGAAGGTGCCTTTATGGACCTGATGAACAAAAAAATTACGGAGGGACAGTTTCAGAAAACTGTAGCTGATTTAGAAAAGCTGAATACAGATTGGTTTGGTATACTGTTTCAAAATACGCTGAATGTAAGCCAGCATTTGAGCCTCTCCGGCGGCAGTGAAAAAACGAGTTATTATTCGTCTGCTTCTTATGATGATAATCAAGGAACAGCTAAACAAGATCGGCTAAGGGAAGGTAGTGTTTCTGTAGCCATAAATTCCCAGTTGAACAGAAAGCTTACCTTAAACTTTAATTTGAATGGAAGTCAACGGTTTTCTTCAGGGTATTTTGCCGTAAATCCTCTTGACTATTCGATACAAACAAGCCGTGCAATTTCGCCATCACTGGTTTATCCAAGCATTAAAGAAGATTCTTTTGGTTTTATTACTCCATTGGATTATAACATCCTTAATGAGATTGAGCAGACAGGGAGTTCAGTTAAGAATTCGCAATTGGCATCTTCGTTGAGCCTCAACTACCTTGTTCTTCGTGGACTTACTTTTACTTCGTTGGCAAGCGGAAATGTGAACGCATTAAATTCTGAACAATATGCTACGGAGCTTAGTAATTATGTTGCTCTGAGTAGGGGATATAATTATGGTTCTGTCGCACCGGGGAGCCCTATGGAACTAAATTCTATCATACCTTTTGGTGGGGTTTTGTTGCCATCAAGCTCATCAGTATATAGCTATACGTTTCGTAACATGGCCGAATTTAACCGTAGCATTTTTACCGAAAATGATGTGTTTAATATTGTGGCCGGACAGGAGATCAGGTCTGTAAAAAACGATGGTTTGGACAACCTGCTTCCTGGATATTTGCGGGACCGGGGCGAAGGGTTTTCCATGGTGCCCAATTCTATCCCGATGATTAGCCCAAAGCGGACAAATACGCTTAATAATTTCATGTCTTTATTTGCTACTGCAAGCTATAGTTATGCAAATAAATACATTATAAATGGAAACATAAGAACAGATGCTTCCAATCGTTTTGGCCAATTTGCCAATCAGCGTTTTTTACCTGTATGGAGTATTGCCGGCCGTTGGAACATCAGCTCTGAAAAGTGGCTGCAAAACAGTAAAATCATTAACGACCTAGGTTTAAAGGCTTCTTATGGATTTCAGGGTAACGTAATCAGTTCTGTAGGTCCGGACTTGATTTTGAGTATACCAGATGTTAATTCGGCACTTAATGGTGGGGCAAATGAATTTTATTTGAATATCAAATCTTTACCCTATCCAGATCTGAGGTGGGAAAAAACTAAAAGTTTCAATCTGGAAGTAAATGGTTCATTATTTAATTCATTTCTGAATTTCAACATAGCCTATTATCATAAAAGAACCACTGATGCTATTACTCGAAAATTTATTCCACTGGAGTATGGTGTGCCTATCATGCTCGTTAATGGCGGTAATATTAAAAATTATGGTTATGAAGTGCAGTTGGGCATGAACCTCATCCGTAGGGAGAACTTAAACTGGCGGATGTCTGTAAATTCAGCAAAGAACTTTAATACGCTGGAGAAAGGAACAATTGATGCCACCAGTACGATAATTTCGGATTATCTGAATGGTACTGTACTTGTTGAAGGACAGCCTGTCAACACATTTTATGTTTTTTCATTTAAAGGACTGAATCCAAAAACCGGGGTGCCTATGTTTAATGGGATAGACGGAGATGGGGTGACACCAAAGGGCTCATTTATCGATTATCTAAAACCGGCAGGATCACGTGATGCTAAGATTATTGGCGGATTAAATACTTCTGTAGATTATCATGCTTTTTCCCTGGGGATGTCCTTTGCTTTTAAATTAGGTTCAAAAAGATTGAGAAATCCAGTTTATAAAGTTTCAGACGTATCTATCCCGATGACGCAAGAAAATCTGCCTTCAATTTTGGAACAGCGCTGGCGTAAGCCGGGTGATGAAGCCTTTACTGATATTCCGGCTTTTCCTAAAAATAATGGTCTGCAGGGCGAGGGATTTGTTGTGATGACAAATCAAACGGGTTCTACAACCTCTAGTATGAGTCGTTATGATATGTACAACCATTCTGATGCAAACTTGGTATCTGGAAGTTTCTTAAGATGCAATGCAATTAATTTTTCTTATCGCTTAGCTGATAACCTGGTGAAACGGATGAAATTAAAGCAGATTTCCGTTTCCGGAACAGCTTCTAATTTATTTGTAATCGCAGATAAAAAGTTAAGAGGTCAGGATCCGGAAATTGATGGTGTGGGTACAACAGCGTTGCCCATCAGTAAAATCTTCAGTTTGGGTTTAAATGTGATTTTTTAATAAAAAACTATGAAAAGAAATTTATCTATTTTACTTCTTCTTTCGGGCTTTTTTCTGGTGTCATCCTGTAAAAAATTTTTGGAAGAACAGTCTCAGACGGATATTATCCCTAGATCTGCTTCTGCATTGAACGAATTATTATTGGGTGCCGCCTATATCAGTAGTGGCGGTCCTGGATATGATAGGAGCCTTCGTCTTTTGGATGATGATGTGGTTCAAGGTGCTTTTTATAAATATGGCAATAACATGTATTTTGCCTATACCTGGCAACCAGAGGGCGTCGGTAAAGATGGCTTAACCGGCGGATCGGATTCATGGACGGTCTTGTATCCACGCATTCTTACCTGCAATATGGTTTTAGATTATGCGCCTAAAGTAACCGGTACAACTGCAGAGATAGAGAATGTAGTTGGTCAGGCTTGTCTTTTGCGGGCGTTTTATTATTTTAAACTGGTTAATCTTTATGCAAAACCTTACAGCGATAAATTATCCGATCCGTCCAAAGATCCCGGTGTTCCATTAATGCTTAGTTCTGGTTTATCATTTGAGGGAAAATCACGCAATACAGTAGCGGAGGTTTACAAACAAATCGTAGAAGACCTGGATAAAGGAATTGAACTTCTGGAAAGAAGTGGTAAAAATAACAATGTTTACCGCATTAACCATATCGCTGGTTATTTGCTCTCCTCGAGGGTACAATTACAGCTGGGTAACTGGCAAAAGGTGATTGATGCGACAACAAATGTACTGAATAGAAAGTCGGATTTGATGGATTTGACCACCTGGGGCCCTGCAAATCAAAATGGTAAACCTATTATTGGTCCTGTGAATCAGGAAAACTTATGGGTGCATAGTAATCCTGATGAGGTTATCTTTGACGGGATTACTCAGGAAGGATACAGTTATATACTTTCCGATGACCTGATTTCCAAGTTTGAAACGGGAGATTTAAGATCGAGTATTTACCTTAAGAATAAAAGATCCATTAAACGCCCAACCCTTGGTTACGTGGCGAAAGTTGGGCAAGCTTTCCGGGTATCAGAAGCTTTATTGAACCGGGCAGAAGCTTATGCGCAATTGAATAAATTAGGGCAAACAGGGAATGGGCAGCTGGCTTTGGATGATTTAAACACTTTAAGGAAAAAAAGGTTTACTTCCGCAACTTATCATGACCTGGTAAGTTCAGGTGCTGATGACCTGCTTCAAAAATGTTATGATGAAAAACGCAGGGAATTTTTTGATGAAGAGAATCACCGCTGGTTTGACCTTCGTCGTCACGACATGCCTTCTTTTACACATTCCTATTATGAGAGTGATGTGCAGGTTTTAAAATACGTCCTTCTTGATCATGATCCCGGCTATGTACTTCAAATTCCTAAAATAGCATTAGATAAGAACGTAAAATTAACCCGAAATCCGGATCCAGCACGACGTATTGGACATTAATCAGATCGACATGAAATTAAAAACTTTAGTATACCCATTGATCGCTCTGCTTATGGTTGCAGGCTGTAAAAAAGAGGCCGCCATTATGCCAGATACGATTACACCTGAATATAGTCTTCCCCAAGGGAATCATCCTTACGATACTCAAATCGTGGATTTTTATCAAACCTATGGTTGCTATATGCTATATAAATTTACTGAAAAAGACTTTAACTGGAACATTTCGAATAAGCTTTCCTATGTTGCCGATCAGGGTGACGAGAACTATATCGTACCAGCGCTTGCAGCATTGGATAAATACTTGTTTAAGTATTACAGTTCTGATTTTCTGAAGAAGGCTTTGCCTTATAAAATTATCCTTTCAGCCAGGATCAGAGAAATTGTTGATCGTACAGATACACTCGCTACCCCTGTTAACAGTGTAAGTACTTTTAGTCACTTTGCTTTTGGCCACGCGGGCAGCAGTTTGGCAGGTATGACTGAGAATGAACTGAAGGTAATGAAGGTAGATTTGCATAGGGAATTCTGGATGCAAGCTGTGAGTTTAGGTAAAATCCCTTTGCCACCAACGTTTGTTAGAGCTACTAATTATGAAGATGTGTTTTCTTGGACAGCAAAGGCCAACGGGGTTTTCTTTCCAACGGCGAATGGAGTAGCTACTAATGTGTATACTGATTTTGAAGGATACATGAATGTTATTGCTTCAAAAACCGTTGAGGAGCTAGAACAAAGCTTGTTTAAGCCCCTAAATGATCCGAATGGAAAGTATAAGCTGAAATATAATATGATTATTAGTTACTATAAAACTGTTTATGGGATTGATTTGCAGGGTATTACTCGTTAGTAGGCCGATGAAAAGAATATGCTCGCTGCTAATTCTGGCGATCCCCTTGATGGGGATCTGCCAGCAGCAAAAATTTACTATAAAAGGGCGGATTGAAGACCTGCCAGCTAAAACTAAAGCTTACCTGGTTTATCAGCTCGGATCAAAGATGATACAGGATTCCTGTAAGGTTAGTAATGGGGTGTTTCAGTTTGCCGGAATTGTACCGGAGGCTATAGAAGCTTCTCTGTTATTAGGTCATGCCGGAAAACAGCCCGGTTTGGAGCCAATGGACTCTCAGTCTATCTATCTTGAAAATGGTATTATACAGGTGCAGGGTAAAGACTCTCTGATTCGTAGTGCTGTTAAAGGAACACAGCTTAATGCCGACAACCAGGAACGCACGGCATTAATGAAGCGTTATTCAGGCGCCAGTCAAGCTATTCAAAAAGAAGCTATGATTGGATTTGTCAGGAAACATCCGAATTCAAGAGTTAGCCTGGAATGGATGAATTTAGTCGGATACCGGGACAGTGTTGTAACGGCCAACTATCTTTTATTGTCTGAGCGACTGCGAAATACTGAAATGGGAAAGGAGCTCAGTCATGGAGCAAAGACTGTACTGTCCATCCGTCCCGGACAAATCGCACCAGATTTTACCCTTTTTGACCCTGAGGGACGTCCGGTAAAGCTATCTGACTTTAGAGGAAAATATGTACTGCTTGATTTTTGGGCCAGTTGGTGCAAACCTTGTCGTGCTGTGCAACCCGAGTTAAAAGCTTTGAATGAAGCGCTAAAAGCAAAGGGTAAATTTGCCATTCTAGCCGTTTCTCTTGATAAAAATAAGGAAGCATGGTTAAAGGCAATAGCCGAGGATCAGGTGCCTTGGCTGCAGGTTGCAGATCTTAATGGACAAGGGAGTAAGGCTGCACAGCTGTATGATGTAACGATATTACCTTCCAGTTTCTTAATCGGTCCTGATGGAACTATCCAGCCAGCAAAGATGAAAGAGAAATTGTTCAAGGAGAAATCACTCCCAGTTGATAATCCCGGTGGCAATAGTACAGTTGATGATGTACCCTTATCAGACCTCAATATGCAAACCATATTAGCAGCTCTTGCTAAAGAAAAATCGCTCAATGAAGATATTACCGCAGATTACAACCAATTGAAGCAGATCCTGGAAACGGATATCGGAGAAAGGGCGCTTGGGAAGGAACTTGATTTGCTGGATCTTGAAAAAGATGGTGCTGCGATTTACCAATTGCTAAATACGAAAGGCGTGCTGTACAATAAACGAAAGCAAAATATGAAGCGGAAGTTTATAGCGGAGCATCTGGATTCTTTCGTAAGTCTGTATGTATTGGCAGACATGGAATATATGTATAGCGCCGACAGCTATGCGACAGCTTATCAAAAACTAACGCCGCGGCTTAAAAACACCAGTCTAGCGGTAAGCATAAAGGAAAGAATAGATAAATTAAAGATCACTGCAACAGGAACGAATGCCAAAGATTTTACCCGTAAAAATCAATATGGTAAATCTATCAAGCTAAGTGACTATCGTGGTAAATTGGTTTTGCTCGATTTTTGGGGCAGCTGGTGTGTACCATGTAGGCAAACTCATCCTCATTTAAAGGAATTGTACAGTAAATATAAAAGTAAAGGACTTGAAATTGTTGCTGTAGCTAATGAAAAGAGCAAAGATCTGGAGAAGAGCAAACAGGCCTGGCATGCAGCAATTAAGAAAGATGATATCAACTGGGTACATGTATTGAATGATGAAGGATCAGGTGCTCCGGATATTGTCGCGGCATATGGAATTACAAGTTATCCTACCAAATTATTATTGGACCAAAATGGAAAAATCCTGATGCGGGTGTCATCAGGATTGAATGAGGAAATGGATCAGTTGATAGAAAAACTACTCGGAAAATAGACAGTTTTTTAATTAAAAGGGCTCCATAATCAGGTTAATGTTATGGAGCCCTTTATAGTTGATGTTTATGGTTTTTGAAATCCCAGCAATGCTACCTTTAAATTTTCCATCAAGTGTAACCATAGTACTATCTAGTTTTAAACCATGTGCGGAAAGATAAGCTAGGTCAATCTTTAAATTGGCTGGTACGGTAAATTCAGATTGTGCTGGGACATAGAATGTCGTATCAATGAGTGCTTTGCCCAATCTTAAGGTATCCAGAAAAATTGTAACTTCTCCTCCTTTAAACTGAAAGCCCAGATGGTTCTGGTTGTAACATACTGCTTTTGTACGGATGGTTGGCTTATTTCCGTCCCATTTAAGAACTTCAACATCTAGCAGCGATGGCATCCTAAATTGTGGCGTTTTAAAAGGAGCGCAGCCAAGTAGAGCTGAACATACGAGCAGCGATAAATTGCGTTTGGTTAGTATCATGTTTGATTTAATAGCTAAGGCATACCTATCCCTAAAAAGGGTGAACGGAATTAGTTTTAATTCTTTTCACCCTTTTTTAGTTAACGATTGCCTTCATTATAAACGTCCTTGAAAAGTACCTCATTTAAAGCATCGAAATGTTAACGGAATTGATAGAGAAAACTTTAATGCTATTCAGCATTTCAACAATTAGGTATTTTATTATGGCAGGTATTGCATTTGGCTTATGCTACAAGTTATTTGCCGGGAAACTATATAAAGCGAAGATTCAACAGCGCGATGCTGACAGATCCAATTTTATACGCGATATCTGGCATTCTATGCAAACTACCATAATTCTTACTATTATAGGTTGTTTGGTGTTGTTTACACCGCTAAAAGGCTATACAAAGGTTTATGAGGCGGTTACAGATTATCCGCTATGGTGGTTCTGTATAAGCCTGCCTGTTTGCCTAATTATACACGATACTTACTTTTACTGGATGCATCGTTTGCTACATGTTAAGGTGATCTTCCCCCGTGTACATCTGTTACATCATAAATCTACTAATCCATCTCCCTGGACATCCTATTCGTTTCATTTTTTTGAAGCCTGGACAGAAGGCGCTGTTTTGATCTTAATCGTTTTTCTGATTCCTATTCATCCTATTGCACTTGAACTGTTTGTTGTTGTTGCTTTCGCTATTAATGTTTATGGGCATTTGGGGTATGAGATCGCTCCAAAATGGTTTAGAAGAACCTGGCTGTTCGAGATCTTTAATACCTCGGTACATCATAATTTGCATCATAGTAAGTTTAAGGGGAATTATGGATTGTATTTCAGAATATGGGATAGACTGCTGAATACGGAACACCCGGATTATGTTAAAGAATACGACAAAATACAAAGCAGAAGAATTTAAATTCTGTTATACCAAAACCTAAACAACCATGAAAAAAGTACTACTATTACTATGTTTGCTACCATTTGTAACCTTGGGTCAGCAAAAATTTATTCTAAATGCTAAGCTAAGGCCGCTGCCTTTTCCGGCGAAGGCTTTCCTTTATTTTACTATAGATGGTAAAACCACTATAGATTCTGCCAATATAAAGGATGGTGTTTTTACTTTTAATGGCGCCCTGTCTGAGGTAGCGCAGGCATACTTAAAAATCAAACGGCAGACTGTTCCGGGAATCGCAACCCGACGTACACCCTCAGATCTGCTTGATTTTTTTCTGGAGCCGGGAACAACAACTGTTATCTCAAAAACCGACTCTGTAATCTCTGCTGTAGTAAAGGGCTCTGTGGTTAACGATGATATCGCAAAATGTAAAGCTATAATGGCCGGGATTCAAACGAGAGCCGGTAAAATTATGTCCCAATACAAATCTGGAACTCCAGAACAATTAAAGGACTCCATATACACTGCGGGTTTTAATGAGCAATTAAAGACACTTGATACAGAGGCGAAGAATATTCATGCTAATTTTATGCGTAGCAATCGTGATTCGTATTATAGTTTAATATTGTTTAAAACTGTCGTGCCAGTTGTGATCGATCCCGTACGTGCAGAAACTGAGTTCGCTAAATTCTCGCCGCGTTTAAAATCGGGCCCCTTAGGTAAGCGAATTCAGGGCGAAATAAATGCCACCAAGATGTTGGCTTTGGGACAGCCAGCGATGGATTTTACGCAAAATGACAGCAATGGTAAGCCTGTAAAATTATCCGATTTTAAAGGTAAGTATGTACTGTTAGATTTCTGGGCCTCTTGGTGTGCTCCTTGCAGGCAGGAAAATCCAAATGTGGTAAAAGTATATCAAAAATATAAAAACAAGAATTTTACCGTGTTGGGGGTGTCTTTAGACAATGCTGGACTGAAAGCTGCCTGGCTAAAAGCGATCAAAGATGATGGGCTTAGCTGGACTAATGTTTCTGATCTTAAAGGCGGCGATAATGAAGTGGCTGTAAAGTATTTTGTGAAAACGATACCTAACAATTTCCTTATAGGTCCGGATGGGAAAATACTGGCGAAGAACCTGAGAGGAGATGAGCTGGACCGTAAGCTGGAAGAGTTGCTTGGTGCTTCAGATGCTAGATGATAGACTTAATTTTATGGTTGGTTTCATCGAAGTCAACCATAGAATTTAATTCTTCAACACTATTTGTGTAAAATGTTCGTTTTAAGTTGGTATTCTTTTTAAGATGTGAAACTTATTTTTTAACATTACGAACACAAACACAAATAAACAAATGAAATTTTTAAGAACCAGTTTATTATTGGCGGCCGTTGGCTTGCTTGCGATCTCCGTACAGTCTTGTAAAA
The DNA here is from genome assembly GCF_005144565.1 of Pedobacter hiemivivus. Classification (NCBI taxonomy): domain Bacteria; kingdom Pseudomonadati; phylum Bacteroidota; class Sphingobacteriia; order Sphingobacteriales; family Sphingobacteriaceae; genus Pedobacter; species Pedobacter hiemivivus. Next base: position 691,439 of record NZ_SWDX01000004.1, read on the forward strand.
CAAAGAAGGCAATTGTTAAACCACCTACGCCAGTTGAGCAACCAGCACCACCGGTAGAAGTGAAAAAAGAAGAACCTGCACCCGAGCCAAAACCAGCTCCAGCACCTGTAGAAGAAAAGCCAGATTACAACTTTAGTAATGTTCAGTTTGAGTTTAACTCAGGCGTATTGAAAACAGCTTCATTTGAAGTGTTGGATAAGATTGCTGCAGAAATGAAGAAAGATCCATCAGTGAAATTTGCAATCAATGGTCACTCTTCAATTGAAGGATCTGCGGAGCACAATATGTCTTTATCTGTAGATAGAGCAAACTCTGTGAAGTCATACCTGACAAATGCAGGGATCGACGGAAGTCGCTTAATTGTAAAAGGTTTTGGCGCTACACAACCTACTGCACCTAATACCACAGAAGAGGGTAAGGCTTTGAACCGTAGGGTTGAGTTTAAGCTGAACTAGTAATTTTTAATAAGATTTTTAGGGGCTGCATTGTTAACACTGTTGTTAATGATGCAGCCTTTTTAGTCAGAAGATTATACCTTTGTAACTCCATATGAAGTTATCCCTGATCCTTTCTTTATTCGTTTTGCTATGCACCGCTGCTACTGCGCAGGAGGTCATTGATTGTAAAAAGTTGTTAGATACCGAGCCTTATTTTGTGCAGCATAAATCAACAGAAAAAGATAGTCTGCTGAAACGCGACATTGCTATCCTTAAGCAATGCGGTAATTTTGAACCTATTGACAGCGTGTTTTTGAGAGGCCCTATGCTGGGTGCATTAATGCTGGATCAGGCAAGAATTGGCAAACCTGCTACTTATCGAACGTTGATCGATTACTTTAACGACTACAAAAAGACCATTGCATATAAAGATTTTGTAAAGGGATTGCTGCTCTATAGAGAGTTGGCGCTAAAGAAAATTAATCTGGACAATTGGGAAACGGACAAGGAACTTTTTGTGAGGATGGGTTTTACTGTTGGTGATTTGGAGGATTTTAAAAGCTTTTTGACAAAAGTAGCTGGACAGGATTTAACCTATAAAGCTGCGTTGACCAAATACATGGGCGATATTGAAACCATGCGTGTAGATAAATAAGGTTATTTTAAAAATAACCAGGCCAGTAAAATACCATATGATATTCCAGAGTTTTTGAATTGCTGACGCAGGTTTTTAAGCGCTTCAACCAAATGGTTGTTTACGGTACTTTTAGACAGATTTAGCATTTCAGCAATTTGATCATGCGTAAGCCCTTCGTACCGACTTAGTTTAAAGACCAGTTGCTGTTGGCTTGGGAGTTTAGCAACACTTTGTTCTGTAAACTCTTCCAAATCTGCCAAAAGTATAGCTTCTTCAGTCTCATTGTGCGCCTCTTTAAGGTCTGCCCAAAGCTTTTCGCGTGCTGCACCTGCGGTAGCGGCATTGCGGAGCACGTTTAATGTTAATCTTCTTGCAATAGTATAAAGGTACGGACCTAATGGATAGCTGATGTCAAGTGTGAGTCGATTGGTCCATAAAAGAATCAATGTTTCCTGTACAATTTCTTCGCTTAACTCACGGTTTTTTAAAAACCTCCAGGCGAAACTATAAAGTTTTGCTTTGTAAATGTCAAACACCAGGGCAAAGGCAGATTCATCGCTCTTTAGCAAATCTGCAATTAGCTGACTTTCATCATGTGTTTTTACATTCATTTTTGCATTTATTTGTAATCTGAAAAAAATAATTATTATTCGACTAGTTATATAAGGGGGCTGCCGTGTATTACCTATAGATCTCGCGTAAATATCAGGATTAATAAGCAAAATGAACAAAAGACGACTGCAAAATTTATTGATTGCTTACTCTAGTAATAAGATTTCTATAATGGAATATAATGAGCTGATGGATTTGGTTACTTTGTCAAATCATGATGCAGAATTATACGCTTTTATGCAGAAAGTATGGGATAGTCGTCCCACGGCGCAATCTTTTTCTGATTTGCAATCAGATATGTTATACAAGCGCATTATAGGAGATAGCCGCTTTGACCGGCAACCCATTCAAAGCAAAAAGGGGGGTATTAAACTATGGCAAAGTATTGCGGCAGCTGCACTGGTACTGATGACTTTGTCGGTGGGTCTCTTTTTTTATTTAGATGATAAAGCTATCGGTTTAAGTGATTTTGCAACACATGATGTTAAGCCTGGTGGCAATAATGCGGTATTAACTCTCGCTAATGGACGCAAAATTGAATTGACAGATGCGGCTGCAGGAAAAATTGCAGAGCAATCGGGGTTGTCTATCAAGAAAACGGCCGATGGACAAATTGTTTATGAAGTTTCTTCACGGGTTAAGGCCATGGGAAAAGAAGAAATTACCTATAACACCATAGAAACCCCAAAGGGCGGGCAATATCAGGTTCATTTACCAGATGGGACAAGGGTGTGGCTAAATGCTAGTTCGTCTCTTAAGTTTCCAACTGATTTTACAGGAAGCGATAAACGAGTTGTGGAGTTGAAAGGCGAAGGGTATTTTGAAGTGGCAAAGGCGTATGCTGTAGTTAAGGGGCGTAGAGATGAGAAAAGAATGCCTTTTTTAGTAAGAACCAATGATCAGGAACTTGAAGTCTTGGGTACTCATTTTAACGTTAGCAATTATGCGGATGATGCGGAGACAAGGACAACATTGATAGAAGGAGCTGTAAAGGTGAAAAGAATAAGTACTGGGGCAAACGACGATGTTGTTAAAACTGGAATTATATTAAAACCGGGTCAGCAAGCGTTGTTAAAGGCAGCTCAATTAAATGTTAAAAATGTTGACACAGATGCCGAAGTAGCCTGGAAAAATGGTTATTTTATATTTAAGGATGAGGAGATGCGCAGTATTATGCGTAAGATAGCGCGTTGGTATGACGTGGAAGTAGTTTTTTCGAAAGATTTTCACAATCGATCCTTTGAAGGGTCTATATCCCGCTTTAAAAATGTGTCAGAAGTATTAAGAAAATTTGAATTAACAGGAGATATTCATTTTAAAATGGAAGAAAGGAGAATTATCGTTATGCCATAAATTTTTACGTATAACTGGGTAATTATAAAAACCAGGAGTGATTCGAGCCACTCCCGGTAGAATATTGGGTTACCCTTCAAATTGCAGTTAACAACCATATCAACTAACCCATTAAACCAAAAGTATGAAAATTTACCTACAATTTTTGCAGGTTTATAATGCCTGTTTATGGCAAAAAATACCAGTGCCTTCTAAAAGAACCATCATGCGGATTAACCTAACTTGCATCGTTCTCCTAATAAGTTTACTTCAGGTCAGCGCAACAAGTTTTGCGCAGAAAATAAATTTGTCTAAAAACAACATCACCCTACAGCAGCTATTTAAAGAAATTAAAAGCCAGAGTGGCTATGATTTTTTATACGAACCAAATGAATTGAAGGCTGCAACACGAGTCAATATAAATGCAACTAATACAGACCTTAAAGTGTTGTTGGATTTCGTATTTGCCAATCAGCCTTTAACTTATGCCATCGACCAGAATACCATTGTGGTGAGAAGAAAGCAGGTTAGTATTTTAGATAGGGTAATCCATCTTTTTAAAGTTATAACCGTAAAGGGCGTAGTGGTAAGCGAAGATGGAGTCCCATTACCCGGTGCGACCATTAAAGTTAAAAATGGAACGAAGACCGTAATTACCAATAGCAAGGGTGAGTTTGAACTGGCAGGTGTAGAGGAGAATACCATTCTGACAGTTTCATTTATTGGCTATAAAACAAAGGAAGTAACTGTTGGTAATGGGAGTTTTTTAAAAATACAGATGGAGCCAGAATTATCCAGCCTGGAGCAGGTTATGGTTACTGGGTATCAGAAAATATCAAAGGAGCGTGCTACTGGCTCGTTTAGCCAGGTAAACAGGGAAACCCTGGATCGCCGTCCGGTATCTAACTTGTCGACCGCATTACAGGGGACAGTTGCCGGAATGCAAGCTAAAGAAAATGCAGATGGCAGTGTGGACTTCCTGATTCGTGGTAATACTAGTTTATATGCAGATAGAAAACCTTTAGTTGTCGTGGATGGTTTTCCTGTTTCAAATAGTGATTTTTCAGATATCAACCCTAATGACGTTGAATCTGTAACGGTATTGAAAGATGCCGCTGCTGCTTCTATCTGGGGTGCTCGTGCTGCAAATGGTGTAGTCGTTGTGGTAACAAAGAGAGCGAGAGGAAATCAAAAGCTAACAATTGATGCAAATGTATTTTCAAGAATATCAAACCGGGTAGATCTTGATCAGGCATTTACGCAGGCAAATTCAAGCGATCATGTTGCCTATGAACGTAAAGCATTTGAGAACAATTGGGTTTTGAGTCCGTACGCAGGCTCTTTCGGTGATATTACCAAGTCGCTTACTTTGGCCCAGGAATTACTGTATGCAAACCGAGCAGGGACAGTAAGTACTGTAGATATGAATGCTGGTCTTGATCGTTTAAGCAAAATCAGCAACAGGTCGCAAATCCAGGATTTATTGATGCGCAAAGCAGTTCTAAATCAATATAATGTAAACTTGCAGTCGGGCACTGAGCGTTCTAAAACATATGTGTCTTTAATGTACGAGAATAACAAGGGTGCATTTATCAAAAATGGTTATGATCGAATCAACCTGAACTTTAATAACGACTTTAAAATCTCCAATAGACTTAATTTCAACATTGCTGCGAATCTACAATATAAAGATCAGGAAAGTAGCGGAGCTACTATTGCTGAAATTCAGGACCTCTCTCCCTATGAGCTTTTGTTAAATGCTGACGGCAGCTATGGGACGAACCTAAATGTGTATAACCGTGAGCAATTGGCACTTATCCCAACAGATAAGTTTACCTATGCAGATTGGTCATATAATCTGTTGCGTGAAGTTAACGGACGATCGTTAAAAACGGAGAATTTAAGTATGCGAATCCAGACAGGGCTTAACTTGAAAATAGTTAATGGGCTGACTTTTGATACCAAGCTTCAGTACGAAAGAGCAAAGACGGACTACAAGGATTATTTTGATGAGAATACCTTCTTTGTTAGGGGATTGATAAACCGAATGACCGAGTATAATAATGCTACTAAAACCGTAGGAAAAGCTTATATCCCGAAAGGCGGGATATTAAAAGGACGTGAGTTTACAGCTTCTAATGGTGCCAAATACGATGTCAATAATCTCGATCTGGAAAGCTACTTATTCAGAAATCAGTTCAATTTCGATAAGAACATAGGATCGAAACATAGTATTTCTGTAATTGCAGGTATGGAAATGGCGCAGTATACTACAAATCAACGTGCTAATCCTTATGTTTATGGCTATTACTCTGATAAATTGCAGGCTACCGCTCCTCCATATGGTTATGGTAGCTCTATTGATCAGTTTAAAAATTTTCAGGGTGCCAATGCTACGGTCCCAGGTGGAAACACAGTGTTTGACTGGGGCCGGACGAAGTACGTTTCTTTCTATAGCAATGCCTCTTACACCTACGACAATAAATATACCCTAACGGGAAGTGTAAGAAGTGATGCCTCTAACTTCATTACTGATGATCCTAAAATGCGTTGGTCGCCATTGTGGTCTGTCGGGGCAAAGTGGAATATGAAAAATGAAGATTTTATGGATAACCTGGGCATATTGAATAGGTTGGATCTTCGTTTAACCTATGGCAAGAATGGAAACGTAGATGGCAGTACTTCTACAAAAGCACTTTTAAATATTGGATCAAGTTTGAATGCTAGTACGGGAACGATTACAGGTACAGTTGCAGATAACGGAAATCCTTTTTTACAGTGGGAAAAAACCACAAGTACAAACTTTGGCGTTGACTTCGCCTTGTTAAATAACAAGCTGTTCGGGTCAATTGATCTTTATAACAAACAAGGAGAGGGAATTATTGGTACAGTAGCTTTGGCGGCTGCAACGGGTACAACCAGCCAGAAGTTTAACAATGCGGGGATCACCAACAGGGGTATTGAAATTTCATTGGGTACAAATGTAGATATACCTAATACGCCAATTAATTATACCACATCATTAAATTATGCATACAACTACAATAATATCAGTAGTTTGTATAACCCTTCTCTGTATGTATTTCAGATGATTGAGGGAGCTTTTGTTGAGGGAAAACCTGTAAATGCGGTTTACTCATTCACTTATATGGGAATGAAGGATGGTGTGCCACAGGTTGCTGGTCCGAATGGTACTTTACAATCTTTTAACGATGTGTCTCTATACAACAGAGGATTAGGCTTGCCTTTCCTAAATTATGAAGGTACTGCAACACCTCCGCATACATTGGGTTGGGTAAATAACATCAGGGTGCATAACTTTAACCTTACCGCAGTATTTGTTGGTAAAATGGGTGGTGTGTATCGTAATCCTGGTTTCAGTTACGCAACTACCGTCGGTGGTGGTAAATCTTTTGTAAGTAAATACATTAGTGATGTCCTTGCTGGTAATCCTGATGTTCCTGGCTTTGCTAACCCTAATGAAACAAAAACTTATCTGTGGGATCGCTATGCCCCGGCATTAAGTAGCCTTGTAGAAAGTTCTTCTTACATAGAATGTAAAGAGCTTACGTTGGAATATAGATTGTCTAAAAAGCTGGCAAAGGCCATACAGGTAAATAATGTAAAAGTATTTGCGCAAACCCGTGACCTGGGAATGGTATGGCATGCAAACAGTAAAGGGTATAACCCAGACTGGTTGCCTGGTACAAACAGACCTGTGCAAACTTATACTTTCGGTGTAAACCTTCAATTTTAATACCTAAACATCATGAAATTACAACAATCGTTAATGATAATTATGGGTTTAATTCTATTTGCAGGGTGTAAAAAATACCTTTCAGAAGAACCCAAAAAGCAAGCCAGTATCAAGACAGTAGATCAGTTAGAGGCCTTGGTAGACAATGCAACTGCTTTCTCTTATATAACTTCTCAGACCGCTGCCTACAGCACAGATGATACAGAGATTCCAAAAGCACTATTTCAAAATAATTCAACTGCTTTTACTATTGATAATCTACAGTATTATGTGAATAGTGTCGATGGTGTGGTTGCTGCAGCGACTGATGCGCTATGGTCAGGAGAATTTAAAAAGATCTTTACTGCAAATCTTATTCTCGAAAATATAGATCAGGTAACCGGCGATGATGTACGCAGACAACGTGTAAAAGCGGATGCTTATTTTATAAGAGCTTATTCTTACTGGGTGCTCGCCAACTACTACTGTGCGCCATATAGTGCTGCAAATCTAAACGCTTTAGGATTACCTTTAAAGAAGACTGTGAATTATACAGAATCTTTAAAAAGAGCAACCTTACAGGAAACCTACGATTTTATAATGAGTGACATTGCTGAGGCTCAAAAAGTAACCAATGATGACGTTGAGTCACTTCGTCCCTGGAGAGTAAGTAAGAAAGCTATTTCGGCATTTTTGAGCCGTGTTTACTTATTTAGAGGGGAGTATGATCAGAGCTTGGCTCAAGCGGAAATCGCGCTGACCACTGCAACGGCTAAGCTGGTAGATTATAATACACTGGTGCCGGGAATTCCTGCATCATATGCTAATCCTGCAGCTACATTAAAATATGTTGAGCAGAACGACTGGGCAGCCTCTAAATTTTTGTATTGGTCTGAATTTTATTATACACGTTATGCTTACATAGGCACCCAATGGTTTGTTCCAAGTAATGGGTTGTTAGCTTTGTATGATACTCAAAACGATTTACGTTACAAGAGTTTCATGATTCCTAATGGGGGAAGAAGATTTTCTGTCGTTACTCCAAGTGCATTCAGGTATACGGTATTTAATGATGGAAGATATATACCGGAAGGGCCTAGTTTTGGAGAAGTTTTATTAAATAAAGCGGAAGTGCTTGCTCGTAAAGGAGATGCTTCGGAAGCAATGAAAACGGTGAATATACTTCGACAAAAGCGAATGAGTACTTATACTGCTTTAACTGCTATAGATAAAGATGATGCTATTAAAAAGGTTTTGGAAGAAAGAAGAAGGGAAATGCCATTTGCAATGCGTTGGTACGACATTCGTCGCCTTAGTGTAAATGATTATCCAGCTGATAATGTTATGGTAGTCCGTGATTTCTTTGAGGTAAATCTTACTGGTGTAAATATGAATGCACCTAAAACATATACCTTAAGTGCAAATCGTTTGCTCGTACCTATTAATGGTGTAGAAATGGATGCCAGTAAAGGTCAAATCGCACAAAACCCTTATTAAATATTTTTCCTAACCTAAGCATAACCCTGATAGCATGAAAAGATTAATTAAAATTGCATTAATATGCAGTCTTGCCATACCAACCCTGAGCATTGCTCAGGGTAAAAAAACTGAAACGGTTGCAGATAAAGCAACACTTTCGACCTTAGCTAAAGCTGTTGAAGCTGCTCCTGATAGTTTAAGTGCCCATGATGCATATATTAAAGCAGCAGGTGTAACCAACCCTGCGGTGGTTGCGCAGTACGACAAGTGGATGAAGAAATTCCCTAAGTCGGCCATAGTACCTTATGCTTTAGCTAAAGCATATTTGAATCATGAAAGCCCTAAAGCAAAGCCTTATCTGCTAAAAGTTGTTGCCATTGATCCTAATTTTACAGAAGCCTGGGGTGGTTTATGGACAGATGCACAACGCTGGGGCGATTTCAAAGGCGGGGATGAGTACTTAAAAAAAGCAACAGAGAGTGATCCTCAAAATGCTTCTTATGCATTTTATTATTCGAGTGGTTTCCGCGACAAAGACCCAAAAACATATCATGATTTAACAATGGGTGTTGCTAAACGTTTTCCTGAGAGTGACCGTGGTGCCCAGGCCTTATATTGGTATGCTACGCGTTCGAAAGATGTTGCCGATAAAATGAAATATTATGAGTTGTTGCGTAACAGCTATTCACCAGCCAAATTTAACTGGTCGGCAAGTGGTATGACTTCTTATTTTGATTTATTGTTGGTTGAAGATTCAAAAAAGGCTTTAGAGCTGGCACAGGATATGGCTAAAATTGAAAAGCAGGAAAAGGAGTGGACCAACCTTAAATTGCAAGCGCAACGTGTTAATGATGCGAAAGCTTTAATGAAGGAAAAGAAATCTGCAGAGGTCCTGGCATTATTGGCTCAGGTGAAATTGCCAAGATATTATAGTTTTAATAAGGAAATACTGGTGTTAAAAGCCGAAGCCTATGCACTGGCAGGTAATACCAATGCCGCTTATGATAGTTTAATTTTCGCTTTTGCGAAACAACCAGGCGTTAAACTGAAATCAGTTATTAATGGTTATGGTGTCAAATTGGGCAAAAATGAAGGTCAGGTAAATACCGACATTTTGAAATATATCAACAGTAATGCGCAGGCCGCAACAGCGTTTACACTAAAAAACTACCTGACGCCTGGTCAGACTTCATTGTCTGATTACAAAGGAAAAGTTGTGTTGCTGACCTATTGGTTCCCGGGTTGTGGACCATGTAGAGGTGAATTCCCTCACTTTGAAAATGTTGTCCGTAAGTTTAAAGGAAAAGATTTTAGCTATGTGGGGATCAATATCGTATCTGACCAAAATGAATATGTTGTGCCCTTTATGAAAGGAAGTGGCTATAGCTTCACGCCTTTGGAAGATATTGAAGGCAGACAAAAAGGTAATCTTGACAATAGAGGTGCTGCTCCGGCAAATTTCATCATAGATAAAGAGGGTCGCGTTGTATTTTCAAATTTCAGAACAGACGGAGATAATGAAGATGAACTCGAATTGATGATTAATTTAATGCTAGACCGTAAAGGATAAATGTTTTGCAAGTATAAAAGAATTTAAAACTTAAAGGTATGAAAATAAGGAATTTGATTGCTGTAGTGCTGTTAATGTTTTGTAGTACTGCGGTTGTATATGCGCAAAAGCCGGCGGGCTCGAATAAGCTCCGGGTGCTGTATGTGGGTGGCTCTGCCAACTGGGAGAATGATGTATTTAAAACTCCTGAAGAGAAGGAAAAGGATGTAAAGCGTCGCTCGGCTTCATTTGAAGCGATGTTGAAACAATATTTTTCAGTGGTAAAAGTCATAGATGCTAAGGTCTATACTCAGGATATGTCAAATGAGTATGATGTAACTGTTGTCGATGGCACACCTAAGGCAATAGCAGAAAGGCAAATGATTAAGGATGCTCAAGGGAAGGTTACTAAATATGTGCCGGCAGCATATCTGACCGAAGATTTTGACAAGCCGATGCTTTTTATTGGTGAAACGGGTGAGAAGTTAGGTCGTAGTATAGGCTTAAAACTGGACTGGTATTGCCTTTGTCTTGACGCTTACGCGCATGGTTTCCGCAAGGACCATCAGATATTCAAAGGGCCCTTCCCTGTGAAAATGACCATCGAACAAAAGCCTACTCCAGAAGATGCTTTTCATTATGAGTATTTTTTGGGCAAGCCTACACCTAAGTCATTACCGATGTGGCGGGTGCAAACAAAGGGATATGTTTCTGATAAAGGGTTTAGGATAGGGATGGTGGCGAGGCCATGGGGTTTTGAAGACTCTCCTGATGCAGAATCTATATCAAGTGGGGTGTGTGCAAAAACGCTGGATGCTGTTGCCATAGGCCGACATGGTAATTTTTTCCATTGGGGTTTTGCAGCATCGCCTGAATACATGACTCCGGAAGCACAAACAGTGTTGGCAAATGCAATTGTTTATATTTCAGAGTTTAAGGAAAAAGGCGTCATTGCCAGGAAATATCTGGACAGACGGGCAACAAGAGAATATCTGAAAGAGAAAAAATACTTAGCAACAAAAGAAGCGTTTGACAGTTATGCAGACATGAACCTGAAGTTTGATCAGGAGATGCTGAAAGAGAAAAAGAGAATAGCCGATAAAAAAGCTAAAAATGAAAAACTGACTGAACGGGAAGAGCAATTGTTAAGCTATCAACCACAGCCCAAACAAACTTTTGAGGATTTTCTTAAGAAAAATCAGAAAGAAATGTTCGATAAGTTTGGGACAAACTCAGCGGCTTATCTAAAGTATTATGAGGAGAATAAAGACTATTTCTATGCTGAGGATGCAAGCTATGTGATTAAAGTAGATGAGGATGTGAAAAGTCTGGGAATTCCTTACCATGATAAAAGATTGCTTGAAAAATGTATCTCTATGCTGGAAAAAGGACAGGAGGTGGATAAGGCAAAACGCATTCTTGACCGTTATACCTTATTGGATTATAAAACATCCGGGGAGTGGAGAAACTGGTATGAGAAAAATAAGAACAGAATATTCTTTACCGAAACTGGTGGTTATTACTTTATGGTCAATACCAATGATAAAAGCATAGATGGCAATAATTATAAGAAAAAAGAGTCTGATGTTTCTTATAATAATATTAAACCAGCACAAACGGACGACAATAATGCAGTAAGTGTGGCAACGGGTATAGTTGATAAAGGTACAGACAGGAAAGAGGTTGTGGTAAAAGTCAAAATTCACCCTGGATATCACATTTACGCATTTGTTGCTAATGTAGATCCTTACATACAAACAGGGCTTAAAATTAACCTCCCTGCCGGCTATGTAAAAGTGGGCGACTTAAAGAAACCTTCTTTTAAGTACTTTAGTAATAGTGGTACCACTATTTATGAAGACGAAGTGATGTTTACACAAGAAATTAGTGGCAGCGGAAAAGGGGAGGTTGTATGTGCGGTAACTTACCAATGCTGTGATACGCACATCTGCTTTCCTCCTGTTAATGATAAGGAGTACAAAATACAATTGTAAAATGAACCCGACATTATATTGTCTTAGCCTGTTTGCAGTCACTGCTATAAATGACTTGTTAAAGTAATTTTATGATTCATTCTGTTGTCCTTCTATACTGGAGGGCAGCAGAATAAATTAAAAAGCCGTACTTTTGCAAAAATAAAAGATAAGCAATTGGGAACTCTGTTAGATTTAGGCATAAAAGGATATAATAATTACGGTACGCACCTTAAACAAAAATATAAAGGACAGCGTGTATTTAAAGTAATTGTTGATGGAGGTTTTACCTGTCCTAACCGTGATGGTAGCAAAGGCTACGGCGGTTGTACCTATTGCAATGTTGATTCTTTTACGCCCGAGCTTTCCCGCAAGCTCCCTACCATCCGCGAGCAGTTAGAGCAGGGGATGGAAAGAGGAAAGGGTTTTTATAAAGCTGATAAGTTTATCGTTTACTTTCAGCCCAACACCAATACTTATGCGCCAGTACATTATTTAAAGATGATGTATGATGAAGCACTTTCTATAAACACCGAAGATGTTGTTGGTTTTTCTGTAGGTACAAGACCAGATTGTATAGATGCTGAAAAAGTAGCTTTACTGGAAAGCTATACCGATCGTTTTGATGTGGATTTGGAAATGGGTATGGAGTCTATATATGATGAGACCTTAAACCAGATCAATAGAGGTTGCAGTCATGGCGAGTTTGTAGAAGCGGTTAAACTACTTGAAAATTCTAAGCTAGATCTTTGCGTACATACTATTTTTGGTTTTCCATGGGAAACTGAAGAGATGATGTTGAGCTATATCCATGAGATTAATAAATTCCCTCAGATTAAATTCGTAAAATTCCATCACCTTCACATTGTTGAAGGCTCTATAATGGGAGCTAAATATAAAAAACAGCCATTTAAACTGTTTTCTCTTGAGGAATACACTGATTTGCTGTGTAAGTTGATTCCTTTATTAAGACCTGATGTGGTTATTCAGCGTTTGTTTGGTATATCCGACTGGGATTTACTGATTGCGCCCAATTGGGGATTGAACAAATCTGCCATTCAGACTTATATTGATAAGGAGATTGAGAAAAGAGGGGTAGTACAGGGCAGCGCTTATGTACCATTAGCCAAATAAAGGCAATTCATTACATTTTATTCTGTTAATTTTTTTTGCATCCCGAATTTCGGGATGTTTTTGTTTACGCGGGGTTCATTTCTGTGTATGATTCTGTGTTTTTTGATTTTTTATCTGATTTTGTGTGATTTTTATTTATTTATCAAAAAACAGATATTTTTTTTGCTCTAATATTAGATTATATCAAAATATTAACTGTGTTTTTGATAATTTTTAATGTTTTTGATTGATTTGTAATGAAAATTATAACGTTTTCGTTGAAATTGTATGGTTATTAATATTGTTTTCTAGAATTAATCCGTAGATTTAGAAAAAAAATCAAATAAACTGATAATTATAACAAGTAAAATCTAACATTATGGCAAAAGTTTTGTTTAAACAGTGGGGCCCATTTGCAGTTTTATTAATAATTGCAATTCTTGCCCTATTTATTCCCTTACTTCCTAATTTTGACGAGGGAAAATACAGTGGACCAGATATCGCTTTTGTATTAATTGCTTCGGCCTTGGTATTTTTAATGACTCCTGGGCTTGCTTTCTTCTACGGTGGTATGGTTCATCGTAAAAATGTGCTCTCTACCATGATCAAAAGTGTGGTAGCTGCAGGTGTAATCTCTGTATTATGGGTAGTAGTTAGCTTTAGTCTGGCCTTCGGTAATTCAATCGGTGGTTTGATTGGAGACCCTAGAACCTTTTTCTTCTTTCAAGGTGTCAATTCTAGCCCATCATGGAGTCTGGCAGCAACGATTCCACTTTCATTATTTGCTGTTTTCCAATTGATGTTTGCCATCATTACTCCAGGTTTGGTGGTAGGCGCTGTTGCAGAACGTATCCGTTTCACTTCATACATCTTATTTATAGTGCTGTTCTCGCTATTGGTATATTCTCCTTTGGCACACTGGACATGGCATCCAGATGGTATCCTGTTTAAAATGGGTGTCCTTGATTTTGCTGGTGGTACTGTTGTACACATCTCTGCTGGTATGGCTGCTTTGGCTGGTGCATTGGTATTGAAACGTAGAAAATCTCATATTGAACACCGTGAAGTACCACCTGCTAACATTCCTTATGTATTAATCGGTACAGGATTGCTTTGGTTTGGTTGGTTCGGTTTTAATGCGGGTTCTGCCTTAGGTGCAAACAGTTTAGCGGTTTCAGCCTTTTTAACAACCAATATTGCGGCTGGTGCAGCTGGTTTGTCCTGGATGTTCTTTGATGTTTCAAGAGGTAAAAAACCATCTGTATTGGGTTTCTGTATCGGTGCGGTTGTTGGCCTTGTAGCCATCACTCCAGGTGCGGGTTTTGTAAGTATTCCTTCTAGTATCTTCATCGGTGTAATTGCTGCGGTAATTTCAAACCTTGCGGTATCATGGAAACAAAAAACTTCATTAGATGATACTTTAGACGTATTCCCTTGCCATGGTGTAGGTGGTATTGTTGGGATGTTGCTAACAGGTGTATTTGCTACTAAAACAGTAAATAGCGCTGGTGTTGATGGATTGTTATATGGTAATCCTGCATTCTTCTTAACTCAATTAAAAGGTGTTGTAATTGTGGTGATCTTCAGTTTCGTGATGTCATTTGTCATCTTTAAACTGATTAACCTGGTACAACCAATCCGCGTAACTTCTGAAGAAGAAGAAGAAGGTTTGGATGCAAGTCAGCACAATGAAAAATACTCTCAAGGTACACTGATCGTAGCTGGTCAGGAAGTCGAAAATACTTTTTAAGTAAAAATTATTCAACCATTTAACCAACCTCAAACCAATTGATTATGAAATTAAGATCTCTATTCACTTTAGCATCATTGACCATCGCTTCTGCAACTTATGCACAAGAGGCTACAGAAGCGCCATTACAGATCTCAGGATCGGTAGATACTTACTTTAAGTATGACTTCGCAAAAGCACCAAATATCAAAACATCCTTTGTTACTGACCAGAATTCGGTTTCATTAGGTATGGTTGATCTCGCTTTAAAGAAAACTACAGGTAAGGCATCGTTTGTTGGAGAACTGTCTTTTGGACCACGAGGACAGGGACAATCGATACCTAATGGTTCTTATGCGCTTACTGCGAATGGTGATGATGTTTCTGCTTCTAGTTTTCACATTCAGAACTTGTATGTAAACTATGCTTTCACGGATAAGTTTACAATGACTGCAGGTTACATGGGTACATTTATTGGTTATGAAGTAATCTCACCAGTAGCCAACTTCAATTATTCGACCTCTTACCTTTTTAGCTACGGGCCTTTCCAGAATGCTGGGGTAAAAGGTACTTATGCTTTCTCTGATAAAGTTAGCTTGATGTTAGGTTTGTTTAATGAGTGGAATTCATATTCTGCTTCTCGTGGAGTGTCAAGTGTTGGCGGTCAACTAATGGTTTCTCCTATTAAGGGATGGACTGCTTACATAAATGGCTTACATGGATTAGATGCCTACGGAAACTACAGTACAATTGTTGATTTAACAACTTCTTATCAGGTTACTGAGAAAGTTAAAATAGGCTTAAATGCTGCAGATCTTAGTGCTGGAAGTGATAACTTTGGTTATACAGGTGTAGCTTTATATCCGCAATATGCATTCAGTCCTTCGGTTGGCTTGGGTGTAAGAGCAGAATATATGAATTTTAAAGGTGTTTCTGGAGGGGCAGATGCCAGTGTACTTTCCGGAACATTATCTGCAAATATCAAAGCAGGTGGTTTAACTTTTATTCCTGAAGTTCGTTTTGATAATGATAAAGACTTTTCGCAGTCTTTCCTTAAAAGCGATGGCATTACGCCAACTAAATCAGCTTCACAATTCTCTTTGGCTGCTGTTTACGCATTTTAGTCTCTATTACATTTAATAATGAGCCATCGGAATTGTCCGATGGCTTTTTTATATCTTTATATTATGAAAACCTTAACTCTAGCTATCTTATTGTTTTTTTCTGCTGCCTGTTTTGCCCAAGAAAGGCCATTGTCTAACGATGATAGGGGTAAATTGATTTATTATGAAGTAGTGACAGTAAAGGATGCTTCTAAAGATTCTTTGAATGCAAGGGCTACTGTTTTTTTTAAAAAATCAAGTAAATCATTAAAATTGAAATCTCGGGAAAGCGATTCGGTTTTCCAGGCTGAAGGGAAGCTGATCATCAATAAAACGGCCATGGTTTTAAGTCGCCCATCTGGTGAGGTGCTTTATAATTTTTACGCGGAAATCAGAGATGGGAAGTATCGTTTCTGGCTGACTGATTTTAATTTTATTCCATACCAAAGAGATCGCTATGGCAATTTCGTTCCTTCAACGACTGTTGGGATGCCACTTGAGACCAGGCCGGGGAAGTTGAATGCAGCTGAATGGGCGGGTTACCTAAAGGCGACAACTAGCGCTGCGAATGTTTTTGCCGGACGTTTTAAAGCGGCGATGATGAATAAAGTTGCTGCGCCACCAGTAATAAAAGCTGAGCCTGTGAGTCCTGCTAAAAAGTGGTAGTTAATGCACCATTTTATCTGCACAGGTAGAGCTAGCAAATGCTTCGGGCTTTGCTTTAAAAATGAATCCCATACTTAAAATATAACCCATAGCCTCATTTAAAGCTTTGTTTGATTTAAACATTGGGTTGGTATTGATATCTGCATGTACTTCCAGATCCACATTGTATAGGTCTAAAAGATCGCAAATGGAATAAGCCGTTTCGATAGACTTTTGCACTTCAACCAGCATCCTTTCTTTGATGCTCATTTTTTGCGCTGTTTTTTCCTGATGAATATACATGAAACCGCCATGATGTTCCCTTAGCAGAACAATTACGGTAGCGAAGTCTGTAAGTGGGCCTTTTACCTGTGAGTCTGTTCCAATGCAGACTTTAAGCTTGTAGCCGTTGTCGGTTTCTCTGATGATGGCGTTTTCAATCTCTTCGAGGATTGGAGAATGAACGATTTCGCCGCTAAATTTCTTCCAGTTCATACGTTAATTGATGTTTTTGTTAAACAACCCGTATTCAGGTTTCCTAAAAATAAGGGGATAAAATTAAAAACGTGTTAAAGTACTGTAGTTTAATTGTTAACAATTATCTAGTTGTCAACAGTTTAGTCGTATATTTAAACTCTTTTGAAGGAGAGTTGTTATAATAAGAGGAATACGCTTTCGTTAAATAAGGAGAATCAATAACTAAATATAAGCATTATGAAGACAGAATTGTTAAATGAATTTTATCTGCTTCAAAAGAGCAGAGCGTCAGTTGATTATCTCGAAGTGATGGAAGAGCGGGTTTATATGCCTGTGAAGCGGGTTAATCGAAAGATGACGACATGGATTGCTGAACGCGGACGCATGTTAATGAATCTGGATATGGGATTAAATAGCTCGTTGAAGTCTCTGCGGGAGAAGTATCTGAAGTTTTAATGCCTTAATTCCACTATCTTTGCGCCATGATGGTAGAAAAGATACTGGAGAAATTAAAGATTACTTCCCTTAATCAAATGCAAGAAGAGACGCTTGCTGCAAGTAAAACAGGGAGTGATTTAGTTTTGTTGGCTCCTACGGGGTCGGGTAAAACATTAGGTTTCTTGTTGCCGGTATTACAAAATTTAAAGAAAGATGTGGCTGGCGTTCAGGCACTGGTATTGGTGCCCTCACGTGAGTTGGCTTTACAAATTGAAATGGTGTTCAGGCAAATGTCTACCGGCTTTAAGGTGAACTGCTGCTACGGTGGGCACCCTGTAAAAACGGAAAGAAACAATTTTGAGCAACCGCCAGCAGTACTGATCGGAACTCCCGGTAGGATTGCTTATCACCTTCGTCATGAAAATTTTGACGAGTCAGGGATTACTACGTTAGTACTTGATGAATTTGATAAAGCATTGGAATTCGGTTTCCAGGAAGATATGTCATATATCATCCGAAAGCTGCTTTCGTTAAAACAAAGAATATTGACATCGGCAACTTCAATGGAAGAAATCCCTGATTTTACTGGGATTAGTAAACCTGTAGAGATTAACTTTCTAAAAGATGCTGCTGTAGCACCAGATTTAAAGCTGAAAAAGGTGTTGACGACTGCAGAAGATAAGTTGCCTACTTTATTAAAGCTGATCTGTAAGGTTGGTCATAAAAACATGCTGATTTTTTGTAATCACAGGGAGACCGTGGATCGAATTAGTGACTTGCTAATTGATCAGGATCTTTCACATGATATTTTTCATGGTGGAATGGAGCAGGATGAGCGGGAGCGGGCGTTATTAAAGTTTAGGAATGGTAGTATTAAAATTTTAATTACCACAGATCTGGCTTCAAGGGGCTTGGATATTCCGGAAGTAGAATGCATCATTCATTACCAATTGCCTTATACGGAGGATGCGTTTTTGCACCGCAACGGACGTACGGCACGTATGAATGCAAAAGGTACGGCTTACCTGATTGTTGCTGACGATGAAAAGTATCCTTTTTTGAAAGGTGATATCGAGTTAGAAGCCCTGAAAGGTAATTTCACACTTCCTAGAGATAGTGAGTGGCAAACTTTATATATCGCCGCTGGGAAAAAAGACAAAGTCAATAAAATAGATATTGTTGGTTTGTTGCTGAAAAAGGGTGGCTTGCAGAAAGAGGATGTTGGTTTGATTGAAGTAAAAGATCAGGCTTCTTATGTGGCTGTGAAGCGTAAAATGGTAAATAGCATTTTAGGAGCGCTTACTAACGAGAGAATAAAGAATAAAAAGGTAAAGATTGAAATAGCAATGTAATATGAGTAATAATGATATCTTTAAAAAGTTGCGTGTAGCGCTAGCGCTTACCAACGATGATATATTGAAAATAATGTCTCTAGTAAATTTTAAAGTAAGCAAAAGCGAGCTTGGAGATATTTTTAGAAGCGATGATCACCCTAATTTTAAGCCTTGCGGCGATCAGATTCTACGTAATTTTTTAAATGGTCTTGTGATTTATAAACGTGGACCAAGACCTCCAAAGCAAGATCCAGGAGCGGCAAGCGCCTAGGTTCGCTTATCTAGTTCTTCAGCATGTGAATTGATCTTTTTTACTACGGTATCAAGTTCATGTGCTGAAGTAACAAGCATTTCAACAAGGTTCGTGTCAGTAGGTTCACCAGGGTGTTCTGCCTTCATGAGTTGAACCAATCCCAATATATTACTTACCGGTTTTCTGATTTCATGTGAGTTTGTCCAGGCAATCTCTTTGAGTCTTCTTTCGTTTCTTACGCTTCTGTCTATATCAATAGCAATCACAATATAGGCATCATTGTCTTTGAATTTTATAGAATGGTGCGAAATAAGCATATAGAAAAGCTCACCGTTTTTTTTCTGATGTAACCAGATCCCCGTTTCGTGTCCTTCTGTATGGTCGGAATAGAGGTAATCCTTTAATTTCTTTCTTTCCTCTTCAGGGCGGATGTCTAAGGCTGACATTTTTAGCAGTTGTCCACGACTATAGCCGTATTTTTTGACCATTACATCATTAACGGCAAGAAACCTGAAGGTAGTTTTATCCATTACGTATACGGCTCCTGGTGAGGCTTCGAATAATTTGAAATAATTGCTTTCTGCGCGCAACAAACGTTTATGGTGGGCTCTGAGTAGAAAGAATAAAGCTGTCCCCGTGAAAAGCAGGAAAGATATGTTTTTACCTGTATATAGGTAGCGGAGATCTACATGTGGATTATTACGGTCTACAATGCCAATAATGATACTTCCAAGGTATAACCAAGCTAAGCCTGCGGCGAGGTAAATGAGGATGATAAAAAAGAAGGGCCGGCGCGTAGCGTAGCCAGATTGTATTTCCATATAGAGCGATAAGGATGATTGATTAAATTTAGCAAAGATATGTGGTAAATACAAAATGAGGTGTAAGTCAATAAATATTTATTGATTTACAATAAATATTTATTGAATAATGTTTATGTTTGCAGTCTAAACTTTTAATTATGAAGCTTAACTTTCTCAATTCGCGTACGATTAATATAGTTGTTAGCGTTTTAGTAGTCTCATTTGGAGTCTTACTTCTCCTGAGCATTCTTCCTTTTATGATTAAGACAGGTGGATCTTCGTCGGATTCGTCGGCTACTATGTATGAGATGGAGAAGACTTTGGTACCAATAGATGCATTAGTTCCGGATAGCATTTCCCATCGAAGGTTTCTCCGGCTGACTGACAGTGTAAAACAAAGGCGGTATATGAAAAATGGGACGCTAGCAGGAGGATCTTTTAGTTTTATGTTTATTGGGGCAACGGCACTTCAAAGATGTGAGGATTGTTCAATATGGGATAATGATAAGTCTAAAGTTAAAGAGCATTTTATTTCGCTTCATTGGTGGACCTTAGATACAGTAGGAGTATTAGATCCTGTTAGGTACTACGTTAAAGAAGGAAAGCCCTATGTAAGAAAGGTTATTTGTAAACCAATTGGTTTAGCTAATGGAAATAATTTTCGATACAAATGTGATGAAGTAGATATTGCGGTCCCTTTTAGGTATGATACCTGGACGAAGAGTATGCTTCTTCCTGTAAGTAATACTACTTTCAGTATATTAAATATAATACTGGCCTGTTTTGCAATTCTTTTTATACTATATTTTCTTTATTATATTGTCGGTGGCTTTATTAAAGTTCTATTGGAGATTGCGACAGGGACGCCATTTTCTGATAGAAATGTTCGGCGTTTAAAGATGATTGCAATGAGCTTTTTGTTGATACCCTTGATTCTATTCTTGCTAAATCTTTTAATTCGAGTAGTTTTTTACAAATATTTTACGGCAGACCTCAAATTAAGTACTGATGCTTGGGGTGTTTTCTGGAAGCCTGCCGTTTTAAGTGTTATTTTTGCAGCTTTGTATTTCGCTTTTAAACAAGGTAAAAAGTTGAAGGATGAACAAGATTTAACTGTTTAAGATGTCTATAATCATAAATATTGATGTAATGCTGGCTCGGCGCAAAATGTCGCTTACTGAGCTCAGTGAAAAAGTAGGCATTACCATGTCAAATCTTTCCATTTTAAAAACAGGCAAAGCCAAAGCTATTCGTGTAGAAACCTTGGATGCAATTTGTAAAGCGCTGAATTGTCAGCCTGGAGATGTATTGGAGTACTCGTCTGGGGAAGCGGAAGTATAGTTTAAAACAATGAACTGAATTATAGAAAAGAAGATATGAGTGATTTATTAAAAAGCAAAAACTTTCAGCAGGGTGCAGATATTCCCTGGGAATATGCCTCTCCTGGAATCCAAAGGCAGATTTATGGTTATGATGACCGTGTTATGCTGGTGAAGGTGAAATTTGAGAAAGATGCTATAGGTTCAATTCACGAACATCCGCATACTCAGGTGAGCTATGTAGAAAGTGGTATTTTTGAACTGACGATTGGAGATGAAAAACAGATCTTAAAAACGGGTGACGGTTTTTATGTACCACCTAACACTTTACATGGCTCTGTATGTCTGGAGCCTGGGGTATTGATAGACGTATTTAGCCCACATAGGGAAGATTTTATATAGCAAGATAAGAGAAAGGCTCAGGATACAATCGTCCGAAAGGTTAAGTTAACCCTGGGCCTATGCGTTTGTTTGGTTGGGGGCAACCTATGCAACCAATTGGTTTGCGTATCATCCTTCATAACTAGTAAGCTTCCGTTTTCCAGAATTAAAGAAACGGTTTGCTTACTTTGCTTGTGCTTAAAGGCAAATTTCCTTTCTGCTCCAAAGCTCATCGAGCCGATAGCTCCATTCTTTTTCAAATCCTTCTCTCCATCGCTATGCCAGGCCATACCTTCTTCTCCAGTATGGTAAAGATTAAGGAGGCAAGAGTTGAATGTTTCTCCCAGTATTTTTTCTGCTAATGTTTTTAATTCAAGTAATTCTGGGGTCCAGGGCAATGCTTTCTTTGTGACATTTGAATAAGTGTATTCGAATTCTTTTTCGCCATACCAAGCTACCTTTCGTTTGGTGAGTATATGTTTGCCAAAAATGACGGCTTCATCATTTCTCCATTCGATAGTATTCAACAATATATCCAAGTAATGATTAGCAGTTTGTGAAGACATTAATTTGCCATAATATTTTACTGTACCATCATAAGGCAATAGATTTTTGTTCTCAACTGTTTCGTTACTAAATAAATCCATTTTGTTTTAATTTAAAGATTAGACGCAGCGCTTAATCCTGAGTGCGAAAATCATTAAAATTATTTGGTGTTAAAACCCGATTCTTGCTTGCTTGTGTAAAATGATAATATTCATTTTAAAGAAAAACACATATCTTGCACCATCAAATATAGGGCTTTGATCTTTTTTTCAAGTATTAGTTGTTTTTTCTTGCTCTTACTTTCTTTGCACTTGTTTTTCGCAAAACGAGGTGTGAAACTATTGAATCGTTTACTGTCCATTATCTTTATTGCCAGATTTGGTCAGGTTTTGGTTTCCCTGCTTGTAAATTCGCAGGATAAGGATGTTTTTTCATTTTTTTATCAGCTTTCAGCCCCATTTTATTATGCTGCTCCTGCTTGCTTTTATTTGTATGTAACCCATTTTATCAACGGTCGTACTCAGCTCCGTAAGTTTGAATGGCTGCATTTTATTCCCGCTTTTCTCGCCATTATTCATTTGTTGCCATTGCCCTTTTCTCCTGAAATAAAATGGGATGTTATCGGGGATCAGATTAGAGATAATAAACAACTTTTTATAACAGAAAGGAGTGGGTTATTCCCTTCCTGGTTTTATTACCTGGGCAGACCTTTCTTGTTGCTGGTGTATTTGACTGCAACCTGGTTTGCTGTACTCAAATCAAAAGTGATTGATGACCATATTGATGCAAATGGTAAAAAATGGATATTCTTTTTTATTAGAGCCGCTACCTTTTTTCAATTGGTCAGTTTCTTACCGTTGATGATTTGGGATGTAGAAGAGCCGATATTTAATACTTCTTTCATTATACTTAATTGCGTAGTGCTTTTGGTGATCGTTGTATTTATCATGCATCAGCCGAAATTGTTTTATGGCTATTTGTTTGTGGCAGTAGATATGGAAAAAAAACCGGAGGAAGTTAAAGAACTTCCGAAGGCAACAGTGTCGGTGAAGAAAGTCAACCTTTTGCCTGATCAGTTAGCTATTTATTCTGATTTGATGAAGTCTTTTATGGAAAACAAAAAGCCATATCTTCAACCTAATTTTCAAATTGTTGAGCTAGCTAATGAGCTTAATATTCCCGTACACCATTGTTCATTCGTTATCAATAGTTTTTTGGATAAAAATTTTCGCGATTGGATTAACGGATACCGAATTACTTTTTTTATAGATCAATACCCGCTTAAGTCTGATAAAATGACTATCGAATCTGTGGCTTATGAGTCTGGTTTTAAAAGTCTTGCGACTTTTTATAATGCTTTTAAGAAAGAGACAGGTCTAATGCCGAAAGCTTTCTTTTCAGGAAAAAAGGCATCCTAAGTATATTCTGAACGATTTAAGTGTTTTTTGTTATTACAACGATTGAATCGTTGGATGAATCTACAGATTTGATTTAACTATTAGTGTAATAAATCAGGTATGTTTGGATATTGATCATCTTAAAATAATCTCTCTTCAAATGAAAAGTTCATCCCTAAGTACTATTTCAGCCATTCTATTATTTTGTGTTTTTTGTTTTTCCGCAAAAAAAAGCGCAGCTCAATTGACTACCGGAGATTTTGCTATTGTTGGCTTTAATGGGAACGCAGCAACAGTGAATATGGCTATTGTAGCCTTAAAAGTGATTCCCTCGGGTACAGTACTTAAGATTACCGACCAGGGCTGGGACCAATCCGCGTTGGTCGCGAATGGCTCCGACGGACTGATTACCTGGACCACTACCAGCAGTATTCCTGCAGGAACAATATTTAACATTGCCATCACAGGTGGAGCCGTTCCAACCGCGACAGGACTCGAATCCTATGGGACCGCGACAGCTACCGGCTGGATCACGGGAACCGTCGTTGCAGGTGGAGGAGACAATTGGTTTCTTTATACCGGTAGCGATGCCAGTCCTAACTTTATCTACGGATTTGCAAACTGGTCTACTGCACTCCCAGGCATCAATGCCCCTGATCCGATAACCGGATGGCAGGCAGCCGGGATCGTTAGTGCGGCCGTTTCTTACCTGCCATCTACACTTGCAGCAGGAAATTTTTATGCTACATTGACCATTGCAGGAACTCCGCCAACAGGTTATCACGGAGATTTTAATAACTATTCAGGAACGTTATCAGGAACAAAAGCATCCATCCTGATTGCAATTAATACAAAATCGAACTGGACAAGGACAGAATTGCTCGCAAATAAGAAATCTCTTGATCCTGGCGGAGCAGCCTTTCCAGGCACAAATCCTATTTTTCAACTTGGAACAAACGTTAGCGGAGTAACTTCTTCTACGGCTAATGGAACTTATAAAATCGGAGATGTTATCGCCATTAATGTTACTTTTTCAACCGTCGTAAACGTAACCGGAACACCAACACTGAGCTTAAATACAGGGGCTACGGTTAATTATAGCGGTGGAACCGGAACCAATACACTTACCTTTAACTATACCATCGCCAGCGGACAAAGTTCTGCTGACCTTGACTATTCGGCTACTACCGCGCTAAGCCTCAATGGAGGAACTATCAAAGATGTGGGAAATACTGATGCGACACTTACCCTTGCCGCTCCCGGAGCAGCAAACTCCCTGGGCAACAACAAAGCGATTGTCGTAGACGGGATTGTTCCCACTGTGACTTCTGCCAATTCAAGCACCGCCAATGGTGCTTATAAAGCAGGAGATGCCATCGTCATTAACCTGAATTTTTCTGAAACCATTACTGTAACCGGAACCCCTCAGCTTGCGTTAAATTCAGGTACTACTGTGAACTACAGCAGTGGCTCAGGAACATCGACCCTCACCTTTAACTATACCGTACAACCAACAGATGCCAGCGCCGATCTGGATTATACCAGCACTGCCGCACTGAGCTTAAATGGCGGGACACTGAAAGACGCAGCAGGAAACGATGCTACCTTAACTCTGGCTGCCCCCGGAGCTGCAAACTCTTTGGCTGCCAACAAAAACATTGTTATCGACAACACTGTTCCGGTAGTCAGCTCGGTAAACTCCAGCCTTGCAAACGGGACGTATAAAATTGGGGACCTCATTCCCGTAACGGTCGACTTTTCTGAAGCGGTAACCGTAACAGGAACACCAACGCTAAGCCTCAATTCAGGAGGAACAGCCAGTTATGCCAGTGGCTCGGGAAGTACAGCTTTGGTATTTAACTATACTGTAGCCCTTAACCAAAGTATCGCTGACCTGGATCAGGCCAGCACCACTGCACTTTCCCTTGCAGGTGGAACCATTAAAGATGCTGCAGGAAACGATGCCCCCTTAACCCTTGCCGGCCCCGGAGCTGCAGGTTCTTTAGGTGCCAACAAAAATATCGTCATCAATACTACCGCGCCAACCATACTAAGCATTACCAGAACTGGCAATGCCACGATCAATGGCACTGCAGCACAGTTTTTAGTAACTTTTTCTGAAAATGTGACTGGTGTCAATACCTCTGATTTCAGCATTACTTCTACCGGAATCACCGCTCCTGCGGTCACATTCGTCTCAGGAAGTAATAATACAAGGACAGTTACGGTAAATACAGGAACAGGATCGGGAACCTTAAGACTGGACCTTAAAAGTTCAGGAACAGGAATCATCAACACGATTGGTAACGAGGTTCAGGCAGGATATACTGCCGGAGAGGTGTATACCATCGACAAAGCCATTCCAACCCTAACAGCAGTAACCATTGCCTCCAATAATGCAAATACCACAAAAGCAAAGACAGGAGATGTGGTTACCCTGAGCTTCACAGCCTCTGAAACCATCGGTACCCCAGTGGTGAGCATTCTTGGAAATACCGCTACAGTGACCAATACCGCTGCAAACGACTGGACAGCAACTTATACCACACAATCGGCAGACGCCAATGGTGTCATCCCTTTTAACATCGCTTTTGCAGATGTTGCCGGAAATGTTGGAACTGCAGTAACTGCAACCACCAATGCCAGCAGTGTGACTTACGACAAGACGGCACCAACATTAACTACGGTAGCCATTGTCTCCAATAATGCTTCGAATCAAACTGCAAAAATAGGGAATGTCATCACATTAAGCTTTACGGCTTCAGAAGCAGTTGCACTTCCTGTAGTAACCATCGTAGGAAATGCGGCTGTAACTGCTTCTGCAGGCGGAAACAGCTTTACTTCGACATATACGCTGGCAGGATCGGAAACAGAAGGAACTGCTGCTTTCAACATTGCCTTCACAGACCTGACCGGAAATGCCGGAACAGACATCACTGCAACCACCAATAGCAGCAGCGTCACCTACGACAAAACGATCGCTACCCTCAGCACAGTAACCATTGCTTCAAACAACCTGACCACAAGCTTAGCAAAAGCAGGAGATATCATCACCCTGAATTTTACGGCCTCAGAAGTCATTGCCACCCCAACGGTAACCATGGGTGGAATTGCGGTAACCCCGACCAATAGCGGAGGAAACAGCTGGACGGCAACCCAAACGGTATCAGGACTCACTCCTGAAGGAGTCCTTGCCTTTAACATTGCGTTTTCAGATTTACCTGGAAATGCAGGACCCCCGGTAACGGCAAGCACCAACAGCAGCAGTGTCACTGTTGACAGAACTGCTCCTGCTGCGCCTACGGGCCTGACAGCTACTGCTGGAAATACACAGAACACTATCGCCTGGAATGCAAGTCCGGCTCCGGATCTGGACAAATACATTCTTTATGGAGGAACAAGCATTAACCCGGCCACAGCTATTCAGACGATTCCGGCAGGAACTTTAACGTATACCCATACCGGACTGACCAATGGCATCGGTTATTTCTACCGCATTTCTGCTGTGGATATAACCGGAAATGAAGGCGCTAAATCAGGTAATATTGTGTCCGTTCCTAAAGGAACTCAAACCATTACCTTTAATCCGCTCGCTGCTTCGGTTTATGGTGCAGGCCCAATTACACTGACTGCAACCAGCAGTTCAGCATTGGCGGTAACCTATACTTCGAGTAATACTGCTGTAGCCACCGTATCAGGAAGCACAGTAACCATCCTGACAGCTGGTACAACGACCATCACCGCTTCACAACCAGGAAACTCTGCCTTCCTTGCAGCCACTCCTGTAACTCAGGACCTAGTGGTGAACAAAAAGGATATTGCAGTTGCGGCAGTTGTTAAAACCAAAGTGTATGGCGTAGTAGATCCCGCATTCACTTATACGTTCAGCCCAGCGCTGATCGGCACAGATACCTTTACCGGTAGCCTGGACCGTACAGCTGGTGAGAACATCGGCAATTATGCCATCGGACAGGGAACATTAGCGTTAAACACGAATTATACCCTTTCCTTTACTTCGGCCGACCTGAACATTACCGCCAAACCGGTAACTGTAACCGCTGCCGCCAAAACCAAGATCTTTACAGCTGCTGATCCGGCACTGACTTATACGTTCAGCCCGGTGCTGATCGGAACGGATACTTTTACCGGAAACCTGGACCGTACTGCTGGTGAAGATGTGGGTATTTATGCCATTGGCCAGGGAACAGTAACGGCCGGTCCGAATTACCAGATTACTTATGTTCCGGCTAACCTGAGCATTACTTCCAAAGCCATTACCGTAACTGCAACCGCCAAAACTAAAGCTTTTGGTGAGGCTGATCCTGCATTTACTTATACCTTTAGTCCAGCGCTGAACGGAACAGATATTTTTACTGGTAGCCTGGATCGCGCAGCGGGTGAAAACATTGGCAACTATGCCATTGGACAGGGAACGCTTGCGCTAAGCAATAATTACAGCCTGAATTATATTGTTGCTGATTTAAGCATCACTAAAAAAGCAATTGCGGTAACTGCTTCTGCCGGTAACAAAGAATACGGTACAACAGATCCTGCACTGGCTTATACTTTCAGTCCTGCACTGATCGGAACAGATGCCTTTACTGGAACATTGGGCCGTGCATCTGGTGAAAACATTGGCAACTATGCCATTAATCAGGGAACCCTTGCGCTAAACAACAACTACACGCTGAATTATACTACTGCTGATTTCAGCATCACGAAGAAAACAGTGAATGTAACTGCGGCGGTTAAAACCAAAATATATGGAGCAGGCGATCCGGCATTGACTTATACGTTCAGTCCGGCACTGATCGGAATAGACACTTTTAGCGGAGGTTTAAACAGGGCTCCTGGTGAAAACATCGGGAACTATGCCATCGGACAGGGGACACTAGCCTTAAACGGGAATTATATACTTGCCTTTACTTCAGCCGACCTGAATATTACCGCTAAACCAGTAACCGTAACCGCTGTAGCCAAAACCAAAGTATTTACTGCTGTTGATCCGGCATTTACCTATACATTCAGCCCGGTACTGATCGGAACAGATGCATTTACCGGAACACTGGATCGTACTGCTGGAGAAGATATTGGTAACTATGCGATCAACCAGGGGACGGTAGCTTTAAATTCAAACTACCAGATTACTTATGTTCCGGCTAACCTGGCCATCACTTCCAAAACCATTACTGTGACTGCAACCGCTAAAACCAAAGTGTATGGTGCTGCTGATCCGGCATTTACCTATACGTTTAGCCCGGCGCTCAATGGAACAGATACCTTTACAGGAAATCTAGACAGAGCTGCAGGTGAAAACATTGGGAACTATGCCATTGGACAGGGAACGCTTGCTTTAAGTAACAATTACTCCCTGAACTATACAACTGCTGATTTAAGCATCACTAAGAAAACAGTGAACGTAACCGCCACTGCCGGTAATAAGGAATACGGCACAATAGATCCTGTATTTGCTTATACTTTCAGTCCGGCATTGATCGGAACGGATGTTTTTACAGGAGCACTCGGCAGAGCTTCTGGAGAAAATATCGGAAACTATGCGATCAGTCAGGGGACACTTGCATTAAGCAGTAATTACAGCCTGAACTATGCTAGTGCTGATTTCAGCATCACGAAGAAGACAATCAACGTAACCGCAGTGGTCAAAACCAAAACGTATGGTGTAGCGGATCCTTCGTTAACATATACATTCAGCCCAGCGCTGATTGGAACAGATGTATTTACTGGAAACTTAGATAGAACAACTGGTGAAAATATCGGAAACTATATCATTAACCAGGGCTCTCTTACTTTAAATAACAACTATCTGATTACTTATGTACCAGGGAACCTCAGCATTACTACAAAAGCGCTGACCATTACTGCTGTCGCCAAAAATAAAACATACGGTGATGGAGATCCGGCGCTGACTTATACTTTCAGTCCGGCGCTTATCGGTACGGATGTTTTAACAGGAAACTTAGCCAGAACTACCGGCGAAAATATCGGTAGCTACGTTATCAACCGGGGAACTTTAACCGCAGGATCAAATTACCTGATCACCTATGTTCCTGCCAACCTGAGTATCGGGACAAAAAATATTACTGTAACTGCTACGGCTGCTAGCAAAAGCTATGGTGCTGCTGATCCGGCATTGACTTATACCTTTAGTCCGGTGCTGATTGGCACAGATACCTTTAGCGGAAGTCTGAATAGGGCTGCAGGTGAAAATGTTGGAACCTATGCCATTAATAAGAATACGCTGGCACTGAACAGTAATTATGTATTAAACTACACTACTGCAAACCTAACTATTGGGAAGGCGGCCTTGAGTATTATTGCCGAGGATAAGGAAAAGTTCACTGGAACTGCCAATCCAACATTTACGGTGAAATACACTGGCTTAGTAAACGGAGAAACGGGGGCTATATTGACTACTCCGGCTACATTAAGTACAACCGCAACAACGAATAGCCCGATCGGAACTTATACTATTGTTCCTTCAGGAGCAGTAGCTGCGAATTACCAGATCAGTTATGTGAATGGTACACTGACCGTAAAACCAGGGGCACCTACAAATGTGTTATTTGCGGGAACTACATTATACGAAAACAGAGCTTCAGGTACTGCAGCCGGTACATTGAGCAGTACTTCTGATGATCCTAATGCAACATTTGCCTATAGCTTGGTTTCGGGTACTGGTGATACTGATAATGCTTTATTCAGTATTAGTGGCAATCGGCTGTTAACTGCTGCTACTCTGGATTATGAAAATAAAACAACTTATAGTGTGAGGCTGAGAAGCACTACACAGTATGGTTTCAGTCTGGACAAAACTTTTACGATTGCTTTAAGTGATGTAAATGAATTGCCGACATTGGCTGCTATTGCTAATCAGAGCATCTGTTATACTACAACTGCACAGAATATCAATTTAATGGGTATTAGCGCTGGTCCTGAAACGGGACAAAGTACGAGCATCAGTGTGGCGGGAAATAATAGTGCTTTATTACAGAATTTAACAGTATCTGGTTCTGGTGCGACCGCTATCATTAACTATAGCATTAAACCTGGTGGTTCGGGAACAGCTACTGTTACAGTAACTGTCAAAGATAACGGTGGTATTGACAATGGTGGTGTAGATATCTTTAGCCGAACTTTTGTGATAACTGTGAATGCGCTACCAATTGTGGCTATCAACAGTGATAAAGGAACGCAGATCAGCAAAGGAGAGATTGTAACGCTAAGTGCTACTGGTGGTGTCAGCTATGCCTGGGCAGCCAATGGCAGTATCCAAAGTGGATTAAATTTGGCAACCATCAAGGTGAGACCACTTGCGACCACGACTTATACTGTAACCGTAACCAACGCGAGCGGATGTGCCGAGACACAAACTTTTACCATTACGGTATTGGATGATATGGCTAAAGTTAAAGCCACTAACATCATGTCGCCAAACGGTGACGGTTATAATGACAAGTGGTTGATTGACAATATTGATGTTTACCCTAACAACGAGGTGAAGATTTTTGATAGAAGTGGTCGTTTGATTTTTAGTAAAAAAGGATATGACAACAGTTGGGACGGTACACTGAATGGCTTGCCACTAGCTGAAGGAACCTATTTTTACATCATCGATTTCGGAGCTGCAAGGCCTAAAGTAAAAGGATTTATAACGATTACTAAATCGAATTAATATAACCCGATCTTCATCTTGAGTTCAGCTCAGGGTGAAGATTAGCAATTAAAAAGAGATAAATGAAAATAATATACAAAACAGTACTGATCCTTACCTTCGCTACAATCAGCAGTTTGGTAAAAGCACAGTTAAACCCGCTGTCAGCGCAGTACTTTACCAACCAATACTTAATCAATCCAGCTTTTGCTGGTGCTGGACAAGGTTTAAAACTAAACGGTGCTTACCGCAAATTATGGAGCAATGTTCCAGGCTCACCTTTAACCCAAAACTTAACTGCCGATTACGGTTTTAACAAAGTAGGTTTGGGTTTAACTGTAAACAATGAAAGCGCAGGTTTGCAAAGAGAAACCCGCATAGTAGGTAGTTATGCTTACCACTTGCCATTAAACGACAACGGACAACAGTTACACTTCGGGGTGTCGTTGGGCTTTATGAGTCAGCGATTGGAGAATGCCGATATTTATGGTAATCCTGCCGATCCGAGTGTAGGTCAATACAACGACCGCAAAACTTACCTGGATGGTGATTTTGGTGTTGCCTATACTTCGAACAAGCTAAATGTCCAGGCTGCAATACCCAACCTTAAACGCGTATTGAAAAAGGATGATATTGAAACGGCTGATGTGGCTACTTTTTACACCGCAGCAAGTTACCAGTTTAACCTGAGCAAAGGTGCTGAGGGTGTAGATTTAGAGCCAAAAGTTGCTTATCGTGGTGTAAAAGGCTTTGACAATATATTCGATGCGGGTGCACAACTGAGCATTGCCAACAAGCAGGTAATGTTGCTGGGCATGTACCATAGCACTAAAAATGCGACTTTCGGTTTAGGTATGGATTATAAAAAGAAATACCTGGTTAGTGGTACTTATACCACCCAGACTTCGGCATTGAGCAGCTATACCAATGGTAGTTTTGAGTTGAACCTTAGGGTGAATTTAACTAAATAGTAGATTAATTAGTTGTTTTAAAAAGCCGCTGTAAATTAAAAATTTACAGCGGCTTTTGTTTTTAAGTGCAAGATGCACCAGTTTTTATGTAAAGGAGATTGAAGCTTTGTAACATATGGTAGGCTATCCTTATGAAGGTTTTTGTAGGTAATTCCATTAGTAATTAGGTGGTTATATCTTAAATTAATACAACTATTGAATAGTTAGAGATATTTATATTACGATTTAATAATCTAATCAAACACTTTGATACCTTTGTCTCGAATTCTATCAAATTTGTCGGGATACAAAGGAAGAATCATTTTTATCGTAATTAACCAAACTGTGATGCCAGAAACTACTGTTACTGCATGAGGTATTGGCTGTATTTTTTATTCACTTTGATGGCGGCTGGTAGCGGTTATGCACAAAGTGTAGGTGCGGCTGTTGTAAACTCCTCGGGGAATACTTATACCCAAAAAGATTTCACTTACGAGTGGAGTGTAGGAGAACTTGCGCTCGTTGAAACTATGATTAATAGGCAAGTAAGCATTACAAATGGGGTACTGCAACCTATTGTTAGTAACCTGGTTATTGCTGCAGGTCCCTTAATTTTTCCTATCAATATTCTAACACCAAATGGTGATGGAGTTAACGATGTCTGGGTAATTAAGGATCTTGAAAAATTCCCTGAAAACGAAGTAACAGTATTTGACCGCTCGGGTAGGACTGTGTTTCAAACCAAAAATTATCAAAACGACTGGACAGCGTATCTTTCGGGTAGATTACTTACCGAAGGTACATATTACTATGTCATCAAACTTAAAAGGAATGCCAAGTCTGAAATTGTCAAAGGCTTCATTACTATTCTAAATTAGAACTCACCACTATATGTCTAAACTTTCGCAAACTCGATTTTCTTTAATTGTTCTTGCATTTATTCTGATTTGTTGCAGCAGTGCTATGGCACAACAACTTCCCCAAATTAATTATCAAGGGGTTGCAAGGAAGGCAGATGGTAATCCTGTTGCAGAGCAGTCCATCCGGTTAAGGTTAACCATTAGAGACGGCGGTGCAAGTGGAAACAGTGTTTATACGGAAAGCCGGCAGCTTACCACTAACAAATTCGGATTGTTTACGGCTGTAATTGGCAGTCGTGGAGCACTTTCGCAAAGTGGAACAATAGCGTCAATTAATTGGAGCACGGGTAATAAGTTTCTTCAAGTGGAAATAGATCCAGCTGGAGGGGGGAGTTTTATAGATATGGGAACGTCTCAACTTCAGTCTGTTCCTTATGCGATTTATGCAAGTTCTGCATCTCCTGTAGGTGCCGCTGGGGGAGATTTGAGCGGGAATTATCCTAACCCTACGGTAAATAAATTACAGGGATCTGCTATTAGTATAACTGCTCCTTTAATGGGACAGATCTTAAAATGGAATGGTAGTGCCTGGACACCGAGTAACGAATCTACATCTTCAACAGGTCCACAAGGGCCTATTGGGCCAGCCGGAGCACAAGGAATTCAAGGAATTCAAGGAGTTGCTGGACCGGCTGGAGCTACCGGAGCAACAGGGCCAATTGGTCCACAGGGTATGCCAGGGGTTTCTGGGATAAGTGGTTTAAATAATGTTGATAATACCAGAGACCTCGATAAACCAATTAGTACACTTAACCAAGCTGCACTTAATTTAAAAGAAGCTTTAGCTAATAAATCACTTGATGTAACTGTTGATGGTGCTTCCGACATAAAATATCCGACAACAAAGGCTGTAAAAACATATGTTGATGCTGTTGTTGTTAACGCGGCTACAATTCCTGATGCTACGAATAGTGTGAAAGGAAAAATACAGTTGGCGGGAGATTTGTCGGGGACTGGTAGTACGGCAGGAGCACCCATCATTAGTGATGCTGCTATTTCTACCTCAAAAATTGCAAATGATGCGGTAACAACTGCGAAATTATTGGATGGGAATGTGACGGATGCAAAGATTGCTACAGGAATTAGTCCATCAAAAGTTGGATTAGGGAATGTTGATAATACGAGCGATTTGGCTAAGCCGCTCAGTACTGCGACGAAAACTGCGTTGGATGCCAAAGCAAACACAACAGACCTTACTACTGGATTGGCATCTAAAGCTGATCAAACAACGGTAATAGCTGGACTTGCATTGAAGGCAGATCAAACTGCACTTAATACTGCAACAGATGCTATTGCATTGAAAGCAAATACTACGGATCTTACCAACGGATTTGCCTTAAAAGCTAATACAGCAGATCTTACTGCTGGGTTGGCATCTAAAGCTGATCAAACGGCGGTTACGGCTGGACTTGCATTAAAGGCAGATCAGTCTGCACTTAGTAGTGCTACTGATGCCATCGCATTGAAAGCAAATACTACGGATCTTACTACTGGATTGGCATCTAAAGCGGACCAGACGGCACTTACGGCTGCTACGAATGCTATTGCATTGAAAGCTGATCAAAGTGCACTTACTGCTGCCACTGATGCGATCGCACTAAAAGCTAATACTACGGATCTTACTGCTGGGTTAGCATTGAAGGCGGACCAGTCGGCACTTACTGTTGCTACGAATGCTATTGCATTGAAAGCTGATCAAAGTGCACTTAATGCTGCCACTGATGCAATCGCACTAAAAGCTAGTACAGCGGATCTTACAAACGGACTTGCATTAAAAGCTAACACAGCAGATCTTACTGCTGGGTTGGCATCTAAAGCTGATCAAACAGCGGTTACAGCTGGACTTGCATTGAAGGCGGACCAGTCGGCACTTACTGCTGCCACTGATGCGATCGCATTGAAAGCAAACACAACGGATCTTACCAACGGACTAGCATCAAAAGCAAATACGGCAGATGTTACCGCTGGGTTGGCTTCAAAAGCTGATCAAACGGCGGTTACGGCTGGACTTGCATTAAAGGCAGACCAGTCGGCACTTAATACTGCAACAGATGCGATCGCATTAAAAGCAAATACTACGGATCTTACTGCTGGGTTGGCATCTAAAGCGGACCAGACGGCACTTACTGCCGCTACAAATGCTATTGCATTGAAAGCTGATCAAAGTGCACTTAATGCTGCCACTGATGCAATCGCACTAAAAGCTAGTACAGCGGATCTTACAAACGGACTTGCCTTAAAAGCTAATACAGCAGATCTTACTGCTGGGTTGGCATCTAAAGCTGATCAAACAGCGGTTACGGCTGGACTTGCATTAAAGGCAGACCAGTCTGCACTTAATACTGCCACTGATGCTATTGCATTGAAAGCTAATACTACGGATCTTACTAGCGGACTAGCATCAAAAGCAAATACGGCAGATGTTACCGCTGGATTGGCGTCAAAAGCTGATCAAACGGCGGTTACGGCTGGACTTGCATTAAAGGCAGACCAGTCTGCACTTAGTAATGCTACTGATGCCATCGCATTGAAAGCTAATACAGCAGATCTTACTACTGGCTTGGCATTGAAGGCGGATCAGTCGGCACTTACTGCTGCTACGAATGCTATTGCATTGAAAGCTGATCAAAGTGCACTTACTGCTGCCACTGATGCAATCGCATTGAAGGCTAGTACAGCGGATCTTACCAACGGACTTGCCTTAAAAGCTAATACAGCAGATGTTACCGTTGGATTGGCATCTAAAGCTGATCAAACAGCGGTAACAGCAGGCTTGGCATTGAAGGCGGACCAGTCGGCACTTACTGCCGCTACGAATGCTATTGCATTGAAAGCTGATCAAAGTGCACTTAATGCTGCCACTGGTGCAATCGCATTGAAAGCAAACACAACGGATCTTACCAACGGACTAGCATCAAAAGCAAATACGGCAGATGTTATCGCTGGATTGGCATCAAAAGCTGATCAAACGGCGGTTACGGCTGGACTTGCATTAAAGGCAGACCAGTCTGCACTTAATACTGCTACGGATGCTATTGCATTGAAGGCTAGCACAACGGATCTTACCAACGGACTAGCATCAAAAGCAAATACGGCAGATCTTACTGCTGGGTTGGCATCAAAAGCTGATCAAACAGCGGTAACAGCAGGCTTGGCATTGAAGGCAGACCAGTCTGCACTTAATACTGCTACGGATGCTATTGCATTGAAAGCTAATACAGCAGATCTTACTACTGGGTTGGCATCTAAAGCGGACCAGACGGCACTTACTGCTGCCACTGATGCAATCGCATTGAAGGCTAGTACAGCGGATCTTACCAACGGACTTGCCTTAAAAGCTAATACAGCAGATCTTACTGCTGGGTTGGCATCTAAAGCTGATCAAACAGCGGTAACAGCAGGCTTGGCATTGAAGGCGGACCAGACGGCACTTACTGCCGCTACGAATGCTATTGCATTGAAAGCTGATCAAAGTGCACTTAATGCTGCCACTGGTGCAATCGCATTGAAAGCAAACACAACGGATCTTACCAACGGACTAGCATCAAAAGCAAATACGGCAGATGTTATCGCTGGATTGGCATCAAAAGCTGATCAAACGGCGGTTACGGCTGGACTTGCATTAAAGGCAGACCAGTCTGCACTTAATACTGCTACGGATGCTATTGCATTGAAAGCAAATACTACTGATCTTACTGCTGGGTTAGCATTAAAAGCAAACACAACGGATCTTACCAACGGACTAGCATCAAAAGCAAATACGGCAGATGTTACCGCTGGATTGGCATCTAAAGCTGATCAAACGGCGGTTACGGCTGGACTTGCATTAAAGGCAGACCAGTCTGCACTTAGTAGTGCTACTGATGCCATCGCATTGAAAGCAAACACAACAGATCTTACTACTGGATTGGCATTGAAGGCGGACCAGACGGCACTTACTGCTGCTACGAATGCTATTGCATTGAAAGCTGATCAAAGTGCACTTAATGCTGCCACTGATGCAATCGCACTAAAAGCTAGTACAGCGGATCTTACAAACGGACTTGCCTTAAAAGCTAATACAGCAGATCTTACTACTGGGTTGGCTTCAAAAGCTGATCAAACAGCGGTAACAGCAGGCTTGGCATTGAAGGCGGACCAGTCGGCACTTAATACTGCAACAGATGCGATCGCATTGAAGGCTAGCACAACGGATCTTACCAACGGACTAGCATCAAAAGCAAATACGGCAGATCTTACTGCTGGGTTGGCATCAAAAGCTGATCAAACAGCGGTAACAGCAGGCTTGGCATTGAAGGCAGATCAGTCGGCACTTAATACTGCTACGGATGCTATTGCATTGAAAGCTAATACAGCAGATCTTACTACTGGGTTGGCATCTAAAGCGGACCAGACGGCACTTACTGCTGCCACTGATGCAATCGCATTGAAGGCTAGTACAGCGGATCTTACCAACGGACTTGCCTTAAAAGCTAATACAGCAGATCTTACTGCTGGGTTGGCAACTAAAGCTGATCAAACAGCGGTAACAGCAGGCTTGGCATTGAAAGCTAATACAGCAGATCTTACTACTGGGTTGGCATCTAAAGCGGACCAGACGGCACTTACTGCTGCCACTGATGCAATCGCATTGAAGGCTAGTACAGCGGATCTTACCAACGGACTTGCCTTAAAAGCTAATACAGCAGATCTTACTGCTGGGTTGGCAACTAAAGCTGATCAAACAGCGGTAACAGCAGGCTTGGCATTGAAGGCGGACCAGTCGGCACTTACTGCTGCTACGAATGCTATTGCATTGAAAGCTGATCAAAGTGCACTTACTGCTGCCACTGATGCGATCGCGTTGAAAGCAAACACAACGGATCTTACCAACGGACTAGCATCAAAAGCAAATACGGCAGATCTTACTGCTGGGTTGGCATCTAAAGCTGATCAAACAGCGGTTACGGCTGGACTTGCATTAAAGGCAGACCAGTCGGCACTTAATACTGCTACTGATGCGATCGCATTGAAAGCTAATACAACTGATCTTACCAACGGACTAGCATCAAAAGCAAATACGGTAGATGTTACCGCTGGGTTGGCTTCAAAAGCTGATCAAACGGCGGTTACGGCTG
>NZ_SWDX01000005.1:0-669579 GCF_005144565.1 Pedobacter hiemivivus
GACGTGCGACTTCCTATGGAATACAGAATATGGAAATGCAGGGGGCTATGGCAATTTTTACCGTAAATTTAAAAAGAATCCTAAAACTGATCTAATATTCAATAAATCTGAGTTAAATCCAGTCAATTGCAACCAAAATGCTTATTTATCCTTCGAAAAAGACAGGTATATATTGATCAGAAAATCAGTATAACGAAATCTCAACTTTGTTCAATAAAAAAAACGATCAAGTAAAAAACATGTTCTACTTGATCGTTCCTTAAGCTGGCTCATAAATGAGGAACTTTTTCAGTGCCCTCTCGCATGACACATCCCCTTTTTAACTTTAAACTACCTCTTATTTAATCGCCATTTTTTTGCGTAAATCAGATGGAATTCCATTCTTGTTTAACAAGAAAGCAGTTGTTTTGTATTGTACAAAGCTTTTAGTTACATATAAATATCCTTTGTAATCGTTAGTTGCACCCCATGAGTTTTTAACGATGTAATACTCTTTACCTGACTGATCTTTAGCGATACCAGTGATCTGCATACCGTGATCATCAGTAGTTTCATAATCATCAAAAGCAGCCTGACGTAATTCTACAGAAATTTCTTTCTCTGGTTTTGGACCGTTAAACATGGCTTTTTTCTCGTCAGCGCTCATGCTTTCGAAATCTTTTGCAGGCACATAAGCCACACCATTTTTCCAACTAAAGCCTTTTTCACTTACATCTGTAGCCCAAGCAACAGTAAATCCTTTTTTCAAAGCGTTGTCAATAATAGTAGTGATGTCATTCATTGGCACATTATAAACCTGATCAAATGACCAGTTATCAGGCACCATTAATACCGATTTTTCATAATAAGGGCTGGTAGTGAATGAAGAAAGTTCTACATAATCAGCTGCATTTATACCAACAACCTCTTTAGCAAAAGTTTTAGGAGTATACTCTTTTCCTTCGTAAGTAAATTTCTCAGGAACAGCACCCATACAAGAATCGATAGTTGCGATGTATTTTGCTTTCCAACTTGGATCAAATTTACCGGCAACAGCTTTCTTTAAAATTGCTTCTGTAAGCTTGTTCATTCTGTCTGAAGAACCTGGGCTTCCATAATCATTACCACTATAAGCTTCCTGAGGTAAAGCACCATACTTAGCAAGCATGTTGGTTACATCATGACAAGCACCGCCATCACCTAAAGTTAAAGCACCATGCATACGTACATAGTTGATCCCTTTTTCGATGTAAGCATTCCGTGCAGTAAATAAATCAGCTAAATCAACTGGTTTTTTACCCATGCGGATCATTTCTGATTCAAGGAATGAGTTGGTGCTATAGCTCCAGCAAGTACCTGATGATTTTTGGTTCTTTACTGAAGTAGCTTCAGCGTTTACTACTGGAGTAAAAGTAAAACTGTTTGCACTATTAGCGCTTTGGTTATTTTTTAGTGAATTAACAAGATTGTCTTGTGCAAAACCAACGGTAGTACCAAGCAAAAGCCCAGCTGACAACCACAATGGTTTCATTGAAAATTTAGTCATTTTATGTTTAAAAGTTAGTTAGTATACGTTCTAATTGATTACAAACGCAAACTTAGTAATTATCCCACACAAATTAAGTGGTATACAGCATGGCTGCACTTAATTTGTTACAAAGGTAGCTTTCCCCTTCGCATTAGGACATCTTGTTTTAACTATTGATGAGCCCTTAAAGCCCCAACCCTAACCAATATTTAAACCATTTTAACCAATACCTAAACGATATTAATCAAAATTGGAATGCCGAAAAATATTTATAGACAATCTTTGATAAGAAATTAGATCGCAGGGAAACAGCAACTTAAACCACTCTGCAAAAGGGGAATAAAAAAACTAACCAAATTATAAACATGAAGTATTTCATTTTCATTTTCATGACTGCTGTACTCTTTTCTTGTACTAAAGAGTCCATTAGAAAAAATGCTGTTAATTCGGGAAATACTGAAACCACGAAATCAAACAACGTTATTAACCCCAAGATTTTTGACCTCATCAATCTAAATTATCCCGGGTTAGAAAAAGCTAAAACGCTATATGAAGCCAACAAACAATATGAAGCAGCTAAAGCTATCCTTGAATATTACAGGCTACGCACAAATGTTGTTAACCCCAGCATATCGTTAATTAATGTAACCGCTTCGGATGATGACAAACTTAAGGCCGATTTTGCATTAGAAAACCGATTTTTCGTAAACAACTATTATGAAGATGCTGTTAAAAAGATGCCACATTCGCTGATGAGCAGCGGCGCCATAAATTGGTTATTTCAGCCAGTCGGAGCTGATAACGAATATCAAAAGCAATTACACAGACATCAGTGGTTTGTTCCGCAAGCGAAAGTTTACCGAACCACTCAAAACGAGAAATATATCCAATCATGGATTAACGTATATAAGGACTGGTTAGTGAAAAACCCTATGCCCGAAACAGGTACCAATACAACCACCTGGTGGCAACTTCAGGTTGCCGAGCGTGTGATGGGCCAAACTCAACTATTTGAGTACTACAAAAACTCTACAAGCTTTACCCCAGAATGGTTCTCTGAATTTATGGTTCGTTTTGCCGAACATTCTGATTTTCTGGTAAAATATCCTTATCCAGATGGCAACATTCTTATATCTCAAGGTAGCGCACTTGCTTTTGCAGGTGTATTATTTCCAGAGTTCAAAAAAGCTTCTGAATGGATGAATACCGGCTATAGCATATTAGATACCGAAGTTAAAACGCAGTTTTTGGACGATGGTATGCACTTTGAGCTAGATTTTAGTTACCATATCAGCGCTATAGGTGATTTCTACGAAGTGATGAAACTAGCGGATGCCAATAAATCTATTGTGGGAAATGTAGCCTCAAATTTTAAGGTCTATTTACGCAAGGCAGCGCAAGTAGTGATGAATTTCACCTACCCCAACTACTTCAGCAATGCGGCTTCAAATAGTCAGTGTGTCCCAGGTTTTAATGATACCAGACAAAGCTCATGGTCAAGATCTGTACTCAATAAGAATTTCATAAAGTACAATGAAATGTTCCCAGATGACAATGAGTTTCTTTACATGGCCACTTATGGAAAAAAAGGAACAGGACCTACCAGTACGCCTAAAGCATTCACCATTTCTGGAACTTATATCTTGCGTAATGGTTGGGACAGACAATCTACGATGTTAATCCTCAGCAACAATTACTCAAATGATGCCATGCAAATATGGAGTCATAAACAACCAGATAATTGTACCTTTGAACTTTATCATAAAGGACGTAATTTTTTCCCGGATGCGGGAGTATACGCCTATACAAGTGATGGAAGTAACAGTGAGAGGGAGTGGTACCGCCAAACTAGGGTACACAATACAATGACATTAGATTATAAGAATATCACAA
Organism: Pedobacter hiemivivus; assembly: GCF_005144565.1. NCBI lineage: Bacteria > Pseudomonadati > Bacteroidota > Sphingobacteriia > Sphingobacteriales > Sphingobacteriaceae > Pedobacter > Pedobacter hiemivivus. The sequence goes on from NZ_SWDX01000005.1 coordinate 3,401, forward strand.
ATGCTAAAGGAAAATCCTTAGCAGTAGTCTCAAACGGCCAAGCCGATATAGTAGCGACAGAAAACCAAGGCTATCCCTATCTTAAACACCGTCGATATGTATTTTTTGTCAACAAAACATTTTTTGTATTAGTAGATGAAGGGATAGGCGCTGCAAGTGGAACGGTAAACCTTAACTTCAATCTATGCGAAGGAGAGAATGAAGTTGTTGTAACCACGGATAAAAACGGTGCTCATACCAATTTCGCAGACGGCAATAACATGATCATGAGAACGTTTGGAAGCGAAAACCTGACTACCCTTCCATTCTCCGGAAAGGTTTCCTACGCTCCAGGTATTGAATTTAATCGTAAAGCCTATACTGTTAACATGACAAAAACTGCCGGGCAAACTGCTCGCTACATTACCGTATTGTATCCTCGTGCCCAAGCTAGTACAGCGCTAATCAATGCCACATTTACACAGCCTTTTCAAGAAACTGGTGTTGCTTTAGACGTTAACATCGACGGAAAAACATATAATCTTAATTGTAATCTTTAAACTCATATATCAATATATTATGAAGCCAATAAATACTCAATTCAAATTAAAACGATACCTCTCATGGATATTTGCACTGCTACTCATTACAGCGGGATGCAAAAAGGAAGAAGTAATTGATAGTACGACTTTCACCATACATTATACTGGTATGACTGACATAGGACCATCCATGACAGGAGTTATTGCCTCTCCATCCTATATTGGTGCTCAACCAAATTCTTTTGAAATTGTGAGTATCACATTAGATGGCACCGCTTATTCAGGCAATAGCTTTGAAATCAATAAGGATAATGGAAGTGTCAGTATAAAGGAAACAGCCGGTATACCTGTTGGACTATACAAACTTACAATCAGCTGCCAATCTAATGGCAAAAGATATGAGTTTAAAGATGCTATCGCAATCAATATGATGAAACCTGTCCCAGATGGCATTTCAGTAGCACCAAACAAACTGACAGTTAATTATGCAGATATTATAGATCCACAGAGCACTGTAGAGTTGCCTACAGCTCAGGTAACCACAGATAAAAATCACGTTTCTATCAAAAAGTATGAAATAGCAAAAAGTGATTTTTCTAAATACTTTACCATATCCTCTACTGGAGTTATATCTATTTTAAGAGGTGATGCTAATTTATTGCCAGGAAAATATGTGCTTTCCCTTAAGCTAACAACTGGTGCATCGGGACAAGATGAAGGAATATTTCAAGATGCGATAGAAATAAACGTTATTTCTAAGCCTTTGGGACTAACCTACACCCCTTCTTCTGGAAAGATAGAAGAAGAATCTGCCTTAAGCGGTAAAACCACTTTCACAAGTGCTGTTCCTGCACTTAAAGGTTCATTAGACGGATTGGTATACGCTATCAAAAGTGTAAGCCCAGCTACAAATAAAATAACGATTAATGCACAAACTGGAGTTATTTCGGTTGCAGAAAATCACGGACTTACTGCCGGACAACAGTATAAAGTTACTGTAAATGCAAAAAATGTTTACGACCAGGTTGGTGTAGATTTTAATGATGTTTTTGTACTGGATGTTGTTGGCTTCATACAGGCTATAGAGTCATTTACTTATCCAAATAAGAATGCGATACAGGCAGTTGCTTTTGCTGTAACTCCCAATGCAGGTTTCAAAGGAGATGAAGTTCGTTTTGAATTTGTAGAGTTACCTCCTGCATTACAAGGTAAAGTTACTTTAGATGCACAAGGAAAGGTTAGTGCTGTTAAGGGCAACACGATTGCCTTGGGAACCTATACAATCAAAGTAAAAGCTACAAACCCGAAAAATGAGTCTACAACTTCATTTACGCTAACAGTTGGCGCAAATCCAAATTACTTCAGTTATGTGAGATATGGAAATAATCTTGGTTTAACACCTGCAGCAAACTATGCAAACCAATACCGTATAAATGCAAGCAATCCTATTGCCGGCATAAAGCCCACGCCAACAACAGATGCAAATCCTAGCGTAACCTTGACCTATGAGATAAAACCTGTTCATCCGGTAACATTACCAACAGGAACATCAATAGACCCAGGTACGGGACAAATAACATTCGCCGGTATTACTGGGATACAATCTGGTGTTTTCATGGTAACTGCTACAGCAGGGAAAGGAACACCTGAAGAATATGCTATCCAAACTCCAGTTTTTATCCAAAATTCAAATGCATTCGTTGAATATTCACCTTTCGTTTTCCAGGTAAATCCAAATTCTGGAGGTCGCTCTACGACACCTCAAGTTACAGGAGATAAGAGCAAGTTCACACTAGATTATAGAAGAACTTTCAATTACTATAATTTCTTTGGGACTCAAATAAGTGGTATACCGGCCATAGGGAACCCAACCACATTTATGACTAGTCTTTATGACAAATATGCAGAGAGCAAGAACGCAAGCCCAAATTATGGTGCAAGAGCTCCACTCGCCTATTGGGATAACAAGACTACCCTTACCCTGCCACTGGCTTATGTAGATCCAATTACTTTTGAGTTAGTTGTTAATCCGAATAAATGGACTCACAATGGAGAAGCCGCCAATGGCGCAATGGTTGGCCAAATGACCTATAAAACTGATGGAACTGACCCAGGCACTGGAACGGCGATACTCCCAATTATTTTATGGTTTGATACGAAATTTTAAAAAGAACAGATAAACATAATGATAAAGATAAGTGTAAATAAGGGGATCATCATGGCCATAGTGGCATTATTGTGGTCTGTAAATGTGTCTGCACAGAAGCTTACCTTAAAAGGAAAAGTGTTAGACGAAACAAATGCTCCTTTATTAGGAGCAACCATATCCATAGTAGGAAAACCAAATAAGGCAATAACTAATGGAGAGGGTACTTTTTCAATAGCTGCTCAAAAAGGGGAGACCTTATTGGTTAGATATGTAGGTTACAAAGAACAGTCCCTTCGAATCGGCGACCAGCTCAATGTGGTTATAAGATTAAAACCAGAAAGTGCATTATTGGACGAGCTTGTTGTAGTAGGTTATAGTACTGTAAAACGTGGAGACCTTACCGGATCCGTTGCTACTGTTAAAGGTAAAGATGTAGAAGGTTTTAAGTCAAGTTCAGTCTTAGGCGCTTTAGGTGGTCAGGTAGCTGGGGTACAAATTACCTCACTTGATGGAGAGCCAGGTGCTGGATTTAATGTCAACATTCGTGGAATTGGAACTTTAACAGGCAACTCCTCTCCTCTTTACATTGTAGATGGGTTTGAAGTAAACAACCTTGATTTTCTACCAAATACAGATATAGAATCTATCGAGGTGCTGAAAGATGCATCTGCTTCTGCTATATATGGAGCCAGAGCAGCAAACGGAGTAGTTTTGGTAACCACCAAATCTGGAAAAGTAGGGAAACCAGTGTTAAATTATAGTAATGCCAGTACTTATCGTACCATCAATAAGACATTGGATTTACTTAGCCCATATGAGTTTGTAAAACTACAGGGAGATGTAAACAGTGCCTATACCGGTACTTATTATAAACCAGGCAATGATGAGAATGGCATACCTTACAAATACCAGTCGGCCGAGGATTATATCGGTGTACAAGGTGTCAATTGGCAAGATGAAACATTTAGACCCACCTGGTCCAATGATCAGAATTTTTCAGTAAGTGGTGGTATCGAAACAACTAAGTACAATTTCTCACTAAACAGGTATAATGAAAACGGTATATTCAACAATAGTGATTTTGGCAGAACAGCAGCCAAGATGAGAATAAGCCAAAAATTAACCAGTAACATCACTGTAGATGCTACGATCAACTATGGTAAAACCAATAGAGCTGGAGTTGGAACCACGGCAGACAACGGACGATTTAATATGCTGGGACAGATTTTTAGTGCCAGGCCTACCGGAGGATTGAAAGTAGACAATGAAACACTTTTGTCAGCGGCTATCGACCCAGAAATGTTGGAAGATGGTACAAGTTTGGCTCAGGTAAATCCTATCGTACAAACTGAATCTGTGATCAATAAAAGAGCAGAAGAGTTATGGTCATCCAATTTATCGGTGAATTGGGAAATTTTGAAAGGATTGACTTTCCGCTCGGCAGGAACCTTTAATACAAATAACTCACGTTACGACCTATTTTATAAAAATGGTTCAAAAGAGGCTTTTCGTAATGGACAAAAATCTTATGGGCAAACCCAAATGGGTAAAAATGTTCGCTGGACTAACTATAACAACCTAACCTGGAAAAAGAAAATTGACAATAAAAACTCATACGATGTAATGGTTGGGCAAGAGTTGTCTTTCAATAGTTCGGAGTTCCTGTTAGGCGAGTCAATGGATTTCCCATTCGATAATCTGGGCAATGACAACTTAGGCGTTGGCGCTACCCCAAGCCGTGTAAATACAGGCTATTCGGATAAAAAACTTTTGTCCTTTTTCGCCAGGGCCAATTATAATTTTGACAATAAGTATTTGTTAACTGCGACCATCAGGGCCGATGGATCAACTGTATTTTCTGAGAAAAACAAATGGGGATACTTCCCATCCTTTTCTGCAGCATGGCGTATTTCACAGGAAGATTTCATGAAAAGTATCCCTGCTATATCTGATCTTAAACTTCGTTTAGGCTGGGGTGTAGTTGGTAACGATAGGATCTCAAATTTCCTTTCATTGGATCTTTACGAAACGAGTAAATATGGCATTGGCAGCACTACACGTACAGTATTGTTACCAAAACAGCTCAAAAACACAAATCTGAAATGGGAAGGATCATCTACCATTAATATGGGAATTGATTGGGGATTCTTAAAAAATCGCGTGACTATGGTAACGGATTTCTTTATCAAGGATACCAAAGATCTTTTGTTAGCCCAATCTCTTGCAGAGCTAACAGGCTTTTCGTCTCAATATCAAAATATCGGAAAAATCAGAAACAAAGGTTTTGAATTGGGTATAGCTGGCAAACCGATTTTACAGAAAAATTTCTCTTGGGAGACGAATTTTAACATTTCCTTCATCAAGAATGAATTGGTTGCACTGCAATCTGGTGCGAATGCGATGTACACACGCTCTGGTTTTGATAGTAATTTTACAGAAAATGATTACGCAGCTATTGTGGGTCAATCTTTAGGTCTTATATATGGCTACAAGTTCGATGGCATCTATCAGTACAGCGATTTCAATACTACACCCGATGGAAGCCTGATCTTAAAAGATGGAATTACTAATAACAAACGTCTTACCAACGTAGCTCCGGGAATGGTGAAATATGAAGATCAGGATGGAGATGGCATCATCACTACTAAGGACCGTACGGTAATAGGTCATGCTATTCCGAAATTTTATGGCGGGGTTAACAACACATTCAATTTTAAAAATATTGATCTGGGTGTGATGGTACAATTCAACTATGGCAATGACATCTACAATGCGACTCGTTTATATGCTACACAATCTCGTTCTGGACGTAGAAATATGCTGGCAGAGGTTGCGGATAGATGGACACCTACACATGCTTCTAACAAAGTCCCATCTACTAATGGATATATTACCAACGATGTTTATTCACGCTTTGTCGAGGATGGTTCTTTTATAAGATTGAAAAGTGTTTCATTAGGCTATACATTACCTACTGCATGGTCTAAAAAAGCTTACATGTCGCGAGCAAGAGTATATACCTCGGCACAAAATCTACTCACCTTCTCAGGATACAGTGGTTATGATCCAGAAGTGAGCACATCTGGAAACAACCCAATGACACCTGGATTGGACTGGGGAGGTTATCCTAGAAGTAAGGTGTTTACATTCGGATTAGAAGTTCAGTTTTAATCAAAAACAAAGAAGACATGAAAACAAAAATATATTATATACTAGCTGCACTTGTGTTAATGATGAACACATCGTGTAAGGATTATTTGACTGAAGAGTCAAAGACAGATATTGACAAAAGTAAGTATATGACCAATGCGGCGGAAGCTGAAAATGTACTATTGGGTGTTTATCGTAATATGGTAACCGATGATATGTATGGTTTCAATCTATCTATCCTGTTTACTATGGGTACAGATATTGCTCAGGTAGAAGGTAGCACCAACGAAAATTTCCGTATTATCCCTACCAATTCATTTACAGCCAATCAGTCAGAAATACAGAAGAGCTATGCTAAATTGTATAATTCTGTTTACAATGCCAATGATTTCATCGAAGGCCTTGAGCAGAAAATGGTAAATTATTCGAATGCGGATAAACAATTGGCGACAATTTACCTAGCTGAAGCGAGAGGTTTGCGTGCATTATATTACTTTGAGTTGTTACGCCATTATGGACATATCGCTTTAATCACCAATACAGCAATGTCTAATCAAGCACCGTCTACATTTGTGCAGGAAGATCCAGCAAAAGTTTATCAGTTTATAGAGCAGGATTTACAATATGCCGTGGAAAATCTTCCTTACGCTGTAGATGATACGTTCAGAGGCAACAAAAGCTTCCGCCTTTCAAAAGGTTCGGCTTTAGGTTTATTAACTAAAGTATATGCAACATGGGCCGGAAATCCTGTTAAAGATGTTTCTAAATGGGAAATGGCTGCAAAAACTGCACAGATATTAATCCAGTCAAACAAACATGGTTTACTTGAAAATTACGAACAGCTTTGGAAAAACGCTGGTGCTGGTACCTGGAATCCAACAGAAAGTTTAATTGAAGTTTCTTTCTATTCTCCAACGGCAACTCTTGGGTCTGATCCAATAGGTCGTATTGGTAAATGGAACGGTGTTAAAGCTACGAGTACCTCAGAGCGAGGAAGCAATGCGGGTAATGTGAAAGTTGTACATACTTTTGTATTGGATTGGCGTAACTATCCCGAGGACTTAAGAAGAGATATTTCTGTAGCTAACTATCAATATAATCCGTCTAAAACACTATGGGCAAAGGCTGCTAGTGAAACCGAACAGGTAGGCTTAGCCAATGATGCAGACCCGACTAAAAAGCAGAAAGAAAAACAAAACTATACGCCAGGCAAATGGGATACTGAAAAATATGTTCCTCAAAGCAATAAGCTGATCAATAATGATAGATCTAACGTCAATTGGTATGTTTTACGTTATGCAGATGTACTATTGATATATGCAGAAGCATTGAACGAATGGAAACAGGGGCCAACCACTGATGCTTATACTGCCGTTAATATGGTAAGGAGACGTGGTTATGGCTTACCTGTGACTACAACCAGCACTTTAGCCGATGTAACGCCAGGTTTGGATGTGCAAGGTTTTCGTGATGCTGTTCACAAAGAACGTGCTTTTGAATTGGCTTTTGAAGGTGACAGAAAGCTAGACTTAATACGTTGGGGCGTTTACTACGAAACGGTTAAGAGTACTTCTTTAAAACTAGGAACATGGTGGATCACTGCAGGTTCTCCTAATTATGCAGTTGCAACACCGGGTTACACCACAAAAGACAAACACGATCTATTTCCAATTCCTCAACGGGAAATGGATTTAACGAAGTTTAAACAAAACTTTGGTTGGTAATATATATATGATGATGAAAAAAAGCGGTTAGGAGATTTCCTAATCGCTTTTTTTTTGGCAAGCGTGTCTGGCCCCTTACTATTCAGGCCCTACAATTTACACCCTGCTTGAAACAAAAAATACCTTCTCCGACAAGGCCTCAGGCGCTTTAAGCTCCCCTTCAGGAGCCTTAAAGATGCCAGACTTGTAGGAGAACGGTTTTTTTTGCATTTTTGCAATGCATTAAACGCCATTTGCACCGGTATCAATGAATTATGAATAAATTCCAGACATTACTTTACTATTGCTATAGTCACATAGCAAACGCAGAACAATTTGCGGACGACCACCTTAAATTTTGTAAATCAATTGGTCTTGTTGGCCGAATCATTGTAGCCGATGAAGGTTTAAACGGTACCGTTTCAGGAACAAAAGAAGCTTGTGAAGCCTATATGGCCGCTATCAACGCCGATGAACGTTTTGCAAAAACTGAATTTAAAATCGACGATGTGGAAGAACCTTCTTTCATTAAAATGCATTGCCGATATAAATCAGAAATTGTTCACTCCGGCTTAAGGGACCCGAACATCATCGATCCGAATAAGCAGACCGGGAAACACCTGGAGCCTGTAGAATTTCAGAAGATGATTGATCAGGAAGATGTAATCATCCTTGATGTGCGTTCAAATTACGAGCATAACCTTGGCCGATTTAAAAACGCCATCACCCTCGACATCGAAAACTTCAGGGATTTCCCAGAAAAGATAAATGAGCTTGCTCAATACAAAGACAAAAAAGTACTAACCTATTGCACTGGTGGCATCAAATGCGAAAAAGCATCTGCCTTACTATTGCACCATGGATTTAGTGATGTATACCAACTTCATGGCGGGATCATTAAATACGGAAAAGAAGCCGGTGGCGAAGACTTTGAAGGCAAATGCTATGTATTTGATAGCCGCATCGCTGTTGATGTAAACTCTGTAAACCCAACTGTAGTATCAACATGCTATAATTGTGGCAAGATAACGCCTAAAATGATCAATTGTGCCAATCCAGAGTGCAATGAGCATGTTACGCAATGCGATGAATGCGGAGATGAACTACAAGGCTGTTGTTCGGTACCCTGCACCACCAACCCGCGCAAGCGTAAATACGATGGAACAGGATATTATGTAAAAGTACCACAACCGGTAAACGTATCCGCCAAACAACTATCTTAGCGCTTCATGAAACGAAGTTGCCTAAAATACTTTTTACTTTATCTTGTTATATTCCTTCCACTTTATGTGGCAGCAGATAATGTAAAAAGTATTGGGGTTCCTTATGTCCAAAATTATCCCAAATCTGTCTACTTATCGGGTAACCAAAATTGGTCTATCGCAAAAGACAAACAGGGTATTATGTATTTTGGAAATGCACAAGGCCTGCTCAGTTACGATGGTAAATACTGGCAACAATACAAAATGCCAAACCAGCAAATTGTACGGTCGGTAGCAACAGGTAACGATGGTGTAATTTATGTGGGTAGTTTTGGTGAGTTTGGCTATTGGAAGGTAGTTGATAAGCGTTTAAAATACTTTTCGCTGATCAACCTTATCCCTAAGCAACATAAGATGACCGATGAGATTTGGAAGATCTATGTTGATGGTAAAAGAGTCATCTTCCAATCGTTCACTACTATATACATATATGAGCATAAAAAGATAAGTGTAATTAAAAGCACTGGTTCTTTTTTGTTTTTGCACAAAGTTGATCAGCGTTTCATTGTCGAAGAGCTCGGCAAAGGGCTGTTTGAATTAAAAGACTACAAATTAGCTCCTTTAAATAATATAGGTCAGCCTTTACCGGAAAGTATATTATCTATACTCCCATACAAAAATGGCCAACTATTGATAGGAACCAGTAAAGCCGGTCTTTTTTTATATGATGGTCAGCGATACACTCCTTTCAAAACCCCAGCCAATACTTTCTTACAAACCTACCAGCTCAACAATGGAGTTCAAGTATTCGGCAAATATTACGCCTATGGTACCATTTTAAATGGCCTTATCATTATTGATCAGGATGGTAATATTGTGCAACAGATAAATAAATCCAGTGGCCTTCAAAACAACACGGTATTAAGCATTTATGCAGATAATGAGCAGAATTTATGGACCGGACTGGATAATGGGATCGACAGGATAGAGCTCAATTCTCCCCTTTATTTCTATTTTGATAAAACGGGTATGTTCGGCACAGTTTATTCCAGCCTGATTTACAATAACAAAATATACCTTGGCACCAATCAGGGCCTATTTTCAAGTCCATGGGTAGATGGAAAGGGACAACATTTTAAACCCTTTAATTTTAAGCTTATTCCTCATTCGCAGGGGCAAGTATGGGATTTAAGCTTAATTGATGGACAATTGTTATGTGGCCATAATGATGGCACCTTCAGCGTAAATGACAACACTATAGAAAAGGTATCCAGTATAAGTGGAGGCTGGACAATAAAAAAACTAAATGATGATTACCTGATTCAGGGCACATATACAGGCCTTGTCCTTTATAAAAAAGACGCTGGGCGATGGAAGTACTTCTATAAAATTGAAAACTTCAAAGAACCGTCCAGATATATAGAACAGGATTCCAAAGGAGACATTTGGGTAAGTCATGCTTATAGAGGTCTCTATAAACTTACGCTTAGTCCTGATTTTAAAAAAGTAATCAACGTTAAATATTACGATGAGCGTAACGGACTCCCAAGTAGTTACAATGTTAATCTGTTTACGCTGGAGAACAAGCTACTTTATTCTTCTGATAAAGGATTTTTAACTTTTGACGAGATCAGCAATCGCTTTACCCCCTACGAGATTCTGAATAAGTTTATTGGTTCCTTTGCAAATTCCAATAAGGTCATTAATGCTGGCAACAAAAAGTATTGGTTCATTAACCACGGCAAAATGGCACTCGTCAATTTTGCACAACCTGGTAAGATTGATATAGACTCCAACCGCTTTAGTGTACTGGATGGACGAATGGTTCAGTATTACGAGAATATCAGCAAAATCAGTGACCAGATTTATCTGATCAGTGTGGATGATGGTTTTGTCATATACAATGCAAATGAACCGAAAACCAACAAAAAGATCAGTCTACCATCGGTACTGATCAGAAAGATAGAAGATATTACAGACACCTACGCTACTATAAGTGAAGTAGGCAACACCGAATCTGCAATAGAAATACCTTTCGGTCGAAATAACATACGGGTCTCTTATACCCTACCCTATTATAGACAGGCCAAAATCAAATTCCAATATTTCCTCGAAGGTTATTCTAAACAATGGTCAGATTGGAGTACTGCTTCCCAAAAAGATTTCACCAACTTAGAAGGTGGGAATTATAAGTTTCTAGTTCGTGCGAAAATAGACGATCAGACCCTTAGTGAAACGACCGCTTTTGAGTTTACCGTGCTCCCTCCCTTTTATGCCAGCAAGTGGGCATTTGGTTTTTACCTGATTTTGCTGATTATCTTGTTATATATCGGCAAGAAATTATACGAGAAAAAATTACTTAGAGATCAACTGGCAATTACAGCAAAAATTCAAGCTGAAAAAGAAATATTCCTAAAGAAAGAAGCAGAAACCACTGAAAAACAAATCGTCAAACTACAGACAGAAAAACTGCATGCTGAACTTGCCGGAAAAAGTAGGGAATTAGCAAATTCTGCCATGAGCCTGGTTTACAAAAATGAACTACTCAAAAAGATCAGCGAAGAAATTATAAAGCTTAAAGATGAGCACGGAAAAAAACTTTCAGAGGATCAGTTACGCAGAATTCAGAAAGTAATTGATGAGGGCATGAATGATGATCGGGACTGGAATTTATTTGAAAATAGTTTTAATGAAGCGCATGAAAGTTTCTTCAAAAAACTTAAAGCCAACCACCCAGATCTGGTGCCTAATGACCTAAAACTTTGCGCCTATTTACATATGAACATGAGTAGCAAAGAACTCGCCTCCTTGTTAAACATTACCCTTCGAGGAGTAGAGATTAGAAGGTATAGGCTAAGAAAAAAGCTGAATGTACCACACGATAAAAACCTTGTAGAGTTCCTTATGGAGTTATAAGCACTACTACATTACCTCTCATAACTCAAAAAAACACACTAAAATCAAACCTTTTAATTCTGCCGTTGTAGTATATAGCTCAATGGGGTTTAATCTACAAAAACGTGGTTTTTGGAGTCAAAAGCAATGATTCTCACCCCCTGTGAGATAGTCCTTTTTCAATAAATGATGTATTAATGTTGAGGTTGTAAAACTTGTTATAACCAATAATCTAATGGAGTTTTAACCATCAAATATTAACCAAAAACTTAAACGAGTATGAAAAGATTCTTTACCAAATTTTCTGTTTTAAGTATTCTTTGTTTGTTTTTTATCAACGTAGCCTATGCACAGGACATCACTGTTAAAGGCACTGTTACAGATGGTCTGGACAAGACAACTATACCATCAGTAAGCGTTACCGTAAAAGGCACAACTAAAGGAATGCAAACAGATGTTAATGGAAGATATTCCATTAACACATCGGCCAATAGTACCCTGGTATTTACCTACATTGGTTATGTAACCCAGGAAGTCCCAATTAACGGACAACAAACAATCAATGTAGTATTAACTCCTTCCTCACAACAACTGGAGCAGGTTGTAGTAGTTGGTTATGGAACCCAGCGTAAATTAGACGTAACGGGTGCAGTAGCCAGTTTAAAAGGATCAGAAATATCAAAACAGGCATCTACAAATCCTATAGGGGCATTGCAAGGTAAAATTGCCGGGGTATCCATAACCAGTACAGGTACGCCTGGAGCTTCACCTCAGATTCGTATCCGCGGTCTGGGAACAATATTCGGAAACCAGGCTCCTTTATATGTAGTGGATGGTGTATGGTATAACGATATTAACTTTTTAAATCCCAATGACATTGAGAACATGAGCATTTTAAAGGATGCTTCTGCACAGTCTATTTATGGTATCCGTGCTGCAAATGGAGTGGTATTAATTTCGACAAAAAAAGGAAAATTGGGCACTCCAACAACAGTCAACTATGATGCCTATGCCGGTTTTCAAAAAGTAACCAATAAGGTTAAAATGGCGAATGCTCAAGAATACGCCACCTTTACAAACGAACTGGCCGGATTAAATGGCGGAAGCCCGGTGTTCAGTAATACCGATAATTTGGGTGCAGGAACGGATTGGTATAACCAGACACTTCGCAATGCGTTTGTAACAAACCACAACGTTTCGATAGCTGGAGGAACAGAAAAATCTACTTACAACATCTCATTAGGTTATCTTGATCAAGATGGAATTATCAAAACCAACAATTACAAGAGATATACAGCCCGCGTATCCAATGATGTACAGCTGTCAAAAAACTTTAAGGTAGGTTACAACATTACCGGGGTTTCCAGTAAATCCAAAGATGTTCCAACAACGATCTATCATCAAATATATTCTGCTTCACCTTCTATACCTGTATTTAATGCAGATGGTTCATATGGAGATCCTACTAGCCAAGGTCTTGGAGACGGAGCCAATTTTAATCCTCAAGCCAGTCTTGACTTCTTCAATCAACAAACCAAACAATATAGTGTTACAGGTAATGTTTTCGCAGAATTGAAATTTGCAGAACATTTTACTTTTAAAACCAGCTTTGGTGGGGAGTTCGGTCAATTAGAAAACCGAAAATATAGTCCAAAATATTATGCTACTTATGCACAGAAAAGTGATGCAAGTATCCTCGATCTAAAACGCGTTGAGACCCGGAATTGGATCATTGAAAATACGTTGACTTATGAGAATACATTCAATAAAAATCATAACCTCACTGTATTACTTGGTCAGTCTGCCCAAAGTAACAAAGCTTACACTTTAAATGCTTCCGCACAAAATGTGCCTTTTAATAGCGATGCAGATCTATATCTGAGTTTGGGCGATGCAGCTACCCGAACCGCAGCAGATCAGGGTTCACTCATCAAATTTGCCTCTTATTTTGCAAGAGCAAATTATTCGTTCAAGAATAAATATCTGCTGAATGCCTCTATTCGTGCCGATGGTGCTTCCCAATTTTTTGGCAGCAACGAAACCTGGGGATATTTCCCTTCAGTTGGTGCTGGTTGGGTAATCACTAATGAGGATTTCATGAAAGATCAAACTGTGTTCAGCTCCTTGAAGTTAAGAGGAAGCTGGGGTATGATTGGAAATGCAAGCGTACCGATTAATCCTTCACAACAGTTAATAGACCAAACAGGCAATCTAGTCGCGATATTTAACAACACTGCCTTTACAGGTAAAAGCGTGAATACCCTGATTCCTCCTGCCATCGTTTGGGAAAAGGGAATTGGTACAGATATTGGCATTGAGGCTGCCTTCCTGACCAATAGGTTAACCGTTGAGGCAGATTTTTATAACAGAAAAACTTCAAGGGCAATTTTCAAGATTCCTGTATTGGGATCGTTGGGTACCGTAGACAATCAATTACTAGGAAACCAGGCCGACATTCAGAACAGAGGTGTGGAGTTATCTGCAGCATGGACAAATACAACTGAAGGAGGTTTAACTTACTCAGTAGGCGGTAACATCAGTTACAATGCCAATAAAGTATTAAATGTACTTTCAGGCGAGACACCTATTTTCTCTGGAAGCACAGGTATTACCAATGGGGCATTTGCGACAAGAACCATCGTTGGAGATCCTATAGGCGTATTTTATGGGTACAAAGTTGCTGGCATTTTTCAGAATGCAACAGATGTAGCCAATTCACCTACACAGGCGAGTGCTGCCCCAGGAGGCTTTAAATACCAAGACCTGAATGGTGATGGAAAGATCACATCTGCCGACAGAACGGTAATTGGTGACCCTAATCCTAAATACACATATGGGGTTAACACCAGCTTTGCTTACAAAAGTTTTGACCTTGCTTTGGATTTCCAAGGTGTGGCAGGCGTAGACATATACAATGCCAACCTGGCCAATCGCTTTGGAAATGAGAACATCAGCAAAGACCTTTTTGATAACAGATGGCATGGAGAGGGTACCTCAAATACCTACCCTTCGGCAAACATCGGTGCCTCAGCCAATGCAGCACCCAACTCATTCTATGTGTCCAGCGGATCATACTTCAGAGTTAGAAATGCGCAGTTAGGTTATACCCTGCCTGCAGGTATTTTAAATAAATGGAAGATCAAAAAGGTAAGGATCTATGCCAATGCTCAAAATGCAATTAACATTTTTGGTTACAAAGGATTCAGTCCTGAAGTAGGCCCGATACCAACTGACAATGCAGAAAAGATTAAAGCAACCTTAACAAACACCACCCTAAATGCAGGATTGGATGCTAATGTTTATCCTTTATTTGCTACCTACAATTTCGGTATTAACCTTACTTTTTAATCTGCAATATCATGAAACAATATAATAATCTATATAAAACAGCAGCTTTGGGTATTGGTTTAGCCCTTAGCATTGGCATCCTGCCTTCCTGCAACAAAGGTTTCCTGGATGTTCCTGAACAAGGCAAGCAACAAAGTACGATCTTCTGGAAAACGGCGGATGATGCCACAGCTGGAGTAAACGCTATTTATGGGAACCTACGTTCCTGGGAAAACACTGCATTTCCAGCCATCGCTATCGAAAGTACAGGATCTGATGATGCAGACAAAGGAAGTACAGCATCTGATGCCAGTTTCTTTTTACAATTTGATCAGTTTACGATCGATCCAGATCAAGGAAATATCTCAGGCTTCTGGAACGGACAATACCGGAATATCAATTATACCAACCAGGTACTGGATAATATTCCAGGCATAACCATGGATGAGAATCTGAAAGCAAGGTATTTGGCCGAAGCTAAATTTGTACGCGCCTTTTCTTATTTCAGACTTGTACGCGCTTTTGGCGGAGTTCCGCTTCGCTTACATGTTCCTAAAGATGCAAATACAGACTATAACCTTCCTAGAGCCTCTGTTGCTGAGGTATATGCACAGATTGAGAAAGACCTGAATGAGGCGGCAGTTGTATTGCCAGCATCTTATACTGCAACAACAGATATCGGCCGTGCAACAAAAGGCGCAGCATTAACCTTGCACGCCAAAGTTGCCATGTATCTTAAAAAGTGGACCGATGTAATGACTTACACTAATACGGTAATGGGTATGGGTTATTCCTTACTTCCCAACTACGAAAAGGTGTTTAGGATAGAAAATGAAAATAGCGTAGAATCTATTTTTGAAATCCAGTGTGCATTATTGCCAAATAATAAAGATGCATCTAACTCCCAATATTCTCAGGTACAAGGTGTACGCGGCATTACTGGTGGTGGATGGGGCTTTAACGTTCCTTCGGCCAATCTTGCAGCAGCTTATGAGACCGGAGACCCAAGAAGGGATGCGACCATCATTTTCAGAGGCGAAACTACTCCGTCTGGCGACTTTATCCCAGCAACAGGAGACAACCCAATGTACAACCAGAAATCATATGTCCCTTTCTCCTTGTTTGTACCAAACTTTAACGAAGGTGCACAACAAAATGTACGTATGCTTCGCTATTCTGATGTATTGCTGATGAATGCTGAGGCCGCCAATGAACTGAACAATAGTGGTCAGGCGATCTCTTCTTTGGAACAGGTTAGACTAAGGGCACGTGAAGGCAATACTGCCATCCTACCTAAGGTAACTACAACCGATCAGGTTGAAATGAGAAAAGCAATTTACAGAGAAAGACGTGTTGAATTTGCAATGGAGTTTGATCGCTATTTCGACGTAATTCGTCAAGGACGTGGAACTGAAGTTTTTGGTCCTAAAGGATGGAAAGCAGGTCGTAATGAGGTATGGCCAATTCCACAGACTGAAATTGACCTTAGTGGCGGGGTCCTTACTCAAAACCCAGGATTCTAAGAAACAAATGAATTGTAGGCTGCTGATTTTGGTCAGCAGCCTTTTTTAGCAATAATAATTATGGTAAAAGGCAGACTTTTTAAGGTACTTTTTTTGGTACTGACCTCCTGTTCAACAATAGCTCCCCATCCTGTGGAGGCACAAAAAAAGAATACAAAAAACATTCCTTCACAATTAAAAATCCAGAAGGGATTAAGTGATGAACAGCTATTGGATCTTGTGCAAAAACAAACCTTTAGGTATTTCTGGAACTTTGGTCATCCGGTTAGTGGCATGGCCCGTGAACGTAGTAATGTTGCTTTTGGCTATGGAGATGAAGTGGTAACCACAGGCGGCACAGGGTTTGGAATTATGGCAACTATCGTGGCTACCGATCGAAAATGGATCAATCGCGATAGCGCATCTGCTTATCTGTTAAAAATGGTTAAGTTTTTAGCTAAAGCCGATGCTTATCATGGTGTGTTCCCACATTGGCTCAATGGTACAACAGGTAAAACCATTCCATTTAGCCGCAAAGACGATGGAGCCGACCTAGTCGAGTCCTCTTTTCTATTCCAGGGCTTACTAACCGCCAAGCAATACTTTAATGCAGATAACCAAGTAGAAAATGAATTGAGGAATCGCATAACCTGGCTCTGGGATGAAGTAGAATGGGATTGGTTTACTAAAGGAGGAGAAGAAGTACTTTACTGGCACTGGAGTCCCAACAATGGCTGGGCAATGAATTTTCCACTGAGGGGATACAATGAATGTCTCATTACTTACGTACTCGCAGCTTCTGCAACAAGATATCCGGTATCGGCTGCTGTTTATAACAGGGGTTGGGCACAAAGCAATTTCTTTTTGAATGGTAAAGAATTTTATGGGCATAAGCTCCCACTCGGCTTTGACAATGGCGGTCCGCTATTCTTTTCCCATTATTCCTTTTTAGGATTAGACCCAAGGGGCTTAAAAGACAGATATGCAGATTACTGGGAACAAAACAAGAATCATACGTTGGTAAACAGGGCTTACTGCCTTGCGAACCCTAAACAATACAAAGGCTACGGAACAAACAGCTGGGGACTAACAGCTAGCGATAGCTGGCAGGGTTACGCAGCCCACTCGCCCAATGAAGACCTGGGCGTAATTACGCCTACCGCAGCGCTATCTGCCTTCCCTTATACCCCCGAATATTCAATGCAGGCATTGAGGCATTTTTATGAAGACCTGGGTGGCAAGATATGGAGTGAATATGGCTTTGTTGATGCCTTTAGCGAACAACACAACTGGTATGCAAAATCACATCTGGCCATAGATCAGGGACCTATTATTGTGATGATCGAAAACTATCGCAGTGGTCTGCTGTGGAAACTCTTTATGAGCAGTCCGGAAATACAAAAAGGCTTAAACAAACTGGGTTTTACAAGTCCGGCCTTAGCCCCTCAGTAAAACAATACAACAACACAAACAAATACACACAATGAAATTCCTATCCTTACTTTCCCTATCCTTGCTCCTGGTCGTTAATACCAGTTTTGGGCAACAGAAAAAAGCAGCTCCTTCGGCCAACAAAAAAATGGATACCTTCATCAACAACCTGATGTCTAAAATGACATTAGATGAAAAAATAGGACAACTGAATTTACTAACAGGCGGTGAGGCAACCACAGGATCGGTTGTAAGTACAGATGTGGAAAGCAAGATAAAAAATGGACAAGTAGGTGGCATTTTTAGCTTAACTACTCCTGCCCGCATCCGTAAGGCACAAGAAATTGCTGTTCAGCAGACTCGTCTTAAAATACCCATTATATTTGGTCAGGATGTAATTCATGGTTATAAAACTACCTTCCCTATTCCACTTGCGCTATCTTGCAGTTGGGATATGACCTTGATAGAAAAAACAGCCCGTATTGCAGCCATTGAAGCCACTGCCGATGGTTTAAACTGGACCTTCTCTCCTATGGTAGATATTTCCAGAGATCCCCGTTGGGGCCGTATCTCTGAGGGTTCGGGAGAAGATACTTTTTTGGGTTCAGAAATTGCAAAAGCAATGGTTAGAGGTTACCAGGGCGACGACCTGTCGAAATATAATACCATGATGGCTTGTGTAAAACACTTTGCTTTGTATGGCGCTGCAGAGGCTGGAAGGGATTACAATACCACAGACATGAGTCTGGATAGAATGTACAATGAGTATTTACCGCCTTACAAAGCTGCCCTTGATGCAGGTGCAGGCAGCATCATGACTTCTTTTAATGACATCAACGGTGTTCCGGCAACTGCTAACAAATGGCTAATGACAGATCTATTGCGCAGGCAGTGGGGTTTTAAAGGTATGGTCGTTACCGATTACACGGCCGTAAACGAATTGATAGACCATGGTTTAGGTGATCTTCAAACTGTTTCCGCATTATCTTTAAACGCAGGTGTAGATATGGATATGGTTGGTGAAGGCTTTTTAACGACGCTTAAAAAATCAGTTCAACAAGGCAAGGTAAAACAACAAAGGATTGATGCTGCTTGTCGTCTTGTACTGGAAGCCAAATACAAACTTGGTTTGTTTGACGATCCTTTCCGTTATTGTAATGAAGAGCGAGCAAAAACAGAAATACTAAAACCAGAACATCTCGCTTTTGCCCGCAAAGCAGCTAGCGAATCTTTTGTGCTCTTAAAAAATGATCGGCACACCCTGCCTTTGAAAAAAACAGGTACTATTGCTTTAATAGGACCTCTAGCAAATACCGGTGCCAATATGCCCGGTACCTGGAGTGTAAACAGTGATTTGGCCAACACTAAATCTCTTTTACAAGGAATGCAGACCGCAGCAGGTACTGAAGTTAAAATCTTACACAGTCTTGGTTCTAATTTACTTGCCGATGCTCAATATCAGGAAAGAGGAACTATGTTTGGCCGTGATATTCCACGCGATAACCGTCCCGAAGCAGAAGTTATCGCTGAAGCTGTAAAGCTAGCTCAGCAAGCTGATGTAGTGGTGGCAGCATTAGGCGAAAGTTCCGAGATGAGTGGCGAAGCCTCTAGTAGAACAGATATAGAAATCCCTGAGGTACAAAAACGTTTGTTACAGGCTTTACTTAAAACAGGTAAACCAGTAGTATTGGTCTTATTTACCGGTAGACCATTGGCTTTGAAATGGGAAAATGAAAATGTACCAGCCATTTTAAATGTTTGGTTTGGTGGTACTGAAGCAGCGAATGCCATTCCTGATGTTTTGTTTGGCGCAGTAAATCCATCTGGAAAACTGACTGCAACCTTTCCTCAAAATGTAGGTCAGGTTCCGCTATATTATGCACACAAAAATACAGGTAGGCCACTAGCAGAAGGCAAATGGTTTAGTAAATTCCG
Source organism: Pedobacter hiemivivus (assembly GCF_005144565.1). NCBI lineage: Bacteria > Pseudomonadati > Bacteroidota > Sphingobacteriia > Sphingobacteriales > Sphingobacteriaceae > Pedobacter > Pedobacter hiemivivus. The sequence goes on from NZ_SWDX01000005.1 coordinate 23,216, forward strand.
TTCCAATTACCTCGATGTAAGCAATGATCCACTTTATCCTTTCGGTTATGGATTAAGCTACACTACTTTTGCTTACACCAATTTAAAACTTAACAAAAACAGCTTTAAGGCTGGCGAATCGATTACGGCCAGTATCGAGGTAAAAAATACAGGAACCGTTGAAGGCAAAGAGGTGGTACAATTATATATTCAGGACCTTGTAGGCAGCTCTACCCGCCCAGTTAAAGAGTTGAAAGGGTTTCAAAAAATCATTTTAAAACCGGGAGAAAGTAAAACAGTAAGTTTTAAAATCACTGAAGAAGATTTGAAATTCTACAATACGGCTTTAAAGTTTATTGCTGAGCCTGGGGATTTCAAGATCTATGTCGGGGGCAATTCCAGAGATGTTATAGAAGCGAAATTTGTTTTGGCACCTTTATGATTCCAGGTTACTCTTAGGAGTAACCTTTCATTTGAGCTAGGCTAAATCATCGAATAATCAGTATAGAACCATCTGTCAGGTATTACTATGAGTAGGGAGTAACTAGGGGATGAGTAGGGAATGAGTAGCGTATTGCTGTACCTTTGCTTTAGGGTTGGGTTAGGGTTGCTATACCCTAGGGGTAAAGCAAGGGTAACGCAAAGGTAAAGGAAGGGTAACGCAGGGGTAAAGCAACCCCCTACTCATTCCCTACTCATCCCCTTCTCATTGGCTATTCATAGTAACACCTGGACAAGTTCATCTTACACTCTTCCCAAAATTTGTCCTAAGCTCGGCTTGTTTACAAATTCACTGTTTGCAATAGCCTTATCCCGTATCTTGCGAGCCGCTATTACAGCATCCTCTTCACATGGAGCCATCAGATAAATGCAAATTTTGTCTCCTTCAAAAAAATAATGTTCCTTGATGGCCAGTTCAGATCGTTGGAGATCATTGGCCAGCGAAATCACATATACATCAGAATTTCTCTCTAGCTGGATAAAATAGCAGTCTCTGGTGATATCGGTGTAAAAACCGGGGTTTAGGCGGCATTCCAGAATCTGGGCATCACTAAATGTTCTAAACCTGTTGAAATAGGCTTTAGCTGCAAATGCATCATCAAAAACTACATGAACAGGGATGTCGGTTTCGGCATTTGGTTCCAGAATAAAATAAAGGCTTTCATTATTTTCGTCGTCGTTGAGTTCCATATTATTGTTTGTTAAACAGTTAATAATAGGAGTCTGGGGACGGGATTTGAGCAGGAAGCTTCGAGATCTGTTTTAACCACAGATTGGGGTTAAAACGAAGGTGCAACTATAGCAAGCTCTAAATACCGCCCTACCTGGCTTCTCACGACCTTGGACCCGGGTTTACAATAGAGCCCACAACGCTACAGTGCACCTTCAAAGGTACAACAATATTCGTCACGGGCATTAATCTATTGTCTCGATCCTGTGTTGTGAGAACTTCGGTAGAGGAGACTCTTTGAATTAATACCTCATTTAAGAAGTAATTGATATGTTGTTTATATTTCTTTAGTTCATTGGCGCGATATTTTGGTTTATATACAAGGCTATAACCTCAATTCAAAGATTACTAGAAAACTTTAAATAAAAAAATTATCCAAAAAATTAACTGCAGATTTAATTATGCAAAATATTGCAAGAAAATTCAAAATTTTAATGGATCTGAAGCCAAAGCCTCTGAAGGGAAAAGCTTTTTGAAATACAATAGCTTTTAAGAGCTCAATTAAGTTTTTCTGGATTTCATTCGATAATGATACAGTATATTGGAACAAGCTCCATTACATTACTAATTATTACAAATATTTCTTAATTAGAAATTGTAAATTCTATTTTGTAATTTTGAAATATGAATAGGGACTATTATAAAATTCAGACAAATACAAATCGTATGATATATGAATTTGAAAGTGAAGGGCCCAATGGTAGAATAAAAAAAGAAGTACAGTATACTATGGTTAATCTTGATGGCTTTGTATATTACAACTTAGGCTTCGGAGATTTGAATATTAACGGAGATGTAGATGATCTTTCAATATCAAATAATAAGGACAGGGATAAGATTTTGGCAACAGTTGCACAGACTGTTATCCAGTTTACTGAATACTTACCAAATGCTTTAATATATGTTGAAGGAAGCACTCCGGTAAGAACAAGATTGTATCAAATGGCCATAGCTTTAAATTTGAAGGACATAAGCGAATTTTTAACTATTTATGGTTTAAAAAACAGACAATGGCATTCATTTGAGAAAAACACCAACTACGAAGCTTTTTTAAGCTTGCGTAAATAAAATGTATATTTGTAATTAAAGAAAGGAGTATTATGAAAGGCGCAATAACTAAATCTATTTTGAGTAATTCAAAAATCACTTTCAGTGATAAAGTGAAAGATCGTAGTCATGATCCTTATTTTGTAAAAAAGGTTGAAGCTTCAAAAAAGACTTTGCGCCGTGTTGGATTCCCGGATGAACTATTAAAACTCCAAGCAGAACGATTGAAAAAGTAGCTCAATTAAAATTCAATTTTATTAGTTGTTCACAGAATAAAATTTCTTTTATACCGTACAAATCAATAATTTAGTTAAATGAACAAACTCAAATTGACCTTCTCGATAATCCTACTCTCCGCTGGCTTAAACAGTAAAGCGCAAGATTTAGCAAAATACGAGAAAGGCACTTTTATAAAAGGAAAGGACAGTATTGGCTACAGAGTGCTGTTTCCGGAAAATTTTGAACGTACAAAAAAATATCCTATCCTATTTGTGTTACATGGAAGTGGAGAAAGAGGTAATGATAACCAGAGTCAATTAACGCACGGGGGGAGCTTATTCTTAAAGGAAGAGGTAAGAAAACAGTTTCCCGCGATTATTGTATTCCCTCAATGCAGTTCCGACAGCTTTTGGTCCAATGTAGATTTTAAACAAGATGCTGCAGGTAATAGGGAATTCCTATTTCAGGAAGCGGGCCAACCTAGTAAAGCTATGCAGGCCTTATTAGGATTGATAGATAATTTCGTCAATAAACCTTATGTAAATAAAAATCAGGTCTATGCGGGAGGATTATCAATGGGTGGTATGGGTACATACGAATTACTGAGACGCAAACCTCAATTATTTGCTGCTGCATTTACGATCTGTGGTGGTGACAATGTGGCTAATGTCCAAAAGTATAAAAATACACCACTATGGATTTTCCATGGAGAACAAGACCATACGGTTCCTGTTATAAATTCGACAAGAATAGCCGATCGATTAAGAGAGTTAGGAAGCCCGATGAAGTTAACGCTATACCCTTATGTGGACCACAACAGCTGGGACTCTGCTTTTGCAGAGCCCGAATTATTGCCGTGGTTATTTTCTAAGCACAAATAGTTTTAGTAAAACTATTCTGCCATATTGTGATAAACGGCCTGAACATCATCATCCTCTTCCAGTTTATCAATTAATTTAAACACATCAGCTGCTTGTTCTTCAGTTACAGCAGTATGTGATAGAGCGATGCGTTCCAGTTTAGCACTTTTCATTTCTACACCAAGATCTTCTAATGCTTTTTGCATTTTTCCGAAATCTTCAAATGCAGTTTGTACTACTGCGATATCATTTCCTTCTTCATCAGCCTCTAAATACAAATCTTCCAAACCAGCATCGATCAATTCGAACTCCAATTCTTCCAAATCTCTTTCTCCCGGTAAAAACCTGAAGATAGACTTGCGGTTAAAGATGAAATCCAATGATCCTGTTTTACCCAAAGTACCACCAGTTTTATTGAAGTAACTACGTACGTTAGCAACAGTTCTATTGGTATTGTCTGTTGCAGTTTCAATAAGCACGGCTACACCATGCTGTCCATAACCTTCGTATACATACTCTTCATATCCGTTTTCATCTTTATTAGAAGCACGTTTAATCGCAGCATCTACCCTATCCTTAGGCATATTTACGGCCTTGGAATTCTGGATTGCCGTACGTAAACGTGAATTGGTATCAGGGCTCGGACCTCCGTCCTTTACAGCCATTACAATCTCTTTACCTATCCTGGTAAACTGCACGGCCATTTTGGCCCAACGCTTAAATTTTCTTTCTTTTCTAAATTCAAATGCTCTTCCCATTTTCTTGTTTTAGTTTATTTTGGTCGCCACCAATGCTTTAATCGGCCGTTCTCTTGCCTGCCCGTCATCCTGAATTTATTTCAGGATCCCTCACCTGCAAAGCTATCTTTCTCTTGCGAGATCCTGAAATAAATTCAGGATGACGAGGTGGACGAATTTTATTTCTTTAAATTCTTTAACATATCCGTTGTCAGCTTTGCTAAATCAAATTCTGGTTTCCAGCCCCAATCTTTAGCTGCATAACTATCATCTATAGATCGAGGCCAGCTATTTGCAATTTGCTGACGTGGATCATTATCGGTGTAAGTTAAGGTAAATTCTGGAATATGCTTTCTGATTTCAGCAGCAAGGATCTCAGGTGTAAAGCTTACGCCTGTAAAATTATAACTAGAACGGATAGAGATTTTACTCGCCTCTGCGTCCATTAACTCAATTGTTCCCCTTATCGCATCATCCATATACATCATTGGCAACTCTGTTGCTGCATTTAAAAAAGAAGCATAGGTACCTTTCATCAATGCATCATGGAATATGTGAATCGCGTAATCAGTTGTACCTCCACCTGGGGCAGCTTTCCAGCTAATCAATCCGGGGTAACGGATACTACGTACATCCAAACCATACTTATTAAAGTAGTATTCGCACCAACGCTCACCGGCAAGTTTACTTACTCCATATACTGTGTTTGGATCCATCACGCAAAACTGCGGAGTAAGGTCTTTAGGCGAATTTGGCCCAAATACCGCAATAGAGCTAGGCCAGTAAACCTTTGCTGTTTTATAAGTAATGGCCAGGTCTAGAATATTCAATAGACCATTCATGTTTAAGTCCCAGGCCAGCTTTGGATTTTGCTCTCCTGTGGCCGACAATAATGCAGCCAGCAGGTATACCTGTGTTGGCTTATATTTTTGAAAGATGTTGTTTAAGGTATCCTTTTCAAGTACGTTTACAAACTCAAAAGGTCCCGAATTTTTGATGTCGTAATCAGGTCTGCGGATATCACACGCAATTACATTATCTTCACTATAGGTTTTACGTAGGGCAGTAACTAGTTCAGTGCCGATCTGGCCATTAGAACCTAATACTAATATTTTTTCACTCATAAATAATTTATGGATTTTGGCAAATGTAAATAAATGAACAAACCTATTCAAAAATGTTCGTAGCAACCAAAATTTATAGTTGATTATTTACAAGGTATTGCTGGGTTATTTTTAGATCCTTCCATACAACTAATTGTTAAAAAGTTGATTTAGTAACAAAAACATTATATATTTACTTTATGGTGTATTTATGACACTAACTATTTTATTTTGCTTAATATTACAAAACAAAACGCAGTTTAAACACACAATAACAACCAAATATGAACAGAAGAGAAGCAGTGAGAAACGTTGCCTTTTTAATGGGGGGCGCGTTATCGGCAACTACAATTGGCGTATTTCTGGAAGGTTGCAATTCACCAACCACTAAGGCAAAAGGCAGTTTATTTACAGAAGATCAGCAGAAACTGATTACTGAAGTCGCAGACATTATCATTCCTACAACGAGTTCTCCTGGCGCAAAAGCGGCGGGTGTTGGACCGTTCATAGCAATGATGATAAAGGATTGCTACCCGGATGAGGCACAACAAGCTTTTGTTAAAGGTCTAGAAGATCTGGACAAGCAAGCGAAGGATGAGTATAAAAAATCCTTTCTGGAATTAACAGTAGCCCAACGTCAGGAATTGCTAGGTAAACTTAGGGATGCAACCGTTGCCGTAACAAAAGTAGAGAAGGAAAAGCTTGAAGAGCTGGACAAACAAAAAACAGATCCTGAAAAAGCAAAATCTCAAACGGAGAACACCGGCACGATTTCTATCCTTCCTAAGGATAAACCTAAAATGGAGCCACGCTTCTTCTCCATCATCAGAGACCTTACCCTACTGGGTTATTTCACATCAGAAGTTGGAGCCACTCAGGCTTATGCATTTGTTGAAATTCCGGGCCGCTACGATGGTTGCGTAGATTTAAAACCTGGTCAGAAAGTTTGGTCGTAAACCTTTTTATATAATTAAATAATGAGCAATTTAAATGTTAAAGCAACTGCACAAAACACTTATGATGCAATTGTTGTAGGATCTGGAATTAGTGGCGGCTGGGCAGCAAAAGAATTAACTGAAAAAGGTTTAAAAGTTTTATTGCTGGAAAGAGGCAGAAACGTTGAACATATAAAAGACTATACCACGGCTATGAAAAAGCCTTGGGAATTTGAGCATAGGGGTAAATTAACCGAAGCACAAAAAGAAACCCATCCAGTACAAAAAAGAGATTATCCATATACTGAATTTAATGAGAGCTTCTGGGTAAATGACGAAGAATGTCCTTATACTGAGGTTAAGCGTTTTGATTGGTACCGCGGCTTCCATGTTGGTGGTAAATCATTAATGTGGGGTAGACAAAGCTACCGTTTCAGTGATTTGAATTTTGAGGATAACTTAAAGGATGGACATGGCGTAGATTGGCCTATCCGATATAAAGACATTGCTCCTTGGTACGATTATGTAGAGAAATTTGCAGGTATCAGTGGAAAGGCTGAAAACTGGCCAGCATTGCCAGACGGACAGTTCCTCCCTCCTATGGAAATGAATTGCGTGGAAAAGGAAGTTAAGAAACGTATTGAAGCCAAGTGGAACAAATCAAGGATCATGACCATTGGTCGCACAGCCAACTTAACGGTCGAGCATGGTGGACGTGGTAAATGTCAGTACCGCAACCTTTGCAGCAGAGGATGTCCTTTTGGTGCTTATTTTAGCACGCAATCATCTACCCTACCAGCAGCAGTAGCCACTGGGAACTTAACATTACGTCCGTTCTCATTGGTAAACTCTATCATTTATGATAAAGAAACCCAAAAAGCAAAAGGCGTAGTGGTTATCGATTCGGAAACAATGGAGACTACAGAATACTTCGCAAAGATTGTATTCGTAAATGGATCAACATTGGGTACAACTTTCGTTTTATTAAACTCAACTTCTGATGAGCATCCTAACGGTTTAGGTAATGGCAGTGGACAACTTGGACATAATTTAATGGATCACCATTTCCGTGCGGGTGCAAATGGCAGAATAGAAGGCTTTGAAGATAAATACACCTACGGAAAAAGGGCCAATGGAATTTACATTCCGAGGTACCAGAACATGGGTGGTGATAAACGTGATTATTTAAGAGGTTTTGGTTACCAAGGTGGCGGAAGTCGTGGCAACTGGCATGCCGATGTTGCTGAATTGGCGTTTGGTGGTGATTTTAAAGATCAAATGACCGTTCCTGGTTCTTGGAATATGGGCTTAGGCGGATTCGGTGAATCGCTACCTTATTTTGAGAACAAAGTATTTATCGATAAAAGCAAGAAAGACAAATGGGGACAACCTGTTTTGGCTATTGACTGCGAGTTTAAAGATAATGAACGCAAAATGCGTGTTGACATGATGAATGATGCAGCAGAAATGCTGGAGGCATCTGGCGCTAAAGACATTACCACGTTTGACAATGGTTCTGCTCCAGGTATGGCAATTCATGAAATGGGAACAGCACGTATGGGCCACGATCCTAAAACATCGGTTTTGAACAAATGGAACCAGATGCACGAAGTAAAAAATGTTTTTGTAACCGATGGATCATGCATGGGCTCGGCCGCATGTCAGAACCCATCATTAACTTATATGGCATTAACGGCCAGAGCGTGTGACTTTGCTGTTAGTGAATTAAAAAAAGGTAACCTTTAATGGAAAATAGAAAAATTAGAATGGGCATGATTGGTGGCGGTAAAGATGCTTTCATCGGCGCCGTTCATCGTATAGCTGCAAATATTGACGGGCAGGTTGAATTCTGCTGTGGTGCATTGAGTATAAACCCTGAAGTAGCCATGGAATCGGGTAAAATCCTGTTCCTTCCTGAGGACAGGACTTACTTAAATTATGAAGAGATGATTACGCAGGAGAGTAAATTACCTGCGGATAAACGTATCGATTTTGTAACAATTGTAACGCCTAACTTCGCGCATTTTGCGCCTGCAATGATGGCACTTGATCATGGCTTTAATGTGGTGATTGAAAAGCCTATCGCTTTATCACTGGATGAGGCTAAACAATTGCAACAAAAAGTTAAGGAAACAGGATTGATTTTATGCTTAACACATACTTACTCAGGCTATCCAATGGTAAAGCAAGCCAGACATATGGTTGCTGAAGGCCAATTGGGTGCCATCAGAAAGATCATGGTCGAGTATCCTCAAGGATGGTTGAGTACACTCACTGAGCGTGAGGGCAATGCTGGTGCCGCATGGCGTACTGACCCGGCCAAAAGCGGAAAAAGTGGCTGCATGGGTGATATAGGTACTCATGCTGCACAATTGGCTGAGTATATTTCTGGATTAAAAATTACTAAACTTTGTGCCGACCTTAACATTGTGGTACCGGGCAGAGGCTTAGATGATGATGGGAATGTGCTGCTTAAATTTGACAATGGAGCAAACGGGGTTTTGGTAGCTTCGCAAATTGCGGCTGGTGAAGAAAACGCCTTAAAAATTAAGATGTACGGAGAAAAAGGTGGTCTGGAATGGCACCAAATGGAACCGAACACTTTAATCGTTAAATGGTTAGATCAGCCTGCACAAATATACCGTGCTGGACAGGCTTATTTATCCGATGTTGCAAAACACAATACCCGTGTACCGGGTGGTCACCCAGAAGGTTACCTTGAAGCTTTTGCAAACATTTACAGAAACTTTGTACTGACTTTGAGAACAAAACTAGAGGGTGGAACGCCGACAGCAGCAATGCTCGATTTCCCGAATGTAGAAGATGGTATCAGAGGAATGGCTTTTATTGAAAACACAGTGGCCTCGAGCCAATCGGATCAGAAATGGTTTGATTTTAAAATATAACAGACAATGACAACGATTAAAGGACCAGGAGTTTTTTTAGCCCAGTTTATTGGAGATGAGGCCCCTTTCAATTCCTTGGATGCCATTTGCGAATGGGCAGCAGGCCTTGGATTTAAAGGAATCCAAATGCCTACGCTGGATGCACGTTTTATAGATTTGCAGAAAGCAGCAGAAAGTAAAACTTATGCCGATGAATTGAAAGGAAAAGTTCAGTCGTACGGATTAGAGATTACTGAATTATCAACGCATTTACAGGGTCAGCTGGTAGCAGTAAACCCTGCATATGATCTTGCTTTTGATGCTTTTGCACCTGATGCGTATAAAAACAATCCAAAAGCCAGAACGGAATGGGCTGTACAACAAATGAAGTATGCCGCAAAAGCCTCGCAAAACCTAGGCTTAAATGCACATGCGACTTTTAGCGGTTCCTTATTATGGCACATGTTCCACCCATGGCCACAGCGCCCTGAAGGTTTGGTAGATGCAGGTTTTACGGAACTGGCAAAAAGATGGATGCCTATTCTTAATGAGTTTGACAATTGTGGTGTAGATGTTTGTTATGAAATACACCCGGGAGAAGATTTGTTTGATGGCATCACTTACGAGATGTTCCTTGAAAAGGTAAACAACCATCCTCGCGCCTGTCTGCTATATGATCCTTCACATTTTGTATTGCAACAACTGGATTATATCCAATACATCGACTTTTATCATGAGCGGATCAAAGCGTTCCATGTTAAAGACTCGGAGTTTAACCCAACGGGTAAGCAGGGTACTTTTGGTGGTTACCAAAGTTGGGCCAACCGCGCCGGCAGATACCGTTCGCCGGGAGATGGACAGGTAGATTTTAAAACTATTTTCAGTAAACTGGCACAATACGATTATACAGGTTGGGCAGTAATGGAATGGGAATGCTGCATAAAAGACGCTCAGGTTGGCGCCAAAGAAGGTGCTGAATTTATTAAAAAGAATATTATTAAAGTAACAGACAGAGCTTTTGATGATTTTGCATCTTCCGGTGGAAATGATGATTTCAACAATAAGATTTTAGGTCTGAATCAATAACACAATAAAATGAAAAAAACACTATTAGTACTGGGCTGTTTCGTATTGGCGATGGCCTCATGTTCAAGTCCAGAAGAACGCGCTTCGTCGACAAGCACTACTACCACAACTGAAACTCCAGCAACAACAACAGAAACTCCAGCTGCTACTGCTCCTGCTGTTAAGGGCGAAGGAGAAAAGTTAATTGCAAAATCTGACTGTATTGGTTGCCACAATAAAGTACAAAAGGTGATCGGGCCTGCGTATGTAGATATTGCGGCTAAATATCCTTTAAATGATGAAAATGTAAGCCATCTTGCGGATAAAATCATTGCCGGAGGTAAAGGTGTATGGGGAGAGATTCCTATGTCGCCACACGCTTCTTTAAGCAAAGATGATGCGAAAAAGATGGTTAGCTACATTTTATCGCTAAAAAAATAAGATCACACATCGAAGAACCACTCACCACTAGAACCACACAAAAATGGACCACACAAAAAAAGATCAGGAATCTTCATCCAGGCGGAACTTTCTAAAAACCACAGCTATTGCTGCATCGGCATTTATGATCGTACCGCGCCACGTTTTGGGTGGAAGAGGTTTTTTAGCGCCTAGCGATAGGCTTATTATTGCCAGCATAGGTGCTGGGGGCAAAGGTAAATCGGATATTGCCAGCTTCTACAAAAGCGGTAAGGCTGACATTGGATTCCTTTGCGATGTACACGATAGCAGAGCTGCAGAAAGTGTAAAAGCTTTCCCTAAGGCAAAGTATTACCGGGACTACCGTGAAATGCTGGATAAGGAAGCTAAGAACTTTGATGCGGTTTCTATCTCTACGCCTGATCATAGTCATGCTATACAAGCCATCGCTGCCATGCAGTTAGGTAAACACGTGTACGTTCAGAAACCTTTAACCCATGATATTTATGAAGCACGTGCTTTAACTGCTGCTGCTGAAAAGTATAAGGTGGTTACGCAAATGGGTAACCAGGGTGCCTCTAATGATGGTCCAAGGTTAATGAGGGAATGGTATGATGCAGGTTTAATTGGCGATGTCCATACCATTTATGCATGGACTGACAGACCAGTATGGCCTCAAGGTATTCCATGGTCGGCTAATAAAGCACCAATACCTGCTGATCTTGACTGGGATTTGTGGCTAGGTACAGCTCCTTATAAAGATTATGTAGATAAACTTGTTCCATTTAACTGGCGCGGCTGGTGGGATTATGGAACTGGAGCATTGGGAGACATGGGCTGCCATTTATTGGAAGCTCCTTTCAGCGTTTTAAATTTAAAATATGCGACTGAAGTTCAGGCTAGCGTTGGTTCTGTATATGTAGATGAGTTTAAAAGGGGTTATTTCCCTGATAGCTGTCCACCATCAAGTCATGTAACCTTAAAATTCCCTAAAACTAATAAAACAAAAGGGGACGTTACTGTACATTGGATGGACGGTGGTATACAACCTGAAAGACCTGAAGAATTGGGCGCAAACGACACATTTGGCGACGGTGGAAACGGCACCTTGTTTGTTGGTACAAAAGGCAAAATGATGGCTAGCACTTATGGTTCAAATCCACGATTACTTCCTTTAAGCAGAAATGAGAATATCAAAGTAGCACAAAAATTTGCACGCGTTCCAGACGGTGCTAATGGCCATTACGGACAATGGGTTGATGCTTGTATTGCGGGTTATGGCAAAAAAGAACTAAGTTCTCCATTCTCTATTGCAGGACCCCTTACTGAATCCTTGTTAATGGCTAATCTTGCGATTAGAGGTACTGACATCCAACGCAAAAATGCAGAAGGAAAGATTAAGTATCCGGGCAGAAACATCAAATTACTTTGGGACAATGCAAACATGAAGATCACCAATTTTGATGAGGTGAATCAATTTGTAAAACGCGAATACCGTAAAGGTTGGTCACTTGGTGTTTAACCAGGATTGAGGATTAAAAAATAAAGAACCAAGATAAAAAACATAGAACATGAAAAAATATATCTTATCAGCCATTGTGTTAACCGCACTATTTGGCGGAAGCATTGCACAGGCTCAATCGGGCAAAAAAGGTTTTACTAAACTATTTGATGGTAAAACAGCAAAGGGCTGGCATACCTACGGTAAAACTACCGCAGGATCAAAATGGGTTATTGAGGATGGTGCTTTCCATTTCAATCCCAATGGAGATAGTAACGGTGGCGGCGATTTAGTAACCGATAATGAGTACAGCAATTTTCATTTAAAAATAGACTGGAAAATTGCACCTAATGGTAATAGTGGAGTCATTTATTATGTAAAAGAGGACCCTGCAAAATATAATCAAACTTATAGTACTGGTCTGGAAATGCAGGTATTGGATAATGATGGTCATAAAGATGGCAAAATACCAAAACACCGTTCGGGAGACCTGTATGATTTGATTAAAAGCAGTTCTGAGCCGGTAAAACCTGTTGGCGAATGGAATACAGCTGAAATTATTTGCAAAGATGGCAAATTGGAGCAATACCTAAATGGTGTAAAAGTAGTGTCCACTACGCTTTGGAATGACAACTGGAAAACGCTTATTGCCGGAAGTAAGTTTGCAAACTGGGCAGATTGGGGAACCTATAAATCTGGTAAAATAGCACTTCAAGATCATGGTAACGAAGTTTGGTACCGCAACATCATGATTAAACAGCTATAATAGACCCACAAAAAAGAATTAAATAACCAAACATGAACTTAAATAACCGCATCAAATTATCGACCATGATGTTCCTGGAGTTTTTTATCTGGGGTGCATGGTTTGTAACAATGGGTACTTATCTCGGCAAAAATTTGTTATCAGATGGCGTACAAATTGGATCTGCCTATAGTACACAATCACTAGGAGCCATTATAGCTCCATTTATTATCGGCTTAATTGCTGATCGTTTTTTTGCCGCTCAGAAAATTCTGGGGGTTTTACATCTTGTCGGCGGAATCTTATTATGGTTTGCCTCAACATCGTTAAACTTCGAAAGCTTCTTTCCCTTTATTTTGGGATACATGATCGCCTACATGCCTACCCTTGCGTTGGTAAATTCCATTTCATTTAAACAAATGGCAGATCCAGGTAAAGAATTCCCTTCAATAAGAGTATTTGGTACCATCGGTTGGATTATTGCCGGCCTGGTAATCGGCTGGTTGAACTGGGAGCAGGGAGGAAATTTAGTAATGACTTTTAAAATGGCTTCAGTTGCATCTATTATTCTGGGCCTTTTCAGTTTTATATTACCACATACCCCACCTGCGAAAAAAGGAGAAAAAACCACATTTGGCGACATCATTGGTCTGGACGCGATTGGCTTGTTAAAAAACAAATCCTACCTGTTGTTTTTCCTTTCATCGGTTGCCATCTGTATACCTTTGGCTTTCTATTATAACTTTACTAATCCCTTTCTAAATGAGGCGGGTATGAAGTCTGCTGCCGGAGTACAGTCTCTCGGTCAGGTTTCAGAAACATTGTTCATGTTGCTAATGCCTTTATTTTTTGTCCGTTTAGGTGTTAAAAAAATGCTGGCCATAGGAATGATTGCCTGGATAGTTCGCTACCTTTTCTTTGCTTATGGCAATGCAGACGCCAATTATTGGATGCTGATTGGAGGGATTGTATTACATGGAATTTGCTATGATTTCTTCTTTGTAACTGGGCAGATTTATACAGATAGACTTGCAGGAGAGCGCTTTAAAAGTGCTGCACAGGGCTTCATCACCCTAGCTACATATGGCGTAGGTATGCTGGTTGGTTCTATCATTTCTGGAATGGTAGTTGATAAATATGTAATTACTGGTGGACATGACTGGTATCACATTTGGATTATCCCAGCTGGTATTGCTGCTGCTGTCACCTTATTGTTTTTACTGTTTTTTAAAGACAACAATAAACCTGCAACTGAAACAGCTGATTAATTAAACACAAGATGAGTGAGAATTTAAGCAGAAGAACTGCATTGAAAAATATTGTTGCCGGAACTGCCGCTTTAGGTGTTTCGGCGGCTATACCCACTTTTGCGCTGGAACAAACTAAATCCACCATGCTAAAAGGAAATATAAACCACTCGGTATGCCGCTGGTGCTTTGGCAAAATGGAGTTAGATGATTTGTGCATCGAAGCAAAGAAAATTGGGATTAAAGCTATTGATCTGGTAGGTCCTAAAGATTGGCCTATACTAAAAAAACACGGGTTATACTCCTCTATGTGTAATGGTGCAGAGATCAATTTAGTGGATGGCTGGAATGATCCACAATTTCATGCTACGCTGATTAAAAACTATTCGGAAATGATTCCGAAAGTTGCTGAGGCTGGTTATACCCAACTGATTTGCTTTAGCGGCAACAGACGTGGTAAAGATGATGAAACTGGGCTTAAAAACTGTGTTGAGGGCTTGAAACAGGTATTACCACTAGCTGAAAAGCATGGTGTGGTATTGGTTATGGAGCTATTGAACAGCAAAATAAACCATAAGGATTATCAATGTGATCATACGGCTTGGGGTGCAGAATTGGCGAAAAGACTAGGATCTGAGAACTTCAAATTGTTATACGATATTTATCATATGCAGATTGATGAGGGCGATGTGATCCGTAATATCCAGACTTTTCATCCATACATTTCTCACTACCATACTGCGGGTGTACCGGGCAGAAATGAGATTGATGATACACAGGAATTATTTTACCCTGCGATTATGAAAGCAATCCTTGCAACCGGATTTAAAGGCTATGTGGCACAGGAATTTATTCCAAAATATGCAGATAAAATAAAATCATTAAGAGATGCCGTAAATATTTGCGACGTTTAAATTCATAAATATGAACTCAAGAAGAAGTTTTCTAAAACAAACAGGTCTTGCCGCAGCAGGGGCACTTTTATTACCATCTTTTGCCTTTGCAGCGGGGTCGAAAAGAAAAGTTGGCATACAATTGTATTCACTTAGGAAAGAACTTCCTACTGATGTAAAAGGTGTAATAGAAAAAATTGCAAAAGCAGGATACAAAGAGGTAGAGACTTATGGTTTTTCACCAACTGGTGGCTACTGGGGTCTTGACGCTAAGTCATTTAAAAGCTTACTTACTGCGAATGGCTTAACTACCCCGAGTGGGCATTTTGGTCTTGATGATTTCATCAAAAGCGGCAACAAGGATTTGTTAAAACCATATATAGAAGGAGCGGTAGCAGTTAATAATAAATATTTTACCATCGCTTATTTAGGGGAGCCAGTCAGAACGTCGCTTGAAGATTACAAAAAGATTGCAGGCCGCTTAAACGAAGCAGCTGAATTGGTGAAACAATCGGGTTTAAAATTGGCCTACCATAACCATGATTTTGAATTTAAAAAGTATGAAGGTGGAACTACAGGTTATGACATTTTATTGAATGAAACAGATAAAAACCTGATTAGATTTGAAATGGATTTGTACTGGGTAGTACGCTCAGGAAATGATCCAGTTGCGATGTTCAATAAATACCCAGGCCGTTTCCCAATGTGGCATGTAAAGGATATGGACAAGGCGAACAACGGTATAAATACTGAGGTTGGTTCGGGTACCATAGATTTCAAGAACATATATAAACATGCCAAGCAAGCTGGTCTTGAGCACTTAATTGTAGAGCAAGAGAACTTTTCGAAGGATCCTTTTGTAAGCATTAAGCAAAGCTTCGATTATGTAAACCGTGAACTGATTAAGTAAGAGAAATTCTTAACAAGATATTGGGGAGTGGTTGTCAAAAGCCACTCCCCTTTTTTATGATTGAAAAAATGCCCATATTTGGAAACTTATTATTTCACCATAAATACAATTATTAAATAATTAAAAACAAGTAAAACAACAAATTAAAAGATGAAAATTGCAGTAGTTGGAGCCACCGGTCTGGTAGGCACCGTAATGTTAAAAGTATTAGAAGAGCGTAACTTCCCGTTAACCGAATTGATCCCTGTAGCCTCTGAGAAGAGTGTTGGTAAGGAAATCACATTTAAGGGTAAGAAGTACGCTGTTGTAAACATGGAGACTGCGATTTCGATGAGACCTGATATTGCGTTGTTTTCTGCAGGTGGCAGCACTTCATTAGCTGAGGCCCCTCGTTTTGCTGCAGTTGGTACTACAGTAATCGACAATTCATCTGCATGGCGCATGGATCCGTCGAAAAAGCTGGTTGTGCCTGAAGTAAATGCAACTGAATTATCAGCTGATGATAAGATCATTGCAAATCCGAACTGTTCAACTATCCAAATGGTGGTGGCTTTAAAACCACTTCATGATAAATATAAGATCAAACGCGTTGTCGTTTCAACTTATCAGTCTGTAACCGGAACTGGTGTAAAAGCTGTTGAACAATTGATGAACGAGCGTAAAGGAATAACTGATGGCCCTATGGCTTATGCTTATCCTATCGATTTAAACGTAATCCCTCAGATTGATGTTTTCCAGGATAATGGATACACCAAAGAAGAGATGAAAATGATTTTGGAAACCCAAAAAATTATGGGCGACAACAGCATTAAAGTTACAGCTACAACAGTACGTATTCCGGTAATGGGTGGTCACTCTGAGTCGGTAAACGTTGAGTTTGAGAACGACTTTGATGTAACTGAAGTGAAAAACCTATTGGCGAATACTGAAGGTATCATTTTAGTTGACGATCCGGCAAACCTTAAATATCCAATGCCTAAAGATGCGCATGAGAAAGATGAGGTATTTGTAGGAAGAATCAGACGTGATGAATCATTGCCAAACACATTGAACATGTGGATTGTAGCGGACAACCTACGTAAAGGTGCTGCAACCAATGCGGTTCAGATTGCTGAATACCTTGTAAAGAACCAACTGGTATAATTTTATAAATTATAAACGTTAGAGTGATGTATGAATAGCTTTTATCAGTTATACATACATCACTTTTTTTTTAAAGCATATGTCTAAAAGATCAAGATTACCTTTTTTAGCACTACTCTTCATCTGTAGTATCTCTTTTGCACAAAGCCCGATACAGAAGCTGGAGAAAGCATACAGTGCTTTTCAGTCGGACCCACAGGCTAAATATGCCAGCACCTCACTTTGTGTTTTGGATGCCAATACCGGCAAACCACTGTTTACACATAACGAGCAGGTAGGTCTGGCCACAGCCTCTACCTTAAAAGTCATTACTGCTGCCACGGCATTTAGTGTACTTGGAAAAGATTTTCAATTTCAAACAACTTTGGCTTACACCGGAAACATTACTACTGAGGGTGTTTTAAAAGGGGACTTAATCATTATTGGCAGTGGCGACCCTACATTGGGTTCTGATCGATACCAAAACAAAGAAAACGCGGTACTCAGGGAATGGATTGCAGCGATCAAAAAAGCAGGCATAAAAAGGATCGAAGGAGCCATTATTGGTGATGACCGTATATTTGGTACACAAACTACCCCCGAAGGTTGGACATGGCAAGACATGGGAAACTATTACGGTGCTGGCACATCTGGATTATCATGGCGCGAGAACCAGTTTGACCTCCATTTAAGGCCAGGATCAAAAGTAGGTGAACCGGCTAAGCTATTAAAAACAGTCCCGGAGATCCCTTACTTAAAAGTTGTTAATGAACTTAAAACTGGTGCTCAAGGCAGTGGAGATCAGGCCTATGCTTTTTTACCGCCATATGCGTCTACCGCTTATATAAGAGGCACATGGGGTTTAGGTATTGGCAAATCAAGCATTTCGGCGGCGCTCCCCGACCCTGCTTTTGATTGTGCTTACCGTTTACAAGACACTTTAAAGCTATTGGGTATCACTGCTACGCAACCGGCTACCACAACCCGGATCATGGCTTTAAACGAGCGACCTATCCCGGAGATTACGCAAAAAATCAGCACCATAACTTCGCCTACACTATCAGAAATGACTTATTGGTTTTTAAAAAAGAGTATTAATCTATATGGTGAGACCTTACTGAAGGCTGTCGCCATAAAGTCTGGCAAGAATGCTACAACTGATGACGGAGCAACCGCAGAAATTAACTTTTGGGCTGAGAAAGGCATTGATAAAAATGCACTAAATATTATTGATGGAAGTGGCCTATCTCCAGCAAACCGTGTTACAACAATGGCCATAGCGAATGTTTTGTTTCAAGCACAGAAAGAAGCCTGGTTTGGCGACTATTATAAAGCCTTCCCAGAATATAATGACATGAAAATAAAGAGTGGCACCATAAATAATGTATCTGCTTTTGCAGGTTACCATACCAGTGCTGCCGGCAATAAGTATATCATCGTTATTAATATCAACAATTATTCAGGTTCAGGCATCAACAAGAAACTATTTACCGTATTGGATGCGTTAAAGTAATTGGTAAATTGCAGCCGTTTCCAGAATTTATAATCCGCTAAAATTCATTAATGAAAAATATCTTCTCCCTTTTGTGTTTTTTCTTACTCAGTTATTCAGCTATCGCGCAAACGTCTGTTGCACAAAATACCATGTCTTTAGAAACACCAGATCCTGTTAATTTACCTCAGGATATTGCCATTATACCAGAGCCAGTAACTGTTGTGAAGCATGAAGGCCACTTTACTTTGCCTGCCAATGTAACGATACAGTGTCCTGCAGTACCAGAAACACATCAGCTCCTTGTTTTTTTACAAGAAAGATTATCTGTACCTACAGGCAGCTATGTATCCACAGTAAGTAACAAATCGGGAATAGCAAACATCAAACTGTCTCTAAATGATAAAGCAGATCCAGTACTTGGAACTGAAGGATATCAGCTATCAGTAACACCAAAACACATCAGCATAAAGGCAAATCATGCTGCTGGGTTATTTTATGGCGTGCAAAGTTTGCTTCAGTTATTCCCTGCGGCTATTGAAAGTAAAGAACTTGTAGAAGGAATTGAATGGAAATCGCCATGCGTTGAGGTTACAGATTACCCCCGCTTAGGCTGGAGAGGTTTAATGTTTGATGTTGCCCGTCATTATTTCACAAAGGATGAGATCAAACAATACATCAATGCGATGGTGCGCTATAAATACAACATTCTTCATTTACACCTAACGGATGATGAAGGCTGGAGAATAGAAATAAAAGGCTTACCTAAATTAACCGAGGTAGGTGCATGGAGTGTACGAAAAGTAGGTGAATTTGGGAATTTCATCCCTCCTACTGCTGATGAGCCACGCAATTATGGTGGCTTTTATACACAGGAAGATATTAAGGAGCTGGTACAATATGCAAAGGAGAGATTTGTAAATATCCTGCCCGAAATTGATGTACCAGGTCACAGTTTGGCTGCAATTGCTTCCTATCCGGAGCTATCTTGTACGCCAGGTGCAGAAAACTATAAAGTGCGCTCTGGCGAACGCATTATGGACTGGTCTAGAGGGGCCCCTCCAACTGCTTTGGTTGACAATACGCTTTGTCCTGCCAATGAAAAAGTATATACCTTTCTGGATACGGTCATTACGCAGGTAGCTGCACTTTTCCCTTTTGAATACATCCACATGGGTGGCGATGAAGCTCCTTTCAATTTCTGGGAAAAGAGTGATGCCATCAAAACGTTAATGCAAAAAGAAGGATTAAAAGATATGCACCAGGTACAAGGCTATTTTGAAAAGCGTGTACAGAAAATAGTGGAATCGAAGGGAAAGAAATTTATTGGTTGGGATGAAATATTGAATGGTGATATGTCGCCTAGCGCTGCTGTCATGGCTTGGCGCGGGACGAAATACGGTATTGAGGCGGCCAAAAAACAACATGAGGTAGTGATGAGTCCTAGCACTTATGCTTATCTGGATTATATGCAGGCTGATGCGATAACGGAACCAAGAGTATATGCTTCGCTCCGCTTAAGCAAATCCTATGAATTTGAACCTGTTCCGACAGGTGTCGATCCTAAATACATCAAAGGGGGCCAAGCCAATTTATGGGCCGAGCAGGTATACAACATCCGCCAGGCTGAATACATGACCTGGCCAAGGGGAATGGCGATTGCAGAATCGGTTTGGTCGCCGGCAGCCAAGAAAAACTGGCCAAACTTTTTTGGCAGAGTAGAACAGCATTTTAAGCGATTAGACATGGCGGAGACTAAGTATGCGCCAAGTGTGTATGATCCTATTTTTAAAGTAAGCAGATCAGCTGATAGACAGCTACAGATAGAATTGAGTACAGAGGTTCCAGGATTGGAAATTTATTACAGTTTTGACAACTCTTTCCCTGACCGTTTTTATCCGAAGTATACGGAAAAATTAACACCTCCGAAGGATGCAACCATGCTGAAGGTAATTACATACAAAGGCAAAACGCCTATAGGCAGGATGATGAACATGCCAATTGAAGAACTAAATAAACGCGCAGGAAAAAAATAACATTAAAAGAAAGAGATTGAGATATTTTGTTCACATAGGCTATAACGGATTAAAGTACAATGGCTGGCAAAAACAGCCTGGCGTAATGAATGTACAGGGCGTTATAGAGCAGGCGCTTAGCCAGGTATTAAAAACCCCTATATTTATTAATGGTTGTGGCCGTACGGATGCACGTGTACATGCTAGTCAGTTTTTCTTTCATATGGATGTGGAGCAACCCTGGGATTTCGACCTGATGTTCAGGATGAATAAGGTGTTGCCGGGCAACATTGCTATTTTTGACATTATCCCTATGGATGGTATGCAGCACGCCCGTTTTGATGCCGTACAACGATCGTACGACTATTTCATACATACTTATAAGAATCCTTTTTTAAACGGCCTGAGTTCGTTTTATTTACTGGACAAACTAGATTTCGACAAGATGCAGCAGGCGGCAGCCATATTGCCAAATTATAAAGACTATAGAGCCTTTTGCACCAGTCCGGATAAATACGAACACACCTTATGCTATGTCAAATCGGCTAGTTTATCAGTCGACGAGAATGGCGACCATCTTCGTTTCCAGATTTCTTCCAATCGTTTTCTGAGTAAAATGATCAGGATCATTATGGGACAATTGTTAAAAATTGGCAAAGGAGTATTGAGTGTAGAGGAGTTTGAAGGTTATCTGATCAATAATAAAACGCCGGATTTAATCACTCCCGCACACCCCGAGGGACTTTATTTATCTAAAGTTACTTATCCTTATTTGAATCTGCCACCGAGGCAACAGTTCTCATCTGTGCTACAAATGCAGGCCGACCTCTGCTGGAAACAAGTATAAACCATTTATTGTTAATATTTTACTATTGTTTCTCTCCTAGGATTTAGTTAACTTTAATAGAGGACTTCATTAAAAAGAAGGCGTTCTGTATGACAGTTATTCAAAAAATTGAGCACTGGGGCGATGTCCATCATGCCAAATGGCTGGATGTTATCCGAATTGTATTAGGCCTGCTCATCTTTAGTAAAGGTATTGCGATAGTCAGCAATACAGGTGCACTTCAAGACATGATTTTGCAAAATGACACTTATGGTTTCTCGGGCTTCATGTCAAGCTTGGGATTACATATTGTTGGTTTTGTGCATCTTGTAGGTGGCCTTTTTATTACCCTTGGACTGCTTACCCGCTTTTCGGCGGTAATTCAGATTCCAATATTACTATGTGCAGTGTTCTTTGTCAACCTGTCGCGCGGATTTTCAGTTCTTAACAATGAGTTATGGTTATCTATCATTGTATTGCTGTTACTGGTATTGTTTTGGATTGTGGGCTCAGGACCGTTCTCTGTTGATCAGGCCATGAAGAAAAAACCTGACATTTTTAGAAAATAGCATATAGCAGGAATACGATCTATTGCCTGCTCAATATCATTGCCCTCATCGCATCTGCGGTGAGGCTAATTCCATTTACCGTTACGAGGGCGCGTTTGTAAAATACATCCCTCTCAAGCAGTTTACTTTCGATAAATTCGATCATTTGTGCTTCATTAAGATCCCTTAACAAGGGTCTTTTTTCCTTACCACCTTCCAGTCGTTTGGCCAATGCGGCAGCAGACATTTCAATGTATATAGATAAACCATTTGCATTCATCCATTCCATGTTATCAAAAAAACATGGTGCACCACCGCCTGTTGCCACAACGGCATTTGCAGGATAATCAAAGTTCTTTAATGTTTCGCTTTCCAGCTTTCTAAAAGCTGCTTCGCCATGTATTGAAAAATAATCCGCGATTGTTGTATCCAGACTTTTCTCAATCTGATGATCAAGGTCAATAAATTCGTATCCCAATTTTACGGCTAGCTTTTTTCCCATTGTGCTTTTACCACAGCCCATAAAACCTACTAAAAAAATCTTCATCATTTACGCCAATTTTACCCTTGGATCTACAAAGGCATATAATACATCTACCAAAATATTAATTATTACGAATACGAATGCTATAAAAAGAATGGAGCCCATTACGACTGGGAAATCAGACATTTCCAACGCATTTACCGTTGCTCGGCCCAGGCCATTGTACCCAAATATATATTCTACAAAGAAAGATCCTGCCAATAAAGAGGCAAACCAGCCCGATATCGCCGTAATCACAGGGTTTAGTGCATTTTTTAAAGCATGCTTATAAATAATCACATGACGACTTAGCCCTTTTGCGCGGGCGGTACGAATATAATCCTGTGCCAGTACATCAAGCATCGCGCTTCGGGTTAACTGGACAATAATGGACAATGGTCTCAACCCTAAAGTAACCATGGGCAACCATAGATTTTTCCAGGTCATGATTTCCCCTTTAAAAGGATCGTAGCTATATAAACTACCCGACATATTGAGTCCGGTACAATCACTCAGTACAAAGCCAAACAGCCAGGCGATAATGATCCCGGCAAAAAAAGAGGGTGCCGAAATACCTAGAATAGCGAAGGAGTTGGCCGCTTTATCTATCCAGGTATCTTTATGAACTGCCGAAAGCACGCCTAGAAATACCCCAATCAATGTTGCAAATATCATGGCCGTAAGGGCCAATATAAAGGTATTGGGTACAGTCTCGGACAATATCGTGGTTACATCACGTTTGGTTTGATAAGAGCGCCGCAGGTAAGGCCATTTAATTGCCAATACCTCGTCACCAAATGAAATCAATTTTACGTAATGATATTTCTCTTTGCTTTCTGCTGTATTTTCGTGGACACCGAGCGGTGAGAGATCATTCAGGTAAAGAAAGAACTGTGCTGGTTTAGACCTATCCAGCCCAAATTCCTTACGCACAGCCTCGATAGAAGATACATCTGCCCGTTGTCCCATAGTCATCCTTGCCGGATCACCTGGTAATATATTAAACAAAATAAACACCACTACAATAACGCCCGCCATTACGGCAAATCCATATAAGATTTTTTTGACGGCGTATTGAAACATAGTTATTTACTAAAATACATATCTGCAAGTTTATCAAAAGAAGGCACCGTATTGTAATGCCATTTGTTGACCACCACCCCATTTTTAAGTAATATTACGCCAGGGTTTGACCTAACCATACTTTTTAAAGGTACAGCATCGCCATAAAACACTTCAGCAAACAACTTCATACGTTTGCTAAATACATCTGCATCACTGGCGGAGTTTGAAGTTAACAAAACCGTTCTGATATTAAACTGCTCAGCAGCATTTAATGCCAGGGCATTAAGCTGAGCTATGGCATTCTCATTGGTTTCTTTTAAATTGTAGGCTACAATAACCAGGTTATAATAAGGATTCTCTATGAGTTCTTTGGTATAATCGGTACCTGAAGCATCAGAAATCAACAAATCTTTGATCTTAGGTTCATATCCTTTTTTTACCAAAACCTTATCTGGGTCACCTACGATTTCCCAGTTCTCGTCCTTCCATATCTCTGTTTTCAGGTAATCTTTATCACTCATCACCTTCTTTTCGCCCGTTTTCTTGTTCTGCATTTTGTACATAATGGCATACTCATCACCTTTTTCTCCTTCAGGGATTTTCATCAACTGAGGGAGATTTGCACCTATTTTATAAGGTAAGAAATCCAAAACAGGCAATGTGCTGTAAGTAAACACGCCAAATAAGGTAGAAGCTAGGGTTACAAAAGCAAATAAGCCCTGCTGCACTTTCAAGTTTTTAGTAACAGGTTTGATCAGGTCGTGATTGATGAACAAATAAATGATCAATGCCAATAGCACAAGGTCTTTAGAGAAGGATTGCCATGGGGTTAGAGGAATGGCATCCCCAAAACAGCCACACGATGTAACCACTTTAAAGGCGGCAGATACAAAAGTTAGGAAGGTGAAAAAGACAATCACTGCCAGTAATCCGCCAGTTACTTTTTTGCTCCAAAATCCAAATAGCAACAATGCACCCAATACAATTTCAAATACGCAAAGCAATATGGCAATTCCTGTAGCCATACTACCCAAAAAGGGCATATGGAATACATCAAAATACTCTTGTAATTTATAGCCAAATCCAAGCGGATCATTGGCTTTAATTAACCCTGAAAAAATAAAAAGGACACCAACAAAGATCCTCGAAAAGTTTAATGCAATCTTTCTCATTACTGAACACCCAATTTAATCAATGCAAAAACCGCATAATTTAACATATCCTGATAATTAGCGCTCACACCTTCTGATGCTAGTGTTTGTCCTGAATTATCTTCTATCTGTTTTACCCGAAAGATTTTCATCAAAATCAGATCCGTTAACGAACTAATGCGCATATCCCTCCAGGCTTCACCATAATCGTGGTTTTTATTGAACATCAATTCCTTGGTTTCATTTACTTTTGTATCGTAAGCGGCCTCAACGGCTTTCAGTTCCATTTCCAAAGGATCATGCTCGCTCAAATCCAATTGCATCATGGCAATTACACAATAATTAATGATGCCAATGTATTCGGAAGTGATGTCTTCCCCTACTTTAGATACTTTTTTCTCTTCTAATGTGCGAATGCGTTGCGCCTTGATGAAAATCTGATCGGTTATAGAGGCCGGTCTTAATATTCGCCACGCGGTTCCGTAGTCATTTGTTTTCTTTAAAAAAAGCGATTTGCAAACTGCGATAACAGCGTCGAATTCCTGAGATGTATTTGTTGCCAAAACAATTAAAATAATAAGTTCAAAACCCGTTTCAATACAACCCCTTTTTTATCTAAGTTTGTACTCGAAACAATGGCTAAAGATACATTTTTAAACCGAAAGACCACACTAAACCTAAAAGGTAAGCTGGTTGATTTAAGTACTCCCGCTGTGATGGGAATCTTAAACCTTACCGCTGATTCGTTTTATAGTGAAAGCCGCATCAGCTCCGTTGAATTGGCGTTAAAGCGTGCCGAAAGCATCATAAATGAAGGTGGCCTGTTTATTGATATTGGAGCTTACTCCTCCAGACCTGGGGCAGAGGAAGTTAGTGAAGCAGAGGAAGTAGACAAAATTGTTACAGCTGTGGCAGCCATTAGTGAGACTTTTCCTGATGTATTCCTTTCGATTGATACTTTTCGTGCCAAGGTTGCCCGGGCAGCAGTTGAAGCCGGGGCACATATCATAAACGATATCGCCGCTGGCAATATGGATGAGGACATGTTTGAAACCGTGGCGGACTTAAATGTTCCTTACCTCATTATGCACATGAAGGGAACGCCTAAAACCATGCAGCAGCATACCAACTACCATCATATGATGTTGGAAATGACCAGCTATTTCTCTGAGAAGGTAGATAGGCTTAAAAAATTAGGTGTAAAAGACATCATTCTCGATCCTGGCTTTGGTTTTTCTAAAACGCTTGACCAAAATTATGAGTTATTGCAGCATATGGAAGACCTCAACATTTTTGAACTTCCTGTTCTTGCCGGCCTTTCGAGAAAGTCTATGATCTATAAATTTTTAGGTGGCGGCCCTGAACAAGCATTAAATGGCACTACAGCCCTTAATACCATCGCCTTACTAAAGGGCGCTAACATTTTGCGTGTTCATGATGTAAAAGCAGCAGCCCAGTGTATAGCCTTGGTTGGAAAGACACAAGAGCAACAATATGGCTAAAAAATTCCTAACTTGGCGGTAGTTAAGCTGATGCATTTTTGCAAAACAACAATTAGACACATTGAAAACACTTGAATTCGATTTCTTAAAGATTACCGTTACAGATGCAGTAGACATAATTCTTGTTGCGCTTATCATATATTACATTTATAACCTCATCAAAAATACCCTTGCCGTAAACCTTTTACTGGGCATGGTGATTATACTGACGATACATTGGATAGTAGATGCGCTGAACATGAATCTGCTTTCCGGCATCCTTAATCAATTTATGAGTGTAGGAATCATCGCGTTGATCATAATCTTTCAACCCGAAATACGTCGGTTTCTGCTGCTTCTTGGAAAAAATACTTTTTTACAGCAAAACAAGGCATGGTGGGGATATTTGTTTGGTAGCAAAAATATCGAACAAAATAACCTGATTAGAATTAAGCCCATTATTGACGCCTGCAAAAGCATGAAAAAGTCGAGGACAGGTGCCTTAATTGTATTTGTCAAATTTTACGACGACCAACTTTTTGCCAATAGCTGCGAGCTCATCGACTCTAAAATATCAAAGCGCCTACTGGAAAGTATTTTCCAGAAGTATAGCCCCCTTCATGATGGTGCAGTTGTTATTGCTGAAAATAAAATTAAAAGCGCGAGCTGTATCCTTCCCCTAACCGATAATGATAAGCTACCGGCGCAATTTGGTCTGCGCCATCGCGCCGGTATCGGAGTGTCGGAAACTACGGACGCAGTTGCCGTTATTATATCAGAAGAGACGGGTGAAATTGCCTATGCCAAACAAGGAAGAGTACGAATGAACGTCTCATTTGGAGAGCTTGAAAAATTACTGAATAAGGATTTCTAATTTCCTTGCTATAAACTTCTTAATTACCATACATTGGCGTAAAAATTAAAATCATTAATCAATTAATTTAATATCATTAACTAAGTATTTCAATAATTCTTTTGAAGATAAAAAAGTATATATATAGCACACTACTGGTACTTTACTGCTTCTCAAGTTCCATTTTTGCAAAATCTCAAGCAACAGCTCCCCTTGCAAAAAATGGTGTAATAGACCTACGAGATCAATTGTTAGACCATAAAATTGCACTTGATGGCGAGTGGTTATTCTATTGGAATCAACTTTTAATGCCTGGTAAACCTGAGCTAAGCACAGGAAAGCTAGTCAATTTCCCTTTTAGGTGGACAGACAAAATAAATGGCAAAAGCTTTCCTTCTAAAGGTTTTGCGACTTACAAGCTGACCATCTTACTCCCTAAAAGCAACAACCCTTTAAGAATTGCGATGCCCGAAGCTTACAGCGCCTACCGTCTGTTTGTTAATGGACATAAAATGGCATCCAATGGGCATGTGAGCACAACTGCTAAAGATTTTGTTCCCTACTGGGAATATAAAACAGTAGAGTTACCACGTAACACAGATACCTTAACCCTATTGCTACAGATCGCAAACTTTACACATAGCAAGGGCGGCATTAAAAAGACGATGTGGATAGGAGATAAAGAAGATATTATTCTAAAAAGGAAACAGTCGGAAGCTATTGATTTATTGCTAACGGGCTGCCTGATCATGGGCGGCTTTTTCTTTTTAGGCCTTTATTTAATGGGCAACAGAGATAAAGCCATTTTATTATTTGCCTTATTCTCGATAGTTTATAGCTACAGAATTGTCGGAATAGACAACTATGTACTCCATACGATTTTACCTTATGTCAATTGGCAACTAACCGTACGCCTTGAGTATTTAACACTGTTTTTGGGAATAGGGTTATTCGCCTTGTATACACGTTACCTTTACCCGGCCGAAGTGAATATGGGCATTATAAGAGCCATCTGCTTACTCTGCTTTGGTTTTTCTTTAGCAGCACTTTTCCTGGCCCCGATCTATTTTACTCAATTAATGAATCCCTTCCTTGCAGTGATGCTATTCTGCCTGGTTTATGTACCTTATGTATATATGTTGGCCTACATCAGGAAAAGGCCTGGAGCCATTTACACCCTGATGAGTTCATTTGCCCTGATGCCGGTCTTTGCCGTGTCGCTGCTTCACTACTGGTCAATAATCCCTCAATTTCAACTACTTAGTTTCCTTTTCTACATTAGCTTTTTCTTTCTTCAATCACTTATACTTTCACATCGGGTATCATTTAAATTGAAAAAGGCAAGGGTTGAGGCAGAACAAGGATTAAAAGCAAAAAGTGAGTTTTTAAGTACCATGAGCCATGAGATCAGAACTCCGTTAAATGCAGTTATTGGCATGAGTCACCTGCTCTTAAAAAATACGCCCAGAAATGATCAGAAAGAGCAATTGGACGTGATGCTTTTCTCTGCAAACAATCTGCTCTCCATAGTAAATGACATTTTAGACCTCAATAAAATTGAAGCCGGAAAAGTCTCTTTTGAGCACATTGAGATGGATGTAGCTTCCATTGCCGGGAATATTGTTTCAGGACTACAGGGAGCTGCAAATGATAAGGGCATTGGCTTGACACTAAATGTCGACAAAGACCTAAAAAACAGACTATTGGGCGACCCTACCCGCCTATCTCAGGTGATAACCAACCTGGTACACAATGCTATAAAATTTACAAACCATGGTTTTGTGCAGGTAGGCGTAAAAGTGATTGCGCAAACTGATGACACTATAACGCTAAACATTGAAGTTACAGATACGGGCATAGGCATATCCAAGGATAAACAGCGTGTTATTTTTGAAAGGTTTACACAGGCTGACTCTTCTACGTCTAGAGGCTTCGGTGGAACCGGCCTAGGCTTATCTATTTGCAAACGCATACTAGAGCTTCAAAACTCATCCCTAAACCTGGTTAGTTACGTAGGAAAAGGATCTACATTTTATTTTGTACAGACCTTTGATAAGAGCCTAAAAACGCTAGAGCTTAATAAACTGGAACAATTACCAAATGAAAGTGAACAGTTACTTACTGGTGTCCATATCTTACTGGTTGAAGATAATCTAATGAATGTGCTTGTGGCGCAAAGATATCTGGAGCGCTGGGGCGCGACTATAGATGTTGCACTAAATGGGCAGGAAGCATTAGACAAACTCGATGTAAAAAAGCATCAACTGGTATTAATGGATTTACATATGCCAGTAATGGATGGTTATAAATCTAGTGCTAAAATGCGCCAGAATGGAGTTATTATCCCTATTATTGCACTTACGGCCAACCTGCCAGAGGAGATAGAATTAAGGGTAGCGGAAGCTGGGATTGATGACATCGTGATCAAGCCGTTTTTACCTGATGAATTGTACAGGAAGGTTTTACACCATATTTCTGCCAAATAAAAAAGGGCAATCTTTTCAGATAGCCCTTTTCATAAATCTTTCGTTTAAACGATTAGCAATACTGATCGAATGCACCGATCAAACTATCTGCAATCATTTGTGCCGGGCGACCTTCAATCTGATGACGCTCGATCATATGAACCAACTTACCATCTTTAAATAAGGCCATTGCTGGTGATGAAGGAGGAAAAGGCATCATATAACCTCTTGCTCTATCTACTGCTTCTTTTTCCATACCTGCAAAAACTGTAACCAGTTTATCAGGATGTTTTCCATTAGCTGCTGCCAGTCTTGCTGCTGGGCGCGCGTTTGCAGCGGCACAACCGCATACAGAGTTTACAACAACGAATACCGTTCCTTCGCCACTGATGGCGTTATCAACATCTTCTGCCGTTTTTAATTCTTCAAAACCTACTTTAGTAAGTTCTGCACGCATTGGTTCTACTAAATATTCTGGATACATATGCTTTAAGTACTTTTATAATTCCTATTTGAAGATACAAATGTACAGCACTTGTAGTTAGCATCAAAGGTTTAGCGGGTTAAGGAGATAGTTTTTACCATTAAATTACTTTGAACGGTTAGTTAGCGACCTGCTACACCGTTGCTATTTGGAAGAGAAAGTATACCTTTAAAATTCATTCTGAAAAGCATAAATTAAACTACAGAGATGATGAATATTAAAACACAGCCCTTGTTCCACCTAGAAATGGATCCTAATAAATTGGACTCAAAAATTAAAAGCTTTGAATACAATGGAAATCATTATCTATATGTATGCCATTTGAATGTGTATTCAACAAAAGCTGCAGGACACCCCGATGATCGTCCAGACCAGGTTAAGTATTTGATAAAAAGCTTTTATGGCAAATATCTTGACACAATAGTTCCTCTTAAGGATTTTGAAGCTAATAATTTTTATGAAAAACTAGCGGAAGATATTGACGCTCATTTGATTTCAACAGAGGGAAGTTATTAATTCCAAAAATGCTTTTTTGTAATTGGCAAAGGAATGCCGTAAATTTGCACTTCATTTAAACAAAAAAAATATGTCATCAGTAGAGACAACTTACGTTCCTTACAAAGTTAAGGACATTTCACTGGCAGAATGGGGCCGTAAAGAAATCGGATTGGCAGAGGCAGAAATGCCGGGCTTAATGTCATTACGTGAAGAATTCGGACCATCAAAACCTTTAAAAGGTGCCCGCATTGCAGGATGCTTACACATGACCATCCAGACTGCGGTTTTAATTGAAACATTAGTAGAACTTGGTGCTGAAGTGACTTGGTCATCTTGCAACATTTTCTCTACACAAGACCATGCTGCTGCTGCTATTGCTGCTGCAGGTATTCAGGTTTACGCCTGGAAAGGTTTAGATGAAGAGAGCTTTGACTGGTGTATCGAGCAAACTTTACATTTCGGTCCTGAGCGCCAGCCATTAAACATGATCTTAGATGATGGTGGTGATTTGACTAACATGGTATTCGATAGATTCCCTGAACTGATTGCTGCAATCAAAGGTTTATCTGAAGAAACCACTACAGGTGTACACCGTTTATATGAGCGCATGAAAAATGGCACTTTGCATTTACCTGCAATCAATGTAAACGATTCAGTTACTAAATCTAAATTTGACAATAAATACGGCTGCCGTGAGTCCTTAGTTGATGCGATCCGTCGTGCTACTGACGTAATGATGGCTGGTAAAGTTGCTGTTGTAGTAGGTTATGGTGATGTAGGTAAAGGTTCTGCAGAATCTTTAAGCTCACAAGGTGTACGTGTAATCGTTTCAGAAATTGATCCAATCTGTGCACTACAAGCTGCAATGGAAGGTTATGAAGTTAAAAAATTCGCTACAGCTGTTAAAGAAGCTGATATCATTGTAACCACTACTGGTAACTGTGATATTGTTCGTGCTGAGCACTTCAAAACAATGAAAGACAAAGCGATCGTTTGTAACATTGGTCACTTTGACAATGAGATTGACGTTGCTTGGCTAAACAAAAACTACGGCAATACTAAAATAGAAATCAAACCTCAGGTAGATTTGTATACTATTGATGGTAAAGACATCATTTTATTAGCTGAAGGTCGTTTGGTAAACTTAGGTTGTGCAACTGGTCACCCTAGTTTTGTAATGTCTAACTCATTTACAAACCAAACTTTAGCCCAATTAGAGCTTTGGACTAACACAGATAAATATGAGAACAAAGTATATGTTCTTCCTAAATATCTAGATGAGAAAGTAGCACGTTTACACTTAGCTAAAATTGGTGTAGAACTTGATGTTTTAGATCAACACCAAGCTGATTATATCGGTGTTCCAGTTGAAGGTCCGTTTAAACCTGAAGCTTACAGATACTAACCGTAACAACGAATACTAAATCTGTTAAAAATAGAAAAGGGATGCAATTATAAAATTGCGTCCCTTTTTCATTAAAATTATTTATGCTTTCTCCGGACTCACGACAGTACTGGCATTCCCATCTCTGATCGCCTGATAATGAGGAGACATAATCTCCACACCCGCAGTATCAAATGCAATATGAATGTTTTTATGAATTTCGGAATAAATAGCCGGCATTCGTTTAGGGTTACTGATATAAGCATTCAATTGGTATGACACGTACCAATCTTCCAAACTTGTCTGCAACACAAAAGGTTGTTTTTCTTTAACTACCCCTTCCGAAGCCAAAGCTGCATTGATCAGCAATTCATGCGCTGTAGCCCAGGGAATATCATAGCCCAACGTCACTGTACTATGAACAATTAGGCCATCCTGTGCAGCCAGACTACTATAATTTACAGTATTCCCATTTAGTATCGCGCTATTGGGAATGGTGATCACCTCATTTTTAAAGGTTAAGACACGCGTTACCAACAGGGACTTCTCTTGAACAGCCCCAGTGGTTTCGCCAATCTTAACCACATCGCCAACCCTAAATGGCCTCATATAGGTGATAACCATCCCGGCAACGCCATTACTAATCGCTGATGAAGACCCAAATGAGATCAGTACTCCTAAAAACACAGAAACACCTTTAAATATCTCGGAATTTGAGCCTGGAATAAAAGGCCAAATCACCACAATCATAAATGCATTTAGTACGATCTTCACAATGTTATACGTTGGCTTCGCCCAATCTGGGTAAAACCCATTGATCTTTAATCGCTCGGCGGCAATCTCATTAGAGAAAAACCGAATCACTTTTTTTATATAGTGAAAAACGACAACTATCACTGCTATGGTAATTAAATTGGGGATGAAGTCGATTATTGCGCTAAATATATTTTTTAAAGGATTAAGTACAAATCCGATCAAACTATCACTCCAGGGCTTGGTCCATGGAAAGAGCCGGAATACAATAGGAAGGGTAAGGTAAACCAGGATAAATATGACGACAATCTTAATCAGGTTCAATACCTTTTTGATCAGGAAGAGCTCATTTTTAGAGTTAATCAGCTCATAATTTTTAATCTTAAAGCCAGAAATTCTGGCATGAAGCTTAACACGCAACCAGGCATTGAATCGGTTTGAATACTTATTTAAAAAATAGATACACATCACCATAATGGCAATGATGAACAATCCTAATGCTCCTCGCTTTAATAACTCTGTGACATCTGTATCCTTTTTATATGTACTTATGTTCTCAGCAACAATATCTCGATAAGCCTTAGCCATCACCTCTTGATCCATTCTTACCGAGTCGGCATCTGTCTTCGATAAACTTAACAGCACATCACCCTTGTAAGCAATATCGATCAGCGCCGAGTCGTTCACTGTGATTAATGAATCTGACACAAAAAGCAGGTCTTCGGACAGCGCGACTACTTTCGCAGAGGTTCTTTCGGCCCTTTCGACGGCAGACAAAGAGCCTAATTTATTTTTAACAAAAAACAGCGTATCTGAATGAGCAATAACAGGATACCCTTTAAAAATACTTTTGGTTTCTTGAGCGTAGCTGATGTTGTAAACACTGATAAAGGCAATAAAAACAAATAGAGATCGTATGGACATAGTTATTTCTTTTATATTTGTGCATGGCACATCTATCAGTAAATATCAACAAAATAGCTACGCTTCGCAATAGCCGAGGTGGCAATAATCCGGACCTTGTAAAAGTAGCTTTAGATTGTGAGCGTTTTGGCGCTGAAGGAATAACGGTACACCCACGACCTGATGAAAGGCATATTCGCTATCAAGATGTTTTCGATTTAAAAGCCGTAATTGCTACAGAGTTTAATATTGAAGGCAACTGCAGAGAGGAAAAATTTGTAGAACTTGTTTTGGCAAATAAGCCTGCTCAAGTAACTTTAGTGCCAGATGCAGATGGACAACTTACCTCTAATCACGGATGGGACACCATAAAACATACAGCCTATTTAAAAGAAATGGTTAGCTTATTTAAATCCGCAGGCATAAGGGTCTCTATTTTTGTAGATCCGGTTGTAGAAATGATTGAAGCTGCTGCTTTAACCGGGACAGATAGGATTGAGCTATACACCGAAGCTTATGCACATAATTATTACGACAACAGAGAAAAAGCAGTTTTACCTTATGTTGCAGCCGCACATAAAGCGAATGAACTTGGCTTGGGCATTAATGCAGGGCACGACCTTGATCTGCACAATCTGAAGTATTTTGCTCAAAGTATTCCCGGCTTACTTGAGGTCAGCATTGGTCATGCATTAATCAGCGATGCACTTTACTTAGGCCTTGAAAACACCATACAAATGTACCTGCAACAATTGAAGCATTAATGCTTAAAAGTTTTATGAAGTCTTTTTGACTGAAGCTAAGGGTATTTTTTATTACCTTTGCGCAACTTTTTATTCATAGACTTCATGAGCTTAAATATTCATTACAAAGAGGACTTTAAAGACCGTCACATTGCACCTAATACACAGGATGCCAATGAAATGTTAAATACCATTGGGGTAGGTTCTATTGACGAACTGATTGCACAAACTGTACCACAAACAATCAGGTTAAAGCAACCGTTGAATTTGCCTAAGGCTAAATCTGAAAAAGATTACCTTGTAGCACTAAAACAAACAGCTTCTTTAAATAAAGTTTTCAAATCTTATATCGGCCAGGGTTACTATGACACCATCACTCCAGGTGTCATTTTGCGTAATGTAATGGAAAATCCAGGATGGTATACACAGTATACGCCATACCAGGCTGAGATTGCACAAGGCCGTTTACAGGCCTTGTTAAACTTCCAGACTACGGTGATTGACCTTACCGGAATGGAAATTGCAAACGCATCTCTTTTAGATGAAGGTACTGCTGCTGCTGAAGCTATGTTTATGCAATACAGTCTGCGTAAAAATCAAGGGGCTACAAAATTCTTTGTTTCTGAATTGTTGTTCCCTCAAACTATAGATATTCTAAAAACCCGTGCTAATCCTTATGGCATCGAGTTGGTAATCGGTGATCACCAATCATTTGAACTTAGCGATGAGTTCTTTGGTGCCATCATCCAATATCCTGCTGGTAATGGTGAGGTATTTGATTATACCGGCTTTGCACAAAAAGCACATGATAAAAACGTTAAAGTTACTGTTGTAGCTGATCTATTAAGTCTTACTTTGTTAACTCCTCCGGGAGAATGGGGTGCTGATGTTGTAGTGGGTACTTCACAACGTTTTGGTGTACCGATGGGCTTTGGTGGTCCACATGCAGCCTTCTTTGCGACTAAAGACGAGTACAAACGTTCTATCCCAGGCCGTATTATTGGTGTAACGATAGATAGCAACAACAATTACGCTTTGCGTATGGCTTTACAAACTAGAGAGCAGCATATCCGCAGAGATAAAGCAACCTCTAACATTTGTACTGCACAAGCTTTATTAGCCATTATGGCTGGTTTTTATGCTGTTTACCACGGACCTAAAGGCTTAAAACTAATTGCTGAGCGTACACATGGACTGGCTGTTACCCTAGCTAAATCACTAGAAAAATTAGGTTATAAACAACTTAACAAAGCATATTTCGATACAATCCAATTAGATCTGGGTGATCTTGCTGGCTCTATCCACAGCGAATGCTTAAACAATGAAATCAACCTGCATTACAATGGCAGTATTGTTACCATTGCTTTGGATGAAACTACTTCGGCTGAAGACATTCAATTGTTAACCAAAATATTTGCAAAAGTAAAAGGCGTTGCTGCTGATACAGTAGAAATGGATGATCAAAACGTGGAGACCGTAATTCCTGCGGCCTTACAACGTACATCTGATTACTTAACGCACCCAATATTCAACACGCATCGTTCAGAACATGAAATGTTGCGTTACATCAAATCTTTAGAAGCTAAAGATCTTTCACTTTGCCATTCCATGATTGCTTTGGGTTCATGTACCATGAAACTAAATGCAACTACAGAAATGATCCCAGTTACCTGGCCAGAGTTTGGTAAAATACACCCGTTTGCACCAGCAGACCAGGTTTTAGGTTATTATACGGTCTTTAATGAATTGGATAAATGGTTAAGCGAAATTACCGGTTTTGCCGCAATGAGTTTACAACCAAATTCAGGAGCACAAGGTGAATATGCAGGTTTAATGGTGATCAGAGCTTACCACAATGATCGTGGTGATGCACACCGTAACATTGCCTTAATTCCTTCATCGGCGCATGGTACTAATCCAGCTTCTGCTGCTATGGCAGGAATGAAGATTATCATTGTTAAATCATTAGAAAACGGAAACATTGATGTTGCTGATTTAAAAGCTAAAGCTGAAGAACATGCAGCAAACCTTTCTTGTTTAATGGTAACTTACCCTTCTACACATGGTGTATTTGAGGAAAGCATTATAGACATCTGTAACATCATCCATCAGAATGGTGGACAGGTTTATATGGATGGTGCAAACATGAACGCTCAGGTTGGCTTAACTAGCCCAGGTAACATTGGCGCTGATGTTTGTCACTTAAACTTACATAAAACATTCTGTATCCCTCACGGTGGTGGCGGTCCAGGTATGGGGCCAATTGGTGTAGCAAAACACCTTGTTCCTTATTTACCAGGACATGCTGTGGTAAACATTGACAATGGAAAATCTATTCATGCTGTATCCTCTGCACCATGGGGTTCAGCGTCTATCTTAATCATTTCTCATGCTTATATTGCTATGATGGGTGCAGATGGCTTAGCCAATGCTACCAGATATGCCATATTAAATGCGAACTATATGAAAGCGCGTTTAGAGCAACATTACCCAGTATTATATTCTGGAGCTAATGGACGTTGTGCGCACGAAATGATCCTGGATTGCAGGGGCTTTAAAAACTACGGAATTGAAGTGGTTGACATTGCTAAACGCTTAATGGATTATGGTTTCCATGCGCCAACTGTATCTTTCCCTGTGGCTGGAACCTTAATGATTGAGCCAACAGAGAGCGAGCCTAAGCATGAGCTTGATCGTTTCTGTGATGCTTTAATTGCCATCAGAAAAGAAATTTCATCGGTTGAGCAAGGTGACCTGGACAAAGTAGACAATCCTTTAAAAAATGCACCACATACAGCAGCTGTAGTTACAGGGGATGAGTGGAACCATGATTATAGCAGACAAACAGCAGCATTTCCGTTGCCTTATGTAGCAGCTTACAAATTCTGGCCATCTGTGGGTAGAGTTAACGATTCATTTGGAGACAGATCTCTGGTTTGTGCATGTCCGCCAATTGAAAGCTATATGGAAGAACAAGTATAATTAGTTTTTCATCGGCTAAACCTTTTGATATATTTACTTTCTAACTATATCAAAAGGTTTAAAAACGTAAAACAATGAAAATAAAACTCAGCTCGGTAGCATTACTTGTATTAGTAATCATTTCATCGGCTTTTATAGCCCCTGTATTAAAACCTGTTACTTATAAAGTTGATGTAGAGAAATCTTCACTAACCTGGACAGGTAAAAAATTAACTGGCAGTCATAATGGAACAATCGATCTTCTGTCAGGAAGCCTTCAATTTGACGGAAAAAAACTAGCAGGCGGAAATTTCGTGATCAATATGACTACCATAAAAGATGCTGATAAAAGTGCCAATCTGGAAAAACACTTAAAAGCCGATGATTTTTTTGGTGTAGATAAATTCCCTACCACTACTTTTGTGATTAAAAAAATTACTGCAGGAACTGGAAATATTGTAAACGTAACCGGAGATTTAACAATTAAAGATGTTACAAATTCAATTACTTTCCCTGCTCTTATCGCCTGGAATGCTGATGGTTCAGTAAGCGCTACTGCGGATAAGATTACGATTGACCGTACAAAATATGGCATTAAATTTAGGTCTAAAGGTATGTTTCCTGATATAGGTGACAAAATGATCTATGATGATTTTGATCTTTCCATAAAACTAATAGCCACGAAATAAGTTCTCTAGCGAAATAAAAAAGCCATTATTAGTAATGGCTTTTTTTTATGATAAAATAAATGTTTGCTACATAAACAATTTACATACATATTTCATAACTTTATAGGAACACCAACTTTGTGGCAAGGGGCCAATCAACTTTATGATGGATAATAAAATTAACCTTCTCGTTATTGATGACGATGACATTAACATCTTTATCATCAAAAAGATAGTTGAAAAGACGGGCTATAATGTCAATATGGTAGCCAAAGCAAATGGCCTCTTAGCTATTGAACATTTAAAAGCTACATTTGGTCATACCGACTTTCCGCAACTTATTCTTATTGACATTAACATGCCGGTATTGAATGGTTGGGAGTTTCTGGATGCCTATGAAGCCCTAAACGTGACCAAAAAAGTAGATATGTATATGCTTTCTTCTTCGGTATACGAGAATGATATAGAGAAAGCAAAAACCTATGCAAAGGTGAAAGGGTTTATTTCTAAACCCTTATCTATAGAAAGATTAATTGAACTTTTTAAGTTACTGGCTTAGCCCAGACTACGAAATCTTAAACTGTCCGTCTGTTAGGCTAACATAACCTGTGGCTCTGCTTTTTCCGTGATAAAACAGGCAATTCCAGTTTTCGGCAGCAGCCCTTATTCCAAACTCTTCCCTTAATTCCATCGCTTTCCGTCCGTCAAAGTCGTACTTAGCGATAAATTTCCTTAACAGTTCTTCAGGTTCAGGCAATACATCCCCACCAAAAAACACCTTATCAACTCCATCATCCAGTAAGTAAACCTGATGAAAAGGAGTATGAGCTCCAGTCAATTCGTAACTAATCTCATCCGTTAACTGTCCAGAACCTTCGATAAAAGTAAGCTGCGCATTACGTTGAAGAAATTCGAATATCTCTGTCTTGTAAGAGGAAGACTTATTGGTAAAGGCGCTCTCCCATTCGCCACGTTGAATAACATAATTTGCATGCGGAAAGCTCAACTCTATCTTACCTCCAAGGTGATGAATCATGCCTCCAGAATGGTCAAAATGTAAATGAGACATCAGTACCATGTCCACGTCTTCGGGATCAAACCCCGCTTTTTTAATGTTCTCATGCAAAATCAATTGTCCCTTATCATTACTATACCCAAGCCCGGTATCAAATAGGATCAATGAATTATTTAATTTTACCAGAAAGGGCTGCACATGAATAAACAAAGATGCGGGACGACTTTTAGGATCATCTGTCTCCGGATTAAAAGGGACAAATTTCTTATCCGCAGCAACAGAATAAGAACCTTCATATAAAGTGAAAACTTGCAATGGCGTAGTTATTTTAAGCAGAAATTAAATGATATATTTACGAATCATTGCAAAGATATGGAACCTGCATGAACTTCCTGTTCACAAATGACAACTATACGGTCATGCAAAATTCATAACGATTGATAAACAAACAAATACAATGAAGAAAAGATGGGTGCAGGCTATCCAAGGAAATCCTGAAACAACAGACTTGCTTGCACAAAAATTAAATATAGATAAGAGCTTAGCACAAATTTTGGTACAAAGAGGCATCTCATCCTTCGATGATGCCCGCGAATACTTCAGACCTGAGCTAGCCAAACTGCACGATCCTTTTTTAATGAAGGATATGGACAAGGCTATTGAGCGGATAGATACCGCGCTAAGCAAAGACGAGAAAATACTGATTTATGGTGATTATGATGTTGATGGAACAACTTCTGTAGCCCTGGCATTTAGTTTTTTTAACCAGTTTACAGATCGCATCGCTTATTACATCCCCGACCGACATAAAGAAGGCTATGGAATTTCTACTACAGGTATAGATTACGCAAAGACCGAAGGGTTTAGTTTAATTATTGCTCTTGACTGTGGGATAAAATCGACAGATAAAATCGCTTATGCAAATACCTTAGGTATAGATTTTATCATTTGCGACCACCATTTACCTGGTGATGAACTACCTGAAGCTATAGCCATTCTGGACCCTAAGCGTAAAGATTGCCCCTACCCTTTTAAAGAACTAGCCGGTTGCGGTATTGGCTTTAAATTGGCACAGGCTTATTGCATCACACATCAATTACCAGCAACGCAATACGAAAGATATATTGACCTGGTGATGGTGAGTATTGCCGCTGATATTGTTCCTGTAGAAGACGAAAACCGGATATTGGCCTACCATGGATTGATTAAGCTAAATACAGCCCCATGTATGGGCTTAAAGGCATTGATGGACATATCAGGCAAGAACAAGGATTATACACTTACTGATGTGGTGTTTACCCTTGCTCCCCGCATCAACGCTGCCGGAAGAATGGACCATGCAAATCAAGCCGTTAAAATGTTGTTGTGTACCGAAGACAATCTGGCCCTAGAGCAAAGCTTACTTATCAATTTACAAAATACAGATCGTAAAACATCAGATCAGAGCATTACTGCCGAAGCTTTGGCTTTAATTGGCGAGTGTGAGATCCTGGTGGGTAAAAAAACAACTGTTGTATATCACGAAAGCTGGAATAAAGGAGTAATTGGGATCGTTGCTTCGAGACTGACAGAAACCTATTATCGCCCTACTGTTGTGCTCACAAAATCAAATGGCTTATTAACCGGCTCTGCCCGTTCTGTAGCAGGATTTGATTTATATGAGGCCTTATTGGGCTGTGTGGATCTGCTGGTGCAATTTGGGGGGCATAAATTTGCCGCTGGCTTAACCATGAAACCAGAGCATATTGAAACTTTTGCAGATCGCTTTGAAGAGATTGTAAAAGCTACAATTACGGATGACCTGCTTTGTCCTGAAATAAAGATTGACAATGAAATTCGGCTTTCGCAAATAGATGGAAAGTTTCAGCGTATTATTGCGCAAATGGCCCCATTTGGCCCGCATAATCCGGCGCCTATATTTGTGACAAATGACGTAACTTTTGTAGGACGCCCATTTGTGGTAGGCACAAAACATTTAAAATTAACCATAAAACAACAAAATTCCCCTATTTTTGAATGTATCGGATTTGGGATGGCAGAAGAATTTGAACCTTTGCTACAACCAAACCAACCATTTTCCGTTTGTTATACAATTGAAGAGAATGTTTGGAAGGACCAAAAACGCTTACAGTTAAATATTAAAGGAATAAAAATCAATAATTAATATATATAAATGATATTAAGAGCTGAGCATCTAATAAAAAAATATAAGCAGCGTACCGTTGTTAACGACGTTTCGTTTAGTGTGAGCCAGGGAGAAATTGTTGGTCTGCTCGGACCAAATGGAGCAGGGAAAACAACATCATTTTATATGATTGTTGGCTTGATTAAGCCTAATGAAGGCACAATTTTTTTAGATGACGAAGACATTACCAGCGACCCAATGTACCGCAGGGCGCAAAAAGGAATTGGTTATTTGGCTCAGGAAGCCTCCGTATTCAGGAAATTATCTGTAGAAGATAACATCATGGCCATTTTAGAGATGACCCAATTGAATAAGGAAGAACGTCATGAGCGACTAGAAGAGCTAATCAGTGAGTTTAGCTTACATAAGGTGCGTAAAAATAGAGGCGATCTACTTTCGGGCGGAGAAAGAAGGAGAACAGAAATCGCAAGGGCACTTGCTGCAAACCCCAACTTTATCCTCTTAGATGAGCCTTTTGCCGGTGTCGATCCCATTGCAGTTGAGGAGATCCAGACGATTGTAGCTAAACTCAAACAAAAAAATATAGGAATATTGATTACAGACCATAATGTTCAGGAAACTTTGTCTATTACCGATAGGGCTTACTTACTTTTTGAAGGTAAAATCCTCGAATCAGGCACGCCAGAGGTCCTTGCTGCCAATGAAATGGTAAGAAGGGTGTACCTGGGTTCTAATTTCGTGCTTCGTAAAAAAAACCTTTAATCCTTATTCAAAATCCAACGCATGGCAATTGTAAATTCAATTTTCACCTGGTATATGAAAAAGCGAGTTCATCAGATCGAGCTTTTTATGAAGTACCCACATGATGTACAGGAAGAATGGTTTCATAAACTGATTTCCAGTGCGGAGTATACTGAATGGGGGTTAAAATACGATTACCAATCAATCCTTAGCCCGCAGCAATTTAAAGAAAGAGTACCCATACAAAACTATGATACCCTAAAGCCTTACATTGAACGTATGCTTAAGGGGGAACAAAATATTCTCTGGCCTTCGGAGATTAAATGGTTTGCCAAATCATCAGGCACAACCAGCGACAGAAGTAAATTTATCCCAGTATCTGAAGAATCTTTGCAGGAATGCCATTTTAAAGGCGGAAAGGACATGTTATCCATCTTTTGCAACAACAGGCCCCACAACCAGATTCTTACAGGAAAAGGCTTGGTATTGGGTGGAAGTCACCAGATTAATCAGCTGAATGAAGATTCTTTTTACGGTGATCTTTCAGCTGTACTCATCAAAAATCTGCCGGTATGGGCCGAATACTACCGCACGCCAAACATTTCTATTGCCCTGATGGACAATTATGAAGAAAAGATGGAAAAGATGGCAGAGGCAACGATAAAAGAGAATGTAACCAATATTGCCGGAGTACCTACCTGGACCATCGTTCTAGCCAAAAAAGTTTTAGAAATAACTGGCAAAAAACATTTATTGGAAGTATGGCCAAATCTTGAACTTTACATACATGGTGCCGTTAACTTTAAACCTTACAGAGAACAATTTAAAGAACTGATTCCATGTAATGACATGTATTACCTGGAAACGTATAATGCCTCGGAAGGCTTTTTTGGCATACAGGACGAAGTAAATTCTGATGAAATGCTATTGATGCTGGATTATGGAATTTATTACGAATTCTTGCCTTTAGAGCAACTTGAGGACGAGCATCCTCGGACACTATCACTTGCTGAAGTGGAGTTGAATAAGAATTATGCGATCATCATTTCTACCAATGGTGGCTTATGGCGCTACATGATTGGAGATACTGTACAGTTTACCAACCTTTCTCCTTACCGCATTAAAATTACCGGTCGAACCAAGCATTTTATCAATGCTTTTGGAGAAGAGGTTATTATTGACAATGCAGAGCAAGCCATTTGCAAAGCTTGTACCGAAACAAATGCGGTTTTTAAAGATTATACCGCCTGCCCGATCTATTTTAAAGGAGAAGAAGTAGGCGGCCACGAATGGATCATAGAATTTGACCAACAGCCAAATGATTTTGAAAAGTTTGTAGATGTGCTGGATCAAACGCTAAGGGACGTGAATTCTGACTACGATGCAAAGCGATTTAAAGATCTTGCGCTGCGCAGACCCAAAGTCCATAATGCACCTGCAAATACATTTTACAACTGGCTAAAATCGAAAGGAAAGCTAGGTGGGCAACATAAAGTACCGCGATTGGCCAACGACAGAAAGTATGTAGACGATATCTTATCGATACTTTAGCCAAACTACTATTTTTATTGTTTTTATAAGTGATGTTGTGATTCTGTATTTTTTTAGTTAAATTTAATTAGCTAAATATGAATCTCTTATGAAGACTGTAAAACAACTACTCAACACCAAATCGGTTCAAATCTTCTCAATAACCGAACAATCTTCTGTGTTAGACGCCCTGAAGGTAATGATGGAAAAGAACATTAGTTCCCTACTTGTGATGGACGAAGGAAGTCTAAAAGGTATTTTTACGGAAAGAGATTATGCCCGAAAGATTATCCTACATGGTAAATCTTCTGCCGAAACTTCTGTACAAGAAGTCATGACAGCAAACCCAATTACCGTATTACCTTCAGATACCATTGAGTTTTGTATGGGTATCATGACTGATAAACACATCAGGCATTTACCAGTAATGGAGAACGATCAACTACATGGAATGGTATCTATCGGAGATTTGGTGAAATTCATTATTGAAGACCAGAAACAAACCATTTCCCAGTTGGAAAGCTATATCACCAGTTAAATAGTTACATCAGTAATCACAACCATACAATATACGATTCGTCATACCGGCGAAGGCCGGTACCTCTCAAGCGCTAATCTTTTCTCTTGAGAGATACCGGCCTTCGCCGGCATGACGACCGTTTCAACAAACGATCGTATTACTAGATGATCATATTACCAGATTTTAACCCTTTTATCAGGGGCAAGATATAATGAATCCGTAGGTTTCACATTAAATGCAGTATAAAATTCAGGTATATTCCTTACTACACCATTCACTCTAAATTTAGCAGGCGAATGCGGATCGGTACCAACCTGATTTCTCAAGTTCTCCTCAGTAGATTTATTCAACCAGGCCTGTCCCCAGCCAATAAACACTCTTTGTATGCCAGTAAACCCATCCATAACCGGAGCTGGTTTACCATTCAAACTCGCGTTATAAGCTCTTAATGCAATGCTTAAACCACCAAGGTCACCAATGTTTTCGCCTAGTGTAAACGCTCCATTTACGCTCAAATCAGGAAAAACTTTAAAGCCATTGTATTGGGCCACCAATGCGCTGGTTCTTTTCTTAAACTCTTCAGTGTCTTTCTTAGTCCACCAATTGCGCATCACACCATCACCATCAAAAGTACTACCCTGATCATCAAAACCATGGCCAACCTCATGTCCAATTACCGCACCAATACCGCCATAATTTACAGCATCATCAGCATTCATATCAAAGAATGGTGGTTGTAAAATTGCCGCTGGGAATACAATTTCATTCATTGGCGGATTATAATATGCATTTACCGTCTGCGGAGTCATGCCCCACTCAGATCGATCAACAGGTTTACCCAATTTATTGATGGTTCTGTTGTATTCAAATTCGGTTGCACGTAACTGATTTCCATAAAGATCACCCTTAACCACTTTCAAAGTGCTGTAATCTCTCCATTTATCAGGATAACCGATTTTAGGCGTAAACTTACTAATCTTCACCAAAGCCTGCTTTTTAGTCTCCGGACTCATCCAGTCAAGCTCTTTAATGCTAGATTCATA
This sequence comes from Pedobacter hiemivivus, assembly GCF_005144565.1. NCBI lineage: Bacteria > Pseudomonadati > Bacteroidota > Sphingobacteriia > Sphingobacteriales > Sphingobacteriaceae > Pedobacter > Pedobacter hiemivivus. The sequence continues at coordinate 67,923 of NZ_SWDX01000005.1, forward strand.
AGCTTTTAAAAGATTCTCCACCAATTTCAACATGCGCTCTTTAGCTACCGGTGGGAAATGTTTCTCTACATATAACTTACCCACCATTTCGCCAAGATTGTCATTTACCACATCTACCGCTCTGCGCCATTGTGGCTTCATTTCTTTAACCCCTTTAAGCGTTGTCGCATAAAAGTTAAAGTTCTCTTTATCCAATGCCGTATTTAAGGAAGTCGCAGCGCCATGAATCACGCCCCATTTCAAATAGGTTTTCCAGGTGTCAATTGGCGTGTTTTTCAAAATTGCAGTCAGGTCTTTAGTGTAAGCCACCTGCGTTACCACTAAGCTATCTACACCTTTAATACCACCATCAGCAAGCAAAGTATTCCAATCGAAATCAGCAAGTAGCTTATTCAGATCCTTAACCGCATACTTGTTGTATAAAGCTGCCATATCTCTGGTATCTTCCTTTTTCATATGCTTAGCAGCAAGTAAGGTTTCCAAAGCCATGATTTCTTTTGCTTTCTTAGCAGCATCAGGTATTCCAGCAATCTTCAACATATTTTCGATATGCAAAACATACTTGTCGCGGATCTCCTTTGATTTTGCATCAGTAAGCAAGTAATAATCCCTGTCAGGCAAGCCTAAACCACCCTGCCAGCTATACAACATATATTTTTTGGGATCTTTGAAATCTTCCATCACCCCAAGACCAAAAGGAATTTTAAAGCCAATCTTATTCGCATAAGCAAAATAAGCGGCAAGATCTTTATTGGATGTAAGCGCATCAATTTTCTTGAATTCTGGAGCTAAAGGTGCCAAACCAATCGAATCGCGCACTTTCATATTCATATAGGAATCAAAAAAGTCACCGATCTTCTGTTCTTCCGAACCATCTTTCGAGTTACTTTTTGCAGCTGTTTCAATAATAGCTTTTACATCATCCTGTGTTTTATCCGCTAAAATAGCCATTGCTCCAAAAGACGCCTTATCCGAAGGAATTTTAGTGCTTTTCATCCAGGTGCCATTAACATATTCTGTAAAGTTATTGCCTGGCACCGCAGTGGTATCCATGTTTTTAAGGATAATCCCAGACTGAAGTTCGCCCGTTTTAACGTCGGAATTACTGCAGGCAGCCAGGAATAAGATTGTTCCAGCGAGTGCCGGAATCCCTATTGATCTGTTTATTTTTACCATAAGTTATGAGTTAGTATATTCAAACTTAGTAAAAATTTAAAGCTCTGATTACTTAACTGCCAGATAAATATCAACTTCTGCATCTTCCGGATTTCGGGAACGCTCTCCGTACACCTCAAAATCAGCCGTATACGCTCTTGGAATCTCAGCATTCCAGATTTCCAGCCATGCATCGAATACTGCACCTTGCAATAAATTCCCTTTAGCAGTACATTTCATATATGGTCCTTCTTCAATTAACAACCCTGAAAAGCCTTCGGGGATATGATCCAGGTTTTCGACCTTGTAACCAATCAACGTAGTATAGGGTTGTGTATAATCACCCTCATAGGCAGTGTACACGCTGTAAATATCGTCACCTATCCTTCCAGGTATTTTTGCAGAAATATCAGTTGCCCAAAACCTTGCCCACAATTCAGGGATATCTTTTGCTGCATGCCCTTCAGCATTGCTAGTTCGTACTGTAATTCCTATAACAGGAAATGATCTGAGTGTTTGCTTTTCCATTTTTCGATGATTTATGGAGCAAATATAGATTGGGCTGTGACAACCCTATGTCAGTCATCTATTACGCTCTCATTTTTTTGTATAGAAAAATTTATTTAACATTGAGCGTAATAGAGCTCCATGTTTACAGACCAATCAGATATTCCTGAAAATCATACGCTGCTGACTAAGCTCAGAAATGGCGATGAATTGGCATTTGCACAAATCTACAACCAGTACAGGAGCAAAATGTACCTTTATGCCTACAATCTGTGTAAATCGTCTGAAACTGCAGAAGAGATTGTTCAGGAAGTTTTTATCAGGTTATGGCAAAAGAAAGAACAGATCAATACCGATTTAAACTTTAGTGCCTACCTCAAAAAAATCACCCTAAATCACGTCCTCAATCATCTTAAAAAGGTAGCGCGCGAAAAAAGTCTGCAAGATGAAATATTCCATTACATTGAAACCATCCGTAATACGACAGAAGACAATCTACTGGAAAAAGAACTGCTAAAAACCTACGATGAAGCCATCGAGAACCTGCCTCCTCAAAAAAAAATCATCTACCAGATGAGCCGTAATGAAGAGATGAGTCATGATGAAATCGCTGAAAAATTGAACATTTCAAAAAATACGGTAAAAAACCATATGGTAGAAGCCACAAAATTCATCCGCAGTTATGTAAATAAACATGGAAGCATTGTTTGCTTTATCATTGCTTCATCAAATTATTTTCGCCCGCACTAGTCCCCTCCCCTTTTTCAATTGTATTGTAATAAACGAGCTTCGTAAAAGGGCTCGCTAAATTATTAAACCGTGGAAGAAAAAGAGCAATTAAAATACTTATACAGCCTATACCTGAACAACCAGTGTAACGCTACAGAGCTTAAACAATTCTTTGACTTGCTAAATAAAAGCAATACAGATCTGGAACTACTGGCTTTAATGTCCAACACCTGGGATCAAACGAATGCTTTGCCGGAAGAAGGTTTAATTCCTCCATTCCTAAAAACAGAAGCTCAACAAGTAAAATTACACCCTACCAGGAAGCCCTACCTTGGTTTACAAAAATGGATTGGTGTTGCAGCATTGCTCCTACTATTTACAGGCGCATATTTTTACCGGTCAGCTATTACCCAAATATTTAACACGGCCCCAAAATATCAGTTAGCCGCAGCTTCAAACCAACGTAAACAATTACAACTCGCCGATGGCACCAAAGTATGGCTTAGCCCAAACAGTAAATTAAGCTATCCTGATAAATTTGAAGGAGCCGAAAGATTGGTATCACTTGATGGTGAAGCTTTCTTTGAAGTAAGCCATGACACCAAACATCCATTCATCATAAAAAGTGGAGAGGTAAGTACAACTGTACTGGGTACCAGTTTTAATGTTAGCGCATACGCTCGACAACATACTATCGATGTAACACTGGTTACAGGAAGAGTAGCTGTAGCCCTAAATACCGAAAACAATACCCAGCGAGATACAATAACGGCCAATCAAAGAATTACCGTTGATAAGATGACATCAAAAATCACAAAGCTGAACTATCCTGATGCCTCAACCTTCCTGAGCAAGCGATTAGGCTTATATGAATACAAAGGAGCAACACTTGAGGAAGTTGGCAGCGACTTAGAAAACCAGTACAACATAAAAATTCAATTGGATCAGGAACTGTCTTCGAAAGCATTCTATGGTAACCTGAACATGACTAGTCCATTAAATGAAACCCTAAATAAATTATGTATAGTGATGGAAGCGAAATGGAAAAAAGAAGGAGAACGCTATACAATCATAAAATAAACGCCTTTAAAAGGCCATAATCTTTAAACACACAAAATCTATATGAAACGAAATGGACAAGTCAGATTTCTGACATGCATTGCCATAGTATTGCTGCTATTATTGATCGTACAAACCCATGCATGGGCACAAGACCCGCTTGCAAAACGCATTACAATTACCCTTAAAAACGAGCCCCTAAAAACAGCGTTGGATAAGATCACCAACATAAGCGGGATTAAATTCACGTACAATGAACAGGTGGCCAGCAGCAATGTAAAACTTAGCGTAAGTGCTAAAGACAGCCCTCTTTCCACAGTGCTAAATGATGCATTTACCGGACAGCCACTACAGTTTAGCCCTCTAGGCGCAGAAATATTTATACGTTTTGACCCCGCTAAAGAAAAAAAGCCGGAGGCCGAACCGGCGGCGAATCCGGCGGCAAGTCAAGGAAAAAGAACTTTAAGTGGTACTATTAAATATGCCAGTACAGGCGAAACGATTATAGCTGCAACCTTGCGTGTAGCAGGAACCAACTATGCGACTTCAAGCAATGAATATGGTTTTTATTCTATTACCTTACCTGTGGGCACTCATAGCATCAGTGTAAATGCTGTTGGAACAAAAAGCTATAAGACTACAATAGACTTAAACAAAAACACCAGTTTAAACATTGCGCTGCATGATGATTTAAATGAGCTTGAAACCGTAACCATTACCGGAAACAATGATCGAAGGCGCGTAGACAATCCTCAAATGGGAATGGAACGACTAAGCATCAGCGAGACTAAAAACGTACCAGTGTTACTTGGAGAACGCGATTTGATAAAAACATTGCAGCTTTTGCCAGGTGTTAAAACTTCGGGCGAAGGCAGCGGTGGCTTCTTTGTACGTGGTGGCAGCGCCGATCAGAATATGATCCTTTTAGACGAAGCGCCAGTATACAACGCTTCACACCTACTTGGCTTTTTCTCCACCTTTAATTCCGATGCCATAAAAAACGTAACGCTTTATAAGAGCGGGATGCCCGCGCAATACGGCGGTGGCTTATCCTCAGTCCTGGATGTTAAAATGAACGACGGAAATAACCAGAAGTTCGGCGTAAGTGGTGGTGTAGGACTTATCGCCGCAAGAATCAACGTAGAAGGACCCATACAAAAAGAAAAATCTTCTTTCTTGATTTCGGCACGCAGAACTTATGCCGACTTGTTTCTGAAGCTTTCCAGCGATTCAAATGTCAAAAATTCAGAGCTGTATTTCTATGATGTCAATTTAAAAGCCAATTACATTTTAGGAGACAAAGACAGGTTATTTATATCTGGCTATTTTGGCAAAGATGTATTAGGAGCAGACAATGTAGCGGGTATAAATTGGGGCAATGCCACTGCTACCCTACGCTGGAACCACGTTTTTAGCAGCAAACTATTTTCAAATACCTCAGCTATATTCAGCAATTACAATTATAAAATCAAATCTATTGATGATGAAAGCTCATTAAGCCTTTTCTCACAAATTAGAGACTGGAATTTTAAGCAAGATATGCAGTGGTACGCCAATGATAAAAACACACTTAGCTTTGGCCTAAATTCAATATACCATACCATTAAACCAGGCGAAGTTCAGGCAACCGGAAATTCAGGTCTATTATCACAAGAACTTCAAAACCGATATTCACTTGAGAATGCCGTTTACGCCAGCAACACCTGGAAGGCCAGTAACACTTTAAGCTTCACCTATGGATTACGCGTTTCTGCCTTCAGTATCCTTGGCAAAGGTGACTACTATACGTTTGACCCGGAAGGTAATGTAACTGGAACCACCAGCTATGAAAGCGGCGAAATTGTTAAAACATACGTAAACCTTGAACCAAGAATAGCTGCAGCTATACAGCTAAACAACTCTACTTCCATAAAAGCATCTTATGTTAGAAATGCACAAAACCTGCATTTAATTTCCAACTCAAATTCATCTTCTCCTACAGACAGATGGGTGGCCAGCACCAATGTCATTAAACCAGAATTGAGCGATCAGGTATCACTTGGTTATTATAAAAACCTGGGTAATGACAATTATGAGCTAACCGTTGAAACCTATTACAAAACGCTGCAAAACCAGATCGACTATAGAAACGGGGCTAATATCTACACCAATCAACCTATCGAAACCCAATTGCTTTATGGAAAAGGAAGGGCTTATGGTGCAGAGTTTCTATTGAAAAAGAAAAATGGAAAACTAACCGGCTGGATTGCTTATACCATCTCTAAAACAGAAAGAAAAATTGATGGCATCAACAGCAATAATTGGTACAATGCCCGTCAAGATCGGACGCATGACATTTCATTGGTAACTATGTATCAACTGAGTAAAAAATGGTCCTTATCTGCAAACTGGGTATTCTCCACCGGAAATGCAGTTACCTTTCCAAATGGCAAATACAAATTGCTTGGACATAGCTACTTCTACTTTTCAGATCGCAATGCCGACCGGATGCCAAGCTATCACCGCCTGGATTTGGGCGCAACACGACTACTAAAACAAACCAAAAAATACTCTTCTGAACTTAGCTTTAGCCTTTACAATGCTTATGGCAGAGAAAATGCATATCGCATTACTTTCAGAGACAAAGAAACAGATCCAAACAGAACGGAAGCAGTCAGAACAACCCTATTTAGATTCGTTCCTTCAATTTCGTATAATTTTAAATTCTAGAATATGAAAACAATACTTCGCTTTATACTTTTATTAATGGTTTCCGTTCAATGGTCTTGCGAAAAGGCTATAGACTTAAAATTCAAAAACAACGAACTTAAATATGTAATCGAGGGCATCATTACGAACGAGCCCGGCACCTGTAAAGTATACATCAGTGAGACCAAAGCGTTTGGCGATGACAACGTTTTTAATGGAATTAGTGGCGCTAGTGTTAAAATTGAAACCAAAGGCAATACAATTGTGTTAACAGAAGCAGGAAAGGGTATTTACGAGACTGCAGCAATTAATGGCACACCTGGCGAAACCTATAACTTAACGGTTAATATTAACGGCGAGTTATTTAAAGCCAGCAGCACCATGCCACAGGTGGTTCCTTTTATGGATTTCACCCTTAAACCAAAAGATTTCGATACAACTAGAGTTACGCCTATGGTAAAATTCAAAGATCCTTTGGAAACTAAAAACTACTACTGGTTTCAACAGCTTGTTAACGACAAGATCCAAAAACACTATGAGGTAATGAATGATGAGTTCACCCCCGGACAAGAGGTTAACGATTATCTTGTTTTTGAAAACGACACAAAAAACAAGGCCTTAAACTTTAAAAAGGGAGATAAGCTAACCGCAATAATGCATTGTGTTGATCCAGCTGTATATACTTATCTATTTAGCTTGTTTGGTGCAAATGGATCAGACAATGGCGCAGCACCAAGCAATCCTTTAACCAATATAAGTGGTGGTGCACTTGGCTTTTTTAGTGCGCATACCGTACAAGAAAAAACATTAATCATACCATAATGCAATAAAGATGACTGAGCTAGATCGAAATATAACCGTAGTTACTTTATTCGGCTTTGTTACTTTACTCAGTTTAATTGAAATGTATTTTAGTTACGCTCATGATAGTAAACGCTATCATGGGCGTGATACCTTAACCAATGTGTACCTCATGTTTGCGGCGTTTATTGTCAATCTAGCTACAAAGGCAGGTACATTTATGCTATTGGACTATGTATACCGACATCATCGGTTATTCCAAATCACCAACGTCTACCTTTACTGGATTGTATTAATCCTTGTTCAGGATTTCCTGTATTGGGTTTTACATTATACAGGCCACTATGTAAGGTTCTTTTGGGCCATGCATGTTACGCATCATTCATCTCAATATTTTAACCTAACCACAGGTTTTAGATCTACCGTTTTTGAGCCTTTGTACCGGGCATTTTTCTATCTTCCTTTAGCGTTAATGGGCTTTAATGCGCTCGACATCCTGTTTGCTTACCTCGTTACCCAAATTTATGGCAACCTGGTGCATACCCAAACCATTGGTAAGCTTCATCCCCTATTTGAGTACATTTTCGTAAGCCCATCCCACCACCGTGTGCATCATGCGAGTAACCTGCGCTACCTGGATAAAAACATGGGCATGATCCTCATCATCTGGGATCGCCTTTTTGGCACCTTTCAAAAAGAGCTTGATGAAGAAAAAATAGTTTATGGATTAACCAAGCAGCCTGAAGATACCGGTGCAATAAACATCATTTTCCACGAATTTAGCGCTTTAATGGCTGATGTAAAAAAAGCGCCAAGACTCCTGGATAAGATCAGGTATTTCCTTTATCCTCCCGGATGGAGTCATGACGGCAGTACGCACACAGCAAGAGTACAACAACGCCAATTGCTAAAGCAAGGCTAAACCTTATTCGCCATCACAATTTTACCGAACTGAGCACCTGAAGCTAAATATTCAGCAGCTTCCTGTGCATGGGCTAGTGATGGGAAAACTTTATCAATCACTGGTTTAATATTGTGTTTTTCCGAATAAGACAGCATATCGGCAAACTCTTGATTACTACCAAGTGTGGTTCCCAAGATAGACAGGTTTTTCCAGTAAATATGTGCCGGAACTATACTTTCGATAGGCCCATCCGTACCACCCCAAAACACCAATCTACCTCCTGGCTTTAATACTTCTATCAGTTTGGCAAATCCTTTACCCGAAGCACTGTCTAAAACTACATCAAAACCATTTGTCAGTGCATTTGCCTGTGCGGCCCAATCTTCTGCCTTATAATTAAAACCGGCCTTTGCGCCCATTTCAATTGCTCTTTCCAACTTGCGTTCCGTGCCCGAAGTCACATAAACCTCAGCACCCGCAGCAAGTGCATACTGTAGGGCCAATAAGGCAGTACCGGCCCCTATCCCTGTTATCAGCACCTTCTCCCCCGCCTTCACTCTTCCTTTGGTAAATACGGCCCGATAAGTCGTAAGCCCTGCCAATGGCAAAGCAGCAGCTTCCTCATCGGTTAAATACAAAGGTTTAGGTCTGATGTATTTCTGATCAACCGCTATATATTCAGCAAAGGTCCCCTGATCAGGGCAACCCATTATTTTAAAATCTGGCCCAAACGCATCAGGGTTATCACCCCAATTGCGCCCGGGGTTAATCACGACTTCTCTCCCCATCCACATTGGATCAGCATTCTCAGCAACTTTTACCACTTTACCATAACCATCAGATCCAATGGCCAATCCGCCCTCAGGCAACGGAGCCACAGCATAAATCCCTTTTTGTACTCTGATGTCTCGTTGATTAAAAGAAGAAAACTCAAGCTTAATTAAAACTTCCTGACCAGTAGGAACTGGTGTTGATACTTCTTTTACAATATATGGTTGGTTATTCCCTTCTAGATATGCTGCTTTCATTTTTTAAAAGTACAAATATTACAAACGTGGTTTTACATTTTTACTTTGCAAAGGCAGCGGCACAAATTCCGTTTCGCCTGGCACCTGTGGAAACGATTGCTCCAACCACATGGCTTTCGCTTTCTCAATCGTTTCTTCCGAAGAGGCTACGAAGTTCCAATAAATGATTCTAGATTCGGCAAAAGGTTCACCTCCAAAAATATAGATCGTTGAGTTTTCCTGCATATCAAACTCGCAAAGCTTACTGTCTTTCGCCACCAAAATTTGTTTAGGCCCAAAGGTATTGCCCTCACTCTCTATAGCTCCCTCCAAAATGTATAAAGCACTTTCGCCAAACAGCTCCTTACCTATTTTAAGAGTTTGCCTACTCGTACTTTTCACTTCTATAAAATAAAGCGGACTGTAAACTGGCACCTCAGATTTCCTTCCAAAAGCCTCGCCTGCAATCAGTTTAAAATGGACACCACCCTCGGTCCACTCCGGAAGCCCTTTCTCTTCCACATGAAAGAACTCCGGCTCCATCCCCTCTAACTCCTTAGGTAAAGCAACCCAGATCTGCAGGCCATGCATCATTTTATCAGAATTACGAAGATATGTTGGAGTTCTTTCTGAGTGTACAATCCCCTTGCCCGCAGTCATCCAATTCACTTGCCCAGGCTTTATTTCTATTTCATTGCCGATACTGTCGCGATGCATAATGCTTCCTTCAAAAAGGTAGGTTAGCGTGGATAAACCGATATGCGGGTGTGGTGGAACATCCAAATTTTCGGTATCACTCAGACATATCGGCCCCATATGATCAATAAAAGCAAAAGGCCCAACCATACGTTTATCCTTAAAAGGCAAAAGACGGCCTACCATAAAGCTTCCTATACTTGCCGGGCGTTCTTCAATAATCAGATTGATGTTTGACATAAAAAATGATCTAAACCCTAATATACCACAAATGCCAGAATTTTAACGCAATTGTCCCAATGCATTTACATCTTTTCTTTTGAAATACAAGTCAATTTCGAAGTGATTTCTTCCAGTATCCTCCTTGTTTTCAAGACGTTCATCGGCTTCAGGTTTGGCATTAACAACCAGTCTCTTCAACTGTTTGATATATCTTTCAAAAAGGGGGAATTGTCTCTGCGATTTCAATTGATCAAAATCAGCATACAGATAAAAAAAATAAGGTGTGCTTTCCGTTAATTTCGATGTAACCGCATGCTGATCAGTACTCAATACCATCTCTGCTCGGTTATGTATAGTATAAAGGTTATACAAAGGAAACAACTCCTTATTAACACGACTATTACTAATGATGTTTGCCTTGCTCAGATAGTTCAATAATTCTGTAGCATTACCTGCAACAACACTGTTTATACCCGGCACTTTTACAATGCGGGGAGTAATGGTTTCTTCCTTCTCAAAATCATCGTTATACTCATAAGTGATTACGGTATCTGCCTGACTTACCGGCTTTCCCATTTCCACATCAAAATATCCATTATAATACTTCAATAAGCTATCAGGATATATTTCATAATCTTTAACCTTAATTGCCCTAAAGCTTTTATTCAAGGATGGCTTAGCATTCAGCCAGATTTTTACGATGGCATCTTTATCAAAAACACGGTGGCTAAAACGCTTTCCTTTCACTGCAAAATCTTTAAAATTAAAGTCGCCCTCCATATGAAGTTGTCCATCTTTAAAATCACCTACCCCAGTATATTCTTCAAAAACATAAGCTAAATGTGATTTTAGTGCTTTCAGCTTTGCGATCTTTTCGTCTTTATCAGACAACAGATTTTTCTTGTTTAACAAATCTGCAATGACATCATTTACATTTTCAGCATTAAACGAATACCCTACCGCAAACGTATCCCCATTAAAGGCAATAGTAAGTCGACCGTCCGCCGACCTTCCAGTTACATACTGCCCCATATGTTTCAACGTGGTTATACCCAGCTTTTGTTTGATAAACGACCTCAGTAATAGCGTGTCTCCTACCGGCATAGCACAAAAGTAAGTTTGGGTAGACTTGGATTTAACGGTATAAATAAAAATCTGCGCAGGTATGCTTAAGCCACTTTCAATTGAACTCCCCTTTTTACTTCGATAATAAGATAGATTGCTCAGGTAGTCCTTAGCAAGACTATAGTATAGCTGATCTGCATCAACCTTAACTATAAATTCCGCATCTGCATGTATAGTGTCCTTATAGGCATAATATTTCCTTAGCGACAGATAACCATAAACAGTCAGCAGTAGCAAAACTACCGCTGACAGAATTGTTGCTATAAGCTTAAACCTATTTCTTTGCGTCTTCAATAATTGATAAAAGATATTTTAAAGCATTTGGTTGATTAGCGGGAATATCCATACTCATTTGTCCGGACAACACATTCCCTTTTGCTGGGTTCGAATTCAGATAAATATCGCCCAATGAATTTAACACACGGTTAGTCTTTTCTAGCTTCTCAGCACCACCCAATTCTTCAGAAGGGATCTTTCCAGAAAGCTTTTTAGCACTAAAATATGCCGCATAATTGCTATTCAATAACATTTTCTTCTGCTTGGCAGAAATCTTTGCGACAGACCTGTTCGAAGCAATGTCATCCATTTCCATTTTATTGGTACCTAAGAAAACAATATTGTCTTTGATAGTAAAGTAAAGTGCCAAAGGACTTTTAGGGATGCTCAATTCATAATATCCTGATCCTCTTTTCACCAGCTCTTTTTTCACACCATAAGCAATCAATTTATCCATCAATCGTGTATCTTCAGAAGAGAACATCATTAAAAAATCTGGCAAAGTCTCCTTTTTAGTCTTCATCACTTCTTTACTCTCAAAGTTCTCCTCGTTGTACTCATACGACTTATAGCTTACTTCCTTTTGTGAAAGACCATTAAAAACAAACAGTGCATCGCCTTTAAATACCTTTCCGATTGCTTCTTCATCCAATAAAAGAGAGAATAGATCGGCAGCCATACCTATTTCATCAGCATATACGGAGCCATAAATTTTCGACATCAACCTCGGGTATTCTTCAAGATATGCTTTAGTATCCACGGCATAGCCCAAATAGCCAATCATACGGTCTTCATTCACGTACTTCAAAAAGCGCTTGTTTAGTTTTCTTTTGTGTACCCTTTTAAAAACAGCGGCAATGTCATCACTAAAAGTCATGCTACTGGTAATACGAATGGATTTGTCTTCGAGGTAAAGCTTTACGTTTCCACTGCCATAGCCACTTAAAAAACTAAAGCCTTTTAAATAACTTGTAGGCACATAAGTATCGAAAAGCTTATCCACACCCGAAACCCAGATAGTAGCTTCAGCCTTAGCATCTACATTTTTTACAAAATCGATATTGTTTAATATGGATGTTTTATTGGTACCAGCAAAAAAATCATCCATCATGCGCTGTGTCCAACTCGCAACAATTGATTTCTTTTGGTCTTCATTTTTAAAAAAAGGATCAGATGAATATGCTTCTGCAGTATCAACCACAACTGAGTCTGCCGGACCTATTTCCACAGTTGCCGGCTCCGAATAATCAACAGCGATAGTGTCAGCTGCTAAACTATCAACTGCGGCTGCTGCACTATCAATTGCGACAGTATCAGCTATTGGATATGGGTTAGTTAATCCAAAACGTTCCATCACTTCAGGCTTCGAAAAGTATTCTTTTTTACCTCTGGCTATTACAAACAGAAACATTTCGCCATTCCAGCGCGCTACTTCGGTTGAATCGCTATTATAATAATACCTCACATTACCTTTTAAACTAATCTTTTGATCAGCTTGTGCATACAGCTTCTCTACTTGAGCTGCATCTTTAACAGGAGCCAGGAAACAATTATAAGTTACACTATCGTTGCTCTGGTTATAATAATAAAATGGGGAAGCAAGGTTAAAACCAAGATCCATAAATGTAGTAAAAGGCTTATCTGATTTTTTAGCGTGTTTTGCCAATAATTCTTTTCCAAGAAACGAATTGTTAAATTCAGTTAAAGACATTAAGTCCGTTAAGTTTTTACCTTGGATGGTTGCTACGGCAAGCGCATTAGCAGGGATTTTATGCACAAGATCCTGTGCATTAGATGTAAACGTAAGACTGATTAAAAGTAATGCTGTTAAGCATCTGTAAAAAGAATTCATAGTTAGGGTAAATTAAATAGAAACGTTATTTTGCTATTGTGATGCGGTTAGATATATCGGTTTTTCCGTTTATTAAGCCGAGAACACCGGTATTAAACATAACCGCTTTTTTTGATTTTGATATTTTTGCCAAAGGATTTGTACATAATACTACGGGCTGTTCAAACCTATAAATACTTACATAAGTAGCATCTTTAAATACTTTTTTAACTTCAGGCTTTAACTTATTGTACTCTGCCACAGCTTCTTTGGTATGCTGATAACTGCGTTGAAAAACCTGGCTTTTAGGATTGTAGGTATAAGAAGAGTTGTTGAGCCCTTTGATCTTTAATTTTTTGAGCACATTTTGATTTACATGATCAATATTCGTGATATCTTTAAATGCAAAAGATACACTCACAATATAATTTTCAAAATCTACTTTCTTTTGAACATTGCTTATTCCGGGGGATTTCTTTAAATAAGCCACAACCTCATCCAATTCTTTTTGAATCGTTTGTTTTGAGGGCACTTTATATCCCTGGACGCTATCCATCAGCATAACCGAGGCTACTTTTGTCTTGCTGGCACTAAGGTTTAGCGTCAGATTAACCGTGCCGGAACCTGCAGAAGTGAGATTAATTTCTTCAATAATCTGAAAACAAGAAGAAAAACAGAGTAAAATGAAAACGGAAAGCAGGTATTTATACTTCAAAAGCATTATTTGATGTTTTTATAGGTAGAAGCAAAGATATCATTTTACCCCGTACAAAATAAACACCTGCCTTGCTCTTAGAATTTATAGGTTAAACCTGCGCCGAAGATCTGTTTTACCTGCAAGTCTTTATGCCAATCCTCTTTAACGCCGTTTACTATTTTCGTAATCCTAGTATTGTCATCATAAATCAGCTGTAACCCAGCATTTACAGTAACAAATTTATTTACCTTCATAAACAGGTTGGCAGTATAATCAGTATAAATATTTTGTGGCTTATCCAGATAGTTGGAATATAGTTTTAGTATATTCTCAAAACTAATGTTTTCCATCAGATTCACTTTATAGTAAGCATCCAATGATGCACCAAACTCAAAACGGATATTCTTTCCTGGATCAACACCAAAAGCAGGTGCTGTTGCATTCAGATCATCATCAAATACCATTACGATCCTTGAAGCTACAGGCGAAAAATTGACCCTAAAATTATCCGATCTTTTATAGGCGATACCGGGTCCAAATGTTAGATAAGCTGGAGCGAAAGCATTGGATATTTTGGTTCTTGTATCACCGTCATAAGTATAACCCTTCGTAAACTGCGTTTGAAAATTTGCATAAAAAGTGTATAACCAATATTGAGCAGCTTTATAACCAAGTAAACTATTTAAGATAATCCTATCATCATTTTTACGCATTCCGATACCATCCTGTTTACTAAGCCCATAACCTACAATCGCTTTATTATCCCAACTCCACTTGTCCTTTTTGTAATTGAAATCATAATTAAGAACCAGGTTGACGGCAATGGAATTTACACCACCCGCCGACCAGTTAGAGAAAGAGCTCTGGTTGACCAGAAATGTATTCTCACCATGAATAGTCCAGTTTTTAGTAGTATCAATTTTTGGTACATCCTGACTGTAAGCGAATAAACAAAAAGTTACAAGGAAAAGTGATAGTAGCGCTTTTTTCATACTGCTGAGATTAGATAGTTGTTAAACGATGTCAAAATCATACTTTTGAGATTGAATTTATCATTAATACATGAATAATAGTTATACGAAAACAATTTTATTATCAATTTGTTTAACAGGCCTCCTATTTTCCTTATTTGCAATGCTGTTCAGCGCATTGGGCATCCTATCTTTTAATGCCAACCTTTTAACCGGAGTAGTTATAGCTGGCTTACCTATTCAAATTATCCTTCTTTCCTTTGTTATTCCTGCCTTTGGATTATTCACCTACCGTTTTTTAAACACCAGGTTTCCAAACAATAATCTCGAAAAGTTTAGTCTCTCAGTTAGCAACTTAATGCTGGGTATATGTATTGCCTTTTTGTTTTTTGGCTACCTAAAATTATACACTGCAACTACCTTTATTGTTGTCTTAGCACTGTTACTTTACATAGAATATAAAAATAAACTGAGATTTATGTACCGCTTTTACAGAACCTATTTGGTTTTGTTAATTCCGTTTTATCTAGGCTGTATGGTCATTAAAAAACAATCCCTTCTTATATTTAATGAAAATGCATCCTTAAAATTATACCTCGCTTACCTACCAATCGAGGCTTATTTCTACTTTCTGGGAATGCTTTTGATGGCAGTGTACTTATTTGAGCTTTTTAAAAGCAAAATGGTCAAAGTTGATGGATAATTTACAGCTGTACACCAAACAACAGCTGGCTCTGCGCAATGGGCAAGACAAGCCACAAATATGGGTGGCTTACAAAGGTTTGATCTACGACGTTACAGAAAGTCGGCTGTGGCGCAATGGCAAGCATTACGAACATTGGGCCGGACAGGATTTAACTGAGGAATTATCAGATGCCCCACATACGGAAACCGTATTTGAAAAATTTACCGTAATCGGCAAACTGAATGTATAAAAAATGGCTATTCATTATCTGAATAGCCATTTTAGAAAGATCTATGATCAGATCATTGTTATTATGCTTCGATCGTAAAAGAGCTTAAGCTCACAAACTCCTGCACACGTGCAGCAACTTCTTCATCCGTAAGGTTCACAATTTTCTCAATTCCAAACTTCTCTACACAGAAAGAAGCCAAAGCTGAACCAAAAATAATAGCATTCTTCATGTTATTGAAGTTAACCGTACCCACTTTAGCCATATAGCCAATAAAACCGCCAGCAAAAGTATCACCTGCACCTGTTGGATCAAAAACCTCCGCTAAAGGAAGTGCCGGAGCCGAGAAGATTTTATCTTCATGGAATAGCAAAGCACCGTGTTCGCCTTTTTTAATGATCAAATACTCTGGTCCCATCGTCAGGATTTTCTTGGCAGCTTTCACTAAAGAGTATTCTCCAGATAGCTGACGCGCTTCGGCATCATTAATAGTCAATACATCTACCATTTTAATCGTTTCCAACAAATCTGGCATCATAATGTCCATCCAGAAGTTCATTGTATCCAAAACAATCAGCTTAGGCTTATTTTCAAGACGATTGATTACTGTTTGTTGTACAATTGGAGTTAGATTACCTAGCATCAAAAACTCACAGTCTTGATAGCTCTCTGGAATAATTGGATCAAAATCAGCCAATACATTTAGTTCAGTAACTAAAGTATCTCTGCTGTTCATGTCATTGTGGTATTTACCTGACCAAAAGAATGATTTCTCACCTTCTTTGATTTGCAATCCTTCAGTATCAATCCCATGTTCAGTAAAGGTATCGATGTCCTTTTTTTCAAAGTCATCACCCACAACTCCTACAATTTTAACTTTATTATAGAAGTAAGAAGCAGCTAAACTAGCGTATGTTGCAGCTCCACCTACTATTTTATCCGTTTTTCCGAAGGGAGTTTCTATAGCATCGAAGGCTACAGTTCCTATGATTATCAGGCTCATATAAATTAATTGAATATTATTTTAAAATTTTTCACTGCAAATATTGCATAAATAAATTAAAACCCCTAATATTGCATTCCCAAAACGAACAAACGTTTAGCCTCTTTACGAGATCGAAAACGTCGTTTTGGCGACCAGCACTCCTTCTTAGCTCAGCTGGTTAGAGCATCTGACTGTTAATCAGAGGGTCGCTGGTTCGAGCCCAGCAGAGGGAGCCAAATTACAAAGCCTTTCAGTGAAAACTGAGAGGCTTTTTTGGTTTTAAGCAAATTTCACATCCTGATTGCATCACGGACGATCAAATAGGGATCAAGCGGAATCAAATAGTAATGTTTTTTTAGTATTTTTATTCCTAAATGTAACGCCTTAACTAATGTATCTTCGATTTACGACTCAATTTATTAATCCTTACGGCGAGTTGGAAACCGGCATATTTATGGTTTTAAAGTATTTGAGAGATGATCATCCACTTACGACCAATGATGACAGTCGTAAGCTAAAAATTTTAACAGCATGGTTTGACCGAAATCTTGAAAAACCAACTAGATTTTCCAACGGGACAAGCAAGTATAATGCTAATACATCTTTATCCTGGTTCAAAGATTCAGCTAAAGAGCACATTAAATACATTCAACATTTTATTGAAATAGCGGAAAAGTATGATGTTTTAATAGAAAGAATTACTAGTAAAAATCCTGGGTATATAATTTTCGAGGATGAATATCAAGTTTCTGCGGTACCGTTTAAAACTCCAATACTCAAGGCCTCCCCTGTTTCCTTCACGGATAAATTTTCGATCTCCCGTAATACAAATACCAAACGATACTGCTCAGGCAATCTGCTTATAGCGTCTTCCAGTTGTAAACCCAACTCCTTAGAGACCAGGATATTTTCGGGAGTTTGCATATCAGTCCTACTACCTGAATAACTTTCAGCGCTTTCTATGTCAAAACGCCGATTTCTTTTCTTTTGTAACAAGCATTCGTTAATCATAATTCGGGTAAGCCAAGTACCCAATAAAGATTTTTGTTCAAACTCATTCAAATGCTCATAGGCTTTAAGATAGGTGTTCTGCATCATATCTTCCACATCAACATCGCGATGAAGAATAGACATTCCAATCCTGTAAAGACGCCGATTATACCCTCGCATCACATATTCAAAAAGCCTCTTTTGTCCACTAACGATAAGACTAATCAGCTCTATCTCCGAAAACTGTTGGGACCGAAGTCCTTTAAATGTGTCCATTGATGGTTTTGGAATGAAAAAAGATTGCAATTCTTAGATGAAAGGAAGTAACCGATTTTTAATAGACTAATCTAACTTATAGAGAATGTTAAGCTGGATAGCAACAGTAAATGAATTACAAAAACACCTACATTATGAAAAAGTTTTTTTTAAACCCAAAGGGATGGCAACAATTACTATTCATAGTAGCGATTAGTGCCCTAGCTCTAGGAGCTTGTAAAAAATACAAATCGAAACCAGTTGTCGTAAATCCAATTCGAACAGCAAATGTTGTAATGAATGGGGCATCTGAAGTTCCTGCTGTAACCACGGCAGGAAGTGGAACAGCGGCACTTTCTTACGATCCCGCGACGAAAATGATCACTTATCAAATCAACTGGTTGTTAGACAATCCACAATCAACCACAACCAACATGCACTTTCATGGAGCTGAGAATGGAAGCGCAACGATCAGTTCACCAGTAGTTATTCCCATTACTGGATTTGCTACCGGCAACACTGGCAGCTTAAGTGGAACCACACGGGCTCTTACAGATGTAGAAGCCGCCCAACTATTATCAGGCAAATGGTATATTAATGTTCACAGCGCGGCCTTTCCTGCCGGAGAAATAAGAGGTAACATAGCCTTTAATAGTCCGAGCACAGGTAATCCGTACTAACCAAAAAAGCCTCTTCGTAGAAAAACGAGAGGCTTTTTTGCTATTAATCCAACAGAAGAACACCTGATTTTCAAACAAATAGAAAAGCAGAAAAGAAATACTGAGTTTTTTTACATTTATTAGTGTCCCTTTCATCAAAAATCCTTAATATTGCAGTCCCAAAACAAACATACGTTTTTGTCCTTAAAAGACATCAAACAACGTTTTGGCAACCAGCACTCCTTCTTAGCTCAGCTGGTTAGAGCATCTGACTGTTAATCAGAGGGTCGCTGGTTCGAGCCCAGCAGAGGGAGCCAAATTACAAAGCCTTTCAGTGAAAACTGAGAGGCTTTTTTGGTTCAACACACTAAATTTATCATACCAAAAGAAGTGTTTCAAACTTCATTTTTACTCTAAATAGAGTATTTACAGTATAGTCTTGCTATATTTGAGTATTCAAAATTAAATATACTTGAATAAAGGTATCTGATCAATAAAATTAGCATTATGGGAGCTTCTTCAGTTGTTGACCGTCTTTTAAAAAACATGGGGAACATGCATGAGTTAGGACGTCAAAGGGCGTTTGAATTAGGTAATCCATTTTATGCTCAGTTTGCTGAAGATGGTGGTTATTGGCGTAAAGAATTACCAAGCGGCGAAAAATTCCTAGTCTCTCTTGAAGTTATTACTGATGAGAACGATATGCCTGTGGAGGTTAGAGATACAATTGTTAAAAAATTGGACTAACATATGCCAGAGCTAGTCTTTGTCGCAGGTTGCAATGCCGCTGGTAAATCTACATTTATTAGAACCCGGTTAAACGAGCTTGAAAGCTTTGAAATTTTGATGACAGATGTTTATAAGGCCAGAACCAAGGACTTAGCTAAACAAGCCATTGATAATGGTAAGGACATCCTAATTGAGACGGTGTTTAATGATGCATCTTTTAAAGATTTAGCAGATTATGCTAAGAAAGCCGGTTACCAAACTTCATTAGTCGTTTTATTTTTAGATAGCTTACAACAATCCATTACTCGGGTCGCCTTACGTGGCATGCAGCAGAGTGGGATAACCATTTCAGGAAGTAATATTAAAATCAACTTCTACGAAAGTTTTAAAAATATCGCCAACTTCTTTTTTTACTTTGACCGCTCCGATTTTGTTTATACTGGTGAAGGCGAGGTAAACCAATTGATTATGAGTTTTCATAATAATGAACTCATTAACTACCATTCTAGTAATTTAACCTACCCTCAAAATTTTGCTAAATACGGTTTCAATAATGAAAGACTCGATCCAGATACTTATGGTATTGTTATTGAAAACAAAGATTTCACAAGAGACCAATCGAATAACGACAGGCCTTCTGCTAAGTTTAACCTATAAAACTATTAAACACATTCCTCGATAAGAACTGCGACCAGCCCTAGGCCTTCCTGCGAGACAAGTCCTCACATGATTCACACATTAGACACACTTCCTTCACGAAAAGGTACCTGTTTGTGGGTTTGGTGTGAAGGAAGTGTGAACAAGGTGTGGAGAAACCTACTATTTGGCTATAAACGTGATGGACTAGTTCATTAGAATAGAACCTGCCAAAACATCTAAATTAATCACAATATTTCCTATAAAATAAATTATAAATAATTTTACAGAAAATATCGTGTCTTAAAATTATTCTAATAATCTTGCAATAGATTTAATTCAAAACCCATTACAGTGAGAAGCCTAGGGGTACGGTATTTAGAGCTCGCTATAGTTACTGTTGCACAACATTAATTCCGTGATAGATAATATAGGCTCCAAAGTACAGGATATTTCATTTCATAATGGTTATTCGGCCTTTTTACTTTTCAGATTAAAAGTTAGCTCCAAAACACGCCATTAATGCGTAATATGTCCTTCATAAAGGTATTCAAATCATGCCAGTAGCTATTGACATTATATTCGTGGACTTTTATCGCCACTGCTGCATTTTTTTTAAGTTTTACAGCATTTGCTTTTACAAGCTTTTTTATATTGTATGCCACAGCAGCCATAATCATACATTTATTTGCGAGTTTTATTCCTTTGGTATTTACCTTGCTCATCGCGTTGAAATTCACAAGTGAACCTATCACCGGCTCCACTGTGCTTGATCTTAAGTGCTTCATTTTTTTTGCTTTTCTGGTTTGCATCCGTAGATGCATCTGATTGAATAGCTCCTTGGAAATGGAATCTTCCATGGTTTTGTATCCAGCTGGATTGCGCATCTTTCTTTTAATGGGCATTCCCTGCAGTCTTTAACGCTTGTTTTGTAGAGCTTATAAGTATTGCCTGAATCAGTTCTAAACTTCTTAAAGGGAAGATATTTGCCCTGGGAACAGATATAACGGTCATTTTTATTATCATAAGTAAACCCCTCCCGTTGGGCTATGTATCCGGGGGCATTCGGTATATACCCTACAACCTCAATATTCTCTAATGCCTGCAAGGCAGTTGCACTGCTATATCCTCCATCGGCAAGAACTTCTTTTATCTCCAGAGAATTATCTTTTAGGTTTTCTATGGTGTTTATCAATACTTCTTTCAGGCATTGACTATCCGCTTTGTCCGCACGAAATGCTTGTATATGAGTGATCACGTGGTTTTCTGTATCAACACAGACCTGGCCAAGATAGTTTAGCTTAGTAGCTTTGCCCGGCTTTACTGACATCCGGGAATCAGGATCAGTAGGACCTACATGGGTTTTGTTGGTACCTTTGGTAAGTTTCTTTTTTGGCTTTTTACCATCAGGCGGCAACTCTTTAAAAGCGGGAGCCGGATCAATAATTTCTTCCTTTATATTGGTGTTTAGCTCTTTAGTATAAGCGGAAGCATCCTGCAGAATTTCTCTTTTAACCAGAGCTTCCATAGAGGCATTCGCCTTGACAAATACACTATCCACCGCCTGTCTTTTGCCTGATACAAGACCCTTATCTACACACTGCGTTAATATCTGTTTGAAAATTGAAATAAATTGCTCTTCCCCGTAAAGCTGACGGGTACGACTAAGGGTAGAATGCCAGGGAAGTTCCTCATCTAAATCATACCCAATAAAGTAAAGAATATCCATTCGCATACGTGAGGTAGCGATGATGCGACGGTCGCTATTCAGGTTTTCCAAATAACCTACCAGCATCAACTTCATAAAAACTACAGGATCGATGCTCTTCTGACCTTCTTTGCCATAATATTTGGCTGTAGACTGATATAAATAACTAAAGTCTAATAATCCCTTAAGCTGTCTGTAAAAATTATCCTGTGGAACATAATCCGAAAGTTGAAATCGGATAAACAGTTTTTCCTGATAGTCTTTTTTGCCTTGCATGTTATGAAAATAACAATTAATATATTCATTTACAATTATTTATGAAAATAATTAGGAATGATTTTCGCAATCAAAACGTAGTAGTTAGACATCATTGAATTTTGGTTGGAAGACTATGAGTTGTGCAACAGTAACTATAGTTCACCTTCGTTTTATACGATAAAACCAACCAGCTATAGTTTGCTATAAATCTCCTACTGAGACTCATTTTTTAAAACTTAAAAAAAATGAGCATATGTATCCAAACGAACTATTTCTACACAAGAAACCAACAGGAACCCCGGCCGAGCTTCAGGAGTTCGCTAAAACTGTATTAAAATATTTTTTTGAGACTTATCCGCTTGATGAAAGTCTTGAAATGCTTTGGCGAATGATTCAACAAAGCTTCTATACCAAGAGATTTGTATTAACTGATGCCGAACGGGGTAATCTGATCGCTTATTACGAGAATCTACATGCCGTAATTTTGGCCGCTAGTATCGTTAATGAGGAATTAAAAAAACCAGCTTAATCACGTTTAATTGCTGCAAACAGGTTCGTTGATTTTATAAATCAACGAACCTGTTTATCCTTGCTAATCGGCACCCTCTTCCCGGTTATGTTTTCACTCCATTCCTTAACATATTCTTAATATTCATTGGAATATCTTTGGCACGGTAAATTAGAATAATGCATGGAACATATAGGGGAACAGGATCTTTTGCAATTGATCAGGAATTCTGACTATACTGCATTTGAAGAACTGCACCGCCGTTATTACAAATCCTTATTTGCTTTGGCTGCAAAAAAGATCGGAGATCAGGATGAGGCCTACGATCTGTTGCAGGATATGTTTATTGAACTATGGGACAAACGTGCCACATTTTCAATCAGTAATCCTTTAACTAACTATCTTAAAAATCGATTATGGTTTAAGCTTTCTGGATACTTCAGGGCCAAAGGTTTTCGGGAAAAGCATTTTAAAAACTTTGCAGACTTTCTTCAACAGCAGCTGGACACCTCCCCCTATCTTGATGAAATGGAAATTAGGGAAATGGACTTGCAGTACGAGGCCGTGATGGAAGTGATCAACCATACGATAGCAGAAATGCCTGATAAAATGCGGGAAGTTTTTATCATGAGCCGAAGTAATGAATATTCCATTGCTGAAATAGCAGAAAAACTTCATATTTCTCCAAAGACTGTCAAAAACCAGATCAACAGCGCACTCAATCGCATTAGACAAGCAACATCCGCCCCTTCTATTTCAGCTTTTGAATTACTTGTCTTAATATGGTTAACAATTAGATAACAAAAAGTTAACCATTAATTTCTGGGCCTTTCCCTTCCATTCTGCTTATTACTTATAGAATGCAGAACGAAAGAAAACATTTAGAAGAGCTTTTTCGGAAATACCAGATGGGACTGGTAACCGAAGAGGAGAAAACATTGATAGCGCGCTGGCTCATCCAACTGGATGCCATTGGGCAGCTTACTGCTGATCAGTTAGCAGTAAGGCAAGCGCTTTCGCAGGGTGACTTAAAAGAACATTTTTTCCCCATAGAAACAGCAAAACCTATTCGTTTCCCGATTTGGATAAGGTCGGTAGCCGCAAGCCTGTTGATTTTATCAACGATAACCGGGATTTTTTATTTCAACAATAAAAGCCACTATTGGGCTCCCCCCACAGCCCTTCGGGAAATGATGACCGGAACCACCGAAGTAAAGATTATCACTTTGGGCGATGGCACCAAGATCACCCTTAACAGGAAGAGTAGATTAAAATACCCTGTTTCTTTTAGTGGGAAGACAAGAGAAGTATTTCTTAGTGGGGAAGCATTTTTCGAGGTTACCCATAATCCTAAAAGCCCATTTAAAGTGCATACTGATAAATTGGATATACAGGTACTGGGAACATCTTTTAATATTCAAGCCTCCGGAGGGGATAAAGAGTTATCTGTATCTGTGGCTTCTGGAAAAGTAGGTGTAACCCCAACAAAAGCAAAAATCAAGACCTATATGCTGGTAACTGGCGACCAGCTTTCCTATAACCGCTCCACAGAAAAATTTAGTCAATCACGTGTAGATGTTGCCAATATCAAAGCATGGCAAACGGGCAAATTCATCTTCAGAAACGAGACTCTGGAAAACATTGCCCATCAACTAAAGCGGTACTATAAAGTCACCATCCTATTTAAAAACAAGTCACTATTGGCAAAACAGATCAGCCTGAAAGTAAAAAACCAGAGCATCGACACTGTAATGAAGGCACTAAGCATATCTGCAGAGTTCCGGTATAGAATTGAGGGGAACAAAGTAGTGATATGGTAGCAATTCACCCAACAACAGAAATAAATGTCAATCAATAAAAGAAAACTATATGTAAAAATTCAGGACAGTATTATTATCAGATAAACAATAAAAGAGCGAAAGTGGTGGTACACTTCCGCTCGGAATAAGTTTTCTGATCCATCATTTTTCAGGACAATAAACCATTAAAAAAACTTATGTACAATTCTACAAAAATAAATGTAATTAAATCGCTGTGCGCTATGACAAGATTCGCTTTTCTGGTAACGACAGTCTCCATAACGCTAACAGGTATGTTAATGGGGGCCGATGTGAAATCCCAGAATCTTAACGAGACTAAAGTGACACTTACGGCAAAAAGAACTATACTCGCTGAGGTATTAAACAAAATTGAACAACAATCTGAATTTTCCTTTTCTTTTTCTAAAAAGGTCGGAGCAATAGCACTAGAATCATTTCAGGCCGAAAATAAATCCTTGGCTAATGTTTTAAAGGAACTTACAGCGGGCAGGCACTTAAAATTCACTCAACTTGGGGATTTAATAGCCCTTAGTGAACTACCTGTTCCTCCCAAGCCTGGCCGTATTTCGGGGAAGATTTCAGATCAGGAGGGAGAATCCCTACCCGGTGCATCCGTTAAGGTAGTAGAAACCGGCAACACCGCCCAGGCGGGCGCAGATGGCGGTTATATCATTGATCTCCAACCTGGCACATACACCCTTGTGTTTAGCTACATATCTTTCCAAACCCAACGAGTTACCGGTGTATTGGTAACCGGAAGTAAAAACACTCCGCTGAATGTATCCTTAAAAATGGATTCAAAAGGTTTAAAGGAAGTAGTTGTTAGTTCTGATTATAAAAAGGCATCAGTTGCAGGACTTTTAGCAAAACAAAAAAATGCTGCTGAGATCAGCAACGGCATCAGTGCAGAACAGATCTCGCGAAGTCCAGACAAGAACATTGGAGAAAGTTTAAAACGCATTAGTGGAGTAAGCTCAGTTGATAACAAGTTTGTACTAGTGCGCGGAATCGGTGAACGTTACAATTCCGCTATGCTGGATGGAACGGTGTTACCCAGCACCGAAGCCCAAACACGTAATTTTTCTTTCGATATGATCCCGTCCAACCTGGTAGACAATGTGGTGGTCAGTAAAACCATAACACCGGATATGAACGCAAGTTTTGGAGGTGGACTGATTCAGGTGAACACAAAAGATATCCCCAGTGAAAACTTCATGAGCTTTACAGCCGGAGTGTCATACAACGACCAAAGTACTGGGAAGGATTTTTTAAGCCATAAGCGCGGACGATATGATTACTGGGGATTTGATGATGGCGGACGAAACTCGCCATCCAATCTTGTGGTTACTGACAAGGAAGTTGAACCCAATAGATCAATGCCTGAAGCAGAATATCAGCAGAAACTTGTCGACCAAAGCCGCCGGTTTACCAATGATAACTTTACCGTTTATAAATACAAGACCGCACCATCGCAAAACTACCAGTTCACTATAGGACGATTGTTGAAGTTGGATACCCTGAACAAGAATAGATTTGGTTTTACTGGATCGCTAAGTTATCGAAATACACAAAACATCAATGAAATCGAGCGTCAAAATCGAAGTGACTGGAATCTTAATACTGAAAATTCGGGGAAAGCTTATGGTTTTAATACAACCATAGGCGTTTTACTGAACGCGGGACTACAACTTGGCAAGAACCGCATCACGCTCCGCAATGTTTTTACGCACATGTACGATAATGTTTTGATACGGAACATCGGTTACGACAATGTAATTGGTGGCGATTTCATTCCATTAAATACACCAAACCGTATTCAAGAGGCTGACGACCCGACTTTTACCGATCTATTGCAAAATAAGCTAAGCGGCCAACATCAATTGGGCAGGGCAAAGTTAGAGTGGGAATTGGCAAAGACCTTTATCGAACGTAAGGAAAAGGATCTTACTATTGCGAACAGTGGCCCGCAACTGGTTAATGGGGCATATCAATATTTCTATATACCGGGCAATTTTAACCAGCCACAAATCAGTGATAATCTTTCAAGGCACACCTATAAAAACGATGAGCATCATTACTCATGGACAGCATCTGTAAGTGTACCTTTTAAAGTAGCAGGCTTTAGTAGTACTGCAAAAACAGGCTATTTTGGCAACAACAAAAAAGCAGGTTTCAATTGGCAGATTGCAGCATTAGGACGTAGCCTTACTACAGCTCCCGCGGTTACCTACCTACCAGTCTCGGATATGCAGAAACCTGAAAATTTAGGGATAACGGGCTTAAATTATGCCACCAACTCCTACTGGCTCGATAGCTTTGAGGGAAAGAGTAAAACACATGCATTATATGCGATGTTAGACCATCGGTTTTTTGAACAACTACGTCTTATTTGGGGAGCAAGGGCCGATTATTACAAATATACAGATATTAAAAACCCAAAAAGTATTCGTGGCGCATCCGAGTATATCCCTAAAAAGGATAAGTCATGGCAGTTGCTTCCTTCTGCCAATTTAACCTATAGCCCTACCGCTCAAGTAAATATTCGTGCAGCCTATTCCAGCAGCATTGTGCGCCCGGAAATGATGGAAAACAGCCAGTTTTTAAAATACAGTCCGTATTTAGGGGCACAATTTGGCAACTTCGGCCTGTACAGCACGCGTATCGATAGTTATGACTTCAAAACAGAATGGTTTCCAGGACTTGGCGAAATCATCTCAGTTGGGGCTTTCTATAAAGAATTTGATAAACCGGCAGAGCTAACCGCAAATATTTTTAGCGGAAATTTGCAATACTATATTACAAACGCTGATCGAGCAAAAGTCTATGGCCTCGAATTAGAATTGCGCAAAAACTTCGGTTTTATTGTTGGTAATGAGCTCCTCAAAAATCTGACGGCTTATGGAAACCTCACCCTACAAAAATCGGAGGTAGTTGGTACATTCAGAGTAACCAATCCCGATAAAACTCCAGGCGCCCCCTCAACGATAGAGTTGACGAACAAGAAAAAACGACCAATGTATGGCCAATCGCCCTACCTGATCAATGCTGGTCTACAATACAATGGAAAACATTTTGGCCTTAATTTTCTATACAATAAATCAGGACTTAAAACATACATCGTAAGTGCTGATCCCGGTCTCATCGAATATGAAAGACCACGCGAACAGATTGACTTACAGCTTAGCTATAAATTATTAAAGAACCGATGCGAGATAAAGTTCAACGCAGGCAACCTACTCAATACCGCGTCTTCATTTTACATCAATCAGGCAAGTTATGAACGTAATCCAGATTATGATGTCGCATCCAGGGACCTAAGTTCAGCCTTCAGATTGAAACCTGGTTTTACCGATAAATATGAAGATGGTGACCTCCTGAAATTTGTTCAACGATTTGGACGCACTTACAGTACTGTGATTACCTACAATTTTTAAAATAGAAATATGAAAACACAACTCATACCTTTCAGGCTCTTAAGTTTATGCTTACTTTTTCTGCTTTCCTGCAGTAAAAAAGAAATGTTAAATGAAAATACCTCCCACATTGTAAGGCTTACCCTCCAGGGCAACTCTTCTGACTCACTAGAATATATTATTGATAACAAAGTGTTGGCAACTGTTGGCGGCGGTTTTAATACCCGAACAATCGTGGGTTTTAATGATGAGCAGAAGGAACTTCAAATCAGGAATAAAAACTCTGGTGCAATCGTTCAGACTAAAGCCATTGCTGTTGCTCCGTTTGATCAAACCATAATTTTATATTATGACGGTACTCAGGCTTACGACAAAGTGATAAATCTATTGATCAAGGGCTACGCAGTATCGGGTGAACTGGAATTTTTGGTTGGCGGAAAGATAATACATACTGGAACCGCTCGTATCGAAAAAGAGAATGTGCAGGTGCTGATGAAAGAGAACTCAAGTAGAGAGATTGAAATTCGCAAAAAAGGGGAAACAACCATACTGTTCTCAAAGACAATTCCTAGCACGCCCGACAGACAGACATTGAACTTTTTCTTTGATGGAACAAGTATTGTTGATAATGTAGTGCTGAGGCCACCTGCAAACCCGGCCAACATGTTGATTTCGGCAAAATTCCAAAGCCTTTATGGAACACTAGGCTATTATCTCGGAGCTGATATTGACCTTATATTTTACGAGCGGAACACTGTAACTGGGATAACGACAAAAATAACGCCCGAGATCAGATTTACACTACCTGCCAATGGCAATTTTAACGAGATTGAACTGCCACCATTACCTCATAATTCAGATGTTGTTTACGGTTGTGATATTGTTGAAAAGGGGACCAATAATTTACCATATACTGCGGCGGCAACAGTTCCGCCTTTCATCTCAGCAGCATTACCCTACCAGCCAAATGTTGGCCGATATGGTAACCCCATTATTTTTGAAGCTGGAAAGTCAAAGTTATTGGTGATCGGAGATGGTAAATTTACTAAAACATCAATACCCAGGTCTACCAGTTTAGGCATTACGGTAACTGACTTATCACAATATTTTAAATAGCATACATTAAACATCCAATACAAATCCTTTCAGTTTTTACTGGAAGGATCTGTTGGTGTATTTTAGGAAAAAACTAATGAGCACTGGACTTTGAAAACACGTTAATTACAACTACACCAATCACTATAAGAGAAATGCCAATCAAGGCTGCCGTATCTAACTTTTGTTTATAAATGACGAGTCCCATAATGGATACCAGCACAATACCTACCCCCGACCAAATCGCATATGCAATTCCTAAACTTAATTTATTAAGCGTGATGCTTAGGAAGTAAAATGCCAGGGAATAACCAACAACGACGAGTACCGACGGCCAAAGCTTAGTAAACTGTTCCGAAGCCTTTAATGCAGTCGTAGCAATGATTTCGCATATGATCGCCATTAATAGAAATAAATAATTTTTCATAGCAGTTTTTTATAAAGATGCTAAAACAATATGAATGCAAAAAGCCGAAGGGGCTGCATGACAATCATGCAGCCCCTTCGGCTTTTCATTCTTAAATCACCTATTTGCTATTATACAAGTGATTTCTATACATATAAGAAGCCACCTGATAATTCGAGATCGCTTCATCAATCAATGCATTATCCGGTTCTGTTTGCGTAGAGTTACCTGTCACAAAATCAGGGATAAACGTCTTCGTCTTTCGGTTCGGATCAAGAATCACCAACTTATTATTTTTTAAATAACCCAAACTTTGGTAAGTACTGATAAATGCGCGTTCCTGACCAGGCTTCATTTTAAATACATCCTGCCCAAAGAATTTACTGGTATAGTCCATATTTAAAAGTCCTAACAAAGTTGGTGGAATATCTATTTGTGCTGTTAACTTATCAAAGTTTCCAGGTGCAATATTTCCCGGCGAATAAATGATCATCGGAATATGGTATTTATTTACTGGAAGTTCAACCTCACCAGCACTCGATGCACAATGGTCCGCAACGATAATAAATATGGTGTTTTTAAACCATGGCTTTACTGAAGCTTCCTTGATAAATCTGCCAATTGCATAATCTGTATACTTTACAGCACCTTCCCTACCAGTATGTGAAGGAATATCAATACGTCCTTCCGGATAAGTATACGGACGGTGGTTCGAAACCGTCATTACGTGTGCAAAGAAGTTCTTCTTATTGTTATAATCCTCATCTCCCAGACGTAAAGAAAGCGTAAAGAGATCTTCGTCTGCAACACCCCAGATGTTCGAATAATGAATTTCTGAATCCTTTAATGCACTACGGTCCGTAACATCGTACCCGTTTGCGGAGAAGAAAGCATTCATATTATCGAAATAACCATAGCCACCATAAACATACCTACTGTGGTAACCTTTTGATTTTAATATGCTACCTAGAGAAAAAAGTCCCTTGTTATCAGGCCGCTTTACGATAGATTGTCCAGGTGTTGGCGGAATAGAAAGTGCCAAGGCCTCAAGTCCTCTTACAGTACGCGTACCAGAAGCATAAAGGTTAGTAAATAAAAGCCCCTGTTTAGCCAAAGAATCCAGCTGCGGAGTGATGTGCTGCGTGTTTCCAAAGTGTGTCATAAAATCAGCACTTAAGCTCTCTACACTAATCAGTACCACATTCATTCTTTTCTCCTCACCTGGATTATTAACCTGTCTAAGTGTAAACTTATCAGCAGCATTCGTACTGTCAGAATTCAACTGTTTTCTGATCAACGCCTCAGCTTTATCAATTGGCAATGTTTTATAGAAAGTATCATAATCAAGCTCATTATTCCAAAAGGCATTACCAAAATCGTACATCCCATTACCAGCGAGCTCACTTACATACTGATTAGGGCTAAAGTATTTCCATTTATGATTAAACAAAGCGTAAACAGCAACAGGAATACAAAGCAAAACCAATGCGATCAGAGTTCTCTTTTTAAATCTATATGGCTGTTCGTTCTGTAGCCAGATATACTTTCTGAACAAGAAAAGTATACCTACAGATATCAGTAGCAAGCATACCAATATGGTATTTACAGGATAGGATTGTCTAATATTGCCAATCACCTCGGTGGTATACACCAGATAATCAACCGCTATAAAGTTGTATCGCACAGAGAACTCTTCCCAAAAGAACCATTCTGATACGCCGTTGAATAGCAAAGTGCCAATAACGACCAGAAAGTAGATGGACAACAGGACTTTGTTAACTTTAGTTCTGTACCATTTATCAGGCATCAACCAGACATAAAGTACTAGTGGAATAACCGCAAATGAGGCCGCTGCCAAATCATATAATAATCCGATCAGAAAAATACCTAATAAATTCAGGATTGACCAATCGACATATTGTTTTGAATTGATGAGCAAGACCACCCGGGTAATGAGTGATACAGAACACAATAGTAATGTAGCCAATAAAACAGGGCTAAATCTGTGTTGAAGGAGAGCTTGGAGTTTGTTTTTAGATGTCATCTTTACAGCTTATAGCTTACTAATTAATGTTAATCCGGTATGGCCATCCTGATGAAAAGGAACCATTACGGTTTGGTTTGATTTATGGTGGAACAATTTGTTTTTTATGAGTGGATAAACCCAGTAAGAAATTTTTGTAGAGAGGATGCCATAGCCAGCGCCTGCAACTACATCACTAAGCCAATGGGCACTATTGTACAAACGCAATGTAGCAGTGGTTAGCGCCACAGAATACCCCATCACACTATACCATGGCGATTGATCTTTATACTCCTGGTGCATAAACTCTGCAGCCATAAAGGCCGTAGCAGTATGTCCGGATGGAAAAGATTGATCATTTAGGCCGTTAGGGCGCATCCTATGGGTCATATTTTTGGTAATGGTGGTAGAAGCTCCCATTATGGCACTAGATAAAAGCAACATAGCTGTTCTATCTACAAATTTGTGTTTACTTTTTACACCTGCCAGATCCAGGGCGTACACAGCCGCTATAGGAACATAACGCAGGTAGTCATCGGCATGGAAACCAAATCCAGGATGATCTTCTCTCAATTCGAAATTGGTATCGTCATCCAGCTTTTTTAATGGCTTTATATAAGGTGCACTGAATCCGTAGGCAATAAAAAAGGCAGGAACGATAAGCACTTTGGGCCTGATCGGTCTGTACTCGACCTCGCTATAAGCCACCTTTTCAGGCAACGAATCTATCGTTTGCCCTTGAACTTTAACAGCGCAAAACAAGACCATCGAAATTACAACAACCCTTAACTGATACTTTATATTCATTTTACATTTGGTACTAGCAAAACTAAATGAAAGTTTTGTGTAAACACTTAAATTAATTTAAAACTTATAACTGTAACCTAATCTGAACACCTGAGTTTCATAATAATCAGTACTGTTTAAACGAAAACCATTACCAATTATATCTTTTTTAACCTGCAAGGTATTTAAAATGTCTGTTCCATTAAAAAACAACTCGCCTTTACCATGCTGTATTTGTTTTTTCACCCCCAAATCCAGTGAAAACCTAGCCCCTATTTTCCCTTGTGGGATAAGATCAGGAGCGAGATAAATGGCTGACAACTGTAATTCTGCCTTTTTAGGCAGTTTAAACATCGTATTTAGTTTTGAATTCCAGGAAGTAATGCTTTCCTTATCCATACTGTATATAGTTGGGATAGGGTATCTATTCTCAACCGTAAAGGCATCAATTGTATTTCTATACAAAGCTCCACTTAAATTAATGGAAACCCAGGGCCTTAACTCTTGTTGCAAAGTAAGCTCGCCACCTGCATTATGACTATTACCAGCATTCTGAAAAATATTATAGATAAGCGGGCTGCCTGGTACAGTCGTCGCTATACGCGCAATGGTTGCGTTTATTCTTTTACCGTATAAAGCAGAATAAAGACTGCCCTTTTCCCAGCTTACTTTATGCCCCAACTCTAAACTTTTAGTAAACTGCGGGCGCAAAGTAGGGTTACCAACCTTGATCACTACTGACTCATCGTACTTCGGAAAAACCCTTATATCGACTTCATTTGGCCTATCTACCCGCTCATTGTAATAAATAGAAAGCTTGTTAGCGCCATTTAGCTTGTACCCCAAACGGATGTTTGGAAAAAGTCGAAAATAATCATACCCATCGCTTTTATAGGTATTGTGATTTGGGTTTACATCATAATTCACCTTCACATATTCCAGCCTCAAGCCAGCCTCTACCTCAAAGACATTACTCTCAAAAACATAATTACTATATACCGCAGGTATGATTTCTTTATAGTCGGCCCATCCACCAGCATTAACATCCAGCGGAGAATTCAAGCCCGGAAAAAACTGCATATTGGTAGGAATGCTCCGGTTTCTTAACTTAAATCCGCTTTCAATCCGACCATGTTTAAGCGGTTTGATATAATCCAAATTCAGATCCGCCACATGCTCGTCAGACAGTAACTTAAAAGAGTCTTGACCTGTAAAAGTGGGCATTATATCGGTAAAAAAGTATTTCTCATCTTCGCGATGAAAAGTATAGTTAAAGGCTGCATTTAACAGGTGCCCGGGTTGCTTAAATTTATGTTGATACAGCAAGGCACCAGTAGCCGTATATTTCACCTCATCTTCCAAAAACTGCCATAAACGTCTTCTTTCAGTCAGATCTACATTAAAATAAGGGATGTCGCCATCATCTAAAATTTTCTCCCGATTCAAATAAGCTGAGAAAGTAAAAGTATTATTGTCATCTGGGTTCCAGTCTACCCCAGTTTTAACAGTAGAAAAAGTAGTTGTTCTATTTCTTTTTACCTGCTGCTTAATGATCGTACCATCATCATATAACCGCTCTGCAAATTCATTACGATTTAGCGTTTGTGTATACAACCAATCGGCCTGAAGAAAGGTATTCAGTTTATTTTTGCGGTAATTAAGTGAGAGTGAAGGATTAATTTTAGGAGTAGCCTGGTATTGAGGTCTTATTCCAGGCAAATTCTCTTTACGCAGCCACAATGCTCCCAAGCCTGTAGTTATTCCTATCTTCCCGTTTAATCCCTCCTGCCTGTTCTTTTTATAAATAATATTAATGATACCTGCATTACCATTTGCATCATAGCGTGCTGATGGGTTATTGATCACTTCAATCCGCTCAATAGCCGAAGCTGGAATATTATCTAAGCCGGTTTGACTGCCAAAACCTGTAATTGCGTTTTGCTTCCCATCAATCAGCACTGCGATTTTATCATTCCCGCGAAGCTGAACTTTGCCATCCTGAACGGTTACACCCGGAAGATTTTGCATCGCCTGCAAAACTGATCCACCAGCCTGACTGATATTATTAGCAAGCGTAAAAATCTGTTTATCCATTTTATCAGACACGACCTCTTGCAGTTTACCAGCAATTACAACCTGCTCCAACAGCTTCGCATCCTCTTTCAGATTAATTGTTCCGAGATCCAGAAATGCGCTCATTACACCAATTGTTGTTGGATGCTTATAAGTTTTATAACCTACAACAGAAACCTCAAGTATATAAGTGCCGTTTTTTACTCCAGACAAAGTATATCGTCCTTCGTCATTGGTAATCGTACCAGAGATAAAACTACTATCAGCTTGTTTTTTAAGCGCTACATTAACATAAGGAATCGCGGCACTTTTACCATCTTTCACCAGCCCAGAGATCGTAATTAAAGGTGTTTGTGCTTTTAAGAAGGTGGTAAACAGCAAGGCTGCAAATAAAAGGACCTTAGACATAACAGTTATTTTCTTGTTCGGATTTCATTTTATCCAACAATAATAACAACCGATTTAGAATTAATTCTGAACCTAAAAGGACAACACAAAAACATGAACTCCATTTTCGAAGTTATAGCTGACATTCCATTGATAACGACTGCAGATCTCCCTAACAATAGCAAGCCCTAACCCCGTCCCAGGGCTGTTTGCATCAGCTGAGCTAAAGCGTTTAAAAAGCTTTTCAGAATTTAAGGACGCCTCTCCGGAATTAGATATGGTTAAGCTATCCTGCTCCAAACGAATATTGATCTCTCCGTTTTTAACAGTATGTCTCACCGCATTCATTAATATATTGGTCAGCATAATTTCTACCAGCACCCTATTACCTTTCATAGTTATATCTGGGGCAATTTGCTCCTGTAACTTTAAATTCTTAGTAGCTAGAAAATCCGATAGCTGTGCAATCTGCTCTTCCAATTGCAGGGATATATTGATACTTTCTTGATCTGCATATTGCTGGTTTTCTATCTTAGCCAGTAGCAACAGGTTCTTATTTATTCGAGATACTCTTGTTAAAGCCTTATGGGTTTCATCAATAATTGCAGACTGTTGAGCAGAAAGTGATTGACTTTGTAATAACAGATCTAATTTCGATTGAATCACAGCCAGAGGAGTTTGTAATTCGTGAGATGCATTTTCAGTAAACTCCCTTTGCTGCCTGTAAACATTAATGCTACCATCCATCAACCTGCTTACACTACTGTTCATCTCTTCAAACTCAATTACATCTGTTTTGTCAAACTCGGGCTTTTTCAAGCTACTTAAGTCAAAGGATTTTATTTTTTGAAGGCTCTCGTAAAATGATCGCCATAATTGAGTCGAAATCTTTTTGTTTAACCGAATAAAGCCAATCAGTAAAATAATAAAAAACAATGCTGTAACAGCAGTAATAGCTAAAATGGTTTCATAGCTCTCTTCCAAATTAGTCTCGATAGTAACGCTATAAAACTTACCATTCAATTCAAAATAGGTTACCCGACCTTCATACCGGTCAAGCCCCTTGCTTGGGATATAGGTATTTTTTCGATATTCATTATAGGTACTGTCTGGTCGCAAAGCATCCACCTCACGCAGCTTTGTTTCGGGCTGTATCCGATTCCAAAGTGCAATGCTTTTTTCCATCTCCCCATCTTTAAACTTGATTGAACGAAAATTTTGCTTTGTAGCCTCACTTTTAATGCGATTGTGCTCACCCACCTCACGAACCCATATAAAATCAATAATGATGAAATAAACAGGAATACTGCACAACAGCACTATAAATGAGTAAAGTGTAAAAATCCGTAAAGGTTTATTTAGTAAGTTTTTCATAGTTCCCATTTATAACCGCTACCATAAATGGTTTTTAAATAGTTAGCACAACCGGCCTCTGTAAGTTTCTTTTTGAGGTTTTTAATATGCGCATAGATAAAATCATGGTTATCCAACATATCTGCCAGCTCACCCGAAAGATGCTCTGCAATTGCGCTTTTAGATACCACTTTATTTTTGTTGGCGATAAAATAAAGCAACAAGTCCAGCTCTTTTTTTGTAAGCGGAATAAGCTCCTGATGTACTTTTACGGATTTACCGAGCAAATCAATTTGTAACTCATTTAGTTGTATTACGTTTGTATTGGCAAAACTCCGTCTTCTGATTACGGAGTAGATTCTGGCGGCGAGCTCAGGTAAATGAAATGGCTTAGCCAGATAATCATCCGCACCAATATGCAAACCTTGTATTTTATCATCCAATGAATTCTTTGCAGAGATGATAATTACCCCATCCTGCTTATTTAAGCTTTTAAGTCTTTCCAGAATCTGCATGCCATTTCCGCCGGGCAGCATGATATCCAACAGAATACAATCATATTCATAAACCTCAACCTTTTCAAGCGCTTCCTGATAAGTAGCGGCAAATTCACACAGATAATGCTCTCCTGATAAATAATCAGCTATACTTTGTGCCAGTTCGCGTTCATCTTCAATAATCAGGACTTTCATTACGTAAATCTACATTTGTAATCTGAATATTTTCTGAATTCGAAAACTTATCCCACAAAAAAAGGCACCATAAGGTGCCTCGTTATGGGGTTGTAAAACCAATTAAATCACTTCGGTACCCAGTATATCTTTTGAATAGGTTTTTAAATATTTTTTAAGGATCTGACGGGCAACATGGATTCTTGTTTTAACTGTACCTATAGGAATTTCTAGCATTTCTGCTATTTCATGATATTTATAGCCTTCAAAATATTTTACAAATGGAATGTAATATTCAGGCTGTAATGTGGCTAAGGCTTTGTGGATATCGCCGATAATAAACTTACTTTCGCTTGTATTTTTTGTTGCGCTGTAATGCAAATTGGCTGAAGAAATATCATCAGATTTTGTAATTAATGCATTTGTTTTTACCAAACGCCTATAATTATTAATAAACGTATTCTTCATAATTGTAAACAGCCAACCCTTCAAATTCGTTCCTTCTTTAAACTTTCCGTAGTAGGTAACCGCCTTAAGCATGGTGTCTTGCACAAGGTCATTCGCATCTTCAAGGTCTTTAGTAAAATTTAGGGCAAAGGACTGTAATGATCCCGAATGGTCGTGCAGCTGTACGTTGAACTCATTTTTTGTCATAGTGTTTTAGTTTTTAAGGTTAATAAAACAAACAAAACAATTATTGAGTGAGTGGCGCTCAAAATTTGTTTAATAATACATACTAATCCCTATACAAGATATGTACCAAAAAAACAGATTCAATGTTAAGAAATAAATTAAGGGGGTTAACAACACCAAACAGGTAGATATTACAGAATATTTACTTCCCGCTCGAGCATTACACCAAATTTTATATAGACTGTATTTATGATTTCTTCTGAAAAACTATACACTTCAGCTCCGGTTGCATCGCCATGATTAACGAGTACTAGTGCCTGGTTTTTCCATGTGCCGGTATGACCAACCACCTTACCTTTAAAACCGCATTGCTCTATAAGCCAGCCTGCTGCCAATTTAATTTTATCATTTGGAGCTGGATAATGAACCATATCCGGGAATTTTGCAAACACCTTTTCAAAGGCTAAACGGTCTATTACAGGGTTTTTAAAAAAGCTTCCTGCATTACCGATTGTTGAAGGATCAGGTAATTTGCTTACCCTTATATCTGCCACAACCTGCGATATATCTGCGATGGTTGGATTGGTTATATTTCGATTTACAAGCTCGGTTTGTATAGCACCGTACTTGGTGTTGATCTGCGCCTCGGTACTCAATTTAAAAGTAACTCCTGTAATGATGTATCGGCCTTTCAGTTCGTTTTTAAACACGCTATCCCGGTAACCAAATTTACATTCCTCAAAATTAAATGTGCGTTCTTCAGCGGTAGTAATTTCGTAAGCTGTACAAGCATAAAAAACATCCTTAAGCTCTACACCATATGCACCTATATTTTGTATTGGCGAAGCACCCACAGTACCCGGAATGAGGCTTAAATTTTCGACACCTGCAAAACCACTACCTACACAATAATTTACAAAATCATTCCATACCACACCAGCACCTGCGGTCACCAACACCTCATTACCCTCAACTATAGCAGTAATACCCGGTATGCTCATCTTTATCACCAATCCATTAAAATCTTTCGTAAATAAGAGATTACTTCCCCCACCCAAAACCAACAACTGCTGTTCTTTAACAATCGGTAGTAACAGCAGATCCTTTAAATAAGATTCACTAAAGACCTCTGCAAAAAAACTAGAGCTAACGGCTACGCCAAATGTGTTATAGGATTTTAAGGATATATTTTCTTGTATAAGTGACATAGATATATAGATATAAGATATACAGCGCAAATGTAATTGTTAGCAGTTGTAATAAACATGTTAAAAGCAATATTTAAAAATTATGCCTATTTTTCGGCTAAATATTAAAGCTTTTTAAAAGAACTTATATCAAAGGAGAATTGTAGTATTTATATGGAAAATCAGGATAGAAAAAGAGGTATAATTATCGAAGCTGCGTTAAAACGGTTTGCACATTATGGGTTATCAAAAACCACAATGACCGAGATAGCAAAGGATGTATCTTTCTCTAAAGCACTGCTTTACTATTATTTCCCGGATAAGCTAAGCTTATATGTGAGCGCGATAGAACACCTGATGCAGATCATCAGCAGAGACTTGGTTAAATCCATTGACAAGACCAGTAGTTCAACCGAAGGAATATTCAAATTATTACAAAAAAGACAATCTTTTATTCAGAAATACTACAATTTACTGGAATCAACACAAATTATTGGCAACGAATTACCAGATGATCTCTATGAAAAATTCAGTAAAGCAAGAGCTTTTGAGACCATAATCATCGGATCACTATTTACTCGCGGTATTTCACACGGAGAATTCGAAATAGAAAATCCGAAGCTCGCGACCGAGATATTTATTGACGCTTTGTCGGGCATACACTTCAACATTATGTCCAAAGACAAGAATATCTTCCCTGGAAAAGAACAGTTTAAGCAAATATTTTTGAAAGAAAGAGTGTTTGCCGAGATCTTCCTACAAGGCTTAAGGCCACATTCCACCTAACAATAGTCATAATATTGTAAGTTTATGCCGCTTTTGGGCCTAAAATTCCATATGTAAAATTATGGCCGTATTTTTGACTCTTGATATAAAAAAGTCAGAAAGTAAAAAAGTAGAATGGTAGAGACAGATAAAAAAAGAGAAACAATTATTGAGGGTGCAATAAAACGTTTCATTCATTACGGAATCAGTAAAACCACAATGAATGAAATTGCAGAAGACCTATCGGTATCCAAACCCTCTTTATATTATTATTTTCCTGATAAAAGCAGTCTGGTATTAGGAGTAATAGAGAAAATATTTAACGATTATTTTGCGCATCTAGACCCTGGAAAAGCAACAGAAATTTCATTGGAACAGTGCATGGCTAACTATGTAGAAATAAGACATCGCTTTTTCCAAAAGTACTATATGTTGCATTTATCAAGTGGCAGCCCTGATTCATCGTTAAACTCTGATGAGCTTAAAAAGCACTTCATGACCATGCATGCTAAAAACATACAGCTTCATGCGGATCTATTTCAAGTAGCCATAGACAAAAATGAAATTGCGCCAACAGACGCATACAAAACTGCAGAACTATATCTTGATTCTCTAGCCGGAATTACTTCATTGTGTATCCTGCATGGCAATAAAGAACTGTTCCCAAGTAAAAAAGAAATGAAAAATATATTGGAAAGGCAATTGAGCTTATCTAGCATATTTATTAAAGGATTAAAAAATCAATAAACTATATATGAATACAATAATT
Source organism: Pedobacter hiemivivus (assembly GCF_005144565.1). Lineage (NCBI taxonomy): Bacteria > Pseudomonadati > Bacteroidota > Sphingobacteriia > Sphingobacteriales > Sphingobacteriaceae > Pedobacter > Pedobacter hiemivivus. The sequence continues at coordinate 107,614 of NZ_SWDX01000005.1, forward strand.
AAACAGATAAAAATAATTCCGGTGTTGTTGCTGGGCTTGTTATTATCTAATACAGTGAGCGCTCAGCAATCATTAACATTGAAAGAAGCCTTAAATTACGCGGTACAGAATAGTGTAAAAGTTCGTAAAGCAAAACTTGACATCGATGGTGGTAAATATAAAACCGAAGAAGTAAGAGCTCAGGCTTTACCACAAATCACAGGTACTGCCGGCTTAACCTACAACCCTATTATTGGTCAATTGGTAGCTAATATCGGCGGAACTACGCAATCATTTAAAATGGGCCAAAATTGGAATTCTTCTGCCGGGGTCCAGCTTTCGCAACAGCTATTCAATCAACAGGTTTTCACAGGCTTACAAGCCGCAAGATCTAGTGAAGAATATTACAGTCTTACTTCTCAATTAACAGAGGAGCAGATTATTGAATTGGTAGCTAACAACTATTACCAGGTATTGGTAAACAGAGAACAACTGAGTGTGTTAGACAACAACATTAAAAATGTAAGCGCTACTGAAAAAATCTCAGCTGATCAATATAAAAATGGTTTAGCTAAAAAAATTGATTTAGACCGTATCAGAGTGAAGCTGACTAATTTATTAACACAGCGTGAGCAAACTTCAAATTCAATTTTACAATTTGAAAATCAGTTAAAGTTTGCCATGGGGATGCCGGTAAATACTCAAATTACTTTGCCAAAAACAGAACTTACAGAAGTAACTAAATTGCCTCAGTTCACTGACTCTCTTGCTTTGGATAACAGAACAGAAATCAAAATTTTGAACAGCCAGGACAAACTGCTATCGTTGCAACGTAAAGCCTATGTAGCTGAGTATTATCCAAGCTTAGCGTTAACAGGAAACTATACCTATTCGAGCCAGAACGGTGGATTTGATTTCTTAAGTTCTAGCAATACTGCTATCGGTTATGGTGCATCAGCTGTTGGCCTGACTTTAAAAGTGCCCATCTTTAATGGTTTCTTAACCCGTTCAAAAATTCGCCAGGCCGATGTGGATATCAAAAAGGCAAATGAAGATAGAAGAGAATCAAAAAACTCCTTGAATATGGCTTACGACAATGCCAAAATTCAACTGCGCAACAGTTTAAATACGATTACTTTACAAAAACGTAATGCTGAACTGGCTGATGAAATCTATAGAAGCACGGAAAACAATTACAAAAACGGTTTGGCTACTTTAACCGATCTACTGGATACGGAAACAGCATTAACAGAAGCTCAAAACAGTTACACCCAGGCACTTTTAAACTATAAAATTGCCGAAATACAATTAATCAAATCAAACGGAAATATAAAATCGCTATTATAATGAAAAGAGGAATTATTACAGCCTTAGTAATCATACTTGCTCTAGCAGGAATTGGTATGGTATTAACCAATAATAAAAAGAAAAACGAAGCAAAAACAGCTATCGTGGCTCAAGGTGGGGGTGCTGTGAGTGTACGTACTGCTGTTATCAAAAGAGAACCAATTGACCTTGATTTTGCTGTAAACGGAGTATTTGCACCCAACCAGGAATTAAACTTCCTGTCAGAAAATGCAGGTCGTGTAACCAAAATCTACGTAAGTGAAGGCGACAGAGTGACCAAAGGTCAGATTATAGCCCGTATCGATGCAGAGATCATAAATACAGATAAAGAAACCGCTGAAGCTAATCTTCAAAATGCAATCAGAGATGAAGCTAGATACAGCAGTTCATTTAAAACTGGTGGTGTTACACAACAACAATTAGATCAAGCTAAACTTACTGTCGAAAATGCACGCTTAAAATTACAAAGTGCTTCCAGAAAAGTAAGTGATGCAAATGTAAAATCTCCAATCAATGGTATCATCAATAAAAAATACATTGAAGTTGGTGCCTTTGTAAATACACAAGGAACGCAGATGTTTGAAATCGTTGATGTATCGAAGTTAAAACTAAAAGTAAACGTTAACGAAAACCAGGTAGCTAGCATTAAAATTGGCGATCAGGCACAAATCAAATCTAATGTTTTCCCTACAGAGAACTTTGCTGGTAAAGTAAGTTTCATCGCCGCAAAAGCTGATAACTCATTAAACTTCCCTGTTGAACTTGTTGTAGAAAACAACAAAAAACAGGATATCAAAGCTGGTATGTACGGAACTGCCATATTCAAGTTCCCTAAACAAGCTCCTGCCTTAACTATCCCTCGTGGATCATTTGTAGGTAGTGTAAGCAGCAACCAGGTATTTGTATTGGAGAACGGAAACACCGCTAAAACCCGCAAAGTAGTTGCTGGAAGAATTTTAGGTGAAAACGTAGAGATCCTTGAAGGATTAAATGAAGGAGAAACCGTAATTACTAGCGGTCAAATCAACTTAGTAGACGGCACCGCTGTTGCCCCTGTAAAATAAGATTAAGATGAAGATAACAGAAATTTCTATAAAGCGTCCCAGCTTGGTTATTGTGGTTTTCTCCGCATTAACACTATTGGGACTATTGAGCTACTTTTCTTTGAGTTATGAGCTTTTGCCTAAATTCTCAAACAACGTAGTATCAATATCAACAATTTATCCGGGAGCATCTCCTAGTGAGGTAGAAAATACGGTAACCAAGAAAATCGAGGATGCCGTATCTTCCATGGAGAACGTAAAGAAACTAAATGCTGTTTCTTATGAAAGTTTATCGGTCGTAACCATTACTTTAACAGCCCAGGCGGATATCGATTTATCATTAAATGATGCCCAGCGTAAAGTAAATGCGATACTTGCTGACTTACCTACTGATGTAAAACCGCCTTCGTTAAACAAATTCTCACTGGATGACTTACCGGTGATTACCATGTCGGCATCTGCAAAGATGGACGATGCAGCCTTCTACGATTTGATGGATAAGCGTATATCACCTATCCTATCCAGGGTAAGTGGTGTAGCTCAGGTAAACTTAGTAGGTGGACAAGAACGTGAGATTGAAGTTGGTTTAAATGCGGATAAGATTCAGGGTTACGGATTATCTGTTCCTCAAATTCAACAAGCTATTTTAAGCTCCAACCTCGATTTCCCTACAGGAAGTGTGAAAACTGCTGATGAGGATATTTTGATCCGTTTATCAGGTAAGTACAAGAGTGTAGATGAGTTGAGAAACCTGGTTGTTGCAACTAGTAAAACGGGTGCTCAAATCCGTTTAAAGGATGTAGCTGATGTTCAGGATTCACAGAAAGAAGTAGAGAAGATTGCGCGTATCGACAGAACCGGTGCTATTGCCGTGCAGATCATTAAACAAACTGATGCCAATGCGGTAGAGGTAAGTAAGCAAATGCACAAAACGATTGAAACTTTGCAAAAGGATTATGCGACAAACAACCTGCAAATCAAAATTGTAAACGACAGCTCGATATTCACATTAGAATCAGCAGACGCGGTAATTCACGATTTAATTCTTGCGATTATCCTCGTAGCGTTTGTAATGCTTTTCTTCTTGCATAGTTTACGTAACGCTGCAATTGTAATGGTTGCTATTCCAGCTTCATTAATTGCCACCTTTATCGGAATTAGCTTGTTAGGCTATACGCTAAATCTGATGTCGTTACTGGGCTTATCACTCGTGGTAGGCATCCTTGTGGATGATGCGATTGTGGTACTGGAGAACATCTACAGACACATGGAGATGGGTAAAAACAAGGTGCGTGCAGCTTACGATGCAACCAGCGAAATTGGTTTTACCGTTGTATCCATCACTTTAGTAATTGTGGTTGTGTTCTTCCCAATTACAGTAAGTACAGGTTTGGTATCCAACATCCTTCGTCAGTTCTGTGTGGTGGTAATCATCGCGACATTGCTCTCGCTTGTGGCTTCATTTACCATCGTTCCATTGCTATCATCAAGATTTGGTAAACTGGAAAAAATAGAAGGTAAAAACGCTTTCGGACGTTTCATTTTATGGTTCGAGAAACAGTTACATACTTTCACTGTATGGATTACAGGTATCCTGGAGTGGACTTTAAAGCACAAAGCAATTACACTTATCGGTGTATTCATGTTGCTATTAAGTTCTTGCGGATTAACCATTGGTGGTTTTATCGGTTCAGAGTTTTTCCCTAAGAGTGATAAAGGAGAATTCCTTGTTCAGATAGAATTACCGAAAGATGCTTCTATTGAGAAAACCAATCAGGTTACTCAAAAAGCAGAGGCTTTCTTGCAAGGTAAAAAAGAGATCGTACAAATGATCACGACAGTGGGTCAGGCAAGTGGTGACTTTGGTGGTACGCAGGCTACTGCCTACAAATCAGAGATCAATGTTAAATTGGTAGATCGTAAAGATCGTGCGGACGAATCAAGTATATATGCTACTAAAATCAGTCGTGAGCTTGCTCATTACTTAGTAGGCGCAAAAGTAAAAACAGTTCCAATCAGTATTTTGGGTATTGCAGAAAATGCACCTATCCAACTGGTAGTAATGGGCCCTGATTTAGAAAGTGCCTTAAAATATGCCGAAGGTGCGAAAAAAGTACTTGCTGGTATTAAAGGTTCTGCCGAATTAAAATTATCTGTAGAGAAAGGTAGTCCGGAAATTAACGTTCAGGTAGATCGTGATAAGATGGCAGCTTTAGGCTTAACCTTACAAACGGTAGGTACAACCATGCAAACTGCATTTAGCGGTAACACCGATGGTAAATACCGTCAAGGTGAGTACGAGTACGACATCAATATCCGTTACCAGGCATTTAACCGAAAAAACATTGACGATGTTAGAAACCTGATCTTTATCAACGCTAATGGTCAACAGGTTAAATTATCGCAGTTTGCGGAGATTAAAGAAGGTTCAGGTCCAAGTCAGCTAGAAAGACGTGATAAGAGTACATCAGTAACCGTACAAGCACAGTCTATCGGTAGACCAACAGGTACCATCGTATCTGAATTCCAGACAAAACTGGAAGAGCTGGAGAAAAGTGGTGAACTGAAAAAACCTACAGGTGTATCTTATGTTTGGGGTGGTGATCAAGAAAACCAGAGTGAAGGTTTCGGTACTTTAGGTATTGCTTTATTGGCCTCTATAATATTGGTATACCTGATCATGGTTGCGCTCTATGATAGTTTTGTTTATCCACTGGTAGTAATGTTCTCGATCCCGTTATCGGTTATCGGAGCGCTATTGGCACTTGCCTTAGCAAACCAGTCACTAGGTATCTTTACCATCTTAGGTTTGATCATGTTGATTGGTCTAGTGGCCAAGAATGCGATCATCCTGGTCGATTTCACCAATCAGATGAAAGCAGAAGGAAAAACTACTCATGAAGCGTTAGTTCTTGCTAACCATGCCCGTTTACGTCCGATCCTGATGACAACCATCGCCATGGTTATTGGTATGTTGCCAATTGCATTAGCGAGTGGTGCCGGTGCAGAATGGAAAAATGGTTTGGCCTGGGTAATTGTTGGTGGTCTAACCAGTTCATTATTCTTAACCCTTATCGTGGTTCCGGTAATGTATCAGGTATTTGATAACATCCTAAATTACTTTGGATTCAACAAAAAAGGTAAAACCATTGATGAATTATTGGAAGAACCTTATACACATAAAGAAGTGAAAGAGTATGAAATGGACCATGTTCATTAATAGCTTAAGCTGATCGTAAAAAAGGCCGAAACATAAGTTTCGGCCTTTTTTGTGATTACTATTTTTTGTTTTACGGTCGTCATCCTGAATTCATTTCAGGACCTCGCACCTGCAAAATTTTCTTTCTCTTGAGGGATCCTGAAATGAATTCAGGATGACGATGCGCATTAACAGTACAGCCCTTAATTTTTATTGATGTTACTAATATGAACGGTATATGCAGGTTGTTCAGCAAGTTCGTTCAAATAGAATGCTGGTAAATCTAACTCTAGTCCCGCAGCAACTTTACGCCATTTAATAGTTTTGTTTGATCCTAGTAATTTAACCTTCGCATTACCTTGCGCATTAACACCTTTTAATAAAAATTTACCCACCGGTAATTTTGGAAGGATGGCGTAAAGGTTATTACCCTTACTTGTAAAAAAAGCTTCCTTAACGGCATAACCAGGATCTGGATCTACAGTTTGTTTAAGGATATAACTTCCCCCTTCGCTCCCTTCCTTTTTAGGCTGCCAATCTGTTTTTCCGGCCGACCACTGGAAAGTATTTTTCCATTTGCGAGTACCATAGATGGCTTCGCCATTAACTTTCATCCAGGCACCTATCTGCAACAAACGCTCCTGCATAATAGCTGGAATTTTACCATTGGCATCAGGTCCTATATCCAATAAAAGATTACCCCCACTACTTACAATATTAACCAACATTAAAATTAAAGTCTGCGCAGAATTATAGTCCTGCAAGTCCTCGTTTTTATTAAAGCCAAAAGAAAAGCCCATGCCTCGGCATTCCTCCCAGGGTTTATCGGCGGCAAAGTCAGCAGCATATTCGGTGGTGTAGTAACCTCCGTGTTTCTTCCTGGTATCTTTTCCCCATCTGTCGTTTACAATAACCTGATCTTTAACTGGCGACTCGTTATAAAGCCATGCCAGCAGTTCTTCAGATTTCCAGTCCTTATCAGACATTTCCCACTCACCATCAGCCCATAAAAGATCTGGCTTATACTTTGTTACCAGATCTTTCACCTGAGGGAAGAGGTGTTCGTCAACAAATCTTTTTTTATCGCTTTGCCAAAGCGGGTTATACCATTCGAATAAAGAATAATAGAATCCCATTTTCATATCAGTCTTACGAACTGCATCAGCCAGCGCAGCTACAAGATCTTGTTTCGGCCCTGTTTCCACACTGTTCCATGGTCTGGAGTATGCTTTAGAAGCCTCTTTATTTGGCCATAATGAAAATCCGTCATGATGTTTGGAAGTAAGCACAACGTACTTAGCACCAGCAGCCTCCATTAATTTTGCCCAATCGTCTGGTTTGTAATCTTCAGCTTTAAACAGATCACCAAAATTGTAATAGGAATAATCTTTACCATAAACCTTATTGTGGTGTTCATTCACGGCCTTATCCTTTTGGTTGAGCCAGTATTGATACCATTCAGAATACATTCCTTTAGGTGCCCAGGCAGGCACAGAGTAAGGCCCCCAATGGATAAAAATGCCAAACTTAGCGTCTTCAAACCATCCTGGAAGCGGCCTTTTGTCCAACGAAGCCCAGTTGGCCTCGTATTTTGCAGACTGTCCAAAAGCATTAAATGAAGTATTGAATAAGGTAAAAATAAGAATTAAGGTTCCTATTGATAAAAATGGTGATCTGTTCATGTACTTTAAGCTGTAGCGCTATTTGTGTGTGTTGATAGTGCGATTGATGTTTTTATAATTTACTAATCGAGATAACCCTCTTTTTTAAGCACCGCTAATGATTCCATGAGCATAGCACCGCTTAACTGAGCACGCAAGCCAGCCTTTCCCCCTATTGGTGCTTCCCACCAATGGTATCCGAATAGGATTACTGGACTTTTAGCTGTCCCTTTGGTCCATAAAATCTGCGCACTATTTTTTAGAAAATTAACATACCTTTTCCTAGTCGTTTCCGGCAAATCCTTGTTTCTAATCAACTCCGTTAAATAACGGACAAAAATTCCTTTAAATAAATTTACATCATGATCCTCTTGTTCAGCCCAATCGCTCAACGACTTATTAGTTGTATTTACCAGTGTGCTTGTAGTCCAGTCGGCAGTTTTGATGGCATCGTTCAGGTACACTTTATTCCCAGTGATCTTATAAAACTCTAAAGCAGCCCCCATATAAGTTCCTGCATTATAAGTCCAGTCCCCTTTACTATCTTCTACTTTTTCAAATACCCTTCCGGATTGCTGCACAACACGATTTTCCTTCATCCAGTTGTAGATCATAGAAAGCCATTCTAAATTATTATGTCCATTGATCACTTCTGATTCGCCATATCTCTGCCAACGACGGGCAGCTATAATTGCAGCAGGACCGTTTGAAGGAATACCCTTACTCTTGCCATTTACTGTATTTTCATGATTCCAGGGAATACCTCCGCCATCAAAATCATTCCAACCAACAGTAATCCATTTCCACAAATCCTTTGCAGACGTTTCATAACGGGCATCACCGGTTGCCTCAAATGCCCGCAGATGCGCCATTCCATGCCAACCCATATCATCATAATAGTTATTATAGAAACCTCCGCCATTTTTAGCTTTCACACCTTCATAGAAATCATAAATACGTTGTTTATATAAATTGTCTTTTGTTCTTTGATAGGCATCAACCAACACATCCAATCCATGAGCCTCAGGCCAGTAATCGTACTGACCTATAGCTCCTAGATTGTCGTTATTGAAGTGATGTTTAGTAGAATTCCAGTAAATACTCGCAAAATTGATACTGCTGCTATCGGCTGCAGTAGTCCAGTTAACAGCATTTTTGGTACTCCTATCTATATATTCATCATTTATTTTCCCACAAGCGATAAATACTAGCGCTACACAGGATGCTAACAATATTCTTTTCATTTGCATATTTTTACAATTCGAAACTTAATTACCATTGATTGTATTATTTTGTTACCTATAATTTCTCAATCAGATGAGTATAACTTGCTAGTTCTGAACCAAAATCTACAGTTATATTGAATGACACATCTGTTTTATTAGGGAACTTAAATGAATAATCCCATTGATTTTTGTCGGTTGGATTAAAAACTAAATAATAAAACGGACTTGGTTTTAAGTCAGCTGGTGCTTGATTATCTTTGTTTGCAGAACCTACTTTTTGCTCCGAGCCTCCAATAGTTATCCAGAAGAAATACCTATCATCACCATTATATACAGGCTTAACAGCATTTGCTTTCCATTTCCCTTTACTCTGATAAGTTAACGCAACTCTTTGTTGAGGGGAACACATAAAGAAGTCTAGTTTAGTGACTTCCTTGAAAGTGATGGATCCGGCAGTAAAATCTAAACTGATTTTATAAACACCATCCTTAGCTACTGTTGCCCCATTTCCATTTTCCTTGAAAGTAGCATTTCCTGCATCCACAGAGAAAGTTCTGGATACATTTGTTTTTGAATCTATAAACTTATACGTTTTACCTACCTGTAGCTTAGTATAAATTTCAAACTCATAACCACCGTCAAGTCCTTTTACAGTTAATGCCTTGCTTAAATCAGTACCAGCCTCAGTTCCCTCACCTGTTAAATACAGGGAAACAGGAGGGTCTATGCCACTTAATCTGGTAACGTTGATTTTACGGGTTTGTTTAGACATTGTTTTTGTTAAACCCCTTGAAGCTACCACAGTCCATTTAAGAATACCTTCTTCAGCGGATGCAATTCCGGCTAATCCACCAATCTTATTTAATACTTTATGGGTGATACTTGCTCCTGTACTAATTCCTTTATTGTCGGCCGCAACCACATATATCGGTTTAGAGAAATCCCCATTTTCTTTATCAAACAAAACATCATAATAAACTACTCCATTATCCTGAGCTATAGACTTTTCCCATTCAAAATACACAGTTGCACTGGTAGGTTGCAGTACTAAATTTCTACCATCATCTGGCGAATAAAGTGTAGTAACCTCTGTTACGATAACTTCCTTAAAATCTTTATCTTTTTTACAACCGGTAAAAGCCAATAATGCAATTAAATAACAGGCTGTTGATAATATATATTTTTTCATTGTTCTTCTTTGTTAATGGTTAATATCCTGGGTTCTGTGATAAATTTGGATTTAGCAAACGTTCCTTTCTCGGTACGGCCCACAAATAATCACGATTTCTACTAAAGCTTCCTGCCGGAAGTTTGATGTAATCATAAGTTCCACTGCTTTTATCAAATTTCGCCCCGCGTGGCTGTTGGGTCAGTACCGTTTCAGCTGTTTTCCAACGACGAATGTCAAATACTCGCAAACCTTCTAAAGCCAGCTCACAACGACGTTCGTTACGGATCACTTCACGTAACACGTTCGGATCGTTGCTTGGAAGATCTAATGCATCACCCGTATTATCAAATCCAGTTCTTTGTCTCAACTTTTTTATAGTTTGATCCCAAACTGTGCTGTTCATTTGACCTAGTTCATTTTTAGCTTCAGCATACATCAATAGCACATCAGCAAAGCGAATCAAAGGCAGATTTAAATTCGAATCCCATCCACCTCCAGTATATGATGATGGTGTTGGATCGCAAAATTTACGATAATAATAACCGGTTGCAGTTTGAGTAGAACCAGGACCTGTATACTTATCAGACTTTCTGCCGTCTGTTGGTGCAGGGCCATCAGGATGAATAACAATGTCATAAATAACGCCGGATCTATTCGTCCATTTAGAACCATCATAGGCTATCGTTGCACCCATTCGGGGATCACGACCTGCATAAGCAGGATCACTTGCAGTCCATTTCTTGCCATTTTTCATTAAATAGCTATCTACCAATCCTTGTGTTGGGCCGGCCAAATTAAGGCGAGCATTAGTAGACATTGGTGCAAAATCAACCAGATTTCCCCATGTTCTTAATTCAGGAACATATTGCATGCTCAAGATAATTTCACTATTGTATTCGTTTTTCGCCCAAAACAGCTCTTCATAATTTGAGAATAAACTGTATGTACCATAAGTAGAACTGTTGATTAGCTTATCGGTATATTCAGCTACTTTAGTCCAGTTGTTTTCATATAAATATGCCCGTGCATTCAGTGCCATCGCTGCGCCTCTGGTTATTCTTCCATTATCAGCGGCAGCATATTCTTCCCGGCTTGGTAATATGGCTGCTACTTCATCCAACTCTTTATGTACCCATTCTAAAATTTGTGTTTGAGGTTTGCGGGCGATTGTTTTAGCCTGTTCTGGCGTAATGTCCGCAATAAAATGTGGCACATCGCCATACCATGTAGTTAGTTCAAGATAAAGAGAGGCCCGAATAAAGCGTATTTCAGCTTTTCTTCTATCTCTAAGTAACTGACTCATTGAGGTTATTCTATCTACATTTGCCAAAAAAGTATGACAAGTTTTTATTCCACCATAAGTAGCTCCCCATTCGCTTTCAAAACGTCCATTGGAGGCGTCTGCCAAGCCCGTAGCGATCAGCTTTTCGTTAGACGTTCCATATCCGTTATAAACATTATCGCTCAATATCTCATTTGCCATAAAATAATCGCTACTAAACATTTGTCGGTAAGCCATACTCAAAACGGAATTGGCCTTATCTTCCGATGTCCAGTAAGTTTCATCAGTAAACTTATTAGTTGGTGTAACGTCCAGCTTAACACAGCCAGTAACCAACAAGCCTGCCACCATTAAAACCAGATGGCTATATATTATAATTTTCCTTTTCATGATTCCCTTATATATATTGTCCATTAAAACTCAACATTAAAGCCGCCTCCTATGTATTTCAACAATGGGTAGTTACGCGCGCTGTTTGCTCCACTTGCATTCATGCTTCCACCAAACTCAGTAGATTCCGGATCGATGAAAGAATTTTTACTGAAAGTGAGCAAGTTTTGTCCATTAACAAAAACGCGCAGCTTACTCATGCCAATCTTTGTAGTTAGAGTTTTAGGCAGGGTGTAACCAATTTGAATGTTTTTTAAGCGTAAATAAGCAGCATTAAAAATATTGAAATCAGAGCCTTTGCCATAATTGTTAACGGTAGAAGAGTTACTTTGTGGAGTAAGTCTTGGCCATTTCGCATCTGGATTTGCAGGCGTCCAATAATCCAGCTGATGCTCAAACATTACAGTTGAGTATCCACTATGGAATGGCTCAATAGTTTCACCTCTTAAGGCCATATCACGTTTACCTACTCCTTGCAACAACATACTCAAATCAAACCCTTTCCATTGAACATCGTAAGTAAAACCAAAAGTTAAACGTGGAAATGCATGTCCCAATACGTAGCGATCATTGTCATCAATAGTGCCATCACCATTGCGGTCTTTGTATTTCACATCTCCCGGCTGAGGAAGTATTCCAATAGGAAGTGCTGAGTTTTTAATTTCATCCTCGTTTTGAAATAAACCATCCGTCTTATAGCCGTAATAGCTATATAGTGGTAAGCCTACACGAATGATGCGCTCAATTTCATCAGATTTGTCAATTTGCTCAAATCCTTCAAACTTAGTAACCTTATTCCATGAATCTCCAATATTTAACCCAAATGAATGGCGAAATCCACTATGGCTCAGATTGTAATTAACACTAAATTCCCATCCCTGGTTAGCCATTTCGCCCAAATTGGCTTTAGGCACAGCTCCACCCAATGTAAGTGGGGTTTGAGGAGTTAACAGTATATCTTTTGTTTTCTTGTGGAAATAATCAAAAGTAGCGGTAAGGCTACCGCTAAGGAAGGTTGCATCTGCACCAATATTAAATGACGATGTAGTTTCCCATTTTAACTGTGGATTACCAAAAGTATAACCTGTTCCTGGTACAGCTTCATTGTTAAAACCATATTGATTTGGGTAGATGTCGTAGGTTGTGAATGTCTGATAGTCATCAATGTTTTGATTTCCAAGTGTTCCATAGGATCCACGAATTTTCAAATCACCGATTTTATTTTTCCAGAAATCAAAGAATCTCTCTTCTGTAATGCGCCATCCTAATGACACTGAAGGGAAAAATCCCCAACGGTTTTCTTTAGCAAATTTAGAGGACCCATCGTAACGGAAACTTCCCTCAGCATAATACTTATCAGCGAAGGAATATCCTATTCTACCAAAGTAAGAATAGATACTTCTTTCAGTAGTTCCCCCAACAGTATTATAGCTAGTTGGATCAATAATAGTGCCCTCAATAGGAATACCCAATACCGGATCTACAAATTGCATTTTAATTTCCTGGCGACGCTGTCTGTAAGACTCATTAGAAAATCCTGCTAAAAAAGTCACATTATGTAGCTTTCCAAATGTTTTATTGTAGTCTAACATTACTTGGGTATTCAAGAGAGTAGCTTTACCACTATAATCTTCAATACTATATTTTTTTGAATCGCCTACATTAATTGGTGAATCATTTTCACTTGAAGACAAACCGTATATTGGCCAATAGAACCTTCTGATTAATCGTGTCTCAGGGCGAAGGTCAAACCCTACTAATCCTTTCGCTTTTAACCCATCGATAATTTGAAATTCTCCATTTAAACTACCCTGAAAATGATCGTTGTTGCTATTGGTATATCCCCCATGCTCCAATGATGCCAATGGATTTCCTCCTGTAAGCACATCATTGTTATAGTATCTGCCGTCGGCACCTTTTAAGATATAATTATTATATACCGGCAAACGTGAAGCATCAGCAATCAGGAACCCGGTATCACCCTGATAGGCTTTACCTTCACTTCTATCGTACCATAATATTGTAGTAAGTTTAAGCTTCCCAATATCAGTAGTTAGGTTAGAGCGGAAGTTATATCGTTTTAATCCATAATCAGGGCCTTTGAAGTTACTCTCTTGATGGTAATAGCCTGCAGATATCATGTAGGTAGTGTTTGTAGACCCACCTTGTACACTCAGGTTATAATTCTGCTGCATTCCATTTTTCAAAATACCTTTAAAAAAATATTCGCTATCGCCTGTTGCAAGCTGATCAATATCTTGCGAAGAGTAGATTGGTGCCTGGCCTACATTTAGGAAAGAATCATTGCGCAATAATGCATTCTGGTATCCTTTTAATGGTTTAATTAATACTTCAGGGTTTTGAGACCCTAGAATAGCGCCAAACTTAACTACCGGTTTCGCTCCCAATTTCCCTTGTTTTGTAGTGATTAAAATAACCCCATTTGCCGACCGAGATCCGTAAATTGCAGAGCTACCTGCATCCTTTAATATCGAAACACTTTCAACATCGTTAGGATTCAGGTTGTTCATGTTACTAATGTCATCACTGATTACACCATCAATGACCAATAACGGAGAGTTATTACCAAACGTGCTAATACCTCTTAAATTGATATTCATCGAATTATTATTGGGGTTCATGCTGCGTTGCTGAATCACAAGACTTGGTGATGATCCCTGAAGGGCCTGGGTAAGGTTACCCACTGGACGGTCTTCAATCTGACTGGCCTTAACCTGGTCTACTGCTCCGGTAATACTCGAACGTTTTTGAGTACCATAACCAACCACCACAACCTGGTCAAGATCCCGCATATCAACACTCATGCTGATATCCAGAATAGTTTTGCCATTCACTTTAATTTCCTGGACAGCATAGCCCATATAACTAAACACCAACGTGCCATCTTTTGGCACTTTAATGGCGTAGCTACCATCAGGAGTAGTCATCACACCAGTTGCAGCACCCTTTAACTTCACCGTAACACCTGGTAATGGCAGCTTCTTTTCGTCTACAACTTTCCCTGTTACAGTAATCAGTTCCTGGGCAACAATAGGCTGCTCTGGCTTTCTTTTAACAATAACATTATTTTTATTGATCAAGAATGTCAAGGGCTGATTATTGAATATAATCTGGAGTGCTTTTTCTAAAGGTAAATCCTTAAACGATGCATGAACTGGGTTCGCTTCATTCATCATTTTAGTATTGTACAAAAAGTTGTAGCCGGTTTGTTTCTTAATATCCTTTAAAATAGTGCTTAATTGAGCATTTTTCTCGTTAACACTTACATTCTGAGCATAACCAGATGCATATAGACTGGTTAACGACATGATCATTAGAACAATAGTTAGCTTCATAGCTAGCAATAATTTTGGTAAAATACAGGGTCGGATCCTGTACCTAAACAGAAAGTAAAAATTCATACATTTGAATATTTGGGTTAAATCGATAATTAGATAGCGGTATCTTTTTTGAATAGGGTTTAGCTCGGAAATACTCCGGAAGCGCGTCGCAAGCGCTTTCGGTTTTTACCGTCAAACCTCCTTTAGTAGAACTAAGGCATAACGACAATCCTCCTTCCTTCAACTTTGAAATGAATGGTACCGGTTAGCTCAAGCATTTTTAATACCTCAGATATATCCTCATCTTTAGAGATATAACCGGCAAAAACCTTATCAGCAAGGTTTCCTTTGTAACTAACATCTACATCATACCATCTTGCAATTTTCCGCATAATGGTTTCAATATTCTCATCCGTAAACATAAAACTGCCATTCTTCCAGGCAACAAATTCGGCAGTGTTTACCTTTTTAATGTCAATAGAAGCATCTGATTTTTTTAAGATGGCCTGCTCACCGGGTTTAAGCATTTGCACTTGTCTGCTATTGGATAGCGCTACTGAGCCTTCCAACAAAGTGGTATGTATGTCCTGCTCATCATCATAAGCCATCACATTAAAATGCGTACCCAACACTTTAACTGTCATGCCTTTCACATCCACTTTAAACGGCATACGTGCATTTTTTGCCACCTCAAAATAGGCTTCTCCTTTTAATTGAACACGTCGTTCCAACCCAGAAAAATAAGTTGGGAAGCTTAATGATGATGAAGCATTTAGCCACACCTTTGTTCCATCCGGCAATACAACCTGGTATTGTCCGCCACGTGGTGTACTAATCGTGTTAAATAAGCTTGTACCTTTAGCAGTACCAGGCCTGGCAATATTATTATACACCAGCAGCCCCTTACTTTTATTGGAGATTGTTGCTCCACCATCTGTAATCGGATCAACAGTACCATCGTTATTTAAAGTAACCTTAGCACCATCAGAAAGCGTAAGTAGAGCTTTATTCCCACCAGCAGTAATCCGATGTGCCAATTGTTGTGAAACATCCGATTTTTGCTGAACTACGGAATAATACAGTCCCAAAGAACAAATCAAAAGTACTGCAGCAGCAATAGACCAACGTTTGTAATCAAGACGTTTTACAATTGGGTTGATCTCATTTTGCAGACTTTTGTGCAGTACTGCTCTTACTTTGGCTTCGTCACCCATACGCTCATCCCAGGGAAGATCAATGATATCGAAATCATCCTGATAATCTCTCAGCAACTTTTCTTCTTCGGGGCTGGTTTGACCAGCTAAATGCTTCTCAAAAAGCAATACGTATTCATGTTTGTTCATGAACATAGGTTTAGGGTTTATAATTGGTTATAGATAGAGAGCCTGTTTTAGAACAGCACACACATACAAAATGAAAATAAATTAATAGTTCTTTTAAAACTGATTATTAATCCTAGATTTATTTCACCAAATATGCACGTACAAAAATTCACCGATGCCGAATTATGGGACGCAATCAAAAATAATGAGCTAAAAGCTTTTAACATTCTTTTTGATCGCTATTGGTCTGCTATATACAAAACCGCTTACAATTACAATAAAGACCCTGAGGTATGTACCGAAATTACCCACGACATATTCTTGAATATTTGGAACAAAAGACAAAGCCTGGAGATCCATGCTATAAAAGCCTATTTAATCAGTTCCGCGCGCTACCATGTATATAAAAGAGAGAGACGGGTTAGAGCCATTGACCTTAAATATGTAGGAAACTACATTGGTGTACAGGAAAACACTACACAAAACACTGCCGAAGAACACTTTAATTACAACGAACTTAAAACAAAGATTAATTCTTATCTGGAAGAGTTGCCACATCGATCCAAAGAAATTTTTCTCCTCAGCAGAGAAGAACACCTATCCAATGAGGAGATCGCAGACAGGCTGTGTATCTCTAAAAGGACTGTAGAAAACCAGATCACCAATGCATTAAAACACCTTAGAATATCTTTAAAACATTTTGGAATTGTAATGATCCTTTTTAAGCTTTAACTGTTCATCGTCATCCTGAATTTATTTCAGGACCTCGGAAGAGAAAGAAAACTTTGCAGGTGCGAGGTCCTGAAATAAATTCAGGATGACGATGAGCAAAAAAAAGAAGCCGTATCAAAAAATGATACGGCTTCTTTTCTATCTATAGAAACAGGAAATACTAAATATGTATTGCTCTGTTTTCAGTAGCAGCCATAGCTGCTTCTTTCAATGCTTCAGTATAAGTTGGGTGCGCATGGCAAATTCTTGCAATGTCTTCAGCCGATGCACGGAATTCCATAGCAACAACTGCTTCTGCGATCATATCTGCAGCACGTGGACCAATCATGTGTACACCTAAAATTTCGTCAGTCTTAGCATCAGCCAATACTTTTACAAAACCATCAGTATCCATACTTGCTTTAGCACGTCCACTCGCTTTGAAAGGGAATGAACCAGCTTTGTATTGAACACCTTGCTCTTTCAATTGCTCTTCCGTATAACCTACAGAAGCAACCTCTGGCCAGGTATAAACTACACCAGGAATCAAGTTGTAATTGATATGCGGTTTTTGACCAGCAATTCGCTCTGCAACATATACACCTTCATCTTCCGCTTTATGCGCAAGCATTGCACCTTTAACCACATCACCAATAGCATATACGCCCGGAACAGTAGTTTCAAGATGATCATTTACAGGAATCTTGTTTCCTCTTTCTTCAGTTTTGATGCCGATATGCTCTAAGCCCAATCCTTCAGTATAAGCTGTGCGACCAACTGCAACGATGCAATAATCAGCTTCAAAGCTAACCTCTTCACCTTTAGCATTAGTTGCAGTAACCGTTACTTTTTTACCTTTAGTAGTTGCACCAGTTACTTTATGCCCCATGAAAAACTCCATACCCAGAGATTTTTTCAATACACGTTGCAGTTCTTTACCCAAACCTGCATCCATTGTACCAATGATAGAGGGCATAAACTCAATCACAGAAACCTTAGTTCCTAAACGAGCATAAACAGAACCCAACTCTAAGCCAATTACCCCACCACCAATAACAATCATTTGTTTTGGAACTTCAGTAATATTTAAAGCTTCAGTAGAAGTAATGATGCGTTTTTTATCAATTGGTAAAAAAGGCAATGCTGTAGGTTTTGATCCCGAAGCAATGATTACATTTTTAGCAGTAATCATCTCAGACTTACCGTCTTTAGTAATTTTGATGGTGTTTTTATCTACAAATGAACCAACACCTTCAAATGAATCAATTTTATTTTTTTTAAACAAGTATTGAATACCTGCAGTATTTTGAGCTACCACATCGTCTTTACGAGCGATCATTTGTGGCATATCAACCTTTAAATCTTTTAGGTTGATTCCATGAGTCTGAAAAGTATGGGCTGCATTGTGAAAATGTTCTGAAGAGTCTAACAAGGCTTTTGATGGAATACAACCTACATTTAAACAGGTACCACCAAAAGTTTTATATTTTTCTATAACTGCCGTTTTTAAGCCTAATTGGGCGCATCTGATTGCTCCAACATAACCGCCCGGGCCCGAGCCAATTACAACTACATCGTATTGCATATTAAGGATTTTTTTTTGCGTAAAGTTAAGAAACCTAATGTGAATATCAGTCAATTATTAACCAATTCCATATATTTATGACTTAAAAAACCCTCATTTATGGTCCCCGTTAAATCCTTCTGGCTTGCCATCCTGCTGCTTTTTGCAACTCCTTCCCTATTTGCACAACAAACAGATTCGGCCTATGTCCGCCAAAACTATACAAAAATAGAACGACGCATCACAATGCGAGACGGCATTAAGCTCTTTACGTCCATTTATATCCCAAAAGATCAAAGTAAAAAATACCCGATCTTGCTCAACCGGACACCTTATACCGTTTCCCCTTATGGTGAACAGAATTACAAAACAAGCTTAGGTAATTTCCCTGCCGAAATGCGCGAAGGATTCATTTTTGTGTATCAGGATGTAAGAGGCAAATGGATGAGCGAAGGTAATTTTGATGACATCAGACCACAAATAGCGAATAAAAAAAGTAAAAAAGACATCGACGAAAGTTCTGACACCTACGACACGATCGACTGGCTGGTCAAAAACATTAAAGACAACAATGGTAAGGTTGGCATATATGGAATATCGTATCCAGGCTTTTACAGCACCACGTCCTTACCAGGTGCACACCCTGCATTAAAAGCAGTTTCGCCACAAGCCCCGGTTACGGACTGGTTCATTGGCGACGATTTCCATCACAATGGCACGCTATTCTTAGCTGATGCCTTTAGCTTTATGAGTACTTTTGGCGTACCTAGACCAACACCCATCACCCCGGATAAAGGCCCCAAAGGTTTTAAATTCCCAATTCAAGACAACTACCGTTTTTACCTGGAAGCAGGATCCGTTAAAAATCTAAAAGAGAAATATTTCGCGGATAGCATCAGATTTTGGAACAACTTATTTGCCCATCCAAACCTCGACACCTTTTGGAGAGCAAGAAACATCCAGCAACACCTTACCCATGTAAAACCTGCCGTAATGGTGGTTGGCGGTTTCTTCGATGCTGAAGATGCTTATGGAACTTTTGCGACTTACAAATCCATTGAAAAACAAAACCCTGGGGCCAATAATATCCTTGTAGCAGGGCCATGGTTTCATGGAGGCTGGGTACGTGGCAATGGCAGCAGCTTTGGCGACATCAATTTTGGTCAGCCAACCAGCACCTATTATCAGGAGAACTTTGAACTCCCTTTCTTTAAGTATCATTTGAAAGGGGAAGGCAGCTTTAATCCTGCCGAAGCGAACATCTTTATAACTGGTCGCAATGAATGGAAAAAATTTAGTACTTGGCCACCTCAAGAAACAGAAAATAGAACGCTTTACTTCCAACCCAATGGAAAACTGAGCTTCGATAAAGTACAGCGGACGGACAGCTGGGATGAGTATGTGAGCGACCCTAATAGTCCTGTCCCTTATCAGGACGGAGTGCAGGCCAGAAGAACACGCGAATACATGATCGATGACCAACGTTTTGCAGCCCGCAGACCTGATGTAAAAGTATACCAAACCGATATTTTAACGGAAGATATTACACTTACTGGCCCCGTTTTAGCCAACCTTATCGTTTCTACTATGGGCACAGATGCCGACTATGTGGTTAAGCTGATCGATGTATATCCAGAAGATAGTCCAGATCCATCACCCAATCCACGCAACATCATTATGGGTGGTTACCAGATGCTGGTCCGTGGCGAAATCATGCGTGGTAAATACCGCAACAGCTTTGAAAAACCAGAACCATTTATCCCAGGCATGGTCACCAAAGTAAATTATGCACTTCCAGATGTAGCCCATACCTTTAAAAAAGGTCATCGTATGATGGTGCAGGTTCAAAATTCATGGTTCCCACTAGCTGACAGAAACCCACAAAAATTTATGGACATCTATCAGGCAGATCCATCAGATTTTCAAAAAGCAACCCATCGCATATTTCATGATGTAAACAATGCCTCTGCACTTACCCTAACCGTGTTAAAACCATAAGCTTTAATGAAGATATTATTATACAGCCTTATGGCATTATTGCTATGTGTAACCCCTACGAGTGCACAACTGATGCAGGGAAAAAATCAATTCTCTAAAGCCGACACCTTGCGTGGTACACTAACACCACTACGTAGTTGTTATGATATCAATTACTATCACCTCGATGTTAAAATAGATATACCTAACAAATTCATCAGTGGCAGCAACGAATTTAAGTTTACCGCCACACAAAACTTCAGAAAGCTACAGTTCGACCTTTTTGCCAATTTAAAAGTAGATAAGATTCTTTATCTCGGAAAAGAACTTCCTTTTAAACGTGAATTTAATGCGGTGTATGTTACCTTTCCAAACGATGTTATAAAAGGGGCTAAAGAAAGCTTCACCGTACATTACTCTGGGAACCCGGTAATTGCCAAAAACCCACCATGGGATGGTGGATTTATTTTCAGCAAAGACAAATCAGGCAATCCCTGGGTATCTGTCGCCTGTCAGGGTTTTGGAGCGAGCTCCTGGTGGCCTACTAAAGATCACCAAAGTGATGAAGTAGACAGCATGTTGATCAGCATTAGCGTACCAAAAGACTTACAGGAAATCTCGAATGGCAGATTGCGCAACACTGTAGAAAAGCCCGATGGATATAGGCAATACAACTGGTTTGTAGCTAATCCCATCAACAATTACAATGTAACCACCTATATAGGCAAATATTCACATTGGACAGATCAATATGCCGGTGAAAAAGGGAAACTATCCTTAGACTTCTGGTCATTAAAAGAAGACAGTACGCTTGCCCGTCCACATTGGGATGCAGATGTGAAACCTATGCTCAAATCCTTTGAATATTGGTTTGGCCCCTACCCTTTCTATGAAGATGGATATAAGCTTGTACAAGCCCCACACCTCGGGATGGAGCATCAAAGTGCAGTAGCGTATGGCAATAACTTTAAAATGGGCTACATGGGCAGCGACCTATCTGGCTCTGGCTGGGGTTTAAAGTTCGATTTCATTACTATCCACGAAAGTGGGCACGAATGGTTCGGCAATAACATCACCACAAAAGACATTGCCGATATATGGGTCCACGAAGCTTTCACTAATTACTCCGAAGCTCTATTTACCGAATCAGCATCTGGAAAAGATGCCGCATCAGCTTATGTAGTTGGGATCAGAAAAAATGTTAAAAATGACATCCCAATCATTGGCAAATACGGAGTCAACCAGGAAGGTTCAGGAGATATGTATTACAAGGGAGCAAACCTTGTGCATATCATCAGGCAATTGATCAATAACGATGAAAAATTTAGAGAAATACTAAGGGGATTAAATAAAACCTTTTATCATAGCACAGTAAGCACCAAACAGGTGGAAGACTACATTGCTACCCAAAGTGGATTAAAGTTAAACAAGGTTTTTGACCAATACCTGCGCCATACCCAGATTCCTGTACTCGAATATCAAATCAATGATGGTGTACTTAAGTACCGATGGATAGCCGATGTAAAGGACTTCGATATGCCGGTAAAAGTAACGCTAAAACCGGGTAGCTTCAGTTTTATTACACCATCTACTCATTGGAAAACTACCGCTATCGATAAGGCAATCAGTAACGAATCCTTTAAAACAGATCCGAATTTCTACATCAACAAAAAACTAGCCAACTAAAACCTGGTATAAATAGCCAATTGAATTGCGTTATTGGTCGTATTCCTTGTACGACCATCAATAAATTGGTTTAGATAGCCTGCTTCTACATCAAATCGTTTGCTAAATCGGTAACCTACGGCAGCGTATGCTCTGTTTTGATCAAATAGCTTACCGTTTAGCTTCTCATTGTTTTGAACATTGAAAAACAATTCATTTTGTAAGGCCACAAATGGTCCTTCAACAAATGGCACTTTAGGATCAGAAAATGGAAGGACAAACCTCACAAAATACCTTAGCCTTTGTGAAAAAACATCGCCTCCGGCAGTTTCCGCAAAACGCTGCTCCAACCTAAAACGATGTTGCGCATAAATCGGTTTAATCTTATGGGTATAAATATATTGCTCCCAGATGCGGTGCTCCGTCAATGTATTATTGGCCAAGCCATCACCTTTTAAATAAGTATTTGCCAACAGATATCCAACAGTCGCATTGCTATTCTTATTGATATAGTAAGTTGCACCAGGTCTAAATAGAAAATTCTGAACGCCATCCCAGTTATCAGCAGACCTTAGCTGAACATCAAGGTGCAAGCCCCATTTATCATTAAGCTTGGTGCTGTTCAAAAACAGAAACCAGCCAGAGTTTTGGCTTACATGCTGAGAAAAACCACTCAGTACAAAAAGAGAAAGTAAAAAGGTAAAAGTGAAATGTTTCATATGTTTAGTGTCGGATCAAAATGCTAAAATATAAAACAAAAATAAAAGGTGCTGTATCATTTTCCATGATACAGCACCTTTTATGCCGTCGTCATCCTGAATTTATGATACAGCCCTTTTATTTCAGCAGATGCAATACTAGAACTGAAAACCTAGTACTGTATAATTCTGAATGTATTGAATTTTCTGACTTGCGCCATCAACATCATTTCTTCCAGTTGTACGGATCTTACTGAGGTCAATATGACCAACCTTTGTACTATTCTGTAGGTAAAGACCTTTAGTGATGTACAACTTGAAACCAAGCTTAGCAGAAATACCATAACCGGCAATATTCCAGTAGTTGTTCTCTCCAACCTGAAAAAAACGAACATCTGTTCTTGGCACAACTAAACCAGCCCCGATTCCGGTCTCCATAGTTAATGAAGTACGTTGAGAAGGTGCTACCCAGATATCATCATATCTTTCCAGCTCCACACTAGCATAGTTTAAACCATCAGTATGCTCAAATTTTAACATTTCAGGTCCTACTGTTAGCGATTCCCCATTATATACACCAGCATAGCCACCAGTGGGAATACCAGGATTAGAAACCATAGGATCTATATGTCCATCAATCTTCACCGTTTGCGGAATATCCATCACGTATTTCATGTGGTCCCAGCCCAGAGATATACTATAATTATCCTTGATAAAATAACCAAAATGAAAATTAAACTGCGGTATGCTGATCCTTTTTGGATCCAGATATGCCCAGCTCAATTTAGTTTGCCTATCGTGTGCTACCACATCCCTAAGTGTAAAATCATAACCCGGTCCCTTAAAATTAATATCACTTTTGTTATACCAGGAATGGTTATATCCCCACATCGCAAAGAAATCCCCTTTTCTTGAGAAGTTTCTTTTTCGCTCATTACCGAAGATACTCTTGCCAATTTTTGGCCCTTGTGTAGAAGTCGTATTATTTATTTGTGCGCTTAATTTTTTTGAAAAAATTAATAAAAAAAGAAAGAAATAATATTTTTTCACGTAGAAAATAATTGAATCGCAATCAACCCACCGGGTTTGCTTAATAAAAAAATAGAAATGCGTAAATCAAAAAAAGACCCGCAATTGATACGGGCCTTTTATTTATAATCGTAGACTAAACGCCTAATAACAATCTTGCAGGATCTTCAAGTAGTTGTTTAACCCTTACCAGGAAGCCTACTGACTCTCTACCATCGATGATTCTGTGGTCGTAAGATAACGCCAAATACATCATCGGACGAACAACAACCTCGCCTTTTTCAGCAATCGGACGCTCAATGATATTGTGCATTCCTAAAATAGCCGATTGAGGCGCATTGATGATTGGAGTAGACATCATTGATCCAAAAACACCACCATTGGTGATGGTAAATGTACCACCTGTCATTTCCTCTAACGTCAATTTGCTATCACGTGCTTTTGTAGCCAGTTCAACTACTGTTTTCTCAATTTGAGCAAGGCTCATGCTTTCTGCATTTCTGATAATCGGAACTACCAAACCTTTAGGTGCAGAAACAGCGATAGAGATATCAGCAAATTCGTTGTAAACAACAGACTCACCATCAATACGAGCATTTACTGCAGGGAAATCTTTCAACGCCTCACATACTGCTTTAGTAAAGAAGCTCATGAATCCCAAGCCTACACCAAATTTCTCTTTAAACTGATCTTTATATTTTCCACGCAAATCCATGATTGGCTTCATGTTCACCTCATTAAATGTGGTTAACATTGCTGTTTCATTTTTAACAGTAACCAAACGTTTTGCTACTGTTTTGCGCAATGGCGACATTTTTTCTCTGCGTTCGTTTCTTGAACCCGCAACAGGAGCAGCAACTGCAGCTTTAGGTGCTTCAGCTTTAGCAGCTGGTGCAGACTTCTGCGCATTCAATGCGTCCTCTTTGGTAATTCTACCATCAACACCGGTTCCTTTAACCGAACCAGTATCAACACCTTTCTCAGCCAAAATTTTGCCCGCCGAAGGCGATGGAGTACCAGTTGCATAGCTTTCGCCTGATCTTTCTGCTACCGGAGCAGCAGCTTTATCAGCCGCAGCAGCTGGTTTTTCAGCAGCAGGAGCAGCCGCCGCTTTTGGTGCAGCGCCACCATCTTCAATTTTACAAACTACAGCACCAATCGCTAAAGTATCACCTTCAGCTGCTACTGTTCTTAAAGTTCCGGCTTGCTCTGCAGTTAATTCAAATGTTGCTTTATCAGACTCTAATTCTGCTATCACCTCATCCATTTCCACTACATCGCCATCATTTTTCACCCAACGGGATAAAACAACTTCGGTTATCGACTCGCCTACTGGCGGAACTTTTATTTCTATACTCATAACAGTTGTATTATTTTTCTTCTAATCTACATTAAATACTTTACTCACAGACTTCTTAGCTATTTTTTCATCCGTTTCAGAAACAGTCATCTCAAAAGCCTTAGCCAAAATGTATGCTTGCTGATCTGCATGTTGTTTTGCATAACCAGTAGCTGTACTGCTGCTTTCTTTTCTCGAGATTACTTCGATATCATTGAAAGATGTTTTTCTAAGTCTACGCAACAAATATGGCCATGCACCCATGTTCTCAGGCTCTTCCTGTACCCATAGTGCTTCTTTAGCATTTTTATATTTGCTATATACAGTTTCCATTTGTTCTAATGGCGTAGGATACAATTGTTCAACGCGAACAATAGCTACATCCTTAATCTGCTCTTTTTGCTGTTTCTCTAATAATTCGTAATAAATCTTACCGCTACAGAACAATACTCTTGTAACGTCAGCAGCTTTTAAATTAGGATCCGCAATTACTTCCTGGAATTTACCATCTGTAAAATCTACCAAAGGCGAAACACACATCGGATGGCGTAATAAACTCTTAGGCGTAAACACCACCAAAGGTTTTCTAAAATCACGTTTAAACTGTCTACGTAAAGCATGGAAGAAGTTTGCAGGAGTAGTACAGTTAGTTACCTGCATGTTGTAATCTGCACAAAGCTCCATAAAACGCTCAATCCTTGCAGAAGAGTGCTCAGGACCTTGTCCTTCATAACCATGAGGTAATAACATCACCAATCCGTTTTCACGTTGCCATTTTGTTTCCGCACTGGCGATATATTGATCCACAACAATTTGTGCACCGTTAAAGAAGTCACCAAATTGAGCTTCCCAAATCGTTAAGGCATTAGGGTTGGCCATAGCATAACCATATTCAAAACCTAAAACACCGTACTCAGACAAATGTGAATTGTAAATATCAAACTGAGCCTGTTGGTCAGAGACATTTGACAATGGTGTATATTCTTCTTCCGAATCTTCTAAAGTCAATACCGCATGACGGTGAGAGAAAGTACCACGCTTAACATCCTGTCCACTTAAACGTACTCTTTTGCCTTCTGCAAGTAAAGTACCATAAGCCAGTTGCTCACCCATAGCCCAATCAAATACATGAGTGGTATTGGCCATTTTACTACGCTCATCAAAAAGTTTCTCAATTTTCTTGAAGAACTTTTTATCACTAGGTAACGAACTTATTCTTTTAGCAATCTCCAATAAGGTAGATTTCTTTACAGCAGTACTTGGCGAGCTTTCAAAATCTTTAGGTGTAGCGATACGCATATCAGACCACGCACCACCAAACTTCACATCCTGATAAGTAGAGGTAATTGATTTCGCCTCATTTAAACGCTCCTGCAAAAATCCACGGAATGATTTTTCCATTTCTTTGGCAACACTCGCTTCAATTGACCCCTCTTTTACCAATTGTTCGATATAAATATCTCTTGAATTGGCATGTTGCTCTATCGCTTTATAAAGCAATGGTTGCGTAAATTTAGGCTCATCAGATTCGTTGTGCCCAAACCTGCGATAACATAAAATATCAATGAATACATCGTTTTTATATTTCTGACGATATTCCATAGCCAGATTAATCGCATAAACCAAAGCCTCCACATCATCCCCATTTACATGGAACACGGGCGACAAAGTAACTTTTGCAATATCCGTACAGTAAGTACTGGTACGCGCATCTTTAAAGTTTGTGGTAAAACCAATCTGGTTGTTAATGATCAGGTGAATCGTACCACCTGTTTTATAACCATCCAAACCAGCCATTTGAATCACTTCATAAACGATGCCTTGTCCAGCAACTGAAGCATCACCATGGATTAAAATAGGTGCAATACGGGCATCATCCCCACCATATTTAAAATCAATTTTAGACCTGGTCATTCCTTCAACAACTCCATTCACTGTTTCCAGGTGAGATGGGTTCGGGCAAAGACTCAAGTGAACACTCTTACCATCATTTGTGGTTACATCTGTTGAGTAGCCAAGGTGGTATTTAACGTCACCTCCAAATGGAGAATCCGCGCTATAAGCCTTACCTTCAAACTCAGCAAAAATATCTTTATATGATTTCTGCATGATATTGGCTAGAACGTTCAAACGTCCCCTGTGCGCCATACCAATTACAAATTCTTCAATTCCAACCGCAGCACCTTTTTCAATTACTGAATCTAGCGCCGGGATCAATGCTTCGGCACCTTCCAATGAGAATCTTTTCTGACCAAGAAATTTGGTACCTAAGAAATTCTCAAAACAAACCGCCTCATTCAACTTCGTCAGCATTCTTTTCTTTTCATCAATCGAGAAACTTGGCGTGTTGCGCACACTTTCCATTTTATGCTCGATCCATGAAAGAACTTCAGGCGTACGTACATATTTATACTCTGCACCTATAGAACGGCAATAGGTTTGCTTTAAGAAAGCAACAATGTCACTTAATTTCGCAGCACCAATACCCAATTCAACACTTGCATTAAAAACGATATCTAAATCAGATTTAGCTAAACCAAAATTTTCAATATCCAATGTCGGTAAATGCTGACGCCTTTCTCTTACAGGGTTAGTATGCGTAAACAAATGACCACGCTGGCGGTAACCATTGATCATGTTTAACACATTAATTTCCTTTAAAAAGTGCTCTGGAGCTTCAGAACTAACAGAAGTACCCGAAGAATCTCTTCCAAAGTCAAAACCTTCAAAAAATTTCTGCCAGCCAAATTCAACCGAATTTGCATCTTCTTTATAAGATTGATATAAGGACTCTATGTATTCGGCGTTTGCGCCGCTGAGATAAGATAAATTATCCATTATTTTTAAGTATGCTATAAGTGATGCAAAATTAGGATTTTACCTTATAAAACAGGCAATTTTCTTTATAATTCTTTAAGAAAATCAACCACATCACAAACATTCTTTAAAGGGGTCAACCGATCCTTTGGGAGAATTTCAAATTCCGAGATTAGGCTGCCAGCAACAAGTAGAGGTACATCAACATGATCGGCCACTTTCTCTACAACTTTATTGATATCTTTTCCAAGATGTAAAGATGTCAATACAATAAAGGCATAATCCGGCTCATAAGAATTAATCGCTTTTTTTAGATCAACATAAGGAACTTCGGCGCCCAAATAAAGTGCATCATGTCCATATGTCTTTAACAAATACCGGATAAAGAGTAAACCCGTTTCCCGCATCTCCCTTTCAGGCAAAAAAAGCAAGAACCTTTTAGGATTGGCCACTTTAGGTTTTTCAACCCGATCAATCTCTACCACAATCCGATCTCTAACCAGATTAGATGCAAAATATCCTTGCGAAGGATCTATACTACCGGTCTGCCACAACAACCCAACGCGCTTCGCAAAAGGAAACAAAACCACATCCATAGTTTTGATTAAGCCCATTTCCTGAATACAACCCGTTAAGATTTCTGAAAATGCAAACTCATCATAGTTTATCATTGCACTTGAAAGAGTCAACAACTGAACCGTTTCATTGTCCCAGTTTGTTTTCAGCTCACGAACCAATTCAAATATTTGCTGCTGACTCAGTTTAGCGATCTTGCTAATTTTATAGCCGTTCTCGTTCAATGCGACTATATTGAGCAACATCTTTAAATCCTCTCCATCGTAATATCTGATATTGGTTGATGTCCGTTTTGGGGGCACAAGATTGTACCGTACTTCCCACACTCTTATTGTGTGGGCTTTTATACCAATAAAATTTTCTATATCACTGATTGAATACTTTCTCACGTCAAATAAAACAACAAATTTTGAACACACTCGTCTAAAACACAAATATGTTAAAATTATTGACGTTAAAGAAAACTTTTATCAGTTAAGCAAAAGATGGGCTATCGGAAATAGCTATATCAAGAATTTTAATTTGCTTGCTTAGATCGAATCCATTTTTGGACTTGGTATCCTTATCTACACCAGCCACGCTTGCCCAATTCCCCCAATTACTGGCAGGAGCATAATCGATTAGCTTTTCTTCAAAATACGCAGCGCCACAAGTCCAGTGGACACCTAACACATGAATAAGAAACGTAGCCACCAACAATCTACCCGGATGTGGAATAAACCCCGTATCATTCAAATCCTTCATGTACTTGTCAACAATTGGGTTTCCAGTATGACCAATTTTCCAATTTTCCAAAGCAGGATCTATTGATGCAGTCGCGTCAATGATATCAGTCTCAAGCCCCTTTTCCTGAAAAAAAGCAATGCCATGTTTTTTAAACATAAACCTGAAATAATCACGCCATAACAAACCCAATAACATCTGGTTAAAGTTACCATTGCTTCCAAACTCACGTTCAGCATCTTTAACCTGCCAATATACCTTTCGTGGCGACAAGCAGCCTAAAGTTAGCCACACCGATAAGTGGGAAGAAAAACCTGGTTTATCAACGGTAGATTTACCATTTGTTTTCAGATAGATATCAGCGCCTTCCGCCAACAACGATTTTAAATGTTCCAGACCGGCATCTTCACCTCCAATAGCATATGCTGCTCCGAAATTGCCACCGTTTTCAGCAAAACCTAACTCAATTAAGGATGGTAACTCCCCCCAGTTCTCATTTTCAACAAACGTGATCTCTTCTGGAGACAAGAAGCATGATTTTACAATTGCATCCCTTTCCGTTTTCTTTTTAAACTGTGCAAAAACATCAGGAATGTCCTTTATTGGAAAAGGAAGATCTTCTTTATTATATAAGGTATGTCCTATAAAATGTTTAAGGTTAATCTTAAGTTCCCACAAAAGATCTTCAACATCATCAGAAATTAAAGTCTCTTCTGGTCCAACTTCACGGTGATGGTACACCTCTGCAATATCAAATTGCGTAACCAAGTCTTTTATATGATCCTCCGGTCTGCCATGAATCAATAAAATATCACCTCCCATTTTACGGAACGTATTTCTTAAAGACAATACACTTTCCACTAAGAACCGCGCTCTATAAGCACCCGTCTTGACAGTACCAAACCTGGTCTTTTCGAAGTAACGTGGATCAAAGAAATAAACGGGTAAAATACTGTCAGATTTAGCGATTGCCTCAACCAACATTTCATTGTCGTGTAAGCGGAGATCGTTTCTAAACCAAACTAATATTTTCTTATTCCTCATTAATTTCAAGACTAAACCTATACTATATATTTCAAAAATATGCCATTTTTTATCCTAAAACTAATATTACCGCAATCTTTACATAAGCAGAACAAAATATTTACTAAAAAAAGATAATTTAACAAACCAAATCACAGATCATTTAGTTATATAATTACCAATAAGTTTAAGTATCAAATAAACAATACCCAAATAAGGCGCTAATTGTTTTAATTTCCTGATACTGTATTCATCGAACCTAAAAACCCTCTGCAAATGAACAAGCGAATTTTGATAACCGGAGCAACGGGAATGATAGGTAAAAAACTAATCAATGCCTTACAAGAATCTGGACACACCGTGTCTGTTCTCAGCAGAAAACTAAGAGACATTCCAGGGGTAAAAGTATTTCTGTGGG
Source organism: Pedobacter hiemivivus (assembly GCF_005144565.1). NCBI lineage: Bacteria > Pseudomonadati > Bacteroidota > Sphingobacteriia > Sphingobacteriales > Sphingobacteriaceae > Pedobacter > Pedobacter hiemivivus. The sequence continues at coordinate 138,115 of NZ_SWDX01000005.1, forward strand.
ATGTTTACAGTGGCCACATTGATGCAGATTGCATGACTGGCATAAATACAGTCATCCATTTGGCCGGCGAGAATATTGCACAACAGCGCTGGACAGCCAAACGCAAACAACAAATCATTGATAGCAGGGTATTATCCACCCAACTGCTTTACAAAACCATAAAAGAGAGCAATGCTGATGTAGGCACTTTTATCTCTGCCTCTGCCGCTGGCTATTACGGCGATTGCGGGGATGAAATCCTTACCGAAGAGAGTCCGGCAGGTTATGGGTTTATGGCCCAATGTTGTAAGCAATGGGAAGATGCGGTAGACAAGGGTAAATATCTGGGGCTAAGAATCGTAAAATTCAGAACCGGCGTTATATTGGCAAAAGGAGAAGGAGCACTAGCATCCCTTGAAAAGCCAATTAAATTCTTCCTTGGTGCACCTTTAGGCACGGGCAAGCAATGGATCCCCTGGATTCACCTCGATGACATCATATCGATGTATAAAAACGCCGTAGAAAGCCCATTAATGGCTGGCGCATACAATGCCTGCGCACCATTCCCAGTAACCAACGACACGCTAACCAAAGCCATCGCCAGCAAATTAACCCGACCGGTATGGCCTTTTCATGTACCTGAAAAAGTACTCAAATTGGTCCTCGGAGAAATGAGTGAAGTTGTATTCATCAGCTCCAATACTTCTGCCCAAAAACTATTATCAGCCGATTTTAAATTTAAGTACACCCAACTTATCGATGCCTTATCGGATATTTACGGCAGATAAATGACTTCATGAAGAAAGAAATAAGCATCTGTTGGTTACGTAGGGATTTAAGAATAGCAGACAACGCAGCATTATATCACGCTTTAAAGGGGAATTACCCTGTTTTACTACTGTTTGTATTCGACATAAACATACTTTCAAAATTACCAAATAAGGACGATGCGCGGATAACCTTTATTTACGACACACTTCAGCAACTCCAATCAGAATTGAGCCAATTTAATTCCTCCATACTGATAAAACACGGAACGCCAGAACAAGCATGGAATAAAATCCTAGATACCTACACCGTTAAAGAAGTTTACTGCAATCACGATTACGAACCTTATGCTAGCAAAAGGGACAATGCAATTGCAGAATACCTGACTGCAAAAAGCATCCAATTTAAAACGTTTAAGGATCAGGTAATATTCGAAAAGAATGAGATCTGCAAAGCAGACGGAAAGCCTTATACCGTATTTACCCCATACTTCCGTCAATGGCGACAAAAACTACAGCCCTTTTACAGTAAAGCATATCCGGTAGAAAAATACATCCAGCACCTACTTCCTATACAAATAGAAAACACCCCATCTCTCCAACAATTAGGCTTTACGCGTGCTCAACAAACATTTCCAACCAAAGATTTTGAAACAAAGCTACAGGCTTATGAAGACCATAGAGATTACCCAGCCCAAGATGCAACCACACATATTGGCCTACATCTCCGTTTTGGAACCATAAGCATACGCAAAGCGGCACAACAAGCGTTAATGCAGGGCACAGAAAAATGGTTATCCGAATTGGCCTGGCGAGATTTCTACATGATGATCCTCTGGCACTTCCCACATACTGTTCAACAATCCTTCAAACCAGCATACGACAATATACAGTGGATCAATAATGAAGTCGATTTTGATCACTGGTGCAAAGGCAATACCGGATATCCTCTAGTCGATGCAGGAATGCGTCAACTTAATAAAACAGGATATATGCACAATCGGGTAAGAATGGTAGTGGCTAGTTTTTTAACCAAACATCTTTTGATAGATTGGCGTTGGGGCGAGGCCTATTTTGCAGAAAAACTATTGGATTATGATCAAGCCAGCAATATTGGTGGCTGGCAATGGGCTTGTGGATGCGGAAACGATGCCGCACCTTACTTTAGGGTGTTTAATCCCGAACTACAAACTAAAAAATTCGACCCCAACAACGAGTACATTAACTACTGGGTACCCGAGCTAAAACAACAAAAGCATGTCAAACCTATCGTTGAACATGCTTTTGCAAGAGAAAGGGTATTAAAAGTATTTAAAACCGCTTTAGCTATATAATACTTTATGGAGCCGTAATACTTACCACTTCAATATCGAAATCAAGACAAGAGTTTGCAGGAATAGTAGTATTTCCAATCCCATCAGTTTGAGCAGATTTACCATAAGCTAAATCAGAAGGAATCAACAATCTAATCTTTCCGCCTACTTTTATATTGCCTGGGATGCCCAATGTCCAACCTTGAATTACCTCATCAAGGTTAAACTCAACACCATCAGCAGAAGAATCAAACACAGTTCCATTCAGTAATCGCCCAGTATATTTTGCCTTTATTTTCGATGTAGGTAAGATGTCTGCGCCCGTACCCACACTTGAAACAATATATTGAATCCTACTAGGCGGTTTCACTGTTACCAAACTATTGGCAGTAACAAATTTATTGATTAGAAAATTATCTACTTGGTACTGGTGATCAAGCTTAGGCAAAGACAACTCAATTATAATGATCTCATTCGATTCCACCCCTAAAGCAGTATTTCCATTTTTCCCAAATGCCATGCTCGAAGGTATAATAATTCTTGCAGTACCGCCTTTTTTTAGTTTAGCTAAGGTAAGCCTAACGCCTGCGATGGTCTTAAAGCTAAACCTGTCTGTATAACCTAAAAATGTTCCAGGAATTTGGTAATCACCGTTTTTAATTATCGAAACGCCATTTGCGCGTTTAAAATCATAAGTATAATATACAGAGTCTGTATTGGCAACAGCAGCACCATCACCTGGGGTAATGATCTGATAATAATAGCCCAATGTATCTTTAACCCCAACAAGGTTATTTTTAGCAATGTAATCCTCAATTGCACGCGTATCTATAACTTCAATAGATTCGTACTCCTTATTACATGAATTGAATAGAACTAAACAGCCTAACAAGGCAAAGGCATATAATGATAACTTTTTAATCATTTGGGGTTTTTATTTATAGAAACTATTGATAAAGTAATATCTAATATTGAATTCGGTGGAATATTAGGTGATGTTACGACTCTTTGCTGATAACCCAAAGCAGATGGAATAACCATTCGGATTGAACCGCCTACTTTTATTAAGCTCACGCCAGTTTTCCAGCCCTCTATATAACCAGGAAGCATGAACTTAAACGTACTATCCAGGCTTTTGGCCAATGGCAAGGAGTCTCTTAAAATTTTTAAAGTATAATTGCCATAAACGGTATCTGTGTTTAGAACTTCAGTTCCGGTCCCCGGTCTGATGATGTTATAATACAAACCTGAGTTATGTTTGGTAAGCGTAGTAACATTACTATCAGCCATATATTTGACAATCATTTCGTCGTCAATTGCCAGCTCTCCTGCTTGATCATAAGGCACTTCCTTTTTGCAGGCAACAAAAGCTACCGCTAACAAAAAAAGCCCCAACAAGACACTGGTTTTTAACATAATTCACAAAAATAGTCTTTTATTACCGATGGCACAATTTTTAACCAATTTTAACAATTATCGGTATCACAAAAAAAGCCCGCAATCAGATTACGGGCCTTCCAGTTTTAATTATGAATCGTTTCTTTGATAATCGTTTCTTTATTTTTAATAACAATACTTATTAGCAGCGATCAATTGCTGTGCCACTTTTTGACGTACATCTTTAACATTAAAAGCCTCCATTTTAGTGAACCGTCTCAGTCCCACCATCATCATTCGCTGCTCATCACCCTCCGCAAAAGCCCATAAAGCCTCTTTACCTGCTTTCTGAACCGCATCAACGGCTTCAACAAAATAAATACGCATCATGTTCAGCTGACCTTCGCAAGCCGCCTCTCCGCGTAAACTTACCAGTTTCTCCGTCCGCAACATCGCCGATTCAGCCACATATACATAACTTGCCATATCCGCAATATTCATCAATATCTCCTGTTCTTTAGACAAGCTCATCATCAACTTCTGTACCGCAGCACCAGCAACCATTAATGTCGCTTTTTTTAGATTCTTAATGATCTTCTTCTCAGCAGCAAAAAGTGTATCGTCTTCTTCTCCAAAATCAGGGATCGACATCAGTTCAGCAGCAACAGCAGTAGCAGGTGTCATCAAATCCAACTCCCCTTTCATCGCTCTTTTCAACATCATATCCACAGTCAACAATCTATTGATCTCGTTTGTACCTTCAAATATCCGGTTGATCCTTGCATCACGATATGCCCGATCCATTGGTGCCTCGGCAGAAAAGCCCATTCCACCATAAATCTGTACACCTTCATCCACCACATAATCCAAAACCTCAGAACCCCAAACCTTCAATATCGCACATTCGACAGCAAACTGTTCGGTAGATTTCAACTTCGCTTTACCCGCATCCATACCGCCAGCAACCAAGGTTTCATAAGCATCGTCAATATTCTGACCTGCACGATAATTTGCAGATTCAACAGCATAAACTTTAGTTGCCATTTCGGCTAATTTATACCTGATCGCTCCATACTTAGAAATCTGACGATCAAACTGAATCCGCTCATTTGAGTAATTCACAGCCGTATCAATCACCGCTTTTGAAGCGCCAATTGCTGCAGCAGCCAATTTAATCCTGCCAATATTTAAAATGTTAACCGCAATCTTAAATCCATTCTGACGGTCAGAAAGCATGTTCTCAACCGGCACCGGACAATCGTTAAAAAACACCTGTCTGGTTGATGAACCTTTAATTCCCATTTTATGCTCTTCCGGATTCATGGTAATGCCACCAAACTCACGCTCCACAATAAAAGCAGTTAAATTCGCATCATCATCAATCTTTGCGAACACAATAAAAATATCAGCAAAGCCACCATTGGTGATCCACATTTTCTGACCATTGATCAAATAATGTTTCCCATCTGCAGACAACTTAGCTTTGGTTTTACCCGAATTGGCATCCGAACCCGAATTAGGTTCAGTCAAGCAATAAGCTGCTTTCCACTCACCCGTTCCCAGCTTAGGAATATATTTATTTTTCTGTTCATCCGTTCCGTAATACAGAATAGGCAAAGTACCAATTCCAGTATGTGCCGATAGTGCTACAGCAAAAGAATGCCCGGCACCAACCACATCAGCAACCAGCATAGAAGTATTAAAGTCTTTCCCAAAGCCACCGTATGCCTCAGGTATCGAAACCCCTAAAATACCCAACTCACCTGCTTTATCCATCAAAGAAGGCATCAATCCTTCTTCCTGTGCATCGATACGATCAAGATTAGGAAACACTTCCGCCGCCAAAAAATCACGGCAGGTCTGTGCAATCATCTTTTGCTCTTCATCAAATTCTTCAGGAATAAATACATCCTGATAAGTGGTTTCTGTGATCAAAAACTCGCCACCTTTAATTGTTTTCTTGTCTGTAGCTTCCATGTTTTATAATATTAAAGCATTTCAAAAATACCGGCTGCACCTTGTCCTGTACCTACGCACATGGTCACCATCCCGTATTTCTGTTTCCTTCTTTTTAATTCATTAAATATTTGTACTGATAACTTTGCACCGGTACATCCCAGTGGATGACCTAAAGCAATAGCGCCCCCGTTTACATTTAAAATATCGGTATTGACGTTTAGCTCCCTTACAATGGCCAGCGATTGAGAAGCAAAGGCCTCATTTAGCTCAATCAAGTCCATCTGATCAAGCGTCATCCCCGCCTGTTTCAACGCTTTAGGAATCGCATATATTGGTCCAATTCCCATAATACGCGGCGGCACCCCTGCAATTCCATAACTCACTAAACGTGCAATAGGATCAACACCTAGTTCTTTCATTTTCTTTTCAGACACCACCAATACAAAGGCAGCGCCATCAGAAGTCTGCGAAGAATTACCAGCGGTAACACAACCATCCGCAGCAAAAACAGGTTTCAATTTGGCCAATTTCTCTACCGAAGTATCTGCGCGTGGTCCCTCATCAGTATCCACTACATAACTGCGGGTTTTCTTTTTCATATCCGCATCCAGGTAGTTTTCATTCACTGTAATCGGCAATACCCCATCTTTTAAATGGCCATTTTTAATAGCCTCTACAGCTTTTTGATGCGACTGATAAGAAAATAAGTCCTGATCTTCCCTGTTCACATTATACTCCTTTGCTACTGCTTCAGCAGTCAAGCCCATTCCCCAGTACCAATCCGGGTTTGTTTTTGCTACATCCGCATTCGGCACAATCTTCCATCCGCCAAAAGGCATACCCGACATCACCTCAACACCACCCGCGATGATACAATCGGCCATCCCACTTTTAATCTTGGCAACCGCAGTAGCAATTGTTTCCAGTCCTGATGCACAATACCTGTTTACGGTAACACCCGGCACTTTATCTGTATCCAATCCCATTAACGAGATCATACGGGCAATATTCAATCCCTGCTCAGCCTCAGGCGTCGCATTCCCAACAATTACATCATCAATTTGTTCCTTATCCAGATTAGGTACCGAAGCTACCAGTGCTCTGATTACTTCTGCAGCCAAATCATCAGCTCTTGTAAAACGAAATACACCACGAGGGGCCTTGCCAACTGCGGTACGATATCCTGCTATAATATATGCTTCTTGCATGTCTTATCTTTTTATTAAGCTAATTAGTTTCTTAATGGTTTACCCTTAGTTACAATACTCTGTATCCGCTCTAAAGTCTTCCGCTCCCCGCAAAGTGACAAGAAAACTTCTCTTTCCAGATCCAGCAAATACTGCTCTGTTACTTCTGTTGGCGATGAAAGATCACCCCCGCACATTACCCAACCCAACTTCTCAGAAATCTTCTTATCATGTTCAGAAATGTAATGACCCGAATACATCGTATTGGCACCAGCATAAACAATACCTAAGCCCTGTTTACCTAAAACCTTAATGTCTTTGCGCCTTACCGGTTGCGTATATCCGGCATCAGCCAACTCAATCGCCTTAGCCTTCGCATCGGCAATCAGCCTGCTCCGGTTCATGCTAATTGAATATTTATCTTTTTGCAGATAACCCAATTCAAAAGCTTCCACAGCAGAAGTCGAAACTTTAGCCATACCAATCGTCAGGAAACGATCTTTCAATGCATTTTGTACAATTTGATCATCCCGATATTCATCAGATGCACGCAGGGCGAATTCCTTTGTTCCGCCACCACCAGGGATTACCCCTACACCAAACTCCACCAATCCCATATAAGTTTCAGCATTCAACTGCACATGATCGGCATGTAAGCTAAACTCACAACCACCGCCCAATGTTAAATTATGTGGAGCTACAACCACCGGAATAGACGAATATCTGATCCGCATAGAGGTATTCTGGAACATCCTAATCGCCAGGTTCAACTCTTCCCATTCCTGCTCAACCGCCATCATAAAGATCATTCCCACATTGGCACCTGCCGAGAAATTTGCCCCGTCATTGCCAATCACTACCCCTCTATAATCTTTTTCCGCCATATCAATGGCTTTATTGATGGCTTGTAAAGTATCACCGCCAATGGTATTCATCTTAGAGTGGAACTCCACATTAAGGATACCATCACCTAAGTCAATAATAGAAGCTCCAGCGTTTTTCCAGATCACCTTATTGGCCCTTAAGTTGTCCAGAATAATAAATTCTTCGGCACCAGGCACCGCTTTATAGCTTTTAGAAGGAATATCATAATACTTCCTAACTCCATCCTCTACTTTGTAAAACGAGGTATTTCCGGCAGCAAGCATTTCATGAACCCATGGTGCAGCCTCATGTCCATATTTCTTCATACCTTCGATAGCCTCAGCAACACCAACCGCATCCCAAACCTCAAACGGACCTAAGTCCCATCCAAAACCAGCACGCATGGCATCGTCGATTCTATACAACTCATCAGAGATTTCTGGAATCCGGTCTGACACATATTCGAACAAACCAAAGAAAGAAGCCCTAAATAACTCTCCAGCTTTATCTTTTCCAGCCGCAAACACTTTCATTCTATCACGCACATTTTCAATCGGCTTAGTCAAATCCAGCGTAGTAGATTTAACTTTTACCTGCGGACGGTATTCCAGCGTTTTTAAATCCAAGGCCAATATTTCCGTTTTGCCTTCGGCAGATTTTGTTTTTTTATAGAAACCTTGTCCAGTTTTATCCCCCAACCATTTGTTGGCTTCCATCTTTTCTACATAAGCAGGAAGCTTAAACAAGTCATGCGCCTTATCATCCGGACAATTGTCATACAATCCTTTCGACACCTTAATCATGGTATCCAAGCCTACTACATCCGTAGTACGGAAAGTTGCCGATTTAGGTCTACCTAAAGCAGGCCCTGTAAATTTATCCACCTCTTCCAACGTCAGCTCCATTTTCTCTACCAAATGCAGCAAAGCCATAATGGAATATACCCCAACCCTATTGGCAATAAATGCAGGTGTATCTTTACATAAAACCGTTGTTTTACCTAAAAATTTATCGCCATAATGCATTAAAAAATCAACCAGTTCTGGTTTAGTATGCGGTGTTGGTATAATTTCTAGCAACCTCAAATAACGTGGCGGATTAAAAAAGTGTGTTCCACAGAAATTTGCTTTAAAATCTTCAGAACGTCCTTCGGCCATCAAATGAATTGGAATACCCGAAGTATTTGAAGTCACCAATGTTCCTGGCTTGCGGAACTGCTCCACCTGCTCAAAAACTTTTTTCTTGATGTCCAGGTTTTCAACAACCACCTCAATGATCCAATCGTAACTGGCAATTTTAGACATATCATCTTCAAAATTCCCAGTTACAATCTTATTCAGAACTTTTTTAGAATATACCGGAGAAGGATTGGTTTTTACCGCATTTTGTAAAGCAGTATTTACAATGCTATTTTTATCGCCTTCTTTCGCGGCAATATCCAGCAAAAGTACTTCTACCCCAATGTTTGCAAAGTGACAGGCAATACGGGAACCCATAATACCAGAGCCCAGTACCGCTACTCTATTTATTTTTTTGTTCATCATCTTCTACCGGAATTTTATATGCCAATGTAAGTTTGTTCAATTTCTGTAAGGTTACTAAAAGGTTACTCTTCTCAGCTACAGTTAGGTTTTTAGCCAGGTATTCATTAAAATCAATCACTACACCTTTAGCCATTGTTCGCTTTTCGTAACCATAGTCGGTTAGGAAAACTTTTACCGAACGCTTATCGCCAGCCGAAGTTTCTCTGTATATTAACCCCAATTCCTCCATATTGTTTAGCATTCTCGACAAGCTGGTAGCCTTTACACCCAGCAAGCCCGCAAGCTGAGAAACCGCAGTTCCTTCTTTATCAATATTGATGAGCACATAGCCGATGGCTTGTGTAATACCAAAACCCGAGGCAATCTGATTGTATGCATTAGATACATTCTGCCAAACCACTTTTAAAAAATAATCAATTGTTTCCTGCTGTTTCATTAAATACTATGCTTGCATAACAAAGCTATAGAATTAAAATCTATAATGCAAATACAATTATTTAAGATTTTTCGAGAAACTCAAAGTTTTAAAAAAACAACTTTAAACCTCATCATGACAGTTAGATCTATGGTAATTTTGCAAGATATTTTAAAGCACTTTAATTACTTTATGGAGCGCAAGGGCGTAAAATCGATCGCCTTCTTGTTGTTTTAATATTTTTAATCCAGTAAAAACACTAAAGGCAGGTAAAATTGCACAATGCTGTCCAAAATAGAAGCATGGAAACTTTAACTGTTGTCTTGCCTTTCCATACAATACGATACCAGGATGAATGTGACCGCAAATATTGTAATATTCATCCCTTTCTACGGGTTGGTCGTGTATAAACCGGAAAGGTGCAAAAAGTAATTCTTTAGGATGTACTTCTATATTTAAGGCCTCGTAATCTTCGTTTTTCAAGGCATCATGATTACCTTTAATCAGCACTACTTTTAAATGGGCATAATGTCTTCTCCAATCCTCAAAAGCATTTGCATCACTATTGAGATTATTATGAAACATGTCGCCTGTTACCAGCAAGGTCTCAGGTTCAAATTCTTTCATCAAAGAAGTTAAACGATGAAGATCGGTTAGTCCTACGGTATCAGGTACCTGAATGCCCGATCTTCTAAAATGTGCAGATTTTCCAATATGCAGGTCGCTAATGATGAGCATTTTTTTTGCCAGCCAAAAGATTGCCCTTTCCTTGCTGAGTATAAATTGTTCTCCTTTACAATCAATGGTCATTTTTCCTTCGATTATTTTTCTTTTTTGTCCCTGCTATTTTTTCTGATTCTGCGGTCATTCTTTCAATACGCTGACTTAACTCTTCAGAACTCATATTATCCCTTAAGCTGTCTACCTTAATCGGGAAACATAAAGGAGTATAACGATCTGTTTTAATAATAATTATTTTGCTATCCTGAATACGTCTCAAGGCAGCCGCAAGCCGTGGCTCCTCAATCTGCTGATAAAACGCTTCATCATAAGCTTGCCGCAACAACAAATTGTGTTTATCATAATCACTAAAAACATTGAAAAATAAACCTGCAGAAGATTGTAGATGTTTGTTCGCGATATATTTACCTGGATAACCCTGGAATACGAGTCCTGAAATGCAGGCTATATCTCTAAATTTTCGCCTTGCCATTTCTGTTGCATTAATACTCGCAACAATATCTTCGCTTAGGTTCACAGGACTAAAGAGTGTTTTTACATCAGCTTCATCCAGGGGTATAGGCTGCTCACTTAATAGCTCAAAACCATAGTCGTTCATGGCGATAGAGAAGGTAATGGGCTTAATCCGCCCTAATCTGTAGGCAATTAATGCAGCCATAATTTCATGTACCTGTCGACCTTCAAAGGGATAGGCAAAAAAATGATAGCCATCCCTTGTATTAATTAATTCAATGAGAAACTCATTACTTTTAGGTACATGAGAAACCTTCGCCTGGCCTTCAAACAAGGGCAAAATAAAATCCAGTTCCTCTTCACCATGAACCTCGTTTAATGTTTCATTATATTTTTTCCTGAGTATACTACCCAGATTAGCAGTTAGAGATATGCGACCGCCCATCCAACTTGGACTGATGGCTTGTTTCAGTTTACTTTTTCGAACCAGCACCATCATTTCTTTTACCATTATAAATTCCAATACTCTGCCGGCTAGTGTAAAACTACTTCCCGGCTTCATTCTTGAGATAAAAGATTCCTCAATCATACCAACATAACCGCCAGTCAAGTATTTGACTTTTAGCATTGCATCACTCACTATAGTTCCAATATGGAGCCGATGACGCATTGCAATCTGCCGGCTTTTCACTCTCCAAATACCATCCTCGTCTTTATTTACTTTTTTGAACTCATTGTAAGCCGTTAAACTATCCCCCCCAGTACTGATAAATTGCATGATCCATTTCCATTCCTGTGGTAATAATTCTCTAAATGCGTGCGTTTGTTTGATTTCAAAAAATATCTTTTCCTCATCAAAACCGTCACCTACAGCCAAGGTAACAAGATATTGAATTAAGGTATCAAAAGACATTACTACAGGTTCCCTACTTTCGATATCCTGGGTTCTTGCGGCTTCTTTAATCGCTGCAGCTTCAACCAGTTCAAGTGCGTGAGTAGGCAGAAAGTATATTCTAGAAGTTTCATAAGGAGAGTGACCACTTCTACCTGCGCGTTGTAAAAAACGGGCCACACCTTTTGGCGAACCGATTTGTATAACGGTGTCTACAGGCTTAAAATCAACCCCCAGATCTAACGATGAAGTGCAGACTACAGCTTTCAATACCCCCGTATGAATGGCCTCTTCAATCCAGTTTCTCAATTCATAGTCAATTGATCCGTGGTGAATAGCAATTAGCCCCGCCAGATCCTCATCCTGAGCCAATAAGGTTTGATACCATAATTCGGCCTGGCCCCGAGTATTGGTAAATATGAGTGTCGTTTTACTCTTATGAATGATTGGTAAAAGCTTATGCGCCAGTTTGTGGCCCAAATGTCCGGCCCAAGGCAACATATCAATATGATCGGGAAAAATAGAACGAATCTCTATTTTCTTTTCAATATCAGATTTAATGATAGTTTTTAAAATATCACCGTAAGGCACCAACACATCCATCGCCTGTTCCATATTACCTATTGTTGCAGATATACCCCATATTCTAAGTAAGCGCTCAGGGTGTTGGTCTATAAGCAGTCCCCTGATTCTTGATATGGCGAGCTCCGTCATTACCCCTCGTTTGCTGCCAAGCAATTCATGCCATTCATCAGCAACAATACATTGAAGCTGTTCAAAATAGTTGAAGGTACTTTTTTGAGCAAGTAAAAGATGGATGCTTTCGGGAGTAATGATGAGTACCTCCGGCATTTGTTTTTTTTGCTTCAGTTTTTCGTTTTGGGGAGTATCACCATTCCTAACACCTATATGCCAGTCTAGTTCAAGCTGTTCACAAACTTCAGACATTGCACGGGCAAGATCTTTGGCAAGAGAACGCAATGGGGTAATCCAGATTAATTTTAAACCTGATTTCTTTTGCTTCCCTTTTTTTTGTACAACCGCTGTGCTCGCCCGAGCAGGTAGATCAGTATTTAATTCGTCAATTATTACCGCCAGAAAAATAGAAAACGTTTTGCCAAAGCCTGTGGGGGCATTTATAAGGCCGGAATATCCTTCGGCGTAATATTGCCAGGCATCTGTCTGAAATTTAAATGGTTTCTTCTTATCCTGTTTCAGCCATTTAATAACTTGCTTATATCCCTTGCTTTTTTCCAGCTGCATGTTCGTAAAATATGAGAATTTTTAGGTTTAAACCATTATACCGGAGGTAGTAAAGTAGCTTGTAACAGCTGCCGTAAATCAGCTAATGTATTAATCTCATCTGCATTTTTATCTTTTCTCCATCTTGCGATCCTTGGGAATCTCAATGCCAAACCAGCTTTATGTCGCTTGCTTTCTGCTATCCCCTCAAAGGCGATTTCAAATACCAGTTCAGGTTTAACGGTTCTTACCGGACCAAATTTTTCAATGGCATTTTTTAGGACAAAGGCATTTACTTCTTTAATTTCTTTATCTGTTAATCCCGAATAAGCCTTAGCTATAGTGATCAGTTGGTCTCCATCCCTTACTGCAAAAGTATAATCGGTATAAAAATTTGCCCTTCTGCCGCTACCTTTTTGAGCATAGATCATTACTGTATCGACAGTATAGGGGTTGATTTTCCATTTCCACCAGTCGCCTCTTTTTCTTCCGGAATGATATAATGAATCTAGCTTTTTTAGCATGATGCCCTCACTATTGAGGTCTCTGGACCGCTCTCTTAGTTTAGCCAGTTCATCCCATTGGTTAAATGAAACTATTGGAGACAACATGACAACCTGATTAATTTTCAAATTTAAAATAACTGTCTCCAACGATTGTCTACGAATACTTAAGGGCTCTTCACGCATATCACGCCCTTTATATTCCAACAGGTCGTAGGTATAAAAGCCTATTGGGGCATCATTTAACTGATTTTTATGAATGGTTTTTCTGTTCAATCGTTGCTGCAAAATGCTAAATGCCTGCACTTTTCCATCTTTTACAGACAGTATTTCCCCATCCAGTACAGTGCCATCTTCTAATTCCTGTAATAAAAAATGGAGTTCAGGAAATTGTTCGGTAACCAGTTCTTCACCTCTCGACCAGATAAATAACTCTCCGTTACGTTTCACGATCTGACCTCTGATTCCGTCCCACTTCCATTCGGCTTGCCATTCCTGAGTTTCTCCAAGTGATGAAGGTGCTACTTCCAACGCATAGGCGAGGCAAAAGGGATATGGCCAGGAATTATCGGTATTTACATGTGTGCCCTTTATTAAGTCTCCGAATTTAATTTCCGAAGGAAGCCATTTGCCCATAATACTGTGCATAATTTTGCTACTTTCAGTATCACTTTGTTTGGCAAGCGCATTTACCAGTATTTTATTGGATACCCCAATTCTGAAATTACCTGAAATCAGCTTATTGAAAATAAAACGCTCTGAGGTTTCTAGGCTGTCCCATGCTTTTGTAATGAATTGCTTTTTAAAAGCTTCGTCCTTATCATTTAGTAAAGCGAGATCATCAACCCATTCATGCAACTTACGGTTGCTGATTGATGATGCAGGTGGCAATATAAGTGCGATGGTCTCACTGAGGTCGCCCACATTGTGATAACATTCAGCAAAAAGCCACTCTGGCACATTAGACAACTCTATGGCCCATTGTTTAATTAAGGTTGTGCTTACCGGACGTTTGGGACGCTTTCCTGTAAACATCGCAATTACATAAGGCTTATCCATATCGTCCGCCTCATTAAAATAATCAACAAGGGCCAACATTTTATCGTTGGTTTTATTGCTCATCTCGAGCTGCTGTATCAATTGGCTAAACCGTTTCATCTAATCTTTATTGAGCTCTATATTCTCTTCTTCTTCCTCGTCTCCATATTGTGTTTTTACTTCCTCGGCTTCAATCCCAATTTCATTTAAATATTTACTGAAAATTGCACTATAGCCATGTGTCACAAAAACCTTTTCAGCTTCTGTAGCTTTAATTGCCGACAATAAGCCTGGCCAGTCGGCATGGTCACTTAGCGCAAATCCTGCATCTGCACTCTGCCATCTCCTACCCGCTCTAACCTGCATCCATCCAGAACAAATACCTGTTGCTGCATGAGTTAAACTCTTAACCCATTTGCCTTCGGCCATCACAGGAGGAACAATTACAATTCCCTTTTGTAGAATTTCCTTACTGGTTTCGGCAGTAATTGGAATGGCATATGGTAGGATTACGCCTGCTTTCGAAAAAACATCGTTTAAGTTAGCTATTGAGCTATGGACATATATATCTCCATAACCAGCCAGGCCTGCCATCAACCGCTGTGCTTTTCCCAAACTATAAGCCACAAGAACAGTAGTTTGATTTTTATCGCGGTTACTGGAAATCCAGTTTCTGATTTGATTGAAAATATCTTCTTGCGGTTGCCATTTATATATAGGGAGACCAAATGTGCTTTCAGATACAAAAG
This sequence comes from Pedobacter hiemivivus, assembly GCF_005144565.1. Classification (NCBI taxonomy): domain Bacteria; kingdom Pseudomonadati; phylum Bacteroidota; class Sphingobacteriia; order Sphingobacteriales; family Sphingobacteriaceae; genus Pedobacter; species Pedobacter hiemivivus. Next base: position 153,138 of record NZ_SWDX01000005.1, read on the forward strand.
TATGGCATTTTACAGGTTCAAAAGCGGTACTGACGCCATCGTATTCAACTTTGTAATCGCCAGATATCACACAAATTTCTCCTTTGTATTCCAGTCGGATCTGGGCGGATCCTATAACGTGTCCGGCAGGGTAAAGACTTAATTTAACCCCATTGATATTAATTTCTTTACGATAAGGCAGGGTTTGAATATTCAGCTCTCCTAATCTATGTTGCAGGATTGGTTTAGTCAATTCATGACAAAGGTAGGCCTTGTTCCCCCATTTAACATGATCGGCATGGCCATGGGTGGTAACGGCTAAATTAACCGGACGCCATGGATCGATATAGAAATCGCCTTGCTTACAGTAAATACCTTTATTTGTAAATGTGATCAATGCTATACATTTGGTTATTTATAAACCAAAATAATAAACTTATGTTTTTCTAAATGCCGAAAACCTTTGAACACTGGTGCAAAGTAAAGGACCGCTCAAAGCAAAAAATGGCCTCCTAAATAAATAGGAAGGCCATTGAAAGTTGAATACCGCTTTAGACTAGAACAAAGTAAATTCTACCCTTCTATTTTTCTGACGACCAGCAGCGGTTTTATTACTTGCTATAGGTTGTTCCAGACCATAACCTGTAGCTTCAATTCTGGAAGGATTAGCACCTTTAGCTACTAAATATCCTTTAACAGCCTCGGCTCTATCTTTAGATAACCTTTTATTTAAAGCTGCTGAACCCGTATTATCTGTATGTCCTGCTAATTTTAAGCTAAAGTTTTTCTCCACCAAAAGTGCAGCAACACGATCTAATGTTGCATGTGATTTAGCACGGATAGTCGATTTACCCAAATCAAATTCCAAGTTTTTAATTGCATCAGCAACTACCTTACGATCGGCCTCTGTGATGATAACTTTTTCCTGAACCACCGGAACAGGTACTTTCAGTGGACAACCAGAACCGTCTACAACAATTCCTGCAGGTGTACCTGGGCATTTATCAAATTTATCTGAAACACCATCACCGTCACTATCAGTCGACAAGGCTCCTACTTCAGCTTTCAACCTTGCATTTTCAGCTTTTTGGGCATCCAAATCACCTTTCAGTGCATCAGCGGTTTGCTTAGCCTTTAATGCTTCATCATAAGTTAAAGCTACGGGGTTATGCCATGCCAATTGTTTTCCTTGACCTAAAGAAAATTCTAAACCTGCATATGCGTAATTGTATTTATCATTACTGCCACGATAAGTACCATCAAGGTTATCGCCATCCACAAAGTTTACAGTCCAACCTAAATCAAGGTTAACTTTTTCGGCCACCTTAAACTTAGCGCCCAATCCTACTGGAATAATCAATTCGCTAATGGTCTTACCACCTGCGTAATCTGCTAAACCACCACCGTTGGTAGAAGTTTTCACTTTATAACCGGCTAAACCAGCACCACCTGAAGCATATAACTGCACCGCACTGTTGTTATTAAACATGCTAATGTTAAACAAGTTTACAACTGCATTTAAGCTACCTGAATATTCAAGACTAGTTTCAAAACCGCTAATCGGACCAGTAATCGCGACACCACTATCAAACGGTTCCGAATTGTCTCCTTTTAATTTACCTCTAACCCCGTCTAAACGTAGCGAGAAATATGGAGTAAGTTGTTTTTTAATGTACAAACCATAACCTAAATCACTTTTCCAGTTAGAAAAGTCATTTTTACCTCCTAGCGGAGAAATTGGTGACAACACACCTGCATTTACACCGATAGACCAAGTAGAAAGCTGACTTGCCTCACTCACTTTGTCCTGTGCCTGAACAGCACCACCAAACAATAATGCTGAGAAAGCGAAGGGCAAGCATCTAAATAAATTTTGTTTCATAATAGGAGGGTTAAATAATTAGTAGATTCTTTAATTCTGGAAATAACAATTCAATTGTCAGGCCAAGTTATAAAATCACCAATACAACCCCAATACTCCCCATTCGCTGTGTATAATTCTATACAGCTCTACCAACCCATTGCCTTATCGTCACCACGTTTATCTGCTCCACCCTGATAATAGCCCCATTTGGTTTTCAATATTGCGTCCACCCTTCCAATACTTCCACGCTCCAAAATGGGATAGCCTTTATTGACCAATTTCTGGGTCGTCATACTATCTAAGGCCCCTTTCTCCACATAAAGCGTATCTGGTAACCATTGGTGATGAAACTTTTTCGCATTCACCGCGCTCTGCATACTTTTATTAAATTCAATCACATTAACGATCGTCTGAAAAACTGACGTAATGATGGTAGAACCACCCGGAGTACCTACAATCATGAATAACTTCCCGTCCTTTTCCACTATAGTTGGCGTCATAGAGCTCAACATGCGCTTACCCGGTGCAATTGCATTTGCCTCACCGCCCACTAAACCATACATATTTGGCGATCCTGGCTTTACCGAGAAATCGTCCATTTCATTGTTCAACAAAAAGCCTCCACCCTTTACCACGACAGAAGACCCGTAGGATCCATTTAAAGTGGTGGTTACAGAAACCGCATTTCCATCCCTATCTACAATAGAGAAATGCGTAGTTTCCTCATGCTCTGCTCCCTTTAATACCCCAGCCTTAATTTCCGAACTTGACGTAGCATGAGCCCAATTAAAGTTGGCCATTCTACTTTTGATGTAAGCATCATTTAAAAGTTGCACTTGTGGAACCTTGTAAAAATCAGGATCTCCTAAATACTCAGCCCTATCGGCATACACTCTACGCTCGGCCTCAACCATAAGTTGTACCGTCGAATCCGAATTTAGCCCCCAGCGTTTCAAAGGATAAGGCTCTACAGATTTTAACAATTGAATTAAAGCAATACCACCACTTGACGGTGGTGGCATAGTCACAATACGATATTCTTTATAGTTGCCAACAATAGGCTTACGCCATATGGCTTTATAGTTTTTTAAATCCTCGGCACTAATGATCCCCCCACCACGCCTCATTTCGGCCAGTAAGCTATCAGCCACTGGTCCTTCATAAAAACCGGCCTGTCCTTTATCTCTTATCTTTTCTAAAGTTGCCGCTAATTCTGGCTGCAGCAAAACATCATCCTCCAACCAGTCGGTCTCCTTAACCAGTGCTGTACCTTGAGGATTATTTTTTACAAACCTTTCCTTACGCCTATTAAATTCGCCTGCCTGCTGTTCGCTCACCTTAAACCCATTTCTGGCTAGTGCAATGGCTGGTTCAATCAAATCGGCCCATTTCAACTTTCCATATTTCTCATGTGCAGCGACCATTCCGGCAACTGATCCTGGTATACCAGATGCCAAATGTCCCTCCAGACTTTTATCTACAATAGGGTTGCCGACCGAATCCAAATACATATCTCGGGAAGCTATTGCAGGCGCTGTTTCACGGAAATCAAGTGAATTCATTTCCCCTGATGCTCCACGATAAACCATAAAGCCACCTCCACCTATATTTCCGGCATTGGGATATACAACTGCCAAAGCAAACTGTACCGCAACTGCTGCATCAATAGCATTGCCACCTTTTTTTAAAATATTTAATCCGACCCGAGAGGCCAATTCATTGGCGGAAACTACCATACCATTCCGGTATTCGTTGCTGTTATCCTGACCAAGCTGACCACCTACACAGCCAGAAAAAGCTACAGTTATGAATAATGCAGTAGCTACTGCGAAAAAATGATTAACCTTTATAATCTTCAGCATCTATATAGATTTTATCTATCAGGACTGCATTCTTCTCTAGAATCACTTTTCTTTTCAAGCTCAATTTTGGCGTCAACTCTCCACCGTCAATGCTCCATTGCTTAGGCAACAAAGCAAAGCGTTTTACCTGCTCCCACTTCCCGAAATCTTTGCCGGTCAGCTCAACGATCTGGTTAAACTTCTCTAAAACCTGAGCATTTTTAGCCATTTCCTCATCAGTACTGTAATTGATCCCTTTTTTTGCAGCCCAGGCTTTCAGCGCTACAAAATTAGGCACAATCAGCGCCGCCGGGAATTTACGGTTCTCGCCCAACACCATTACCTGTTCTACCAGAACAGTTTCTTTAAATTTATTTTCTATAGTCTGCGGGGCTACGTATTTACCCCCCGCAGTTTTAAATATTTCTTTTTTACGGTCTGTAATTTTGAGGAAGCGTCCCCCTACGATCTCGCCGATATCACCCGTATGGAACCAGCCATCACTATCTATCGTTTCGACGGTCAGATCGTCGCGCATATAGTAACCTTTCATAATAGAGTGGCCTCTTGCTAAAACCTCACCATCTGCAGCAATTTTAATCTCCATACCTTTAATAACCGGCCCAACTGTACCGAACATGGTGTTATCAAAATGGTTAACGGTGATTACAGGTGATGTCTCGGTTAAACCATAGCCTTCAAAAACGGGCATTCGCGCTGCCCAAAAAATACGGCAAAGGCGAGGATTTAAAGCAGCCCCACCAGAAACGATCACCACAATGTTTCCACCCAGGGCCTCTTGCCATTTTTTAAAGACCAGCTTACGGGCAATCCCCAGCTTAAAATTATAGAACCAGCTGTTCTTAATTTCATATTTTTCGGCAAGTGCTACCGACCAGAAAAAGATACCTCTTTTAATTCCTGTAAGCGCTTTACCCTTTTCCATAATTTTCTCATACACCTTTTCCAGTAGTCGTGGAACGGTAGAGAAAGAATTAGGTTTTACAAATTGTATATCGGCAACAATAGTCTCCATGCTCTCCGCATAGTAAACACCTACACCAGAATACATGTACAGGTACACGACCATGCGCTCAAAAATATGCGACAGCGGCAAAAAGCTCAATCCCTTTTCCACCCCCGGGGGTAAAAGTACCGCCGAATTTTCAAAGTTCTGGACCAGATTATTGTGCGTTAGCATCACTCCTTTCGGTGTTCCTGTTGTTCCTGATGTATAAATCAAGGTTAAAATATCTTCCGGTTTTACATCGTCTCTATAAGCACCTAAATGTAACTCTGTTAATTCTTCTCCAGCTTTTAGCAACACTGTCCAATGGTCTGCCCCTGCTATTTCATCAAGCGTGTAAATCGTAACCGGAGTCTTTAACACTCCATTTACAGCTTGCAATTTTTTAAAGATGGCTTCATCAGCAGCAAAAACTACGGTAACTTCAGCGTTTTCGAGAATAAACTTAATATCGTGTTCTGCTAGCGTGGGATATAAGGGGACCTGGTAGGCCCCAATTTGACTGATTGCAAAATCGGTAATGTTCCATTCTGGCCTATTGTGCGACATCACAGCCACACGAGATGCTTTACCAATGCCAATGCTGATCAAGCCTTTACTCAACAGATCAACGGTCTCGCAAAACTTTTCAGTGCTATATTTTACCCATACACCCTTTATTTTACCGCTAATAAATTCTTCTTTAGGAAAGTTCTCTAAGTTGTATTGGAGTAAATCAAATACTCTTGTTACCATTGCAGCCATATATGATCAGCTTTAATTAAAGATTTGGTTAAATGATTATACATCGATTAATTCATCTGCATAACCCTTGCTTCTCAAACTTAACTAAAAATAATTAATATTTAGTGTGCATTCCTGGCCTGAGTTTACAATAAAAATGAATTATCAGGCACCCTTCTGAAGTTTGACAGGCATCACTATGAATAGGGGTTAAGTTGGGAATGAGTAGCGGATAAGTAGGGGGTTGCTTTACCCCTGCGTTACCCTTCCTTTACCGTTGCTATACCCTTGCGTTACCCCTAGGGTATAGCAACCCTATCCCAACGGTAACGTAAGGGTATGGTAAAGCGCTACTCATTCCCAACTTAAACGCTACTTATCCCCCATTTATAGTATTGCGTGTCTTATCCGCTACTCATAATAATCATTATACACATATGCCTTGCAACATGCTGAATGAAAAAGCCCTTGGATGAAAATCCAAGGGCTAAAAACTTATACAATAAATGGTTTTAATTACTGTTTTACAATTGTAACTTCAGTTCTTCTATTTAACTGATGCTCTTTTTTGCGATAACTCTTGATTGTAGGCATCATCACCTCTACTGTCGGAGTTTTGCACAGAAATATAAATAATGACGAAATTAAATGTAAAATGTTTTAAGAGATCTTAACTACATGGGGTTATTTGCCCAATATATCAATTCCTTTATGAGCTCAATATCGGATAGCTGATAGTCTAAATCCTTGCGACTCCCTTCGCTCATGTGAGAATTTTTATACATCATCTCAGTTGGCACCGTACTCATTGCCGAAGCATGAAATTCTATCATTTTAGTGGCCTTTACCAAGCGCACTACATTTTCAATCGATACGCCACCACCAGGCATAATGATAATTCTATCATTAGCTGCTATAACCAGGTCTTCGATATCAAATACGCCCTCATCTACTCTCGGATGGCCGCCAGAAGTGAGTATTCTGGTGCAACCCAATTTTATAATGGTTTCCATTGCTTCAAACAAATCCCTGGTCCTATCAAAAGCCCTATGGAAGGTGACCTCCATATCGCCTGCTAATGCAATCAGCTCAGCACAACGTTCCTCATCCACAGTTCCATCAGCTTTCAAGATACCAAGCACGACACCCTCACATTTCAATTGCTTACATATTTTAATGTCCTCCTTCATCAGTTCGAACTCCAGGTCGGTATATAAAAAGTCACCCCCTCTAGGCCTGATGATTGCGAAAACGTCGATATCCAACATTTTCTTCGCCATTGCAATCTGCGCATAACTAGGCGTTGTACCACCTTCATGTAAATTGTCACAAAGCTCAACTCTTATTGCACCGCCTTCTTGCGCTACCAAAGCAGAACGCAATGAATTGGCACAAACTTCCATATCAACCCAAGGTGCTCCGTCTGAATTAAACTTAGGTTCTTTAACTTTAACCATACTTATTGTTTTATGTATTAATAATAACTTTTTCCGTCTATCAGCAGGTCACTTTTTTGAGCGGTACAAACTGCATAGCTAAACCCTTTTTGAATCGCATAAGCTCCATACTCCCCTTTTTTATTGAGTGCCAAAAAGCCTACTTGTATCTTTTTGGCAATGTCTGGCTTCTTTTTAATGATACGCATCACGGCTTCTTTACAGGCATCTTCTGGTGAGTAGCCCTGGCGCATCAGCTCGACTACCAAGAAACTGCCTACATTGCGGATCACCTCTTCGCCCACCCCAGTAGAAGTTGCTCCACCAATTTCATTGTCTACATAGAGTCCGGCTCCAATAATCGGACTGTCACCAACTCTCCCATGCAATTTATAGGCCATTCCACTGGTGGTACATGCACCGGATAAATTCCCTTTAGCATCTATGGCCAACATCCCAATGGTATCGTGATTATACTGATTCCCAGGTAATTTCCGCGGTGCGGCTTTATCATATAGCTTGTTCTCAATATTCATAATGGGTTCATATTTCGCCGTCTTCAGCCACTCCCGCCAAGCTTTCTCACTTTCTTTGGTCAATAAATTCTCCTTTTTAAACCCGTTTTCCAGCGCAAATTGTAAAGCACCATCACCCACCAACATCACATGGGGCGTCTTCTCCATCACCAGCCTGGCTACAGAGATTGGATGCATGATGTGTTCTAACCCCGCTACAGATCCACAATTACCCAATTCGTCCATAATGCATGCATCAAGCGTCACATGTCCATCCCTATCCGGCAAACCACCATAGCCTACAGACTGGTTCTTAGGGTCAGCCTCAGGCACATGTACTCCTTTCTCTACCGCATCCAAGGCCCGACCTCCTGCCGATAACACCTTCCATGCAGCTTGGTTAGCTGCAATACCAAAATCCCAGGTAGAAATAACAATGGGCCGTACCTGCTCCTGCCCCAGGCCTGTAGTAAAATCTCTCGATAATGAACTAAACGAGGAGAGCATGGGAATTCCGAACGCGGAGAGTTTAATAAATTTACGTCTGTTATGCATGTATAGAAAATATGGTTACCCCTAATATAATCCATTTGTTTAACATCTTGCTTCAGAATTAAAGTTTACCTAAATATTTACTAACTTCGGCACAATAGTTGCTAACCCTGATCGAATCAAATTAATAACAAAATACACAAACAACAATTATGAAAAAATTAATTTTTACTTTCCTTGCCGTTGCTGCACTTTTTACATTGAACGTAACTACAGCTTCAGCTCAGAGCTATAATAACGCGATCGGTGGTCGTTTTGGTTCTGCTAATGGAGTAAGTTTTAAAACTGCCCTAAATAAAGGTGCTATGTTAGAATTAATCGGAAACTTTAGAAGCAATAGCGGTGCTTCTTATGCTAACCTAACTGGTTTATACGAAGTTTACAAACCAATCAGCAATGCTCCAGGATTAAACTGGTACTATGGTGGTGGTGCTACTATCGGTTCTTACAAAGTAAAACATGGCGATGGTGACTTCTACCTATCTGCAAACGGTGTTTTAGGTTTAGATTATAAATTTAAAGATGCGCCTATCAACTTATCTTTGGATTGGGTTCCTGCTTTACAATTAACTCCAGACACTGGATTTTGGGGTGGTGATATAGGATTAGGCGTTCGTTTCGCTTTCTAAGCAACCTTAAAATAATACCAGAAAAGGCGGCAGGTTTTAAAACCTACCGCCTTTTTTGATTAAAAAAATCTAGAAAATCTAAAATACTACCTTGTACAATCAGCTGTCCAAGTTGCTCCGCCTTTAACAACAAGCATTTTTAACGTGCTTGCATCAATGGTAATACCGGTTAAACCACTTCCAACACTTACATAAGTATTGTCTCCTTGTTTTTCAAACTTCACACCTGTAATATCAGGAATGTTATTGCCGAAAAAGAAATTGTAAGTCTCACCAACTTTACTTACGGTAACCTTTCCATCTGAGCTGGTAATGGTGCTTTCGTCTTTATCATAAGAAATAGAACCTTTATAAGTACCTACAAAGAAATCCTTTGTTGCAGGATCTGTATCTTTTTTGCAAGACATCATAACCGTTGTTACAATTAGGAATACGCCAAGAATTTTTACTATGTTTTTCATGATATAATGATTTGATGTAACAGGATAATTACAATACCTATGCCAAGTAGAAAAGCTCAAATTCGACAAACCGCCCCCAATCCCCTTTAAACGCTCCTTTAAAAAAGGCCGGTATTCAAATATTCATTTTTAAAAGGACGTCCTTAATCACCTGTGTTCATGCGCTTACCAGGCTTTTACACTAATATCGCTGCTAGCGTTAATGACCATAAATGCAAAAAAAGCAAAATACTTTTCAAACAGCCTTTACAACTGTAATTATTGCCCTTCTGGCGCTACACTTTACCCTTGAAAGTGCATAGACTAATGGCATGGCGAATTCAGGATGACGAACGTACAAAAAAGCCTGAATCATGATATATGATTCAGGCCCTTGTTTTAAGCTCCTACTAAGGTAAAAAATTACCTTCTCAGAAAGAGCCTAGCGTTCTTCGCTTCTTCAGCGAAGCAATGCAGCTCTTGAAGAACGGTTATTTTTTAAACCAAGCCTGTCTTACTTTATTTTGCAATTCGCTCGCATTCTCATCTACTGCCCCTACCAACTTTATACCTGGATAATTCTTAAGCGTAACATTAAAATCTCTAATCTTCCCATCTCTTGCTACTTTAATCACTACCACATCACCTACTTTTTTACCGCTAATGGCTGGCATACGCTCCACTGCAGATTCTATTGGTGTACCATCAATGCTAATCAACTCATCGTTTACACTTAAGCCATCAACCCATGCAGAAGTATTGCGCATGATCGATGTAATAAACATCCTTCCTTCAGTTTTTTTAGAAGTAACGCCTAGGTAAGGACTGCTTTTACCTTCCAATTCATTTGTTACTTTTATACCTGCATAACCAAAGTATTTAGCATACTCTGGCAAAGTGGTACCATTCACATATTTTGCCCAGAAATCAGTAAAATCCTGTCCACTGATCTTTTCTACCATCGCCTTAAATTCAGCATCGGTATACCCTCTTTTCTGCGCTTTATTTTGCAGGTACATGGCTTTCATTACATCATCCAGGCTTTTAGTTCCTTTGGTAGCCTGTGCAATTGCAATGTCCATTAATATACCAACGACTTCACCTTTGGCGTAGTAAGAAACGGTAGTATTGTTAGAGTTTTCATTAGGTCTGTAAAGTTTGATCCATGCATCATAGCTGGCTTCAGCTACAGATTGTACCTGTGCACCTGGAATATTAGACACATTGCTCACTGCGGTAACCAGTTGGTCTACAAATTCCTTTTCGGTGATAAAGCCTGCTCGTAGCATCAATTTATTCTCGTAATAAGCGGTAAATCCTTCGGCTACCCATAAATTGGTGGTATAGTTTTCATTGTCATAATCAAATGGACCTAAGGCTACCGGGCGCATTCTTTTTACGTTCCACAGGTGATAATATTCGTGAGCAACAAGCTCTAGGAATCCCTTATAACCTTCTTTGGTACTATAACCGTTGCGACTCGCACCTAACACCGTAGAGTTTAAGTGCTCTAAACCTCCACTACCTGTAGAGAAATTGTGCACAATAAAGGTATAGTGCTTATTTGGATTTTCGCCATAAATTGCGGTGCCTTGCTCTACGATTTTAGCCATATCAACCTTTAGCTTTTCTTTATCGTAGTTGCCACCACCAAACATAGCCACCTCATGCTTTACACCAGAAGCCATAAAATCAAAAACATCCTGATTACCTACTTCAATAGGGCTATCAAACAGGATATCAAAATCGCTAGCAGTATAAGTAAATTCCTTTCCGGCAACAGGTTCTAATCCTGTTGATACTTTAGTCCAGCCTTTGTAAGGAATAATTTTTACTGTGCTAGCATGTTTCAACAATCCATCAGGATACATGAATACACCTGTGCTTGACAAAAATGCATGGGTATCATCGATAAAAGAAGTACGCACAGAAACCTCGAAAGCATATACTCTATATTTAATTTTAACCGTATTTGCTTTTGCAGCATATACACGCCAGGTATTTTTTCTTACTTTTTCATGTTTTAATGCTTTACCTGCTGCAGTAGCTTTAAAGCCTTCTACACTTTTAGAAAACTCACGTACCAGATAAGAACCCGGTGCCCATACAGGCATTTTTACGTCTATATAATCTTTCGCTAAACCAGAGATGGTCATTTCTACTTCGGCATAGTGCGCCTGTGGTTCAATAAAACTTACTTCGAATCCTATTTTTACTTGTGATTTGGCCGTCATACCTACTGATAGTAATATTACTATTGCTAATAATGATTTTTTCATTGATCTTTTTCTTTTAACGTTGTGGAGCCGACATAAGGTTTAGGTCAACTATTTGCTAAATTGTGCCAAACTTAGATAAAACTGCGCAAAAAGGCTATTGTAGTGCTGAATTTATTTCAAAAGTACCCCTACCTGTAACACACTTAATACAAGCTACTATGGTCATTTTAAATATTTTTGTGCGTTAGCCTTTCAAAAGCGTTAAGAACATTGAGCACCTAAAGAGCGTCATCCTTAATGTACTCAAATACCCAAGTATAAAATGCAATCGCCGGAACTCGAATGCAGGTAAAACAAGAACCACAACAAATGAAAGTAAAGTACATTATTTACACCCTACTTATTGTCGGGGCAGCCTATTTGATTTATTACAGAATCGCGGCGAATAAAAAAATCGCAGCAGAGGGAGCAAGCATGGGCAAAGGCGGAGGAGGCAAAGGTGGCCCTTCTAAGGGTTTACATGTAGACGGAATTGTAGTTGCCGCAGGCGACTTTACCAACGATCTGGAAATTACCGGAACGCTGGAAGCCAATGAGTCTGTTGAACTACGCAGTGAGGTATCCGGATTGGTAACCAGTATTAATTTTAAAGAAGGCGCCAATGTAAGTAAAGGCAGTTTACTGGTTAAGATTAACGATAGAGATATACAGGCGCAATTGCAGCAAGCGCTGACTAAACAACAATTATCTGCCACTAATGAAAACCGTTCCAGACAACTGTTAGAAAAAGGGGCCATTAGTCAGGAAGAATATGATACGTCATTAGCCGATCTGCAATCCCTAAAAGCACAAACCCAACTGATTCGCGCACAACTCGCAAAAACTGCCATCTATGCTCCTTTTAGTGGTAAAATTGGTTTGCGCTCTATTTCTGTGGGTGGTTACATCACACCGACAACACTCATCGCCACCTTATCGAGTGTTAACCCATTAAAAGTTAGCTTCTCTGTCCCGGAGAAATATAACGGGCAGATCAAACTGAACTCGGAAATATCCTTTACTACGGATGGATTTAATAAAACATTTACCGGTAAGGTTTTCGCCATAGAACCAGGCATCAATACACAAACCCGCACTTTACAAATAAAAGCGCTGGTGCCTAATCCTAATGACGAACTGCGCCCTGGCTCTTTTGCAAAAATAAAACTGGCCTTGAGCACTGTAAAAGATGCTTTGTTGATTCCAAACCAAGCGATAATCCCTGTGCTAAAAGGGAAAACCGTTTTCATTACTAAAGACGGCAAAGCGGAACAAGTAGCCGTAGAAGCTGGAACACGTACTGCAGATCACATTGTGATCACATCGGGTTTAAATGTTGGTGACACTGTATTAACAACCGGAGCAATGGCCTTAAAACCGGGTGCACCAGTTAAAGTTACGGTAATAGATCACAAATCGAAGATATGAGTATTTCAACCACCAGTATAAAAAGGCCAGTACTGGCCATTGTAATGAACCTGGCGATCCTCTTGTTTGGGGTAATCGGGTACAATTTTCTGGGTGTAAGGGAATACCCCAACATCGATCCTACAGTAATTAACGTACGGACATCCTACCCAGGTGCCAATTCGGACATTATTGAATCCCAAATTACTGAACCACTCGAAAAATCAATCAATGGTATCGACGGGATCAGGAACATCTCCTCATCAAGTAACCAGGGAAGTAGTAACATCACGATTGAGTTTAACCTGAATAAAAACATCGATGATGCGGCCAATGATGTGCGCGATAAAGTATCTGAAGCCGCCAGAAGGTTACCTAAAGATATTGACGGTAACCCCGTTGTAAGTAAGGCTGATGCTAGCTCAGACGCCGTAATTACCATGACCATACAAAGTGATAAACGCAATGTAATGGAGCTGAGTGATTATGCAGAAAATGTAATTGCCGACAGACTACAAACCATTACCGGTGTAAGTAGCATACAAATCATGGGGCAAAGAAAGTATGCCATGCGTATCCGCATTTCGCCGGATAAACTCGCAGCCTATGGCTTAACAACGCAGGATATTGTAGCAGCACTGGATAAAGAAAATGTGGAGTTGCCTTCTGGAAAAATAACAGGAGCCAATACGGAACTGATCGTAAAAACATTAGGAAAATTAGCTACTGCAGATGAGTTCAATAACCTGATCCTGAAAAATGACACCGACAATGTGGTGCGTTTAAAAGATGTTGGTTTCGCTGAATTAGGTTCTGAAAACGAAGAAACGGTGCTGAGAGAGTCGGGCAAGCCAATGGTTGCTGTGGGCCTTATCCCCCAACCTGGGGCCAATTACCTAGACATTTCTAAGGAATTTGACAAGCGTTTTGCGCAATTAGAAAAAGATGTTCCATCAGATATTAAACTCAACATCTCTTTAGATACGACCAAATTTATCAAAGCATCGGTAACAGAGGTTGCAGAGACTATTATCCTGTCTTTAGTGCTGGTAATCCTGATCATTTATTTATTTTTCAGGGATTGGGCCATCGCCATCAGACCGCTTATTGATATCCCGGTATCACTGGTGTTTACCTTTTTTATCATGTACATTTTTGGATTCTCCATCAATGTGCTTTCGTTATTGGCCATTGTACTGGCAACCGGACTCGTAGTTGATGATGGTATTGTGGTTACAGAAAATATCTTTAAAAAAGTTGAAGAGGGTTATTCGCCTTTCGAGGCTGCCATTAAAGGCTCAAATGAGATCTTTTTTGCCGTAATCTCCATTTCCATTACCCTTGCTGCTGTGTTTTTACCCGTAATATTCTTGCAGGGCTTTGTAGGCCGACTGTTTAGGGAATTTGGGGTGGTAATTGGGGCCGCAGTTTTAATATCGGCCTTTGTATCGCTTACTTTAACACCGATGTTGAATGCCTACCTGATGAAAAAAACAGGGCATAAAAAATCCAGATTCTATGAAATGACGGAGCCCTATTTTGTAAAACTGAATGAGGGCTACGCAGAGAAACTAAATAAGTTTCTGGACAGAAAGTGGCTAGCCATTCCGATTATCGGAGTATGCGTTGGTCTGATTGTATTGTTCTGGAAGATATTACCTAAGGAAACCGCTCCTTATGATGACCGCAGCGCAATTAATATGAACCTGACTACGCCAGAGGGTTCTTCATTTGCCTATACGGATAGGTTTATGATGAAAGTAAACCAGATGGTTAACGACTCGGTACCTGAAAAGCAAGTAAATATTACGATTACTTCTCCAGGTTTTGGCGGTTCGGGTTCTACCAATAGTGGTTTCGTAAGGATGGGCTTATCGGATCCCTCAGAAAGAAAAAGATCTCAGGCAGAGATTGCGGCTGACCTGACAAAAATTACCCGCAGATATTCGGAAGGAAAAGTGGTAGTTACCCAACAACCTACCATCTCGGTGGGGCGTCGTGGTGGATTACCTGTGAATTACATCATTCAGGCACAGAACTTTGAAAAGCTACGCGAAAAGGTGCCTTTGTTTATGGATGAAGTGGCGAAAGATCCAACTTTCACAACTTCTGATGTAAATCTAAAGTTCAACAAGCCTGAAATTGACTTGACTATTGATAGAGATAAAGCCAAAAACCTTGGCGTTTCGGTTGCAGATATTGGTACAGCCTTACAACTGGGGCTAAGCGGTCAGCGTTTCTCTTATTTCTTTATGAATGGAAAACAATACCAGGTAATTGGACAATTTGAAGTAGGCGACCGTAAGGACCCTCTAGATTTAAGCTCGGTATATGTACGCAACATCAATAATGAACTGATACAACTAGATAATTTAGTAACCGCAAAAGAAGAAAGCAGTCCGCCGCAACTTTACCGCAACAACCGACTTACTGCCGCCACCGTTTCTGCGGGTCTGGCACCAGGCAAAAGCATTGGTGAAGGTATCGCGGCAATGGACAGGATTGCCGAAAAAGTATTGGATGAAACATTTACGACCGACCTTGGTGGTGAGTCGAGGGACTTTAAGGAAAGTTCTTCAAATACGCTTTTCGCCTTTGGACTCGCCTTGCTACTGGTTTATTTGATTCTTTCCGCACAATTTGAAAGTTTTATCGATCCGATTATCATTATTTTAACAGTGCCTATGGCTGTTGCCGGAGCATTTTTATCGCTCTGGTTATTTGGTCAGAGCTGGAATATATTTAGTCAGATTGGTACGATTATGCTGATTGGTTTGGTAACCAAGAACGGTATTTTAATTGTCGAGTTTGCCAATCAGCTTAAAGAACAAGGGAAAAGTGTACATGATGCGATTAGGGAAGCTTCGGTTTCGAGGTTAAGGCCTATCCTAATGACCAGCTTAGCCATCGCCATTGGCGCCCTTCCTATTGCCATGGCATTAGGAGCCGCAGCAAAAAGCAGAATGGGAATGGGTATTGTAATTGTTGGCGGAACAACATTTGCATTGATCCTAACTTTATTTGTGATTCCTGCAATCTACTCTTACTGGTCGAAAGAGCACAAAACAAATACAGAATTAGAACAATCATTAAAAGCAGCATTGGAACATGAAAAGGCTTAATTATAAGTTAGGGAAACGCAGTACTGTTGTATTTTGTTTAATGACCGTTTTGGCAATAAGCACGCAATTGGCATCTGCACAGCAAAAGCTAAGCTTGGAAGAAGCCATCAGCGTTGCGCTAAAAAACAACTATGATATTAAACTGGTAAACAACGATATTCAGATTGCCAAAAACAACTTAAACCTAGGTAATGCCGGTATGCTTCCTCAGCTGACCGGTAGCTTTAGTGATGGTGGTAGCAAACAGGACATTACCCGTACGCAAAGCAACGGCAATCAGCAAACGCTTAATGGGGTAAGAAACACCAGTATGAACTATGGGGCTGCATTGGGATGGACGATATTTGACGGTTTACAGATGTTCACCAATTACGAGCGTCTTAAAGAATTGCAAAAGCTGGGTGAGGTGAATGCAAAGGCAACGATATTAACGACGATAAGTAATGTGATCAATGCCTATTACACGGTATTGAAAGAGCAACAACTGGTTACCGCCAGAGATAGCGCATTGGACATCTCTCAATTGCGTTTAACAATTGCCAACAACAAGTTGAGCATTGGTAGAGGTTCCAAACTAGATGTTTTGGCCGCAAAAGTAGATTACAATACAGATACATCGGCATATCTACAGGAGATTAACTTGTTAAAAACTTCAAAAACTGCCTTAAATCAGGTCATGGCCAGAGACCTTAATCTTGATTTTAAGGTTGCTGAACGTATTGATATTGATGCGGCACTGAACTTAGCCACACTGGAAGGCCAGATGGCACAGCTAAACCCTGATCTGCAAAATGCTTTCATCAATAAGAAAATAGCGGAGCTCAATTTAAAACAGGTAAAAGGACAGCGCTATCCGGTGGTGGCTGTAAATAGTGGGTATGAATTTCAAAAGAGCGCCAGTCCGACGGGCTTTAACACGCAGACGCGCTCCAATGGCTTTACCTATGGGGTTACGGCTAGCCTAAACATCTTTAATGGATTTTTACAACGTCAGAATGAGCGAAATGCCAAGATTGGAATCAACTCTTCTGAATTGAGCTTCGAAAAAACCAAACAGGATATTAATGCCCAATTGCTGTCCACTTATCAGAATTACAGCACCAACCTTGATTTACTTAAAATTGAGAAAAGCAATGTGGATATTGCAAGGCAAAATCTGGACATTACGCTAGACAAATACAGGTTGGGTAGTATATCTCCTTTAGAGCTGAGAGAGGCTCAAAAGAACTTCATCGATGCGATAACCCGCTATCTAAATGCACAATACGAAGCAAAATTAACAGAAATTAGCCTAAAAGAAATCAGCGGTACTTTAAATATTCAATAAGATTACTATTTTTAGCGAATGATTCTAGTAGCAGACAGTGGCTCGACAAAAACCGATTGGATGGGTTACAGCCCAAATGAACAAATCAGCTTTAGTACACAAGGCATAAATCCATATTTCCTGAATGCGCATGACATTTTCAAACTCTTTTCTAAAAAGAAAGAAATTGCTCATTTGGCAAGCCAGGTTAAGGAAGTTTATTTCTTTGGCGCAGGCTGTTCTTCGCCCGATAAGGTAGAGATCATATCTAACGGTCTTTCGTCTTTCTTTACCAATGCTTATGTAGCTGTAGAACATGACTTAATGGGCTCTGCCTACGCCACTTGCGGGGATAAACCAGGGCTAACCTGCATTTTAGGTACGGGCTCCAACATCTCATATTTTGATGGCAAAACTTTACATCATGGCACGCATGGCTTGGGCTATGTATTGGGTGATGAAGGATCGGGCACATGGTTTGGTCGTAAACTAATCACCTCTTATCTGTACAATCTAATGCCTGCTGAATTGAGCATCGAATTTGGACAAGAATTTCAAATTGACAAGGAAACAGTGATTACTAATGTATATCAAAAACCTAGTCCAAATACCTATTTAGCTTCTATAAGCCGTTTTATGATCAATCATAAAACACATCCTTTCATTATAAATATTTTGCACGAAGGCTTTCAGGAGTTTGTAGACAGTAATATCAAGGATTATAGCGAATATAAAAACCTGGAGACTCACTTTGTTGGTTCTATTGCCTTTTACTATCAAGATATCTTAAGAGAGGTATGTTTAAAGAATCAGGTTAAAGTAGGCAAGATTTTTCAAAAACCTATTGAAGGAATTTACAATTACATTTTGAGAAAAGAAGGCATTACAGTTTAACTTGCTTAATTTTCCTTATTCCGTATACAACTCCCGCGACCAACAACGCAGCGACTCCTCCATCCACTGGCACATCGGGATCAGTCCCAGGAAGGCCGGGATCATCTGTCTGCGTAGCTCTGGCGAAGGTAAAACTGAGCATCAGGGTTAAAAACAGTAGGTATCTCATCAGGTTTAGTTTTTTAAGATTTTAAAAGAAGTAATAGTTTTATTTCTTGTCTGGTCTATCAATTGTAAGATATAAATCCCCTTCATCAACTGACTACAGGACAGCTGTACCGGAATACCAGGCTCCAGAACAGCTAGTTCATTGCGCCATACGACCTCCCCAGAAAGGGTACGAATTAAAACCTTTAGGTTTCTCCAGGTTTGATTTACAGCCTTCAAATAAAGGAGCTCATTTATCGGATTGGGATAAAATAAAAAGGGCTTATCTGTCAGCTCATTTATCGGCTTAGTTATTTTAACCGGTTCCAGCAGTAAAGAAAAACGCTCCTTGCCGTATGATGGCCCGACTTCAGTATCTATAGAAAAATGATGCACACTTTCATCTGTAGTAATCGGATACTCCACATTCAAGTAATGATCAATTAACGTAAGCTTTTCATGGTTATTGAAAGTCGCATTAAACTTTAAAGTATAGGCTCCAGTCGTCCACCCCTTTACAAACAACTTAATCACCCTGCGCCCCGTATCCGTAGCCCGTTCATCAATTGAAAGCTTATTCCCATTTGTGGCTAAACCCGAAATGCTTAAATATCCTTCTCCTATTTTAGCCGCGTCGGCATCATTAATTTCGTTATTACCGGAAGGGTGTAGTGTTAAGATGTAATCGTCAGACAAGCCTTCCTTATTTAAGGTTATCTTCAACGTACTTTTCTCATCGTACTGCGCCAAGTTTGTTACTTTTTCAATAGACGAAATCCTTCTTGAAAAAGTAGCGGGCGCTGCCCCATATTTTGCCTGTTCTGTAAACATAAGTTCGCCACTACTATTTCCATTGCTCACCTTAACAAAGAAGCCTGTGCCGGGGGGAATGATATATTCCGGATCACCGGTTACCCGATAAGCATTATTTTTAGTATCAAATACCCATAAAAAGGGGCCAACATTTATCTTTTGTAAATTAGCCCATACCAGTGCCGAAGCATATGGATTTCCTAATAAATTATACCCATCCCCCTCCCCACCTGTATTTCTATTGTGTAGTGCCACCCGGAGTTCACCTGTAAACAATTTACCGCTATAACTGAGCGTATAGGGTTTTGGATTAGAAAATGGAGTCGTTTGTATTTGGTGTACATAGGCATTGGGCTCTGTCTTACTTCCTCTTGAAAACACATAAAATCCTCTCCCCAGAGGCACATTTGAACCCATGGTGGCAATACTTATATACTTCTGGGAAAGGCTCCCAGGTAAGGACTGATCGTGGGTATAAATAGTAGCGTTATTATTCGGAGAAAGGTCAAACCCATTATTTACGCCACCCTTTCCCGTTACAAAAATGCTTTGCTGAATGGCATTTAGGCTATACCATTTTGGTTCAGTTAATGATTGATATACCGGTGAGCTTAACAGCCACCAGTTGCGTGCAGTAGCAGGGGCTAAAAAATCACCCGCTATAAATTGTTGCACAATTACGTTTCCAATAACATTTGCGACACTGGTGTTTTGGATAGGCATTAAAGTGGCATAATTACCTGGCCCAGTCGAAAGCATCGTAAGGTTACCATTGGCGTTTAATATTCCTTTGATCAATGCAAGCTCTTTACTCACCTTAATTGTTGTTTGTAGCAAGACTGTGCCAGATGCCAGATCTATTTCTAAACGTGAAACCTTGCAACTGCCCGATCCAGAAAAAGTTTGCAAAGACTGGTCAGCACCAAATGTCAGTGTACCTATATTTTCGTTTAATAGGATTGCCCCATTATTTACCACATCATTTTTAAATACCAAACGTATCCCTTCATCTAAAGCGATTGATGATGACAAGCCAATGTGCGCCTTGCAGTTTACTTCCAAATCACCTCCTAATAAAAGTCTGGCCCCGGCTTCCAGGATAAGGCCATTTACCATTACACGATTACCAGCAGGTGTCCGCAATTCTTTTCCTGCTTTAATATTTACATTAGCATATGGTTCTGGGAGTTTCCCGTAACTCCAATTCCCTTCGTCGGCCCAATTATTTGTTCCATTTGCACCGGTAAATTCATTTACCAGAGGTATTTGTATGGGATTCATTTCTTGCGATGAAATATTGACAAAAGCTGTGGGATTAAGTTGATTCCTATACTCTGCGCCAAGCCATTCTTTCTGCCTTGCCACACGCAACATCCTCAACTCATCAATCATTCCATTAAAGTACCGATCACCTTGTTTACTCTTGCCTATACTAAGCCTACCGACGTTTTTTGTTGGAAAATTAAGTTTGGCATCCCCGCTCTTATACACTCCGTTGATATAAATCTCTTTTCGCTGACTGTTATACATTACCCCTATATAGTACCAAATATCCGGAACAAGCGCTACAGTCGACTTCCGACCTAAAAAAAGAATAAATCCTTCCGCGTCTATGGTTAGCTGAAATCCATTATCTAAAGTGTCGCTGGCAAGAATAACCTGTTCCGCCCCAATTTGATTAAGTTTCAGCCATAAAGTAACATAAACGTTTACATTGGTATCCGGTGCAGCTTGCATTGAGGTTGTTAATCCATTAAATTGTAATCCAGAACCAATCTTACCCTGATGGAAATTAGTTAAACTCATCGTTGGATCTCCGATCATATCATTGCCAGAACTTTGGTTGGCACTCCGAGTGGTTGCTGGTGCAAGATCCGGGTTTATATGCCAAACGTTTTGATAAGCGTTGCCCCAAGTGGCACGACTTTCTGCAGACAAGGGATTATGCGTTTGCATTGAACCATAATAAAGATAGAATTCATTCGCCCCTACATTGCCTATAGCAATCAATTCCTTTATTCTCAGCCAGCAAACTAGCTTTCCTTTCAAAGCATCATAAGAATCGAGTTGAAAATTAATTGGTAGACTAGACTGGTTGGCACTAGCAAATGAAATATCTAGTTCTTTGTTATTTTTCGAAAGATGGACACAACCTGTGGACTGCTTCAGGTCATGATCTTCCAATTCGATCAGCACAGGAAAATCTAGCAGATTGGCACCACCGCCAATCATAGATTTATCAATGGTGATCTTCTTCCGAAAGTTATACCCTGGCATCCAGCTCTGCCCTCGTACATTTTCATATGTTATAACCACAAGCAACAGGACAATAATCCGTTTAAACCAAAAATTTGAACAAACCATCAGATTTTAACATTTAATTACAAAATAATCAATCAGTCAACAGACTAGATTCAATATTAAATAATTACATCCATACTCAATGTAAAAAAGTGTAATTACGACGAAAACGCAGTTATTTCAAATTTTACAGAATAAAAAAAGGCCGTATCATCAATTTATGATACAGCCCCTCCTACTAGTATTTATAAAAATACTTATGCGTATATCTTTTTGGCCATTCTTTTATTCATTTCTTTCCGGACGGTTGTTGCCACCCATTCCAATTTCTCCCGATCATTGGGCAGAAACGCTCTATGCTCTTTATCAACAATGCAAACACTGCCAACATTAAAACCTTCATCTGTAGTTATAGGCACTGCTGCATAAAACTTCATCCCCATCTCACTAGCAATTAAGGCATTCGACATCAATCTGGGCGAGATCGAAAGTCCCTCAAATAGCCCCCCTTCTTCATCAATAATGGCTAATGAACAAACACTTGTTTCATTAGTAAAGTCTGATTCCTGACTACTTTGGATTTTAACTTTTGACCAAACATTATCCTGATCAACAAAATTGATCACAGCAATGTGCGTATCAAATATCGTTGCAGTTAATATCGCCAAGTCATTAAAAACGGCCTCTGATTTAGTATATATAAGATTATATCTATTTAATTTCCCTAGTCGAGATTGCTCAGCCCTTACGATGTTTTTCCTTATTTTCTTTTCCAAAATCTTCCTATCTAGTAGCATAATTTGAACAATTACTATACCTTATTCAGATAGTATGTAATACACTATGCCTAAGCTGTTTTCTGACCTAAGTGTATTATTTACATCATGAGGCATAGGGGCAAAAGTTACTCAAATTGATGCATAATACACCATTCATCCTCATCATCCGCCATATAAGAATCGCTTAATGTTCTGCTGGTTCAAAGCCGGTAAATACCCATTCGTTCTTGGCATTCTTTTCATACCATACTTTATAGCTCTTATTAGGTGGAATAGTGAAATGAAAAGAAAGCTCCTTTTCAGTAGCGTTTTTGGGAATAAAACCCGGAAGTAGGGTATCAGCGATGAGTTTTATTTGCGATTCGGGATGCATAAATTACAGCTTTAATTAAAGAATTTAGTTTAAAAGTTCATTATACACAAAATTAATCTTATAATTGGTTACTTAATTGCTATTTGATAAGAATGAAATCTATTTTTAACCTCTCGTTATTACTCCTAACGTGCTTATTCAGCTTTGGGCAGGAATATCCCAGGTCTACTCAGTATATCTTTAACAATTATTTAATTAATCCCGCAATTTCTGGAATAGACAATTATACGGACTTAAAACTCGGTCACAGGAATCAGTGGAGGGGACTAGAAGGCGCGCCTGTTACCCAATATATTTCTATTCACGCTCCAATTGGAGAAGACTTTGTAAGAGGTTCAGTAAACTCATTTTCGGGGGCCGGATACAATCCTTTAAGCCGCAGCTATGTGGATACTTATACATCAGCCGAACCTCATCATGGAGTTGGTTTTTATGCAATGACGGATAAGGCGGGACGAATCAGACAAACCAATATAAATGGAACCTACGCTTATCACTTGGGACTTAGCTATGATGTAAACCTTTCTCTTGGTATTTCTGCCGGCTTAGCCTCTACCAGCATTGATGTCGCCAGCGTACTTGTAGACAATACTTCTGACCCACTTTTATCTGCCGATTACAATAATAAAATACGACCTGATGTTGGCGGTGGAATATGGCTTTACAGCCCCCGTTTTTTTCTAGGTGCTTCGGCCAAGCAAATATTGGGTTACCGTTCTGCAACGCCAAACAAACAGACCAATTTATCGGCCTATCAAACGACTACATTTTACGGTACTGCAGGTTATAAATTTTTTGTGGATGAAGACATTGCCTTTATTCCATCAACCTTGCTAACCTATTGGTTAAGCGCCCCTATGACCATTGATGCCAACCTTAAAATTGCTTATCAGGATAAGTTCTGGATTGGTGGCAGCTATAGAAACAATGATTCCTTTTCCGCGCTTGCGGGCTTTAATATCTCTTCATTAATTAATGTCAGCTATTCTTACGATTCAACCACATCTGCATTACGATCCGTTAACAATGGTTCACATGAGATTGTATTGGGTATCTTGTTGAATAACCGTTATGATGTGAAATGCTCGACTCGTCAGTTTTAACACATTTTTGTTAGCCCTAATCTTATCTTAATAAGGTAATACTACCTCCTATTGGATTACAATCAGCTCTTAAATCTATTTTATAATAGTACGCTCCGGCGGGAAGATCTACGCCTCTAAACCGCCCATCAAATGGCTTGTTATAGGGCCCTGTTGATTCGTATACCAACTGACCACTACGTGTATAGACTTTAATATTGATGTCCTTGTAATCGGGCAAGCCGCTAATCATCCAGTAATCATTCATGCCATCACCGTTAGGCGTCATGGTATTCTTGATCTCGAGGTTGTCGTTGGTTACTTCAATGTGCAGTGGAACAAAGTCGCTAACGCAGGTTCCGTTCTTTCTACGGATCACATATTCACTTGTTTTGGCCACCTTAAAAATAAATATTCCATTCTTAGTTTCCATAACTGGAATAACGTCATCTTCAGAATGGAACATTTGATAAATACCTTCCTCGGGGGCAGTTATTGGAATCATTATTTCAGTTGCATAACATACACGTCGCTTCTGGTCAAACGTTGGTGTTTGCAATGGAATAGTTGGTGCTTCAATCTTAAAAACTCTACTGATTTGGGGATCACAAGAAGCCTGGTCTCTTACTTCAAGATGGTATTCTCCTGCGAACGCTTTAGTCAAATCCCGATCTGTACTGACGATATCTCCGTTCGCATTTTTCCATTGATATAAATATACCGCATCTGCACCCGAACCACTTAAAGGCAATCCTTCTGAAATTCGTACACCTGTTATCGTTCCACGCCCTAAGCCACAAACGTCATCTGTTGACACTCCACTCATCTTATCTACAATAATTAACGGAATCCGGTCAATCTCATAAGGCCCCAAAGGATCAGAAGTACAGCCATTGGGATCAATTATGTGTAAAGTATAATATCCTTTTGGTAGATTTTCGATCTTCTCTGCCGTCCCCGGAAAAACTTCACCTGCCTCATTCTTCCACTGATATTTACCTGTCGGCGGCTTTATATTATTGGGATAGTTCAATGTGATTGATCCATTGTCTAAATCACATTTAGCTTTGTTTATTGAAACGACCTGAGCTGGATACTGAGTTATTTGAGTTATGCCTATGATATAATTTGCAGCAACCGCTGTACAGCCGGTAATGGAGTTACTTGCATTTAAAATATAGGTTCCTGAAGCCAAACCTCCATTTATACCAGTTGTAATATTGAATGGTATACCAGGGCTACATGTTCCACTTTTCACAAGCACACCCGTAGAAGTGGTTAGTCTATAGGTATCTCCCTGAGTGATGGCAATATTATTTATCGCCCCATTATTATTACCACAAGTTGTGTTCTGCGTAGTACCTCCATTTATAATAACAGAATTGGTGATCGCAATGGTAATACCCGGATAGTTAATACGAACGGCAGGACAAGGTCCTTGATCCTTCACTTCCAACATATAAATTCCTCCAGGCATATCTACAAGATCAAGGTCATCTCCAACCTTAGCACCCTGAACATATGTACCTGTTAAAGGATCCCGATCCATTACGTACCATTTGTAGGTAAGTGTTCCGATAAAATCCGTTATCGTAATATTTTTAATTACTCCATTTGAAGCACCACAAGCGGCTTTACCAACCACTGCAGTTCCTGTATTGATAATGGGCGACGGGAGTCTTTTAATTTCCTTTACTTCTGACTCTATAGGACAACCAGCCTGATCAGTAACCACTAGCTTATATGTCCCCTCAGGCATGGTTACCGTCTTACCATAGGTTACTTGATTTGTAACCACATTGGTCCACTTGTAAGTTAAAGCCCCTTCTCCTCTGTCAACACTGGCCGAGAATGGAAAAGCAAGCTGTCCACAGCTTGGCGTAGGCCAATTCACAACAAGATTTACCAATCTTTGATCTTTTATTGGAAATTGTCTTGCAACGGCTCTACATCCGTCATCAATAACCACTTCATACTGTCCAACTGGTAAGTCACTGATTTCCTGTACAGTTCCTGGAGGTATCAATTCTGTCCGCGTTCCATTTTCTTCAATCCTATTCCATGTAAAAGTAAAGCCTTCCCGGGGTTCAGGTATTTTTATAGAACCATTTCCATGACAAGTTACCGAGGTAACGATGGCTTCACCCTCTAACAAAGCTGCTGTTGAAAACTGTGATGTGGTTCCATTTAGTATAGGAGTTGCAGTTGCCGTAACATTCCCTGCTAGGGGGCCATCATAATACCAACGACCAGTAGCATCAGTCTGAACAGTTACAAAGTACTCCCTTCCCTCACAAATACCATTACATTCCTGTGTATAGAAAAGCTCTACTTCCGTATTAGCTGTAGCTCTACCTTCTATGTGATTAGGCCTTTTAATGAGGATTTGCACGTAAGCTTGTGTATAATTTAAGGCTGGGCCTATACCAAATATCTTATTGCAATAAAAACTGTTCCTCATTATTTTAACCTGCCTCGAAGAAGTAAGTTCTACCCCATAATTGTTGTTTGCAATAATATTTCCCAAATCTGATGTCACCGTACCACCTATGGTTCCTGTTGCCGCGCCTTCAAGTCTCACACCAATACCATTACCTAATAGTTCCGTTTTCCCAATTCCTGTTCCAATATAATTACTGGTAAGGACAAAATCCGAATTCGTTATATATACGCCGGTAGTACGATTACCAGAGATGATATTTTTGCGTAGATATAGGTCTGTATTAACAGCGTTAACCTTTACACCATGAATCTCAAGTGAGGATGATAAAAGAAATAATTGTAGATCAGAAAAATCCTTTGTCCCGTTAAAATTTACCCCTATTTTATTATTAACAATAACTACACTAATACGTGAACTTGAACTATTCACTCTGTTAATGTTAACATTGGTCTGATTAGCCGCAATCACGTTTCCCTCTCCTGCATTATCGCCACCAATAGCGATAGATGTTTCATATAAGCTCGAGGAAATACCTGTTATATTTGGTATCGCTGTTATGCCATCATACAGTACTCCGATTAAATTAGACTGGATGCTAATGTTTGCTAAAGCAGGAGCAGTATAATAATTGGAGTTGTTAATTAAGATGCCATTGATCGTCCCTCCAATAATATTACCCTTTCCAGGGGCTCCGATTTTTATGTTACTGGCCCTATAATCGATTACAATACCAGACCCCTGATTTGTATTCACATTTTGAAGACTGGTAAACTTGGCAAAGTTTCGAAGAAACAGACCATAGATTTGTACATTTACGACTTGCGTATACACCGTATTATAGGTTCCAATCGTTAAACCATGAAAAGTAGAATTGGCAAACTCAGGTTCTATAATAATTTTAGCTCCGGAAACACCTAATACATCCCAAACTGGTTGAGAAGTTCCGTCAATTGTAACATTTGAAGGTATAGATGGTAGAGCTGAACGCAATCTAATCGTCCTATTGTTTTCTGTTGCAGGACCAGGTAGATTAAAATTAATGGTATAACCCGTTGTGCCCGCGGGAACATTAGACAATGCTGCTCTCAACGTGCCTGTACCTGCATCAGCAGTACTGGTTACTTCAACAGTTTGAGAAAATCCAGTTAAGAAACCGAACAGTAGAAACACCAGAATGGCACATTTAGAGTAGCGCATAATTAAAAATGAAAAGGCCAATTTACAATATAATGTAATTATAGCATAAATATTTTTAACAAATAGCCGAAAATGAGCCATATAGCAGAAACCCCATATAAACTTTGAAGCAAAATCTATACGGGGTTTCGATTGAGAATTTGTATTTATTTTTTGGTAACCTTAAATTCTGTTCTACGATTAAGCGCTCTCCCCTCCGGATTGTCCTTTCCATTCGGAAGCTCATTTGGTGCAATAGGTCTGGTTTTACCATAACCACGACTGGTCATCCTGTTCTGAGCAATCCCTTTTTCTACTAAATAATCAACACAAGATTTTGCTCTTCTTTCCGACAAATCCAAGTTATAAACCTCAGACCCTTTACTATCAGTATGTGCACTTAGCTCAATCTCAATTGTTGGATTATCAACCATAATAGTATACAGGTAATCCATCTTTTCTTTTGAATCCTCCGTCAATGTTGCCTGATTAAACTCATACAAAACATTTTTTAACACAATTGGCTTATCAATTTCAAAAGGCGTTAAGCAGAGCTCCGGACTAAACAAAGTATCTTTTAAGGCCATTTGCGCATAGCTAAAATTCAGGATCTTACTAAAGTACTTATCCTTATCTGCGGTCAATTTAAACTGGCGATTACTATTTACTCTAAAAGTATATTTCCCTAGCTCATCTGTAGTAAACTTAAATTGTTGCACCGAATCTGCCAGCGTAACTACCGCGTCCTTTAACGGCTTTAAAGTAGTACAGTCAAACAAAGTCCCCTGAATAACCAGGAAATTCTTTTTAACAACAAAAATCTCCAGGCAGCAAATCGATTCACGATCTGAACTGATCAAAGCTTCGGATTCATCATTATTGAGTGGTGTAAAATAAAGATCATCTTTTGAAGAATTAAAAGGAAATCCCATATTACGGGGCTCAGACCAGTTACTGAAATCGCCATCAGTTTCAAAGAAATCTAAGCCGCCCATGCCTACTCTCCCGTTGCTGCTAAACAACAATCTTTTATTCGCTGTATTGTAATATGGAGCTTCATCATTTTCAGGAGTATTGATTGTGCTACCCATATTTACCGCTGTACCTAATGCCCCATCGATAAGGATCTGCGCATACCATAAATCAAATTTACCCGATCCACCAGGTCTGTCTGATGAAAAGATCAAATACTTTCCATCTGTAGTGACAAAAGGCTGCATGGAATTAAAACCTCTAACATTGATCTGGCTACCCAATTCAACAGGTTCCGACCATTCCCTTGCAGCACCAGGCGTAGCATTTACCTGATATATTTTCTTGTTGCCCTGTGTGGTCCAACTCGTCACATAAGCAACACGACCGTTGGGATGAAAACTTGGTGCAGCCGACTCTCTATCTTTCCCTTCAATAGCTGTTTTTTTAACTGTTACCTCCTCTGAAAGTGGATTCCCAGAAGTCACGTACACGGCATTCAAATATGGAGTCTCTTTCCTAACAACCTTTGCATCATTACCAGTCAGCACTTCCTTCTTACCCGTTCCACCTGTCGGTCTTGATGAACTAAAATAAAGATTAGCTCCCTTTAAAGTAGGGCTATAATTTGAGCCTAAAGTGTTCGCTTTATTCTTCAATCTATCAAATCTGTACATCCTGGGATAGCGCAACTCGTAAAGTGCAAACTTGCAGGAGGCGATCTCTTGCGCGGCTTTGGTTACATAATCATCCTTAAGTGGGTACTTGGCCAAAAACGCATTAAATGCAGCAATAGCATCATTAAACTTCTGATTGGAACGCAAGGTTTCGGCATACCAAAAGCCACTTAAAATATACTTTGGATTAGTAAATTCCGTCGCCGTTGAGTACCATTTTTCTGCATCCCCAAAGTTTTTATACAACCTTAAAGCCTCAGCAAGCTGGTAAGTACAATATTCAAATTCATCCTTTTTGGGGCTTTCTTCTTTGATCTTCTCTACAAAACCAAAAGGAACTACAAAGTTAGCACTATCGATAGTAGGAGTCAGCGCCTTTCTATAATATACTGCCGCAGCATAATATTCTTTATTTTGAAAATATACATCAGCCACCCTTTTATTATTGGCTACAAATTGCGCTTGTGCTACGGAAGTAAATAAACAGAGGATCAGGAGTATTTTGGTTTTCATCGGGCTTTCATTAATGTGTAATGAATTCATATTAGTTCAACTATAATCGTGGACAAAAAAAGTTAGGGCCAAGGATTCCTTTTCTACCAGTAAATGAAACAGACAGCTCCAGTCCTCCTTTACTTCCCGTAGCCCTGTTTAAGTTCGATGTATTAAAATCATAACTCAATCCGAACACCATATTATTGAGGTGTAACCCAAAAAAAGCAATAGCAGAATCATCTACTCTATAATTAGAACCAAAAAGGAGATCAGAATCAGGATTAAGCATAAATTGTGCATATGCACCTGCAGAAATTTCGCGCGCATTACCTTGTTTCATATACAAAGCATTCGGGGTAATATCAAAAGAATCCGAGATTCTAACCCTCGCACCACCATGTGTAGCATAGCGTATAGGCATCCGAATACTATTTCCCAAAAACTTATCTATCGGCCTGGTTAAATGGCCCGCCATTGCCCCAGCAAAAACATTCACATCCTGATCTGGATTACCATCAAAATACATCACTCCAACATTTACATCCGGAACAAGGGTATTGCTTGAAGAGAAGGACTCGCTAAGACCTAAGCCAGGATCATACCCGGTTACAGGATTGTACTGGCTACCCAATGTAATTTTTGAAGGATCAAAACTCTTGTTTAAAATACCAGCCTGCAATCCAAAATTGACCATATTTAATCCTTGCCTTCCGAAGTGAATCCGGTATGCACCCGAAACCAATGCACTTAAATGATTGTAACTGATATCACCAGCATTTTGATTAAGCACCATTGCACCAAAAGCCAGGTTTTTAACCGGGGCCATATCAAAGGATGCGGCCCCGGTTAAAAATGAGTTAGAGATAGCCCCCCATTGTTGTTTAGCATTTAATGAAACTCTATATGCTCCATCAGTAACTCCGGTTAAGGCTGGGTTTAACCATAGTGGGTGAGCATAATATTGTGAAAAGTGAGGGTCAATTTGTGCGGATCCTTTTAACGCACCCAAACTTAAAAATGCTCCTATTATTAGGGTTCTAATTAGTTTCTTCATAACAATTCTATTTTTCATTATCATCGGATACATTTTTATCTCAATAGTGTTATTGTTCCTTTTTTAGTTGCTTTTGTGCCGTCATTAAAGTCAGCGTCCAGATAATACACGTATACTCCATTTGGTTGTAAAGTGCCCCTATAAGTACCGTCCCAACCATTCTGAATGGATAATGATTCGTACAAGAATTGTCCCCATTGGTTGTACACACGCAGTTTTAATTTAGCAATGGTATTTCCGTAGACATACAGGATATCATTTTTACCATCGTTATTTGGCGTAAATGTGTTCGGAATAAAGATCTCGTTGCCCAAAGGATTCTCAGCCTTTCCGGTAAAGGTGGTTGCATCGCTTAGCTGACAATCCAGTTGGCCTTTTGCCCTTACCCGTATCATCACTTGCTGGTCTGGGTTTAAGCCCGCAATCAGGTGTGAAGTTCCAGCCGGCCCCGAACTTGGAGCCGTCCATGTTAAGCCTGCATCTGTAGAAACCTCGTAGGCCGTAGCTCCAGGTACCGCAATCCAGGCAAAGTTGATACTAGTTGCTGTTGCAGCCTGTACAGATACCACCGGTGCAGCAAGCTTAGTTAATACTGTAATGGTTACCGCAGTGCGTGTACTACTTGAACAACCGCTGAGCAAATTAATACTACCTACATAGTAAGTTGTTGTTGCAGACAATGCTGGTACAGTAAAGCTATTTCCTTCTGCTAGTGATGCGCCACCAGTTTGAACGTTAAACCATGCATATTTAACTGCAGGATCGGGGTTATTAACCGTCAATACCGTCGTACTACCTGGACATACCGGACTACCAGCGCCCGAAACTGTTGCAGGAGGATTTGGAAGTGCGCCTGCATTGACAACTACTGGTGTACGCGATGAGCTTGTACAGTTTCCTGATTTAGCTTCTACATAATAAGTTGTAGTGGTAGCAGTGGCTGGCAGTGTAGTAAACGTCGTTCCAGAACCTAATATAGTAGTACTAAGCGCTGTAGCATACCAATTGTAAGTAACACCGGCTACCGCATTGGATACGGATAAAGTAGCCCCACTTCCAATACAAGTATTTACAGTGCCCAAAGGTACCGAAGGTGCCTGTGGCCTATTTGTTACGACAACGGTTATTTTAACCATACCATTAACACTACCACAATTTGACGCGTTGGTAGCCTTTAGATAGTAATCAACATTCCCATTAAGTGGATCAGTGGTATACGAAATACCGGTATGCAATAAAGTTCCATTCGACGCAGCAGTATACCATTCGTAAGTAACTCCGGCTTGCGGATTTTGAACGGTTAATATCACAGCATCACCAGAACAAGCTGTTGGACTTGCTGGACCAATGATTGGTACATTTGGCACTGGATTAACCGTTACCGTCACCATTTTGGCCGAACCAGGTACATTTTCACAAACCCCATCCCCGCTCACCGTCACGTAATACCTGCTAGTCGTAGTCAAAATAGGTGTAGTTACATTTGCCCCCCTAAAGGCTACATCGGTCAATTCGGCATCACGGTACCAGGTAAATACAGCGTTATTTACAGTACCACTGCTTACAGTAAGAGATGCCGTTTGTCCCGAGCAAATGGTTTGATCAGCTGAAATGATATCCTTAACCTCTCCATTTCGAGTTACAGTAACTGTAACTACTTTTGCTGAGGCCATATCATTGGCACAAACACCAGTTCCGCTAACCGTTACATAATATTTGGCGGTTAGGGTAAGCGCAGGCGTAGTAAAGGTCGGTCCTTCAAATGCAAGATCAGTTAGCGAAGCATCTCGATACCATTTAAATACGGGTAAAAGTACTGCGCTGCTTGCGTTAAGTATTGCTGTAGTTCCCGAGCAAATGGTTTTATCTGCAAGGGTAATATCTGAAGCTATGCCATTTCGATTTACCGTTACCGTTACTACTTTAGCATTTGCGGGATCATTCGCGCAAACATCAGTTCCACTTACGGTAACATAGTATTTGGTGGTAGCCGTTAATGCTGGTGTAGTAAATGTACTGCTTCTTACAGCCAGATCAGTGAGGGCAGCATTGCGATACCAGCTAAATACTGGATTGTTTATCGCGCTTGTAACGGTCAAAACTACCGCAGTACCTGAACAAGTAGCTCTATCGGCCGCAATAATGTCGGCTTCTGTAGCGTTGCGATTTACTGTAACCGTAACAATTTTAGCAGAAGCAGCGGTGTTTGCACAAGTACCATCACCACTTACAGTTACGTAATACTTAGTGGTTGTAGTAAGTGCATCTGTAGTAAACGAAGCTCCTACAAAAGGTACATCGGTTAATGCCTGAGTTTTGTACCATCTAAATACCGGAGTAGTTACTGTTGTACTGGCTGCATTTAAAGTAGCGGTAGAACCTGCACAGATGGCTTTATCTGCTACTACAATATCTGATGCTACCGAATTCTTATTTACCGTTACGGTAACAATTTTAGCGGATGAAGCATCATTAGCACAGGTATTTGGTCCATTTACAATGACGTAGTATTTGGTGGTTACCGTTAACGCATCGGTAGTAAAGCTAGCCCCATCAAACGGAACATCCTTTAAAGCCGGATCCTTATACCATTTAAATGTAGCACCAGTAATAGTTGGAGCAGTTGCTACTAATATTGCTGTATTACCCGAACAAATGGTTTGATCACTAACAATAATATCAGCTGCCAATGCATTAGGCCTAACAATAAGCGTAATTTTTAATCTGGCTGAGTTAGTACAGCTATTTGCATTAACGGCTTCAACAAAATAGTCATAAGTACCCACGGCTAAATTTGCTGAACTGAGGTAATCCTTATTATTTGCTACCAATTGGTTTCCGCCAACCGCAGCATCAAACCAGTTAAATGCTACCCCATTTACAGCTTGTACGCTTAAAGTAACAGGTGTATTGATACAAGTCGTTACCGGACTAAGCACATCCGCAACAGGAGTCAATGGCAAAGGCAATATGGTCACCACTACTTTTACCCTTTTGCTTTCACATCCATTTCTTGCGGCAGTAACAAAGAAATCATAAGTACCCGCAGTCAATGTTGTAGGCGTTGAGTAGGTGTTGCCATCCGCCATGAATGTAGTTCCCTGGTACCATTTATAGGTTACGTTAGGCTGAGGATTGGTGACAGACAATACTGCCGCCGATCCCTGACACGCAGCTGCAGTTGGCGCCAATACATTTGGAGCAATCATTATACGCTGCGCATAATTCACGTCTATGGAGGTAAAGGCCCCTAAAAGTCCTGAATTTAATTTTACTTCAATAGCATCAAATGGCAAGGTTGGCACAAAAGTTAACAAAGCCTGAGAACCATTACTCAAAAGTTGAAGATTGATCGATGAATTGGAAATCACGGTTGCATCACCATTACTCGTCCCATTATTATAAGATGTAAGCTCAAGTGATGGTAAAATTGCCAATGAAAGTATTTTACTTGGCGAAGTAAGCAATACCCTAACCGTATCACCTACATTAGATAAACCGTTAAAACCTAAACGTTGGTAAACAGATCCCGCTAAGCCAACTGGTATCACCAGAGATGATGCCGTTGCTGCATCCTGATCAATCGCCAATCCTGAATTGTATACATCAGTAAGCAGTACTATGCCAGTAGTTCCCTTAGTTTGTGCACTTGCACCTTCGCAAGGAACAGGTGATACAGGTCCATCAAAAGCCGTTACAGTAACCAACGCTCTTGTTGGGGCGCTACAGCCCGAAGGCGCTGTAGCTTCAACATAATAAGTTTTCGAACCCGCCACCAGTTGAGCATCTGCGATAAAAGTTGGACCGGTAAACAACGGTATCAAGCCTCCGGGAGTATCGTACCATTTAAATGTAACACCGGCAGTGCTGGATGTTGCAGTTAAAACAGCTTGCACCCCAACCCTTACTGTAACAGAAGGCGGAGTAATCACTGGTATATCTAATGACCCAACATTAATCGTCGCTGTTGCTCTGTCAGAAGCTACATTACAACTATTTACAGCTTCTACAGAATAAGTTGTTGTTGCCAAAACAGCAGGTATCGTTAACGACGTCCCATCCTGGGCAAGGTAGGTATTAGTACTATTGTACCATTTATAAGTGAGGCCAGTAATTGGATTTTTAACCTTCAAAATCACAGTATTACCAGCACAGGTATTTACAATCGGTGTTTCTAATTCTGGTGTCGCAGGTTTAGGGTTTACACTTATATTAATTAAAGTTTTGTAGCTTTCACATCCTGAAGCATTAGCCGCTGAGACATAATACTTGGTATTTACCGTAAGATTAGGTGTGTTATAAGGATTTCCTGTAAAAACAAGGGCTCCTGTTCCATCATACCATTTATAGGTAAGTCCTACTTGAGGATTAAGCACTGATAAGGCTAATGGTTGTGTTGCACAACCAGCAACATTCGCCGAGGCTACTTCTGGTGCTTTGGTAATACGTTGTGCATAGTTTAAATCAACCGTTGTGAGCGCTGTTGCCACGCCGGCATTTAAGCGGACTTCTACCTGATCAAATGGAGTGGCCGGAACAAAAGTGAGTAGGGCCTCTGTATTTCCACTTAATAATTGCATATCTACCAAATTATTGGTCAATAACAATGGATCATTATTACTTACACCATTATTATAAGTAGTCAGCGTAATTCCCCCTAAAAGTCCTAATGAAAGTAATTTACCTGGTGTCGACAATTGAACACGTACGGTATCACCTGTATGTGAAAGTCCAGTAAACGCAGCACGCTGATAAACTGAGCCTCCCAGTAAACCTACCGGCAGTACTAATGATGATCCTGTTTTAGTGTCGGCATCAACGGCAAGTTCAGGGTTAAATACCCCCGCCAATAACCCAAGACCGTCCACCCCGTTCGTTTGGGTTACAGCCCCTTCACATGGTACCGGATTCGGTAGCCCATTATTATCTACATCAATGGTAACCTGCACACGGCTAGAAGCTGCACAACCAGTTACAGTCGACGCAGCTTCAAGGTAATAGGTAGTTGTAACCATTAATGGAGCGGTTACGTATGTAGGGCCGGTGTGCAAAGGTGTAGTATTAGTTGCTGAACTGTACCAGTGAAATATAATATTGGCTTCAGGTGATGAAGCATTAAGTATCGCTGTTTGTCCCGGACTTACCGTTGTAGCCGAGGCCTGAACTTGTGGCAAAGCCGGAAGTGGGTTTACAGTAACCACTGCCATAGTACGAGTTGCACTTGAACAGCTTCCAATAGCAGCTTCGACATAATAGGTAGTTGTAGCATTTAATATACCCGCGTTAAATACTGGTCCTTCAAATACTGGTGTTCCTCCTACTTCTAAGGTGTACCATTTGTAAGTTGCTCCTACCAGGGGATTGCTAACAGACAATACGGCTGCCGACCCAGCGCATACTGCGTCTGAATTTGCCAATACCGGAGCATCAGGTGGAGTAGTTACAATAACCGTAACTGGTACCCTGTCTGTATTTGCACAACCATTTTTACTCACTTCAATATAAAAAGTAGTGTTTACTGTTAAGATTGTAGGGGTTGTAAAGGTTGCTCCTGTAGCAAGTGCAGTACCTCCAGATGATGAAGCAAACCATTTTAATGTGGTACCACCATTTGCAGTTGCATTTAAGGTAGTCGCGCTGCCGGCACAAATTGTTCTGCCAGTAGCAGAAACCGTTGGATTAGGATAAACGATCTCTGCCCCGTAAATACTTAAATTACTCAAGGCAGAAACCAAAGCCCCAAAGCGTATCTCGACACGATCATATACCCCGCCTGCGACGAAGGTCGCTTTAAATCGGTTTCCTGTTAGTAACTGAAGACTAATTTGTGTTTCATTTAAAGCATGTGCAGTACCAACCATGGTATTGCCATTAAATAAAGTAATCGTAATATTTCCTAATACGGCCACATCAGTTAGACCTACCGGTGTAGCGATATCTAAACGAACACTGTCAGTAGCCGTACCTGGAGCAGCAAATATCAATCGTTGATAACCTGATGCACCAGCACCAACCACCAAATTAATTTTAGTAAAAGTATTTGGATCTGCATCTGTTGAAGCGCCTGGATCAACCACTCCGCATAGGAGACAAATACCATCAACACCAGATTGCTGACTAGTAGCAGCATTACACTTAGCGTTTACTGGTAAATTGGTTACTGTAACTTTAACCTCGGATCTAGTTGCACTCACACAACCTAATGCACTTTCTGTTTCCACAAAATAGCTGGTGGTAGCAGCTAAAGCCGGTGTAGTATAGGTGGTTCCTGTGAAGAATGCCGCGCCCCCTGTTGCTGCTGTATACCACTTTACAATGCTACCGCCAGTTGAACTAACCAATAGCGTTGCAGTCTGCCCTGTACTGATATTCTCATTTGCAGTAATTACAGTAGCAGGGTCTGGAGCGGCATTAATCGTTACATTTACAGCTGTCCGACTGCTTACAGCAGTACCAGAAACAGCTTCTACATAAAAAGTTGTGCTGGAATTTAAAGGACCTGTAGTATAAGTTGTACCTGTAAATAACGGCGTATTTCCCGTAGGGCCATACCAGTTATAATTAACCCCCGTTTGTGGACTCGATACAGATAATGTTGCTGGAGTTCCACTACAAGTAGTTACTCCATTTACAATAGGAGCACTTACCCCCACAACGATGGTGTAATCTGTAGTTGTGCTCAGATTATTTATATCTTTTGCCGTTACAGTTACCGTAAAAGTACCACCGGATAATGGTGTTCCTTTAATTTCTCGGGTAACAGGATCAAAGTTTACGCCGGGAGGCGTACCAATTGCCGTATAAGTATATGGAGATGTACCTCCACTAACAGCAGGCAAAACCTGAGTTGGATAAACCGTACCCACCAATCCATTTGGCAAGATAGCCGATGGAAGTGTAAGTTCTCCGTTTACTTTTATCGTGTAAGTTTGATTGGCAACCGTCCCATCCGCATCAGTTACCTTCACAGTTGCAATATAGGAACCCGAAGCCGTTGGCGTTCCTGAAACCTGAAGTGTTGCGGGATTAAATGTTAAGCCCGGAGGAAAGTTGCTACCTAGATAAGTGTAAGGACCTACTCCGCCTGTAGCACCAGTAAGCGTTTGAGTCGCATAAGCAACACCCACTGTTCCGTCTGGCAATGACTTCGTCAGTAGTAACAATGGATCTTTTACCAGAATGCTATAATTAGCTATCGTTGTTTTTCCTTCCGTGTCGGCAACAGTAATCTGGATCGGGTATGTTCCCGCTTGGGAGGTCGGTGTACCTTTTATTTCGCGGGTAATCGGATCGAATGTTAATCCAGTAGGCAATACTCCAGTTGTTATACTATAGGTATAAGCACCACTTCCACCAGTAGCCGATGGGATCGTTTGAGTTGGATAGACTACATTCACTGTTCCATTCGAAAGTGGCACCGTAGCCAATACCAATGGATCTCTTACCACTATCGTATATTTTTGTATAATGGTATTTCCGTTTACATCGGTAACCGTTACAGGAATCTCATAAGTGCCTTTTACTGTAGGTGTGCCTGATATTACCCTCGTTAACGGATCAAAGTTTAACCCTGGAGGCAAAGAGCCCACAGGAGCCGCATAAGTATATGGACCTGTTCCACCAGTAGCTGCTGGAATTGTTTGTGGTGGGTAAGGTATGTCAACTGTTCCATTAGGCAATAACTTTGTATCAATAGACAAAGCAACGTTTACCGTTAAGCTAAAAGCGGCAATTGCCACGCAACCTTTACTATCTGTTGCGGTAATAGAGAATGGGAAAACACCCGAAGCTGTTGGGGTCCCCCCTATAGCGCCATTGGTAGCCAATGTTAAACCGGCTGGCAGCGGGGTACTACCTTGTGCCAAGGCATAAGTAAATGCAGGTGTTCCACCGGTAGCGGCAGTGATCTGCTTAAAGTAAGGTGTAGTTAGCGTTGCATTACTCAATACCGTGGTTACAAAATTTACCTGCGGATTTACAGTCACCACTACCGGCACCCTTACTGATTCTTCGGTACAGCCAATGGTTCTTGCAGCAACATAGTAAGTTTTACTAGCCGTTAATGCAGGAGTGGTGTAAGAACCGTCAGCATTTGGAGTCAACAAATTACCAGCTATAGGGTCATCGTACCATCGTAATTCATTTGTAGGTAATGTTGTTGCTTTTAAATTAGCAGCTGTCCCATAGCAAGCTGTAACGGCATTCGATGCGGGATCTACAAACGTTGGACGTGCCGCCGAACGTGTAACGGAGTATAATTTAAAAGTTTGCGTTAAACCAACCGCTGCGAATGAAGAAAAAGTCACTTTTACTCTATCAAATTCAACTCCCGGTGCAAAAGGAATCGGAACAGGAACTCCGGTCTTCAACAGACCTAATAAATCCAAATTCAGCGTAGTATTTAAGTTGTTCTCGTAAACCGACGTTGAGCCCTTATAAGCCGTTAGCTTAATATTGTTTGAGAGTCCCACATCCAACAACGCTTTATCGGCTTGAATTTTTACATTAAACTCGTCTGTAGTCTTAGAGAGGGTTTCAAAATAAATCACCTGACTGACCTCGGATCCTAACCCCACAACACCCAGACTTAATTGAGAGAAATTAGTTTTATCAGCATCAATGACCCTTTCCATATTAGTTACTCCGGCCTGGCCCAGCTTCAAAGCGTCTAATGTTATACCACTCCCCTCGAAAGAGGTGGCAAAGCCCTGTGCACATGGATCAGTACCCTCACCATGAAAAGCATAATAAACATCTGTATAACTGCTGGCACCAAGCCCCAAAATAGCTTTGGTAAAATCTTTTACATAAACGCGATCATAAGGCATTTGAGGCGTAATGGCAATATAGAAATAGCCATTAACATCTTTAATAATTTTGACATTATCTGTAGCAAATGGGTTAGAACTATTTGCAGAAATCACATTATTACCACTCCCCGTTCCCATTCTGGCCCCAGCTTGAAAATACCGGTCTCCAAGTACAACTGTTCCAACCACATCAGCTAGTAAATTACCCAAACTACCTCCTAGCAACGAATTTAAGAGATCAGGATTATTTACATTGATTCGAATATAAGCCGTTTTGCCTGCAGCAACGGTAGTTGGAAACTTTAGTTCCAACTCTCCTTGATAAGCACCAATATCAAGGGCTACGCCAGCAGTGGAGTTTACCCTTGCAAAACTAGTTTCACTATTATTTTTCGCATTGTCAGGATTAGTTACAGTAACCGCATTAAAGCATGGTCCAAGCCCCAGAAAACCACAACCCACTACCGACGATTGTGCATTAGGGCTGGCCACCACATTATCCGCATAAATCCTAGTCTGGCTATACGATTTAGAAGTTATGAGCGTTATACTAAGAAAACTAACGAAGAAGAGATACTTTTTCAGCAGGTTAAATAAGGTAGAGGTCCTTTTCATAGGAGAGTGATTGAGATGAATTATGTTTACTGTGTACAATTGTAGATATACGTCCCCTTTTTGCCTCTATTCGTCTTGTTCATTTAAAGCAGGGTGAAGGCTTCATTGCGTTCATTTTGTTCATTATATGAATAAACAGCTCCATCTTTCGTCAAAAAAACATCACTAAAGCCCTGTTGGATAGGTTTTTGAAGTATTCATTTTTTTTATTCTTCTTTTTTCCGAAAATAAAAGCCTGTTCATTATTCTTATTATTGCGTTATATTCGTTTTGTTATATTTTTAACGCTCACTTATAAAGTGTATGGATGAAACATCTATCTTAAATGAACTTAAAGGTTTAATTCTAATCAAAACAGGAATTAGGACAGCGACACCTGCTGATTGCAAAAGGATATCGATTGAAATCAGTAGAGCATTGAATAAGCATGTCAGCGAAACAACCATTAAACGGTTATTTGGATTTGCTGCCGTCAAACACAACTTCTCAAAATTCACTATAGCTACGCTAACTGAATATGTTAGCGGAGAAATTTTAGACAGCTGGCCAATTGCGATTAGTCTTCAGCCCGGTGCTCCCCCTGCAACCTGGGGAGACATTAGATACAGGGTATCCAAAGTCAGCGATTTCACACTCAAAGGAATCAAAAATCGTGTGGGTATGCCCTATGAATTGACCATCAGTAGAAAATTTGCCGAACATGATTTTGAAGAGTTTCTTAAAAGTAGCTATAGCTTCACTGCATTCGTTTCACAACCAGGCTACGGAAAAACAATCTTAATGTGCCATCTGGCAGAAAAATTCTTCCATAACCCCAATACTGCTTTCTACGATTCCTCGATATTGTTTTTGCAGGCATATAACTTCTTTAATGCTGAAAATCCTAATCTAAATTTTGAGGATCAACTAAAAACCTTACTCAATATTCCCAAAAAAGAAAGTCTGATTAACTTCATTCAGGAGAACTACAAGAATACAAAGAGTAAGTTTGTTATTTTTATAGATGGTTTTTCAGAACTTACCCTTAAAAAGGATTTAAAGAAACAACTTTTTGATAGCCTCATCAATTTCATCTGTGCAATAGAAGACATTGAATGCATTAAATTGGTGATGAGCATGCGCTCTACTTATTGGATTCGCTTTTACGAATTGATCAGACATTCAGCTTATTTAAAATCGAAATGGTTTGCGGGTAACTACTTTAATGTAAGTGAGATTTCTAACGTTCCACCATTAACGGAAAAAGAAGTAGATCTGATTGTTGCTAAAATTGATGGCAAGGCGGTAACGGAAATCAACCCAAAACTCAAGGCCCAACTAAAATTACCATTCCATATCCAGCTGTATTATCAGTTAAAACAAGAAGACCCTTGTTTCAATTATTCTACAAACATCACCTTCCACGAACTGATTTCCAGGTTTATCCAAGAAAACATATACCGTTCCAACTATTATACAGAGAAAATCCTTTTCCTAAAAAAGGTAATTCAACTCACCGATTTTGGCAAAAATGGGGCGAGTGTCCCGAAAGACAATCTGATTGCAGAATTATCAGCATTCAAGAACGCCTACATGGAACTCCTTTCCGATGGTATCTTGATAGAAGAAAAACAATATGAGGATTATCATCCGCGAGAATTTGTTCGTTTCATTCACGCGCATACATTTGAATATTTCCTGTTCATTGAGATTCTGGAAAAATTCAATTTACGAGTAGAGGAAGATTTTTTCCAATACATCCAGAATGAACATCAAAATAACAGCGCCCGCTTCCAACTGTTGCAATGGGCTATTCGCTTCATCATTAGAATAGGCGACTTAAAATCGCTCAGATATGTGTTTGATTTGCCACTAAACCATCTCGAACACAATTATTTAATCCTTTTTATTGCAGAAAACTTAAAGTACAGATCTAAATATAGCGCTGACACAAATCACCTCATTAAGGAACACAAGCTGCACGATAAAATTGTTGAGCAGCTGATCAACTTTGATTTTATAGACACAAGCTTCAAAGAAGCACTGGAAGTATTGGTTGAGATTTCGGATGCTGAGGAGCATACTTTAGTCTATCAATCGCTCCTTGCTGTTATGGATATACTGAGTCTGGATGAAGCCAGAATCAATGCGAGAATGGAAAAAATACAAGACCTGGGGCCATCAGACTGGGTGGTAGACCCTTTTGAAGTTATCCAACTCGTTCATGCAAAAATTACCAACAAGAACATTAGCAATAGCCAGCTTTCGGTTCAGATAGAAAACTTATCGTATCCATTTTTAAAGGACAGCAAAGCCCTCAATACCCAGCAGGGGATTGTTTACCTAATGGCGCTAGTACTCAATTTATTTTATGGGTCGGATCAAGGGGCAATTAAAATGATAAATACCATCATCAAATTACACCCGAAAGAATTTACCCGGAGATCTGCATTTACCATCTTTATCATGAATATGCTTGCCATATCGCGGTCGCGAATAACCCCTGGCAAGAAAACAGAACAATTGATCAGAATTCTTGGCGTTGTTCATGAAAACAAACACCGTTATAAAGTCACACAATATTCAGCAGCCATTTTAAAAATGGCACAAGCACATCAACTTAGAAATAGAGGCGAATATCTGCTAGCCCGCGATTATTGTGAGGGCTGTATAGATCTCTTTAAAACCCATCATTTAAATTACAACTGTATAGAAATGTACAATTTGCTAATCGCTATCTTTTCAGATTTAAACAGTATAGATAGAATTAATGAATGTAAATATGAACGACTTACGTTCATAGATGAGAACAAATTTTCCCGCAAAATTCTCCCCCTACCCAGAGAACACACCGACTTCAATCACCATTAAATAAGAAAGCCACTGATATTGCTATCAATGGCTTTCTTATTCGTTCGTGCGAGATCCTGAAATACATTCAGAATGACGACTGCAAAACAATGCTTATTTCTTGTACTCAGCAGCTAATTTCAATGCATCATACGCATTTACAATACCACCAGTAACACATAGATCTGCAAAAGGAATAGTCTTCGTATCTGTTTCTGTTTTAACTTCTACAGACTGACCAACTTTAACTACTGATTTCATAATAATATCTTTTACCTGTACAGCAGTTAATTTAGGATAGTAAGAGCGAATCAATCCAGCTAAGCCTGCAACTACAGGAGAAGCCATACTTGTACCACTTAATTTTTCATATTTCGATCCAGGTACAGATGAGTTAATGTCTACACCAGGTGCAAAAACATCAACTTTCGTTTTACCATAGTTAGAAAAATTAGCTTTTATCTTACCATCATTTGTCCAGCTCGATGCGCCAACAGTAATCCATGAGCTAGCTTTACCACCGCCGATATAATCCGGATTCGGGAAGTTATTCTCTACCTCAAGATCTTTATTGTCATTACCTGCAGCATGAACAAGCAATACATCTTTAGCTACTGCATATTTAACCGCCTCATCAACGATTGCTTTATCCCATGAAAATCCTTTACCAAAACTCATGTTGATTACTTTAGCACCATTATCAGCAGCATAACGGATCGCGTTTGCAACATCTTTATCGCGCTCATCACCATTTGGCGTACACCTAACCCCCATAATAACCACATTATCGGCCACACCTTTGATACCTAAATCATTGTTGCGTACAGCGCCAATAATACCAGCAACATGAGATCCATGTCTGGCATCTGGTCCAGCTATATCATTGTTACCATAAAAACGTTCTTTGCTGTTATTAGGATCATCACCAACAATACCACGTGGATCATAATCAACATTCAGGTTATACTCAACCTGGTTTTTATAGTGGTCGTAACCCGGTACGATCTGAGTCTTATAAAAATCATCAAAACTGCTGTTTTTTAATTGAGCAAGCATGATACGTTGAATATTAGTTTCCATATCATTTTCAGGTTTAAAAGCCTGAAAATCTTCACGTGTAGGATTTTCTTTACCGATTTTCTTTACTACTGCATCAATTGCATTTTTGATTCCTCCAAAGCGCTCATATCCAGTTTTAGCCTCAGCTAACTCCTGATCCAATTCCGCTTTATTTTTTTGATAAGCTTCAAAAGCAGGTAGTTCGTTTGCTTTTACTGAAGTAGCATCTGCATTGGCAAATTTAGCATTGTCTCTTCTCACCAAACGCGTCAACTCTAAGGTCTCATAATTAACAGAACCTTTTGATGAGCCTATAAAGTTCCAGCCATGGATATCATCGATGTAACCATTTTTGTCATCA
The DNA here is from genome assembly GCF_005144565.1 of Pedobacter hiemivivus. Classification (NCBI taxonomy): domain Bacteria; kingdom Pseudomonadati; phylum Bacteroidota; class Sphingobacteriia; order Sphingobacteriales; family Sphingobacteriaceae; genus Pedobacter; species Pedobacter hiemivivus. The sequence goes on from NZ_SWDX01000005.1 coordinate 197,117, forward strand.
TCCTTGCCATTGCCAGCTTTTTCTTTTTTATTTACCCAAACAATAGGCTTTAAATCTTCATGTACGGCTTCTACTCCACCATCAAGAACTGCAACTATAACTGGTACTGATTTTTTACCTTTTAATAATTCATTATAAGCCTTTTCTGTGCTTATACCGAATGTAGAATCTGCTTTTAAATCTAGGTTCTGCCAGTTAGGTTTCTGAGCAAATGACATAAAAGGCATCGCTGCCAATAAAACCACTCCCATTCCACTACTACAGAAAAAATTCTTGTTAATCTTATTCATAGTTTTCAAAATTTTGACAAAGTTAACTAAATTTAGGACCTACGCGGTAACGTATTATAAGTCAATCTCACCTGAAAACAAAAAACCAGGACGAGTCCTGGTTTTAAAAATCATATGGATTCTTGGTTAACAAACCTATTTAGCTCACGATCGTATCGTCAGTTTCTCTGGCAATCACATCAGCAATGCTTGTTTGGGCAAGTACTTTTAAGGTAGCATCCCTTACATCAATAAATGTTTTTCTGATGCCACAAGTCACCTCATCATGACATTCATCACACTTACGGTAAAACTTTAAACTGGCACAAGGAACCATTGCTATTGGTCCATCAGTAATACGAAGTATATCTGCCAGATAAATATCTTTTGGATCTTTATTCAAGCTATATCCACCCCCTGCACCCTTCTTACTATATAAATAACCAGCATTACGCATATCAAGTAGAATTTGCTCCAGAAATTTCCGGGGTATCATCTCTTGTTCTGCCAACCGCACTATTTGCATAGGAGGGTTCTCCCTATTCTTGCCAAGAGCAACCAGTGCCTTTATTGCATATTTCGTTTTCTTAGACAGCATAACAGCAAAGCTAAGAAAAGATTTATGTATTTGTATAGATTTTCATTTCCGGCTATAAAGACGTTAATTCTTCTATAGTGAGCCCAGTAGTCCTGGAGATAATACTTAAAGAAACATTTTCGGCTTTTAATTTAATCGCCAGTTTTCTACGTTCCTCATCACGCCCCCTTCCGATTCCTATTTTAATACCGTCTTCAAGCCCCATCGTAAGCCCTTCCACACGGCCCTTTATAATCCCTCTATCGATGCCCTCACCAAGTCCTATTTCAATCCCCCTTTCAATCGCTTCCTCCCTCATAACGTCCATGACGCTATGGTCTTCCCCTCGCATTTTTAACTTTTCCCGAAATTCGCTCATCTCCTTTGGGCTTAAATTGCCAACTTCTGCAACCCGTACTTTTACAATAAATCTTTCAACCTTGTCAAAATCTGCCTTGTTGAATCTTTTTCCTGCTGTTTCTTCGCTCATGTTTTTCCTAATTTGTTTAAGCAAACCTCGTTAGATAATTAATGGTAAACCTTTAGTGATCTGAAATTTGGTTGAAAGCGCGGCATAAACCCATTAATACCAAATAAAACATTGTGGAGTATCAAAATATGGCCTTCTTTCAAAATTAAAATAGTATCGTAAAAAGCCGAAAGGCAATTGGGAATCCTTCGGGAACCCTTGCTCAGGGCTAGGGCAGGATAAGGAGTACCATTGGCCTATCGTAGGCAGCTCGTAGGACTAATGGTCCAATGAAAGCCCTTCGACATCCCTTTAAGGATGCTTTTAAGGTAAACGCGTGCCCGAAGCCCTACCGAAGGGTTTGCAACATCTTCTAAACATCATCCCTGGTTCAGTCCGCAACACATTGGGGAGGAACTCCACAACTTCGAACGCACAAAAACAAACCAATAAACTGAATATCAGTTATTTAAAAATAAAATCTAATTGTGGCATCATTCTGTACCTTACCTTATCGTAATTAATTAGAACACAATTTTAAATTTTATAATTATGAAAAAGATCATTTTATCAGCAGCGTTCCTGGCATTTGCAGGATTAGCTACAGTACAAGCAAGCGAAATCAAAGTTCCAGTTGTAATTAGCGCACAACAAGACAGTACTACAAAAACTCCGGTTGAATTGAAAGATCTTCCTGATGCCGTGAAAGCTACATTAAGTTCAGACAAATATAAAGAATGGATTCCAACAGCAGCATTCCTTGTTACAAAAGCAGACAAATCAGAGCATTATCTGATTGATGTTAAAAAAGGAGAAGAAACCGCCTCTTTAAAAATTGGTAAAGACGGCGTTGTTATAGAATAAGCACCTATATCCCTTAATTTATATAATATATTACCTCACAAAAGCCGGATTTCATCCGGCTTTTGTATTTTTGCTATTATCACAAGCGAATACCTATGGCAAAAATACTGATCATTGAAGACGATTCTACCTTCTCTCAAGTCTTAGAGGGCTTTCTTACAAAGCACGGCCATGAACCACATGTTGTAAACGATGTAAAAAAAGCCTTTAAAATTACTGATCAGCAAAATTTCGACCTCTTATTAATTGATTATCGTTTACCAGACGGTACCGGACTAGACGTTCTTTCTCATGTATTGGAGAAAGGTTCTGCTCAGCCAGCAATCATCATGACCAGTTTTAACGATGTTAGAACAGCCGTAAAATCTATACAGCTCGGTGCCTTTGATTACATCACCAAGCCGGTTAACCCAGATGAGCTACTCATGCTCATAAAAAATGCATTGGGCAAAAAAGAAACTGCTAAATCAAGCAAATCAGTTGAACATACAGACGCTATAAAAGGCAAAAGCACAATTGCTGACAAACTTTACGAACACATTAATCTGGTAGCTCCTACGGATATGTCGGTGATTATACAAGGCGAAAGTGGTACAGGTAAAGAATATGCTGCACGTGCTTTACATACACAGAGTAAACGTGCCAACAAACCATTTGTGGCTATCGACTGTGGGGCGCTATCGAAAGATTTAGCGGCCAGCGAATTGTTTGGCCATGCAAAAGGGTCTTTCACAGGTGCTTTAACTGATAAAAAAGGTCAATTTGAAGCTGCTGACGGGGGGACTCTTTTTTTAGATGAAGTTGGAAATTTAAGTTATGAGGTTCAGGTTAAAATGCTTCGGGCGCTTCAGGAAAGGACCATACAGCCCCTAGGCAGCACCAAATCTATTAAAGTTGATGTAAGAATTATTACGGCAACCAATGATGATCTGAAAATGAGTGTAGCTAATGGTTCATTCAGAGAAGATCTTTACCACCGACTGAATGAATTTAAAATACAATTACCGGCATTGAGAAATAGAGGAAAGGATATAGAACTTTTCATCAATCACTTTATAAAACTATCTAATCAGGAGTTAAACAGGGATGTCAAAAACATTTCGGCTGAAGCCAAAACACTTTTACTTCAGTACGATTGGCCGGGAAATTTGCGGGAGCTTAAAAACGTAGTTAAGCGAATGGTTTTACTAACACCAACAGATACAGCAGAAGTTGAGGCCCTGCCAGAAGATATGATCATTTCCATTAATCAAGCACCAAAGTCTAGTGGTACAGATTTAAAAGCAATTAATGAAGTAAATGAAAAGGCAATGATTATGGAAACGCTAATTAAGGTTAAATACAATAAATCTAAAGCTGCAAAACTGCTCAATATAGACAGGAAAACGCTATACAGTAAAATGGAGCGTTATGATATAGAGTAAATGCTATGCTGAGGCCTTAACCTGTATCAACAGCTGATTTAACTGCTGCAACAAGCTTTCTATTTCGTGCTTTTTAAGCGGGTCTAAATCCTCATCCGCTCTAAGTTCCATTTCCATCAATCTAAATGCTGTAGCGAGCTTTTTTGCCCCTATCTGTGCGATTCTTCCAGCCAATCGATGGGTAAGCAATCGCAACCGCGGCTGATCAGCTTTATTCATCGCGTCCCGTATTTCATCGCTATCGTTCAAACTGTCTTCCGAAAACCTGAAGAGTATCTTTTTTAACTGCTCTTCATCATCGAAAGTCATTTTCTTTAACGAAGTTAAATCCAGGTCAACGGATTCTATTTCTGTTTCCGCCCATTCTTCATCTACATCTTCAGTTATAGCCTGGTTATAAAACACCGATAAAAGCTCCGCTTCTTTAAACGGCTTCATCACCAAGCCGTCAAATCCATTATTTAAGAGCAAATCGCGCTCATCAGGCAATACCTGTGCGGTAATGGCATAGATCTTCACCGCATTGCCTACCTTTTCTCTTAACCTTCTGCAAAGTGTAATGCCATCCATTTCGGGCATGCGCATATCCATCAGCACATACTTAACCTTGTTATCCCAGGCTGCATTTAGCAATTGTGTGGGTGAGTTAAAGAACCGGGCGTCGATGCCATGATTTTGAAAAATGACGGCGCATAGATCAAGAATCAACTGGTCATCATCTATTACCCAAACTTTCCCCTTATAAGCCAGAGGCTCAACAAGCGCGCTTTCATATTCGGGTTCGCTGGCTATCTTAAGTGTGAGGTAAACCGTAAAAACACTGCCCTCTCCTTTCTTACTTTTCACATATACCCGGCCACCTTGTTGTTCAATCAATGATTTGATGATGGTTAAACCCAATCCAGCGCCGGATATATTTAATTCCTCATCAGGCAAAGTATTGACCTGTTCAAACTCATTAAATATCAGCTTACTTTCTTCCTCGGTTAATCCAACTCCGGTGTCTTTTACCATAAAGGTAAAATGAAGAAGCTCGCCCTGCCTTTTAAAAAATGCTGAAAGCGTGACCTCACCCTTCACCGTAAATTTTATGGCATTTCCCAAAAGATTATACAAAATCTGCTTCAACCTAAAAGGATCTCCATTTACGTATTTTATACCAGAAAGCTCAAATTCAGTAATCAGTTGGAGTGATTTGAGTTCGGCTTGGGTCCGCATCACCGAAACCACCTCATGAAGTAATTGTTCAATATCAAATGCTTTTTCTGAGAAGGTGAATTTGCCCGAAATGATGCGGTTATAATCCAAAACCTCATTTACAATCTGCAATAGGTGTTCTGAAGAGTGATAAATAGCATCAATATCTTTCCGCTGTGGCCGTTCTTGCTTCCGGATGATCTCGGAATAGCCAATAATGGATTGTAAGGGTGTTCGGATTTCGTGACTCATATTGGAGAGAAACCGTTGTTTGGCTCTTCCATGATATTCCGCTTCGTCTTTTGCCAATTCCAGTTCAGCCCTATACTTATTGCTTTTTGTAATATCTGTTAAAATGAAATAGAGCAACAATACGGTTAAAAAGAAAAAGACAAGCATAATGATGCTAATGGTACTGATGCCTGTATTTACCACATTTTTTGCCTGAATCCCGTTTAATTCAATTTGTGCAACCACCTCACTTTCTACCTTTCTTAATACATCAAGCATCTGGCTAACGAGCAAAGTATTTGCATCGGTTAAGAGCGCTTCCATGCTTAAGAAACTCTCGTTTTTAATCCGCTGCTCTTTCTCTATGATCTTTAAGGATTGCTCCAGATTTTTAGTCATTCGGGCCTCGGCAGACAAAGCAATGGTATCTCTTTTTACCTTTTCTTCGTTTACGATCTTAACCCCATTATCCTCATCATTGGTCTTTTTCCTGCCAAATATTTTACCAAAAAAGCTTTTAGGGCGCTCTTCTGTTGGGTATATCGTTGTTGTGGATGTTTTCTGTTCTGTAGCTACAATGGTACTATCAGTCTGTTCTGAACTTTTTGCTGCCAGCGCACTTAGGCTTTTAACCTGTTCGGAGAAGGATTTATTATTAACCAGTCGCTCCCTTACTTTAAGGTAATTTATAAATTGCTTATCTCTTTCCCTTAAAAGTCTTTTGATGGTTAAAATTCGGGTTAGCTGGGTAGAGTCATTCGCATACAATCCGGCTAAGGTATCTAACACCAATCGCAATTGCCCAGACTCCTTAAACAGTTGGTTATAATTACCGGGATCGTTAAAAGCTTGCTTTTTTTGCAGTTGATCAAGCGCGCCTATTTTTCGTGAAATGGCACTCACTACCCTTAACCGCTCACTTGGCGCAGTGATGTTCTCCACAGTAGTCAGCATTTCTTTAAAAGCCACTTTGCTTACCGCCCATGCCATAAACATGGCAAAACAAGCTAAGAGCAATGCAATTATGATTTTTCCTTTTATGGCTTTGAAGAAACGGCTTTGGGTTTTATTGCTCATCCTGATTGTTAACGATAAAACAGGAGCAAAAAGTGTGCTATAATTGGATACTTACAGAGAGCCCAATGATCTTACGGCCTTTAAAAAATCCCATGGTTTTTTGTTTGAAGTATCTTTTGCTTCGGCGATCAGCATTTTTGCAAGCTGAGTGATCCGGGCTTCATTTTCACTAACGGTCCTATCACCCAGTGCGATTAACCTTTCAATATTTGCAGGACTTGCGGCATCCAGTCCCTCCTTAATACTTTCCAAACTGTCCGGCTCTATACGAATGTAGTTTTCTGAGTGCCCAATAGAATTGAACAGCTGTTTCAGGAAGAAATCACTGGTTTCGGCTACGCCACTCATCATAATGTCTAGTATTGCAGGCACAATAGCCATCGCACTACTTTTCTTAAAATGGTCATAATCATAAGATCTTCTAGAACGACCGGTACCTAGTGAGACTAAAGAAATATCATTGATCCGGGTTTGGTTAAAAGCCCTGGTTACTTCAATCAGGCCACTTAAAGCAGGGTTTGTAGCAAACACACCACCATCAAGTAATGGGTAACGCACATTGGCCAGTGAGTGGATCTCTGCTACACTAAAATAAGTGGGTGCAGCTGAGGTAGCGCGACAAACATCTCTTAAGTAAAAATCACGGATATTGCCTCTTGAGATTGCGTTCTGTTGTCTAAAAAAATGGGTTTTCCTAAGTTCAATATTATAGGCACTGATGATGCATGGTTTGATGAGCTGGCTCAGTTTTTTCTCGCCAAAATAGTTCTTCAGTACACCTTCGAAAATCATACTATTGTAACGTTCGCCGGCAAGCCCAAGTTTAGCCCGGATGCGTTTAAAGAAACTCATTTTAAAGATTTCATTCCCATGCTCCAGGTATAGATCTAACGCTGCTCTGGCAGAAAACCGGGGTCTTGTCGGATTCTCCTCTGCAGGGCATAGCAACAGGCAGGTCAATATACCACCAGTACTGGTGCCTGCAAAAAAGTCAAAATAATCGACGATAGCAGCATCTGGATTTTTACTCTCTAGTTTCAGCCTTTCTTCAAGCGCAACCAAAACCATTCCCGGAATAATTCCTCTTATTCCCCCACCATCAATAGAAAGGATTTTCTTCATAATAAAACTAAGGCTTGCAGGTAAATATAGGTTTTCTGCCAGAATAGTTGAATACTTAGTCATATTAATTTAATACAGAATACCGATTTTTAACAACCATTTCAATTCACCATGAACAAACTAAAATCATTACCCCTGATTCTTTTGATCTGTATCACGATACCTGCTTTGGCGGTTAAAATCAAAAAGTATAAGTCTGACACTGAAATAGAGATCAGCAAATCAGCCACTCATATTGCGCAAATAACAAATGATCGCGTTGTAATTATTGCAGGGAGCACTTATTTATTTACAGTAGATACGCCAGAAGATAAGGGCTTAGTCTCCACAAAAATGAGTGTGAAGCAAATCCTGATGCAACTGAAGTCGAAAGATGGATCTTTTCAAAAGTACAAGGTTACGGATAAGGATGGTACGACAAAAGAAGATGGAGAGCTGATAAACGGCGACCTTCTTGTGGTTACTGCTGAAGATGGAAAAGCGAAAAGGAGCTATCAAATCGTAGTAAAACCGATGGCTGTAGCAGGACACCTTTACTTACAAACCGAGCAGGCTACTGTAAATACAAGTAATGATTTAACCCTTTATTTTAGTGCAGGCCAAAGAACGCCTAATGCTACTGTCCAACTCTTTTTACCTGCGGGTATTGAGGTTACGCTAAACAATACAACTGTTAATGTAATTGGACGTGGAACGGTTAAGTTAAAGGATTTGGCCAGACAATCTATCGGTCGTGTTGGTAGTGCTTATTCTTATTCGAAAGTTGGTACTGTAGCCATTAGCAAAGCTGCTGAGGGGGGCTCAATCCTTACCTTTAGCAACCTGGATTTGAGACCAGAAAATGGACCAGATCTAAAGCTTACCATTGAAAACGTAAAATTAAATAAGGCAGGACAATATTCATTTAGTGGATCATATACAACTGCCAAGCCAGAGGTTTTAACCAGTCCAGCTACTGGTGCTGCCTGCGCAACATTGACGGTAACCAATCCGGTTTCTAGCTTTGAAAGAATCGTTAACACAGATATTCAGTATAAAGAAACACCTAATAACTATACTACTGTTGGTTTTAAATGGGGCATCAATGTCAACATCAAAAATGTGGCTATACTGCAATCTTTGGACAATGGTAAAAGCTGGACCGCATCTTCGGCTGTAATTGATGCTAAAAAAGCTACAGCTAGAGTATCGGGTTTATTGCCTAAAAAATTATATGCTTTTAAACTTAATGTTAACGATGGTCCAAATAAGGGTCTATCTAATACACTTAAGTTTTATTCAGGTAAAATGGATGTTAAAAGTTTTGGGGTAAAGGGTGATGGCAACGCAGATGATACCCAGGGTATCAATGACGCTATTGACGCTGCAAATAAAATGGGCGGTGGTACGATTTTGTTTAGTGCAGGGAATTATAATGTGAGGACGGTTCATTTGAAAAGCAATGTTTATTTATTTGTGGATAAAGAGGCGACCATTAGCGCCATTAAAGGGGCAGATGCACCTGAATCTACCTGGTTTAGTGATAGAAAATACCGTTCTGGGCTTTCACCTACTGACCCGGGACCTTATGCTGATCCAGAGAATTACATGACGAAGCAGGATGTTGGTCATCATTATTTTAGGAATACCATGTTTTTTGGGGAGCGACTAGATAATGTGAAGATTATTGGCAATGGTTTGATCACAGGTAATGGAAACTTGGTTAATAGCGATAAAGTGATGAGCAATGCACCGGATAATCGCGCGGATAAGATGTTTACGCTGAAGTTATGTACCAATCTTGAAATTGGTGGCATTTCACGTTCCGAAGACCTTTGGTATGATCCTAAAAAAGATGAACCCTATTACATTGGGAAAGATGGTTTGAAAATAGTTGATGTGAGCAATATGTTAAGGATTGACCGTGCCGGGCACTTTGTTTTACTGGCTACAGGTACGGATAACATCAATGTGCACAATACTTATTTTGGTAAAGCAAACCAGGGGAATGCGCGTGATATTTATGATTTTATGGGCTGCAACAATGTTACTGCTACCAATATTTACTCGAAAGTAAGTTCTGATGACCTCATAAAACCGGGTTCTGATTGCGCATTAGGCTTTACACGTCCGGCAAGGAATTACAAAGTCCGCAATATTATTGGGGATACAAATTGTAACTTATTTCAAATCGGTTCTGAGACAGCGGATGACATTAAGGACATTTGTGTGGACAACATCTATGTGCTTGGAGCCAATAAGGCAGGATTCTCTATTTCGACCAATGATGGCGCGCACATCAGTGACATTCACCTAAATTGTGGCCATACCGGAAAGCTACACTCCCGCTCTCAAATGTACAGAACGAGAGCCCCTTTCTTTATCTCCATATCTAACCGCGCCCGCATTCTTGGGGCCACTGTAGGCCGGTATGCTTTTACCGAAAATGGGATAAAACATGATGAATTGCTGGTTAAGAATGTAAACATAGGTAAGGTGGAGAATATTATACTGAATGGAATAGATATTTTTGAGGTGTACGGTGGAAGTTCTTACGGCGGTAAAAATGGTCGCTGGAAGGCTTATGACGGCACTCAAGACAAGGCTACTCCAATCATTGCGGGTTACAAGTTACCGGATACTGAAACGGTTACAGGGGGGCTTAATTTTAAGCTGCCAAACGAATTGCATACTGGATACATTAAAAACATTGTATTTAATGATGTGCATGTGCTGGTTAAAGGTGGAAATCCGCCTGCAGATACCACAAACCTAGCCCCTGAATTGGGTGTTGGCCAATATAATGTGGGAAATCTAAAAACTCAACCTTCTTATGGGATATGGGCACGTCATGTCAATGGTCTTACTGTAAAAAACAGCTCATTCAATTATGAACAGCGCGACAGTAGGTATGCGATTTTCCTGGATGATGTGATTGGTGCAAAATTAGCTGATTTAAAAATGGTCAGCGCTAATGACAATCCGGTTGTCATTAAACTTAGAAACTCATCAGACGTTATTGCCGACAACATTATTTACTTTAAGGACCAATGGGACAAATCGCCGACTAAACTACCAGCCATTAAGCAATTAGGGCTGAGTTCATCAGGTTTTTCCAAGTTGTAATGTCTCAATCAACTCCTGTATAAAGAGGGTTGCCGATTTCTTTCTGTACCCTCCTTTTTGCCATAAAATAAAGGCTTGTTTATAATATTCCTTTCCCGAGATTGGAATGGCAATCAGGTTTTCCCAGGTAATGAGCGCCTTTTCGTTGAGGATGGTGGCCCAACTTCCATCGTCCACCAATGATAGCAAAGAATGGATGTTGTTCATCTCAATTTTTATAAGGGGAGAAAGACGTGCTTTATGGAATAGTTCGTCCAATAAATCCCTGGAGCTAAAACCTTGACTCGGCAAGATCAGCTCCACTTTAGCGAGGTTGGTCAAAGAGATCTTTTTCAGATCGGCAAGTGGATGGTGCTTTGATACCACCATCATAATCCTCGATGAAAAAAGATGCTCCATTTCCAGATTGGCATCATCACTATCTGTCTGTTCGTGAAAAGCAAGGAGCACATCCAATTCGGCTTGTTTCAGCTTATGCTCCAACTCTGCCGCAGTACCATATTCCACTACTATTTTAATACCCGGGTATTTGGCAGAAAAGGGCGCCAAAGCAGGTAGCAAAACGGAACTAAATGCCGAGGTAACCCCTATCCTTAGCTCGCCAATAACCAGGTTATTTAACTCGACAATTGCCTGTTTAGACTTCTTTACATCCAACACAATTTGTCTGGCATGATTCAGGAATACCCCACCAGCCTCAGTTAAATGCACATGCTTCCCTATCCGATCAAACAACATCATCCCCAGTTCCTCTTCCAATTGTTTGATCTGTTGAGAAAGGGTCGACTGTGTCACAAAACATGCCGCAGCTGCTTCCGTAAAGTGTAGCATTTCAGCCGCTTTAATAAAATAGTTGATTTGTCTTATTTCCATTGTCGCTATTACAATCGATCGTTAAAACTAATCAATATCATTAAAACAATCAATTTTACCACTTTAAATCTTATCCCGAAATTTGTAGGACAATAACATTATTTAAAACACTCCATGTTCAGATCATTAAAGTACCGCAATTTCAAACTCTTCTTTTACGGACAATCCATTTCCCTTATAGGAACCTGGATGCAGAAGACGGCGGTAAGCTGGCTGGTGTACAGACTAACAGATTCGGCCATGTTATTAGGCTTGGTTGCCTTTGTTAGCCTTATTCCTTCTTTAATTCTCTCTCCTTACGCAGGGAGTTTAATCGATAGAAATAACAAATACAAAATCCTGCTCATTACTCAAGTGATTTCTATGATGCAGGCCGGCGCATTGGCTGCGATCATCTATTTTCAATTTTACAACATCCCAATTATTATAGGTTTAAGTCTCCTTCAAGGTATCATTAATGCTTTTGATGTGACTTGTCGCCAATCCCTTATGGTTGAAATGGTGGAAGATAAAACTGACTTACCTAATGCCATCGCACTCAACTCTACCATGGCAAATCTGGCCAGAATTGTAGGCCCTGCTATTGCTGGTGTTATCTTAAGCACTTTTGGCGAAGACTTTTGTTTTGTAGGTAATTTTGTGAGTTATATTCCAGTACTCATCTGTTTATTGATGATGAAACTGAACCTTACTGTAATTCCACACGCCCAAAAAAGCATTTGGAGAGAACTTGAAGATGGTTTTAAATATATATCCAGCGATAAAGATTTGAGCAGTATGATCGTGATGATCGGAATTAGCAGTTTGTTTGTAATCCCTTTCAATACCCTAATGCCTATTTTTGCGAAAGACTTGTTTCATGGCAATGCCGGAACTTTTAGCTGGTTCGAAAGTGCAGCGGGTTTAGGATCAGTGGTATCGGCGATGTATCTGGCCAACTTAAAATCGGCCAAACCACTCATGAAAATCACGATTATTGCCAGTGCCATATTCGGCTTAAGTCTGGTATTCATGTCGTATTCGAGCATACTACCAATTGCATTGATATTTATGGCACTAAGTGGTGTGGGTATGATGGCTCAAACCTCTGCAATCAACACTTACATTCAAACACATGCAATACCGGAAATGAGAGGGAGAGCAATTAGTTATTATGTAATGGCGTACCAGGGAATGATTCCGATTGGCAGTTTATTGATTGGCTGGGCAGCACATGCTTTTGGTCCTAGATTGGCGGTTTGTATAGCCGGCCTCATCGGACTATTGGCTACAGGTTTATTCTTTCTTTATCAAACAAAGCGTGCTGGTAAACCGATTACAGGATTGCTATTCAAATCGTAATCTAATCGTTGTTCAGAAGTAGGGCTCTTCTGATTTTTTCAGTTGCATTTATTGATTCTTTTCTTCAAGGATGCTCCGCTTTCAACGCAAAATCGTTATTGATCCCGACATCTTTCTCTTTCCGTTTTCCAGCGCAATTAGATAATAATAAGTTCCGATTGGCACCGCTTTGCCATTGGTTGTTCCGTCCCAGGGGTCGACGTAGCCAATAGACTGGTAAACAATTGAACCCTGACGGTTAAATACCTTAACAGTACAGCCCTCGGATGCATTTAACGCATTTATAATCCATTTATCATTAATATTATCGCCATTCGGACTAAAAGCATTGGGCACCTTGATGACACAGTCAGCCCCATTAAGGATGCTGACGCTTATTGAATTAGAATTCACTACAGGATTAAGAATACACGCACCTCCTGCAACCATAACGCAATAAACAACAGCTCCGTTTTTTAAAGTTGCAACAGCAAAAACCGAACTATTTGTTGCGGTTAACACTCCGTTTACATACCATGAATAGTTAGGCGAGTGTACATTATCAGAAGGTATTGCAGTAAATGTTACGGGAGTACCAGGGCACATAGGCCCACTTACAGATGAAACGATGCTGACAGCAATGGAAGTATAGGGTGTAGTATCTAAGGATGCCGGTCCTGACATAGGCGATGAAACCGGTATGCAGGCGTCATTATTTGTCACCACACATGTAATGATATCACCAGTCTTTAAGTCACTGCTAATGAACTTCGAACTATTTATACCCGCATTCTGTCCGTTAACCTGCCATTGATAAGTGGGATTAAGACCCGCATCGATAGTAATAGCTTCATAAGTTAACTCCATGCCTTCACAGGATGAAAAATAAGTAGGCGTGATCTTAACAGATGGGATTAAAAGCGGATCAACTGTTAATATCTGGTCTGCAAAACTAGCCCCATTACTGACCGTTATAGTGGAGGTGCCCGGCCCAACAATATGAATTTCACCGTTAACAACTATAGCCACAAGAGGATTACTACTGGTATAGGTCACAGGAACATTACTTACCGCTCCAGGATCAAAATCATCACTACAAACTGTTTTTACAGGAAAAGGAGCCAAACTAACTGGGGAAGGCCTAAGCACCTCAATGTTTACATCTGCACTACTGTTGCCGTAAATATTAAAAGCTGTAATCTTATAATCGGTTGCAACTGCCGGTACGGTTGGGGTACCACTAATGATACCTGTACTTGGATCAAAATTCAACCCCGAAGGTAATACCTTATCAATAACATAGCCCGTTAATGTAATTTTCCTAATCAGGTCATTTATATAGTCTGCAACATAAAGATTGTCATTTTGATCAAATACCAGTCCTAAGGGACCGTAAAAACTTGCCGCTGTCCCAATTCCGTTCAAATTACCGGTACTACCACTTCCGGCAAGTGTTGTAACCACCCCCGTTGGGGATATTTTTCTTATCACATTATTTCTGTAATCTGAAACATATAAATTCCCAGCAACATCTGCATCGAGACTTGTCGGATAATTAAAACTTGCAGCCGCTCCAGTACCATTCAAATAACCGGCGGCACCACTACCTGCAAATGTACTCACCAGGCCTCCCACCGATATTTTTCTGATCTTATTATTCTTACTATCCGCTACATATATGTTTCCCAGTGCATCAACTGCTACACCATCAGGATTATAAAAGCTGGCAGAAATTGCCGGGCCATCATTTGAGGCTGCCGAACCACTCCCTGCAATTGTGGTAACAAGTCCCAGTGGTGTAACTCTTCTAATCTTATTGTTGGATTGATCAGCAACGTATAAATTTCCCGCAGCATCTGTTGTCATACCTCCAGGACCATAAAAACTTGCAGCTGTCCCCATTCCATCAACGGAGCCAGAACCACCATTACCCGCGAAAACAGTCTTAACACCTGCAGGGCTTATTTTATAAATCCTACTTTCATCGAAACTAGAAATAAATATGTTTCCCAAATTATCTACCGTCAATCCCGATGGTGTATTTACATTACCAATGGTAGTCACAATAGCTGCAGGTGTAATCTTTCTGATGGCCCCACTTCCAAAATCTGAAACATACACATTTCCTAAAGCATCAGTTCCTATTCCTGAAGGATTATCAAAACCTGCACCGGCACCTACACCATCAAAAGAAACCGGAGCGTAACCGCCGGCAAACCTGCTTACCATATTATAGCTATTGGCAGGCACTGCCCCTCCAGTATTAACAGGTAGCAAAGGAATGATGCTACTACCAACAGTATATGTTTTAGGGCTGGCGTAGGTAATAGCCGGAGCCTGTGCAAGTGATTTTTGCAATGGAAAAAACATCAAAACAACAAACAAGGCCCTAAGAGCACTTTTAATGGTTTTATGATACACAGTTGTTTTAATGAGGGCTTAAGTTTAACGTTAATCCCTGCAAAATAAAGATTTCAATTCAGATTAAAAATTATTCCTTACACTCTACAGCTGCAAATGTAAATCTGCCTTTATCAAAGCTAATTGGCTTTCCTTTTACAAAGTAAGATCTACCTACACTTGTTTCTATCTGGCCAACACCTAAGATGAGTTTACCATCTTTCTTTAAAAAAGCCAATGGATTTTTATAAACGGTTTTATTTGCTGTCCCAATCTTGAAGGTATAATCAACAAACAAGGTATCTCCTTTATATGCACCTACAAACGAACCATCATTCTTCCCTTTTGCTTTATAATTAATAATAAGATCTCCTGTTATCTTATCATTGACTCCAGGTCTAATTGTCATTCTCGCAGTATCTGTTTCATCGATGGCCATATAACATTCTTTAGGAGCCAGGCCTTTTGCTACAGCACTTAAACTATCCTTCAATTCCTTATTTTTCTGAGCATCCTGATTGCAGCTAAACAATAATGGCAGGGCCAAAAAAGACAAATAAAGGGCTGATTTTTTCATAATAACATTAAATAAAAATGAACAATTAACGAGTTGGTTTAATGTTAAATAAAAAAAACAGGTGTATTGTTTTGAATAATTTCAAACAATACGCCTGTTTTATCTTGTCAGCTTATTATTTATTTTTCTAATAGCTGAATCGCTTATTTCCTTCCAATAAGCGTAAAGACTAAATACGAGTTCCCTACACCTTTTCTACGGGTTCTTTACGGCTTTAGCCGTAGAGGGGCCGTTTAGAACCCGTATGGGTATCGGTAGCAAATCAGGTTATTTAAATAACTCCGCTAGTTTCTGATCATTCTCCTTTTCTTCTTCCGAATACAAGCGGCATCGTCCCGTTGTAGGATTGCCCCCAATTTATCATCACTAACCGAACTGTAAGAAATCATTTTTCGATTTACGCTGGAATATTATGAAACTAAAATCCAATGTTAAATAAATAATCTCGGATTATCATTCCAATAGTCAATTTACGCTTTTTCCAGAACAAAATAAAAAAGCCGCTAATCATTACAATTAACGGCTTCAACATGCATATGTAACCTTAAGGAAATAATTACTACACTGTTTTTAAAATTTAAACTCCACCTAAATACTTACCAAGTGCTTTAACCAATGTTTCTCCTCTCAAACCAACGGCAATGATATTGCCTTTTGGATCGATCAACAGTGTATTTGGAATGCCCTTGATACCAAAATAAGTGGCAATTTCATTTTTCCATCCCTTCAGATCGGAAACCTGAGTCCATGGCATTTTATCATCTTTAATCGCCTTTTTCCAGCGATCGGCTTTATCGTCGAGAGAGATCCCCACAACAGTGAAATTTTTGTCTTTATACTGATTGTAAACTTTTAACACATTAGGATTTTCGGCCCTGCATGGTCCGCACCAGCTTGCCCAAAAATCTACCAGCACATATTTACCTTTAAAGTTTGCAAATTGAACCGGCTTGCCCTCTGGATCATTCTGTGTAAAACTTAACATAGTTGCGCCTATGGCACTTCTTTTCAACACGGTTAATCTTTCTGCGATTTGCTTGCCAATCATGCTAATCTGGGCAGATGGGGCTAATTTTTCGTACGCATAAATTGCATCCTCATAGTTCCCTACAATTACTTTATCAGAAACGAGGCTGAGGCTAACTGCACTTTTAGGATGTTCAATAATGTATTGATTATTCCGCTGCTTGCGCTGCTTTCCCAAATCCTCAATTTTTGCCTCTAATACAGCTTGCTCTTCATCACTTACTTTCCCCCACTTGTCGTATAAAGAAGATCGCTGATTGTTCAAACCCAGCAATGTCTGATCATGAGCTTTGTATTCGTCCTGAGTTTTAGAACCCGTTACTTTAAGTTCCTCGATGGTTTTCCCACCTGTAATTTTAATGTTTCCACTTTCTACAAAGAACTGGTAGTAATCGTCAAGTAGCACTACACTTACTTTTTGTGCCTCAGGCATCTTTACAACCCACCTAAATTGACCATCTTTTACTTTCACTGTATCGGTAACAGACTTGCCGTCTTTAAAATAGTAAAAGACAATTTTGCTTTCTTTCAGACCAGAAATATTGCCTAAAACAATGGCTGTCTGCGCATATGCGCCAATACTAGCGCACAGCAGCAGCGACATTATAAATTTTAATTTCTTTATCATGATTTAGTTCTTAATATAACCTGGATTTTGATCACCAAATAAAGGATTATATAAAAATGCGTCCTTTGGTATTGGCAATATATACAGTTGTTCACTTATAATGGTCGGTTTCAATTGCTTCACCGTAGCAAAAGGCAATCTAAGCAGTGCCATCCATTCCATTCCGTCTTCTGCAATCAGACTTTTCACGGTCTCCTTATAAATCTCCATCAACAGATCCGAAGGTGTATTTGCACCTTCGACTGCATTGTAAGGAATGGAATTTACAACATTGGTAATTCCAGCCTTCTCCTGCACCTCGTGAATTACAGTCTTGGCTGTCGCTAAACTCCCTCCCGAACGAACAATAGCTTCGGCTTTTAACAAATAAACTTCCGTTAAACGTAATGCGTAATCGGTTTCCGAAACCAAGGTAGGAACCCCGCCTACAAACATGTACTTAGTAAGGAAATAACTTACAGAAGTAGTCCCTCTTTTAGGTCCTATTACCCAGGCCTGACGGGGATCATTATCATAAAGCACTTTCAACATTGGTGTTGCAACATACAAACTCGAATGCCCAGGCCAATATTGCCAGCTTTTGGCATTGTAGTCCAACTCTTGTCCAGCCTGTGGTTTAAGTCCCAGAATGACTTCAGAACTATTTAATCCA
Source organism: Pedobacter hiemivivus (assembly GCF_005144565.1). Classification (NCBI taxonomy): domain Bacteria; kingdom Pseudomonadati; phylum Bacteroidota; class Sphingobacteriia; order Sphingobacteriales; family Sphingobacteriaceae; genus Pedobacter; species Pedobacter hiemivivus. Next base: position 214,928 of record NZ_SWDX01000005.1, read on the forward strand.
TTTTTCTGAAAAATATCCCTGGCATTAGATTCCAAAGTAAAGGGCCCTTCGTCGATAATTTCATCTGCCAACCCAATCAGTGTGGTATAGTCTGCCGCCTTACCACGGCTCATTAAAACACGCGCTTTTAAGGCCATTGCCGCCCATTTAGTTGCATAAACGCCCGACTTTTCTTCCGGACCATTTGCAATGGCATCATCCAGATCCGCCAAAATAAAATCATAACTATCTTTAACCGTACTTCGTGGTTTAGCTATATTACTAATCGTAGATAGTTCATCTCTAAGCAATACTCCATATCGACTATCCGCTTTATACCATTCGCCGTAAAATGTTAATATCTTAAAATGTCCATAAGCTCTTAAAAAGCGGGCTTCAGCAATGATTTCCTTTTTCCGTGTGCCTGTAAATTTATTGTCCGGCAATTTATTTACCCCAGTTGCCACTCCATTTACGGCATTAATTAACTTATAAGATTCCTCCCAGTAGTAGCTCTGAATACTGGTATTTTTATTGCTCCATTCCGCTCCGAAAGCACCATAGCCATAACCCATATAACCCGCTAATTCGGCAGGTGCCACTTGGTGCGCCTGCCACCTCGTTTTAGCCATAACTGCGTTCGCAAAATAGTAATAGGCCCCATTCAGCGCAGTTTGAGCAGTCCCCTGATCAAGTATCGTATTGGCATCAACTTTATCATTTTTGGGTAAAGCACCCAGTTCTTTTTCGCAGGCACAAAAGGTTGTAAGGACCATGCCCAGCACTAAATATTTATATATATATTTCATGATCTTCTATTTTTCATTATTTCCCATTTCTTTTTATTCACATTTACTAATGCTTCGCAGTTAAAATCCAAAACGAAGTCCTAAGCTAAACTGCCTTACCGTAGGATAACTACCGGTATCACTGTAACCACCAATTAAACTATACGGATCATTACTTACCTCTGGATCAGCCCCCGGATAATTTGTAATTGTAAAAAGGTTTGTAGCAGAAACATAGACAGAAGCACTGGTCAGTTTTAACTTATCCATCAAGACTTTTGGAAATTGGTAATTTAGAGTAACCGACTTTAACTTAATAAAAGAAGCATCATAAACATTATTGCTTGCCGATTCTGCTGTAGTCAAATCTGACTCCCCTAAAATTAGTCTGGGCCTATTTGAGTTAGGATTCTCTGGTGTCCATCTTTCTAGAATTCTAACCCCTTTATTCGTCCGTAAAAGTGTGTTCTGATTTTGTATATCTGCGAGATAAAAAATATCACCTCCATAAGAAAAGGTAGCCAAAGCAATAAGAGTAAAATTTCTGTAGGTAAAGCTGTTGGTATATCCTCCGTAATATTTAGGCTCTGCATGTCCAATAATTTCTTGTTTATTAAAAAGATAGCTTCCACTTCTAATCGGATCCAATACATATCTCGCGTCGCCAACACCTATATAGGGTGTTAAATTCTTGTAATTAGGATATTTACTTTTGAAATCATCAACTTCCTGTTGCGTTCTATACAAGCCTTCAAAAACATTCCCATAAAGTAAACCCAACGGCTCCCCTACTTTTAGCACGGTATTGCCATACCTATATACTTTTGGGTTGGATGGATCAGCGAAATCATTTGAGAGGGCAAGCACTTTAGACCTATTCCCTGAAATGTTAAAAGTACCAGACCACTGTACATTTTTGTTGCGGATAAATTCTGCCCTTAATGTAACTTCAAGTCCTCGATTTCTGATGTCCGCGATATTTGCCGTTACCCCCGAAAAACCTGAAGTTCTATCTACGGTTGTAGGAAACAAGACACCCGTTGTTGATTTTTCATAGTAACCAATCCCACCGCTTAAGCGTGAATTAAAGAACTGAAAATCTATGCCTGCGTCTTTCTGTAATGTTGATTCCCATTTGAGCCCTTCATTGCCCAATTGCGATGGCACTAACCCATTTAGCCCATTGTAAGATATCGGCGAATAGAGTGTATAAAAAAGATTATCGGCAATATTTTGAGTGCCGGTATAACCTGCACTTGCTCTTAATTTAATCTCATCAATCCATTTTACGTCCTTTAAAAAGTTTTCCTGTGAAATACGCCAGCCTACACCACCCGATGGGAAATAGCCAACCCTATTTTTCTTAGGAAATTTAGAAGAAGCATCAGAACGCCCGGTGAAGGTAAATAAATATTTTTCGAACAAGCTATAATTGGCACGTAGGTAAAAACTGAGCAAAGAATTTTGACCAGAAACACCTGTAGAAGGCAATGTTAAGGCCGCTGAAGAAAGGTTGTTTAAATATTCATCATCAGGAAAACCCTGACCACTTGCCGAAAAAGAATTGCTTTTGGTAATTTGCCATGAAGTACCAGCCAATAAACTTAACCTATTATTTTCATTAAATTGCTTATTCCAGGTAATCGTATTTTCATAAAAGATATCAGTATGCTGCGATTGCGCCTGCGTAGCGATACCGTTATTAGAACTTCCAGGAAAATTGCCGTCATTTTTATTACTGATCAAAACTGTACTTGGCACATAATTGTTCTGACGATAGTTGTTATAGTTCGCTGAAACTGTACTTCTGAATTTCAAATCTTTCAGAATATCATATTCCAAGGCCAATGATCCGATTAAAGAAAGGGTATTTCCCCGGTTAATCCCTTTAAGCAGCAATAATGGATTCTGAAATCCTTCAAAATCCATCGTCCCATTATCGGAAGCCGTTATAATCCTTGGACTTCCATCTGCATTATATGGGTTAATTGTTGGCGGGGCAAAAAGTGCCTGCGTATACACCCCGTTTGAGATGTTATTGGTCGTTACGCCATAATCCAAATTGGTATTAATACGAAGCCTACTAGTTATCTCATTGTCGAGATTTATTTTACCGGCAATCTTACTGAAATCTGTTCCTAAAACTACCCCATTGTTTTTATTATAGGATAAGGAAGTATAATAACGCGAACCAGCGCCACCGCCTCTTACAGAAATATCAGCATTTGTATTTACACCATTACGGAGCACAAGATCGAGCCAATCGGTATTGGCCGTTCCCATAAAATCTGGATTTGTTAAAATATCTGTGGCAATAGGATCTGGCGGATAGGTAATCGGATCATTTAAACCTGCTTTGACATCATTTAGGTTTTTAGCAGCTTCTTTAATAATCATGATGTATTGATCTCTATTTAAAAGCTTTTCTTTGATTGGGTTACTTACACCTGTGTAATAATTGGCTTCAAAAACCGGCTTTTGATTCAGTTTACCTTTTTTTGTATTAATAATTACTACACCATTGGCTGCTTTTGATCCATAGATCGCTGTAGCAGAAGCATCTTTTAAAATATCAATGCTTTCAATATCATTGATATTTAAGCCCCCAAGGCTATTTAATCCCCTGGCAAAAGAGCCAGAAACCGTGTTAGCCGGATTATCACCGGCATAACCGCCGCCAAAATTCTCAACAGGACTAATAATCTCTGCCGCGCTCTTCAAGTATCTATTTTGAACTTGCATCTGCACCCCGTCGATAATGTATAACGGGTCATTCCCCCCCAATAAAGAGGTTCCACCCCTAATTCTGATCTTAGCGGCTCCGCCAGGTGATCCATCAGCTTGTACAACTTGTACACCGGCTGTTTTACCAGTTAAAGCCTGATCGATAGTAGCAAAGGGGACATTTTTAAATTCTGATGCATCTACTGAAGCTACTGAACCTGTCAGGTCTTTTCTACGAACGCTACCATATCCAACTACCACCATTTCATTTAACTTGTTGGTTTCGACTTCCAAGGTCACCTGCATATTTCCTTTTGCGGGTAACTCACGGGTCACATAACCTACACAAGAAAATACAAGAATAACTCCTTCATTGGACACATTTAACGAAAATTCACCGTTCTGGCCAGTAACTGTACTTTTTTTACTCCCCTTTATACTTACATTAACAGATGCAAGGCTGTTGTTTTGAGCATTGGTGACATGCCCTTTAATATCTATAGCATTAAAGGCAGCCAAAATCCGATCTACATAAGAGGGCTTTTTTCGTGTAATTACAAGGGTCTTCTCATGGACCTCATAGGTTAAGGACTGACTTTTAAAAATCTCATCAAGCGCCGCCGTTAATTGAACATTCTTTAAATTCACATTCACAACTTTGGCCTGATCCAGCAAATCGCTGCCATAAAGTACAGCCAGACCACTTTGAAGTTTAATATTCTTCATCACCTGCTCTAGTGTTGTATTTTTTGCCGATAAAGTGATGGTTTGGGCAAAACCAGCTGCCCCCACTTGCAATAAGCAACTGGTCATAAGAACTATGATCAATTTAACTCGCATAAACAGTTTTTTCGATAATTTTGGTGGAAGCCACAGACGTGACATACCTAGGTAAAAAGCATTTAAATTCATACTTTTGTTTAGTTTGGGTTAAGATGATAAGTTGATAACTAATTGTTTTTTCGGTAATTCCGGAAGGGTTGACTCAAATTATTGGCCGTAAAGTGCTTCGAACCACTTTACGGTTTTTCATTGTTATGCTACAAAAGCAGCACAATTATCCCCCTTTACTGCTTAATTTATCTTTCGTAAGGTTCTCTCATGTTCGTTGGTTTAGTTGGTTAATTTTTTCTTTAAAAGGAGCTATCTCTTCACGATAACCTTATTGCCATCAATCTCAAAATTCACTTCCTCTGTATTTTCGAGCATTTTTAAAAGCTTAGAAATATTTTCAAATCTGGATACGCTTCCGGTTAATTTAACGCCATTAAAATTGTCCTTATAAACTATCTGTACGTTATACCACCTGGCTACCTTACGCATAATGCTGCTAATCTCTTCCCTGTCAAACGTAAATTCACCATTCTTCCATGATATCGATGCTTGTGCATCCAGATCTCTCACTTCTATTTGATTAGCACCCGTTAAAATCGCTTGCTGATTAGGTTTTAAGAAATTTGATGCTTTAGATTTAAGATTGGTGACCTTTACTGCCCCCTCAAGTAGCGTAGTCCTTATGCTACTTTCATCTGCGTAACTGTTGATATTAAAATGCGTACCTAATACTTCCACTTCCTGCCCTACACTTTGTACTACAAATGGATGGACCTTATCTTTAGCCACCTCAAAATAGGCTTCCCCATTAAGTTGAATCTCTCTCCTCTTGCGCGTATTAAAAGATACCGGGTAGGTAATTGATGATGCCGCATTGAGCCAAACAGCAGTACCATCAGGAAAACGCAGCTGATAGGTTTGACCGTTTTCAGTAGAAAGCGTATTTGTCTCGCCCATTTCTCCGCCTTTGGCAGCTCGGCCTTTTGCGAAAGGCATTTCTTTTATTTCGTAGCTAATTTGTCCTTCTGCATCTTTTGTAATGCTTACACCAGCATCTTTAGCCAATTCACCTTGCATAACATCAGAGAGTATAATCTTGCGGCCGTTGGCTAAGGTCAGTGTAGCTGATTTTTTGCCTGGAGCAATGTCATTACTGTACGCGATGGCATTTAATAAGCCATTATTTTGTCGGGCAATATAGAAGAACCCAGCTCCAACTACCAAAAGAATTGCTGCAGCGGCAGCTACACCTGGCCACAAGCGAGTAAAATAAGTCGTTTTATAAACAGCAACTTTTGGCCTTGAGTTAAACACGGCTTCTACTATTCTTTTATCAGCTCCCGGCAAGTACCAATCACTTATTTGGTCTTCCTGCAGATCAATAAGCTTATCCTCATCATAAGTATCCCCCATCAACTGCTGTAACTGCGCATCGTGTTCGCCACTATTCACCTGAGCAAAGAATTCTTCACGTTCAGATGCAGTCGCCTTCCTTTTGGCAAACTGATCAAATAAATAGCTAAACCTTTCCTCCATTTTCTATAATTAAATCGGGCTAATTACCCCCTTTAATTAGATAGAGTGTTAGCAAGGCCAAAAAGTAGTAAGGAGAATTTAAAAAAATTACAAAAAATATTATCTCAATATTAAAGGAGTGGTTAATACCAAAATTAAACCTGCATTTAGCCGCTTAGAAGCGACATCCTTGTGAATAAACTGTACAGCAAGTTGAATGTGTTTTTTTACTGTAACTACAGTAATTCCGAGATGTGCGGCAATCTCCTCATATTTTAAACGATCGTAACGGCTCATGGTATATACTTTTTGCTGCTGTGCTGGCAGCCTGGCCACCGCAGCAATGATCATAGCCCGATATTCTTCTGTCGGATTATCGAGCAAATCAATTTCGCCTTCTACACTGAGATACTTTTCAAAATCTGTTCTAAAAACTTTTTCTGCCGCTATTTTTTTCATCGCTGCAAAAGTTTCATTCCTGCAAATGGCAAACATATATGCACCAAAACTATCGATGTGCTTTAACGTTTCCCGTCTCAACCAGATTTTAACAAAAGCATCCTGTACAATTTCCTCTGTGATTTCCTGAGAATCTGTCATTTTAAACACGAATCTTCCCAAAGGTTTATAATACCAATAAAACAATTCGGTAAAAGAGCGCTCATTTCCCTCCGCCGCTTCAAGCAGCAAATTTGTTTCATTGATATGAGCTTTAGCCATTAATTGATTCTCTTGTACGTTTAAATGTATTCCATACAGATAGCAATAATAAAGATTTTTAATGGATCTATACAACGGTGATTAAAATCAACGCTTTTCTTTTATTGGATTCATGGAATTTTGGAGTTGTTCAATGATAGAAAGTGCAGCACTTGTATTCATCCGGCGTAGCTCTGCAATCATCAGTTCCTGGTCCCTTAAAGACATCTTCTTTTCGGCTTTTTGAAACGAGCTTTCTGGTGCGAGTGCAAAGAATATCTCGTCCGTCCATTCGTTCCTTTTTCCATCTATGACAAGATGAATTCTATCCGTTGTCCCATTATTAGTCACAGCATGTTCTTCGTTGGCATTGATGTACCAACAGCTTCCTTCATTCATAATAACCCGTTCTCCAGCTAATACAAAATTGACATTAGGGTTGGTTACAATCGGAATATGTAAGCGGAATTCACCATTCTCGTAGCCCAAAGCATTATCCCTATGTGGTTTAATTACTGCTCCGGCATCCAGGCGCATCAATCTCACTGCGAACTTTTCAAATTTAAAAGCGTCGAGAACTTTCGGTATGTAGAGACATACATCCATGATTTCTGTAGCCTTTAAAATAGAATTGCTATCCATCGAGGCATAAATCGATGCGGATGTTCCGTCTTTTGAGAATAAAGCCAGACTTCTCCAGGCCCCGTCGTAATCTGCTTTATTATAATGAGCAACCCAGGCACTATCCTGAATACGTTGCATATCTGCCTGCAATAATGAAACCTTAAATTCAAAGGGTAGTTTCAGCTGTTTAATTGGTTCTTTGTCCATTAGGATAATAATTAACTCATACTGATCAATCTATTCTATTACTTACGCAGGTTTACTATAGTACTGATTGCCGTTATGCCAATCAGTACTATAGTTCTTGATTTGAATTTCATCTGTTTTTTTTAATCTTAAATATTACCAGATTTAATTCGACTTTGTAATGGTAATATAGCCTTTTATTGCGCGCTTGTCGGTACCAAAGTTTATGAGATAGTAATAAGTACCTTCTGCCAACGGTAAGCCATTCAGTGTACCATCCCAGCTGTTGTCATACCCTTTTTTACTGTATATCAAACGACCGCTTCGGTCAAAGATTTTCACCTCATTGTTCGGATAAAAATCGATATTTTCAATCAACCACTTATCATTATAACCGTCACCATTTGGAGACAGGATATTGATCGCTTTTACTTTCTCGTAATCTTCCAACACGGTTAATGTAAAGGTTTTGCTTTCCGAACAGCCACTCGCATTGGTCACAGTTACCGTATAGGTAGTGGTTTCTCTTGGTCTTACCTCAATTGTCGCCGAATTCAGTGCGCCATTAATGCTGCTGTTGGCTGCCCAGGCATAGCTGGTTCCTCCGGTTGCGGTTAGTAACACCCGCTCTCCTTTACTGATCTGTATGCCTTTATCACTGTTGATAGAAATTACAGGTAAAGCATTTACGGTGATGGTAAATGTTCTGCTGTAGGTATCCACGCCACCATTGGCTGTACCGCCATTGTCTTTCACCGTTACCGTTACAGTGGCTGTTCCGGCTATGGCTCCAGCTTTAATCCGGTAGTTAACCGTTGCAGTAGCTCCGCTGCCGGTAACTCCTAAGCCTTCAAACAGGTTAGGATTATTGCTGCTCACCGTTAAAGCTGTAGTTTGTGCCGTTTCAGGACCAGCACTGATGCCAGTTAAAGCTACTGTTTGTCCTGTTGTAGTAAAACAGATGGTCTGGTTGCTGATTGCTGCCAATGTCGGGATTTCATTCACATCACTTAAAGCAATGTTCAGCACTTTATCCAGACTCAAACCATATTGTGTGGTGCTTCTCACCAGCACACTGTAACTGGCTTTGGTCTCAAAATTAAGTACCGATGCCGTATTGATCTTATTTCCTGCAATGGCAAACAATGCATTATCAGTATCACCTGTACCTGCAACCAGCGTATAAGTGAAGGTGGCAGAAGGGTCATCCGAAGTACTGCTCAAAGTACCGGCATTGGTACCCGCCACACTATTTTCATAAAGGGTCACACCTGCAAGGGTGATGCTGGTAGGCGCACCTGGTTTTACTTTCAGGTTACCAGCCACATAGCTGATGGTATAGTTCACTGCTGCTGCTCCGCTAACCGTGATCGGATAATCTCCAATCGGACTATTTGTAACCGCAGACGTCGTGAAAGTTGGCTGAGTAGTTAACACAGCACTAGTTTCCCCGTTTGCAAGTCCAGTGTAACTCGCTGTTAACACCGGATTTGCGGTACCTGCGAATTTCTCCTTAGGATCAGCAGTAATGGTCAGGGCTTTTCTAACAACAGTTAAGGCACCATTCACATAAGTGATGTTATAATTACTTAAATCTGCACCTGTTGCTGCCGAGGCCACAATCGGATAAGTTGAACCCGCCACTGTAGCTGTTCCTGCGGCTCCAGTACTGTTCAAAGTTACCGAAGCAACCGTATTGCCATTGATCAATCCCACCGATGTAAATTCTGAACCGGCAAAAGTAACGGCATCACCATAAGTTTTGGTTCTTGCCGAAGCAGTAATAGTTAGTATTTTTTGGGTAACCGTTAATGTACCGTTCGGATTACTAACTGCGTAATTGCTCAGCTTGCTACCAGGATCTACTAAAGTAGCCACAATTGGGTAAGTACTACTGGTAGTAGCTGCTGCTACTGCACCTGTACTGTTCCTGGTTAAAGTGATGTTATCTCCATTGACAATACCGCTGATACTTCCTACAAAGTCAGCATTGGTCAGTACATCACCATATGCTTTAGAACGGTCAGTGTTGACAATTGCCAATGCTTTCTGGTTAACCGTCAAAGCACCGTCTAAATATGTAATGGCATAGTTGTTTAAGCCCGTACCCGTCGCTGCTGAAGCTACAATCGGATAAGTTGAACCCGCCACTGTAGCTGTTCCTGCCGCTCCAGTACTGTTCAACGTTACCGAAGCAACCGTATTGCCATTGATCAATCCCACCGGTGTAAATTCTGTACCGGCAAAAGCAACCACATCACCATAAGTTTTCGTTCTTGCATTAGCTGTAATGGTCAGTGCTTTTTGCGTTACTGTTAAGGTACCATTCGGATTGCTGACTGCATAATTGCTTAATTTACTATCCGGATCGGCCAGGGTAGCTATAATAGGATAAGTACTTCCACTAGTCGCTGCTGCCACTGCACCTGTACTACTCCGGGTTAAGGTAATGTTATCACCATTCTGGATACCGGTAATACTTCCTGTAAAATCGGTATTTGTCAACACATCCCCGTACGCCTTCGAACGATCCACGTTAACAACCACTAAAGCTTTCTGGCTAACTGTTAAGGCACCATTTACATAGGCGATGGCATAGTTATCCAGACCGGTACCGATTGGCGCCGAAGCTATAATCGGATAAGTTGAACCGGCTACTGTAGCTGTTGCTGCAGCGCCTGTACTGGTCAAAGTTACTGAAGTAACGGTATTGCCGTTGATCAATCCTATTGGGGTAAATTCTGTACCAGCAAAAGTAACCGCATCACCATAGCTTTTGCTTCTTGCAGCCGCCGTAATGGTTAGTATTTTTTGTGTAACAGTTAATGTACCATCCGGATTGCTAACCGTATAATTGCTTAATTTATTCCCCGGATCCGCTAAAGTAGCTACAATCGGATATGTAGTTGCAGTAGTTGCAGTCGCCGCTGCTCCTGTACTGCTTCTGGTTAAGGTAATGTTGTCACCGTTTACAATACCTATGATATTTCCTGTAAAATCAGCATTGGTCAACACATCACCATATACTTTGGAACGACCGGTGTTAACAATGGTCAATATTTTTGTATCCGCGGTTAAAGTCTGTACAACAGGCGTTGCTGGATTAAAACTTCCGCTACCTGTCTGTGTTGCGGTAATCACTGTATTTCCGGCTTTCAATATCGTTGCCATATTCCCTGCAATACTCACTACTGAAGGATCAGTAGCCGTATATGTCACAGTTAAACCTGCTGAAGAAGTGGCATTGCCCAAAGCAAAAGCCGCATCGCCGTAAGTCCTGGTGCCAATCGCATTAAAAGTAATCGTTTGGTTTGCTTTTGGAACTGCGCTAACATCAGCGCTTGCTGTCCCAATATTACCTGCCTGATCAATGGCCAGAATCTTGTAATAATAAGTAGTACCATTGATCAAACCAGTGTTGGTATAAGTTGTGGTTCCGGCAGTGATCTCCGTAAGTGTAATTGTCGGATTAGCGCTTGTTCCGGATAAAATCCTGTATTTCGCCAGGTCGGTATCTGTATTGGCTGTCCAGTTCAATACCACCTGTGTATCGCCTGATGTTGCAGCTAAACCAACAGGAATTGCTGGGGCCTGGCTATCAAAAGTAAGAGTCGGTGTGGTTCCTGCACCACCATTGTTTCCTGCAACATCGGTATAAGTACTTGCTGCAACAGTAATGCTGGCAGTTCCGTTATTGGTCGCCAGGGCCGGGGTAAAGGTTGCCGTACGGGTTAAACCTGTACCCGAAATCGCAGCTAAAGTACCGCCAGTAACCTCCACATCCCCTGCTGTTCCGTTCCAGGTAAATGTTATACCCGGGTCTTCAGTAAAGGTAAAAGTGATTGTTGCAGTTTCGCCTGCTTTCAAGGTCGCAACATTACTAGTAATGGACATTGTTGGCGAAGTTGTATCAATGGTAACGGCTAAGCCTGTTGAAGCTCCCCCCACATTACCTGCCCCATCTGTAGCTTTTGCAGTAAGGGTATGTGAGTTGGCTAAAAGTGTCGAACTGGTTATTGACCAGTTACCACCAGTAGCTACAGCTGTACCGAGTACAGTTGTACCGTCAGTATCATATAAAGTTACCGTAGCACCAGTCTCGGCTGTGCCTGTAATAACAGGTGTAGTAACATTGGTTATTTTATCTGTTGGAGAAGTACCACTATCACTAGCTGTTGCCAATACTGGAGTGGATGGTGCTGCCGGAGCCTGGGTGTCAAAAGTAAGTGTTGGGGTTGTTCCTGCGCCTCCGTTGTTTCCTGCGATGTCGGTATAGGCCGCTGCTGCAACAGTAATACTGGCCGTTCCGTTATTTGTGCTTGCTGTTGGGGTAAAAGTTGCCGTTCGGGTTAAACCTGTACCAGAAATGGCTCCTAAAGTACCACCGGTAACCACCACGTCACCTGTTGTTCCATTCCAGGTAAAGCTGGTAGATGGATCTTCAGAAAAAGTAAAAGTGATGGTGGCGGTTTCACCGACTTTCAATTGCTGTACATTACTGGTAATTGCCAAGGTAGGTGAAGTGGTGTCAATGGTGATACTCAGCGGACTCGAAAGTACCCCCACATTTCCTGCTGCATCTGTCGCTCTCGCTCTTATGTCATGTACAGCGGCTGTTAACGCCGGCAAAGTAATTGACCAGTTCCCTCCGGTAGCCGTTCCTGTATTCAGTACAGTTGTACCGTCAGTATCATATAAAGTAACTGTAGCACCTGCTTCTGCTGTCCCTGTGATCACAGGTGTAGTTACATTGGTTATATTGTCTGTGTTGGAAGTGCCATTGTCGCTGGCTGTTGCCAATACTAGGGCTAATGGTGCATTTGGTGCCAAGTTATCTATAACAATAGCTTTATTCGCGCCCAATGATCCTGCAGTCCCCGGTGCAACTAAAGTAAGTACCGCATTATTTCCTGTACCATCTTTCATAGTTCCGCCGTTTAAAGCCAAAGAAGTTATATCGGCATAATCGAGGTCGGCACTATTCTGACCAGCGCCCACATTATAAGTAAAAGTAAGTGTATTGGTGGTGCTGCCTGATGCATAATTTGCAGTAGCGCTACTGTTTAGGGCAAGGGTAGGCGTCCCTGTCACATTAACCTCAGTGGAAAAAGTAATCTGTATAGACACCGTAGCGCCTACTTTATAAGAGCCATTGGCAGTTGAAGCGGTTACGTTTGTAACTGCAGGCGGAAGTTGAAAAATAGGTTGAGTACCTGGGAAACCTCCTGTAGGATCGCCAGGAGTCAACACAACGGGTGTGGTCTCATTGTGTGACCAGTTGGTTATCCCAGCTAGATCGGCCAATAGCTGATCCTTAGTACCTATAATATCACCAGTATAAATAATAAAATCCCCGTGAAGTGTACTCCCTGTAAATGCTGTAGAAAAATTCCCCGCTGCTAAAAGAGGGGGAAGATAAGAGGACGTAGCCGTTACTGCGCCTGCACTTTGCCATGATCCTGAAGTAGTTGCCTGCCCATCAGGGTTATTAGTAGACCAATTGGAAAAGGCATAAATGAAGGATGGACTAGCCACCGAACCCGTATAGATAAACCAATTATCCCCACCATTTGCAGTAACCAAATTTGACCATCCTGTAACGATGGTTGTACCATAGGCATCCAAACCAGGTGCAGTTGGTGAGCCACCAGGAAGAATGGTAGTATTAATTACTGTTCCTGCAGGAATTATAGCGTTAGTAGTCCAGGTAATCAAACCTTCTGCCGAAGTATTGGACACGTCAAAAGCAGAAGGTCCCCAGCCCCTATCCGTGATATAAATCACCTGTCCCGATGGGATTGCAGCAAGTGTAACAATAGCCAGTTCAGCTGTTGTGGAAGTACTGGCATTATAACCAATGATGGCAATATCGCCAGCGGCAATTTGCGCCATACTTTTAAAGCCAAACAAGAACAAAAAGCAGAACAGGAACAGTTTAGTAATATTTTTCATAGCATTATCTTTAGATAAAAAGCGCATTCACAGGTACGACTTATTACGAGCAGGTGAATACCTACTCGTAATAACCCTATTTTAAATTAATTCCTTGATGGAAAAATGCCTTCCATACAAATGATGTAAGTCAGTGCAAGCACAGGTTGCAAAATAGAAATTGGTTGATTACCCCCAACTGCAGTAACAGTTGTTGTAACAGATGTTGGTGCAAGCGCAACATTAGGAGCACCAGTAGCATACATTTTAACATTATCCGTATTAATATCTTTAGCCGGTCCTATGGAAGTCGTAGCAGAAGGAATCACTGCAGATGTCCCCGTATTGTTGACATTTAAAGTAGAAGCGGCAGGATGGGTATGTAAAGGCATGTTAGTGGTCAAAATTGATATACTTTCAGTACCTGTCACCTCTCCTAATGTATAATTTGACAGCCCTGGCCCTTGACCCCAGCCAACCGCTACTCTACCACGTAGATCCGGCAACGCAAAGGTTGTTTGCCCATTCCCACCGTACGTGGTACCAAGAATTGAAAAAAGTGCTGTGTTTTGGGCAATACCAATAATCTGTCCATTACACAACTGCCAACCTCTTGGCGCAAAATTTCCTCCGAAAAGCTTTACAACACCTATAAATTCTTCCATAACTATTTTTTTTATTATTTAATTTGTATATTTTTTTCTAATTTAAACTCACAAATCTATCTCCTCGTTTTAATCCCATTGCACACCATTTTTTTCCGCTAAAAATGCCGTTCTCAGTTTCCACAATATTGAATAGCAACAGTTGCTTATCCGCAGTAAGGACCATTGGTCCGTGATGTGGGTCAATATGAAAAACTGTTCCGGGAACCACAGTACCAGGCTCAAACTTTCCATCTACCCCAGAAACTTCCAAAATTCGAACTGGCTGTTCGTTCAAATAGCTAACAGCACCGTTATACCTGGGATTTGCAGCATTCACCAAATTTTCAATCTCTACTGCCGACTGTTGTTCCCAGTTAATTGTGAGATCATCAACTTGCGGACGCTTAAAATAACTAGTCTGAATCTCAGATTCTGCTGCAATATATTTTTCCGCTAAAATGTTCTGAAATATTTCATCAAGGTTCTGCGACAACAGTAATGTCAATCGGACAGCTGCAAGTCCATAATTCTCTCCTGGCATCAAAACCATTGCTTTCCTGAAAACCAATGGGCCCTCATCAAGTATATCAGTCATTTTGTGTATGCTCAGGCCAATCTCCTTTAGACCATTTTTTAATTGCCAGAATACAGGATCAGGACCTTTGTAGGCTGGCAGCATACTATAATGCACATTAAATACACCTTTCTCCGGAATATTTAGGATACTTTCAGGAATTTTAAAAGGAAAAGTCATGACTAGCGCAGCATTGCAACCAGTCGCCAAAATCCAGGAATTTACTTCCCGACCTTTTTTTAGATCAGCAGCACTTACTTTCAATAAAGGAATTTGCTGTGCTTCCGCATATTCAACTGTACTTAATAAATCATTATTAGAAGTATCAGGAATGATAATTCCAACAACTTGAATATGATCTAATATACCTGTCACTGTTTTAACAAACAGAGAGCTGTTAGCGAATATGAGAATCTTCATTAATTAAGACGATAGATAGATGATTATGACATAAACGTAGAGAAAAAAAAATAAACATCCACAATAAAAAAAAAATTATTTCGTTCGATGTTTTTTTATAACTTTCGTTTTTATAAAAATTATTCCCATGGTATCAAAACGAAGGTCATTTTTAAAAAACTCATCAATTCTTGCGGGCTCCATATTATTGGGTAGCTCAGTGGATAGCATAGCCGCTTTCAGCAAGGAATTAAATGGAACTTTAGCTAGCAATGCCCTTTCCATTTTACATACTTCCGGTTTATCAGGTTCTCTTAATCCTGTTGCCGGACCTTTTGGAGGATTAAAAAAGGTAAATCAACTTTTCATTAGACGCGATACCAGCCATTTAATACTCGATTCAGGGAACTTTCTTCAGGAGGGGGGCCAAACAGAGGATCATTTCGAAGTGATCAGGTTGATGAATAAAATGGGATACCGGGCAACAACGATTGGCAAAAATGAGCTCTCTATGGGCCAGGAACAACTCGCTGCAATTTTACCTTCTCTAAATTTCGAACTGGTTAACTGCAATTATAATTTTAGTCATACAACATTATCTTCACGCATAAAACCATATATAATACTGAATTCCGGAAAAGTTAAAATTGGAATTACTGGGGTTGGTAATTGCGCTCCTATTACCGGTGTTCAAATAAGTGAACCTTTTCAGGCAGTAAATCAAATCGCCAAAAAACTAAAAAGAGATTTAAAATGCGATTTTGTTATTTGTCTAACACAGTTTAGCAAAAATACAAAAACATACAATGATAAGAAATTAGCTGAAGCCTCCGAATACGTCGATTTAATCATTGGTGGAGAGAGGAACAAAGTTACAAAGAATGCCTACGTGGCAAAAAATCAGAAGAAGTATGATGTACTCGTTAGCCAGGCGGGTTCAGAAGGAAAAACCGTTGGTGAATTAACCTACGAGTTTAATCAGTTTAATACCATTATAGGCTTAAAACACAAATATAGCATTTCAGGCATGTCCCAATATGCTAGCTTCAAGCAAAAACATGAGGTATTTCAACTGCTTACTGCGGTTGTCTGATACGCTGTTTTAAGAAAAATGTTAGCTGATCAAGACACACTTTCGTGGAAGATCTGGTTGTTTCTATGACGAGTGCAGGCTTATCAGGGACATCAAAAGTATCATTTACCCCAGTAAGGTTGTAAATTTTTTCCAGATGTTTATCCGGCAGCATTGCTTTGTAGTAAAGTCCTTTTGTATCTCTTTTTATTAGTGTTTCAAGCTCGCACTTTATCCATACCACTTCTGCCTGATGAGTTAAACGGATATGGTTGCGTCCTATTTCAAAAGGATTGATTATGGAAAGGATCAGCACATCATATTGCGACCTTAGTTTTTCCGCCTCTGCTGCAATCCGTCTTACGTTTTCAAGTCGGTCAGCTTTACTAAAACCAAGATCTTTGCACAAAGTCTGCCGATAATGATCCCCATCCAGAACCATTACCTTTAGCCCCTCCTTTTCAAATTGATGGAATACGGCATTTGCCAGGGTAGTTTTTCCAGATCCCGAAAGACCGCAAAACTGAACAATTACACCCATCTAGATTTTTGTAAAACTAATATATTGAACAAATCTTGGCAGGTCCGATTGATTTTTGCCCGCTGCATGAGGAATCGTATTCTGCCAAAGGATTAGATCCCCCTTTTCACCAGGAACAGGCACCGATCGCTCTGTTATCCGCATATACTCATGTGCCCTATCTAAAGAAGAAAAATCCCTTATCCAGTCCTTAAACTTATTGTTAAAGCCAGGAACCAAATGCAATGGCCCTCTTTCAATAGGAACATCATCCAAATAAACCAAGGCTTGAATGTGCGGTGTAACAGGATGGGACAAATCCAGATCCCAATGTAAATTGCCATGCCTAAATGCCCAGCCCTGCGTTTCGGGTGGGTTATAACCTAACTTTTCCGTGTTCGGAATAATTTTAGTGCTTTTATAAAGAGCTGCAAATATATCAAAGATGTGTGGGTCTTGCCTAATGACCTCCATCTCTTCGTTCTGATATAGCTGAAGCATAATCCCCTGCCAATCCGGATGGGGAACATACCAGGTTTCAGGAAATTCGAGATGAAGGTTCAAATACCTGCAAATCTTGTGCTTCACTGCATCACAGTGTGCTCCGTCAACAACTTTAGGTATCCTTAAATAGCCATTTTCTTCCCAAAATTTAACTTGTTCTGCACTCAGCACATTAGAAGGCAAAATTTCAGTTGTTTCAGAGCCCCTCTCAAGGTTTTGCCATTTTTTAAATTGCTCATCCGCACGATTTACAAAATCCTGTCCCTTCAACTGAGTAACCCAATCTATAAAATGTTCAAAATCCCTGCATTCGGAATATAGAAAAAAGTAAGTTTCAAATTTCCCAAGTCCGTAAATACCCAACCATATTGTCTCGATATGGTCAAAATCTGAATCCGCTAAATTCCGAACCCCTGATTTCCGGATCTGATGTGTCTCGTATAACAGTTTGCTAAAGTTGCAGTTTATCATTTTACTATGCTTAACTCTAATTAATTGTACTAATAATTTTTAAATTGAATGTATGCCTCCATACAATGATGATAATAATGACGAATCTCAGCCGTCTTATCCTTTTTAAAAAGTTCCTGGCCTGCTTTACTATGATAATTCAGACGGTTATAAATTCGTTCAGGATTATGAATTGAAATACCTGCAAATGCTGAAAATTCTGTCAGCATTTTAAATACTCCATCTCCATAATCGGTAAAAGCATTTTTTGGATGACCCAACCGTTGTATATACTGCATTTGCAGAAAAAAATGCTCCAAAACATCAGCAGTATAGCTGTTGAAATCACCTCCATATTCTTTTGAAGCATCAATTTTGAGCAAATCTTTGTTGACCATCCCAGGCACGGCATGTATACCCCGTCGCTTTTCGTGCGAGGCAAGAACCTCATCGGGCCTACGGGACAAGAAAAAAAATGGTGTATCAGGAAACCAGCTTCTTAACAATTCATAAAAGTGAATGTGCCAGCTATCTAATTTAATGATATAGCCCGTTTCTTTCGAATTTCTGTGCTGCCCCATTAAATTTAACGCTGCCTTAAACCAGGCCTCTTTTTTTTCAGTTGGCAAGTTATCGTCTTTTTCTGAAGCCCTCAAGATCTCGTCTAGCAAAGGAGCCTCCGCAATGACAATATTTTCATCCATTTCGCAAAAAGCCTGTGTAACTAAAGTAGAACCACATCTCGATACGTGAAAAATAAAGGCATTTGGTTTTAAATGTGGGATATTTTCAGCTACCTCTTTCATAAAATCCGGAGAACTGAAGCTCTTAAGCATTGTTTTTTGCGCCCTCCTACTTCTGCACTTCATGATTGTTTCATCAAAAAAGGGCTCGACAATTTTGCTATCCTGCAAATCCATCCAGGTTACTTTCCAGCCCTCAAGTTCATCATATAGGAATTGATATGGAATCCAGTTTTTTAAAGGGTGATCTTTATTCATAGGATGATAAATTCATACTTTTCAGACTGCTGGATTTTTTCATCATATTTAAAATTGAATCTTATTTGTACCAAAGGTGTTTTGCTAATTAACCAAAGATAAAAAAAAACGTTATTGTAGCTAGTCTCCCATTCAAAATGCCCTTAAATGAATAAAAGTTGGCTTCCAGCATATTGCCTTAAACCAACTTTTATTTTTATGTAGCCCGCAGGGGAATCGAACCCCTATTTCCAGAATGAAAATCTGGCGTCCTAACCGGTAGACGAGCGGGCCATTTAGTAAAGCGACTCACATTGCTGCTTATGCCTTACTTTTGGTAGCGGGGACCAGACTCGAACTGATGACCTTCGGGTTATGAGCCCGACGAGCTACCAACTGCTCCACCCCGCACTATATGTTTACAAAACTTCGTTTGTAAATGCTTTTGCCTCTTAAAACCGTTTAACTCGGCAATTGGCTTCCGTAGCCCGTAGGGGAATCGAACCCCTGTTTCCAGAATGAAAATCTGGCGTCCTCACCCCTAGACGAACGGGCCATTTAAGATTGCCTCAGCTTTATTAAAGCTGCGAACCTTTTGGTAGCGGGGACCAGACTCGAACTGATGACCTTCGGGTTATGAGCCCGACGAGCTACCAACTGCTCCACCCCGCACTATATACAATTTCTTTAGTTTTTGTTAAATCCTTAACTCTTCCTCCGAATTGGAATGCAAAGATATAATTCGTTCCTTTGCAATGCAAATTTATTTTAAAAAATATTTTCATGTCGCATAAAGCAGGTTTTGTAAGTATAATAGGTAAGCCCAATGTGGGCAAATCAACCCTAATGAATGCCCTAGTGGGCGAAAAGCTCTCTATCATTACTCCAAAAGCACAGACTACCCGTCACCGCATTTTAGGAATCGTGAATGAAGAAAGCTACCAAATTGTTTTTTCGGACACGCCCGGCATCATAAAACCGCTGTATGGTTTGCAAGATTCTATGATGAGTTCGGTAAAAGGAGCATTGACTGATGCCGATTTAATTCTTTTTGTAACCGACATCAATGAGCAGCATGATGAAAATGATGTGCTTGAAAAAATCATCAATACCGAAATCCCATTGGTAGTGCTTTTGAATAAAATTGATAATTCTACACAGGAACAAGTAGATGAGAAATTCGCTTACTGGCAGGAAAAGTTAAACCCTAAACATATATATGCGATCTCGGCCCTGCATAAGTATAACCTCGAAGGTATTTTGCCGATGATATTGGACTATATCCCCGAGCATCCAGCTTATTATGATAAGGAAGAATTAACCGACCGTAGCCAGCGCTTCTTCGTTTCGGAAATTATAAGAGAGAAAATATTCTTCAATTATAAAAAAGAAATCCCATACAGTACTGAGGTTATCGTTACCGCCTTTAAAGAAGAACAAAGTAAAAATGGACCAATGGTGCGCATTACCGCCGAGATTGTAGTTGAACGCGATTCGCAAAAAAACATTCTGATCGGGACAGGTGGTACAATGCTTAAAAAAGTAGGTATGGAGGCCCGTAAAGACATCGAGAAATTCTTGGATCAGAAAGTTTTCCTGGAAACTTTTGTAAAGGTAATCCCAGATTGGCGCAGTAAAAAGAACTACCTCAAAAGCTTCGGTTACGACTAAGATTTCTTAACAAAAAACTAAAATCAGTCATATCCACAGGATTGTGTATCTTTGTGGCTTTTAAAATATTCGTATAAAACACCCATGGCAAACATTATTGCAATTGTCGGAAGACCTAACGTAGGCAAATCTACCCTTTTTAACCGCTTAACTGAGAGTCGTAAAGCTATTGTTGATGATTTCAGCGGGGTAACGCGCGATCGTCATTATGGATCAGCAGAGTGGACAGATAAACAATTTACAGTGATCGATACTGGCGGTTATGTAGCCAATTCGGAAGATGTATTTGAAGCTGCCATCCGCGAGCAAGTAGTTATTGCCATAGAAGAAGCCACTGTGCTTTTGTTTATGGTTGATGTAACTACAGGCATTACCGATCTGGATGATGAGATTGCTCAATTGCTGAGACGCAGTAAAAAACCAGTATACATTGTTGTAAATAAGGTAGACAATACCCAGTTACAAAATGAGGCTGCTGTATTTTACAGCTTTGGTCTTGGAGAGATCCATCCCATATCGTCTATGACTGGATCAGGAACTGGAGATTTATTAGACGAGGTGATCAAACACTTCGAAGATCTCCCTGAGGAAGAAAATGCATTACCTAAGCTGACTATTGTAGGAAGACCAAATGTTGGTAAATCCTCTTTAATCAACGCACTAATTGGTAAAGAAAGAAATATTGTAACCCCTATTGCAGGTACTACAAGGGATTCGATCCATATCCACTACAATCAATTCGGTCACGAGTTTATGTTTATTGATACTGCCGGTTTGCGTAAAAAAACCAAAGTAAAAGAAAACATAGAATTTTACTCCGTAATGCGTACAATTAAGGCGCTCGAAGAAGCCGATGTAGTGATATTAATGATTGATGCTACGGAAGGTTTGGAATCGCAGGACGTGAACATTTTCCACCTGGCAGAGAAAAACAAGAAAGGTATCGTTATCTTAGTTAACAAGTGGGATTTAGTAGAGAAGAACAGCAAAACAGTAAATGTTTTTGAAGATCAGATCCGCCAAAAACTACAACCGTTTACTGATATCCCTATCATCTTCACTTCGGTTGTCAACAAACAACGTATATTCCAGGCTATTGAAGCCGCTCTTGAGGTATTTAAGAACAGAGGCAAGAAGATCCCTACATCAAAATTAAATGATGTGATGTTGCCAATCATTGAAAAATACCCACCTCCTGCATTGAAAGGAAAATACATTAAAATCAAATACATCACTCAGATCAATGGTACATCTCCGATGTTCGCCTTCTTCTGTAACCTCCCTCAATACATTAAAGAACCGTATAAACGTTTCATTGAGAATAAGCTACGTGAGAACTTTGATTTTAGCGGAGTGCCAATTCAAATCTATTTCAGACAGAAATAAAAAGAGTTTTACTGCAAGCTGGTAACAGCTTGCTTAACCATAGGATCACTTAGGTTTAATGCCTTATAATAACCGGCATCACCTAAGTGATACTTGTATAAAAGCAGTTTGATTTCATTACAAATGAGTGCTTTTGAAGCGCTCAACTGCTTTTGATCTATCACCACATCCCTATTCTGGATATACTTTACTAAATCTCTATAGTCAACATCACTGATGGAGAATGCAGACATATTTTGATCTAAGTAACTCGCATTATACCTATTGGCCAAGACATCATACACAAAGTCAAACAATATCTTTTTAGAAATTAGCTTACTGTAAAACCTATTGTACCCCATGGTATCTAACTTTACATAAATATCAGGCTGAATCCCCCCTCTGGTAAGGCTTTTATTCTTTACCGTATCTTTTGCACTATATATATTATCAGTAGTCAGCTCACCATCGTTAAAACGGTCGTCAATTTCATTCTTATAGGCCGTATAACCCTTTTTATACGATTTCTGGATACTTCTACCCAAAGGCGTGTAATAACGCGCTATGGTCAGGTTTAAAGCAGAGCCGTCACCAAAAGGAAATTGTTCCTGCACTAGCCCTTTACCAAAAGACCGGCGACCGATGATCACCCCTCTACCCCAGTCCTGTACCGCACCCGCAAGAATCTCGCTCGCAGAAGCTGAGTTTTCATTAATCAGGACAGCTAGCTTACCTTGTTCAAACTCTCCCCCACCCGAAGTGGTATAGTCTGTACGAGGCTCATGCTTTCCTTCTGTATATACAATCAACTTGTTCTCTTGCAAAATTTGGTTGGCCAAACCAGTAGCAGCACTCAGGTAACCACCTCCGTTATCTCGCAAGTCAAGAATCAGCTTTTTCATACCTTTTGACTTCAGTGTTTTTATGGCTTCTATAAAATCTTTGTCTGTATCTGCTCCGAACTTACTGATCCTGATATACGCCGTTTCTGGGTTTAACAGGTAGGCAGCATCGATACTACTCACTTTCACACGACTACGGTTAACAAAAAAAACCACCTGCTGCGTATCTTTAGGATGAACGATAGTCAACTTCACGGCAGTGCCCTTTTTACCCCTGATCCGTCCAATCATCTGTTCCCTTGGCAAGGCTTTACCACTCACCATAACCGTATCTATTTTCAGGATTTTATCCCCTTGCTTAATCCCTGCATTAAAAGCCGGGCCATCTTTTACCACATTGGTGACCAACAAAGTATCGTTCAGAATATAATATTCAATACCGATCCCCTCAAAATTTCCCTCTAACGCTTCGGTCAATTCATTAGCCTCAACTGCAGGAAGGTACATACTATGTGGATCCAGTTGATGCAGCAGGCTATCGATAGGTAAGTGATTTAATGAGTCGGCGTTAACTTCATCAACATAGTTTTTATTGATGATATGAATGATTTCATCTACTTTTTCAGTATTGTTATTGGCAAACGTTACTGGCTTTTGAAACTGATACCCTTGATCCTTCAAAAATTTATAGCCCAAAAACATTCCTACGATTAACGTAGTCGAATAAGTAAGGGCGATTAAGACATTAAAATGGGTATTCTTTTTCATAGATAAACGCTGCGTAAAGTTATAAAATTACCCAGTCAAATAATAAATTAAACTATGTTCATTTGCAATTGTTTAGCTTTTTGATGGAATTATTACAGAAGGTTCAGAATTAGGTATAAATTATATGGTTTTTGCGCTTAAATTTCTTGTTTAACAAGAAAATAACGAATTTTATAAATCTATCCTTTCAATACAATTACGAGTAAAAAAGAATGGATGGCTGAGTATAGCCATAAAACGAGATAAAAATACATAGAGAAAATATGATAAGAGTAACCGAGCAAGAGTCAAAGTACCACGATATCGACCAAATGTCGGTACTTGAAATTCTGAAAGGCATTAACGAAGAAGATAAACTTGTTCCACAGGCTGTAGAAAAAGCGATCCCGCAAATAGAGAAATTAGCAACCGCAGTAGCAGAGCGAATGGCTGATGGGGGTAGATTATTTTACATTGGAGCAGGTACAAGCGGCCGTTTAGGTGTGGTTGATGCATCAGAATGTCCACCAACATTTGGCGTTCCTTTTGACTGGGTAGTTGGCATTATTGCTGGTGGCGATACCGCGATTAGAAAAGCTGTTGAAAACGCAGAGGATGATGTTGATCAGGCATGGATAGACCTTCAAGAGTACAACATCAATGCTAAAGATTCATTAATAGGACTGGCAGCTTCGGGCACGACACCTTATGTCGTATCAGGCTTAAACACGGCTCGTAGCAAAGGAATCCTTACCGGATGTATCGTATGTAATGAAGGTGGCCCTATCGCTGCCGAAAGCGATTTCCCAGTAGAAGTGGTGGTTGGCCCCGAGTTTTTAACCGGATCAACCCGTATGAAATCTGGCACAGCACAAAAGCTGGTTTTAAATATGCTGAGTACCACGGTAATGATCAGATTGGGCCGGGTAAAAGGCAATAAAATGGTGGATATGCAGTTAACCAACCATAAACTGGTTGACAGGGGTACGCAAATGGTAATGGACGAACTACACATCGATTACGACCATGCCGCAGAGTTACTATTGCGTTACGGAAGCGTTCGCAAAGCTGTCGAAGCCAGTAGAGCAAATGATAACAAATAACTGCAAACAAGCATATGCACGAAATAGAACCTTATTATCTTTGGAGGGATGATTATATAGCAGCAGAGGATGAGCGTTCGCCCTTTTACAACACAGAGTATTCGGAGTTTTATTTTGACAAGCAGCTATACAACTACCTCATTCATCCACAATGGGATGATTTTGGGTCGGGTACTTTATACCTGAAAGTATTGTATGTGGACTATGATAGAAACTTCGCGATCATTGAGTTTATGGGCGAGTGGAACGATGCTATTGGCAATGACATTATGCTTTTAAAACGTGAAATTCTGGAACTGATGATGGATGAAGGCATCAACAAATTCATCCTTATTGGCGAAAACGTGTTGAACTACCATGCTTCTGATGAAGACAGCTATTATGAAGAGTGGTTTCAGGAAGTCGAAGATGGTTGGATTACCGGGATTAACTTCCAGGAACACGTCATCAATGAGTTCAAAAGCAATAACATTGACTACTACATTAACTTTGGTGGACAGCTTGACGATTTGGCATGGCGCACCTTAAAACCACTTCAATTCTTTAAAAAAGTTGAAGAAACCCTGACAAAAAGGCTTGGGGCATAGCTTTTGTATGATAGAAACAATTAGTACCTTTAAATAAATTAAAAACAAATGGATAACAAAAATAATTACGACTGGTCACAACAATCTGTTTTTGTAGAAAAGACAACGGCTGGAGTGGCTAAGAAATTCTTTGCTAATGTGTTCTTATGGATGTTTGTAGCATTAAGCTTATCAAGCTTTGCGGCTTACTATATGTCGAGCACACCTGAAATGATGACTTACCTGATCAATCAGGAAACTGGTAAAATGGGTATGTTAGGTTGGGTAGCAATGCTTTCACCACTTGGGTTGGTTTTATTGATGAGCGCCGGCCTTAACCGTCTTTCTTTTGGGGCATTAGTAGGCGTTTTCATCCTTTATTCTGTATTAACGGGGGTAAGCTTAAGCTTTATTCTACTAGCATACACCTCCGGTTCGGTATTGAGCTGCTTTATTGGTGCTGCCGGTATCTTCGGTATCATGGCCGTAATGGGCTATACTACCAATGTGGATTTAAGTAAATTTGGCCCAATCTTAATGATCGGTGTAGTAGGCCTAGTGATTGCCAGTGTGGTAAATATGTTCATTCAAAGTGCAAACTTTAGCTTGTTCATGGCCTTTATCGGTATCGCTATCTTTACGGCCTTAACTGCTTACGACGTTCAAAAACTGAAAAGAATAGGTGCTGGTTTAGAAGAAAGTGGTGCACAGATGCAAGATGCTGATACTAAAAAATTGGCTATCATGGGTGCTTTATCACTTTATCTTGACTTCTTAAACATCTTCATTTACTTGCTAAGAATATTCGGAGACAGAAGATAATACTTCTTTATATAACAACGAAGCCCCCTGACCTAAAATCAGGGGGCTTCGTTGTTATCATCTTTTTATGTGTTCCTCCTGCGCTATCTAGCTAAATAATTACACTAGCGAATACTGCACAATATAAAAAACGATTACATTAGCACCGGCAGTGTTAGGTACTGCCACAAAACACACCTACACAAATGAATTACAAAAAACTACTTATCCTAAGCTTAATGCTATGCATTGGCCTGGCAGGCAAAGCCCAAGAATTTCTTAGCGCCAAATTCACAATCGAAGATTATAAAAAGGGAGTCCAAGAAGTTGAACTAACTTATAACACTTTCATTATCGGCATTAGCCCTAAAGGAGAAATTGCCTTTATTGAACCTTTAAAAAGAAGCAGACCAAACCAATGGGATGACTTTGAGGATAATCCTGTACGTGGCTTAAAAAACCTAGGAAATTTAAAAGTTACCTACTATGATAATTTTGATAAAATTAAGGCTGGAAAGATCAAATCAATAGATGGAATCGCATTTGACTATTACGGCACGTTTGATATGCATGACCCAAAAGGCAGCTTAAAATCTATTGGAAAAATGGCCATCAATTACAATAACGTATTTGATATGCGTGAACCTAAGGGCACGTTTAAATCAATTGGCGACATCTCTATCAAGTACAACAATGTATTTGACAGGGGCGAGATCCAAGAAAGCCTGAAATCAATCGGTCCTGTTCAAATTACATGGTATAAGGAGGATGAAGAAAAGCACGGAAAAATAAGATCTATCAGAGGAAATACGCAGGCATTGTACGTTACCAAAGCTAAGTACCACAACAACAATAATCTTAAATAAACTACTGAAATACAGAATATAATTCTATTTCCAACAACAAACAGAAGGATTCATACAATTTTATATGCTTTACCCTCTGTTTTTTTGGAAATGATTTTTCTTTGTTGCACCTTTGTAAGGCTTATAGAGAAAGACGGAGGGATTAGACCCTGCGAAGTCTTGGCAACCTGTGCTTACAAGGTGCTAAATTCTACTGGAACCGAACCATTGATTCCGGAAAGATAAGTTGAATTCGTACAACACCTGAATTCCGAATAAGCTTTGTATGTAATGAGTTCGGCACTTGTTTAGGCTTTCGCCTCTATCAAAAATAGCTTATTACCTGCTCATATGATTTTTTGTTAAATGAACATTAGAGAAGAATTAGAAAAACGGATCCTAATTATTGATGGTGCGATGGGCACTATGATACAGCGATACGTTTTGACTGAAGAAGATTTTAGAGGCGAGCGCTTCAAAAATCACCCATGTGATGTAAAAGGGAACAACGACTTACTAAACTTAACCCGTCCCGACATCATTAAAGCGATACATACCGAATACCTAAAGGCCGGTACTGATATCATTGAGACCAACACTTTTAGCACACAGCGTATTTCACTGGCTGATTACCAGATGGAAGAACTGGATTATGAGATGAGCTTTGAAGGCGCTAAAATTGCTAAAGAAGCGGCAAATGAATTTATGGCGGCCAACCCCGACCGTAAATGTTTTGTTGCCGGGGCTGTAGGGCCAACCAACAGAACCTTGTCTATCTCTCCAGATGTAAATGATCCTGGTTTTAGGGCCATTACCTTCGATGAGCTGGTTGATGCTTATGATCAGCAGGTTCGCGGATTGGTTGATGGAGGCGCGGATCTACTGTTAATTGAAACCATTTTTGATACTTTAAATGCCAAAGCTGCCATATCTTCTATTAAAAAGTATGAGACAGAAATTGGCCGTAAAATAGAGATCATGATCTCAGGCACCATTACCGACGCCTCGGGAAGGACTTTAAGCGGACAAACCGCTGAAGCATTCCTAAATTCGGTGATCCACGCAAACCCATTAAGCATCGGGTTTAACTGTGCATTGGGGGCTAAAGACATGAGACCGCACATTGAAGAACTTTCGGCAAAAGCCCCTTGTTACGTTTCGGCTTATCCAAACGCAGGGTTGCCAAACGAGTTTGGTGCCTACGATGAAATGCCGCACGAAACGGCTCATCTGGTAGGAGATTTTATCCAGCATGGCTTTGTGAACATAGTTGGCGGCTGCTGTGGTACTACTCCAGATCATATCGGATGTATTGCTGCGAAAGCAAAAAATGTAGCCCCTCGTAAAATCCCACATATTAAACCTTATATGCGTTTAAGTGGATTGGAGCCGGTTACCATTACACCTGAAAGCATTTTCGTAAACATTGGTGAGCGTACCAACATTACCGGATCGCCAAAATTCTCTAAACTAATTCTGGGTGGAGATTTTGAAGCGGCCTTAACCGTTGCCCGTCAACAGGTTGAAGGTGGAGCACAGGTAATAGATGTGAACATGGATGAGGGGATGATCGATTCGGAAGCTTCGATGACGAAATTCCTGAACCTGATTGCTTCTGAACCTGATATTTCTAAACTACCAATCATGGTCGATTCTTCGAAATGGACTGTAATTGAGGCTGGATTAAAATGCTTGCAGGGAAAAGGAATTGTAAACTCGATCTCGCTTAAAGAAGGAGAAGAGAAATTTAAAGAGAGTGCCCGCAAAATTATGACTTACGGTGCTGCCGTAGTAGTAATGGCTTTTGATGAGCAGGGACAGGCTGATAATTTTGAAAGAAGAAAAGAGATCTGTAAAAGGTCATACGATATTTTAGTAGATGAAATCGGCTTTCCACCGCAAGACATTATTTTTGATCCAAACATCCTAACGGTTGCGACCGGTCTGGAGGAACACAATAACTATGCGGTAGATTTTATAAATGCGACCCGCTGGATTAAGGAAAATCTGCCTTACGCAAAAGTAAGCGGTGGGGTATCTAATATTTCCTTCTCTTTTAGAGGGAATAACACAGTTAGAGAGGCGATGCACTCTGCATTTTTATACCATGCCATCCAGGCTGGGCTGGATATGGGAATTGTCAATGCCGGAATGCTAGAGGTTTATCAGGAGATTCCACCTGAGCTGCTTGTACTGGTTGAAGATGTTTTGTTGAACCGTAGGGATGATGCGACAGAAAGATTGGTTGAATTTGCAGATACCATCAAATCTAAAGGAAAAGAGATTGTAAGAGATGAGGAATGGCGTAAAAATCCAGTTGAAGAAAGACTTTCTCATGCTTTAGTTAAAGGGATCATTGAATATCTGGATGATGATGTGGAAGAAGCCCGCCAGAAATACGCAAGGCCAATTCAGGTAATCGAAGGTCCATTGATGGATGGGATGAACATTGTAGGTGACCTTTTTGGTGCCGGAAAAATGTTTTTACCACAGGTTGTAAAATCTGCCCGTGTAATGAAAAAAGCAGTGGCTTATTTACTACCTTTTATTGAACAGGAGAAATTAGACAATCCTGATCAGGACCAGAACTCATCTGCAGGCCGGATCTTAATGGCCACCGTAAAAGGTGATGTACATGACATCGGAAAAAATATTGTAGGCGTTGTTTTAGCTTGTAACAACTTCGAAATCGTAGATATGGGCGTAATGGTACCTGCGCAGGATATCATTAAAAAAGCCAAAGAAATTAATGCTGATATTATTGGTTTAAGTGGCTTGATCACCCCTTCGTTGGATGAGATGGTTCATTTTGCCAAAGAAATGGAACGTGAAGGTTTTACCATTCCATTGATGATTGGTGGCGCGACAACTTCCCGGATCCATGCAGCCGTAAAGGTGGCACCAAACTATTCTGGTCCGGCGATACATGTTTTAGATGCTTCGAGAAGTGTAACTGTTGCTAGCACATTGATGAACAAAGACACCAGAGACGAATATATCTCTGGTATCAGGGCTGAGTATGATAAAGCACGTGAAGCACATTTAAACAAGCGATCTGACAAACGTTTTAAAACCATTGAAGAAGCACGTAAGGATAACTTTAAAATAGATCCGGCACTAGTGGCCCCTGCTCCTAAATTTACAGGAACCCAGGTATTTGAAAATTATCCTTTAGAAGAACTGGTACCATACATTGACTGGACACCATTTTTCCAAACCTGGGAACTTCGCGGAAGCTACCCAAGGATACTGGAAGATAAAGTTGTAGGTGATGAGGCCAAGAAATTATTTGCTGATGCACAGGCCTTGTTAAAAAGGATTGTTGATGAGAAATTGTTAACTGCAAAAGCAGTAATTGGTTTCTGGCCAGCAAATGCTGTGGGTGATGATATTGTATTGGATGTTGATGGTAAAGAGGTGGTGATCCATACTTTACGCCAGCAGGCAGAAAAAACCGCCGATCAGCCTTACTATGCGCTTTCGGATTTTGTAGCCCAAAAAGAGATAGGTGTACCTGATTATTTTGGCGGCTTTGCCTTAACAACCGGCATTGGTTGTGATGAGCTGGTTGCTGAATTTGAAGCTGCTTATGATGATTACAACAGCATTATGGCTAAAGCATTGGCCGATAGGCTGGCAGAAGCATTTGCGGAAAGAATGCATGAACTAGTAAGAAAGGATTATTGGGGATATGCTAAGGATGAGACCTTAGATAACGAGGCGCTGATAAAAGAAGAATATTCCGGTATTCGTCCGGCACCAGGTTACCCAGCTTGTCCGGAACATACCGAAAAAGGTACTTTGTTTGAACTATTGGATGCTGAGGCTAAAATTGGTCTTCGTTTAACGGAAAGCTATGCCATGTACCCTACTGCAGCAGTAAGCGGGTTTTATTTTGCTCACCCACAATCGAGATATTTTGGATTGGGTAAAATTACGAAAGACCAGGTTGAAGATTATGCAGTAAGGAAAAACATGCCACTTGAAGAAGTTGAAAGATGGCTGAGTCCTAACCTGGCGTATTAAGAACAACCTGTTTTTATCGTCATGCTGAATTTATTTCAGCATGACGAACAACAAAAATACTAGACATAACCAAGGAAACTAATGAAAATTATAGATCATATAAATAATGCCAAGGGTAAAACCTTATTCTCATTTGAATTATTACCGCCTATTAAAGGACAAAGCATCAAAGGAATATTTGACGCGATAGATCCTTTAATGGAATTTAACCCTCCTTTTATTGATGTAACCTATCTACGCGAAGACTATATTTATAAACAACATGCAAATGGTTTATTGGAAAAAGTGGCTTACCGCAAACGTCCAAGTACAGTAGCAACCTGTGCTGCCATTATGAATAAGTATAAAGTTGATGCTGTGCCTCATTTAATTTGTGGCGGTTTTACCAAAGATGAAACAGAAAATGCTTTGATCGACCTTCAGTTTTTGGGTATCGACAATGTATTGGTATTAAGAGGTGATGCGCGTAAAAGTGACAATGCCTTTATTCCTACACCTAACGGTCATGCTTACGCTTCGGAACTGCTCCAACATGTGGCAGATATGAACAAAGGTAAGTACCTGCATGATGATATGGAAAGTGCAGAAAAAACAGATTTCTGTATCGGTGTGGCTGGCTACCCTGAAAAGCATTTTGAATCGCCTAACCTGGACACAGATTTTAAATGGCTGAAGCACAAAGTAGACGCTGGTGCCGATTTTATTGTAACCCAGATGTTCTTCGACAATAATAAATATCAGGAATTTGTTGATAAATGCAGGGCTAATGGCATTAATGTACCTATCATTCCGGGATTAAAACCAATTACCAGCAGTAAACAGTTGATCAGTTTACCTAAAATATTTCACCTTGACATTCCTTTGGAATTGAGTGAAGCTGTACAAGCTTGCAAATCAGAAAAAGAGGTAAAAGAAGTGGGTATTGAGTGGATGATTAACCAATGTAATGAACTTAAGGCAATGGGCGCACCGGTATTGCATTTCTACACAATGGGGAATCCTGAGCCTACAAAAAGAATTGCTCGCGCAGTCTTTTAAATTATATCCAAAAACAGTGTATACTATTATCCTGAGTTTCTGAACCAACTCAGGATGATAGCTTCGCTAGAGCCCATAAAAAAGCCTTTTCCTGTTTTTTGGAATACTCTTTGTATATTCACATAACGTAAAACTTATTTTTATATGAAAAGGCTGATGCTATTTACAGTTGTGATTGCGAGTTCTCTAGTGTCCTGCACGACTATGAAGTCCGGAACTATAGGCAATGGTGGATTATCTCAATTGGGTGGCACCTGGGAGCTTAATTACATATCAGGACCAAGAATAGCGTTCAATGGGCTGTACCCAGGTAAAAAGCCCATCATTAAGTTTGATATTGCCGAGAAAAGATTTAGCGGCAACACCAGTTGTAATTCTTTCTCTGGACAACTGATCGCAGACGATGCTACAATTAATTTCACAAAACCCTTTATGATGACAAAAATGGCCTGTCCCGGTGAGGGAGAGACCACTTTTGTAGAAATGCTTAAAAAAGCAAGTAATTATACGATAACCAGCGATAGTACCCTGAATTTTATGATGGGTGATATTGCCATTATGCGTTTTAGTAAGAAGTAATTAGGTAATTTTTAAAAGATTCAAACGCAGTATCCATAGCTGTAGCATGTTTTTGCTTTGCGGCCAGACTTTTTACTTGTTCAGGAATCTCAATCTTAGCTTTCATCTCTTCAGGAAAAACATCCGGAAACTTACATGCATGTGCGGTAGATAGGAAAACGCCTGCAAAATCTTTATCGCCTGTTTCTTTTCTGTATTCCTGTAAAGCCTTCCAGGCAATTGCCGTGTGTGGACATGCGACATAATCGAAATCATTGTAAATGGTCTTCATTCCTTTCAACGTTTCTTCATCCGTATAACGATAACTTTTCAATACTTGCTGTAAGGCTGATTTATCATTTTGAAACATATCCATGATTCTTACCCAGTTACTTGGCGCACCTACGTCCATTGCATTGGCGTAAGTTTGTACCGATGGACGGGTTTCATATATACCTGTCTCCAGAAAACGTGGAACGGTATCGTTTACATTCGTTGCCGCTATAAACTGCTTTACAGGCAAGCCCATTTTATAGGCCAATAAACCGGCAGCAATATTCCCAAAATTTCCACTTGGCACCACAAATACAACATCTTTTTTACCTTGCTTTTTCAATTGAGCGTAGGCATTGAAGTAATAAAATGTTTGCGGGATCAACCTGGAAATGTTAATGGAATTTGCTGAAGTCAAACGGAACTTACTATTGAGTTCATCATCAGCAAAAGCTTGCTTTACGAGGGCCTGACAATCGTCAAAAGTACCATTTACTTCAACAGCATGGATATTCTGACCATTGGTACAAAGCTGTAATTCTTGTATATCGCTCACCTTTCCTTTAGGGTAAAGGATGGTTACGCGGGTATTTGGCACACCTAAAAAACCTAGTGCTACGGCACCACCAGTATCCCCGGAAGTAGCCACCAATACATCAAGCGTTTTCTCGTTATCTTTTAAAAAATAAGCCATGATCCGGCTCATAAATCTTGCGCCAAAATCTTTAAAGGCCAATGAAGGGCCATGAAAAAGCTCCAAAACATATTCATTGTCAGCCAGCTTTACTACTGGAGCATCAAAATTAATGGCATCATCAATGATATTTTTAAGGTCTTTGGCTGGTATAGCATCTTGCAATAAAGTTGAAGCCACTTTAAAGGCAATTTCAGGTAAACTGAATTGATCGATTGTATCGATAAATTCCTGATCCAATTGCGGAATATGCACCGGCATGTACAGACCCTTGTCTGCCGGCATGCTGTTGAATACCGCGGTAGGAAAATCAACACTTAGGTTATGGTTGTTGGTACTGTATAATTTCATTTTGTGTTAGCTTCTATTAGTCTAAAATAACGGGGCCTTTTTTATTTACTTCAGAAACAAAGGCCAGGCTATTAATGGCAATGTTCTTTAAATGATGCTGTAACTTTTGAGTAATCCGATTCGCTGTTTCTGCATCTTTTGTAAGCGCAAACACAGATGGTCCTGAACCAGAAATACCAAAACCGATAGCTCCACTTTCCATAGCCAAGGCCCTAAGTATTTCGAAATCAGGGATCAAAATAGAACGGGTTGGCTCTACCAATATATCAGTCATGCTACGCCCAATCAGATCGTAATCATTCATAAACAATCCGCTTACCAATCCGGCAACATTACCCCATTGCGTTACTGCATCTTTTAAGTATACCTTTGAACGGATCATCTGACGGGCATCTTTAGTAGGCACATCTACCTCAGGATATACAATTGCAGCATGCAGATCCTGTGGGAAAGGCAGACTAATGATATCCAACGGGCTGTAACTTCTGATCAACACAAAACCACCCAATAAGGCCGGAGCCACATTATCGGCATGTCCGTATCCACAAGCCAGCTCCTCCCCTTTCATTGCAAAAGGAACAAGCTCTCTATTCGTCAACTGATTATCAAACAAAGTATTGATGGCAAAAAGACCCGCGACTGTACTAGCGGAGCTTGAACCCAACCCACTACCTATCGGCATTTTTTTATGTAGCTCTATCTCGATACCTGCATCTGGTCTACCAATATGTTCCAGATATTGCTTTGCAATGGCACTCACTGTATTCTTGTCAGGATTTAGAGGCAACCGGCCTTCATCACCGGTAATTTTTAAAAGAGACACTCCCGGTTTATCCGTCAAACGCATGATCACCTCATCACCTGGCTCGTTTACCGCAAAGCCAAGAACATCAAATCCACATACTACATTGGCCACAGTGGCCGGGGCAAAAACTTTTACTGATTTTCTCATAACCTATTATCTTTTACCCACGTTTATAATATCTGCAAATACACCAGCCGCTGTTACTTCAGCACCTGCACCTGGGCCTTTAACTACCAATGGGCGTTCTTTATATCGATCGGTAATGAAAGAAATGATGTTATCACTGCCCGAAAGCATATAGAAAGGATGTGAATCATCAACCATTTGAAGGGTGATAGAAACTTTACCATCTTCCAGTTTACCAATATATCTTAATACTTTATTGCTTTTTGCAGCTTCCTGCTTTAAGTTTTCAAAATGCGCGGCATTCTTTTCCATTTCTTGATAGAAATCCGCTACGCTATTGGCGGCCAGACAAGCGGCCGGAAGCATACTTTCTATGGCAACATCCTTCTCTTCCAATGCATATCCTGCATCGCGGGCAAGGATTAGCATTTTGCGCATGAAGTCTTTACCGTTCAAATCATCTCTAGGATCAGGCTCTGTATAGCCCAAATCCTGAGCCTCCTTTACCACCTCATGAAATAACCTGTCGCCTTTAAAATTATTAAAGATGTAAGATATCGTACCCGATAAGATGGCTTCGATACTGGCAATCCTATCGCCACTAAGCATTAAATCTTTTAGTGTACGAATAATCGGCAGACCAGCTCCTACGTTAGTCTCGTAATAAAACTCTACCCCATGCTTTCTGGCAGCTTCTTTAAAAGCTACATATTGATCATACTCGGCCGAATTCCCGATCTTATTGCAGGTAACCACTGAGATGCTGGATTGCAACACATCCAGATAAAACTGAATGGGGTTATGACTAGCTGTATTGTCTACAAATACACAATTGGCTAAGTTCATGTTTTTCATCTGTTTGATAAATTCGCCCAAATCAGCTTTGTCCCCCTGCTCTTCCAACACGTTTTCCCAGGTAGTCAAATCTATACCATCGGGATTCAAATACATTTTGCGGGTATTGCTAACACCCATCACTTTTACCTGAAGATCATTGTTCTTCGCCAGGAAAGGCATCTGGTTTTGTAATTGCTGGAACAAGGTTTTTCCGATATTACCGGTACCCAGACAAAATATATTCAGTGTTTTTTTAAGGTCTGAGTAAAAGGCATCATGAACAGCATTTACTGCTTTAGAAAGATCTGCTCTTGATAGAATTACGGAGATATTGTACTCTGAAGAGCCCTGTGCAATGGCTCTTATGTTTACGCCATTTCGGCCAAGGGCACTAAATAATCTTCCTGAAATCCCAGGTGTACGTTTCATGTTTTCGCCTACAATAGCCAAAATTGAAAGTCCGTTTTCTACTTCAGGATACTCTAATTTACGGGCCTGAAGCTCCAATTCAAATTCCTTATTAATCAGCGCTAATGCTTTTAAGGCATCTGTCGGTTTAACTGCAAAAGTAATGCTATGCTCTGATGAGGATTGTGTAATCAGCACGACATTTACCTGCTCTCTGGATAAAAGAGAAAACAACCTTCCGCTAAACCCAGCTTTGCCCACCATACCACTTCCTGAAAGGTTTAGTATGCTGATTTCATCAATAGAAGAAATTCCTTTTATAGGCAGACTAGAAGCTTGTGCGCCATGTTTGATATAAGTACCAGGAAAATCTACGTTGAAAGTATTTTTAATTACAATTGGTATTTTCTTTAAAAACGCTGGAGTCATGGTTGGCGGATAAATCACCTTAGCTCCGAAATAAGAAAGCTCCATCGCTTCAATATAACTTAACTCGGGTAATGAAAACGCTTTTTTAACAATCCTCGGGTCGGCGGTAAGCATCCCGTCGACATCTGTCCAGATTTGAATTTCTTCAGCATTTAATGCAGCACCCCAGATAGCAGCAGTATAATCGCTACCACCACGACCTAATGTAGTGATGCGTCCGTCCTCATTACTGGAAATAAAACCGGTAACAAAAAGCAATTTATCTTTATTGGACTCAT
This sequence comes from Pedobacter hiemivivus, assembly GCF_005144565.1. Taxonomy (NCBI): domain Bacteria; kingdom Pseudomonadati; phylum Bacteroidota; class Sphingobacteriia; order Sphingobacteriales; family Sphingobacteriaceae; genus Pedobacter; species Pedobacter hiemivivus. The sequence goes on from NZ_SWDX01000005.1 coordinate 251,117, forward strand.
AGAAATCTCTGATCAGCGTTTCGGTAAGCTGCGTATTAACTTTTGCTTGTCCGAAATTGCTATCTGTTTTGATGAGCTCGGCACCATCTACATAAACTGAATTGGCAAAATACTGACGGGCGATATGACTAACCATCACATTCGAGCAACGCTCGCCATAGCTCAAAATCAGATCTTTGGTTTGCAGGCTCAACTCGCGAAGGGTATATACCGATTGCAGGATGTCTTCCAATTCGTTGAAATAGATCTTTAGTTTAGTCAACACTGGATTTTGTGCCCCTGCAGGCAGCAATGCACGGATCACTTCGAAATGTTTGGTTTCTATCTCCTTAAGTTGATCGGCATAATCCGCTCCACTTCTGGCATTTTCTGCCATCAGCAATAGGGTGTTGGTTACGCCCCCCATTGCAGAAAGAACAACAATAGGGTTTTCAACTCCCGTCTCCTTCTTGAGTATATCCATCAGCGCGCTAATGCTTTGCGCTGAACCGACAGAAGTACCTCCAAATTTTAAAATATTCATAGTTGTTGGTTAAAAAAAAAGCGCCTTCCCGTATTAGAGGAAGGCGCTTTTTTGTGGTTGTTATATTTTCATTTTCAGCCCACTAGCTTACCTTCCTCCGTCCTATGCCGGTGGTTGTGGTAATCGTAGTAATGGTTGAATTGTTATACATTGTATTTCTTACACTATCTTGTAACTGGCAGTAAAGTAAAGTTATATTTTTCTAATTAGCAAATGTTTATAAAAATAAATTATTAGTAGGTCGATTTAGTAGGAATTATAAATTCCTACATTTTCTTACCTTTACGCATTATATGCAAGGATTAGTAATAAAATCAACAGGAAGCTGGTATCAGGTGCACGCCGAAAATGGACTTGATTATGACTGCCGGATAAAAGGCAAGTTTAGGATTCAGGGTATCCAAACCACCAATCCTATTGCTGTAGGTGATCAGGTGGAGTTTGAACTGGAACCTAATTCAGACAACGGTGTGATTAACAAGCTGTACGACAGACGGAATTATATCATTCGTAAATCTATCAACTTATCTAAGCAAGCTCAAATCATTGCGGCAAACCTTGATCAGGCTTTTTTGGTGGTTACACTAGCATCTCCCCGTACCTCATTGGGATTTATAGACCGCTTTTTAGCTACGGCTGAAGCATATGACATTCCTGCGGTACTCATTTTTAACAAACTTGATCTTTTTAATGAAGACGGTTTGACGATTTTAGAAGAATATAAGGCCATTTATGAGCATATTGGCTATCCATGCTATACAGTTTCGGCACTTGAAGGCACCAATATTCCATTGATTGAAAGTTTATTAAAAGATAAAACGACCTTGTTTTCTGGTCATTCGGGTGTAGGAAAATCTAGCTTAATCAATGCTTTATTACCTGGCCGAAGTATCAAAACTGGTGAAATATCTGAAGCGAGTGATAAGGGACAACACACCACTACTTTTGCGGAAATGCACACCTTACCATTCGGTGGCTATCTGATAGATACTCCAGGGATACGTGAACTGGGCATATATGACATTAAGCCAGAAGAGCTAGGGCCTTATTTCAGGGAAATGAGAGCCTTGATGAACAAATGTCGTTTCAACAACTGTCGCCATGTAAATGAACCTGGCTGTGCCGTTGTTAAAGCGGTAGAAGATGGTGAAATAGAATTGAGCAGATATGAGAGCTACCTGAGCATCTTCCATGGGAATGAAACCAGAGCGTAAATTATGAGGGCAGTTATACAAAGGGTTACAACTGCAAGTTGTATTGTAGCGGGGAACACTACTGGTGCTATCGATCTTGGCTTTTTAGTTTTGCTTGGCATTGAAGATGCAGATACACAGGAGGATTTGGAATGGCTTGCCGGAAAAATAGTGAATATGAGGGTATTCGGAGATGAAGAAGACCTGATGAATAAGGCTTTGGCTGATGTTGATGGGAATATTTTACTGATCAGCCAGTTCACCCTTTTCGCATCTACTAAAAAAGGTAATAGGCCCGGTTTTACACGAGCCGCCCGCCCAGAAAAAGCAATTCCTCTTTATGAAGCCATGATTAAGCAGCTATCCTTACTATTGAACAAAGAAATACAAACCGGGATATTTGGTGCGGATATGAAGATCAGCCTGGTAAATGATGGCCCGGTAACGATTACTATCGATACAAAAAATAAAGAATAATATGACCATAGCAGAGGCACAGGAAACGGTAGACCAATGGATCAAAACAACCGGCATCCGTTATTTTAATGAACTGACCAATACAGCAATTTTGATGGAAGAGGTTGGTGAAGTGGCACGAATCATGTCGCGTAAATATGGCGAACAATCTTTCAAAAAAAGCGATGAGGCCGTAGATCTGGGCGATGAGATGGCCGATGTTTTATTTGTATTGATCTGTCTGGCCAATCAGACTGGAATCGACCTGACTGCGGCAATGGAAAAAAATCTGATTAAAAAGAGCATCAGAGATGCCGACAGACATAAAAACAACGACAAGTTGAAATAGGATGTAAAAAAAACGGAGTCAAAATAATTGACTCCGTTTTTTTATGCTTAGTAGGTAAAAACTACAATGCTGCTTTGATTTTTGCAGCTGCCTCTGCCAGTTCTTCCTGACTTGGCTTTAATTTCTCCTTACTGAAATTCATATCATTAACGTAATTCATCGGAATTAAATGAATGTGCACATGTGGCACTTCCAATCCGATAACCGCAACGCCAACCTTTTTACATGGGAAAGCCTCTTTTAATCCTGTAGCTACTATTTTAGCAAACAAGGTTAATCCGAAATAACTTTCTTCATCCATATCAAAAATGTAATCAATCTCCTTTTTAGGGATAACCAATACATGTCCCATCACCAATGGATTCACATCCAAAAAGGCCAGGAACTCGGTGGTTTCAGCAACGATATGTGCTGGAATTTCACCACTTACAATTTTTGAAAAGATGCTTGCCATATTTTTAATTTTATCTGCTGATCTCTAATATTTCGAATTCCATTTTACCTGCAGGCACTTCAATTTCGGTGGTATCGCCTACAGATTTGCCCAATAAACCTTTTGCAATTGGTGATTTCACAGAGATTTTTCCTGTTTTAAGGTCTGCTTCTGATTCTGCAACCAACTGATAAGACATTGTTGCACCGTTTTTAACGTTCTTTATCTTTACGATAGAAAGTGCAAGCACTTTAGAAGTATCCAGTTTAGACTCATCAATCAACCTTGCAGTTGAAAGTGTGCCCTGCAACTTGGATATTTTGGCTTCATGTAATCCTTGTGCTTCCTTTGCTGCATCGTACTCGGCATTCTCAGAAAGATCGCCTTTATCTCTTGCTTCAGCAATTGCTTTTGATATCAATTGCCTCCCGGTAGTTTTTAAATACTGTAACTCTTCTTTGAGTTTATCTAAACCATCTTGGGTATAATACGTTACCTCTGTCATAGCTCGTTTATTTATTGTAAATCCTCTAAAAAACAAACAAGACTACATCGGCTTTTAAGCCTACATAGTCTTGCTTCAATTAAAACGAAGATAACAGGGTAATCGCATAAAAACAAATTTTTAAGCTTAAATGATGCAGGAATGATCAAATAAATCCGCTAAAAAGCATCTAGCTTTTCTGCTAAGACTTCAGAGATCTTGCGATAGGACTCAAATGTCCAGCCCCCAACATGAGGTGTTAAGATCACCTTACCGGATGACTTAAGGTCCTTAAACCAATCTTGAGTAGCTAATACTGGAAACTTCTCTACTTCAAGCACATCCAATCCAGCACCAATTATTTTGTTGTTTTTAATGGCCGACAAAACGGCTTTAGTATTCACTACTTCTCCCCTGGCCGTATTGATAAAAAATATAGGTTTACGGAAATGAAGCAGGTATTCGTCATCAACCAGCTGCCTGGTTTCAGTAGTAAGCGGAATATGAAGGCTCAGCACATCGCATTGTTTCACAATCTCTTCCATACTTACTTCTTTAGCATAAGCATCGGTAAAACCTGTTTTATATTTATCGTAAGCAATTACATTCACGTCAAATCCTGAAAGCTTTTTAGCAAAGCTTTTACCCATAAAGCCGTAGCCAATAATGCCTACTGTACGCCCTTTTAACTCATAGCCACGATTTCCTTCTCTGTCCCAGATGCCATTACGTACCTCTGTGTCCGCGTTTCTGAAATTATTCATCAAGCTCAACAGCAACCCCGTGGCATGTTCGCCTACGGCATCCATATTCCCTTCAGGGGCATTTAGCAACGCTATATTTCTTTGCTTTGCAAAAGCCACATCAATATTATCCAGTCCAGCTCCTGCTCTTGCAATGAACTTAAGATTTGGCGCAGCTGCCATTAATTCCTGATCTATCTTGAATTTCGTACGAACAGCAATACCAACATAATCCGCAATTGTAGCTAATGTTTGCGCCCTAGTAATTAAAGGCTCATCATGAACCTCATATCCCATTGCAGTTGCACGTTCTTTAAATGCAGGATGCAGATCATCAACTATTAATATTTTTCCTTTCATGCGTGGTATAGCTTGCGTTATGGGGGGATGACTTTTATTATTTTGTAAGTTCCGACAAGTGCGAGGTTAGTTCAATGAAATCAGCCACACTTAATTGTTCTGCCCGTTTATCAAAAAATGGATGCGTATCCATCTTATCTTTAGGAATCACTCCCGAAAGTGAGTTTCTTAAGGTTTTTCTCCTTTGATTGAAACCAGCCTTTACCGTACGCCAAAACAGTTTCTCATCACAAGGAAGCGTTTCTACATTGTTTCTGCTCAGTCTGATTACACCTGAATTTACTTTTGGCGGTGGGTTAAATGTTCCGGGCTTAACACTAAATAAGTATTCTATATCGTAGTAAGCTTGAATCAGCACACTTAGTATTCCATAATCTTTTGTGCCCGATTTTGAAGCGCAGCGCTCTGCCACCTCCTTTTGGAACATACCGACCATTTCGACCACATTGTCCCTGTTTTCAAGAATTTTAAACAGAATTTGTGAAGATATATTGTAAGGAAAGTTACCAATAATGGCATATTTCTCTTTAAATATTTCTGAAAGATTAAGCTTTAAAAAATCTCCATTGATGAGTCTACTGCCCAATTGCGGATATTTTTGATTTAAAAAATGATAGGATTCTACATCAATATCTATCAAGTGAGTTTCGATATCTGTACGCTCCAGCAACAAATCAGATAAGATGCCCATTCCAGGTCCAACTTCAAGTACCTGTTTGTATTTATCAGTATGAACAAGCCCGTTTACAATTTTTGCCGCGATATTTTTATCCGTTAAAAAATGTTGCCCTAAATGTTTTTTTGCCTTCACCAAACTCATATATTCTCCCTTAAAAGCTACAAAATAACTAAAGTTTTACCAGTATCGGGCTAACATTAAGGTGAAAATCTGTAATTTGCACCAAATTTCTATTCAGGCATGAGCAATAAAATTAAAATTGGGATAAGCATTGGTGATATAAACGGGATTGGATTAGAAGTAATCTTAAAGACCTTATCGAACAATAGCATTCTCGACTACTGCACTCCAATAGTTTACGGACATACGAAAGTTGCTTCTTATCATAGAAAAGCATTAGGATTAACAGATTTTGCATTTAATGTGATCAACGACCCTGCTTCGGCCAATCCGAAAAAGGCAAATCTGATCAATTGCTGGGAAGAAGACGTAAAAATAGATTTAGGTGTTTCTAACGAGATTGGTGGAAAATATGCACTATTATCCCTTCAAAAAGCTACTGATGCGTTGATAAAGGGAGAAATTGATGCATTGGTTACTGCACCGATTAACAAACACAACATCCAATCGGAAAATTTTAAGTTCCCTGGACATACAGAATACTTACAGGAACAAAGCAACAGTGCTGATGTATTGATGTTCATGGTCAGTGAAGATATTCGTGTTGGGGTAGTAACAGGGCACATCCCTGTCAAAGATATTGCGCACAGCATCACCAAAGAGAAGATTGTTAAAAAACTGGTGATGATGAACGAGAGTCTTAAAAAAGATTTCTGGATCGAAAAACCGAAGATTGCGGTATTGGGATTAAATCCACACGCCGGTGATAATGGTCTATTAGGTAAAGAGGAAGAGGAGATTATCATTCCTGCTATTCAAGAAGCCTTTGATAAGGGGATAATTTGTTTTGGCCCCTACCCTGCGGATGGTTTCTTTGGAAATGACAGCCACAAGCAGTTTGATGCTGTATTGGCGATGTACCATGACCAGGGCTTGATTCCTTTTAAAACCATTGCTTTTGGCACGGGCGTAAACTTCTCTGCCGGTTTAAAAATAGTACGTACTTCCCCGGATCATGGTACCGGATACGATATTGCTGGAAAAAACCTTGCAGATCCTTCTTCATTTATTGAAGCCATCTTTGCAGCCACACATATCGTGAAGAACAGGAGAGAACAGGAGGCTTTATTAAGCAATCAATTAAGAACCGGAGGGAAAGTAATTGAAACTGCCGCAGATATGAAAGATGACGCGAATTAAAAAAGATTTGCAACCAATGAAAATAATCTCTACATTTGCGGGCTAAAATTTTGTTACAATTGAAACCATTAAAACAATTTTCAATCCCATTTACAGGCTTAAAAATTGGCAAGCATCAGTTTGATTTTGAGGTTGATAACAGCTTTTTTGAAGCTTTTGAATACTCTTTAGTAAAAAAAGGAAACTTAAAAGCAGAAGTTGAGCTTGACAAACAGGAGACCATGCTATTGCTACAGATCCGAATAAAAGGAACGATAGTATTAGATTGTGATAAATGTTTAGCTGAGTTTGAGGCACCAATAGATGTACAGGAAAGGCAGATTGTAAAATTTGCTGAAGATGAATTAGAAAGTGATGACCTGGAGATTATCGTTTTGAGTAAAAAAGAAAGTGAGCTTGATATCTCGGATCTGATTTACCAATTCATCACGGTATCGGTACCTTATATTAAGGTCTGTGAAGAGAACGGTGAGGGTCAAAAATGCGACCAGGAGATGATTGCGAAACTGGAAAGTTTTGCAGTAGGATCACAAGAAGAAGAACAACAACAAAGTGATGACCCAAGGTGGGCAGCATTAAAGAAATTAAAATAATAATATTTAAATAAATCAACAATGGCACATCCAAAACGCAAGATTTCTAAGAGTAGAAGAGATAAGAGAAGAACTCACTACAAAGCAGAAGCTCCTTCTTTAGCTACTTGTCAGACAACAGGTGCGATACACATTCCTCACCGCGCTTACAACGTTGATGGTAACTTGTACTACAACGGTAAATTGGTTATTGAAAACACCTCAATAGGTTAATTTTCTTGAAAAATAGTTTGTGTTTTAACTGCACTAAAGTTTAACTTAGTGCCTTTAAAAAAGGGCAATTTTGCCTAGTACACAAACTGATTTTTTACTATGAGAATAGGTCTCGATATAATGGGCGGAGACTATGCTCCTAAAGCTAATGTTTTAGGAGCAATAGCGGCTCATCCCTTGTTATCTTCGGATGAGCAAATAGTGCTTATTGGAGATACCCAGCAAATTAAGCCCATCCTAACTGAAAACGGTTTTAATCCGGATCACTTTGAGTATATTCATACCGAAGAGGTGATTGGTATGGGCGAACATCCCACTAAGGCTATTGTTCAAAAGCCAAATTCCAGTATATCTATTGGTTTCAATTTACTTAAAGAAGGTAAACTTGACTCATTTGCGAGTGCAGGTAATTCGGGTGCAATGCTTGTTGGCGCTGTTTTTAGCGTAAAAACAATTCCCGGTATTATCAGACCATGTCTCACTACTTTTCTTCCTAAACTTAGCGGCGGAGTTGGGTTAATGCTTGATGTTGGCGCTAATGCTGACTGTAAGCCTGACACCTTACTTCAATTCGGTATCTTAGGAAGTTTGTACGCTGAATATGTAATGCAAATTGAGAACCCAAAAGTTGCCTTGATGAATATTGGTGAGGAAGATGAAAAAGGTGATATGTTAAGCCTTGCTACTTTCCCTTTAATGAAGGATACCAATCTCTTCAATTTTGTGGGTAATGTAGAAGGAAGGGATTTGTTTAATGATAAAGCCGATGTAATTGTTTGCGACGGCTTTACGGGCAATGTAATGCTTAAGCTTGCTGAGTCTTTTTATGTACTAACTAAAAAAAGAGGGTTAAAAGATGAATTCTTTGACCGCTTTAATTATGAAAACTATGGAGGCAGCCCTGTTTTAGGTGTAAATGCTCCTGTAGTAATTGGCCATGGCATTTCGAGTCCGCTGGCTGTTAAAAACATGATCCTGCAATCCAGGGACATGATTACAACCGGCTTGGTTGGAAAAATACAAGCCGCATTTAAATAATTATTAAATAAAATGAGTAAAATTCACGCTGCGATTACAGCTGTTCATGGTTATGTACCCGATTACGTAATGACCAATAAAGAGCTTGAATCAATTGTAGACACTACCGACGAATGGATTACATCCAGAACAGGTATCAAAGAGCGAAGAATATTAAAAGGTGAAGGTTTAGGTACATCTGACATGGCAGTTCATGCTGTGAATGGATTGCTTGAAAAACGTGGGATCAGTGCTGAGGAAATCGAACTGATCATTTTCTGTACCACAACTCCAGACATGCCTTTTCCGGCATCGGCTAACATTTTAGCAGATAAAATTGGTGCAAAAAATGCTTGGGGTTACGATCTTCAGGCAGCATGTTCAGGCTTCATTTTCGGCTTATCTACAGGTGCACAATTCATCGAATCCGGTAAACATAAAAAAGTTCTGGTTGTTGGTGGCGATAAAATGTCGTCAATCATCAATTATCAGGATCGCACAACTTGCATCATTTTTGGTGATGGTTGCGGCGCTGTTCTCCTTGAACCAAATGAAGAAGGTTTAGGTGTAATGGATTCTATCCTAAGAAGCGACGGTTCAGGAAAACAATATTTACATCAAAAAGCTGGTGGTTCTGCAAGACCGGCAACACATGAAACCATAGATAACAACGAACATGTCGTTTATCAGGAAGGGCAAGCTGTATTCAAGTTTGCGGTAACCAATATGGCAGATGTTGCTGCTGAGATTATGGATCGCAATCAGCTGAGTTCTGACGAGGTAACCTGGTTAGTACCGCATCAGGCAAACAAACGTATCATTGATGCTACTGCATCAAGAATGGGTGTTGGTGCTGAGAAAGTAATGATCAATATACAACGTTATGGCAATACGACCAATGGTACAATACCGTTATGTTTGTGGGAATGGGAAAGTCAACTTAAAAAAGGCGACAATGTAATATTGGCTGCTTTTGGAGGAGGTTTTACCTGGGGTTCCGTTTATTTAAAATGGGCCTACTAATTTTATAAAATAAATAATCTTAACTTAGATAGTTCTAAAGACGTACTATTTTTTCTAAATAACACCTAAAAAATGGATATTAAACAAATTCAGGAACTTATTAAATTTGTTTCTCGTTCGGGCGTAAACGAAGTTGCTATTGAGCAGGAAGACTTCAAAATCACAATCAAGACCAATCAAGCTCCTACTTTTGTTCAGGCAACTGTACCAGCTCAGATTGCTCCTGTTGCTCCAATTGCTGCCCCGGTAGCTGCCCCAGCAGAAACTAAAGCATCGGCACCTGTTGAAGATACTTCAAAGTACATCACCATTAAGTCACCAATGATCGGTACATTCTATCGTTCTGCGAGCCCTGACAAACCTTTTTTCGTAAATGTTGGCGATGAGATTTCTACAGGTAAAGTGATCTGCATTATTGAAGCTATGAAACTTTTCAATGAAATTGAAAGTGAAGTTTCAGGTAGAATCGTTAAAGTACTTGTTGATAATGCATCACCAGTAGAATACGACCAACCTTTATTTTTAGTAGAGCCAATTTAATCCCTGAAAAGGAAAGAAAATATGTTTAAAAAAATACTAATTGCCAATAGGGGCGAAATTGCTTTACGCATTATTCGCACCTGTAAGGAAATGGGCATCAAAACCGTAGCTGTTTACTCTACTGCTGATAGAGAGAGTTTACACGTACGCTTTGCAGATGAAGCCGTTTGCATTGGCCCACCACCAAGTAAAGATTCTTACCTAAGTATTCCAAATATCATATCTGCTGCTGAATTGACTAATGCAGATGCGATACACCCGGGTTACGGATTCTTATCTGAAAATGCTAAATTTTCATCGGTTTGCCGTGATTACGGAATTAAATTTATTGGGGCTACTCCAGAGCAAATCAACTCTATGGGCGATAAAGCATCGGCTAAAGAGACCATGAAAAAAGCTGGTGTACCTACTATTCCAGGCTCTTTAGGCTTGGTTGATAATGTAAAAGAAGGCATTGTAATAGCCAACGAAATAGGCTACCCTGTGATCCTAAAGGCTACTGCAGGTGGTGGTGGTCGTGGAATGCGTGTAGTTTGGAAAGATGAAGAATTTGAAAGTGCCTGGGATAGTGCCAGACAAGAATCTGGTGCGGCTTTTGGCAATGATGGTCTTTATTTAGAAAAATACATTGAAGATCCACGTCATATTGAAATCCAGATTATTGGTGACCAATATGGTAAGGCTTGTCACTTATCTGAACGCGATTGTTCTATTCAGCGCAGGCATCAAAAATTGGTTGAGGAAGCTCCTTCACCATTTATGACTCCTGAGTTACGTGATAGAATGGGTGAGGCTGCAATTAAGGGAGCTATTGCTGTACAATATGAGGGCGCGGGTACCGTAGAATTTTTGGTAGACAAACACCGCAATTTCTATTTTATGGAAATGAATACTCGTATTCAGGTAGAGCATCCGGTAACGGAAGAAGTAATTAACTACGATTTAATTAAAGAGCAGATTAAAGTTGCTTCCGGTGTTCCAATTTCAGGTAAAAACTATTTACCGGATATGCACGCCATCGAATGCCGCATAAATGCTGAAGATCCATTTAATAACTTCAGACCATCACCGGGTAAAATAACGAACTTCCACTCTCCTGGAGGTCATGGTGTAAGGGTTGATACGCATGTTTATGCAGGATATCAAATCCCTTCAAATTATGACTCTATGATTGCTAAGCTGATCTGTGTTGCACAAACACGTGAAGAGGCCATCAGTACAATGGAGCGTGCTTTAAGTGAATTTGTGATCGAAGGTGTAAAAACTACGATACCATTCCACTTAAAATTGATGAAAGACCCTAACTTTAGAGCTGGTAATTTTACGACTAAATTTATGGAGACTTTCGAGTTTTCGGAATAAAGACAAAAACTATTTGCTAGATTTAAAACGTAAATACCATTCTATATAAAAGAATGGTATTTTTGTTTTACAAATAACTTACATGAGTGATAATAAAAAACGTGACCTGATCGGGGCCATAAAAGAAAAAGGAAAAGCGTTAGAGGCAGAAATGTCTTTTTTTGACCATATAGATGTATTAAGAAAGCATTTATTACGTTCGTTACTCGTAATTGTCATACTTACCATTGGGGCTTTCTGGTTCTCAGACTTTATTTTTAACGATCTGATTATGGGGCCCAAAAACCCCGATTTCTGGACTTACAGAATGATGTGCAAAATGGCGGCGGCTTGGCCAAATCTAATTGGCTCTGACTTTTGTATTACGCACATCGACGCAAAGATCATCAATACAGAAATGGCAGGACAATTTACCCTTCAAATTAATGCCTGCGTAATGGTCGGCATCATATTGGGTATCCCCTATATATTGTTTGAATTGTGGTTATTCATTAAACCGGCACTTCATGCAAATGAGCGTAAATCAGCAAGTAATTTTGTCGTATTCGCTTCGACACTCTTCTTCATTGGAATTCTATTTGGCTATTACATTGTGTGTCCACTGTCTGTTAATTTCTTAACTAATTTCACCGTAAGTCCTGATATACAGAATACATTTACCATCACATCATACCTTTCTTCTGTATCCACATTAACCATTGGTTCGGGTATCATTTTCCAATTACCAGTAGTCATTTACATTCTATCTAAATTTGGAATCATGACGCCTGCATTTATGCGTTCGACCAGACGATATGCAGCAGTTATCATTCTTATCGTAGCTGCCGTGGTAACTCCAACAGCTGATGTGATCACTATGATGGTAGTTGCCTTCCCGCTCTTTATCCTTTATGAAGTAAGTATCTTTATCTCAGCAAACATAGAGCGTAAAAGAAATAAAGAACAGTATGGTGTAGCCAAAGTAAATAAACATTAAAACGCCTTATTTTATAATCAATATAAACTTAAAAGATGTCAACAGATAAGAAATTTAAAATTGCAATAGGTTCAGATCATGCTGGTTTTGAATACAAAGAACTCCTTAGGTCATTTTTAAATGATTACGAGGTGAAAGATTTTGGTACATACGCAGCTGATTCTGTTGATTATCCTGACTTTGCCCATCCCGTTGCCGATGCTGTAGAAAGCGGAGACTATACATTTGGGGTATTGGTATGTGGTAGTGCTAATGGGGTGGCTATAACGGCTAACAAGCATCAACAAATCCGTGCAGCAATTTGCTGGCAAAAAGAAATTGCAGAACTCGCAAGATTGCATAACAATGCGAACATCATATGTATCCCTGCAAGATTTGTTTCTGAAGAAGTCGCAAAAGAAATGGTAACTGCCTTTTTGAATACTGCTTTTGAAGGTGGTAGACATGCGACCAGAGTCAATAAAATGTCCTGCTAAAGCACATAACTCATGAGAAGACAATTTTTATATACCAGTCTTATTCTGCTAATCGGCTATACAGCGGTTGCCCAGAATAAAGAAGCTATTAAGTTTAGTCAAACCATAAATAAAGACAATTCACGCAAGCACCTTTCTGTTTTAGCCTCTGATGAATATGAAGGCAGAGAAACGGGCAAAAAAGGTGGTTGGATGGCTGCTGACTATATCAAGGCGCACTTTAAAAACCTAGGCTTAAAAGGACCAGTAAAGGGAGATTATTTTCAGCCAATAGACATGGTAAATTATGGGCTTTCGCAAGTATTGACTATAGAAGGCCAGCCTGTTGAACCCCTGAAAGATTTCTATGTTTTACCGCCAATGGTATCTGATAAAGGATTTGCTTTTAATACGTCTAGCGTACAATTTGCAGGATATGGATTAAACAAAGAAGGATACAACGACTATGCAGGTTTAAATGTTCAAGGAAAAACTGTGATGATTTTCAGAACAGGAGATCCTGCATCAGCCAACAAAAGCAATGGTGGAAACATCAATAATAAAATCAAGTATTTATCTGATAACCAAGCACAGGCCGTACTAGTGATAGACCCCACGATTGATGCCATGCCAGATAATTTAAAAAGCTATTTGCAAGCTGAGCAATTGGTGATGAAAACAAAAGAAAATCTTGACCGCATGAGCAGTGCTCAAGGTATTCCGGTTATCTATATTGGAACTGCAGTAGCCAATCAATTACTAAAATCAGCTAAAACCACAATTGAAGCAGTAAAGAAGCAGATTGCTGAAAGCGGCAAACCTGCATCTCAGGAATTGAAAATTGCGGTTAGTGCAAGTGCAAAAAAGACAGAGACAAAAGTGAGAGCCGAAAACGTACTTGGCTTCCTGGAAGGATCTGACCCTAAGTTAAAAAATGAGGTATTGGTAATTACCGCTCATTACGACCATATTGGTATCACACCAAATGCCAAAGGCGACGATAAGATTAACAATGGAGCTGATGATGATGGCTCGGGTACTACTGGAGTCTTAATGATCGCTGAAGCCTTTGTCAAAGCTAAAAAAGCTGGAAAAGGTCCTAAACGAAGTATCTTATTTATGACGGTAACAGGTGAAGAAAAAGGATTGCTTGGATCGGAATGGTATTCGGAATATCCAATCTTCCCACTTAAAAATACCATTACAAATTTAAACATTGATATGATCGGCCGTGGCGATGCGGCTCATGCTTCAGATAACAACTTTGTTTACATCATCGGTTCTGATATGTTAAGCAGTGATCTGGACAGGATAGGTAAAAAAGCCAATAAGGATTATGTAAAAATGAACCTTGACGAAAAATACAACAACCGTACTGATCCTAATCGTTTTTACTATCGCTCTGACCATTACAACTTTGCAAAACATGGTATACCGGTAATCTTCTATTTTAATGGAGTACATGATGATTATCACCAACCAGGTGATGAGATCAGTAAAATCGACTTCCCAATGTTAGCCAAAAGAGCCAAACTGGTTTACTTTACCGCATGGGAACTGGCAAATGGAGCCAAACGCCCTGTAGTGGATAAAAACGAAGATGGTACCAAAAAGAATTAAAGTTAAAATATGTAGACGGGCTGTGCAAAAAACACAGCCCGTTTTTTATTGCACATTCAATTTCCCTTCGCCTGCCCAGGTACGCAACAATTCATATATCGCTCCGTTTCGCTGTCCGGCACTTGTTATATTGTTAACAGCTGTAGCACCCAACCGATCTTTTAACTGTGCAATATAAAGACTTCTAGGCAACGTATTCGTTCCCCAGCTCTCCCAATAGCCTGCGCCATTTTTTTTCAAACCCACGCATCCTATACCCCAATTCTGGGCACCTTTAGGACTTTCTACCTTAATGTCGTAATTAGACGACTTACAATTCCAGAACATGGTTTGTGCACCTGCCCAGCCGTGTCCAGAGCCCATTGCTTTGCGGTTCTGAACAATAATCTGTCCACCATATATATTATCAAACAACACTCCGGTAGCCCAACGGTGATGGGGCCCTATATCGGCCTTTGTATTGGTAGAATAGCTATCCAGAAAAACATTAGGCCCAGGTACTGTTGAACCTGTTACATAATCGTGCCTGCCACCATTTGTATAACAACGTTGAAAAAGATTGAATGAAGATCCACCTTCCAGATTGAAAGAGTATTTCCTGCTGCCTGTGGTTTGCGACTTTGGATCGACCATCGCACATTCTTCTATCGTATTATAAACCGACATCGTGCTTACCGATACGCAGGCATACCCAAAGTATTGTGCGGTAACTTGCTTTACCCAACAATTTTCTGTCCGGTTCAGTTCTATTCCATTCCATGCATGCAGCTCATCATCGTCATTTAAATAATAAGAAACGAGCCTGATGTTCTCTACACCAGAATTGCTGATCCTACCGGAAATATTAGTTTTAAAGATAAATCCCCCACCATATTTGGTTTGCATGGGATCTACAACCGGCGCATTCAAAGTAACGGTGTTCCCATTTATGGCTACAATTTTACGCTCAAAATTAATGTCATAACCGCTCGGAATCCAACCATATTGTCCCATATCCAGCTCATCAATCCATAACTGATTTGGCACTCGATAAACGGAAATAGGATCACCAACTGTAAAACCAGCAGTCGATTCAACAGTAAAACTCATTGCGCCCGTAGGTACATAGGAGGTAGTGATTTTCGTTCTTGTCCCCCCTACTTCTGGCATTCCAGATCCTGAACCATTTATTTCAATCAGGTTATGCTGCACTTTCTGTGTAGCTTTAATAATGGTGCCCGAAACACCTTGGCCAGCACCGCGTAAGACCACCCCGCTCTTATCGATAACCAATTTTCCTTCTACCTCATAAGTTCCTGCCTGCAACAATACAGTACCTCTAAATCCATTTCCATCCGCAGGAAGGTTTTTCACCTCATCAATGGCATTTTGGATATTAAAGCGATTATCCCCTACAACCGCAGCAATGGTTTTCTTTACCGGAACATCAGGTAGTGCAACTCCACCCCCTTTGTACCCCGCATTAGAAAAATCTGGAATTACATTGTCCTTATTAATCTCCCCCTCATTGGCAAATTTATTATAGCTCAGCTTTCCCGAAGTACCTAAATAAACTAAAGAAGCTGTGTTTTCTGGTGGGTTAGTAACCGGCGGGTTTGTTACTGGCGGATTGGTAGTTTCATCGCCTTCTAAAGATTTCTTTTTTTTACAAGAAGTAGCAATTAAAGTTAGCCCTAACAGGCAATAAATGAGATTGCGTTTCATACAAAATTTACATTTGGTTAATTCATCATGCAATAAACCAATAAGTTAACACTTATCACTACTTTAAATCAGCGAACCATTCAACTATATTGGCAGCAATTTTTTAGTATAAAAAAGCCGGAAAGCATAAAGCTTTCCGGCCACATAAACCTAAACCAAATAATTATTTAAGGATCGTCCCATCATTGTTAATGAACACACTGTTCACAAAACCTGTGGTACCTGTTTCGTTTGCGTTAGCCCTACCAGGATAAGAGACCTGGAAGCGGCTTGCAAGCGGATCTTCAAAACCTGGGAAAGTCGTTTTACAATAGGCTAACCAGTCTTTAATACCATTACTTGAAAACCATTGAACACCATCCACATAAGTTGTGAATACATTATTTGCATCAATAGCAAAAGCTATGCTCTTTTCTACGTTACTTGCAGATTTAAAGATTGTACTTTTACCTTTTATAGGGTTTATTAAAGGCAGTGGAGCTGGCAATACTGCCGTGTTAGTACTAAAGGTTGACTTTCCAGATGCCGGAGTAAATGTCTCATATCTAATCTGATAACTATCCGTAGTTGCTGGATCAACTGTTGGGTAATATTCCCATCTGATCTCTCTCAGGAAAGGATAGCTAGGATTTTCCGATGGCTGTTTAAAGAACAAAGAAACAATGATAGGCTGACCTGCTCTAAAGAAAGATTTCCAACCTAATTTTGCACGTACAGAAAGTGGGATTTTCAGTGGGGCAAGATTCAGATCTCTCCTAAAAATACCTGCTTTATTAACTGTTGCAGATGTAAGTTCGAAAATTGACTTTAAAGGGTCATTGTCAACAATCTGATTAAAGGTTATGTCTGCATTTGCCCAACCATTTCCATCAAATGTAAATCTACTCTGGAACTCATCAAAGAAATACCTTGTTACTTTTAAATTTGTTGTGCGTGAGCTACTAGCCCCACCATCACGGTTAGCTGTAGCGGTAACCGTATACTCGCCAACTGCAGCTGGCGCTATCCACAAATTCTCGAACAAATTTTGTGTACGCCAGCCATCAAATTCTCCACCGGATGTGGTCCATTTATACGAAACTGTGGTATTGTCGCCACCTTCGGTTCCCGCCCAAACTTTTACTTTTTCACCAAAATAAAATTCTTCGCCTGCTTTACTCAAGGTTAAAATTTCAACTGGTTCTTTCTTGCATGATACCGCAACTATGCAAAGTATCATGAATATGCCTGTATGATATAACTTTCTCATAATTATTTATTATTAATGATATCTCTTCTTGTTGGTGCAGTAAAATAACGATCCCATACATGCACTACTCCATTAGTCGCATGTAAATCTGGTGTACGAGGACTCCCAGTCCCTGTTCCACCAACATAATTATTAACATACAAGGCGCCTTCACGACTTGCTTGCATGAATATCCATACTTTCGCAGAGTCATTTGTAGGAGTTAAACCATAGGTATCAACCCATTTTCCAATTGAATTTAGGTGCTTATAATCATATGTACCTTTTAAAACATGATACCTAAGCCAAATCGCTATCTTCTCAACTGAGTACTGGCTCCAGTCAGAGCCTTTAACAGGTAAATTATAAGTTGGACTCGTAGGATCTTTATCTACAAACTGATTTCTAGAAAAATAACTATTGGCACTTTCAACGTCATTTGTTGCACTATTTGTGAGCAGCAAATAGGTATTACCAGTTGCTGTATACAGCGGTTTTATATCCTTATAATTAGGATCTTTATCTACGTATTCGATCGCCTCCAGCATTCCAGAAAACAAATCGGGCCGTGATTTCATAAAATCCATCACATTCATATTTATGTTACTATCGTAAAATGACTGTACATACTTTTCATTTTTTTGCAACGGTAACTTGTCACAAGCGGCAAATGCTAAACACGAAATTAAGACTGCCGGTGCGATTAATTTTTTAATAGTTTTCATCAGTATATATTTATATTTCAACTGTTGTAAAGCTTTTAATTGCTCTATATTAATATCTCTAATAGGTTAGACTGCTTCCATTACTCATCATAAGGAGCATTTTGGTCTCCTACCAATTTAGGATTAGCATTAAATGCTGCAGAATTGATTGGGAACATAATCCTTCCTAGATTTGCACCTTCATACTTAGTTGCGCCAGTTCTTGAACCTAAAATCGGGTTCATTACACTCGTCAAATAAGCATAACCATTGGTAAAATTATACATCTGTCCAATGCGACATAAGTCGAACCATCTTTTACCTTCGCCCATTAACTCATATTGGCGTTCTGTAAGAATCGTCCGCTCTATCCCTGACACGATATCTCCAGTATAGTCACTTAACAGAGCTGCAGTCATGTATCCTACGCGGTTTCTTACCCTATTTACGATATCCAGAGCTTCCTGATATTTTCCAGTGTGTGCTAAAGCTTCCGCTCTTAACAACATAATATCCGCAAAACGATAGATTGGGATCTTTACATTACACTCATTATTTAGCTGGTAAACGAAGGCTCCACCAGGTTGACCATCACCTCTTTTTGCCGCAGGATCAAATAAAGTAAATTTACCAAATGGGCCATTAAGAGAACTATAAAGCGTTGGAGTTGCGTATGTAATCATATCAAAACTGGTCGTAAAACGGCCATCAGTATGTGCTGAAGTCACCGGATCTATCCTATCAAACAACTCCTGAAATAGTTTCGGTGCCATCATGTAGTTATTTGTGTTTGAACCTGATGCAAATCTTCCACAAACACCTACACCCCCACCACGCTCAATATTATCCCAGTAAAGATTAAAGATCGTTTCTGTTGAAGTTGCTGGATCAGTAAACATGTTCTTCCAGCTTTGAGCATTGGTTACCCAGGTACATGCACTTTCGGTAATACAATTTTGTGAGGCTACTAAAGCTTCAGGATATTGTTGAAACCACATGTAAACATCTGTTTGCAAAGCATAAATAGCAGCTTTCTGGATGTTATATTTGTTGGTTTTATTAGTTCCTATACTTTTTAAGGCAAGGTCAATATCATCTAATATCCTTTTTTTAACATCAGCGATCGGTGATCTTGCATATTGAGTTGGCTGTCCATAAGTTTCAAGAGGTTCAGTTATAATAGGCACTTTACCCCATACTCTAAGACCATAGAAATACATCAATGCCCGTAATCCATAACACTGACCTAAATAGTCAGTATAAGTTGCTGTAGCTCCACCAATGTCTTGACTCATCATTTGCGGATAATACTTTATCCCGTAATTACACAATGAAATAGTCACATAAAGGTTTGTCCAGTTGGTTGCACCGGCAATATCCGGATCACTTGCCGATAAGGCATTATTTAAAAACTTGGTTTGCGCATTTCCTGTACCTGCACCTCTAACATTGTCCGAACGAACTTCTCCCCAGTCAAACCAGTTTGTATTTATTGTAGTCTGCACGGAATTGTATATTCCCGCCATCCAGGCATCAGCATCCGACTTATCTTTCCAGAAGCTACCAGGAGTAATTGTTGAAACAGGATCATTCTGCAAAAACTTTTTACATCTTGTAGCCGTCAGCAGGATCAATAATCCTCCAAATAATAATATTGTGAATCTAATCTTTTTCATGATCTTCTATTAAAATGTTATACCAAGTCCTAAACCCATCTCTCTTCTTCTTGGATACTGTCCATTATCCAGTCCCGGTTTAAGCACACTGTTTTGTTTTACTTCCGGATCAAACCCTGTATACTGTGTCCAAGTCAACAAATTATTACCATAAACATACAAGTTGAAGTTTTGGATATGGAATCGTTCAATAAGTTTTTTAGGTAACTGATAACCAAGGCGCACATTCTGTAAACGGATAAATGAACCATCCTCTAGATAGTAATCATTGGTTTTACGCACGTTATCAGCTGCTTTATCTCCACCGATATATGAATCTGTAATTTGTCCAGGATATTTATACATATTCAAGATATAATAAGGCTCCGGTGTAGTATTTGAAATTGCAAAAGAAGCTGTATTTCTTCTGTTATCATTATAAATACTATTGCCAAAATTTCCGTAAAGAGAAACAGCAAGAGAGAAGTTTTTATACGTAAAGTTGTTGGTCCAACCTAAACTCCATCTTGGTTGTCCATAACCTGTTACGATCTTATCTTCATTCCCAATGTTACCGTTTAAATTGCCACTTCCATCAGGCTGATTTTCCCAAATTACGTCTCCCCCCTTTGAAATGTTACCATTGGTAGTCAACTGCTTAGGAGTTCCACTATATGGTGTACCATTAGGATAGGTATAACCCGTTAAAATTGCCTGCATGTTCTTTCCTATGATGATGTTGCCTTGTCCATCCTTTTGAAATTGTGGAATCAACCTTGTTTTATAATCATCAGTATAAGCATTTGATTGATCATATTGATAAATGCCCAGATATTTGTAACCAAAGAAATTGCCGGCTTCTTTACCTTGTGCAACGATCCAGTTGTCATCAACATAATCACCACCTGGTAGGCTAAGGATTTTATTCCTTACCATCGACCAGTTGATGGATGTTTGCCAGGTAAAATCCTTAGTTTGAATTGGATACCCTGAAACCATCAATTCAACACCTTTATTTTGAAGAGATCCCGCATTGATCACTGCTTTATTAGGGAAACCTACCTCTAATGGAAGCGGAGCTTCATACAACAAATCTTTAGTTTTTTTAACATAATAATCTCCTACAAAACTTAATTTCCCATCAAAGAAGGTTAAATCTAAACCGAAGTTTGATTGCGTCGTCTCTTCCCATTTCAAGCCACTGTTGCCCAATCTGGTATTCGTACGGACACCACTTACGCCATTGTAATAGTAAGTACCAAAGATAAACTGCTGAACGGCATCAAAATCACCAATTTCCTGATTACCTGTGATACCCCAGCTAGCTCTAACTTTAGCATCTGTTAATACCTTTTTAGACCATTTCATGAAATTCTCATCACTGAACCTCCATCCAACAGATGCCGCAGGGAAATAACCCCATTTATTTTCCTGACCAAATACAGAAGAACCATCTCTTCTTAAAGTCGCATTCAATAAATAACGACCTTTATAATCGTATCCTACTCTGGTAAAGAAACCCGCCAATGCGGAACCGCCTTCTTTTGAATAAATATCACTTAAGTTCAACTCACCCGCAGCATTTAAAGTATGTACATTTTCGCTTACAAAACGCTTACCTTCAATATTGATCTCTTCCAGCGAGTTCTTTTCCAAGTTCATACCCAATAGTGCGCTCACATTGTGGTCTTTTGCAATAGTTTTTTTATAGGTTAATACCGCATTTCCTTGTGCTCTTATTGGAAGTTTAGTCTCATCCTGTCCAGAGCTAGCTGGATTAGTACCAGTTTCCAACAATTTTGAGTTGAATGTGGTGTGCCTTAAAAGTTGAATATCCGCAGATGCATCTGCGTGGAAATTTAAGTCCTTAGTGAAGGAATAATCAAAACCTTGAAAAATAACCGCTCTGTAGGTCGTGGTTAGATTTTCACGTAGATATGCCTCTGCAATAGGGTTTTTCCTTCCACCATTGTCATAGATATACTCCCCGCTGGGTAGAAATAGGGTTTGTTGCGGGCCACGTTGCAGCGCCTGCTGGATTACCTTCCCTTCATTAATATTGTTTTTGTTTTGGTAACTAAAACTAAGCTGTGTTGATAACCTCACCTTTTTAGATGGCTGATATTTTATATTGGTACGCATGGTTGCCCGTTTATTAAAACTGGCCAATATAATACCCTCCTCATCCAGATATTGTAAGCTGTTAAAGTAATTTAACTTTTGATTTCCACCACTCATCGAAAAATCAAATTGGTTACGTACAGCTGTTTGAGTAATCAACGATTGATAGTCATTATCTGCATTTTTATTAAAAGCTGTAGAATCATTCGGATGTGGATCAAGACTGATCTTACTTCTTTGATCAAACATTTGTCTTAACAAGCGGTTTGATTGAGGAATATGACGCGACAAGCTGCTGTAACTTCTCAAATAATCAACATTGATTCTTGGTTTACCATCCTCTCCTTGTTTAGTTGTAATCAAAATAACACCATTTGCGGAACGAGAGCCATAAATAGCTCCGGAAGCAGCATCCTTAAGAATCTCGATAGACAATACATCTTTCGGATTAATTGACATGATATTCTTCATTGGTACCCCATCCACTACATATAGTGGCTTAACCCCATTATCAGATAGTGTCGACATTCCACGAATGGTAATATCGCTTTCATCACCCGGAGCGCCAGAACCAGTCATTACCCTTACACCCGGAGCCGCACCCTGAATCGCATCAAAAATGGAGATCGGTTGCTTTTCTTCAATCGCTTTTGCCGTAATCGAGCTAATTGCTCCCGTTACATCTCTTTTCTTTTGCGTTCCATAGCCTACTACAATTACTTCATCTAAGTCAGATAAAGAAGGAATCAATTTTGGGTTGATTGAACGCCTAGCGCCAACAACCTCCTCTTTTGTATCAAAACCAATATAGGTAAATACCAATATGGATCCAGCGTTGGGTACAGTAATTGAATATTTACCCTCGCCATTTGTTTGTGCTGCTGTTTTTGTACCCTTCACCTGCACACTTGCTCCAGGAATCCCATCGCCCTTATCGTCGGTCACAGTCCCTGAAACCTTGATTGTCTGAGCATATAGCGAAGCTGT
This sequence comes from Pedobacter hiemivivus, assembly GCF_005144565.1. Taxonomy (NCBI): domain Bacteria; kingdom Pseudomonadati; phylum Bacteroidota; class Sphingobacteriia; order Sphingobacteriales; family Sphingobacteriaceae; genus Pedobacter; species Pedobacter hiemivivus. The sequence continues at coordinate 273,855 of NZ_SWDX01000005.1, forward strand.
TGTAAACAGAATCGCAAACACGCTCATTACTATTTTTAGTATAGTTTTTTTCATATTTATTCTTTAAAATAAAGCTGTGTCTATTTAAAATAAAATTTTGGAGAAGTTCATCTCGCCGTATAATCGTATAAATTATACTTCCTCATCATAATTGTTACCTTAATAACAACTTTTTCAAACGAGGGCATCTATCAAAAATGCGCCTAGTGGGGATTTAAACTTAGATTTGTCATAATTGCATGGTTAGTTTAATAAATATTATTTTGGTTTATGCAATTGAAGAAAAATAAGGTGAAGATTGCTTAATCAAATTAGCCTACTTATGTCTCATTTTGGCATACCAAACCAAATAACCGCTATGCTTGCCAATCTTTAATATCGTCCCCTCCTTATTTATGCGGGAATGGTCATTTTTAAATTCGCTTCATAAACCCTATTTTTAGCAATTCATTCATCATCAATAGAATTGAGGGAACAAACACCACATACGGCATATTCATTCGAAGAATTGTTCAAGGACAATTATGCCAAATTATGTCATTTTGCGATTCAATTTTTAAAAGATGATGACGCTGCCAAAGACATTGTTCAGGAAGTTTTTGTAACCTACTGGAATATGGATGAAAGACCTGTGCATAATGCTTCGTCTGTAAATGCGTTTTTATATGCCTCAGTGCGAAATGCATGTCTGAATAAATTACGCAGACAAAAACTGGAGCATGGCTTTTTAAACGAACAGGACTCAGAGCCGTCGGAAGATGCGGTAGCCCTAAACTCAATGATCAGGTCAGAAGTCCTGGCAGAATTGCATAAGGTAATCACTACTTTACCAGACAATTGCCAGAAAATATTCCGTATGGGATACCTAGAAGGATTAAAAAATCCACAAATTGCGACCGAGCTAGGCCTTAGCATCAATACCGTTAAAACTCAGAAAAAACGTGGCCTACAGTTACTAAAAATGCGTTTAAATCCAGATTTGTTTGCTATTATTTCAGTGTTTCTGCTGAAATAATCAAATTATTTAAAAATAATTCAGCTTTCTTTCACCCACTTTCATTTTTCAGGTTTCTTATAGGTATCTATGGAAACGCAGCACAATTTTAAACACACGTCTGAACTTATTATTAAGTTTCTGAAAAACGAGCTATCTGACAAGGAGAAGGCAGAATTTGAACTATGGCTCAAGGCTTCACCTGAAAACACTGCGCTTGTTGAATACTTCCGAAATACCGAGCATGTGCAGCAGGAAGTCAATTATTTAGATGCAGTAGATGTCAATAAAGGCTGGGAAGAGGTTTCTAAACAAATTGTTCATACACCATTAAAAAGATTGGCATGGACTAAAATAATCCGATACAGCGCCGCAGCAATATTGATTATTAGCGTTGGCATAGGGGTTTATATTTATAGCGCACAACTTAAATCGAAGGAGATTAATGAAATAGCCGGAGTTCAAGATATTATGCCGGGGAGTAAAAAAGCAGTGCTGGAGCTAGCAGACGGATCGGTCATTGACCTTAGCGATACAAATCTCGGATTAGCCGCTAAAGATGATAATGTAGCAATAGGTGTTAAAAATGGCGTTCTAGCCTTTAGCGCTAAAAGAAAAACAAGCAATAGCGATGGCTATAATATCTTGAGAACACCAAAAGCCGGAGAATATAAAATGATATTGTCAGATGGTACTCAGGTATGGTTAAATGCGGCATCTTCTTTACGTTTCCCAACTAATTTTAACAAGCATGAACGACGAGTGGAGCTTACTGGTGAAGCTTACTTTGAAGTTGCACACAATAAGGCACTCCCATTTATTGTAAGCTTCAACAAAACTGAGGTAGAAGTATTGGGGACTCATTTCAATATCAGCTCGTACCAGACATATAGTAAAACTACGCTAATTGAAGGGGCCATTAAGGTTTCTGAAGGCACAAGCCAACGCCTGATAAAACCAGGGCAACAAGCATTTACCTATGATGGACATCTAACGGTTCGAGCAGTAGACACCTACAAATCAATCGCTTGGAAAGAGGGTGTATTTTACTTTAAAGAAGACCGGATCAAGGATATTCTGGATCAGGTTTCCAGATGGTATGATGTAGACATTGTCTATAATGGGGAACCAAACCGAAAAAGATATAGTGGCACTATACGGAGACAAGCAACTTTAAGTCAGGTATTGGAAATGCTAAAAACGGTTAGCGATACAGAATATAGTCTAAAAGGCAAAACCGTAACCGTAAATATTAATAAATAAAAACTAAAACCTAAACCACATGAAATAAACTTTTACTAACCCAAAAAACTTAAGAACAGACATAAAAAATCCGGGAACACGCCAATGTTCCCGGACAAATCGTGTGGCCGTACTTATTTGATCGCTATCTAATTCAACCAATTTTTCAAAACCAACACATACAAAAATATGAAACAAATCCTTCTCGGCAAGTGTGCGAGAAAATGTAGGTCATTTAATAGAAAACTACTATTAGTTATGAGGTTAACTATTTTCTTATTAACGATTGGCTGCCTGGCTGCACAAGCTTCAGGTTATGCCCAAAAAGTAAACCTATCAGTGCGTAATGCAGGTATAGAAAGCGTGTGCGTAGATATTAAAAAACAAACAGGCTTCTTTTTTCTATATGATGCTGCTGTACTAAAAAAATCAGGGAAGGTTAGCCTGGAACTAAAAAATGTAGATCTGAGAGATGCGCTACAGCAATTAACATCAGGGAAAGCGCTTGATTATAAAATCATAGACAAAACAGTAATTATTTCTGAAACGAAGACAAGCATAAATGCTAACCAGGAAGAAATCATTGTCAAAGGAACTGTAAAATCAAAGGAAGGTCCCGGCCAGTCTGAAACGATGCTTCCAGGTGTGGTGGTTACCGTAAAAGGCACAAAGAAAGCTGTGGCTACAAATGGAAATGGGGCTTATTCTATTCAGGCGCCTGCCAATGGTACATTGATATTCTCGATGATAGGTTATGGAACTAAAGAAGTAGCCATCAATGGGAACAAGACAATTGATGTAATAATGATGGAAACTGCCAGCGATCTTAATGAAGTTATCGTTACAGCTTACGGTACATCTGAGAGAAAAGAAAACCAAATTGGTAGCGCTTTCGTGGTAACGAGCAAAGATTTGGAAAGAAAACCACTAGATAGAATTGATGCCTTACTGGAAGGCCTTGTTCCAGGCCTGCAATATGGGATTCAAGATGGGGCTGACAATACGAGTAGCGGCAGACCTAGGTTTCAAACAAGAATACGAGGCGAAGCATCTTTTGGTGCATCTAACGAGCCACTATGGGTTTTAGATGGAATCCCTTTAAATACAGGAAATCAAACCAACATGATTCTTGGTGTAAATACAAGTATTAGTCCATTAACCTATTTAAACCCAAGCGACATTGAATCAGTAGTGGTATTAAAAGATGCTACGGCAACTTCCATTTATGGAGCAGACGGATCAAATGGAGTAGTATTAATTACCACCAAAAAAGGTAAATCTGGTGAAAAAAAATTAAGCTATAGCTTTAGAACCGGACTGAACCTCATCAATAATAAACGCTTTCACGTACTTAATGCCGATGATTATAGGGAACTCTATATTGAATCATATAAGAACAACCCGGCCTTAGACCAATCTAAATTACCAGATTTAGGCACGACCAACACCGATTGGTATGACGAATTTTTCCGGACAGGAGTAAACACTTCGCATAATCTTTCCTTCTCTGGAGGTTATAAAAACACCAAGTATTATATTTCTGGTGGTTACTATAATGAAAAACAGATTATGATCAAAAATCAAGTCGAAAGGCTTTCCGCCAGGATTAACTTAGATCAAAAAATCAATAACTCCATTGATCTATTTTTTAGAGTAGGTGTTTCCAGGAATATTAATGACATCTTTAATCCAGGCAGTAGTTATTACATAAACAGACCGATAGACAGCCCATATCTACCCGATGGATCTTTCGTAGCCGCATTTTACAATAAACTCCGTGAAGCAAACTATGACGATAACACACAGAAAGCAAATGTGGTCAACGGAAATATTGGTGGTACTTTTAAAATTTTATCTGGACTTAGCTTTACAAGTACCAACGGAATAGACTATAGCAAGATCAAAGAGAATATTTATGGCTCTATGTTTTCTAATAGCAATAAGGACGAAGGTAAAGCAACATTTGCAAGAAGCAGGTCTTTTAACTGGAACAGCCAGCAACGCCTTAATTTCGATAAAACCATTAACCAGCATGATTTCTCAGCACTACTTGGTGCCGAAGCAAGAAGTGACGATAGGGCATCAAACTCTCTAACCGGATTTGGCTTTGAAAACGATGATATTCGGGATCCAAATTATGCAACTAGAATCACCCCAACTTTTTCAGGTGAACAGAAAACAGGCATTTCTTATTACGGACAGCTCAGATACACTTTATCCAAAAAATACAGTTTACTGGGTAGTTTCCGTAGAGATGGCAATTCGGATTTTGGCGTTGACGTGAAATGGGCAACCTTCAATTCGGTAGGTGCCTCATGGACTATCAGCAACGAAGAATTCTGGAAAATCAAACAATTTGATTTTGCCAAAATCAAATTAAGCTATGGTACCAATGGTAATTCACGAATGGGTTCGTACAAAGCAAAAGGAATTTATAACTTAAATGTAATCGGCAGTAGTTACAACGATATAGATGGCGCAGTAATGGCCAGTGGAGAAAACCCAGTATTATCCTGGGAGACTACCTATATCTTAAATGGAGGAATTAGTATAGGTCTATTTAAAAGAGTATCCCTAGACTTGGACATATACAGAAAAACAACTAAAGGACTGCTGGATGAAGTTGATGTTACCCGTACTACCGGTTTTACAAGCATTGACCAAAATATCGGATCGGTGAGAAACAGTGGAATTGAAATGAATTTAATTACCCAAAATATCCAGAATAAAGACTTTCAGTGGACAACAAATTTTAACATTGCACGAAATACAAACAAAATACTAAAGCTATACAACAACAATACTAAGGTATTGGACAAAACGATCAGAGAAGTTGGAAAAGATGCCAATACCTTTTACTTGGTACGTTGGGCAGGTGTAGATCCTCGAGATGGTGGCCCGCTTTGGTATGATGACCGTGGCAATATCACCAAAGCATTTGATTTAGCCAACCGCGTTACAGTGGGTTCATCAACACCCGATTTTTTTGGCGGTATGACCAATACTTTTCAATATAAATCTATTACTTTATCGGCTTTATTGGTTTACAATGTTGGTGGCTATTCTTTCAGCACACTACAACGTGATTCTGAATCCGATGGGCGTAACCTTGCCGACAACAATCAGTCTACCAACCTATTGGATCGCTGGAGAGAGCCTGGAGACTTAAGCAATATACCTAAAAGCGCATTAGGTATCAATGAAAACAACGCGCGGAACTCTACTCGTTTCCTGCATAAAAAAACCATCTTACGCTTAAGCAACATTAGTATGAACTACACTTTACCTAAGCAGTTCATCAAACATATTCATCTGAATGGTGCAAATGTTTACCTGCAAGCAGATAATGTTGGTTCTTGGACGCCATACACCAGCAAATCGGATCGTAACGATTACAAAAACTCATTCACCCCATATCCACAGCCACTTGTACTTTCATTTGGTTTAAATGTTAGTTTATAAAAGAAAATGTGATGAAAAAAATTAGCTATACTTTAACCCTGCTTACCCTTGTGTCTATCACATTGACTTCCTGCAAAAAGTTCTTAGAAAGAGAACCCTTTGGAAAAACAGGAAAAAACACCCTGTTTGAAACCGTAAATGGTGCTAAACTAGCCATTAATGGATCATACAATGTAATGCTTAACTATTATAAAAATGAATTCGGCATGTATGCCGATGTGGCCTCCGATAACCTCATCCGTGGAACCAGCTCTACGGTTATGTTGCCACAGTTTAACTTTCAGAGTATAATCGGTGACGATGCTTTTGCCGTTGGACATATCTGGTTGAACATCTACGAAGCAATAAACAATGTAAACAACGTTTTAAATGCTATTCCTGAACTAAAAACAAAATTCCCGGATCAAACAAAAACACTCGATTCCCTTACCGCTCAAGGGCTGGTTATGAGGGCATTGTGTCATTTCGACTTGAGCAGGATTTATGCACAACCTTACAATTATACCGCAGATGCCTCACATTTGGGCATACCAGTCTTAACTAAAACGCCTAGTCCAGGTGAACTAGTTCCCAGAAAAGCGATGAAGCAAACATACGATCAGATTCTTTTAGACCTGAATAATGCTTTACCGTTGTTGCAGCAATATGCAAATCACACCACCCCATCCACCATTAGCTATCAAGCTGCCTTGGCTTTGCTTTCTCGCGTATATCTATATCAGGGAGACTGGGAAAAAAGTGTAGCCAATGCGACTCTGGTCATTAATGACAATCGTAACCACCTTGCTGTTGCAGCTGATTACAAATATGTATTTCTTGTGGGTGGTAATAAACCTGAAAGTATTTTCGAGTTAACCAATTCCGGACTTTCAGCTTCCTCAACAAACATCTATACTGTATTTTCTGACACTACCAACGCCTCCTATCTCATTTCCGCAAAAGCAAAATTCTTATTTGATGATGATGACATCCGATTAACGAACATGTTTCTTACCCCTAAAAATGGAAACAATAAGGGAAGATTAATCACCACCAAATATGCAGATGGAAGAGTAAGCGCCTTAAAACCACCACTTATACAGATTATCCGCTTATCAGAGCTTTACTTAAATCGTGCTGAAGCCAATTGGAACTTAAAAAAATACCCCGAAGCAGCAGAAGATTTGCGTATCATTTCACAAAGGGCTCACCCAACTAAAACTATCACCATCAACTATGGCTCAGCTGCAGATCTATATAAACAAATCGCTGATGAAAGGAACCGCGAACTCTGCTTTGAAGGTCATCGTTTATTTGATATTGTTAGACGCAAAGAACCCCTAATACGAGGTTCAGATTGTAATGCCACAGTATGTAGCCTTACTTACCCTAACGATAAATTTATTTTACCGATACCGGGTAAAGAGGCAGAAGCAAACAAAGCAATTATTCAAAATCCGGGCTTTAACTAATTAAGAAAATGAAACAAATAATAACATATTTATTAGCCTCTGTCACCCTACCGGTATTATTCCTTATGGCTTCATGTTCTAAAGAGAATGTGCCCTATGACACCCCATTTGTTCATATCAATTTTGAAAACAAAAGTTTAATTGAAGTACTGAGTAACCGCAAGGATACGGTAGATTATATGGTTTACCTCAGCTCGGAACTATTATTTGAACCTGTTGATGTTCAATATGAAATTAAACTTGGCGATGGGCTTCAAGAGGGACGTGACTTTGTGCTCTTAAACAAAAGCACAAACCTTAATTTCCCACAAGGAATATTTGAACGCTCTGTTCGTATTGCATGGAAGGATGTTCCAGTAGACCCCGCAAAGGACAACCGTCTCACCATAAATTTAATCAGTAACAGTAAAAATTTCATCCTTGGTCTTCCGGGGCCTGATCAACTACAAAAACAATTGATTATCACCAAAAAATAAGGAGGAGACGGATGAGGAACAAAATAAATTTTATAGTATTAACGCTGGCGGCGTTGGGAATTTTAAATTCCAACATTTACGCCCAGCAATTACAGCAAGATCCTAACCTCGTAAAAGGGAAACTTAAAAACGGTTTTACCTATTACATTTACAAGAGCGACAAAACGAAGGGAAACTCAGTATTAAGGTTGTTTTTAAACGCAGGTTCTTTACAGGAAGAACCTGATCAGTTGGGTTTAGCCCACTTTATTGAACACATGGCTTTTAACGGAACTAAGCATTATTCAAAAAATGATGTGATTGAGTTTCTGGAATCCAAAGGTGTAAAATTTGGTGCAGACCTAAATGCGCACACCAGTTTTGATGAAACAGTTTATAAGATCAGCATCAATACCAAGGATGAGAAAAACCTGGAGAAATCTATAGACATTATGGCGGACTGGGCATTTGGAGTAACTTTCGACAGCCATGAAATAGATAAGGAACGAGGTGTGGTAATTGAAGAATGGCGCAGCAAGCAAGGGGCAGCGAACCGTTTAAGAGAGCAGTACTTGCCCGTACTATTTAATAAATCAAGATATGCCGAACGCTTACCTATTGGTAAAGTAGATATACTGAAAAGCTTTAAGCGCCAGACTATCGTTGATTTTTATGAGAAATGGTACCGTCCGGATCTAATGTCGATTGCCATTGTAACCGATATTGATCCTAAAAAAGTAGAGGAGTATATTAAAACCGAATTTAACCAGTATAAGGCTAAAAGCAAATCTCCAAGGCTTTATTACGAATTGCCTGCACACCGAGATACCTTGTTTTCTATTCTTACAGATAAAGAAGCCAATGCAATAGAACTAAGTGTCTTCAATAAGATCAAATCATTTAACTCCATTAAAACCGAGCAGGATTACAAAGATCAATTGATCAGGACATTTTTTAATGCTTTGGCCAAAAGTCGGTTTAGCAGAGTATCCCAATTGCAAAATGACTTTAAAGAGGGCAGCTTCTCGGTTAGCAATATTGTATTAAAGAACGGCATCGTCTCGGGTGGAGCATCCTTATACCATGATAAGGTTAAGGAAGGAATTGCCCAATACTTAACCGAAGCCCAACGGATATGCCGTTACGGTTTGACCAACGATGAGGTTAACAAATATAGAGACGAATACATTGCTGCAATTAAACGCTCAGTAGCTGCAGAAGATAAAACTGCTGGCGAGACCTATATGAACGAGATTCATGATGTCTTTTACAATGGAAGTACCATGCTGGCAAAAGAAGAGCGCAACAGACTTGCTTTAAAATATGCCCCACAGATTGATTCACTTACTTTATTGAATTTCTTAAGATCGGTAAACAAAGCCGGCAATACAGTAGTCTTACTTACAGCTCCAGAAAAGGATAAGGCAAATTTACCTAGCCAAACGGCTTTAAAGGCTATGTTTGCTAAAGCTGCCACTGAGCAGGTTGCTTCATGGACAGATCAGATTACTGTTCCCGCTAAATTGCTTGCACAAGAACCCGTAACAGGAAAAGTAGTTAAAGAAGAACTGCTTTCGGCTATTGGTGTCACCAAATGGACTTTGGCCAATGGCACCATTGTTTACCTGAAACCAACTGCAGAGCGAAAAAACTATATTTCCTTATCCGGTTTTAGGAAAGGTGGCATTTATGCACTTGACTCTTCACAGTATGTAACGGCACAATTTGTTAAACCGGTAACCGGTTTAAGTGGCGCTGGTGATTTTAGTCGCCGTGCCTTGACTCAGTTTCTTACCGGAAACTCAGCCTCCGCTACATTGGTTCTTTCCAGTTCAAGGGAAGGTGTAGTGAGCAGTGCCGACTGGAAAGATGCTAAAACTATGTTTCAGTTGATATACCTGAAATGGATGTACCCAAATGCCGATCCAATCACTTTTGAACAAGCAAAGCGTCAATCGTTGGAGCAGCTTGAAAATAACAAACTATCACCAAATTACACTTACACCAAAGCCATTAGCGAATTATTAAAAGGTGATGATGATTATGCATCAGAGATGTCCGCAGAAAGGCTAAGCAAGGAAGCGCACTTAAAAAACGTTATTCCTATTTTTAAAAGCCGTTTTGGTTCTGCTAAGGACTTTCAGTTTGTAATTGTTGGGGGCTTTAACCTGGACAGTATTAAACCTTTAATAGAACAATACATTGGAGGGTTACCTGCCGGGGATTACAACAATAAGTTCGAGTATAAAGGCCCTGTTGGCGGCAGTTCTGCAAAAGATATATTGATCTATGCAGGTGCCGCTCCAAAAAGCACAGTAAACCTTTTCCACCAAAGCAATAAGGTAAATTATGATTATCCAGATATTTTGGTACAAACGATGTTACAAGAAGTTTTAAAAGTAAAGTTACGTTTAAACCTTCGCGAGAAAAACTCAGGTGTATATGGAGTAGGTGTATCTATTTCTTCAACTAGCGTGCCCAATCCTTTAATCCGTGCAAGAATTTCTTTCAGTTGCGCTCCTGAATCAACAGATTTTCTGATTAAACAGGCACAAATTGAAGTTAAAAAGGTTGCCGATAATCCAGCTTATTTTGCCAGTGACCTAACTAACATCAAGGTACAGCAAATCGACGGATACAAGAAACAAGCAGATAAAAATCTCTTTTGGAGTTCGGCCCTAAGAAATCAGTTTTATTTCGGTTTTAAGGACTACAGCTATTTCAATGATTTCGAAAATATGATCAATAAAATCACTCCGGCAATGGTTGCTGATTATGCTAAAAAGTATCTAATAGATACCCCTGGGATTAAAGCCGTACTGTTGCCTGAAAATTTTAAGACACTAAACTAATTGTTATGAAGACTATTAAAAATATCACAACCCTATTCCTGCTTATTGTAGTTGGCCTTAATAGCGGTTGTAAAAAAGATCCTGTTATGTATGGCAAAGGAATCGAATCTTTTAAATTCATTGTTAAAGGTGCATCAAATACGGAAACGGAATACCCAGGTGTAATCTCAGGTGACGAAATTATAGTAGCACTGCCAACTGAAATTGATGTTACGAATCTGAAAGCCAGCTTTACGATAGATAACCCACGTACAATTGTACAGGTTGACGCTAAAGTCCAGGAATCAGGTATTTCTGAACAGGATTTTAGTCAACCTATATCGTATAAAGTAAAAGCTGAAGACAAAAGCACAAGAAGTTATTCAGTTCGGATAGAGAAGAAAATTGCCCTTCAATCTTTCGGATTCTTTAAGGCTGATAACCCAGGTGTCCTTGAAGAGGATTATCAGGCTGTAATCAGAGGCTTAACCATTGACATTTCCGTTCATGAAACCATTGATTTAACAAAATTGGTAGCAAGGTTTCAAACTACAACTGGATCTACCTTAAAAGTAGGCCCCATAAACCAGGAAAGCAAAGTAACATCCAATAATTTCGGGAATCCTGTGGTATATAGCTTTACTGATGCAGGCCTACCAGCCCCACTAAATTTTAATGTGCAACTTTCATTTATAGGTCCAAAATGGTGGATAATCGGTGAGAAAAGCATTGTTCCTTTCAAAACAAACGGAATTAAACTGGCAATACACCCTTTCAGCAAAATGCCGTATGTAACCTATTACAAGGGACCAAGCGATGATGCCGGCGTAACTGTTCCAGACTCATTAAGAAGGGTTGGTGTCATCAGTTATAACGGAACAGGATGGGAAAATCTGGGCAAAGTGACAGGAATTTCTCCCGGTAAAGCTGATGAACCAGTCATAGATTTTGGTGAAGAGGGCACCCCATACTTAGGATACAAAGACTATTTCAATTCTGACGAGAGAGCTACCGTAAAAAAATATGTAAATGATACATGGATAAATGTGGGAACAGAAAGATTTACACCAATGAAAGCTGACAAATACTCATTTGCAATTGGTGAAAACAATCAACCTATCATTGCACTATCTATTCAGACTACCCCAGGATTCACAAGGAGGTCCTTGTATGTGTCCAATTATACAAACGGAATATGGGGCAACGTAACTCCTGCTACCGCCAATCCTTTGTTAATAGCTTGTAGGATATTTAGAGGATTAAACGGGAAAACATACCTAGCTATCCTCGATAGAAGCTCCAACGTAAGCATGTTCAAGCTCGTGGGCAACACCTGGCAGCCCGTTGGCCCCGTAGGATTCAGGGCTTCCGATGGACTACCTGGTTACACCTCAGTAATAGGAGCAGTGGCCACAGATGGCACAGCCTATATTGGTTTTCAAACTGTATCCTCCAGTCAGCGTTTAAACAGGATTATGAAATTCAACGGTACAAACTGGGTAGAAATAGGATCAGCCGGAAGCAGTCAGGATCAGGATGAAAAATACGCACTCGCTATAGCTCCAGATGGTAAATTATATTTCGCTTATGCCAATACAACGGGACTTTACATGAGGACTTTAAACACCATCACCAATAACTGGAATACACCAAGAATTGTCATTTCCGGAAAGGTTAATGCATTCGACATGAAGGTGGCATCAGATGGCATCCCTTACCTTGCCTTAAGCGCTAACAGTGACGGTAGAATATCCGTTTATAAATACACAAATACGAAATAATATCTCTGCTTTTCATGGGTGCCTAAAAAACACCCATGAATACTTTTAAATCCTATTTAAATGAGAAAATTTAGTTTCTTCATTCTTATACTTACATCCTTCTCCCTACACGCCCAAACCACAGCCTCTGGCTACGTATTTAACGACACAAACGGAAATGGCAAAAGAGATCAAACAGAAAAAGGTATCCCTAACGTCTCGGTAACCAACGGACAGGAAGTTGTCCGCAGCAATAGCAAAGGTTTTTACCAATTACCTATTGGCAACGACAACATCATTAGCGTAATTAAACCTACCGGTTATCAGGTGCCATTAAACGCAGATAACCTACCTCAATATTATTACATCCACAAACCACAAGGCTCACCAATTTTAAAATACAAAGGAGTGCCACCTACAGGCCCTCTGCCAAAATCTATTGATTTTGCCCTAAAACCATCAACAGAAAAAGACAACTATACTGCACTTATTTTTGGCGACCCACAAGTATATAACCAGGAGCAGGTAGATTACTTTGTACGCGATGTAATTACCGAAGTGGAAGGCATTAAAGATGTCTCCTTTGGTATCAGCATGGGCGACGAAGTAGGCGATAAGCTTGATCTGTTTCCGGCTTATACTGCCGCGGTAAAACGCGTAGGGATCCCATGGTACAACATGATGGGTAACCACGACCTAGATGCTGATGCAACTACTGATTCTTTATCTGATGAATCTTTTGAGGCTCATTTTGGTCCCACCACCTATGCTTTCAATTATGGAAAAGTACATTTCATTGTACTCGATGATGTATTATATCCAGACCCACGCGACGGACGTGGCTATTACGGCGGTTTAAGAGAAGATCAACTGAAATTTGTAGAAAATGATTTGAAGCATGTCCCTAAAGACTACCTGATTGTAATGACGATGCATATTCCCATGAGTGAGCCTGAATTTCTTTTCAGTTCGTCCACCAGAAAAAGATTATTCAATGCCATTAAAGATTTCCCAAATACACTTTCCATTTCCGCACATACCCATATGCAGCGTCAGGATTTCTATGTGAAAGGTACAGAATGGCTTCAGGATAAACCCCACCATCATTTTAATATCGGAACAGCTTCGGGAGATTTTTATTCCGGCCTTAGCGACAAAAACGGCACACCCATTTCTACCATGCGTGATGGAACGCCTAAAGGCTACGGCTTTATTCATTTTAAAGGAAACCAATATGTAATCGATTATAAAGTCGCAGGTAAAGATGCTGCAGAGCAAATGAGAATCACAGCACCTGAAAAACTAAAACGGAATAGTGATACGCTAGCCTATGTCTATGTGAATTTTTACACGGGTGCTAAAAATGACAAAGTACAATACCGTATAGATGGCAACCAATGGAAAAACCTGGAACAAAGCATGGAATTTGATCCATTCTATCTTGCAGAAGTGGCGACATGGAAAAGCATATCCGATAAAAAACTGAAAGCAAGAAGACCATCTAACCCTGCAAAAAGCACGCACTTGTGGAAAGGTCAAATTGCAACCAACTTATCAGCTGGCGAACATACTATAGAAGTAAAAGCTACCGATATGTTTAACCGCCCCTTTACACAAAAACGCAGTTTTGTGATTACAGAATAATTATCAGAACTTAATAAGGCGAGGGTATAAACAAGTACTTATACCCTCGCTTTATTAAAACAATCCCAGCAAATCCTTTTTCGATAGCGTCTTATAGATAGATGTTTCCGTTTTGATCAGGTCATCTACCAAATCCTTCTTGGTGTTTTGCAGCTTCAAGATCTTATCTTCAATGGTATCCGGACAAATTAACCGTACAGCAACCACATTCTTTTCCTGCCCTATTCGGTAAGTACGATCAATAGCTTGATTTTCTACTGCAGGATTCCACCATGGATCTACAATGTAAACATAATCGGCCTTAGTCAAGTTTAACCCTACCCCACCAGCTTTTAAGCTAATCAGAAATACGCGGACCTCAGGATTATCCTGAAATGAAGCCACTGCTCCTGCTCTATTCCTGGTTTGTCCAGTCAGGTACTCATGGGCAATGCCCCGTTCATAAAGCTCCTTCCTGATCAGGTCAAGCATCCCCACAAACTGCGAGAAAACCAATATCTTATGGTTCGGCGATTTATTTTCTATCTGTTCCAGCAATGTTTCCATCTTAGAAGAAGCATTGCCATAAAACTTATCGTCTTTTAGCAATTCGGCCGAATTACAAATCTGTCGCAATCTGGTGATGCCCTGCAAAATATGCATACTGCTTTTTTGCAACTCATCCTCCGCAACACCTTCTATATAATCTTTGATATCCTGCACCGCAGCCTCATACACCGTTCGCTGCTCAGTACCCATTTCGCAATAAATCACCATTTCCGTTTTATCCGGCAATTCTTTTGCCACCTGCTCTTTAGTTCTGCGCAGAATAAAAGGGCTAATCCTTTGCTGTAATTCCTTTGCACGCTTTGTCTCCTTAAACTGATCAATAGGTACAGAGTACAATTCTTTAAACTGCTGCTTGCTCCCCAGTAATCCCGGACAGGCAAACGACATCTGTCCATACAAATCAAAAGTATTATTCTCTATCGGCGTACCCGTTAAAGCGACTTTGTTCCGAGACTGTAAAAGCCGTACTGCCTTGTAACGCTGAGAATCAGGGTTTTTAATCGTCTGCGACTCATCCAAAAACACATAATTAAACCTATAGGCTTTCAGAAAGTTGATATCAGCCAATAAAGTTCCGTAAGAAGTAAGAATAAGCTCGTATTGATCAAATTCATGACTATTTTTCAACCTGTCGGCACCATAAATGGTCCGTATTTTAATAGAAGGGGCAAATTTAGCAACCTCTGCCTGCCAGTTAAAAATTAAAGAAGCTGGCACCACAACCAGATTGGTGTTATGTGCCGATTTCTCCCTTTGAGTAAGTATAAAAGCAATGATTTGGATGGTTTTACCCAATCCCATATCATCAGCCAAACAGGCCCCGAAATTAAAATCATCCAGAAAGTTAAGCCAATTTACCCCATCGTGCTGGTATCCCCGCAACTCTGCATTTAAGGTATCTGGTATTTTTACCGGAATAATACTTTCCGGCCCAGATAATTTCCCACGATACATCGCCAGCTGATCTTTTACCGCTTCATCAAAAAGCTGCTCTTCATACAACTCCGCGATCATATTGTAATTGATCTTATGTGTATGAATAGTATCATCAACCACCTCTCCGGCACTAAAGTAACTGGTAAATTTCTCTACCCACTCATCCGGCAAAATCCCCATCGTTCCATCATCCAGCTTGATAAATTTACTCTTGTTGCGGATAGATTTGTGTAGGTGTTTTAAAGAGATGGCCTCACCATTATATTCAACTTTTGCAACCGTCTCAAACCAATCAATACCACTAATCACCTTAATCGATATATCAGCTTTAAACTGACTCAGGTTATTATTATTCAACTTATTGAAGCCCATAATGGTAATACCTTTACTTCGCCAAGCCTCAAAAGCATCTAAAAACCATCCTATATCCAGGAAATGTTTGCGGTGCATATAAAAGCAATCCATTTTCATTTCCTCATCCAATTGTTCTTCAAAAAAGGGATGTTGTTTCGCAATATTGGATACAAATTGCAGCTCTTGCTCTTCGTCTCTACGCAATTTAAATGTATTCCCATATTTATCCTTCCCAATGATTTGTTTTCTAGAAAGCACAGGGATTTCGGTATTGCTGTAACGCATTACAGGCGTAATCAGCACAAAATCTTCCGACTCGGATAAATAAATCAGTTGCTCATTTTCCAGGTCATACCCCTTTTCTTCGATCTGCGTTTTTGTAGCTGGTTTTAAATACGAATAATTGATTTTAACCTTCTCTTCCAACTTCGAAAGAATAGTTTCATAAAACTCATCAAACTTCGATTTATGAATCAGCATCTTATCATAATGCTTTTTAAAGAAATCAATTACCCGTAAAAAAGCAGGATTATCAATCAGGTATAAGTTGTTATCTAACCGAATAAAATAATGGTGCTTAATCACCAAATCCTCGATGGCTAGCGACTGTCCATCCAACATCAACCTACCCGACACCTCATAAAAATCCCCCTTTTCATTAACAGACAAAATCAGGTCGATACCGAGTACATTAAGTTTTACCCTAGTGATGGAACTAGCCGATATATTGGGCGACACCTTGCTGTCGTGCATGTAGATATCCAACCCTAGCGGATTTTTAGCCAAGGCCTTTAAGCCTTCCAAATCAGATTCAGAAGCCTCTGCATTATAATTGTTCTGAAACTTTAATATCCCGTTTAGGAATTTTAATTCGCTGCTATTTTCTGATCGCCAGATCATCTCTGATGGATCAAGGCTTTTTAAAGGGTTCTTTATCTTACCATCCTTGCTCGCCAAACCTTCGTAAAGGGATACAGTTAGGTGACTGTAAAAACGATGCTGACTAAAAACAACTATCGTTTTTACATCCTTCTTAATTAAACCGCCTGCTGATATTGGCCATTCTTTAGCTGGCAGCAGCGCCTCGCCGAGTTCCTGCTTCGTTTTTTTATTAATTGGAAATAAGGCTTTCACTTTGGGGCTGATCTCCAGCGCACCTTTTATATAATCGATCTGAAAATGATCATCCAGGTGCCCCTCATTTTCCAGTCCGTAATCAATTGCAAATTCTTTCAGCTTTTTAGACCGCAGAGTTTCATCAAAAAACAAGCGCAAGGGCTGCCGGTTCATGATGTTGTACAATACTTTGGCCTGGTACTCACACAATCCATTACTGCCCGACATACAGGTACATGACAACATTACCCGATCCCTGGTTTGGGTAATGGTTACCACCTGACTAGTCATCGAAACAGATGTATCATTAAAAACCGAGAAGTTTACCGCAATCTCCATTGGCGAAAGCTCATAAAACCCCTTCACTCCTGTATCCGCACCAACTTTACTATGTTTTAATATCTCCGATATGGTTAATGCCGAAATGTTAAAATTCGCTAAAGTATAATCATGTGTTAGGGCATTGATTTCTTTCTCCACCTGCAATTCTTAATGTAATCAATAAAAAAACTAAAATACGCTACGATACTTCTAAATCGATTTAATAATCTGTTTATTTGTATATACTAAACACACAAATATAAACTTCATTGTTATGCTACTGAGTATTTTAAACTCCATTTTTTGCATTGCCTTTATTTTATTCGCTTATGTAAACCTAAATGATAGTGATTCCTGGCTCTGGGTACCGATTTATATGATTGCATCCATCTGTTGTGGATTTGCCGTATTTAATCATTTTTACCCTACTGTGTACCTTGCGGCCATATCCTTCTATGTGATTTATGCTATAATCTTATTTTTTGTTAAAGATGGTGTACGAGACTGGATACTACGCTATAAAAGGCCTAGCCTGGTAGAAAGTATGCAGGCTACAAAACCTTATATAGAGAAAACCAGAGAATTTTTCGGCTTACTAATCATTAGCGGAGCGCTTGCAATTAACTATTTTGTAGCTGTTAACTAAGTAAAATGCCTGTAATAGATATAAATCTGTATAAACTTTTCCAGCAAATCATTAAACGAAACCTAAGCAGTGATGCCTGGGACTGGCTGGAAAAAAAGATCAATTTAGTAAAGGCTGAAGAAAGGTCAATGCAACTGAATCTTAGCTTTTCTCAGCTTTCAAGATTAACAGGAAGGAATATTGTTGAGCTAAATAGTAATGAAGTAACAGAGATCAACCTATCCATGTCCGGTCTGGAGCTTAATAACTGGACAATCGACAGGCTGTGTCGCGTTTGGCTTTTGATGCAAGTCCCGGCAGGAGACAAAGAAAACTATTTAAAAAAGATTAACGGCTTATTTGCGACTGCAGAGATGAATGAACAAGTAGCGTTATATTCTGCCCTACCCTTTTATTGTTACCCCGAAGAATGGATTGCAAGATGCGAAGAAGGGATAAGAAGTAACATAGGAACCGTATTAGAGGCCATTATGTACCACAATCCCTATCCCGCTAAATTCCTATCCACACCTTCATGGAACCAACTGGTGCTTAAAGCCTTTTTTACTGAAAAAGAGGTGGACAAAATCTACGGACTTTACGAAAGAATAAACCCTGCCCTGTCTGAAACCTTAATGGATTATATACAGGAACGTTTGGCTGCGCATAGAACTGTAGCACCAGAGATTTATCAATTGACACAACAAATGAACCCACAAATATAAAATGAACTATGTGCTGTAATGAGAATTTTGAGGAAAGAAACAAGGGCGAAAAAATACAAACTACCCTTGACCTGAACGATATCAGCGGAATGAAGTTCTTCGATCCGCATGTACACATGACCTCCCGAACTACGGATGATTATCAGGCCATGGCCGATGCCGGTATTGTAGCCCTGATAGAACCTGCCTTTTGGCTTGGACAACCGCGAACCGGTGTAGACAGCTTTACCGATTATTACAGTAGCCTGATTGGTTGGGAAAGATTTAGGTCATCGCAATTTGGCATTAAACACTACTGCACAATAGGACTAAACTCCCGTGAAGCCAACAATGAAAAACTGGCTGAGCAGGTCATGGAAATTTTGCCGCAGTTTATTTTTAAAGAAGGTGTAGTCGGAATCGGCGAAATTGGCTTTGATGATCAGACCGCAGCTGAAGAGAAATATTATCGACTGCAACTGGATCTTGCCCTTGAAGCTGGCCTTCCGGTACAAATTCATACCCCACACCGCGATAAGAAAAAAGGAACACAACGGAGCATGGACATAGCCATCGAACAGGGTTTGGCACCACATATGGTCATTGTAGACCATAACAATGAGGAAACGGTAAAAGAAGTACTCGATAGAGGCTTTTGGGCTGCCTTTACCATTTACCCTTTTACAAAAATGGGAAATGAACGTATGGTAGAAGTGGTTAAACAGTATGGATCGGAAAGAATCATGATCAATTCTGCTGCCGATTGGGGCATTAGCGATCCTTTGGCTATTCCTAAAACTGCCGCTTTAATGAAAAGATCGGGCATTAGCCTTGCCGATATTGAGCTAGTTACTTATCGCAATGCCATTACCGCATTTGCGCAAAGTGGACAAATCAATGAAGATGACTTTACTACGATTAAAAATATTGATCAAAGTCAGAAGTTTGCAAGCAACTCCATCCTACGTGGGGGGCAACAACCAAGAGTAGACAAGAATTCAATCATTATTTCATAATCTTATCATGAAAAAACTATTGGGATACCTGAGGCTAATGCGCCCAGCCAATGTGATTACAGCGGTTGCTGATGTAATGGCTGGAATGGCCATTGCAGGTTATTTTATACAACTGGCTCCTGGAACTTTCGGTTGGGGTACTGGGCCACAAATTTCTTTGCTCCCTGTTATCCTATTGTGTATATCTACGATAGGACTTTACAGTGGTGGAATTATCCTTAATGATGTTTTTGATGCAGATCTGGATGCCAAAGAACGTCCCGAACGCCCTATTCCGAGTGGACTAATCTCCAAAAAAGCGGCAACGATTTTTGGCGGCATCTTTTTCTTTATCGGCATTTTTGCAGCGGGCCTTTACAATTCAAATTCGCAATACCTGGCAGTGGCGATCATGGTAAGCTGCCTGATTTATAACAAATTCTTAAAACACAGTGCAATTTTCGGTCCCTTAAATATGGGGTTATGCCGTGGTTTAAATTTACTATTAGGCATAAGCATCATCCCTACAGCCATACAACAGTGGTGGTTTTTAGCCATTGTTCCAATCATTTATATCGCTGCAATCACCATGATTAGCAGAGGGGAAGTACATGGGGGCAGTAAAAAAACACTTTACTTTGCTTCAGTGCTTTATACTGTGGTTATTGCGGCTATTTTAGTCATTGCACAAACCAAGGGCAACCTCCTGTCTGCACTTATTTTTATAGTTCCATTTACCTTGATGATCTTTACGCCCCTACTCATCGCCATCCAGTTTCCAGTTGGTAAAAACATAGGAAAAGCCGTGAAATCAGGTGTTATTGCCCTAATTTTAATGAATGCATCCTGGGCCGCAGCCTTTGGTGTATGGAACGTTGCCATATTTATCGTCATTTTATTACCCATATCCATACTATTAGGCAAAGCATTTGCCGTTACTTAGTTCGCATTTTTATGAGTTTTTTAGAACAGTCTTTTAGTGTCAAATTTGACTACAAAATATATTTTACCAATTCCCTTTTCCAAAGCACCAATACTATCCTTGCTGACTTTTTTAAAGGAAGACCGGCAGAAGGAAGCCAAAAAATATTCTTTGTGATTGATGAAGGTGTAGCCATTGCACACCCAAATTTGACCAAGGATATCAAAGCGTATTTTGAACTGCATCGTCAAGTAAACCTGATCAACGATATCATGATCATTCCGGGTGGCGAAGCCTCAAAAAACGATCCCCAGTTATTTGAGCAACTGGTTGATGCGGTAGATGTTCATGGTATAGACCGGCACTCCTATATTGCTGCCATCGGTGGAGGTGCTGTACTTGATTTGGTCGGTTATGCCGCCGCAGTATCGCACAGAGGGATTAAACACATCCGTATCCCGACTACCGTATTGTCGCAAAACGACTCAGGAATCGGCGTTAAAAACGGCATCAATTACAAAGGGAAAAAGAACTTCCTAGGAACATTTTCCCCTCCTACCGCCGTATTTAACGACGAACAGTTTTTACAAACCCTAAGTGACAGAGATTACCGATCCGGAATTTCGGAAGCCATAAAAGTTGCCCTCATTAAAGATCCAGCGTTTTTTTACTGGATAGAAGATCATGCAAATGAGTTGGCTTCAAAGCATACAGACAGCATGAACTACCTGATTAAACATTGTGCAAAACTACATCTAGACCATATTGCCGGGGCGGATCCTTTTGAAACCGGATCTGCAAGGCCATTAGATTTTGGCCATTGGAGTGCACATAAACAGGAACAGCTGAGCCAATTTACGGTTTTACATGGCGAAGCTGTAGCAATGGGGATCGCACTTGACAGTACTTATTCCTTTTTTGCAGGTTTACTAACTGAGGATAAATTGCAGCGCATACTATCTGTAATGCTACAGCTGTCCTTCGAAATCACCGATCCTATCATCCAGATTAAGGATACTCAATCACCTATTTTAAAAGGATTAACAGAATTTCAGGAACATCTAGGCGGTAAACTAACGATTACACTGTTAACAGACCTGGGCACTGGAAAAGAAGTACATGAAATGGATCATCAACTCCTGATTAAAGCGAGTGATTATGTAGCCAATTTTGCGAAAAACAACCTGGTTTTAAACTCCATAAATCACTAACATGAAAGTAAACACAGGCCATTTAACCTATTGTACAAACATTCATGCAGGCAAAAACTGGGAGGAAGATTTTAATGCCTTAAAACAAAACTTCCCTGTTATAAAACAAACCATTGCCCCGAACGAACCATTAGGGCTCGGATTAAGACTTTCTAATGAAGCCAGTCTGGAATTGAGAAATGAGGAGACTTTATTGCAATTTAAGCAGTGGTTAACAGAAAATGACGCCTATGTTTTTACCATGAATGGTTTCCCTTATGGAGATTTTCATCATACCGTTGTGAAAGAGCATGTACATACACCGGACTGGACTACCGATGAGCGCAAGGATTATACCATACGGCTGTTTCATATCCTGAAAGCATTACTACCCCAAGGTATGGACGGCGGCATTTCTACCTCTCCTCTTAGTTACCGACATTGGTTCAGAAATGAGGCAGATTTTAACAATGCAAAAGAAGCGGCTACGCTAAATATCATAACCCTGATTGGCTTATTGATGACCATTCATCAGGAGACCGGACAGCTATTACATCTCGATATAGAACCTGAACCAGATGGGATACTGGAAACGGGAAGAGAGTTTATCGATTGGTTTGAAAACGACCTTCTGGTTTTGGGTGCTCCAATCCTGGCAGAACAATTCAACATTTCAACTCAGCATGCTACAGATCACATAAAAAAGCACCTATGCTTGTGTTATGATGTATGCCATTTCGCCATCGGTTACGAAAACCATGAAGCGGTGCTCGCAGAACTGGAACAAAAAGGAATTGGGGTTGGCAAGATCCAGATCAGCGCTGCACTAAAGGCCGATATAAAGGGATCAATAGCAGAAAAATTAGCTATAAAAACGAGTTTCTCTACATTTAATGAATCTACCTACTTACATCAGGTGGTGGCCCTAAAAAAAGATGGTTCCTTAATCCGATACCCCGACCTGCCACAGGCGCTTGAAGACTTTGACCGCGAAAATATTGAACAATGGCGCTCGCATTTTCATGTACCCATTTCAATTAAAGAAATCGGATTACTACAGTCTACACAGGATGACATTACCACCCTACTTCAGCTACAAAAAAACAAACCTTTTACCAACCACCTGGAAGTCGAAACCTACACTTGGGAGGTATTACCTGAACAAATAAAATTACCGATTGCCCAATCGATCAGCAATGAGCTAAACTGGGTGATTGATACCTTGGCATAGATACAATTTATTTAGATGAAGAAAACTGTAGTTATAGACGTTGTTGGACTGTCCGCAAACTTGATTGGAAAACATACGCCATTTTTAGAGCAGTATATTAAAAATAAAAAACTGAGTACCATAGCTCCTATGTTACCTGCAGTAACCACTGCAGTACAATCAACCTACTTAACAGGCAAGCAACCTACCGAACATGGTATAGTTGGCAATGGATGGTATGACGAAACCGATGCCGAGATTAAATTCTGGAAGCAATCAAACAAGCTCGTGCAAGTTGAAAAGATCTGGGATCAGGCGAAAAAGGAAAACCCAAACTTTACCTGCTCAAATATGTTTTGGTGGTACAATATGTACTCCAATGCAGACTATTCGGTAACACCACGTCCAAACTACCTGGCCGACGGCAGAAAAATGCCAGATTGCTACTCAGAACCAGCAGAACTACGCGATATTTTACAAGAAAAACTAGGTCAGTTTCCTTTGTTTCAGTTTTGGGGACCAGGAGCAAATATAAAATCATCGAAATGGATCGCCGATGCATCAATGCTAACCGATGAAATTTACGATCCCACTTTAACGCTAATCTATTTACCACATCTAGACTATTGTCTGCAAAAATTTGGCCCCGACTTTAATCATATTGGCAAAGAATTAAACGAAATAGATGCTATACTAAAAGAATTAATTGGCTTTTATGAAAGCAAGAATGCCAATGTGATCGTTCTTTCAGAATATGGCATTACACCTGTAAACAACCCTGTACATTTAAACCGTGCTTTTAGGGAACAAGGACTATTGCAAATCCGTACAGAACGTGGATTGGAATTGTTAGATGCCGGTGCTTCAAAAGCATTTGTTGTTGCCGATCATCAGATTGCCCACGTTTACATCAATGATAAATCTGTAACAGAACAGGTAAAAACTATACTCAATCAGAGTCCAGGTATTGCACTTGTTTTGGATGAAGAAGGTAAAAAAGCACATGGTATTAACCATGACCGGGCGGGAGATTTTGTATTGGTTGCCAAACCAGAAAGTTGGTTTACCTATTACTTTTGGCTCGACGATGCCAAAGCTCCCGATTATGCCAGATGCGTTGATATCCATAAAAAACCGGGTTATGACCCCGTTGAAATGTTCATGTCATCTAAACCAAGGGCTGCTTACAAACTGCTTAGAAAAAAAGCTGGCTTCAGATACATCATGGATGTGATCCCATTGGATGCAACACTGATAAAAGGCTCACATGGTAGCCTAAATACCCCTCCAGATTTCCATCCTGTTTTAATTACCGAGCCAGAGTTAAACTCGGAAAATAGAACTGCAACCCAAGTTTACGATGTCATTTGGAAGGCTTTGCAGGGTTGATCATCTAAACGAAAAGATCATATTTATATAATAAACACAGCATTTTTTTATATAAAGATTATTGTTAAGTTTGGTTTTGAACACCAAGCAAAACCAAATGAACTCAAGAAGGGATTTTCTTAAAAAGGCAGCAATATTATCAGGCGCAGCAGGTTTACCTAATGTAATTCCGATGTCCATTCAAAAAGCCATGGCGATTAGCGCCGATCCGGGGAGCACTTTTCAGGATGCAGAGCATATTGTGTTTCTAATGCAGGAAAATCGCTCTTTTGATCATATGTTTGGGAAGCTTAAAGGTATACGCGGCTTTAACGATCCTAGAACTTTTACCCTTCCTGATCAAAATAAAGTGTGGCTACAAAAGGATGATATAGGCAATACCTATGCACCTTTTCATGTTGATATTAATAAAACCAAAATCACCTGGCAAGGTGGATTACCGCACTCCTGGAACGACCAGTTAGCAGCACGTGACAGAGGTCGTTATGATAAATGGGTCCCTGTAAAAACTGTAATGTCACTGGCCTATTATGACCGGACTGACGTGCCTTTTTATTACGCCATGGCAGATGCCTTTACCATTTGCGATCATCACTTCTGTTCGTCATTAACAGGTACAACCCCTAACCGCTTATTTTTTTGGTCGGGCACCATCAGACCTGAGCAAAACGGAACAGCTACCGCAGCTGTAAACAATAGTCAGGCCGAATCAAGAAAAAATGTCTATGTAGACTGGCATACTTTTCCAGAACTTTTAGAAGACCATGACATCAGTTGGAAGATCTACCAAAATGAATTGTGGACTTCGGATCTGAAAGGCGAAGGTATAGACGACTGGCTAGGAAATTACGGCGATAACGCCCTTGAATATGTAAAACGTTACCACGTTAAACTATCTGCTTATTTTAGAAAAAACGGCGATGATACGGCAAATCCACCATTAACGTCCGAACAGGTTAGAGCCAAATACGATAACCTATCTTCCAAAGAGAAGAACCTGATCGATAAAGCATTTGCGACAAACATTAATGCTCCAGAGAATTACCTGGCGCTAACCCCTTTTACTTTTAAAGATGACAATGGTCAGGAACAAACCATTGCCATCCCTAAACACGATATATTTCATCAATTCAGATCTGATGTGGATCATGGGAAGCTACCCACAGTCTCCTGGTTGGTTGCTCCCGAAAAGTTCTCTGACCACACCAGCTCGCCTTTATATGGAACCTGGTACGTTTCTGAAGCAATAGATATCCTAACCAAAAATCCGGAGGTGTGGAAAAAGACCATTTTCATCCTCACTTATGATGAGAATGACGGTTATTTTGATCATGTACCTCCTTATGTGGTACCTAAACCAAATGCTGCCGATACTGGAAAAGTTTCTACTAAGATTGATGTTGCTGTAGATTATGAATTGAAAAAAGATAGTCCAATTGGACTGGGTTATAGAGTACCAATGCTCATTGCCTCTCCCTGGAGCAAAGGCGGATATGTAAATTCACAGGTGTTTGATCATACCTCATGCCTGATGTTTTTGGAGCAATTTTTAAGTAAAAAAACAGGAAAAACGATCAAAAGTAATAATATCAGCAGCTGGAGAAGAGCGATATGTGGTGATTTAACATCTGCTTTCAGGCCGGCTACTGGAAACCAATCAGGTGTACCGCCCCTATTAAATAAAGAAGAGGTTTTAATCAATATCACCAATGCAAGGAATAAACCGCCTCAGGTTAAACCCAATCCTTTATCACAACAAGACATAGAAAAGATCAACTCAAATCCTGCTTTCTCCCCTTTATCTTCATCCTTAATGCCACAACAGGAAAAAGGTACTAAACAGGCATGTGCACTTCCTTATGAGCTATTTGCAGCTTGCAGTCTGGATGCAAAAAAAGAAAACATAATGCTTCAGTTTGAAGCTGGGAAAGGAAATTTTGGTCAAAAAATTGTCCCTGTAGGCGCTCCATTTTTACTGCACACCTCAAATATTTATAACGGTATTGCAGGAAAAACCTGGAATTATGCGGTGCTGGCTGGCGACAAGGTCTCGGATAATTTAAAATTAGCGTCCTTTAATAACCATAACTACGACCTGAACGTTAATGGACCAAATGGCTTTTTCCGTCGCTTTAAAGGCAATGAAAATGATCCTGCCATAAATATCAATTGCCAGTATGAAAATGCCGGGACCTTAAGTAAAAAACCGACTGGCAACATCGAACTGTTTCTGGAAAACAAAGAAAACAAAGAGGTTAAACTAGAGATTGCCGACCAGGTTTACAAAAGCACCCATCCAAAGCACATTACCTTAGCACCTTTGCAGAAACTAAAGATCATAATCAATTTAAAAAACAGCAATTCATGGTACGATTTTACCGTAACAGCAGTCAAATACGAAGGCTATAGCAGACAATTTGCAGGGCATGTGGAGACCGGAGAAGTTTCTATTACCGACCCATTTATGGGCGGCTTGTTGTAACACTAGGGTCAGCATCTTCTTCATGCTTTTCAGGATCCAGCTGAACTTCTTCAGCATTTACCTTTTTAGCAAAAAAAATGGGGTATACCATCAATATTGCCCCTATTAAAAAGAGTAGACCAGAGAACTGAAGGATGTATACCGCCCAGTCTATTTTATTAGCCTCCATAATTTTATAGGCAATTAATCCTATAACACCCAAAATTATAAGGTATACAGCTTTTTGAAGTCTTAGAACTTTTATCATAATATGAGGGTTAAGTTAACTTAAAGATAATGAACAAAAATCAAACCACAATAAATAAAACCCTACAAGAAATATCCGATCATTACATTTACGCTCATATAGGTCATAACGAGTACGATCAATACACCAAATACCGTTAGCACAATCGGATGTTTGTAATCGCCAACAATTCTGGTTTTATAGGAAGCAAACAAAATTGTGGCCAGTGTAACCGGTAAAATGAAGCCATTTACTACCCCTGCCATAATCAACAAGCTAACCGGCTTACCTACAAATGCGAAAATGAGGGTAGAGACCATGATAAAAATAATGATGACCCTATTTTCATTTTTAGCGATTGCCGGACTAAAGGATTTTATAAACGAGACCGAAGTATAAGCTGAACCAATTACAGAAGTGATGGCTGCCGAGAACATCACCAGTCCAAATAACCTGTAGCCGATGTTGCCTGCTGCCAATTGAAATATAGATCCTGTAGGATTTCCCGCATCAATAACCAAACCTTTGCTGATTACACCCAGAGAAGCTAAAAATAGAAATATCCGCACCAATGAAGCTACAGAGACACCCATCACCGCACTGGTGCTTACCAGCGGCAAAACACCTTTACCTTTTATACCTGCATCAAGCAAACGGTGTCCACCAGAAAAAGTAATGTATCCACCTACCGTACCACCCACTAGCGTAATGATGGTCATGAGATCAATTTTTGCAGGAAGAATGGTTCGTAATGCCGCCTCAGCAACAGGCGGATTAGTGGTGATGGCGATATAGATAATTACAATGATCATGATAAAACCCATCACCTGTGCAAACCTATCCATTGCTTTTCCTGCTTCTTTAATCATAAAAATAGCAATAGCTATTGCCGCAGATATCAGAGCACCGGTTATGACCGGAATGCCAAACAGCGCATTTAGACCTAAGCCAGCCCCGGCAACATTCCCAATATTGAAGGCTAGTCCACCGAAAACAATAAGCAGGGAAATAAAGCTGCCTAAGCCCGGCAGCAACAAGTTTGCGATATCCTGAGCACGCTTTTCTGAAACAGCAATAACCCTCCAGATATTCAGCTGCACACCTATATCAATTAGTATAGAAGTAAGAATCACGAAACCAAAGCTGGCGCCCAGCGTTTGAGTAAATACAGTAGTTTGCGTTAAAAAACCTGGCCCAATGGCCGATGTAGCCATCAAAAAGGCTGCACCTGTTAAAACACTCCAGTCAATCTTTCCATTCATAGGACTATGGCGCTTGTAAAGCTATATTTTTCTCTTTAAACAATGTGTGGATTTTCGCTGCAAATGTAACCGCATGTGTGCCATCCCCATGCAAGCATATCGTGTCTGCCTGTATGGATATATTTCTACCACTAACCGCCGTCACTGCCCCCTCCCTTACCATTCGTAGGGACTGTGCGACTGCCCTGTCCTCATCGGTAATCACCGCGTCAGCAGATCTTCTTGATGTTAAGGTGCCATTATCCTGATAAGTCCTATCAGCAAACACTTCATTGGCTACACTCAAACCAATATGACTCCCGGCCTTTATCAGCTCACTACCAGACAAACCATACAAAACTAGCTGGGGATTTATTTTATAAACAGCCTCTACAATAGCTTCTGCCAGATTTTTATTGGTCGCTGCCATATTATAAAGCGCCCCATGGGGCTTTACATGGTGCAGCACCCCGCCTTCTGATTGAACAAAACCATTTAACGCTCCTATTTGATACATTACCATATCATAAGCTTCTTCGGCACTAATAGACATTTCCCTCCGGCCAAAACCTTGCAAATCCGGCAAGCCTGGGTGCGCACCTATTGCTACATTGTGTTTCAAAGCCAGTCTTACCGTCTTTTTCATTACAGCAGGGTCACCTGCATGAAAACCACAAGCAATATTCGCAGATGTGATATAAGGAAAAATAGCCTCATCATTACCAATCTGATAGGCACCATAGCTTTCACCCATATCACAGTTTAGATCTACTGTATACCAGCCGCTATCCATAAGCTTTATATCTGTTTTAGTGTTATCGTTTGTTTTAATTGTTTAAGCTGCATTTCTGTATGGAGCATAGCCTGGCGGGCTTCTGCTAAAGTAACTAATTTAAAGCGGATTTGTTGTCCGCTTCTCATTTGCGCAAGCTTGGTCAAGTCGGCCGTAATGACCTGTAATATCCGGGGATAGCCTCCCGTCGTTTGGTGATCGGCCATCAACAAGATCGCTGCACCATTAGAGGTAACCTGTATGGTTCCAAATGTAACTGCAGAAGAAAGCATCTCTTTAGGCTCAGTCAACAGTAAAGCTGCCCCCTCCAGTCTATAGCCCATCCGGTCGGCCTCCTTAGTAATCATATAATATTCATTGAACAAGGCGGCTATACTTTGCCCGGTAAACAATTCATATTCCGGACCTTTCATCACTCTGATTTCATTGTCGTTAAACTCAGGGTAAAGTTGCAAACCTACTGACCAGTTAAAAACGCCCCCCTTAGGTTCATATGCTTTTTTAAATGACAATTCATCTTCATTTTTCAGTGCGCGCCCCTTGTAACCGCCAAAACCTGCTTTCAAATAAGTGGAATAACTTCCTAAGACCTTTGGTAAATCAAAACCACCAGAAACAGTCAGGTAACTACGACAACCAGCTACTGCCGACCCAAAACTCAATACAGCACCTCCTGGTATAAAAACCGGACGCCACATTTTTACAGGTTTATCATCCACCATGGGGCTTAGGTTACCACCTGTAATGGCCACCAACTGATCTGTTTCAAAAAGCAATTTTGGTCCAAGTAATGTACACTCCAGACCGGCTTCAGCAGCATCATTTCCAAGCAATAAATTGCCAATTTCAAGTGCCAGCGTGTCCATAGCCCCACTTACAATGATACCGTCTTTCCGGTATCCTTTTCGGCCCAGATCCTGCACCGTCGTGAGTAACCCTCCTTTTATAACTTTAATCCCCATCCGATTGCCTTTTAATTTTTTCAAACTCAGCCGCACTAATGGCTACAAAACGCAATTTGTTTCCAGCCTTTAACAAGGCGGGAGGTTGTCGTTCTACATCAAACAGTTTTAAAGGAGTCTGCCCAATAATCTGCCATCCCCCGGGCGTCTCTATCGGATAAATTCCGGTTTGCGCACCGGCGATACCGACAGCACCCGCAGCAATTTTGCCTCGTGGCGTTTCCTTTCTTGGGACAGCAATTTTTTCATTCAAACCACCCAGATAAGGGAATCCGGGGGCAAAACCGATCATATATACCAGGTATTCACCAGCAGTATGTAAAGCGATCACTTCAGCTTCGGAAATTCCCGCATGATTAGCTACATAGGACAGATCCGGACCTTGTGTCCCACCATATAAAACAGGAATTTCTACTATTGGAGCTTCCTCTTCTTCAATCCCCTCCATAATTTCCTGCAACATCTCCTCTAAGAGGGATTGCACACCCCCATAATCCGTAACCAAGGCATCATAAAATATAGTTATCGATGTAAATGCAGGCACATATTCAATAAGCCCTTCGAAAGAGTAATCTTCCAGAAAGCTACAGATGGATGAGATGTGGTGTTGAATACTTTCAGAAATTTCATTGCCCAATTGTATCACAATGGCATTATCTCCCAGAGGATAGTACTGGATGGGTTCAACAGTTTTCATTCGATTATTTGGTTTGACACATTGTAAAGATATACAATAACCCTACACGAAAAGGACCACATCGTGATTAATGATGCAGTCCTTTTTTTTATAATATTAAACATTATTTTTCCATTACACGTATATCGATTCGACGATTTTGTGCCCTACCTTCGGGTGTCTCATTACTTGCAATTGGATGCTCCGCACCATAGCCTTCCGCATCTAAACGCTTCGCATCTACCCCCATTTTCACCAACTCGTTCTTTGCAACATTAGCTCTTTCATTAGATATCTTTTTGTTTACTGCAGCATCACCTGTATTATCCGTATAGCCTCCTATTTTTAGCTTTACATTTGGATAAGCAACTAAAATAGCATCTATATTAGCTATCTGCCCCTGTGATTCTGCTTTTAACACACTTTTCCCAGGTTCAAAATATAACCTATCAAAAGTAAACCAGGTGGTTTTATCAACAGGTTTATCCTTGTCCTCAATAAACATAATCAGTTTGTTTTCCACCGAATTTTCGGCGACTTTAATTTCTTTACCATCAGGTAGTTTTTTAACAATCACAACACCTAAATCACGTACAAAATCTCCAGCTTCATTTAATTTACCTACAATAGCAACTTGAGCGGCCTCCGCTTCCGTTTTCATGACATCTGTTGCTGAATCCATGGTGCTACCTAAAGAGTCAATATTAGCACCAACAGTATTTTCTACTTTCGGACCGTTACATCCCATTTTACCCATTAACCACCAACCTCCGAGCAGGATGATCAGCAGTGGTATCAACCATTTAAAGATGCTCCCAGACTTGGGCTCCTGAACAACGCCATAATTTACAGGCGGCACTTTCGGTAAGTCCACGTTTGGCACCTCAACCTTAGGTATATTTACACTTGGCATTTTAACATTCGCAAGTCCCAAAGAGTCACTTAAGCCTTGTGGCAGGGCTGCAGCGATATCGGCTTTGCTTTCAAAAATTTTGCCCACCAAATCAGAAATCCCCCATCCTTTACTCGCCATTAATTTTGAAATATAACCGGTAATTAATGGAACAATCATCGCCAATAACCCTGCAGATTTAGTACCACTTAATCCTGTTGATGAGGCAACAGCACCACTAACCGCTTCAGAATCATTACCAAATAAACCGCCCAACAATGACTTTCCTTTCTCTAATAAATCTCCTTGATCACCGTTTAGCACTTCTTCGGGCTTACTGCCCAAACTACTTGCTCCAGATAACATTTTGCCCAGAAAGCCCGAATCTCCGCCGACCCCATTCTTTAGAATACCAGCTAAAACCGCAGGGATACCAGCAGAAATACCAGTCTTTACCTGGTCTTCGCTTACACCTGCTTTCTGGCTTAAAGATGAAATGACATCACTGCCCATTTCATTCTTTATCATTTCAATTAAATTCATGTTTATAGTTTTAGGTTAGAAATCTCAAACAAAAGCCAATTATAAAGGACATAACAACCACGGCAACAAAAAGTTTACGGAGTATCCAAACTACTATAGGCCTGATAATTAAACATAAGCTGGAGCACATTTAAAAACACTTCAATCTTTCATTCTAAAACCTTAACTTTGCATCCTTAATTTTTGGAGATACTTGATTGATGTATAGGGAATTTAAACAACTAGAATTAGCTAAAATAGGTAAAGAGATACTTGATTTTTGGAAGGAAGAAAACATCTTTGAAAAAAGCATTTCAAGCCGTCCTGAATCAAACCCTTTTACTTTTTATGAAGGCCCACCTTCGGCAAACGGAATGCCGGGTATTCACCATGTGATGGCAAGGGCTATTAAAGATATTTTTTGCAGATACAAAACCCTTAAAGGTTACCAGGTAAAACGTAAAGCAGGCTGGGATACGCATGGCTTGCCAGTAGAACTTGGAACGGAGAAAGAACTGGGAATCACCAAAGAAGACATTGGCAAAACCATCTCTATTGAAGAATACAACGAAGCCTGCAAAAGAACGGTAATGCGTTATACTGATGTATGGAATGATCTGACTGAGAAAATGGGCTATTGGGTTGATATGGGAGATCCATATGTAACTTACAAACCAAAATACATGGAGTCGGTTTGGTGGTTATTAAAGCAAATTTACGACAAAGGCCTTCTTTACAAAGGCTATACCATACAACCTTATTCTCCAAAAGCGGGAACAGGATTAAGTTCACACGAAGTAAATCAACCAGGTGCTTACCGCGATGTGACCGACACCACGATTGTTGCCCAGTTTAAAGCATTGGCAGAAACATTGCCTGCATTTTTACAGGGATTTGGCGACATCCACCTGATGGCATGGACTACTACGCCATGGACCTTACCATCGAATACGGCATTAACTGTTGGTCCGAAAATCGACTATGTTTTAGTAAAAACTTTTAACCAATATACTTTCCTTCCAGTAAACGTGATTTTAGCGAAAAACCTGGTTGGAAAACAATTCAGCAAAGGATATTTTGAAAGCACTGATGTAGCAGATTTTGAAAACTTCGCTGCCGGTGATAAAAAGATTCCTTACCTGATATTAGCAGAATGCAAGGGCACAGACCTTGTTGGTATTAAATACGAACAACTTTTAGCCTATACCCTACCTTACCAAAATCCTGAAAATGCTTTCAGAGTAATTTCAGGAGACTTTGTTACCACCGAAGATGGTACAGGTATCGTTCACACTGCCCCAACTTTTGGTGCTGATGATGCCAGAGTTGCAAAAGAAGCAAGTCCTGAGGTTCCTCCAATGTTGGTACTGGATGAAAACGGAATTGCCGTACCTCTGGTAGATTTACAAGGTAAATTCACTTCACATATGGGCGACTTAGCCGGAAAATATGTGAAAAACGAATATTACAACGAAGATGAAGTTCCTGAGAAATCTGTCGACGTTGAAATCGCTATCCGCTTAAAAGAAGAAAATAAAGCTTTCAAAGTAGAGAAATATGTGCACAGTTACCCACACAGCTGGAGAACTGATGAGCCGCTGTTATACTATCCACTAGATTCTTGGTTCATTAAAGTTACGGACGTAAAAGACCGTATGTTCGACCTGAACGAGACCATTAACTGGAAACCAAAATCTACAGGCGAAGGTCGTTTCGGAAACTGGTTAAAAAATGCCAACGACTGGAACCTTTCCCGCTCAAGATATTGGGGAATTCCATTGCCAATATGGAGAACTGAAGACAAAAAAGAAGAAATGATCATCGGTTCTGTTGAAGAACTATATCAGGCCATCGAAAAATCCATTGAAGCCGGCTTCCAGAAAGAAAATCCATTTAAAGGATTTGAAATTGGAAACATGTCAGAAGAAAATTATGACCTGATTGATCTGCATAAAAACGTTGTGGATGGAATCACCTTAGTTTCTCCATCAGGAAAAGCAATGGTTCGCGAAAGTGACTTGATTGATGTATGGTTCGACTCAGGCGCAATGCCATATGCACAATTGCATTATCCTTTTGAAAACAAAGACAGAATTGACGGAAATAAGGATTTCCCTGCAGACTTTATTGCTGAAGGCGTTGACCAGACCCGTGGATGGTTCTATACCCTACATGCCATAGGCACACTTGTTTTTGATAAAGTAGCTTATAAAAACGTTGTTTCGAATGGTCTGGTGCTCGATAAAAACGGACAAAAGATGTCTAAGCGCTTAGGCAATGCTGCTGATCCATTTAAAACACTAGGAGAATATGGACCGGATGCAACGCGCTGGTACATGATATCGAATGCAAACCCATGGGATAATCTGAAATTTGATATTGAAGGAATTGCTGAGATCCGTCGTAAGTTCTTTGGCACACTTTACAACACCTATGCTTTCTTTGCCCTTTATGCAAACATAGATAAGTTCGTAATTGATGAGCAAAACCTTACGCCTGTTGCTGAGCGCAGCGAATTAGATCGTTGGATTTTATCTCTACTACAGACCTTAAATACTGAAGTTGATGAGAGTTACAATACTTACGAACCAACTAAAGCTGCAAGAGCAATCCAAACGTTTGTTGACGAACATTTAAGTAACTGGTATATCCGTCTATCTCGTCGCCGTTTCTGGAAAGGTGAAATGACAGCCGATAAAAAAGCAGCTTACGAAACATTATACACTTGTTTAATGAGTGTAGCACAAATGATGTCGCCAATAGCGCCTTTCTTTGCAGATTGGTTATTCCAAAACCTGGCTGTAGCAGATGATAATAATACTGCCGAATCTATCCACCTTACACACTGGAAAGTAGCTGATGCATCGTTAACTGATACAGAATTGAATGAGAGAATGCACCTTGCACAGGACATTTCATCCATGGTTTTATCCTTACGTAAAAAGACAAGCATCAATGTTCGTCAGCCTTTAGCTAAAATTTTAATTCCAGTACTGGATAATAAATTTGCAGAAAGAGTAGAACTGGTAAAAGAACTAATCTTATCAGAGACCAACATTAAAGCTATTGAGTACATCACTGATACAGCGGGATTTATCAAGAAAAAAATCAAACCAAATTTCAAAACCTTAGGTCCTAAAGTAGGAAAAGACATGAAATTGGTTGCAGAAGCGGTAAACAACATGACGCCAGAAGAACTAGCAAATTTTGAAAATATTGGAAAATTTGAGGTTAACGGCACGGATTATGTAATTGAGCTGAGCGATGTGGAAATTATGGCTGAGGACATTCCCGGATGGCAGGTAACCAGTATGGGGAACTTAACAGTGGCGCTTGATGTATCGATCACCGAAGAGCTTAAACAAGAAGGCTTATCACGTGAATTGATCAACAGGATCCAGAACTTAAGGAAAGAGCTTAATTTTGAAGTGACAGACAGAATAACGGTGGCTTTACAAAACCATAACCTGATCAGTCAAGCAGTGGCACAAAATAAAACATACATTTGCTCGGAAATTCTGGCAGATAACATTAACTTAACCGAAACTTTAGACAACGGATACACAATAGTAATCGACGATGTTGAACTACATATTTTGATTACAAAACAATAATTTTATTATGGAAAAAGAAAAAACAAGGTATTCAGACAATGAACTACAAGAATTTAAAGAACTAATTCTTGAAAAATTGAGAATGGCTAGACAAGAGTTTCTTGATCTGACCAATTCATTGAGCAGCCCTAACTCTAATGGAACTGAAGATACTTCTGGAACCTATAAAACATTAGAAGATGGTTCTGCAACATTAGAAAAAGAGCAATTGAACCAACTGGCAGCACGTCAGAAAAAGTTCATAGAGAATTTAGAAGCCGCATTGGTACGCATTGAGAACAAAACTTATGGCATTTGCAGAGAAACAGGCAAACTGATCCAAAAAGAGCGTTTACGTGCAGTTCCTCATGCTACTTTAAGTATGGAAGCTAAATTGAAGCAGTCGTAATGAAAGGCTTTACAAAACCTTTATTAGTTATATTCTTTGTTTTACTTGCTGATCAGCTTTTAAAAACCTGGATAAAAACCAATATGTACCTTGGTCAAGAATTCAAGATCATTGGCAATTGGTTTATTATCCATTTTACCGAGAACAATGGAATGGCCTTCGGGTTAGAGTTTGGTGGCGAATTTGGCAAACTGGCTTTATCTTTATTCAGAATTGCTGCTGTTGCCGGAATTGGCTATGGCTTATGCTACCTGATTAAGAGAAAGTATCATAGAGGTCTGATTCTGAATGTTGCTCTGATCTTTGCAGGTGCATTGGGAAATATTATCGACTCAGTCCTGTATGGTAAAATATATGGTTATGCAACCTTGTTCCATGGTCGTGTAGTAGACATGTTCTACTTCCCATTGGTACAAGGTGTGTTCCCTAAATGGGTACCGATATGGGGTGGTGAAGATTTTATCTTCTTCAGACCGGTGTTTAACATCGCTGATGCGGCAATATCTGTTGGCGTAATCCTGATCCTTGTTTTTCAAAAATCATACTTCAAAGAAGAAGTTGTTGAAGAAATAAGCCCTAATAATGAGATGGTTGAAGATTAATTGACCCCATTTTGAAATATTGATATGGAATTGATCTAAAAGTTTCATCTATATATCAAATACACAAATGAAAAACACCATATTATGAAAAAGTTATTAAGCCTTGCCATCGTTGCCTTATTTAGTGTTAGCGCTATGGCTCAACAAGTAGATTTACGTAAGAAAATCAATGTTAGCGGATCTGCCGAAACTGAAGTTACACCTGATATCATTTATATCAGCATCTCTTTAAAGGAATACCTAAAAGATGGCAACAGCAAGAAAAAAGTAGAAATTACAACCTTGGAGAACGAACTGTTTAAAGCAGTACAAAATGCAGGAATTGCAAAGGAGAATTTAACAATCACTAATTTATCCAGCTATACTGCAGTAGTTCAGAAAAAGAAAAATCCGGATTACCTGGCAAGCAAACAATATCGCTTAAAAGTAACCGATTTAAATAAATGGAATGCTATAATTGATGAGCTAGATCCAAAAGGTATTGCTTATACAAATATTGATAGCTACGATTATTCGAAAATTGAAAGCTTAAAAAAAGAGCTAAAAATTAAAGCACTTTTAGCAGCAAAAGAAAAAGCAACCTACCTGGTTCAAGCCCTTGGTGATAAACTAGGTAGTGCAATAGATATTCAGGAAATAAACAACGAATCTTTTCCTCAGCCAATGTATCGTGCTAATGTAATGATGATGAAAGCAGAGA
The DNA here is from genome assembly GCF_005144565.1 of Pedobacter hiemivivus. Lineage (NCBI taxonomy): Bacteria > Pseudomonadati > Bacteroidota > Sphingobacteriia > Sphingobacteriales > Sphingobacteriaceae > Pedobacter > Pedobacter hiemivivus. The sequence continues at coordinate 311,103 of NZ_SWDX01000005.1, forward strand.
GTGCGGATATGGCAGGTGCACCACCAGCTGAGATTGATTTTAAAAAGATAAAATTAAGCTACCAGATGAATGTAGTATTTGAAATCAAAGGATTCTAATTCTGAATTTGAGATCAAATAATTTTTAATCTGACCAGAACACTATACAGTTTTCTTTAAAACAATGTAAAAAACCTACCAAATCATTTTGGTAGGTTTTTTGTTTTATAACTAACTACAAAAACAGAACATTATGAAGAAGTTAATTTACTCGTTAATCTTAATATTTACACTTGGAATAAGTGCAAATACAGTTAGTGCAGCTGAAAACAATAAGGCAAAGACTGAAATGACTGCAGAACAGAAGCTTCAGGTTGAACGGATTACTAACCGTGTGCAAGAGATCAGAAATATGGATAAATCTGATTTATCCAGAGCAGAGAAAAAAGAGCTTCGTAAAGAGTTGAGAGAATTAAAATCACAAGCTCGTGCATTAGGTGCCGGCGGCGTTTACCTTTCAGTAGGTGCAATCATTATCATCATTTTATTATTAATCCTTATTTTATAATTATTATTAACTAACCCTAACATTTACCTGTTAAAAACAAAAGCTTCCCCTAGGGGAAGCTTTTTATGTTTGTATCCGTTTACATTCAGCATTAATCCTCATCTGCATGCAGTGTATTTTTATGATCTTCTGGCTTATAGGAAGCTTGTAATTCCGCCAATTTCTTTTTGCCATAGGCAAATCTGGTAATCAAGACAAACAATACAGGAACGATGAATATCGCAAGTAAGGTTGCCGATAGCATCCCTGCCGCTACAGTCCAGCCAATAGTCTGGCGGGAAACCGCACCAGCACCAGCAGACAGAATCAGCGGGATAACACCCAGTATAAAGGCCAATGAAGTCATGATGATTGGTCTAAGCCTTAACCTAACAGCTTCTATCGTAGCCGCAATAAGCTCCATTCCCCAGTCTACCCTTTCCTTCGCAAATTCGACAATCAGAATCGCATTCTTTGCAGATAAACCAATCAGGGTAATCAATCCCACCTGAGCATAAATGTTATTGTCTAGTTTTGGCAGGAAGCTTAAAGCCAGGATAGCTCCAAATAAACCTAGCGGTACCGAAAGTAATATCGAAAAAGGAACCGACCAGCTCTCATACAAGGCCGCAAGTAATAGAAAAACAAAGATGATAACCAAAGAGAAAATCATTGTAGTACTATTTCCAGCTTCCGTTTCTTCCAAACTCAAACCAGAAAAGTCATAAGCATAATTGGCAGGTAAAGTTTGGGCAGCCACTTCCTGTAACGCTTTGAGTGCATCACCCGAGCTACTCCCCGGCTTCGCTGCTCCCCCGACCTCTATAGAGCGGAAAAGGTTATAGTGACTAATGATAGATGCATTCTCTATCACCTTATAAGAAACCAATGAACTTAGTGGGACAGAAACACCCTGCGCATTCATTACCCGAAGATGTTTCAGGTTTTCAATATTTGTCCTATAATTGGTATCAGCCTGACTAACCACCCGGAAGTTCCTTCCATATTTAGTAAAATCATTGATGTAGCTACTGCCCAGATAAGTCGAAATCGTACTATATATTGCACCAATAGAAACACCCATTTTCTTCGCCTGTTCCCGATCCACCTGCACCTTATAGTTTGGTGTTCTGGAATTAAACAAGGTATAAGCCATGCCTATTTCGGGTCGTTGATTTGCCGCAGCGAGGAACTTCCCAACATTGGCTTCAAACATCTTAATGTCTCCACTCTGTTTCTCTTGAATCTGCAAACTAAAACCACCGCTAATTCCCAATCCCGGGATTGCCGGTGGCGAAACCACCAGAACGCTACCGTCCTTATCACCGGCAAACGATTTACTTACACCTGCCATGATTGTAGTCACATTCCTTTTACGCTGATCCCAATTTTTAAGCTGAACAAAGAAAGTAGCTGCATTTGATTTAAAGGACCTGTTCAGGATATTGATGCCACTTAAGGAGGTAATGTTGTGTACTTCAGGGTAATTGTTTCGGATACTGTCTGTAATTCGTTTAATAAACGCATCTGTACGAACCATAGCTGAACCTTCAGGTAAAGTTGCACCAACTAAAAAGATCCCGGCATCCTCATTAGGGATAAAACCAGTTGGTTTTTTCACAAACATAGCGCCAGTTCCCAAATAAATACAAAGCAGAATAATCATCACTAGTGGGATAGACTTTAAGCCTTTTTTAACCCCCATCGAGTAATTATGCGTAACCTTGGCAAACCACCTATTAAACTTAAAAAAGAACTTATTCAACCCTTTCGAGTCTTTATTTAAATTCATTGGGGTTAACAAGATCGAACACAAGGCCGGGGTGAGAGAAAGCGCTATAAAAGCGGAAATTAATACCGAAACAGCAATGGTAATGGCAAATTGCTGATACAGCTGTCCAACCATTCCCGGAATAAATCCAACCGGAATAAATACCGCAGCTAAAATCAAGGCAATGGCAATTACCGGTGCCGTAATGTCATTCATCGCTCTCCTGGTCGCTTCCGGAGCCGATAAGCCATCATGATCCATATAATGCTGCACCGCCTCTACCACAACAATCGCATCATCAACCACAATACCAATGGCGAGTACAAAACCAAACATGGTCAGTACGTTAATCGAGAAGCCGAAAAACGTGAAAAAGATAAAAGTACCTATGATTGAAACCGGAATGGCCAATACCGGAATCAGTGTAGCCCGCCAGCTTTGGAGGAAGAAAAACACCACTAGTGTAACCAGAACCAATGCTTCAATCAAAGTATGAACCACGCCTTCAATTGACAATTTCACCACAGTAACCGTTTCATAAGGAACGGTATAATCCAGATCTTTTGGAAAAGACTTCTTTAATTGCTCCAACGCTTTTTGAATCCCATCCGCAGTTTGTACAGCATTCCCACCCGGAGTCTGATTAATCATCATCAGGGACGCCACCTTTCCATTCACTTTTGAGTTAATAGAATAACTAAAGGCCCCCAATTCTATTCTAGCTACATCTTTCAGGAAAACGACGGAACCGTCCTGTCCGGTTTTGATCACAATGTTTTTAAACTGCTCTTCTGTATTCAAATCGCCATCAAGGAGTACAGAAAATTCAAATGTCTGATTGTTTCGTTGCGGAGGAGCACCTACACTTCCCCCGGGAACCCTAACATTTTGCTCCTGGACAGCTGCAGACACATTTGCTGGGGTAAGGCCATAATTCGCCAGTTTATTGGCATCAAGCCAAATCCGCATACTAAAAGGCTGTCCAAAAGCTTGAACATCACCAACCCCCTGAACACGTAATAAAGCATCTTTTACATACAGGTTGATATAATTTGAGATAAATTTATCATCGTAAGTCCCATTCGGCGAAAACAAACCTACCACCATCAAAATATCATTGTTCGCTTTTTTAGTCGTAACCCCCAAACGAGTAACAGCCTCTGGCAAGGATGGTTCGGCAATGCCTACCCTATTCTGCACATCTAATGCAGCGATATCAATATTGGTCCCCACCTCAAATGTAACAGTTATCGAGGACCGCCCATCAGAGGTACTGTTAGAAGATAAATACTTCATCCCAGGGGTACCGTTGATCTGACTCTCTATAGGGGTAGTCACGGTTTGCTCCACCGTTTGCGCATCAGCCCCGGTATAGGCTCCAGAAACGGTAACCGTTGGCGGTGCAATACTAGGATACTGACTGATTGGTAAGGTTGTGATGACAATAACGCCAATAACAACAATTATTATAGATATAACGATGGCCGTGACCGGGCGTCTGATAAATACTTCTGAGATCATAAGCTTAAAATTCTTTTAAAATTTTACCACGGCACCAGGCCTTACATTTTGGGATCCTTCATCGACAATCACCTCTCCAACCTTCAAACCTTCTTTCACGACTACACTTTTATCGAATTGTTTTCCAAGCTGAATGATGCGTTGTTCTGCCTTATTGCTATCAGCCACCACATAAACATTGTATGCACCCAACTGCTCTATTACTGCTTTATAAGGAATCACTACTTCGTTTTCTGTAGATTTGTTTAATACTTTCAGATTCACTGTCATCCCCGCAATCAGCTTTCCAGCTTCATTCGGATAGCTTACCCTAACCTTTATCGTTCCTGTTGCCGGATCCACTGCACGGTCTATCGTTATAATCCTACCTTGACGTGTATATAAGCTTCCATCCTGGAGTTGTATTGTTAAGAGCGAATCTTTTATCGCCCCGGGGTTGTCTTTCATTTTCTGGAAATGAGGAATATCCCCCTGATTTACAGAAATGTCTACTGCAATCGGATTGCCCTTAGACACGGTATTTAAAAGCGTGGTAGAAGGCGCAACCAAGGCCCCCACTTTCACCTGCGAGATTCCTATTGTGCCAGTTAGCGGGGCTACAATTACCGCATTCTGAAGGTCGTTATTTGCCGCAGAAAGCGTAGCTTTTGCCGAAGCCACCTGCGATTCCGCATTGGCGAGATCCGTTAAGGCGTAATCCACACGTTGCTTTGCGATCGCATCCTGAGCAGCCAGATTTTTATAACGCTCCGCATCCTTTTTAGCCTTATCACGATTAGCCTGTGCCATATTTACATTTGCTTTCGCAGAATTGTATGCAGCCAGGTATTTTGTCCGGTCAATTTCGTAAAGCTTCTGCCCCTTGCTCACTCTTTGTCCATCGCGCACGTAAATAGCAGTAATAAAACCACCAACCTGAGCTCGAATTTCCACTTCATCCAGAGCCACAACAACCCCGGGATAAGTATCCACCGTTGTAACCGGTTCAGAAACCACCTTATAAACAGATACCGGTGTTGCCGGAGGAGGCCCAGCCTGCTGTTGTGCAGCCTTATCTCCACCGCATGACGCTAAAGAAATGGACCCCAAAATAACAATGCCTAGTTTTACGTGATTAATCGTCTTCATTTCAGTACTTTATTGGTTTACGGTAATTGTGCCTAATGCTTGTTGTACATCCAATCTGGAAGAAAGAAGACTGTACAAAGAATTCAAATAATTGAGTTGAGCGGTACGCAGATCTGTTTCCGAAGTCATCAGATCCAGATAAGCTTTTATGCCCTCGTCGTATTGCAATTTGATGGTTTGATATACCTGCCGGGAAATCTCCACATTTGCCCCCGCCGTTTTCCAATCATTCAAATTGGCCTTATAAGTGGCCATCGCCTGCTCATACTGACTTTTAATCTGATTTCTGGCGTTTGCTAAATCAAGATCTATCCTTTGCTCCTGTAGCTGTGATTTTTTAAGCTCCTGAATTCTCTTTGTTCCCTGAAAAATAGGCAGACTCAATTTTAGTCCAAGTAAAGAACTCGGGTAATTTTTATCATAAAGATCGCCAAAATTATTGTTGAGGTAATTCCAATTGTAATTGATAAATCCAGAGATACTAGGCAGGAAAGACCATTTATTATAGCTGGTATTCAGGTGCTGCAATTGCTTTTGAGTTTGCAATAACCGATATTCCACTCTATTCTCATACGTCTCTCTTTGATTGGTATCGATCAGAATTTCATTTTCCATCTTTACCGCATCAAAGTTCAGGCTAAAATCTTTATCGCCCCCATACCCTATCAACTCTTTAAGATAGGTGTACTTGTATTTAATCAGTTCCTCAGCCCGCTTTTTATCCGCTTTAGAATTGCTCAGACTGATCTGCGCCCGTTGATAATCCGTTTTGTCAACCAATCCATTTTCATATTGCGCCTTCGCATCTTTGAGCTGTTTCTCTAATCGCGCAATATTTTCACCAATAATTTTTAATTGCTCCTTGCTGGTGAGCACATCAAAATATGCCTTACTTACACTAACTACGGTATTAATCTTTGCATTTTCTGTACTTTGCTTATACTGCTGTCTGTAATATTTCGAAGCTTTAGAAGCCTGAATTAGCCCAGCATCCAGAAATTTCTGATCGGCCTGTAGAGTAAATGCAGAGGTATGTTTTGTGCCGAGCACCAATAGCGAAGTCTCACCATTCATCGTCAACGTACTCACCTGTTGTTTCAGGTTGTAATTGTAGCTGGCATCACCATTAATTTGAGGAAACCAGCCCGACAGCGCAGACATAATATCCCGCTCTCCAATCTCTTCATCTATCAAAGATTGTTTAACTCCGGGCTTATTGACTAATGCATAATTTATAATCTCCTGAAGAGAGGCATTGCTGAGCACTTTATTATTATCTCCTGTTTGCCCATACGCGACAGAGCACAACATACATGGTAGACCAAGGAGAAACATTAAAATCAATTTATGTAGTCTCATATATAGAAAAATGATTAGGAGTATGCTCAGCTAGCTCACTATAAATACATTAACTACAAATAAGTTGAAATAAAGTTCTAAGGTTTTTAATAAATATAAATGGCATAAAAAAGAGGGCGATCATAAATTATGATCACCCTCTTTTTGTACATCCGTCATCCTGAATTTATTTCAGGACCACTCTTGAGTATATTTTTTTTGAATAATTGGGGCGAGATTCTGAAATAAATTCAGAATGACGACCGCCATATAAAAAAAATTAATCAATATATTCGAAGCCGGTATACTTTACCAAGGCTTCAGGAATTTTAATTCCTTTATCTGTTTGATTGTTTTCCAAAATAGCAGCAACAATACGAGGTAAAGCCAATGCACTTCCATTTAAAGTATGCGCAAGCTGTGTTTTCCCAGTCGCTCCTTTAAACCTTAACTTCAACCTGTTACTTTGATAAGTTTCAAAGTTAGACACTGAAGACACCTCTAACCAACGTTGTTGAGCAGCACTCCAAACCTCCATATCGTAAGTCATAGCAGCTGTAAAGCCCATATCTCCAGCACATAAGCGCAATACTCTATAGTGCAAACCTAGTTTTTGCAACAAAGTCTGAACATAAGCACTCATATCTTCCAGCACCTGGTAAGAAGATTCAGGATGAACAACCTGTACAATTTCTACTTTATCAAACTGATGAAGTCTGTTTAAACCACGAACATGTGCACCGTAAGAACCTGCTTCACGACGGAAACAAGGTGTATATGCTGTATTTTTCACAGGCAACTCTTCATCTTTTAAAATAACATCTCTATAAAGATTCGTAACCGGAACCTCTGCTGTAGGGATCAGATACAAACCGTCAATACCCACATGATACATTTGCCCCTCCTTATCCGGTAACTGACCAGTACCGAAACCAGAAGCTTCGTTTACAAGATGAGGCACTTGCATTTCTCTATAACCTTCTGCCGTAGCATGATCTAAAAAGAAATTAATCAGCGCGCGTTGTAAGCGAGCACCCTTGCCTTTATAAACTGGAAAACCAGCGCCGGCAATCTTTGTACCCAGTTCAAAATCTATAATATCATATTTAGCAGTTAATTCCCAGTGTGGTAATGCTTTTTCACCAACTGCAGCTGGCTCACCATGCAAATAAACAATCTCATTTTCTTCCGGTGTACTTCCAGCTTTAACCAAATGATGTGGCAGGTTAGGCAATTGTACAATCAGGTTATGCAATTTACTTTCAGCAGCAGCAAAATCCTCAGATAAATTCTTTATCTGCTCTTTATTAGATGTTGTTTCAGCTTTCAATGCTTCAGCTTCATCCTTTTTTCCGTTGCGCATCAACTCACCAATTTGTTTTGCGCTCGAATTTGCGATAGCAGAGAGATTATCTAATGAAGTTTGGATTTGTCTTCTTTCTTCATCGGTTTTAATAATTTCATCAACCAATTCTGGCTGTTTAAAGTTTCTAAGGGTTAAGCCTTCCAAAACTTTCGCTCTATTTTCACGGATATAGTTAACTTGCAGCATTATTTATTTTTTTAAACAAAGATAATAAGAGTTACGCGTTATTAGCAATGAGTTGCGAGTTTTATACAATGAAAGCAATGATAACGATAAGCGATGAGTAGTAACCTTGAACGCATAACATGACAACTGGTAAACTTTTTCTTGTTCCTACACCCATTGGTAATCTGGAGGATATGACCTTTAGAGCCATCCGGATCTTAAAAGAAGCTGATGTAATATTGGCAGAAGACACCCGCACAAGCGCCCCAATGTTAAAACATTTTGGCATTGATAAAAAAGCCTACTCCCATCACCAGCACAATGAACATCAGGCAACTACAGAAATCATCCGCTTTTTAAAAGAAGGAAAAAATGTAGCGCTCATATCAGATGCCGGAACACCTGCCATTTCTGATCCAGGTTTTTTTCTGGTAAGGGAGACCTTAAAACACGACTTACAAGTAGAATGTTTACCCGGTGCCACAGCCTTTGTACCCGCACTGGTAAATTCAGGCCTACCCTGCGATGCATTCGTCTTTGAAGGCTTTTTGCCAGTAAAAAAGGGCAGACAAACACGTTTTAAAAAGCTGGCCGACGAAGAACGGACCATGATATTTTATGAAAGTCCACACCGCTTACTAAAAACACTGGAAGAATTTGCACAGTATTTAGGAGCAGAAAGACAAGCTTCGGTGAGCCGCGAACTTACCAAACTATACGAAGAAACCGTTAGAGGCACATTAGCAGAAATTAAATCACATTTCGAAAACAATATATTAAAAGGAGAATTTGTAATTTGTATTGCCGGAGCCGAAGAGGTAAAGAAGAAATCAAAATACGATAAAGATTAATTGGGTTCAATTTTTGATACCCCTACATAAAAAAGAAACATCATGATTTTAATAGATAGATTTTTAAGTGACGAACAAGATCCAAAAGCCGTTGAGAAAGTATTAGGTAAACTGAACGACATGCTAACCAACAATGAGGAACTTATTTATATGGCAGTACAGAAAAAACCTGCCGTAAACTTGCTTCCTGATTGTATTGCCGTAAGTAACAAACGTATTTTCTATTGCGAACCCGGTAATTTTGGAATCACCATGAACTTCAAAGATATCTCCTGGAAAAGTGTGAAAGAGGTTTCCTTTAAAGAAGAAATCTTTGGTTCAAAATTTATCTGTGTACCCTTACACGGAGAGAACATCATTACAGAATACATTCCTAAAGTTCAAGCCCGCAAATTATACCAGGCAGCTTATGAGCAATTGGAAAATTTCAAAGAGCAACAAAGACAAACAGATCTAGAAGAAAGACGTTCTATCCCCTCACCAGTAACTGTAAATGCGGTTACGCCAGAACCAGCTTCAGAAGAGCCTGCAGCATTCTTCTCAGCACCAGCGGCAACGCCTAGCCATGTTGAAGAACCTGAAGATGAAACCACTTTAAAATTAAGAAAACTGAAAAGTTTGTACGACAAACACCTGATTACTCAGGAAGAATATGAAGCAAAAAAAGCAGATATATTAGATAGCTTATAAGCACCCATTAATGAATTTTAAAAATACTGCCCCTCTGGCCTTGTTAAGCTCATTTTTAATGTGGCTGGCTTGGCCACCAATCCCTTATACCACCCCAATCCTTCTTGTTGGTTTAGTCCCTTTGTTAATTGCACTGGACAAAATTCTGCTTAAAAAAGAAGGAAAAACAGGAAAAAAGGTCTTCCTTACTGCCGGTCTGACTTTCCTGGTTTGGAATACCGCCTCCATTTATTGGGTTTATAATGCCATCAGTGCGGTAAACAATCCGGTAGTATCCGCATTCGTATCCATCATCCCTTTTGGTTTAGGGGCTTTATTGATGACTTTTGCCTTCTGGTTGTATTACCGTTTACAAAGGGTAACCAATGCTAAAATTGCATACACTGGCCTGATCTCATTTTATGTAGCGATGGAATACCTGCACCAAAGCTGGGATTTAGCCTTCCCATGGATGACACTAGGAAATGGTTTATCGGGAATGCACCAATTGGCGCAATGGTATGAGTATACTGGCGTTTACGGTGGTTCAGTATGGATATTACTCAGCAATATTTTAGCTTTCGAAGCTTATAAACGTTTTAAATCCGATGCAAAAGGCTATTTAAAATTAAGACCTGCAATGCTTTGGGCTTTAGTAGTGATCCTACCAATCGGTCTTTCGCTAGCAAAATACTACCAATACGAAGAAAAAGTGGTTCCTGTAAATGTGGTCACCGTACAACCGAATATAGATCCTTATAAAAAATTCGGCAGTCTTTCTGCTGCAGATCAACTGAATATACTTACCCATCTATCTGACTCCATTGCACAGCCAAATACCGAATATTTTATCTGGCCAGAAACAGCAATCCCTAATTATGCAGACGAAGATAGAATCCGCAGTAACCCTGATTTCAATAACGTACAACAGTTTCTAGCAAAATACAAGAATGGAACTGTCATCACTGGCATAGAGAGCGTAAAATTGTACAACGATCGACAAACAGTATCCGCGAAACAAGATCAAAGTGGTGTGTTTTACGATAGCTTTAATACCGCTATGCAAGTCGAGAACTCAGCAAACGTACAATTCTACCATAAATCCAAACTAGTGCCAGGCGTAGAAAAGATGCCTTTCCCAGCTGCATTATCGATACTAGGACCTATTTTCGAAGGTTTCGGTGGTAGCGGAGGCGGATGGGGCTGGCAAGATAAACCCGGTGTATTTTATGCTTACAGCGGCATCGGTGTAGCCCCTGTCATTTGCTACGAATCTTTATGGGGCGAATGGATTGGAGAAGCTGTTAAAAATGGGGCTCAGTTCATCGCTATCATCACCAATGATGGTTGGTGGGGAAATACATCAGGCAAAGATCAACACTTAATGTATGCCCAATTAAGAGCCATAGAAAGTCGTCGTTATGTAGTCCGCTCAGCCAACACCGGGATTTCTTGCTTTATTAACCAAAAAGGTGATGTGATCCAACAAGCAAAGTGGTGGACAAGAACCGCATTAAAGACCGACATCAATCTAAATGATGAACTGACCTTATACGTTAAAACAGGCGACATCATCGCTAAGTTTTTATGCATAACAGCACTGCTATTGGCTCTAATTATCCCTTACAGAAAATGGTTTAAAAAAGCTTAGGAAAGGTACTTGCCTACAATAGGCATCCTTCTACCCATACCAAAAGCTTTAGGTGATACCCGCAGGATTGGAGGCGTTTGATAACGCTTAAATTCTGCGGAATTTACCAGCTTAATAATCCTTCTCACCAACGCCTCATCATAACCCTGTGCAATAATTCCCGATGAGCTCTTTTTTAATTCGATGTATTGGAATAAAATCTTATCCAGGACATCATAGTCAGGTAAAGAATCAGAGTCCTTCTGACCCGGTCTAAGCTCCGCAGAAGGTGGTTTAACAATAGAGTTTTCCGGAATCACAATCCCATCTTTATTGATATACTGCGCAAGTTGATATACCTGGGTTTTGTAAACATCCCCAATTACCCCTATCGCACCACACATATCGCCGTACAAAGTCCCATACCCCACTGCACACTCACTTTTGTTAGAGGTGTTTAGCAAAATGTAACCAAATTTATTAGACATCGCCATTACAATCACTCCCCTACAACGTGCCTGTATATTTTCTTCAGTAAGGTTAAAAGCAAGTCCTTCAAATGCAGGAGCCATCATACTATCAAATGCATCAGCAGCTTCCTTTATCGGAATAATTTGATGTTGACAACCAATATTATTAACCAAATCCAATGCATCCTGAATAGAATGATCTGAAGAATACTTAGAGGGCATCAAAACAGCCATTACATTTTCGGCACCCAATGCCCGACAAGCCAAGGCACAAACAACCGCCGAATCAATCCCACCAGATAAGCCCAGTACTGCCTTACTAAAACCAGACTTGCTAAAGTAATCCTTAATACCCAACACCAACGCCTCATAGATTTGATCTATATCAGGCATCGCCAGATGCTGCATCGGTTCATGCCCTTTGATGACATTGTCCTCAAATTCATAAATGCGCACCGCCTCCTCAAAATAAGGCATTTCATCAATCAGGTTACCTTTAGCATCAAAAGCCAAAGATCCACCATCAAAGATAATTTCCGTTTGCGCACCCACCTGATTTACATACAGCAGCGGCATATTATATCGCTTCGCATTATCAGAAAGCACCACCACACGCTCTTCATCGTGCAGATAAGAAAATGGAGAAGCTGCGATGTTGATCATCAATTTAGGCTTTTGCCTGATCAGCTCATCCATTGGAGAAGAGATATACAATGGGTTATTGTTGATGTTCCACAGATCCTCGCAAATGGTTACGGCGATCTTAATCCCTTTAAAATCGACACATTCAAAATGGCTTGCAGGCTCAAAATAACGATATTCATCAAATACATCATAATTAGGCAGCAAAGCCTTTTTAACTACCCTTTTTAATTGCCCATCCTCCAGAAAATAAGCTGCATTATACAAATCTTTACCCGCTAATATTTCATTCTTAACAGGTAGGCCGACAATACAAGCAATGCCTACACAATGTGTAGCGATCTCCAGGGCAGCCTTTTCGCAAAGGTCAATAAACTCATCAAACTCCAAAAAATCTCGTGGCGGATAACCACATATAGCCAGTTCCGCAAATACAACCAAATCCGCACCCTTGGCTTTAGCCAGTTCAATGTGCTCGATGATCTTATTTGTATTGTATTCGAAATTACCTATATGATAGTTAAGTTGTGCTAGCGCGATTTTCATCAGTATATAGTTTGCTTTTTAAAGGTGATGAAGCTATCAAAAATGATGGTTTCATTGAAGTATATATTTTTAGATCGGTAATAAAGAGCTGTATGAATTAGAAGAAAACACCAACATTCAGGCCAATATAATGATTTCGTACTTTACGATCATTATCATCCACAATATTGGTAAAACCATTGTTCAAGGTCAATCCAAGCGTAAGACTAGTATGGTCAGCAATGTCAATTTCACCCCCAGCACCCAATATCAGTCCAGCCCTATAAAAGTTGATCTGCTTAGAAATGTTCCGATCATCAATAGCAGGTTTTCCAACAGCCTCGGCAGATTGCTTCGCACCAATATTGAAATCATTAGATAAACCAAACTGTCCGTACCACTTTACATCACCCATCTTACCAGTTTTTAGCTTCACAGTAAGCGGAATTTCAATGTATTGAAGCTTATACTTCAAATCATAAGCTGTTTGTGTTGGCGAACCATCATAATAAGGAGCAACATTAATTTCAGTACTCTTGCCATTGATGGTAGTGATCGTTAATCCTGTTGCAAAAGCATAGTTTTCAGCAAAATTAAAATCAGCCAGCAAACCATAAGAAAAGCCTAAAGAAACACCCCTGCTTTTACCCGGTTCAGCTTTCATCCAACCAATGGTAGGATGTGCAGTCAATCCAAGTCTAAAATCATAATCGGGCACTGCAGGCATCTGCGCAAAAAGGTTACTGGTTAGAAATAAAAGCAGTAGGCCGACAAATGTTCTTTTCATAGTATTTTTATATTAAGGTGTTGAAGCTTGGATAAACTCGTTTATATTTGTTTATAATGAACTATAACGTAAAATTCAGCCAAAGCTATCTATTTTTTCTATTTATATTAACTTTTCTTTCCTGCAAACAAGGTACTAAACCTGACGTAACTGCAATACAGCTAGATGTAAAAATTGATCGTTTTGACAGAGACCTTTACCTTAGAAAAGACAAAGACATTAAACAAACAGACGAATTGCTGCAAAAGAAGTATGGTGCATTTTATGATGACTATATACACCGGATGGTAGGCAATGAAAGTTACAGCCCCGACGAAATCCTTGCTACCCTATTCAAAGATCAGGCTTACTATGATCTAAATAAAGAGGTCGATAGCATATTCCCTAACCTTGTTCCTATTGAAAAAGACCTCACACAAACATTTAAATACATAAAATATTATTACCCTAAATCCCAGGTCCCAAGGTTTATTTCCTTTGTTTCGGGCTTCTCTGTACAAACCCCTATCGGCAACGATTACATGGGTATCGGTTTAGATATGTTTTTAGGAAAAGATAGCAAATTCTATAGAGCCATTGTAGAGAGTGTGCCCCTTTACTTATCAAAACGCTTTAGCCCACAATACATCGTACCCAGGTTGACAGAAACCTATGCCAGAGAAGAACTTTTTGCCGAACGTGACCAAGACAGAACACTCCTTGCCAAAATGATCCACAACGGAAAAATCCTATATTTCATGGATAGGGTTTTGGCCGATAATGTTCCCGATTCAGTTAAAATAGGATATACTGCAAAGCAGCTAGAATGGTGTAAGACTTTTGAAAGCGACATTTGGGGCTACTACCTTCAAAATGATCTATTATTTGAAACAGATTACCAAAAAATACAAGTGTTTTTAAGTGAGGGCCCATTTACCCCCGGCTTGGGCGAAAGAAACGAGTCGGCCCCGAAATTAGGCATTTGGACCGGCTGGCAAATTGTTAGAAAATACATGGAAGAAAATCCATCAGTTACCTTACAGCAATTGATGGTCGAAAAGGATACACAAAAAGTCCTACAGGCTTCTAAATACAAACCCAAGTAAGGGGAACCAGTGCCTCACCTTCCAGAACAGGTATTGCGTTGCAGATATTAAGCTGTAAACAAAACTTCACATCCTCTTCAATATTCAATTCGGCCAGACGATGGCTATGTGATGATTTATGCAGATAGCCCCTCAAATCATCTTTAGCCAACAAATACAGATCTTCAGCAGCAACACAAGAATCACAAAAATGAGTAAAGTCTTTGCGCAGTTCGCTTACCACAGCACCAGCAAACAAGGTATCTTCCAGATTAAACTTATCTTTCCATCCGGCACAAAGCAACAAGACATCCCTTTCCTGACCTTTAAGCCAGTTGCATAAGGCTTTTAAATTTAGAAACGAACCAATCACCACCTGTGCAGACTGCGCATTAGCCATATGTAAGGCTTTAGTTCCATTTGTAGTGGTCAATACCACCGTTCTTCCTTTTACCTTATCACTGCTATAAGAAAATGGAGAATTGCCGAAGTCAAAACCTTCAACAACTTCTCCATTTCGCTCTGCTGCCAGCAAAAACCCTTTATCTGCATACCTCAAACAATCTTCTACATGAGCAACTGGTACAATTGCATCAGCACCATTATCAATGCCATATACAATGGACGATGTCGCCCTTAAAATATCGATAACAACAACAACACTTTCTTTAGTATCGTAAAGATTTAATAATGCTGGCGTTAAACAAACTTCTATGCTTTTTTTATAGTGCATCAGTTTCGATTGGGTATAAAACAGGAGGGTTTAAAATACTATTATTTATAAAAAGGGAACTTAGCTACCTTAGCCTTAATTTTTTGGTTACGGATGTTGATATAGATTTCAGTACCTTCTTTAGCCATAGCTTTATCAATATAGCCCATTCCAATCGCTTTTTGTAAAGATGGCGATTGCGTTCCAGAAGTAACCTTACCAATTACATTTCCTTCAGCATCAACAATCTCATAATCATGACGAGGAATGCCTCTGTCAATCATCTCAAATCCAATCAGCTTACGTGCTACACCAGCTTCCTTTTCAGCCAAAAGGGCCTCAGAATTGGTAAATACCTTAGAGAATTTAGTGATCCAACCTAATCCAGCAGCAATAGGAGAAGTCGTATCGTCAATATCATTTCCATATAAACAGAAACCCATTTCCAAACGCAAAGTATCCCTTGCACCTAAACCAATAGGTTTAATGCCAAAAGGTTTACCTGCTTCAAAAATAGCATCCCAAATCACATCAGCATGTTCATTGTCAAAATAAACTTCAAAACCACCAGCACCAGTATATCCAGTAGCAGAAATCACTACATTATCAACACCAGCAAATCTGCCTTTTACAAAATTGTAATATTCCATAGAAGCCAAATCAACATCAGTTAAACTCTGTAATGCCTCAGCAGCTTTAGGACCTTGAATAGCCAACAAAGAAGTTTTGTCAGAAATGTTGTGCATCTCTACACCCTTGGTATTGAATTTCTGGATCCAGTTCCAATCTTTTTCTATGTTCGAAGCATTCACCACCAACATATAAGTTAACTCATCAATGCGGTAAACCAAAAGATCGTCAACAATACCACCATCTTCATTTGGCAAACACGAATATTGAACTTTACCATCATATAGCTTTGAGGCATCATTACTCGTTACCCTTTGAATCAAATCCAAAGCTTGTTCACCTTTCAGGATAAATTCTCCCATATGACTCACGTCAAAAACGCCTACACTTGATCTAACTGTAGCGTGTTCAGCATTAATACCTTCGTATTGTACAGGCATATTGTATCCTGCGAAAGGCACCATTTTGGCGCCTAATGAAATGTGTTTATCGGTTAGTGCGGTATTCTTCATACGGTATAATATCTATAAAAACGTGGCAAAGGTATATAAATTTAGCCACTAATTAATTTTTGATAGACATTCAGCATTCTTTGAGAAATCACATTGATATCGTGATCTCTTTCTACCGTTTTGCGTGCATTCTCGCCTATTTCACGCCACTTATTGGGATTAGTGATACACTGTAAAATAGAGCGGTAAAATTCATCTGCAGTATCTGCAATCAATATATCTTTACCATGTTCGCAGCGGATACCTTCGGCAGCCATACTCGTTGCAATCACACATTTGCGCATAGCCATGCCCTCTATAATTTTAACGCGCATCCCACTTCCGGATAATAATGGAACGATCATAATGGCTTTGGAATTGATAAACTCCACCGCATCAAATATTTCACCTTCCACCACCAGGTTATCTGAGTCATATTCAAAAAACTCGTGTTGCATATTCTTTCCGGCAATATAAAAGCGCAACTCACTATTTAATTTTTCAATATCCGGCCATATTTCATCCAGAAACCAAGCCAGACCTTCCTTATTCGGCCTCCAGTCCATTGCGCCAAGGTGAAACAACGTAGGGAAACTGGTTTTAGATGGATCAGTAACGTATTTTTCAAAATCAAGTGCTACCGGAAAAACATCCAAGGCAGTTTCACAACCAAACTTTACAATATTTTGCCTATCGGGTTCACTAATCGCAAACACCTGGTGAAAGCGGTTGATCTGCTCCGTTTCATAATATTTTAAACGACGTGCTAAAAACTGAAGATACTTTCTTCTGGGCGTAAAAGGTTCTCTCAACGCGATCCGTTCCCAAACATCAAACTCAATATTGTGTGCCCGGTAAATTACTTTCGCATCACTATTGGCTTTCACTATATCCAGATAGGGTACCACAAATAACCCTTCAAATTGTATGATATCGAATGTGGTCTCTTTTAAAATGTCCTCTAACAAACGCGCAGCATCCTCATCAAAAAATCTGGAAACGTTGTACGACTCATCGGAGAAAATATTGCTGAGGGCTCCCCATACATTGACCTCAGTATCGAGGTCAAAAGAATGAAATTTGATCTGATCAAAAACAGGATCATAAATATCATCAATATCTACACGGTGCTTGTTGGTATTGAGACTGAACAACGTCACATCAACCCCAAGTTTTACCAAGCCCTTAATGGTGTTATAAACCACTATGGGATATCCGCTATTCGGCGGAAAGGGGACCCTATTTGTCAGGATGAGGACTTTCAATTCACGTGAAAATACGAATTATCCCTCTATTTCCGAAAATAGCTTTAGCTGTGGCGCACTAATATTAAAAGTTTTACGGTGGTATGGCGATAAACCATGCTCAAGAGCAGCCGTTCGATGAGCAATCGTTGGGTATCCTTTATTCTGTTTCCATTGATAATGAGGATATTCTGCCGAAATACGCTCCATAAATTCATCCCTATGGGTTTTAGCAAGAATAGAAGCAGCAGCAATATTTAAATATTTACCATCACCCTTCACAATACAAGCATGCGGGACATCCTTGTACTTTTTAAACCGATTACCATCTATACTTAAATATTGAGGCTTAATATTCAATTTGTCAAGTGCCCTGTGCATTGCTAAAAAAGAGGCATTCAAGATATTAATCTGATCAATTTCAATGTGATCAACCTCGCCAACAGCCCAGGCTATCGCTTCTTTTTCGATGATCAGTCTTAACTTATTACGCTGTTGATGGTTCAGCTGTTTCGAATCATTCAATTCTCCAGCGACAAAATCAGGTGGTAAAATTACGGCCGCGGCAAATACCGGTCCCGCCAAACAACCCCTTCCTGCTTCATCACATCCGGCTTCAATTAGTTCTTGCTGATAACAGTTTAATAACATACAGGTCAAAGTTAGTAATTAAGGGGCTAAGCTACACAGATATATTTTGTGATTTAACATCAAAAGCATCGCGCAAGCCAATAGCCAGTAAATTAAATGCATATACCGTAAGCATAATGGCCAATCCAGGCAAAAGCGCAAGATAAGCGGCATCCATAATGATATACCCATAATGCTCCTTAATCATACTCCCCCAGCTTGGCATTGGCGGTTGTGCCCCAAATCCCAAAAAGCTCAATCCAGTTTCGAGCAAAATAGCAGAAGCAAAATTGGCAGAGGCCACAACAAGTATAGGCCCCGCAATATTGGGAAGAATATGCCTGATAATCGTTCTTGAAGTGGAGAAGCCCAATGCTTTAGAAGCCTCCACAAATTCGACTTCTTTTAAAGCCATAACCTGTCCACGTACAAGCCGAGATACATCCACCCAGGTGGATAAACCAACCGCAATAAATATCTGCCAGAATCCTTTCCCCAATGCAAATGAAATCGCAATAACCAAAAGTAAAGAAGGCAAGGACCAGATCACATTCATAAACCAACTGATCAACGCATCCGTTTTCCCGCCAAAATAGCCAGCTAATGCGCCCAGACAGACGCCAATAAAAAGAGAAATAAGTACCGCCATTAGTCCCACGGACAAAGAAACCCTAATTCCTAAAATCAAACGGCTCAACATATCCCGGCCATAAGTATCTGTACCTAGCCAAAATGTTTGCTGATATTGTTGATTGGGTAACTTAGAAAATACAGACTCTTCTGCTTGTTCGTCATCACCAATATATTCCCGCACATAAACCTTATCCGCTACTTCGCGGTAAGCAGTAATGGGAACACTTTTAAAACCGGGCTCCTGACCGTGTAACATCAGTTCCAGAAAATTTACCTTTTCAACATTACTCTTCCTGCTAACGATTAAAAAGTCGAAAGTTCTGCCAGGCTTTTTATTGCTGAGCTGAAGGTGCATGGTATTCGCCATCGGACTTTTATCCGGTGTAATCAGATAGCCTAAAATCCCCATCAAGCTCATCGTTAAAATAAACAACAATCCCCCAAAAGCCATTTTATTTTTCTTAAAACGCTTCCATATTTTGCTTGAAGGACTATTATTGATCTCCATTATTTTACCATTCTATCTTTCCAATTATATTTTCCGCTGTTCCCTGCAATGCCGATATACACAATGTACAAGATATGCAACACATTCAACACCGGCAAAAGCACCAACAAACTCTTTCTTTTCGCAAATGCTGTCACATCATATAAAAACAGCCACTCCACCACCATTTTAGCCAATAACTGAACTAAGGCCAAATTGAAATAAAACGTATTGAATGCACCCAAACCAACATTTACAAGAATACTTAGGTTAAACAACCAGATGCAAACGCCCAATACAATGATCGATTTGTTTTTATACCGCGTACTTTTAGAAGCCCAACGTTTACGCTGCTGAATAAACTCTTTTAATGTCGCCTTCGCATGTGTATAAACTACAGCATCTGAATGCTTTAGAAAACCGATAGCATCACCAAAGCGCGCTGCCATTTTATGCAACAGCAACTCATCATCTCCCGAAGCCAAATCATCAATCCCCTTAAAACCGCCTACTTCATAAAAAGCATCCCGTTCATAAGCCAGGTTAGCGCCATTGCAAGTTGAGGGCTTTTTATTCCCTATTGTCGAGGCACCAAGGCCAATTAAATATAAAAACTCCAGCGTTTGCGCACGTTCAAAAAAACTCTTTTCTTCAAAGTAAGCCACAGGCGAAGAAATCATTTTATACTTCTTCTCCTCATAAAAACTGACAATGGTTTTAAGCCAACTCGTCCCCATTCTGCAATCAGCGTCAGTAGTAATGATCAAAGTCCCACTAGCCGCCGAAATCGCGGTCTGTATCGCCTTTTTCTTGTAAGAGTTAAGTGCCCGATCCTCATTCAAGCGGATTAATTTTACACCCCTGGAGGCATAAGAACTGATAATTTCGGCAGTTTGATCCGTAGAGTGGTCATCAATAAATATAATCTCGGTCAACTCCCGATCATAGTCCTGAGCAATCAGGTCTTCGATTGTTTTTGCGATATTTTTTGCCTCATTACGGGCAGCCACCAGGATAGAAACTTTAGTAGTTAAAACGGTGGCCTCAGGTTTAAAATGCACCAACTTATGCCAACCTTTGATAAAGGCAATGACCACGATGACATATAAAACCGTTAAAAAAGATGAGATATAATTAATTACGCTGAATACTTCCAAAAAAATTGAGTTTAAACACAAAATAAGAACCTAATATAGCAGGAATTATAATATTTATGAGCCATATGCTTGCAGTACACGCAATAACGGCTACCTGGTGACCTGTTATATAACTAAAAAAGTAAGAGGCGGTAACACTCCGAACGCCTATATCAAAAAGATCAAGAGAAGGAAGTGTGGATTGGACAAAAAATAGAATACTTACCATCATAAAAATGTCCAGGTAATGGATTTCTGGTATCAGCCAAAAGAAAAGAATAAAGTATTGCGTGCTAAATACAACATAGCGGGCCAGACAAAACAAGAGAATATTTAAGAGCTCCTTTTTGCTATACCTTGCAAGAATGCTATAAAACTTCTTGTACTTCCGGGTAAAACGCATGGAAAGCAAAATTCCATTTAACCATTTGATGTTAAAATAGAAGATGATAAAGAAAGCACAGAACATTGCGGCTAAGGCAATCAGCGCATAAAAAAGCCTATAATCAATAGGTTCAAAGCGGTAAATAAATACGCATAAAGCGATTGCCCCAAAAACATTGGTCAACACCATCTGGCCAATATTACCTACCGCCATAGCTACAACCCCCATAATCCGTCGTTTAGGAGAAAGAAAAAATACCCGACCACCATATTCACCAATCCGATTGGGCGTAAATACAGCCCAGGTCAAGCCACAAAAAACAGATTCAATAGCCCGCCATACACTAATCCTTTCCACTCGCGCAATCAGTCGCTTCCATTTCAAAGCTTCGAGGCCCCAGTTCAGTAGCATCAATAAACAAACCAGCCCAAGTACCGCGATAATTTCTTGCAAAGGGATCTGCTTTAGCAAATTATTAAACGCTGCTAAATTCTCATTGGAGGAAAGTTTCCTGTATACAAACCAAAATGCAAATATTACAATTGCGCCTTTTAGAACGTATGAAAGTACCTTTTTGTAATTGGATGTCAATATTTTTAATTTACTCTGTGCAAATATGCTTAATATTGTTCTATGTTGGCTGAAAAAAAGGAAAGGGTGATTATGGGGATTGATCCAGGTACCTCGATTATGGGGTACGGGGTGATTCTGGAGAAAGGAAGTAAAATTGAGCTAATCACCATGGGCATTGTAAGGATGGATCACTTGGATGATCATTTTTTAAAGCTACAACGCATCTTCGAAAAAACTACAAAACTAATCGACGAATATAAGCCTGATACTGTAGCACTGGAAGCTCCATTTTACGGGAAAAATATACAGGTGATGCTAAAACTTGGCCGCGCTCAGGGAATTGCAATGGCTGCTGCCCTGGCCCGAAATATTCCGATCAATGAATATGCGCCCAGAAAAATCAAACAATCCATTACCGGAAATGGAAATGCCGGAAAAGAACAAGTTGCAGCCATGCTGCAAAGATTACTGAATTTTAAAGAAACCCCGGAGTTTTTAGATGCCACAGACGGACTTGCAGTAGCTGTGTGCCATTCCTTTCAAAAAATACCAACCGGAGGAAAAGGAAAAACTTACTCCGGCTGGGAGTCATTTGTTAGTGACAATAAAAAGCGGATTAAATAAGCTTCCTTTGTCTTTTATAATATCTATAAGCAAAATATCCAGCGGCTATAAGCACAAGTATCGACCAGATATTTAAAAGCATTAAAATCAATTCTTTAAAGATAAACCAGCCACTCTGCAGATTGATCACTACACGCTGAAAAAAGGGCGGGCGATAATCAGAGAGGTTATCATTTCCAACAACAATTTGCTTCACCGTATGGTCCTGATAAAAGTTCAGCGTAACATCGCTGTATTGAACCCTGCTGTCAATCGACATATTTTTAACCTTCTGATCTACGTATTCATCTTTCAGCGCCAAACTTTTGCTGACATCCTTCGAAGCGATAGCTTCCTTCTTTTTATTGTCTTTCTTTTCTATTTGAGCTACGGCTTCAGCCCTGTTGATGCTCATTAATTCGCTGGTGAGGTAACTAAGACTCTGATCGTCGAACTTCAGCGATTGATGGTCCACAAAAACAGCCATTCTCGCCACCTGATTGGTAAAATCATCTAACTTTTCTGAAGGAACCCTGGCCATAATCAGTCCTTCTGTGCGATAAGCTGTAAGCTCCAACAGGGAATCTGCACTATACTTTACTTTTTCCGTATTTTGGATATTACTATTAATAGAAACCTCCCCTATCGCGCCTCCTTCTGTTTTTAATATTGCCGAAATCTTTTCTTTTGCACTTTGAACATCCTTCACCCTAAACTTCATATCAGCAGTCTTAATGATCTTCGATTCCATTACGGTATCCCCGTTCTCAATTTTGTTGAGGATATCAGCAGACTCACCCATTTTCGACGCATTGTTGCAGCCGAAAGCCGTCATTGCGAATACGCAATAAATTAAATATTTTTTCATATTGTTAAAGCTTGTATGTTTTACCTTAATACCAGATGCGATAATAAGTAACCTTCTAAAAATCGAATAACATAAATATTACAAAATCAGCATTCCATAATTTCTTTAAAAACCCGTTCATTGAGGTAAAAAATTTTACATAAAATAGGCGTTGTCAAAGCAAGTGAAAAAACAATGGGCATAATTATGTTATTCGTGTAGATGCCAAATCCACAAACCAGCATTACAAGAAACGCATAGTAAGAAAGTGATGTAAGATAAATTAATTCTACAGTTGTTTCACTATCGCTTGAGCAATTAAACACAAACTTACCTTCTCCTATTCGAGTGTGGAAGTCATACCTGGATTTCCTTCTATCACTAAATTCATCTTCAACAAAGATTATGTATCCTGAGCCTCTTTCGGTAATTCTATAAGAGTTTTTTATTAAGTAGGTGGTAATTTTCTCCTCCAAAACATCAGCTCGAACTTTGAGTATTCTTTTAATTTTATATTTAAATTTCATATCATTTAAAAGAAGATTTATTAATCCACTACTGTATTAATAAATCTGAATTGGCATAATAAGACATCACTTTTATATCCGAAGTTTCCAATTTTTCTAAACCAACCTGTTCATCAACAACGCCATCTTCATAGGTTACTTTTATTTTAAACCTATAAATTATTTTGTTACTACTCCCTGAAGTTCGAACGGTATTACTATCCACAATCAAATAGCTCTTATAATTACCAACCTTACGATTAATAAGTTTCACTATTTTACTTACTGCATTTTTTCCTGCTGTATTTACCAATGCACCACTAGTCATTAAATCTAAAGCAGCGTAATTTTTATTTGAGACACTATTGTAAAAATTATTGACACACTGTTTGCCCTCTTGAATATCATCAGCTCTATCCACGTAAGTACGACTAAAAGTGCAAGCGGAGATAATGAGTCCTGTTGCCATTATATATAAAAGTAATCCCCTTTGTATTTTTAAGTTCATCATATAACAAATCTATTATTAATTATCCTTCCCTTCAGTAGTCACCAAGACATTCCGTCTAAATAATCTAATTATCATCGAGTTTTTTCTCTTAACCAGTGAATCGCCTCTTTGAATTCTGCTATGATCAAAATCCCAGTTAGGATCGTCAAGATAATATTGAACACCGTTTATTGAAACATAGGCCTGTCTTTTGATATTAGTATTATCCGATTTCTCAGCGGATCCTACTTAGCAGCTATACAAAAACCAGCACAGTGGCTCCAGGTCTTGTTATTTAAAAGAGCATTGGGCACAAAAAGCATTTGCATACAGCTTGCCTCATTTTTGCGTCATTCTCTAAAACATATCCCACGATATGGGGTCTAAACAATAACTCTTGTAATCATTTCATTGCTTGATGCCTCTAGCGTATCAATTCTTATAAAAAGCTGTACTAATAGAGGCACTGCTATAATTACAACATAATAACTTTGAGTAATGCCTATAATTATTAAAATTAACGTTATTATAAATTCAGGAAGGAAGGAAACATAATAAATAAGAGTAATTCGCGAACCATCTTTTGAGGCGGCGATTTCAAATTTCCCTTGATCTACTTTACTTAATATTTTGTTTTTAGACCGAATTTGCCAATTGTCATCTTTAAAAGACAATGTACTTTCGGTTCTTTCTAAAATAACATAATCCTGATTAGTTAAAACGGAGACTGCTTTATCTAGTAATGCCTCTGGCTGTTTATTGGTTTCTCTGTCTATTTGATATTTTAGTTTCATTATTGTCCTCCAGAATAAGTTTGAGTCTTAATGTAAGTATTTGAATAATTCGGTTGATCTAAATGAAAAGGCGTCCCCATTAAAGTAGTATAACCAACGCTACCGGCCCCAAATAGTTTAAATGACAAGTCCAACGCCAACACCACCTCCCCAAGCATTATATGTTGATGAAGTACCGAACTGTCCTGAATAATTACCATAATTTACGGTCCCACCAAACACTGGGCCTGCCCAATCAGAAAAAGGGGTTTCTTTACTGCCCTTAATTTAAATAGCAACAAGTACAAGTATAAAAAAGAAAACTAATATTGGATATTTCATAACATCACTTATTTGCCAAATAAGGTTGTACTAGTTCTTGCTCATGGGTTACTTTCCCTCATTGGTATTTCAGTTTCTGCTTTAATCAATCAGTACATTTTCTACCCCAACCTTCGTTCGCAGTTAAATACTCAGAAACTCGACTTCCAAATGAGATTTTTAAACTACTAATTGAAAAATGCGTCATCACCTTAAAGGTTTTTGTTCACTATTTCATCTAAAAGAACTCTATTTAAACAATTTATTTTATAAATAAAATTAGCCACGAACACTATAGATAACATCAAAGCTTTATAATCTACAGTGACAGCAACAATGAAAATAATTAACAAAAAAACAAATTCTCTTAGAATAGAAACTCGGTAGACTAGGCTAACAATTGTTTCTTGGTCTAAAACAATAATCTCAAATTTACCATCAGCTACCCTTGTATAATAGTCAGATCGGGAACTTGTCCTATCACTATAAACATTTTCATCGAAAACCAATGATGCTTCGTCTCTTTCAACGACCTTATAATCAAATTTTTTCAGATATGACGTAATCTTTTCAATAATGATTTGCGGTTCGTCTTGAACGACTCTTTTTACTTTAAAGCTTAATTTCATATTAACGGCCTCCACTATAAGTTTGTGTCTTAATATATGAATTTGTGAAATCGGCTCCCATATGGAATGGCGCCCCTATGAGGGTCGTTTGCCCAATATTAAATGTCCCCGAATTGGAGATTTCCTTTGCAAAGGAAAAAGGTTTCCCGTAACTTAACGCAGCCCCAAAAGAAGTATATGTAGACGTGAACCCAACACTACCGCTTACATAACCAACACTGCCAGAAAGTCCGCCTATTGTTCCTTTCCAATCAGAAAATACTGGATGCGTATTTGGCTTAGGGGAAATATATGCGACTCCACCCGATATTGAGGGTGGATTAATACCATGAGCATAATATACCGTTGAATAACGTTGACCCCAATTTTTATTTGTCATAACTACACCATATTCTACAATAACCCCGCCAACAATTGAAACCCCAAATGAAACACTGCTCGCACTAGTGATCTCACCATACTTGGCCAACTCTTGCTCTTGGCTAAGACTACCGTCAAAAGCTACAAATTTATAAGTAGGTTTTGAATTACCCATTTTGTCATCACCATATTCATTAGTATGTTGAGCATTATGAAAAGCAATTCCATTTTGTTGATAAAAGCCCAAAACCCCATTTTCTGATTGTAGATGTCCCCCTAAAATAGCCTGCCCAGCCGCAGATCCAGGATCAATAGTTGTCCCATACTGCGCAAGAATTTGTTCTCGCTGAGCGTCAGTCGGCAGGTATTGGCCTAAATAAGAGCTCCAATCACCATGATCACCTCTAGACTCCAGCTTAGCCACCCATTTTTCATGAAAATAACGCCCATTCTTGGACAATCCACCTCCAGCACCACCATTACTAACGCCTTCGCCCATACCAACATCATTCATCATAGGCAAAGGCCTAGGTGAATCACCAAGCGGATCATTAAACATGATTGGGTTATTATTACCGTACTGATATCCTGTAACAGAAGGATAACTATCTGCTAAAGGATCAACACCTACAAACCTTCCCAATGCAGCATCATAATTTCGATAAAAAGTTTGTTGATAGTCAGGTAAATTTCCATAATCATTTTGCCATTCTGAACCACCATTATACAAATGTTTATTACCATCAGATAGCATTCCTACAGGACTATTAGCTAAAATCATCCCAAATCCATAATAACTATTCTCCTGACGTACAACTGCCATCCCATTACCATTATCTTCAATGCTAACACGTGCATTCCCCTGCTGATCAGTTATAACATATTCCAATTTCAATACCCCCTGATCATTTCTGACCCTTCCTTCCGGCATCCCAAAATAAGCCAGATTTTTAACGTTCCCGACAGAATTATTATTATAAACAAAGCCCTCAACATAATCTGTTACCAAAGTTGCCGAACCAGTCTTATAAACTTGCTTACGTAATAAACCGCCAGAGGCATCGTAAGTATAATCTATATACTGTCCACTTCCGGCATTTATGGTAATCCTATCGGTTTTATTGAGTGTATTATACTGTAGACTAAGCCCCTTATATGGATCACTCACCAGATTACCACTCACATCATAACCATAAGTACCAACACTATTACCTCCTGGGTAGATCATAAAGCCTGCCCCGCTAGCCGCTGCATCACTAACACTTTCTAGTTGATTTGGATGAGTACTGCTATAAGTATAACTTAAATTATCAATTTGAGTGTGAGAATTACTACCAGGTGTAGATGAATTACGTTGTAAAGTTAAGATGTTTCCATTCTCATCATAACTAATCCCATTTTCATTAAATCCACCTACATTATTATTAAAATTACCCGTTGCCCCGGTGCGTTCAGCATAAGCAGATGAGGTAAGTCTATTCAATACATCATAATTATATGAATAACTTCGTTCAACACTACTGATGTTATTGCCATCCTTACTCATCCATTTAACCGCTGATAACGCACCACTAAAGTACGGAGTATTTCCCAAATTTGAATCACTTTGATCATACAACAACTGCATCCCAAAAACGTCATAATTGTCGCTATTGGTAATGCCACCATCATTACTCAACGTACTGTTATTAATAGATTGCAATTGACCACGTATATTATAACGATAATCAAGAGATTGAAGCGTACTCTCTCCTATTGTGGCACTAAAAATTGCCCCATCCTGGGCATGAAATCCTGGGCCTAGTAAAATACTATTACTTGCTTTTACATGTAAAGTACTCCCATTGCTTACAACATTATTATCATCTAAGGTTAGATTTTGAGGAACTACACCTTGTCCTGGCTTAAGATCTTTCTTTATAAGTTGCCCAATTTCATTGTAATTATAAGCAGCCAAAGAAATTGCTGAAGCGCCATTATAACTCTGCTTAACTGCTACTAACCGATAAGCATGATCATAAACATAATCTGTTTGTACATTAGTTGTTGCCACTCCAGCAAGCTTGGAAACTTTAGTTAAAGTAGTTGCGCCATTAAAATCAAAGACACTGGTACTTACATCAGTTACAACTTCTGCTGTATAATTCAAATGATTATTACTTTGCTTCTGGATGGACTGACCATACTTATTATAAAACAACACATTTATTAACCAAATATTACTTAAACCATTCCCAACGGTTCTTTTTCTTAACATAGTAGGTAACCCCCTTAACAAATTCGTAGCGACAGATTCCCCGGTAAGCCCCTGAACAGCATAGCTATAATCAGGTACACCATTTTGATCTAAATCATAATCATCATAGTAACTGTAAGCGAGGGGTTCTATTGAAGTAGTAGGAAAAACTGCATTACTATAATATCCTGTTGCAGATACCGATGCTCGTTCCTCATAATAAACAGTACTGTAATCAAGTGAATTCACATAACTTTGCATATTAACAAGGCCAATATGCCCTGGATCAGTATCCGTATAAATACCCTGACTAATTGCATGTCCTTTACCATCATACTTGATATAATTCCATTGATTATTGGTCCTAAGATTTGCATCTTGCATCAAAACCGGTCTATTCACCGGATCGTAAACAATAAAAAGTGCTCCCTTAGAAGGTATAGTTTTCTGAGTTAAACGTCCACGTATATCATACTGATAATTAAATATCAGATTAACAATGGTAGTTTGAGAAAGACTCCAATTGCTGCTTTGTTGCATTAGAGAGATAGCCTTAGGCGGAACAATATATACTAATGCACCTGCTTCATTATAAAGATAGTAAGTATCAAAATACGTTTGAAAAACACCGTTAACTGTCTGATTTGCTTTCTTACGTTCTAAGATAGTTTTCCCATTTTTGTCTTTAAATACAACAACCTGCTTACCATCCTCATCAGTAGCATCTAACATCGACAATGTGGCTGCATCATAATAGCCTTGATTTACCGCATTAGTACCCCAGTCAATTACATAATCTGCATTTTGGTTAGAGCGATAGTTATATATTTTATGATGTTGATCTGGCTGAAACCCGGTTCCAATTGTCCCTTCTTTTAGTACCCTCTGTAAAGGACTATTCTCAAATATTTGCTGACTATAGGGCGCTGCATCTTGGGCTATCAATGGGTTTCCACTCTGATAAAAAGCAGGCTGTTCACTAGTAATTGCATTTGGATGATAGCTACCATCCGTTGCAGTGCTTGCATATGGTAAATAATTAGTAGTTTGCCTTCCCAAGTTGTCATAAACAACGGGTTGAACAATATCTTTTTGCGAGGGACTTGCCTGTACAGCAACCGACTGTACAATCCTACCCAAGCCATCGGTGTAAGATCTTGTGATTGTCTTTTGTGAAATGGGTAATAGAATCACTTGTTCCTCATTGGTAACACCCGCAACTTTAACCCTCTCGTTCTGTATATATCCGTTCTGGGCCAACACTCCAAGGTTAAACACCATAAACATCAGTAAAATGGAGCAATATTTTATATGATAAATCATTTTGCTTGATTCTATATAGTTATGAATTAGACCTAAGTTTTTAATTACAGTTCCCATCGCTAATTGTAATTGTCAGCGACCTGGGCTTGACTAAATTGGCAAAGAAAGTATAGCTATTACCCCCCCCATATTCCGAACAATAATTAAGATCCCCATCATTTAGATTCACACTTCCATAAGATCCAGAACAAAAAACTCTAACCCTATAAGATTGGGCTGGAACCATAACACCACCATCAAGCTCGTCGCCAGTAAAAGTATATTTTACCACTCCATTTTGAGATAGTTGGATACTGGTTATCACTCCTGAGCTATTATTTACATAAACTATAGGAATAACAAGCGGTGGTGGTGGTTCAACAGGTGGCGGGACAACTACGACGACGGCTTTTGTAGTTTTATTACTTTGACCCAAAGCACTAACAGTAAGCGTGACATTATATGTACCTGCAACAGCATATCTATGATCTAAACTAATCGTAGAACTGGTAACAAGCGGAGCGCTACCATCACCAAAATCCCAAGAGAAAGTTATCCCAGTAAACTGGCACGGATTATAATTAGTAGCATTATAAAAGCGGACATCTGTACCAGCTATAATATTATTAACCGGCGAAAAACTAAATGTAGGATCCGAAAAAGTTTGGTAAGTGTCCTGATACAAATAACTTGTACGTGCTTTAATTTGCTTATCCTGATCATAAACAAGACTTAACCTACCTAAATTATCAGACTCATAATATTCGGAAATGCCATTGGTATTAGTCTGAACAATTTTACTTAGTGTTGCCACTCTATAGTCGGAAGTGGTTATTTCAGAATTTTCCGGATAAAAAAGAACGTCAGTTAAAAACAATACCGAAGTGGTATTATGTTGAATGTCAATATTAAAAGTAGGAGATAAATTAACTACCGGTACTTTAATCTCATAATACTTCCAAGTCCCGCTATTTGCTGTAAAATTAAGCGGATAAACATGAGGTACATTATCTGTTCCAGTTAATGTTATTGAAAATGTACCACTTTCGTATGAATTGAGCCAAACGGAAAATATATAATTTTTGGCGTTTTTATTTTTCTTAATCGCTTTTGAAAAGGAAATACCTGGCTCAAGGCCACTACTTCCAGAACCAAGACCAGCGCGTCCTGCATATGGACCAGTAATGCCATTACCAATATTAAAAAATGAATTAGTAACCATATTATTAGGGTTGTAATATGCAATCTCATCCGCCGCTGCATTAGATATATTAGCTACAGGGAAATGGTGGACTGAACTAGAAAGAGAGGTTTGTACTTGTTTATGATTATCATCTTTAGTTTGAAGAAAACCACTCGAGTCGTAGATCAGATAGTTCTCAAGAGGAATATAATTAGAATCGTAAGTGAAAATTCCAGAAGAAATACTTGATGTTGTAAATCCTGTTATCCCATTTTGGCTTACAAACCCCAATTTTTGAGAAGGCATATACAATGAATAGGACCCAAAATTGAACGCTTTAAACTTCAACAAAGATCCTGAAGTAACCTTTAGGTCATTATTAGGCTTCTGAACTTGTCTATATTGTTCTATCGGTATATTCTGATTTTGCAATTTCAACTGATGTATTGCATTCACTTCAACATCGTTAATAGTTCCGGTATTATAATCCTTAACATATTTGACAAACGCCTTTTTAATCGTCCCATCACTATTTGTAACTTCTTGCCTTGTGGAAAGATGATGAAATGGGCTGTCATAAAAATAAGAACTCGAGGTTTGCTTAACCTGGCTATAAGGGGGTAAATCCGTCGTTTTCTTAACTACTTTTTTTGTTAATTCTCCGGTTGATGTAAGCACCGTATATTTTGAATAGACCTTAAATCCTGCGTTTTCATCCCACCTTAAACCAGTAATGGAGATTGGCATTCCAACGCGCTGATATAAATACTCAGTTTCGTCAACAATCCCACCTACTTCATTGTAGACTTTTACACTTTTTACCAATCCCCGTTCAAAATCATAATTTGTGGTGGGAGCAAATGGATAGGTGCTTTTATCATTAGTCATAAAACCTGCCGTACCACATCCAGGTCTGGCAATAAAAGTAATTGTCGGCGCCCAATCACTAGTGGTACAATCAAAACAGGAAGGGAAAGCACTTGTATCATAATTTGTTGCCGGGGTATAGTATTCATAAACCATATTTCCCGCACCATTTTTAGCTTCCTTAACATGGGAGTATACAATACTATGGTCATTTGGTGAGAGATCAAGTTCAGAACGAACTGTGGCATTTTTCCATAAATCCAAAGAACTACCGCTACCTGTATAAGGGCGGGTAAAACCATACACTGGCAAAGAAGTTGGTTTTCCACTCGTGATACCAGTAGAGGGGTTTGCATAGCTATAATTACTTACCATATTATGAGCTACATTGATTCCATCATAGTCAATAATTTGCTTAATGCGACCACCGCCTCCCTGTACAACAGTTCCAGCAGTGGGATCATAATAATCATGAGGTTCGTAAATCATCGTAGTTGTGCCATTATCAAGATAGGTGATCTTGCCTACCGATCCGGCAGCAGCCATAGTAGGGTCCAACCTCCTATCAGCTCCCGATAAATTAAATGAGTAAGAGGGTCTTGAAACATTATCAGCTACAATTTGATACCGTTGTAATGAACCATTTGAAGGATTAATACTCAATGCAGGCAATAGTGTACCAGATGGATTGGAATAACCATTCGCATGTCCCCAATAATCAATATTTTTTGAGGAGGAATCACCCAAAGATGTTGTATAACTATAATCGGAAAAGGTCTCGCCAATGTAAGAGAACTGATACTTTGCAGGTGAATTACATTGATCTGTTGTTATATCTCTTAGAAAGAATCGGGAATAATATCCAATTAAGGGCCTAACGCTACTATAATTTAAGAAATAATTAGCACCACTGCTTAATTTGATCGTGCTTAGTAATGGCTGAGAAGTATAATAGTTATTACTATAAATAAAAGAAGCACTAGTCCCCCCGCCCCAAACACTACTTAATAAGCTTGGAAATGACTCATCTTTAATCCAATATTGAGTTGCTTTGGCAGCAGTACCTATATACAATTCAATTGGAGTTACATTATATTTGGGTAGACCATCTTCATAAGAAAAAGTAATCTTATTATGATTTGCATCAGTAATGCTCGTCAGATACCAATTATTATATGAACTTATCCCCGATTTATATTGCAAAAACCTGGTTTTAAAATAAGAAATATTACTCTCACTAATCGTTTCCGAATTAAACGTAGATAGTGTTTGTTTTGTAGATTTAGCGCTGGATATGTTATCAAACTGATAAACCGCACCTTGATCATTCACTACTACAAATTTTTCTATCTCTCCAGAGATATTGGTAGTGTATGTAATTTTGAGATCCTGATAAGGTATAGTTTGAATTTGATGGTTTTTATCAAAAACAAAACTAATTGATAGACCTGGCGCATTGATCGAAAACAGGTCTGGTTCAGTATCAGACAGATCAGAGAAATTAGTATTTAAACTTGCTAAATCTGTAGTTTCATCTGTACATGTTGCCACATTACCATCATTTGCAATAGTAAAATTATCTATCTTAACTCCATTGTTATTATAAAGCCACCCTAAACGAATGTTGTTTGCATTATCCTGTTGACAGTCATCAGGTAAACTACGTATTTCCCTGATTATCATACCTCCACCTGACATTTGCCAGCCAATACCTCCGGTCCCTTCTACATCTTTTACCTTTACACCCACCCCCCGGTTAATAAGATTAATTTGAGTAGAAAGGGAGCCATTTTTTACCGAATAAATTGGAATAACAACACTTGCCGTACCAGAATATTGATCAACCTGTACTACATTTCTTTGCGCAACAAGTCGATTAGCTGATAGCAGTGAAATAAGAAGAATAAAAAAAGAGTAGACTTTTACCATGACGTGTTCCTGGATTTACTTGTATTATTTAACTTTCCGTTCCCTTATGCCAATTAAAATCTCGTCACAATGAGGATTAAAGGGCGGAACGATAGTAATACTAAGAAACCCCAGCGCAACAGGCATGCACTAAAGAAATATTTAACAATTTATTTTTAAGAAGCGATTTACATTAAAAAGCTACTTAAACAGATCATAAATAGCCTTAATTCATGAATGTGGTTCATAAATTTACTTTTAGTCCAAAACATCCAGTGCAAAAACAAGGCACATTAACACCTAGATTCATCTCTACTGTAGAGTACATATTACAAAAAAAACCTCACCAGCTTTAGCTGATGAGGTTTTCAATTTTAATAATATATTTTTACCGCTTAAGCGTCTAATATTTTAAATACACCTTTGCACGCTACGATTGTACCAACCGCTAAGATTGCCCAAGAAACAATTGACAATGTAGTTGAATCACCTGCAAAACGCAAATAAACACCTACTATACCGATTAGGACACCTAAAATTATCAATTTATAAATCGAAGTATCGTTAGCTCTTTTCATGCTAGGTGTATTGTGTAGTGGTCTCTCTTCCATGCTATTTATAATTATGGGACAAAAATAATATTTATTACCTAAAAAGCAGTATATAATCCATTACTTTTTAAATAAGTTATGGTGTCATAAAAAATAAAAGCTGAATTATGGATTATAGTTAGTGCTGGCATCTCTATTAAAAACAAAATCCATGAAAAGTATATATCTATTTTTGCTTATTGCTTTAAATACAAGCATCGTAAAAGCGCAACAACCACGTTTATTTCCTGCGGTATTAGAATCAGCAATCGTATATCGTGCTGGGGCAGAATTGAATCATAAAGCCCGGATTAACATCCCTACTGGCACAAGCGAAATTGTAATCACCAATATCGCCAATACACTAGATGAAAACAGTATTCAAATCAGCGTTCCTCCCAGTATTACGATACTATCCACCAGCTTTAGCAAAGATTATTTGAAGCAAGACAACAATAGTCCCGCCTATCGCATCATTGACGACAGCCTAACCTCAGCTAAAAGAGAATTGGTTAAAGTTCAAAATAAAAGC
Organism: Pedobacter hiemivivus; assembly: GCF_005144565.1. NCBI lineage: Bacteria > Pseudomonadati > Bacteroidota > Sphingobacteriia > Sphingobacteriales > Sphingobacteriaceae > Pedobacter > Pedobacter hiemivivus. Next base: position 345,623 of record NZ_SWDX01000005.1, read on the forward strand.
ATTGTTGAAACGAACCTATTGGGTTTATTAGATAAAAACCAGACTGTAGGTGGTACTAATATTGGCGTAAATGTAAATGAATTGATCAAGGTTGCTGATTACTATAAAAGCAAACAGCTAGAACTCCGGAATAGCATAGCCACATTACAAGAAACAGAACAGCACTGGCAAAGAAAAATTGCTAAACTGCAAAAGCAACTACAGGAACTTAGTCAGGACAAATCTGGCACAACTGGACAAGTCATCATTAACGTTTTAGCCACACAACCTGTCAATGGCGATTTTAACATCAATTACTTATCGCCCAATGCCCACTGGCAGGCGCTTTATGACCTCAGAGCAGAGAACACAGCTTCACCCCTAAAGATCCTTTATAAAGCCAGCATAAGTCAGTATACAGGCATAGACTGGAAAAAGGTTAAGCTTAGTCTTTCTACAGGCAACCCTACACAGAATGGAACAGCCCCTTTACTATCTTCCTGGTTTCTTCAATTTGGGAACCCTCAATATCAACTTGCAAAACAATTAGAAGGAAGGATTGCCGGAATAATGGTTAAAGGTAAAAGCCTACAAGACCAGAATGAACTCAAAGAGGTTGCTTTTGCTGCTCCAAGTAATATCGGCAGTCATTTAACACAGGTAGAAAACCAATTAAATGTAGTATTTGATATCGATATCCCTTATGACATTGCTTCCAATAGCAAACCACATAGTGTAATGCTGAAAGAATCCGCTCAACCTGCCACATTTAAATATTACAGCATACCTAAGGTGGACAACGATGCTTTCTTAATGGCTGAGATTACAGATTACGAAAAGCTAAATCTTTTACCCGGAGAGGCAAACCTAATCTTCGAAAATAGCTACATCGGAAAATCTTATATCAATCCAAATGCTTTAACAGATACCTTAAAGTTGAGTATGGGGCGTGATAAAAAGATCATTATCAAACGCGAGAAAATAGCTGAGCAAACCGGAATAAAAACAATAGGAAGTAATAAGAAACAAACCTTCACTTACGAAATCACAATAAGAAATAGCAAGAAGGAAGCGATAAACCTACAGCTCAAAGATCAGTATCCAATATCGACTGATAAGGATATGGAAGTTGAATTACTTAGTTCAAATGGTGCTGAAGTAGATAAGGAAACAGGAATACTAACCTGGAATATAAATATGAAACCTGCCAGTTCACAAAAGATCAGAATCAGCTATTCAGTTAAATACCCGAAAGACAAGATCATCCCTAACTTATATTAATAATAAAATTCCATTGTGGTTGTTAGTACAGAAAGCCAAACAACCACAATGGAATTTTATTATTAACGCCACTTTCCAGGTCATCCATTGCTATGTATCCGTTATTAACACCTTCAATCTGCTTATTGGTCTTGCCTTTTCCACCGACTTCAAAGGTGTAAGTATCATCTACTAAGAAGTCGCCTTTTAAAGGCAAATTAATATTATGCTTGCTATTGCTAAGCTGGTTCATAAAAAATGATTCCCTTAATGATCCGGTATCAACATTTTCAGGAGCAAGTGCATAAAGCAAATTGGTGTTTTCCAGAAATATCTTATCAGGTTTTTGTAGGATACTGATACTTTTTCCATTAGCAGAAAGAGAATTGATTAGCCTGGCACTGTTTAGATAATACAGGTACTCGACAATCATATTTCTGTGAATTCCTGTTTTCTCACTTAGTTTCGTGATATTGGGTTTAAACGGGACATTGGTAGCTAGAATAGCCATTAGCTGATAGATTTTTCTAGAATGATGCGGGTTAAAGCCCGCAATAAACTGCAGATCTTCTTCAATGATTAAACGCACCACACGTTCTACACGAATCGCATAAGTATTGATATTTTCGATAAAAAATGGATAATAACCATGTTGTAAATAGTCATTAAAATGCTGGAGTGGCTTAAATTTTAAACTGAGCGCATTCGCAATTTCTACATGGTGGTCCAAGATATCGGTTAGTTTTAGTGCTTCAAATTGTCCGACTCCAATAAATTGCAAAAACTCCCGATAGGAAAGGCCAGTCATTTCATACTGCACAGCACGCCTGCTTAAGTCTGCATTTTGGCGATTAATATCTATAATGGAAGATCCTGTAAATACAATTTTAAGGTCTTTATAAAAATCATAAATGTTTTTTATTTCTTTGGCCCAGTTGGGATATTTATGCACTTCATCAATAAATAGTATTTTTCCACCCTGTTGTCTGAACTGTAGAGCCAGATCTGAAAGAAGGTGAGTAGTGAAATAAATATCATCCATTGTAATATATAAGGCTTCTTTACCTATTCCATATTTAGCCTTCAGCCTTTGTAACAATAAGGTCGTTTTTCCGGTACCTCGAGCCCCTAAAATGGCAATTAATCTATCCTGCCAGTCAATTGATTTTGCCAAAGGACGTACTATCTCCATGGATTGTTCTGAGATGACAATGTTGGATTTAATTTGAAGATTCTCCATTTTGCTATTTATTTACAGCAAAAATAGCGAAAATTGCTGCAAAAAAATAGCAATTTCAATATGAAGGGTATTTACCAAATCAAAAAAGCCCTTATCATTGCTGATAAGGGCTCTATATATTATGCTTACGCTTATTAACCGTTCAATGCAGCCGCACCACTTACAATCTCTGAAAGCTCTGTGGTAATCGCAGCCTGACGTGCCTGATTGTAAGAAAGCTTTAACGCTTTAATCAAATCACCAGCATTCTCAGTTGCTTTATCCATTGAAGTCATACGTGCTCCGTGTTCAGAAGCATGAGAATCCAATACTGCTTTATACAATTGCGTTTTAATTGATTTTGGAATCAACTGCTCAACGATCGCTTCCTGAGAAGGTTCAAAGATATAATCAGCTTTCATTGCATTTACAGCTGTAGCTTCGTGCGCTGCTTTAGGCAAAGGCAACAATTGCTCAGTTGTTAAAATCTGAACTGCAGCATTTTTAAACTTATTGTAAACCAATTCTACTTTATCAAACTCACCTTTTTCAAATCCAGCCATAATGCCTTCAGTGATTTTAGTTACATTTTCGAAAGTAAGTGCTGAGTATACTTCGTTATTGTTTCCTATAATATTGTAGTTGCGTTTCTCATAAAAATCCTGAGATTTCTTACCAATGGCTACGATACTTACATTACCTCTTTTCAACTGCTCGCTGTATTTCTCGGCAATTAAGTTGTTCGTAGTTTTAATTACGTTCATGTTGAACGCACCCGCTAAACCGCGGTTAGAAGAAACTACTACGATTAATACCTTATTAGGCTCACGTTCTTGTATAAAAGGTGATGATGATCCTTCTAAGCTACCAGAAAGATTTCCAAGGATCTCTTTCAATTTAGTAGCATAGGGACGTAATTGTACAATAGCATTGGTAGCACGTTTCAATTTAGCAGCCGAAACCATTTTCATGGCTTTGGTAATCTGCTGTGTAGATTGCACTGACGCTATACGAATTCTTACTTCTTTTAAATTAGCCATTCTTTTTTTATCTCAGATCTAATATTAATATTTACTTGAAAGCTCTTTAGCTACAGTTTCCAATACACCTGTGATCGTATCATCAAACTTACCAGCCTTTAAAGCTTTTAAAGTTTCGCCATGACGTTGCTCAAGTTGTTGTAAATATTCCGCTTCAAATTCCTTCACTTTATCGATAGGAACAGAACGCATTAAGTTTTTAGTACCTAGGTAAATGATGGCAACTTGTTTCTCAACAGTCATTGGAGAGAATTGACCTTGTTTCAAGATCTCAACGTTACGTGAACCTTTATCCAATACTGATTTAGTAGCTGCATCCAGGTCAGATCCGAATTTAGAGAAAGCCTCTAACTCACGGTATTGAGCCTGATCCAATTTCAATGTACCAGCAACTTTCTTCATCGACTTGATCTGAGCATTACCACCTACACGTGATACCGAGATACCTACGTTAATAGCCGGACGAATACCCGCGTTGAACAAGTTAGATTCTAAGAAGATCTGTCCGTCAGTAATCGAAATTACGTTAGTTGGGATATAAGCAGAAACGTCACCAGCCTGAGTTTCGATAATTGGAAGAGCAGTTAATGAACCACCACCTTTAACGATACCTTTTAATGATTCAGGTAAATCATTCATTGCCTGAGCGATCTCATCATTTGCGTTGATCTTTGCAGCACGCTCTAACAAACGACTGTGAAGATAAAACACGTCACCAGGATAAGCCTCACGGCCCGGTGGACGACGTAACAATAGAGAAACCTCACGGTAAGCTACAGCTTGTTTAGACAAATCATCATAAACAATTAAAGCTGGTCTACCCGTATCACGGAAGAACTCACCGATTGCTGCACCAGAGAATGGAGCATAAAATTGTAATGGAGCTGGCTCAGCAGCAGAAGCTGCAACAACTACAGTATAAGGCATGGCACCGTTTTCCTCTAAAGTACGAACGATGTTAGCTACTGTACTTGCTTTTTGTCCACAAGCTACATATATACAGTAAACAGGGTTACCTGCTTCGTAAAATTCTTTTTGGTTGATAATAGTATCAATACAAACCGCAGTTTTACCAATCTGACGGTCACCAATAACCAACTCACGTTGACCACGACCGATTGGAATCATACCATCGATAGCTTTGATACCAGTTTGTAAAGGCTCAGTTACCGGCTGACGATAGATTACACCAGGAGCTTTACGCTCGATTGGCATTTCATAAGTTTGGCCAATGATTGGTCCTTTACCATCAATTGGTTCACCCATTGTGTTTACAACACGACCTAACATACCTTCACCAACTTTGATAGAGGCGATTTTCTTAGTACGTTTAATAGTATCACCTTCTTTGATCTTGTCAGATGGGCCTAATAGTACCACACCAACATTATCTTCTTCAAGGTTTAAAACAATTCCTTGCAAGCCTGTTTCAAATTCAACTAACTCGCCCGATTGAACTTTAGTTAAACCATAAACACGGGCAATACCATCGCCCACTTGCAATACGGTACCAACTTCTTCAAGTTCTGCTTCTGATTTGAAGCCCGCCAATTGCTGCCTGATAATTGCCGATACTTCGTCTGGTCTTACCTCTACCATAATTTTATATTATTTCTTTTGTAAATTCAGTATTTGTTATCTCTATTTCGCTCTTGCTTAAACAATGCCTTGAGCAAATTCTTTTTTAAGTTTATTTAAACTGCTGGCAATACTAGCATCAAACTGCTTATCACCTACCTTTAAAATAAAACCACCTATTAGTTTGTCATTAACTTTTTCTTTAATCACAACCACATTGGCGCCAATTTCTTTTTTCACTATTGCTTCGATCTCTGCGCGGCTTTCAGCAGTAAGTTCAGTAGCTGAAGTTACATCTGCAGTAACAATACCTTTAATGGCATTGTATTGTGCAAGAAAAGCTTTTGCTGTATCAAATAGAATTGCAGAACGGCCTTTGTTTACCACCAACTTAAAAAAAGCACTGGTAACCTCATTAACCTTACCTACAAATAAACCATCCAGAATTCCTGTTTTCTTATTCAAAGGAACAATAGGGTTCTTAAGGATAGCTTCCAGTTCAGGGTTTTGATCTACCACCTGCACTAAAAGCACCATATCATTCTTAATTTCTTCCAAAGCATTACGCTCATTAGAAAGATCAATTAATGATTTAGCGTATCTCGATGCTGCTTTATTTTCTGCCATTTTTTCCGTTATATCTCGTTAACTAAACTATTGACTAGTTTAATTCAACATCTTTTAAAAGGTTAGCCACTAAATCTTCTTGTTTAGCTTTATCCTGAAGCTGGTTACGCAATACACGCTCAGCAATATCAAGAGATAAAGTTGAAACTTGATTTTTCAATTCAGCTAAAGCAGCTTTCTTTTGATTTTCAATTTCAATTTTAGCTTTCTCAATTAGTTTAGAACCTTCATTATGCGCTTGAGTTTTTGCCTCATTAAGGATGTTATCCTTTAAAGTTTTAGCTTCTTTCAAGATTAAATCACGCTCAGCACGTGCTTCTTTCATTAACTCCTCATTTTGTGAAGTCAAACGAGCCATTTCTTGTTTTGCTAATTCAGCTTTGTTTAAAGCTTCATCAATAGATTGCTCACGCTCTTTAATTGCCGCTAAAATTGGTTTCCATGCAAATTTTGCCAATAAAAACATTAGCAATAAGAAAGCAATGGATTGAAAGATAACTAGGCCGAATTCAGGTAATAATAATTCCATCTGTATATGTATAAAATATTTTGTTCTTTTTTAACAATAAATGGTACCAGATATCTCTACCTGGTACCGTTTAATTTCTAGCCATTACCCATTAGGGCAACAACTACTGCGAAAAGCGCAACAGCTTCAACGAAGGCAGCAGCGATTAACATTGCAGTTTGGATTTTAGATGCAGCTTCTGGTTGACGAGCAATACCGTCCATAGCTGAACCACCAATGCGTCCGATACCTAGACCAGCGCCAATCGCAGCTAATCCTGCACCAATTGCAGCAATACTTCCTGTAATCATGATTTTATATATTAATTGTTGTTAAAAAATAATTCTTATTAATGGTGTTCTTCAATTGCCATTCCGATAAACAGGGCCGACAAAATCGTAAATATAAACGCCTGGATAAATGCTACCAGTAGTTCGATCGCGCCAATGAATACTGCAAAAGCAATAGAGATCGGAGCTATATATAGACTGTTGAATACAAACACAAGACAGATCAACGACAACACCAAGATGTGTCCTGCAGTAATGTTAGCAAACAAACGAATCATTAAGGCAATAGGCTTAGTAAAGATACCGAACAACTCAACCGGAACCATAACGATATACATCCACCATGGTACGTCAGGCATAAAGATGTGTTTCCAGTAGTATTTATTACCATTGAATACAGTGATACCAAATGTTGCAATCGCAAGAATCATGGTTACCGCAATATTACCAGTTAAGTTTGCACCTCCAGGTAAAAATGGAACCAGACCCAACATATTATTGAACCAGATAAAGAAAAACACAGTTAACAAATAAGGCATGAAACGCTCGTATTTATGACCAAGATTTGGCTTAGCGATATCATCACGTACAAATAGAATAATCGGTTCCATCCATGATTGCAATCCTTTTGGAGATTTACCTTTACGTTTTCTATAACCACTAGCTACATTGAAGAACACAGCAAGCAAAACGATGATAGATAAAAACAAAGTACAAACGTTTTTGGTGATAGACAAATCAAGCGGACGTGCATTTAATGCATGATGTTTTTCATCTAATTCTACATACTGTCCGTGCGCATTCGCAATTTCAGAAGCATAGTAGATCTTCTCGTGCATTTTAACAAAACGCTGCCCTTTACGTTCCACTACTACAGTAGCTTCATCATCATGATTGAAATCTCCAGAACTGAAGGTAACTAAACCACTTGGGGTATACAAAATCACTGGTAGGTTGATATAGGTATGACCTATAACGTGCCAGCTATGAGAATCGGCAATGTGATGCAAAGCAAACTTACCGATATCAAACTTCTTCTCAGCCTTAGTCTCGGCATGAGTACTATCAGTTGTTACACTGTCAACCTGGGCAAAAGCCGCCGGTGTAGCAGAGAAAAGCGCTAAAAAAAGCGTAAAAACAACAATTAACCTATTAACTTTAAATTCAAAAACGTGGCTACAATCCATTTAGTCGCAGATTTTTACTATTTATTTTGGTGGCGCAAGTTACGTAACAAAGAGTATATTTCAAAGAAGCTGAACAATAAATATAAAGAAAAAAAATTCAGGACGAAAACCATCCCCTTTTCTTTACTGTTCACACTGTAAATCAGTACAAAAGCCATAGAGAAAATCATCTTCAGTGCAATTGATGCCATAATGGCCATTACACCCGCTTCAGGATTGCGCTTCATCCCCAGATCAGCTACTACATAAGCTATAAAAGTAATCCCAGCCAGGAATCCGAAGACCACCCAAAACTTGTTGGCCAGAATCTTAACGTCAGGAAAAACAGATGGTAATAAATAAGCGATGGCACCAAGTACCACCGTAAATAACAAATAAGAAAATGTAAATCGTGCTAAACTCAAATCAGTAAATTTTCACAAAAGTATATATTTAGCCCCGATTTATGTAATCATTTCTCTTTATTTAATTGTTTAACAACCTGATACAAGGAGATCACCACACCTAACAAGCTCAATACGGCAGTAAAAATCGGACTCTTGCTATTCCTATGGGCATCAATCTCATATCCTGCATAAGCGAACACACCAATCACAGCAATCATTTGAAAACTGATCGAGGAGTAACGGGCAAAGTTATTTACTTCCTTTTTCTTCTCATTAGGATCTATCATAGAGAAATGATTTATAAATAAAACAGGTTTTGTTAAGAAGTTAATGATGAATAAAATACTTTTGCATATATTTTGTTGTTTATAAGCACTAAACCACCCTATAATTGAAAAACTACGCTATTCACAATATAAAGGTAGTACTATTTAGTATATGCGTTTGTATAATCTACGCCTGCGGTTCACAAAAAGACAATGCAACAACCCGCAGTATGCAGAATTTGACTGCCCGTTATAATTATATATATAACTCCAATGTAATCCTTACTGCACATCAGCAAGAACTTGCCGAAAGCTTCCCGGAAAATTATGATCAGATTTTACCCGTTTACCTCGGACCAGAGATTGATGATAACTTTATGGTAAAGGAAGGTACAGGTGGTAAATCAATAGATGAAGTCATTAAAAAGGCCCAGGTCATCATCCTTGAAAAAAACTATAGCAACTACCTCGACGATGCCTATAACCTAATGGGAAAGGCTCAATTTTATAAAGGAAACTATTTTAATGCCACAGAGTATTTCGACTATACCACCAAAAACTTTAAAAAAAGTACCAATAGCTATATCGAAGCTTTAAACTGGAAAGCCAGAAGTTTAATGCAGGTAAAAAGACTTAGCGAAGCCAAACAAGAACTAGACACCTTGGCTTATGCCATTGCCGCTTCAAAGAAAAACAAAGCAGAACCTTTGGCAACCCTTGCCCAAATGGCTATTTATCAGCATAAGTACCCTGAGGCCATTTCATTTTTAAAAGAGGCCATCAAAGAGGGTAGCAATAGTCAAAACAAAATCAGGTGGACCTATATTCTGGCGCAATTGTCAGAACAACAGAAAAACTATAAAGAGGCTTTATTAAATTACAGAAGAGTCGAAAGAAGCAATGCTCCGTTCGAAATGTATTTTAATGCCAACCTAAACCAGATTAAGCTCAATGCCTTATTGAGCACTAAAAAAACCAATCGCCAGGATGAACTGCTTGCACTTCTAAAGGACGATAAAAACACAGACTATAATGACCAGGTGTATTATCAGATAGCCGAAAGTCTATCCGCAGATGGAGATTATGACAACGCGATAAAACAATACAAAAAGTCTATCCAAAAGAGTGCTAAGAACCAATATCAAAAAGGTCTTTCTTATTTAAAAATAGCCGACCTCAATTTTAAACAGTTGCATAATTATCTAAATGCCAAACTGTATTATGATAGCGCTGTAAATACACTACCCAAAAGCTACCCGGGCTACGACATTATTGTTAAAAAGACTCAAAATCTGGAATATCTAACCAGTCGTTACCAGATTATTTCAAAAGAAGACACGCTACAGGCGATCGCCAGATTACCAGAACAAGATCGCTTAGTTAAAATACAATCCCTATTCATCCCTGTGGCAAACAAACCACTAGTTATTGCTCAAAATAACGCGGTCCCATCACCATTTGGAGCTTACGAAGCTGGCAGTAAGAAAGCACCAGGTTCCAGCACCTTCTATTTTAATAATCCAGCTGCTTTAAGCACTGGTTATTCAGATTTTAAAAAGAAATGGGGAAACAGAAAATTAGAGAACAACTGGCGTCAAAGCATCCGTTCATCTGCACAAACTACCATTCAGGAGATCACAAATGTCATTAATAACCCTGCTGTTACAGATCCAGGTCAAAATGCATTGGCGCTTGCAGGTAAGGAAGCAGAAATCAAAGCCTATGCTGATGCTTTACCTGGTACTCCGGAGCTATTGGCTAAATCAGATCAAAAAATCATTGATGCCTATTACGATATTGCAAACTTCTATTTGCAGGAACTCAACGATCCCGAAGAAGCAGACGAAGTTTATCAAATTCTTTTAGCCCGTTTTCCAGCAAACAACCATTTATCGGCCACCTATTATAGCCTATTCCTCATCAATAAAAATAAAGATGAAGCCAAAGCCGAGCATTACAAGAAAAAAATATTAAAAGAGTTCCCCAACTCTGTATATGCAAAAACGATCCTTGATCCTTCTTTCTCTATCAAACAGACAGAAATGGAAACAGCGATCAATAAGCAGTATAACGACATCTTCGACCAATACCAAAAGAAAGAATTTAATAACGTTATTCAACGTGTTGATGAAGCTCAGCAAGCAAACGCAGCGAACTATCTGTCGCCACAGTATGCCTATTTGAAAGCCATTTCGATCGGACGAACCAATTCTATAGATCCGTTATTAACCGCATTGAATGGGATCACTACAGCATTCCCTGATGACAGGCTGATTACTCCGCTCGTAAAAGACCACATTGCTTATATCAATGCGCATCTGGCCGAATTCAAGAACAGAAGAATTGCATTACCTGATTTTGACCCCGGAGAATCTCCTTTCAAAACAGCACAAGTATACACACCAACGCCAACACCGGTACAGAAACCTGTCGCAACGGTAGTACCGATACCCGCGCCGACTGTAGCACCAAAACCTGTACCTGTTCAACCAGCCTTACCGGTAACCAAAACTGACACAATTGCAACCGTTAAACCAGCAGAAGAGGTCGCTGCTCCTGTAAAAGTAGAGAGCATCTTCAGTACCGCTACCTCTACAGTATACTATTATGTGATTGACGTAGCGGATGCGGCTTTAACGCTCAGCTCATCCCGATTTGGCATCGGACAATTCAATAGAGGGAACTATGCCGGATCCAACTTAAAACATCAACTGAAAGAATTTGACAATGATCAGCTGGTATATGTAGGGAACTTTAGTAATTTTGACGACGCGAAAGCTTACGCATCGGGAATTGCGCCTCAATTGAAACAGATCATGAAAGTCCCTGCTAACATCTACAGTAGCTTCATCATCAGTAAAGAAAACTTTGATAAATTAACCAGTAAAGATTTGTTAAACAAATACCTGGTATTTTATAAAAACAACTATTAGAATGAACAAACAACTTTCGAAAGAAGATATCAGGAAGTACAATTTTGGGTTATGGAAGCTATTAATAGGTGGGATCGTAGTATTTGCACTGTTCATTATGGCTATTGGATTTGGTGTATTTGGTACCCTTCCCTCTTTCAGAGACATAGAACATCCTAAAAGTAACCAAGCATCAGAAATTCTAGATGATGAGAACAAGGTATTGGGTACTTATTTTATACAAAACCGTTCCAATATCAACTATCAGGAAATTTCTCCGAATGTTATCAATGCCTTAATTGCTACAGAAGACATCCGGTTTAAAGAGCATTCTGGTATCGATTTCAAACGTACATTCACCATATTCCTATATGCCTTGGTTGGAAAAAAACAAGGTGGTAGTACCATTACGCAACAGCTTGCTTTGAACCTTTTCTCTGAAGAAGGCAGACAAAAAAACTTTGCCAAACGTCTCCTTCAAAAATTCCAGGAATGGGTGATTGCGGTGAAGTTAGAACGCAACTATACCAAAGAGGAAATTCTGGTGATGTACCTGAACACTGTTGATTTTGGTAATCAGGCGTACGGCATCAAATCGGCCGCCAGAGTTTATTTCGATACCACTCCAGATAAATTAACCGTTGCACAATCAGCTACCCTAATCGGTATTCTGAAAGGTATTAGCCGATACTCACCTACCCGCAACCCTGACCGTTCATTGGCGCGTAGAAATACGATTATGGGATTAATGGTAAAGAACGACTTATTGACTGAGCAACAATACGAGACTGAAAAAGAAAAACCACTTGGTCTTCACTTTAGTGCAGCAACCGTAAATGATGGCATTGCTCCTTATTTCAGAGCAGTCCTAAAAACCGACATCAAAAGAATCTTCCAGGAGCGTGACATCACCAATAATGGCGTGCCTTACGATTTGGATAGAGATGGGTTAAAGATCTACACCACCCTAAACTACGACATGCAGACCTATGCCGAGGAGGCACAGAGAGAATACATGAAGACACTGCAAGTTTCATTTGACAAGAGTTGGAAAGGCAGAAATCCTTTTAAAGGCAAAGAGCTGCAGATAGAACAAGGGATGAAAAGATCAGACCGTTACAAGATGCTTCAGTTGGAAGGTAAATCTGAAGAAGAGATCAAAAAAGACTTCAACACCCCTACCAGGCTAAACATCTTTACCTGGAGAGGAGACATTGATACGTTAATGAAACCGATCGACTCAGTAAAATACTATAAAATGCTACTTAGAAATGCCATGATGGCTATGGATCCTCAAACAGGATTTGTTAAAGCATGGGTTGGTGGCATCAATTATGAGCACTTTAAATACGATCAGGTAAAAATGGGAACAAGGCAAGTAGGCTCTACCGCTAAACCTTTCACCTATACCGTGGCTATAGAAAATGGTTATTCGCCATGTACTACCGTATTAAATGAGCCTGTAACCATCGAAGTTCCTGGAAGTCCGGCATGGACGCCAAAGTCTGGCGGAACAGTTCCGGGTTATATTACCCTACAAAAAGGACTGGCACTATCACAAAACTATATTGCAGCCTATTTAATGAAACAAGTGGGACCAAACGCAGTAGCTACATTGGCTAAAAAAATGGGTATTACCTCCGATGTGCCGGCTTACCCTTCTATCGCACTAGGTTCATTTGATGCTTCTGTGTACGATATGGTTGGTGCCTACAGTGTTTTTGCCAATAAAGGTGTATGGACTAAGCCTAGTTATATTGTAAGGATTGAAGATAGAAACGGTGTTGTCCTTTATAATGAAAAGCCCATTCCAAAACCGGTAATTAGTGAAGAACTTGCCTATGTGATGACCCGAATGCTTAGAGGTGTGATCACCCATGGTACCGGTTGGCGCTTGGCTGCTAAATACGGCGTTAAAGGAGCTATCGGCGGCAAAACAGGAACTACCCAAAACAACTCTGACGGTTGGTTTATGGGGATCAGTCCGCAATTAGTTGCTGGCGTTTGGACAGGCTGTGAAGACCGTGCGTTCCATTTCACCAGTACTGCTGGTGGTGATGGTGCAACAACCGCATTGCCAATCTTTGCCGGTTTCATGAGGCGCGTGTATGCCAATCCAAAGTTGAAAATTTCACAGGCAGATTTTGCTCCGCCTAAAAATGGAGAAACAATTGTTTACGACTGCGATAAATATCAACAACAGGAACAAAAGCCTGAATCAGAAGAAAAATTAGGTTTTTAATAAACCATAGCATATTATATTTCAATGAGTGCTTTCGATTATAAAAAGGCCCTGTCCGACATTCCAAATAATCCTGGTGTATACCAGTATTGGGACGTTGATGGCACGCTCATTTATATCGGTAAGGCCAAGAATTTAAGAAACAGGGTTGGCTCTTATTTTAATAAGGACAACCAGATGAACGGAAAAACCAAGGTACTGGTTTCTAAAATCCGTAACATCACGTTTACCATTGTCGACACTGAGATTGATGCCTGGCTTTTAGAGAACAGTCTGATTAAAAAGCACCAGCCGAGGTACAACATCATGCTTAAAGATGATAAGACCTATCCATGGATCATCATCAAAAAAGAGCCCTTTCCGCGTTTATACTGGACCAGGAAAATGATTAAGGATGGTTCTACCTACTTTGGCCCATACGCCTCTGTAGGGATGATGCACACCATCCTTGATTTAATTAAAGAAACTTATCCTTTACGTACTTGTAACCTTCCCCTTAATGCTAAAAACATTGATGACGGGAAGTTCAAAGTATGCCTTGAATACCAAATAGGAAACTGCAAAGGTCCTTGCCAGGCTTATCAAACAGCGGCAGACTACGACTCAAATATTGAAGAGATCAAGGATATCCTGAACGGGAAAATTGGTAACGTGATCAAAGACGTCAATCAGGTCATTAAAAAAGCCGTTGCCGATTTAAACTTCGAGCTTGCCCACCAATACCAGCGCAAATTGCTGGTGCTTGAAAAATACCAAAGCAAGTCGACCGTTGTAAACAGTGCCATTACCAATATAGATGTGGTCAGCATTGCTTCAGATGAACGCTATGCATTTGTAAATTACCTGAAAGTGATGAACGGTAGCATCATTCAAACCCAAACGATCGAGATCAAGAAGCGTTTGGATGAAACCGATGAGGAACTATTGACTATCGCCATTACGGAGTTCCGTAACCGATTTAACAGTACTTCAAAAGAGATCATCGTTCCTTTCGACATTACACTGATCGATAAGAACCTGAAATTTACCGTCCCAAAATTGGGCGAAAAGAAAAAGCTACTTGAGCTTTCACAGAAAAATGTACTCTTCTTCAAAAAGGAGAAACTGAACCAATACGAGAAGTTAAACCCAGATTTACGGACAGACAGGATCCTTACGCAAATGCAAAAAGATCTTGGGCTTACTAAATTGCCTCAACATATCGAATGCTTTGATAACTCCAACTTCCAGGGTGCCTATCCGGTTTCTGCAATTGTAGTGTTCAAAGATGCCAAACCTTCCAAAAAAGATTACAGACACTTTAACGTAAAAACCGTTGAGGGGCCTAACGATTTTGCGACAATGGAGGAAGCCGTTTACAGGCGATATAAGCGCATGCTTGAAGAAGAGGATCCGCTACCTCAACTGATCATCATTGATGGTGGTAAAGGCCAGCTTTCGTCTGCTATGACCAGTTTAAAAAAATTAGGCATCGAGAAGAAGGTAACAGTAATTGGAATTGCGAAACGACTGGAAGAATTATTCTTCCCTGGAGATCCTTATCCGCTGTATCTGGATAAGAAGTCTGAGACCTTAAAAATCATTCAGCAGTTACGTGATGAGGCCCACCGCTTCGGTATTACTTTTCACCGGAAAAAGAGAGATCAAGGCACACTCAAAACGGAACTTGAACAAATTCCCGGTATTGGAAAAACTACCGCAGATAAGTTGCTGCAACATTTCAAATCTGTAAAAAAGATCAAAGAGGCAAAGGAAGCGGAATTGGAAAAGGTGCTGAATAAAGCACAATTGAAAGCTTTGCAGGGTTATTTTGGCAGTGATGGAAAAATAAAAATGATTGACCCCACTCCACCAATTACTTAAGAAATACATTGTAAAGTTCTTTTACCTGACTAACTACACAGGCTCACTATCGAGAAATGGATGTTTTTGATTCTCAACCAAATTCTACACGAAACTTATGCTGTCATAAAATATTGTATATAGGTTATTACACAAAGTTACAATCTCCATTTCTTCCTTCTTTAAAGCGAAGCTATCTTTAGCTCCTCCCTTCCAAAAATGGTTATCGTAAATAAAGTCCTTTAAATTCACCATTGCCGGTTGATCGAAAATAGGTTGAAGTCTTGAATGATCAACCTGAATAGCAAAATCCTGGATAAGATTGATGTCAGCCAGTACTTCCAAAGAAGTAGATCTATCATTAAGAAAGCTGAATTTAAATTTAGACAACCAGGTTAGGTTATTTACGCTGTAAGCAGTACTTAAATCCTCATGCTCCACCCATTCCCTGAAGTTCATGTCATCGAGAAAAGGGGCATCAATGTCTTTAAAAGCAAGTTCAATCTGTTTTATTTCCTTAAAAGCCATTACTTTGGTGTTACTGACCAATAATTTATCGGTCTCCTTGTCGGCCATATCAGTCCCCCAAACAGTATACACATTCAACCCTCTAAATTGAAGTTCAATAAGATATTTCCTATACTTTTCTGACACATTAAAATTTTCCATTACTAGCTCATGAAAGTAGTCTTCTTTATCTGTTTGAAAGAATCAATTTGGTCCTAATCTAATATCTATAAATAATTTTATTTTTCTTTTAGGTAAATAAAATTATTTATTATAACGACCACCTTTAGCCATATCTTTAAGCATAATCTTATAATTCTTCTTACCAAGAACCGATCCTAGTCCCGCAGATTTTTTATAAAATTCCAAAGCCTTATCGTTGTTTTTTTCTACACCTCCCCCTCTTTCATAGATAACGGCAAGATTGTTATAAGCCTCAGGATGATCAACTTCAATAGCTTTATGATACCAAAAATTCCTCTTCTTTGGATTGAACAATGGATTTTCTACCCCTAAGAAACTCATGTCTTCAAATTGCTGTGCATAATCATACATAGCATCTTTATGCCCTAAGTAGGCAGCTTTTTTAAGCAATTTAAAATATTGATCATATAAATCTGTTTTGCCTTTCGTTGTTAAATTTGACTCTTCATAGAGTTTAGAATTTATCAGCACAGCTTTCGAATATATTCTTTGTCCTTTCATATTTTTTCAGCATGTGTATCATAATTGAATTCTCCAAGCTCATCCAGCAACTACTTACTCTTGGTTCAAGGACTTAAAAAGTCGGACCAAAAAACTATCATTCCGGGTATCATAAACCAGTGCCAATATTTTATTGCAGACTGAACCTCGCAACAAGGATTAAGAACGCATGCTATAGAATCTCACTAAGTTCTGATTCGCCGAGGGAAAAGATTCCACTAAATGCTCCAATTCTATCATCATTGTCATCTCTGCCCTTAAGGGTTTGCAAGCTATTAGCTATGTACTTATTTCCATTATAAAAAAATTCATTGCCTTTATTCCCTTTCTTTTCCATTGTCACCGGACTGGTTTGTCCATTGCCTCCAGATTTAAAAAATAAGTTGTTCCCATTCTTCTCTCTGTTATCTGTTGCTGAACATAGTCCCAACTTACAACACTCCCATTATCTTCGTATTCACCAGGGTTCCAATTATATTCCGCCAACATTCCATTTGGATCAGTTGCGTTTATTGGATTATTATAGCAATAATTACATGGTATATAATCTGGGATTATAGACGCCATCGGATCCACCATATACCGTCTCCAAATCACCGCGTCCCATAATCGAGCTAGTCCAAACTATTTCAAATTTTGAGAAATTAATAATTGCTGTATAAAATATGAAGATTTCGGGACAGACTTACCTTTTCCAAAAACATCATCAATCTCAAACTGAGCTTGAGTATACCCCAATTCTTTAGCTCTTAATAGATAATACAATGACATATTTCTTGTTGCCTCATCATTACTGTAAAGTTTCAGGCCATCAATAGAAACTTTATCGTTCATTATAGTAAATAAATGATAATATGCCTGTGGACAATTATATTTATTTGTCATGATTAGCGAATAATAATAAAGCTCATATATTTGAGTATTCATTAAATAAGCATTTGAGATATTAGCATATGCCTTAAAGTCTCCTTCATCAATCGCTTTCTTCCAAAGTTTAATAGTTTCTTCTTTATTTAATATCAACTTGGTGTGAGTAGGAATTTCAGGAACAAATTGTCTTTTTTTTTCGTTATTGCACGAAACCAAAAGTATCAGCATTAAACATATTAAAATAAAAGAGGTTGTTTTCATTTTAGTTTAGTTTTATGTAATTCTTTAGTTACACCCGGAGATATATAAGCTTGTTGTTTTTTAGCAACTTTCTCTCCATTCCTTATTGTAATATATCCTCCGTTGTTGTTGTTGTGATTTTGCACCCCTTTAATTTTAGCAGTTCCTTTATCCCACCCATATTGAACAAATCCATCAGCTGCTATAACGGTTACATTTGGATATGCTTCTGATATCTTCTGAGCTATTGACTTATTTCTTGTAATCTTTTTACCATTGTGCTCATAAAATTCGTTTGAACCCGCATTACAAGCATATATTGTAAGTGTTATTTCCTTGCCCTCGGCCATGGCTTTTTTCCATTCAGGGCTATTCTGAGCAAGTACAATGTTAACTTCATTGGCCGACTTTGCTAATTGCGGGACTCCATTTTCATCTACATATTGTATTCCGTCTGCATTGGCATGCCCATCTCCAACACTATACTCCCAATTCTTCGGAACTTGATGAAAAGCAGAACCTGGGTTTGCAGTGGATCCAAATAAATCTATTGGAGGTTCATCGTTATTTGTTCCTCCTGCATTGATACCATGACTAGCTAATGCTTGATCAAATGTAACTTCCTTTCCGTTATCGTAATATTTTCCATCAGCCCAATTATACTCCGCTGCCATTCCAGAAGGATCTATAAACACAATGGGATTATTCATTGTATAATTGTAAGGCGTCCACGAAATAAATTTTTCCGCTAGTGGGTCAGGCGTGTTCCACCTTCCAATTACAGGGTCATAAAACCTTGCCCCGTAATCAAACTAAGATCTTATTAACTCAATATTCCTTCCAATAACCGTATCTGTAAAAGCCATCTTCTACATTTTCGTAAAACAATGCAAGCCCTTCCCTTTTTACTTCTCCTGTTTTTGAATCATATTCCTTTCGATAAGACATAAATGTCGGTTTAACCATTACTCCATCCGCTCTTCTTACCTCTTTACTTTTATTAGATCCTTTAATATCCTCTATCAAATATATTCCTCCTTCCTGATTAAAAAAATACCAGCTTCCAACAGGTTCATCATCTTTGTAAAAGCCCAAGATATGCAGCTTACGATTCCTTTTAAAGTAATTCTTGAATACTCCATTCTTTTTCCCACCTTTATAGTAGTACTCAGTTAATCCATGGTCTTCCAAGATCAAACCATTTTTCTGGCGGCCATTCCGATCGGAAGATTCTGTATTATCCAACACTTCTCGATCCTCTAGAAAACATATAACATTATTGTTAGCTTCTCGCATTTTAAGAGGAATATTGTGATCAAATATTTGCATATAAAGATCTACGCTATCTAAAGTTGACTTTGTCAATTTTTTTGACAGAATTTCATCTCTTTTGTCTATAAAAAATATCCTATAGAATCGGTTTTTTTCTACCAATTCAGCGTGACAGATCGTACCTGCATAAATAGGCCGATTTTGAAAATCCTTTGCGTTCATACATTTACAATACTCTTCAGCAGCCTTTTTTGCATCCATCTGCTCTGTGCAGGAAAACTCTAGAATTGCTGAAATAAAAACAAGAATAATTAACGATTTTACATTCCACATAGTTTATTATCTTAAAGCATCAGGTTCTCGAGATTTTTCAGGGATTGGCTTAGGCGGCTTCCCCTCAATTAAGAACAGTCTATTAAAATTGAAACTACCCAAATTAGGGATAAGTGACATTCCTATCATTGAATCAGAAGACCTATTGGCGTCATAAAACGCCCTCATTCTACCAATGTCCATAGCTCCATTTTGAGTTGTACTGTAACTAAATTGTTCAAACGCAGCTTTCTCAAATTGAGCTCCTAATTCCACCTTACTTTCTACTTTTTCAGATTTAGCTAGCCCGTTCGTTTTAAAAAAACCATAATGTGTTGCTTCATGCATAACTGTTAAACTTGTTACAAACATCTGAAACCCTAACTCATTTCCATTTTGAGAAACAGAGGCTTTCTTGAAAGCAAGTTCTAAGGCTTCAAGTTTGCCTTGCGAAATAAATAAATCATCAGGATATCGATTAGGATCAAACTGACTATCGTCACCATATGCTGGATCATTCCAATTCCTAGAATTGGCCAATTCTGGACGCGTTGGTGTAATCCATGGTCCAGAACCATAAGTCACCATTTGATCAAACTCCGCATTTCCCATTCCTGTTGTTTTTATAAATGCATTTCTTACGACTTTATTATCTTTAAGCATTGGTAAATAATACTTCAACATTCTAGTTAGCGTAGGATATAATCTAGCAAACTGAGCATTTATCTTAAACAAACCTCCTTCGTCAACAAATGTAACAGGAGAATTACCAGCAAAAGCATACGGAGACTCCGACATATATAATCCACTCATCGGATCTATCACATTCCACCTTCCTATCACCGGGTCATAAAATCTTGCGCCGTAATCATACATCTTCTCCAGGTCCTGTTTCTCCTTGCCATTGTATTGATACTTATTTTCTGTACCAGACAAACTCCGTTGAATATCCAATCCGAACGCGTAATAATCTGTCTCCTGAATCTTCCTTGCTACCCCTCCACTAATATCAAAGTACACTCTTCCATTACCCAAGTGATCTGCCAATGTATATTCATAAGCATAATCAGTAGAACTGTTGCGAACAACTCGCCCAGCTTCCGTACTTATAAATTTTAATACACCACTCTCATATTGAATACCCCCAATATAATCATTATTTAAGCTTGTACCACCATTTACTAATTTTTTCAACTTATTACCAGAAGCATCATAAATATAACTAACCGCATTAGATCCTGCAGAAAATGCCGATGGAAGGTTCAGGTAATTGTAAGCAATCGAACTTAAATTATTGCCCGAATTTGTCGCATTTGTTCTCCCCGTCATGTTACCATTTAGGTCATAACTATAATCTGTAGTCCCAGGAAGCTGGAACAACGAATTGGTATTTCCATTCGCATCCACAACCGAACCCAACCTGTTACCGGTATTATTATAATTATACCCCAGAAGATCCACCACTACACCTGAAGATTGACGTTCCATGCTACTGATATTACCCATTACATCATAACCAATCCGCTCATCGTTAGCATCATTGCTACTGGCCACAGTTAACCTGTTTAGTTTATCATAAGTATAATTATAGTATTTACCAAGTCCCCATTCCTGTCTACTAATATTCCCATTATACTGGGAAACCACTCCATCAATTGGCTCATTATACCATAATTTTTGGGTAAATAAGCTCCCAAGCTGACTACTTAACCAGCCACGTGGATTGTAAGTATAGTTAACCGTCTCTGCAAAGGTCGGTGTTGCCGTATCAAAATTTGTACTGTGCAAACCCTTAGTTAACAGTTGGCCAACACCATTATAAGTATTCCTCGATAACAAAACCAATGGATTACCTATATTTGAATTTTCCCCAGTCCGTTGTTTGCTGTCTATCGTTCTCCCCATATGATCATAGGTATAAGCGTTCGTGATCACCAAGTCGGTTACCGTACTGCTATTGTGTGTTCGTACTGAATTCTCCAGTTCTCCCGTAAATTTATAGGTATTCACAAAACGATCCCTACCCTCCAGATGGTTCTGTGCCACACTTTCCCTTAATTCCCCTCTTTCATTGTAATAATTTACCGTCCAATACATCACCCCACTTTCCAGATTCCGCACCTTAGTCGCAGTCAACAGCCCTTTGGTCATCGTCATAGTCACATCACCAGCAGTGGAATAATAATTAGAGCCAAGATTATTAGGAATATCATAGTTATCATAATAGTTCACCGTATACAATTTGTTCCAGCTTTGCGGCCAGCTTTCCTGAGTATAACCTTCAGTAAGGGTAATGTCCCGAGACTCCCAGTTTGACAAAGCCCCAACTAAATGAGCCGCCAATGCAGCCTGATCACGGGTATCTGATACTTCTCCAGTTTGGATTATACGTCCAAACGCATCATATTTACTGAAAGTCCAAAGATTACCAACAGCCTGCATCGCATCCTGAGTTGCGACAACCTGATCCAGCTGATTGTAAACCATGCTTTCCCAGCCCTTTCCAGGGATTTTCTTTTTAATTAGCCGTTTCCTGCCATCATAATGATAACCATAAATGTAATTCAGAAAGATAGCATCACTTTCAGTAAAACTCGTAACACTTACCGCTGGTGGCAACACATACCTCAGGTTACCCAGATCATCATACACATAATAAGTAGAAACATAAGTTCCAACCCCATCCTGTACTTTCTTTAAAAGGACCTTTCCCTGCAAGTCTTTATATTCAATACTTTCATTACCATTCTCATCTTTACTCCCCATCTTATAAAGGGTTCCAGCATTGTAAGGAGATGTAACACTAGCCCCTCCAGTCCCAGAAACGGTCCAGATATTCACCTCTCCGGCGACATTTGTTTCATAACTCATTCCTATCGTATGCCCGCCACCGATCTGCCAGGATGCCCCCGGAGCCCCTTGCTCCAATACCCTGTTTAACGGAGAAGGCTCAAACCTCGACTCTGAAAAGGGTGTATTAAATCCCACAGTCTGCCCAGCTGGCATTGCTGCATAATAATCAATCACTTTAGTTAAACCATCAGCTTTATACGCCCCGTTATTATCTATACTGGCATATGGCAGGTACTTTTTGCTCTCCCTGCCAAAGGCATCATAAGCTATCGGTACAACAATATCCTTCTTATCCGGGCTACCCTTAACTTGTACAGTTTGCAATGGTCTGCCCAGACCATCAAAATACTGAATCCCAGTCTGCACCTTAGTTGGATCACAACTTGCCGCTGTTACCGCTGCTACTGTCATCAAACCCGCTTCCCTTGGAACATAAGTGGTAATGTAATTCTGATCCTGACTAGCCTCCACACAAGCCAAAGCTGCATTAACCGCAAAACTCAAGGTTGTACTATGACTCCCTGCACTGTTGTAAGCCGTAATGGTATAAGTCGTTAGTGGCGCCACAACTGTAGGGGTACCACTGATTGTTCCATCTGAATCGTTAAACACCAAACCTGCAGGTAAAGCAGGGCTGATCGTATAAGCCTTCATCAATGTCATTTTTCGGATCAGATTAGGCCCACTCTCGATCACATAAATTGCCCCATCACCACCCCTGGCAATTCCAAAAACAGAATTAAATCGCACCACAGCCCCAGTACCATTCACAGAACCAGCTGTAGTCGTGCCCGCAAAGGTACTGACCTCACCTGTTGGACTCACCTTACGAACCATATTGTTCGACTGATCCGCAACATAGATATTCCCATCCCCATCCAGCACCAAATCATTACTGGGATTAAATTTCGCAATATTACCTGGACCATCCACATAACCTCTTGGTAAACTACCCGCAAGCGTACTCACTACTCCAGCCGACGTAATCTTTCTGATCATAGCATTACCCCGGTCGGCCACATATAAATTACCCGCGGCATCAAAAGACAAACCCATAGGTAGGTTAAAACTTGCTATCCCTGCTGCTCCATTTGCTGCCCCAAGACTCCCAGAGCCAGCAAAATCACTCACCACTCCAGAAGGAGTAATCTTTCTTATTTTATGGTTACTGTAATCCGCTACATAAAGGTTCCCTGAACCATCAAAAGCTAAGCCTATTGGTGATTGGAAACTGGCAGCCGTTCCTGTTCCATTAGCAGATCCGGCAGTGCCACTCCCAGCAAAAGTACTCACCACTCCCGACGGGCTAATCTTCCTGATCCTATTGTTATGCTGATCCGAGACAAACAGGTTCCCAGAAGCATCTATTGCAATATAAGAAGGATGTTGAAAGGATGCCGAGGTACCAACACCATCCGCATACCCTGCAGAACCACTACCGGCAAAAGTCGTCACCACTCCCGAGGGAGTAATCTTACGGATACTGCTGTTACCAGCATCGGCCACATACACATTCCCAGCTGCATCTACCGCTGCATTCAGCGGATTATTAAAACTCGCTCCAGTGCCCGTTCCATTTGTTGAACCGGCAAAGCCACTCCCAGCAAGCGTTGTTGTACTTTGACCAGCCGATGAAACCGCACCACCAGTATTGCTGGGACCCACTGGACTAATGGCTGTTCCTACCGTAAAAGAAGCAGGATTGACATAAGCAATAACTGGTGCCAATCCCGAAGAAACTGGTGTCACATTGATGTTCGTGACAATATTACCCACATTTATACTGTATCCTTCCGAAACCACATAATAAGTACCCGCGGGAAGCGTCATCTGAATATAAGACTGTACCCCAGGACAAGGAGAATGCAAAGATTCATCATCATTGGTCGTAATCACTGAGCCTGAACCATCCAGCAAGAGCATATAAGTATCAAATCCACTCCCACAATGTGAGAGCGTCACTTCTGATTCAGCCCCTAGCGTAAACTGGTAGTAAATATCATTGCTGACTTGTCCGATGTTGTTTCCAAGACAATCATCCGCATTGCTGCGAGTATCTGTATAACTACCAGATCCACTAAAGCTACCAGCATAAACAGGGTTGTATATATCCGAGCCAACAGCAGGAGTACCACTGCCACTAATCACAAAGTCTAAAGCAAAATCTCCGGTATAGCTGCTGTATCCCTCCACAACAACATAATAAGTCCCTGCTCCAAGAGTTTGATTAATTGCAGAAGTATTTCCACAACCGCCATCATCATCCGAACTTACTAGATTCCCATTGAAGTCCAATAAATGCAAGTAAGTATCAAAATTACTGTTGCATAGAGAAATGCTAACATCAACAGTACTACCCAATGTAAAGCTATACCATACATCAGGGCTCGACTGCCCGTAATTGTTACTGAAACCAGAACCATTGTTTTGGTAATCCGTAAAGCTGGAATATCCGCAACCATTTACAGGAATTAAAAAAGCATCATACACCGATGTGCCACTCTGGGCCTGGGCATTCTGCCAGTTAAAATTTAACAATATAAAAAACAGGAATAACCAGTACCTGCATGAGGCTTTGGATATCGAGAAGTGCAGAACTTTCATATATGGGGCGTTAAGAGGGCCAATGGTGATTAAAGTTGTTTTATTGCTTTGGCGGGTAACCGCTCTGTACCCGGGATGATCTTCTCCTGCTGTGCAGGACTAAGCAACCCTCGAAGCTTCTGGTTCTTCACTTCCATCAATGCGCTGATCCTGGTCCGTCTTGCCGCTTCATTCAGACTGGTGTCGGCTACAATGATGTTTAGGGCAGCTTTATAAGCATTCTGGACCTGCGATACCTGTGCAGCCTTTACAGAATCTACACCAAGGCTTTTCCGATAGTAATTCCGCTCTTGCTTTTTTCGCTGCGCCGTTATTGAAACATCTTGTTTCGGATACTTTTGTTCTTGTCCATAACTGTTAAACACCATTCCGGTCAATATCAGGAAGGAAAAATAAAATAATAATTTCATGGCTTAATTCTTTTAAGGTTTATAATGGTAATCGTAGCTTTTCAAAATATTTCCTTGCTGATCTTTAATGCATTTTAACCGTTGAAAACCGTCATATTCATAATAAGTCGTCATTCCCTTAATATCTGTTTCACTGGCAATACCGATAAGCGGACTATATGTATAAGTACTGATGTGCGCCTGAGGTAAACCCACTTTCAAATCAGCTATAAATGCATCAACAGCAGTTTTATTGGGATAAGATTGCCCAAAGGCGTAGATCGCAGTCGAACCTTTAATCCCCTCAATTGCACTATAATCTGCATTCTTGATTTCTGCTACAGGGTATTGGTTGCCATAAGCCCACAAATAATTTATCTTGCTGCCCTTTTCATTAGAAAGACTTAGGGGATTGCCTAAACCATTGTACAAATGATACCTCAATCTGGTTTCATCTTCTCCTGTTGCTCGGTTCCTAACATCAAACGTTCCGGGCACAAAAAGACTATTGGACAATCGTATGTAATTGGTTCTGGTTAAAGAAACCTGCTCACTATCCTGGGCGGTAATTTCCTCAACGACGGGTGTTAAAACATGTGCAGTAATCATTTCCGAATATATTCCGTTAGGATCTTTATTCTGCGCAACCATCTCGGCCGGATAATTTTTAGTTATAGATTTACTTTTATTATTGCTTGTAACAGCAGTAATCTTATTTGGCAGCAAATGCTGGCTGTTGTTATAAACGTATAATGCTTTAGAGGTTATCGTATGGTCAGGGAGCGAAATTTCCTGCGTAATGGTAGAATCCAAAACTACCCATCTGGAATTATGTGTATACTTGTACATTTCATACCCTGCAAACTCTTCATCAATTGGCTGCGTATAATGGAGGTGAAAGCCATAATGTTTATCAACTACATAAGCAGGAATAGTATTACTGATAGCACTACTTACTGAATAATAATTTTTAACCTTCTTTATTTTAGTCAAGCCAGTTTGCCCATTTGCAAAATAGTTGGTTTCATTTTCCAATCCATTTAAATAACCTATATTCGAATACTTGTCTCCCAGTCTAAGCGTATTGCCAACTATACCTCGTGAAAACCGATCAGGAGCAATGGTAAAAACATGTTCTATTCCACCATTTTCAAAATTATCTCCCCCAAAACTTTCTATTACAGCCGAATATTGTACAGTAGACTGCCCATAGTTATAAATGCTTTTCTGCGAATGCGAGCCCAAAATTAGATTCTTGCAAATGAAATAACTCCCCCCAATGGTGCATGGGTTTAACAGACTATAGGAAGTTTTTAAATATACAGGATCTTGAAATTTTACGCCAGATGATTTGCTAAGATCATTCATCCTCGCATAGTGATACTTTTTAATTAAAGACTGTCCGTCTGTATAAGTAAGGAGCTTACTCAATCGTACCCCCCCAAGCAACTTATCTACCGGAATCTCCTCCGGATCCCCGATAGGATAAGTGAGATAAAATGTTCCAGGGATTCCTGGATACAGAGTCTCCATCCTCAAGTAATAATTGGTATTTAAAGGCAGCGTAGGCAAATTTTCGATAATCTGCTGCCCAAGCTTCAACATCCTACTAAATTCTACATAATCATCTGATGCCCTAACAATTTGCACTTCCATTAAATCCCAGTAGCGATCGATCCCCTCAGCATTTCCATCACCATCAGTAGGAATAAGCATTCCAGCAAAAACGTTGATCATCGAAGGATGATCGTAATTAATTTGAAAAACCGGTGATGTTTTAACATACGTCCCCCCTCCCGAAATTGTCCCCCTAAGAAAGGTTGTAGCCGTTGGGATGGGAGTAGTTTCTGTTGTAGCATAGGTATTCGGTTCATAAATTAAATCGTCCGTCCCTCCACCGGGATAAGAAATATGAGTCAAAATTCCCTTTTTAGCTGACTCACTGTCTATAGATCGATCAGCAGTTGCACTGCCAACAAAAATATCATGAACATATGGATTGTCTTCAATATTAGCAACAAAACTGGTATTGAATTTCCCATTATAAAAGCCATAATGATCCTGTGAAAAAGAGAGTCGTTGCGGCAACGCATCAATATCATTATAACCAAAGTAGTGTACTTTCTCCACATTTGTTGTCGCTCCTTTTTCTCTTAACAAAGCTAAAAATGGCCGGTATTTTAAAGTTTCATCCCAAGGTAAATATATGTTATTGCCGGTAGTAGCCACCGCATAGGTATACTCAAATAAGTATTTCTTAATTAGTACACCAGATGCTTTAATCTCCATGCTGCTCAACAACTTATCGCCAGCAATATCATTCCTATCTTGATAAATAAAATCAACAATGGTATTGGTATAATTAATCTGACTCAATCTTTTACCATTAGACACTGTAATATAATTAGCACAATAGGTAGTCTGGTTGGCCATACATTGACTGTTGCATAAAGTAGATCCCAGATTTGCTTTAGTATCTGATTTTAAAATAGATTGAGATATTCCTGTATAATAACCATAACTGCAATTGTCGTAAACAAAATTGATCGCCTCGCCATTGGACAAAGTAATATCTGTTAAATACCAAGAGGTTACAACAGCATTTGGATTCGGATTAGGGGCATTGATATAACAATAAGAGTCCGTAGAACTATACTCTTGATCAATAAACCTATAAACCACACCTTCAGGAGTGGTTATGATGATATTAGGGTTAAGCCCTCCTGAAAAGTTAATTTTTAAATTCGAATGTGGCATTATAACACACTGTCCAGCGTCATCAATAATAAATTTTCCAGAGTAACCGTTAAAATTAAAAATGTATTCATCCGGCTCCCCATCCCTATCGGTAAGGGTTGCCATATCGTTTAAATAATTTAACATATCGTTGTTTAAATCGGTACCATCATTTGGTGGATATTGCCTGGTTGCATACTCATCTGGCTTGCCATTGATGTTTCTGATAATCACTCCACCGGAATTTAGCACCCAACTTTGACCGGTTCGTGAAGCAACTTCATCCACCTTTAGCCCATTTGTAGAATACTTCAAGTTAATAGGAAGGGAAAAATTCTTCTTCTCTATTTTAAACAGGGGAATAGAAATCTGTACTGTACCCGTATTTAAGCCAACTTCAGGTGAGTTATAACTGATCAAGGCGTGTGACTGCGGCGATGGGGGCAAAATAACAGGTGGAGCTATCTGTCCAAAAGTGAAACTGGCCAGACATAACATACTGATGAACATAAGAATTCCTTTGCTCCTCTTCCTTGTTGCAAATATCCATTTAATCACATCTCTTTTTTTCATAATACATAAATCATCTTACAAGCTAAAAAAATCACATTCTATTATATCTGGGGCTCCCTTATAAAAGACTAACCAGATTCTCCCCATAAACTCCTAGTGATGTAGCATTTGGGGAGAAGGGGATTATTTGATTCGGATTGGAAAATCGACCCGGATCAATCTGTACAACTAAATAAAATGAATTTAACAACAGGATCGTTAAAACAGACATTTTAACTTTTGACAGATTTAATATCATTATTTATGGAGTTATATACGCTTTAGTTATTAATATTGTTTAATACTAACAAACTCCAGTGCAACTCATATGCACTAAAAAAAATAATTGAAAAAAAATCAAAGAATAGAAAACCTTGAAATCAGAGTCATAATCGCAGTATTAAGCCTGTTTTAAGAAAAAGTTCAATTAACCTCAGTGCACAAAACTGACAATCCAATTCTTAGAACTGTAGTATCCACCAGCTTAACCACCTGTATAAAGCCACCATAAAAACGCAACGATTGAGACCTTCCTACAGTTGCTGCTAAACAACCATTTCAAGATTGGAGTCCCAGAACCGCTTTCACTGCTTTCTGTACGTTCCAAACCGCCCAAAATAATCATGTCTTCATTTTTAGCTCTTACAATCGATTCGAACTTACTTGTTGAGGTTGGTGGTGGCGCATTTGCAGGTGGATCACCGATAAAGTCAGAAATATCAACCTTAATATTTAAAGTCACCTGACTATCGCCCGAAACTAAAGGCTAATCCGAATTTCCAGATTTGCATCCACCGGCGTAAACTGCTCTATTACCACAGTCTGGGCGGTGAGTGATGGGATTATATTCTGTGTTTTCGTACTGTAATATCTTTTACTACCAATACTTAAATTGGCCGTATGCCCGTTTAAAGTCGAAAGCTTAGGTACAGACCTGACTTCAACATTGCTGTTGTTTTCCAGTGCACTCAGCGTCACATAAAAATTAGGGATTACCCGCCCAATATTGATAGAATTGTTCCGCCCCAATCTGCCTAGCAGATCATTAATCGCACCCGAACCGAAGGTATAATTTAAACCAGGAAACACCGTTCCGCCCCCTTTTATACTGTCCGATACTCCAGCCATGATTCCCGTCTTAAAGGCAATAAGTAGCCTGTCTGCAACGTTGCATAAACACTTATGCAGCCTATCAGCTAATCAGCAAGCGTATACCAACGAGGGAACTTTACCTTTTCAGCTGCTTCCAATTTATTATTCAGTTACAAATCCAGAAACCCATTCATCTTGGTCTATCTTATTGTAAGAAATCTCAAAGCCCTCCTTAGAGTCTTTAAAGCCTTCTAATAATTCCGCTCTTGATTGCGCTGCTATTGCTTTATTCTCAGTACTATAAACACCCATCAACTTAACATCTTCACCACCAGGCAGTTTTTCATTAAAATGAGTATGCCACAACAAGTAAACGAATTCTATATCCATATATTTTTAATTTAAAGAATGAAAATATTCGGTTTATTTATTTCTAACCCCATTCTTTTTAAGCTTATTATACTCACTTCCTGGTCTTGTATTACTCCAGTTTCCTTTTCCATACTTTTGATCCACCCCCACAGCCGTTATCATCATCCATATCTACCAGACCCCCATTAACATCCAACAAATGAAGATAAGTATCAAAATTACTGTTGCAAAGAGAAATGCTAACATCAACAGTACTCCCCAATGTAAAACTATACCATACATCAGGGCTCGACTGCCCATAGTTGTCGCTGAAACCATAGCCATTCTTCTGTTAATCCGTAAAGCCATTATACCCGCAGCCATTTACAGGAATTAAAAAAGCATCATACATCGATGTGCCACTCTGGGCCTGGGCACTCTGCCTGTTAAAATTTAATAATATAAAAAAAAAGAATAACCAATACCTGCATGAGGCTTTGGATATCGAAAAATGCAGAACTTTCATATGGGGCGTTAAGAGGGCCAATCGTGATTAAAGTTGTTTTTTGGGTTTGGCGGGTACCCGCTCTGTACCCGGGATGATCTTCTCCTGCTGTGCAGGACTAAGCAGCCCTCTAAGCTTCTGGTTCTTCACTTCCATCAATGCGCTGATCCTGGCCCGTCTTGCAGCTTCATTCAGACTGGTATCGGCTATAATAATATTTAGGGCAGCTTTATAGCTACCTTGTACCTGAGTAACCTGTGCAGCCTTTACAGAATCTACACCAAGGCCTTTCCGATAGTAATTCCGTTCTTGTTTTTGTCGCTGCGCGGCTATTGAAGCTTCTTGTTTTGGATGCTTTTGTTCTTGTCCGTAACTGTTAAACACCATTCCGGTCAATATCAGGAAGGAAAAATAAAATAATAATTTCATGGCTTAGTTTGTTTGTGATTTGTAATGGTAATCATAGCTTTTAACAATATTTCCTTGCTGATCTTTAATGCATTTTAACCGTTGAAAATCATCGTACTCGTAATAAGAAGTCATTCCTTTAGGATCGGTAGCGCTGGTCATTCCAATCGAAGGTTTATAAGTATAAGACGTGATTTGAGCATGAACTAAAACCTGGCGCAACAAAGACATTTTTTGCTGAACAAATAAATCTGAAACATCATTGGAATTTAATTGATCGATGACCGTTGACCCTCCTAACGCATTCTTAACTTCTTCTGATCCGGCATTCACTATTTGAGCTAGAAGATACCGTCCATTGCAGCCCCATATGTAGCTTGTGGCAATCCCATTCTCCTGAGAGCTTTGCAAAGGATTGCCCCTAAGGTCGTAATCATTATATATTATTTTAGCTTTATATAAAGCTGAGGGTATAAAATTTGAAATGGCCCCTGTAAAAGGAAGCTGACCCAATGTTTTATTACTAAATTTAAATTGCTCTAATAATAAAGGTGAGCTTAGCTCTAAATTCATCATACTATTGATCTTTCCCTTACCATCAGATGAATAGTTTATAAGGTCACCTCCAACTAGTTTCCTTACGCCATTCTCTTCCGTGTATCTAGTAAGCTCTATAGGATATTCTTTCAGGTAATTCGTCTTCATGTTATTCAGAAATAAGTCCCCTAAAGCATAATCATCCGGATAGGTTATATTCATAAAAGTTTTTTTTCCATCGCTACCTGTTTTTTGGTGGCTTGTTGGAAGTAAATGGGATACATTCCCATAATCGTAAGCTTCTTTTTCCACCAGCTTAGCCACTTGTCCGTTTTTTTCTGAATAAATATTTGTAATTACTGAATCTAGTTTATTCCAGCTGGAAGCTAACTCAAACCTATTTATATCGACACCAATAATGGGTTGTCCAGGAATATCCGCCCGGTTTATTTGTGGGGAGCGGTTTCTAGCTATGTAATATTGCTTGCTCCTGCTTAATTCTGCCTTATCACTATAATACTTGCGGATCTCTTTCTTTAGTTTCCCTTCATTGTCCAGGAAGGATGTATAAAATTCCTGACCGGATTTTCTTGCACTATAGGATAATGGCGCCCCCGGGATTAGAAATTGTCGTATCACATCCGCAGTTCCATCTGTGAAATTGTTAAACTTGTGAGTAATAGAACCATTCTCTGCATTTCTTCCAAATCGTTCAACTACATCGTCATATCCAACACTATTGCCTGAGTACTGAGGAAAGTCGAAGAAACTAAATGACATATATTCCGTATACGTTGGAGTTACACCTGAAGCAAAAAAATATAAAAATGTGTTATTATAAAAAGGCATCGGGTCAGCTACAAGTGGGGACTCAATTCCATTAATTGTGTACACATAGGAAACAACCTCTTTCACCTCGTTTTTATCCATCTTCAAAATTTCCTTTACACGAAGTCCTCCAACTTCAATAAAAGGATTTGTACCGCCCGAAGGAAATTCGATTTCGAAATTACCTTGTGCAAGCCCCTTCACACCCATTACAACTGAATAGACCCCGGGGGACACACCTATATTAACATTTTTAACCTCATTTTTCCCCGCATAACCGCTATAAACCAATTGATTGCTGGCATTAAAGATATTAACTGAAACCATGTAATATTGGTCATCATATTCGATTCCTCCGATAGCCGTACAGGCAAAATGAAGCCTGACCTGCTCCGGACATGCTATCGTAAATGAATCACTGAAATCAGTATTTACTTTAAACGTAGATTCACCTGAAACGTAGACAGAGGGACGGCTACACGAGGCATTGGGGTTAGTTGCTATGTGCGGCTCAAATAAAATGCTATCTGCACCACCCGATGGAAAATGAATACCATTCAAAAGCCCTACCTGAGCATAAATACTACTTGGTGTTCTATCTCCAAAATTTGGAATACCCAATTGTACCGCTGTAACATCGCTGTTTCCCGGCTTGGGTATCAAACATAAATTATTTTTTCCATTAAAAAAACCAAACCGATCTTTCGCATATGATAATCTTGGGGGAAGTGAGTTCTTATCAATATAACTAAATGAATACGATTCTTTCCCACCACTTTCTCCAATAATATTTAATGAATCCAGAAATAACCTCTTTCCGCCGAAATCACAATATTCGCTATCATATAGGCTAGAAGTTGACTGAGAATAAGAATGATTGAATTTGATTGTTTTCAATATGTGATCTTCTTTTTCTTTAATGATCATATATTCGAGCTTTAACGAACCTGAAATATCCTCGCGATTTTGATATTGAAAAGTTACACTGCCACCTAAACTCGATGACATTTTTGCTAAGAATTTGCCCATGTTGTACTGTGTGGTTGCACAACTTCTATATGGGAAGCCCATTGGAGCACCTCCCATTGGAGCACCAGCCGCAGGATCATCGAGTCGAGACACTGTTTGAGTAACGGAGGATGAATGGCTGTATGTTTTTGAATAATATTCAAATGATATAGATTCGCCTAAAGGATGTTCAATTAGAGAGAGCAACCATGAATTAGGAATAAACACCCTATTTCCACCACCTGTTTCACAGTTATTCATTATTTTTACTTCCTCAACTTCATGAAATGAATAACGAACTCCTTTGGGGGTTGTTATCACAAAGCCACTTGCAGGATTCCCTTCTATTTTAAAATTATTTTCATCCAACTTTCGGATTGTTGTCAATGACTCTACTATAAAAGTACCTGTAGTTCCCTCCACAGAAAATGTAAACAGATCAGGCTGATTGTCAGCGTATGGCATAAGTAAATTTTCAACAAAATTATCCCAGGCCACTGGGTCAGAAAGATCATTCGGTGCCTCTATAAGACTTACATTTTCATCAGGTTGACCTAAAACTGTTCTTGAAATAAAACCTCCTGCATTCAAATTCCATCCCAAGCCGACTGTAGATGAAACCTGATCTACCTTAATCCCGTTAGAATTATAAGATATTGAAACAGGTACGTTGAGCCTTTTAGCGGTAAATGTCAATAATGGGATATTTTGAGATATAGCGCCCGTGTGCAATGATACCGAAGCATGGGCGTTTTTTGTTAGTCCTGCCACATCAGGGGTGTTGGGTAGTATTTCTATTGGCTTAAATACATTAATGTCTATTTGAGCAAGCGCCGACCTATTCCCAAGTAATCCGAGGATAATGAATAATACAATGCATTTATATTTTATTAATTGCTCCGTCGCCTTGACAAGCGATAACATACCTATCTCCTTCATTACTATTTTGTTTCATTACACTACTCGTTAATAATACAAACCTTCAGCGCAACCCACGTGCACTAAAGAAAATATTTGGAAATAATTTTTAAACTAAAAAATGGTTGCAAGCCACTAATTAAACCAGAAAAATAGGCTGTTCCGACAAACGGTATTTTTTTTCAGTGTAAAAAATCGACATAGCCGGCTGTAAAAAGTATGTGAATACTTTAAAAAAAATTCCAGTACCATAGAGAAGAAGATCAAAGAGGCACAAGAAATAGAATTGGAAAAGGTGCTGAATAAAGCACAATTGAAAACCTTGCAGGGTCATTTTGGACATGCATGGAAAAAATCAATGATTACCATTTAATATAGCACAAACCTTGTATGTTATCTGCATGATATAAATCATTTATTGAATCTCTTTCTAAGCATATTTTTGTTGAATCATCATAAGTATAACAATTTACATGAGGCAATTGCTTTGATGAGACTAACACACCCCCTATGTGAAAATCGGTTAGGCCCGAACGCAATTTAAAGGCATAACTAATATTTCTTTGAATTTTTTCACAATTTTTATTGAGAGTCTTTTTTGAAACTATTTTATAAAGAGAATCTCCTTTTTTAGCATAAATCAAATAATAAGTATTAATCGAATCAATTTTGTAAACTTTATAATTGTACAAGCCATTACTAAGTTTTTCATCTGCATTAATGTTTGCCGATTGAGTTAATTTCGATGATACACAAGCAATAAATACTAACGTTATCAATAAAAGAATATATTTCATAAATTCCTTACCTTCTATCTACATAGTTTATTAATTCGATAGATTCCCCAGAACGATTTGCCTCGACCATAAAAACTCCTTTTTATTATTCATTTCAAAGAAATTTCTTTCAAAAATTGATACCTAATAGAGTGGAGATTCACTTCGTTCTGATCAACAATTCCCACAAGAGCTTTAAACGACTCTAATCTATTTCGATAAATTGCACCTTCCGGATTAGGTAATTTTATACAACTACTCAAAGAAGATATAGTGGCTTTATTCCAGTCAATAAAGGTTTCTTTAATATTCGTGTCATTACTATTTCCAGTCATTTTTGTAAAATGACATATTACAAAAAGATATACTACAAATTTAGCCATATTGATAGTTTTAAGATTAAGTAATTAATAAGATTTGTTTTCTCTCTATAACGTTTTGTTCTCTACGTATTTGAGAATCTACTTTACGAGCCTCAATCTCATTTTTTGTTAGTACTCCTTTTCTTCCAGAATTCGGATCGGTCTTACCAGGGACAATCGCATTATTGGTTTCCCATCTACATATCTGGCGTTATGATCTCCCAACCTATTCACAATAGCTCCTGCAAAATCCTGACCAACAGCATCTCTTCTCCAATCCTCACCTGGAATATTTTCACGGTCAGATTGTTGCCAATATCTTTGAGTACCTCCAGATCCATCAGTATAATTGCCATTGCCACAATAAATGCGTACATAAAGGCTGCTAGCTGAAGAGCATTGCAGCAATGTAAAACAGCAAAGCTCAACATCTCTGTGCTTGGCATTAGTATACTCTTCACAACCCGCCGATACTATGCGCTAAAAATGGTAGACTATTTCAGGATTTTACATTATAATATCATTTATCCCTTAACAAACCACGCCCTTTTAGCTTAGAATCTATCAAACAGTATGTTTTTTAAAATATTTTTTTCTGATGTAAATAAAGAAAAATGAAAATATTAAAGCAGTAAAGTTGACACCAATAATTATCCCATTTGTAGGTCTGAAATTAAATACAGCTTCAAATGTCAGTCTTGGTGGAAACATTTTCGCTTCAATTTCATTCGTTATCTGATGAAGATGTAGAAACCCCACCCATTCAACACCTTGAGTATATTTAAAACAAAAACCATTCAAGAAAAAAGAAAATAACTGGATCAAACAAATAACCATATTAATATTTATCTCGCTTTTCCCTATTGACAATGGCCTGGATAATATGGCTGAATTTATCCATAAGGTAGTCCCAATAATAAATAAACTTACGATTAATGTGAGAATGATTAGAAATTCAAGATTCGCCACTTGATAAATTATTATAAATATAAACCATAGGCTTATTAGACTAGTTACAATCAAATAAATTGAAGTAAAAATCAAGAGTACTTTATCAAGAGTATTTAAGGCTATTTTGTTTATCATTTATTTTATTACTATTTAATTGAACATTATTTAACGTTCCTTTTGTGCATAGTCTTTCGCATTTTTAATTTGATCAACCTTAGTACGAATATACTCTTTTGCTTGATTCAAAGCGTCTATAAAAAGATTACTGGTTTCTTTAGGATTAACCGTAAGAGTAGCGGGTCCAACACTAACAGAAAGTTCTTCTGTGCTGGGCACTGCTATCCCGACTTCAGCAGTCGCCTTAACTTTTGAATCACCTTTAAAATCTGAATATGCCGTTGCTATTAGTGAAGCCTTCCCATATTTTGCCATTGCCGCAGATGCTTCAACTCCGACTGTAGGACCATTTTCTGTATTAAGAGCGACTTTAACTTCTGCTCCAACAGAGATCGGGGCTTTTTTCGCTCCAAACTCAATTCCCAAAGCCCCACTCATTGCATCATTTCCCGTACTCTTCGTAGCAATCGGTTTCATATCTTTTGCAGTGTTCGCTACAGACATAACTGTCTCCTTAATAACAGATCTAAGATTAAAAAAAGCTTTAGCTGCAATCCAAGCTGCACCCAAGGGACCGGGACCTGCTGGTGCCATTCCATCTGGATCAATGAATCTTATCGGATTATTAAATGCATAGTTATAAGGACTGTGCCTCCTCATCTGCTCAGCAAGCGGGTCTATGACGTTCCAACGTCCTATTACCGGGTCATAGAAACGTGCCCCGTAATCATACTGCCCTAACTCGTCCTGCTTCTCCTTCCCATTGTACTGGTATTTATTCTCATTACCTAAGATAGCAGCCGTCTGAACAGCCAGGCCAAAGGCATAATAATCAGTCGCCTGGATCTTTCTTGCTGCACCCTCACTGATATCAAAGTACATCCTGCCATTACCCAGATGATCACTCAAAACATACTCATACAAGTATACAGGATCCGATCCCGAACCATTCCGGGTTACCTTACCTACCTCTGTCTGAGCAAAAGCAAATGCACCGTTCTCGTAATGAATCCCAGCAATATAATCATTATTTACATTCCCGATACCGGTTACTTGTTTTCTCAATTTAGCACCATTTCCATCATAGGTATAACTCACAATGGCCCCATTAGCATTAATGTTCGTAGGCAGATTAAAATTATTGTAGACCACATCATGCATATTGTTCCCTGCACTTGTAGCGCTTATCCGACTGATCATATTCCCATTGGTATCATAACCATAATCCGTCATTCCTGAAGGTTGAAACCCCATAGATGTACTACCCGAG
This sequence comes from Pedobacter hiemivivus, assembly GCF_005144565.1. Taxonomy (NCBI): domain Bacteria; kingdom Pseudomonadati; phylum Bacteroidota; class Sphingobacteriia; order Sphingobacteriales; family Sphingobacteriaceae; genus Pedobacter; species Pedobacter hiemivivus. The sequence goes on from NZ_SWDX01000005.1 coordinate 383,122, forward strand.
TTATCAAGTACAGAGGACAACCTGTTACCGGAACCATATGTATAACCCAATTGGTCTACAACATTCCCGTGCTGCTTACGTAGCAGGCTACTGATATTACCCATTACATCATAACTGATCTCTTCGTTGTTCCCCGTACTTGCGACAGCTGTTGTCAACCGATTTAATTGATCATAGCCGTAGTTATAATATTTATCTCCGCCCCATTCCTGCCTACTGATGTTTCCATTATATTGTGAAGATACTCCACTAATGGTCTCATTGTATTTCAGGGATTGGTTGAACGGCAGCGTCAACGCCTGTTGACTACTCAACCAACCACGTTCGTTATAAGCATAGCTCACATGTTCTACAAAACTGCCACCTAAATTCGTACTGTGCAGACTTTTAGTTCTTAATTGTCCAATCTCATTATAAACATGACGAGCAAGTAGTACAGGACTATTTGTAATTGTCGAACTTGTACTTGCCGTGGTCTGGTAAGTATCCGTCTTCCTTCCCATATGGTCATACTCATACTTGTTCAGCACATAAAGACTTTCAACACCACCCACATAATGTTTCCGCGTACTTTGCTTCAACCCACCCGTAAAAGTATATGCATTGGTTATTTCATCATAATTACCCGTACTGACAATCCCGTCTTTATAATGTTGCTGCCATACCTTTACGACCTCTCCACGGTCATTATAGTAGTTCACTGTCCACAGATAACTAGCGGTTCCCGATACCTTGATCTTAGTAGCAGTTAGCAGACCTTTAGTCAAATTACTATAACTTACGCTCTGGTTATTGGGAAGGTCAGGAATATTGTAGTCATCATAATAATTCACCACCTGTACATCCATATCTACCGCATTCTGCGGCATACTCAAATTACTGTATCCATGCATATGCCCCGTTGCAGTCGTCCTAACTTCCCAATTATTTTGCTGAACCTCAAACAAAGCTTCGATCTGGCCCCTGGTCAACATTCTGTTTCGCTCTTGGCCGCTAATCACTAAACGACCCAACACATCATATTTTTTGAAACTATGGTACTGCCCGGGCGTAAATCCCACAATAGTTTCGATTTGCTGTCTTGCATCCTGTGTATAAACTACCTGATCAACACTATTATAAATGATATTTTCCCAACCCTTACCAGGAACCTTCTTCTCTATCAATCTTTTCTTCCCATCATAATAATATTGATAACAATAACTATCCAATAAATTCTGATTTGGCAATCCACTATCAGGCAATGCTCCCGGCGATAACACAAAACTTAAATTGCCCACATCATCGTAAACGTAATAGGTAGAAAGCGCCTCAATCAGATTATCTTTTAGATTAAATGTTCTTTTCAAGATCATCCTTCCCTCCTTATCTTTAAATTCTTCTATTGTTCCTGCCATTCCATAAGATTCATTCCAGTTCTCATCCTTTATTGTTGTTTTATATAACTGATTGGCTTCATAATAATCTTCAAATTTTTGCGACAGGATTCTTTTGTACACTTGGCCAACTGTTTCTACAGAGATTGCATGATATTGTTTAACCTCAGAAGCCTTATTTGTTGAATAAGCTGTCCTTACTGTATGTCCCTGAGATAACTGCCAATCATCTCCAGGAGCTCCTTGTTCTTCTGAACGGTTTAAGGGGGAAGCCTCAAATCTGGTGTCTGCATAAGGAGTGGTTGTCCGAACAATTCCGTTCGGCAACTGTGTTCCTGTACTACCTAAAGGATTATAGAAATTGAATATCCCTGCTCCTACATTTAAAGCATCAGATTTATAACTACCATCATTACTGACAGAAGCGTAAGACAAATATTTTCGGGATTCCCTGCCAAATTCATCATAAGACATAGGAATTACAATATCTTTGGTGCCATCTCCGCTACCCTTGGCCTGTACAGTTTGCATAGGTCGACTCAACCCGTCAAAATACTGCACGTCTAGTCCCATCTGATAAATGCTGCCTATCTTCAATTGCTCTTCACTTAATACACCAGCTATTCTTGGTGTATAACTTTCTATATAATTTTGGTTTTGACTGGAAACGGGTGCAAGGGGAGGTTTTCCATCTGAGGGTAAAATCCAATATGTCTGGATGATCATAGTTAGGCTTCCAGCATTATTCTGATAGCCTTCTCCTACTGCGTAGTAGGTACCTGGAGGCAAAGTTAATCTAATATAGGATGTAGTAAATGGACAATTTACTCCACCAGCACTGCTATCGTCATTAGAAGCAACCAATGAAAGATCACTCCTTAACAGACTGAGATAGGTATCAAAAGTACTGTAGCATGTTGAAAGTTCGACATCTAGTGTGTCAGTAAGCGTGAACTTATACCAAACATCATTGCTAGGCTGACCATTATAATAACTCTTAATGCAATTAGATGTATTTGCACCGCCCGAAATTGCTCTACCACCAGTTAACACACCCCAGTTAAAGGCATTATCTGGTCCTGAAGCAAAAGCCCTTCCTTCTGGAGGATAAGCGACTATACTGATGTGGATATTGCCATAATTCGTATTGTAGCCTTCAGCAACCGCATAATAAGTACCTGCATTTAAAACTACCTCAATTGATGAAGAAAGTCCAGTACACGCCGGGCCGCTATCATCATTAGAAGTAATGAGGACTCCGCTACTATTCAACAAATGTAAATAAGTATCAAAGTCTGACCCACATAAAGATATATACACTTTACTACTCGCTGTTAACACAAACTTGTAGTAAATATCATGACTAGGCTGCCCGTAACTATTTCCATAACCATTTGCTGGATCATTATTCATCACTGCAATATAAGGCGGACCTGTACAGTTGTTATGGGTACCAGTATTGATAGAATTGCTCATAGAAGAACCTGCTGGCTGTGCATAGCAATATGAAACTTGTACAAAAAACAACAAGCTAAATATTATTTTATATAACCTCTCCATAAGGCTTAAGGTTTTAAGGTCTTAATATGGTCTGTAGGTAAAGCTGGCGGGATACGTTCGGTTGTTGGAATAATCTTTTGCTGCTGGTTTTTGTCCAATAGATTTTCTAACTGTCGATTCTTTTCTGAAATTAATCCAACAACCTTTAAATGTTTTTCTTCTTCTGTTAAGACCGTATCTGCCACAAGTTTTTTTATAGCAGACTTATAGGCACTCTGGATTCTACTTACTTTCTCGGCTTTGATGTCATCGATATTTAACCACTTACTAAAATGACTGATTTCTTTTTGCGGTATGGTATCCTGTGCCTGTGCCTTTCCGGAATTGCTCCCAATAAGGATTATTGAAATTGTGATGATTAAAGTGAATAAGGTTTTCATAGCGTTAAGATTATTGTTTATAATGGTACTTGTAACTTTTAATGATATTACGGTCTTGATCTCTAATATGTTGCAACCTCATAGAGTTGTCATATTCGTAATAGGTAATTTTTCCCTTAGGATCTGTCATACTCGTCATACCTACTAATTGATCGTAAGTATAAGTGGTCATTTGTGCATCTTTAGGATAGAAACGGATATCGTCTATATAATATCCGGGATTTGATATGGCAATTGCATAGCTACCATTTACATCAATATCATTAATCATTACATAATTCCATAAACCATCCGCAGAACTTTTCCAATAGCTGAGTGTATATTTTCCATTGGTCAAACCTGTAAGCGTTGTCGAAAATGCATCTTTCCTACTCCATTTTCCTGTTTTACTTTTGGCATTTGTGTAAGTGCCATAACCTTCTTCAAAACTCAGGTAAAATATGTCTTTACTCAAAGCATTAACTACCTCTGCCATCGGATACTGTTGATTATACCCCCATACATAGCTTGCTACGGGTTTATGTGCAGTATGTTGCTGTAATAAATTGGAGTACGCATCATAAACATCAAAATAGTGTCGGCTTTTATAACGATTGTCAATTGTCAGAACTTGAGACTCGATGTTTAATGGCGTAAAATTACTGATTGGTTCTTCTACGTCAATCGTCATCACACTATCCAGTAGGGGCTTAGTTGGATTATAAGCAAAGAATTGACTACTTACTAACCTTTTTTGAGTACCAGTTAAGGTACTTAGATAAAGGCTTTTCTCTAATGGTGCAAAAATATGCTTATTCTTCAAATTAGTAATCGCTTGCTGTATGGGGGTTTGACCAGGACTTAGAAAATCCATAGGATACTTTATTTCTTCAATTATTTTTTCTTTGTTACTGATTATTGTTTCTGTCCTGGTTGGCTGTAAATGCGCCAGGTTATCGTAAAAATAGGAGGTCTTTGTATCCATATACCCTCCTAAATCGTCATAAATCGTACTCGTCTGAGATTCAATTTTCTCAACTGCCGATTCTATTGGATTATTGATCAGCTCAAAAGGGAATCCATAATATTCGAAAGTACCATAGCCAATATTGGCATGGTTCATTTCCAATGGTCTGTAGTTAAAACTTGTGTTTTCATAGTCGAGACCCCAGATACGATGCATCCTTATTTGTGGGATTATTCTATAATTAAATGTATTATAAACATTTTGATCTCGCTGAATGAGTTTATAACTATTAGGAGTACTGCCCTTCTTATATACTTCTTTTGACAGCATCTTATTGCCCGTCCAATTCTTCATACGAAATGACCCCGCCGTTCCAATAAAAGCAGTTACAGTTTCAGGAATGGAATATTGATAAATCACTTTGCCATTATTTGTACCGGAAGCCGACTCCGTATATTCAGTAACAAAAGGATAATAAATCGGTTGACGATATCCTTCTGCTGCATTATCAACAGGCCTAAGAGCGTAAGAAATAATAGAATAGGCCCCAGAAAATATTACTCGGTTATCAGCAGAGAAATAGCATATATTGGATTGATAGGATCTAAAATCTCTTGCATTTGGCATATATATAAGTTTCCCCAATCCATCTTCATTAGTACCATATTTATAGGTTTTAACGATTTTATTTTCAGTACCACCATCACTAATAATTTTCCCTATTCGCAATCCTGGCCCCTCTGTTCCTGGTGTAGTTCCAGATAGGGAATATAGATTTGGCTCGTAAATAAACTCTGTATTCCCACCAGTTGGATACACAATCTTTTTCAACATGCCACTTATCTTACTAAAATAACCTGCTGATTTACAATCCACACATCCACGTTGCACCAAAGCTGGTGATTCATAAGATTCTACAGGAGTCCTATCCCCCGTACTATTAACATATCCCCACCAATCCGTTCTTTTATTAAATTCCTGTGTATCTGACGAATGAGGCAACTGATAGTTATAGTAATCAAATGTGTATTTATCTAAATCAGAACTTATATTACCCTTTAAAATGAGTGTAGACAAGGATGCACTATTGTTATTTGGCAATTCGCTTAATGTCCCAGGAGTTCGGATATAACTAAATTCAACAGACTTAACACGAACATTATTCAAATTAAAAACTTCCATACTTTGAAGCTTAAGGGTAGTGTCATCATAAGTAAAAAAAACCTTCCCATAACTAAATTCTATAGATTTTAAGTAAAGTATCGGATAATCTCTGCGAGAAGTGGTGATGTTAGATACGTTATATCCTCCCATTTCATATTCAAATTTCTGTATTGCAGGATCTACCAATGGATAGGTATTATCGAAACGAAATAAATTTCCGTAGGTTAGTACCCGGGTTGAAACAGGAGGAGATTCAATTCTATCCGTTGAAATAGTGGTCCACCTTGTGCCATAGGTAAAAGTAATCTCTTCTCCTGAAGGCAGGATTATCTTATTTAAGTGCCTGGCCATTTCAATGTTAGTTGCTTGACCATTGAAACGTATCTCTGTAAATTCAGTCTTATTAGTACCGCCGAACTCATATCGCACCCCTTTTTCATCTGTAATTCTAGCATATGAATTAATATAACAAGACGTAGATGTTAAAGGAACTGCATCTCTACCGTCATCCAGAATAAACTTTCCACTTATTCCATTCACACTGTAACTATATACATCGTGTTCTGCATCCTTTAAATATGTTGAACTCGCATTTGCAGGAATTGTTATATCTGCAGGTATCAGGTTATTATATGCTTTTAATGGATCCCAAAAACCATTTGTATTACCAATATCTGCTATAGATTTTTCCATACCCGGCGATGCAAGTTCATCAGGACGGTCTCTTATCTCTCTGGAAATGTATCCTGATGCATTTAACAGCCAACCAACACCTAACGTAGAAAACTCATAATCTGGCCTTCTGCCAGAAGCATGAAAACTGATGTCTATCGGAAACACAAAATCTTTAATCTTTATATCGTATAAAGGAATTTTTATGTCAGGCAAACCGGTCGAATAACTGACGGGATAGTCTCCATACTTCTGATAGGCCGCAATCGCAGGCGATGGTGGAATAACATGCTGTGTTTCTGAATACTGAGAGAACAGATTGGCTGAAATGCCAATATTGAGTAGTAAAATACCACACAAAGAGCGTCTAAACATAGTTTATTTGGTTATAGTTTTTAAAATACCTTCGTTTCCATAATTAATGAATAACAAAGGAAAATTAAAACTAACACCATAATAAAAGATTAATTTTAAATTAACAGATCACACTATTAAACGGATTTTCAGAGAAAATCCAATTCTTAGAACAGTAGCGTATCCATGAGGGGGCATGATACCCGCCTACGTCGGCATCACGAGTTCAGGATGACGACCACCCTTCTTTTGTGAGATCCTGAGATAAACTCAGGATGACGTAGTGCTTAAAATTGTGGCGCTTATAAAGGAACTAAAAAGGAAAGGCCCTGATGTGATACACCAGGGCCTTTTCGTTTGCCATCATTCAGAGTTTAAATTAATACTCCCACAAGCTTTGCTCGTAATCAGAAATAGATTTCTTAATCCTTTCCGACTCATGCAATTTCCTTGTGTCTTTAGGATCAGTCTGACCTAGTATATCGATAATGTTTTTATTAGCTGGGTTCGTTTCCTTCACTACATAGCTTGAGAACAAGCGTCTCACAAAGAAATCATCAAAGGTCAATTGTGATGCATCATTAAGCGGATTAGTCATACGCTTTTTGCTCAACAACTCTCTTGCATCATCATAATAGATCCAGAATACTGGTTGCCAGTTACCTTCTACCATTTTCATAGGTGCAAGACCTATAATTCTTGGTTCGAAAATAGAACGCTTGATATCCAGGATCCAGTCTTCCTTAATTCTGAATTTTAGAAACTCATCAGATCTTAGTCTTCTCAATTTTGGTTCAGCAATTTTACCAGTTGCCGAATCAGCTACCCCTTCCGTTACCCCTCTCGCGCTTTGTAAAGCCTCCTGAGCGGTTAACGCAATTCTAAATGAGTCATTGTCCTCCAAAAGCTTTCCTGCTGTTGTATCCTTAGAAGAATACACCGTCAGCTCTTCGTTACCAACTGCTTCAAGCAGAATATCGATTAGCTTTGCATTTTCCGCTTTCAATACAGAGTTGATGGTATCTCTTAAATCAATTTCACGCCAGATGCGTTTTGCATAAAAAACATCTTCTTCCCTTACATCAGCATACTGAACCATTACATTACTGTCAACGTCCGCTCTAACAGAGTAGCCATCTTTAGGAGGTGTTTTTATTTTTTTCTTCACCTTCGGTACAGTATCTACAGGTACAACCGGGGCTGTTACCACAGGAGCTGCAGTTGCAGCAGCTTTTACTGCTGGTTTAGTGGTTCGTTTCTTGTTGCTTTGCGCAAAAGAAGCCGAGCAAATAAACAGGAATAAGACTGTATACAAAACCTTTTTCATCATCTCTTCTATTTAGCAATAAATGTTATTCCATCTAAAACCTTTTGTCTACCATCAGGTCCTTCACAAACAATATCCTTAAAGATAATGGTTGCGCCTGGTTTAATAGAGTTTAAAGCTCCTTTTATTTGTCCACCAAAGCCGCCACCAGGATTTGTAATGGTAACCGCGTCAGAACGTGGGTTAATAAAAGTTGCAGCAAACCTAACTACCTTAAATTTAACATCAAAAACAAAGTCTTCCAGTTGGGTATCAATAGAACCCGCACCTTCCATCCATTCTAAAGGAACATTACCTCCAGATTTACCTTTGATGTATGCTTTTGGTGTAGGCAATGCTTTAACTCTGAATTGTTGAGCGCCCAGGTTCAATGTTTTACCTGCCTGACTTGCAGAAACATTGATACTTAATGTTTTTCCAACCTGATCACCACCAACACTTACAGCATATTTTCCGCTGCCCTCTTTTCTAATTGATCCACCAGAAATGGTAGCGTTTACACTTTCTAATGGGAAACCAGCAGCCGATACTGAGAACGGGTTTGGAATACCAGCATAAATTACATTCATTTTATCAGGAGAAACCGTTGCCGAAGGCTTGGCGACCTGATAGCTTTGTTCTGCAGTTGGATATTCTTTTACAGTACCGTCTGTTTGTTTCACACGGATTACACCTTTCCACTTAAACATACCTACCGCTCCAGTTCCGCCGGTATAAGTTCCTTTACCGTCTTTTACAGAAAGGCCACTTCCATTTACAGTGATCTGTGGGTTAGAACGGCTATCGCTAGCAGTTAAAAATACCTCAGCAGTGTAAGGCTGACCTTGTACCACATAAGAGCTTGGCGCTACAGCCACAGCCTCAAAATGATCCAAATTAACCAATGCTTTATCCATGTTACCGAATAATTTTTTAACTACTTCGGCTTCTGCATTTTTAACATCGGCTTGAATTTTACTTAAGATGGTATTGGCAGCCGTAAGTGGCGTACCCTCACCAAAATTAACGTCTACCCATTCTTTCTTACCATTTATGCCTTTTACGGCATCTTTAGCTTCTAAAGAAAAAGTTACACCAGCACGATCTTTTTCGTCCAACAGGTCGATCAATTTCTCACGGGTCTCGTTAATTTTAGCTTTTAACTTAAATCCTTCCTTACGGTTAACCATGATGCCTTGCGCAATATCCATGTTATCCCGAAGCTTGATATCGCCAGTTTCTTCATTGATACCTTCACCGGCTTTAAGGAACTCGTCTTTCAATTGTTGAACAAGATTGTTCAACTCATCAGCAAGCGCCTTTGCCTTGTTGGCTTTCTCCCAAATAGGTTGTGCTCGGGCTGGTTCGTCTTTTAATTTTGTATTTTCAAACGATGCAAATAACTGATCAATACTTGTATTTACGTTGGTTTTAGAAGAAACCAAACTGTCGTTTATATTTTTAAAGGCATTTAGTATGGTATCTGATACGTTTAAAGCGAGCATCGCTAACAATACCAAATACATGATATTGATCATCTTCTGCCTCGTTGTTTCTTTTCCTCCGGCCATTTTATAATTAGGTCTGTTTGGTTAAATAATAACTAATTGATTGCTAATTATACACGTGGCTGATTCATAGCAGACAGCATATTACCATAGATGGCATTTAATGAAGATAAGTTTTTGGCCAATTTACCAACCTCGTCTTTAAACTGTTTCGAATCTTCCATAGATTCATTAAAGTTGCCCATTGTTAATGATAGATTCTGATAGAATTTATTCATTGATTTAAGGTGTGCACTTGAATCTTGTAATTCCAATTCGTAAACTGCATTTAAAGCAGATAGATTTTTAGCTAAAGCGTTCACCTGATCATGGTATGCCGTAGCTGAAGTATTGCTTTCGCCCATTTCTGCTAACTGAGAAGTTGCTTTTTGGAAAGCACCATTCAATGAATCAAAACTTGCAGAAGCCGTTTTTACTTTAGCAGTAAATTCAGTTGTAGCGGCTGAAGTATCTGCAACGTTTGAGATTGCAGCAACTTTATCACCAAAAGTACGCAAACCGTTACCTAAGCTTTCGATCAATTCAGGACCGATTTTAGCGTTAATCATGTTGTCTAAGGCAGCAGTTGAAGAAGTGCCTGCTACAGCCACCTGAGCAACTGGAACTTGACGTTTCTCTCCATTATAATCAGCACTTAATTCAGGATATACTCTTTCCCAGGGAAGTTCTTGTTCTGGTTGTCTAAAGCCGGTTAAGAAGAATAAACAAGCTTCCACTCCCAAACCAATACCTATCGCATAGTTACCAAAGGCTCCACCAATATGTAATATTTTAAATAAGGCGCCAATAATTACAATACTGGCTCCCCAGGATATTGCAACGTGTAACCAATCGAATTTCTTTTTTGCTGCCATTTTGTTCGTTAATAAGGATGTTTGAGATTATTGAGTTTTTGGGTTTATTTTAGTTTTTATAGCTGATATCAGTACCAGGATATGCGGTTACACATCTGAAACCAATATATGATCTAGCTTGATCCTGGTACTCGTATGTACCCACAGAATTTTGAAGGAAAAAGCCAATATCTTTCCATGATCCACCCCTTACTACTTTACGTTTCATGTATTTACTGTCGCCAGTTTTAGCTACATAAGTAAAGTTAGGGTTAAAATCAAGCAGCATTGGGGCTGAAGATTGGTTATAAGCAGTTATTGTCCATTCCGCTACGTTACCAGCCATGTTATATAGCCCGTAATCATTAGGGAAATAAGATTTTACGTTTACAGTGTATAATCCACCGTCATCAGAATAATTTCCACGACCCACTTTAAAGTTTGCTTGCATGCAACCTTTTGTATTGCGCACATATGGGCCTCCCCATGGATACTTAGTCTTCACATTACCACCTCTGGCAGCATATTCAAACTGTGCATCACTTGGCAACTGATATTCAGGTCTTGAGTTTGCAGGTAATTTTCTTGAAGCGGCAACTGATTCGTAGAAACGGGTACGCCACACACAAAAAGCACTGGCTTGCTCCCATGTAACCCCTACCACAGGATACTCATCGTAAGAAGGGTGGTTAAAATAAGTTTTCACCATAGGATCATTCTGAGAATAAGAATAATCTACTTTCCAAACCAGTGTATCTGGATAAACAGGTACAGATGGGTGATGATTTGGATTAGAAGGATCAGGATTATCAGTATAAGTGATGATGAAATCCTGTCTTTTTTTAGATGGGTCTTTTCTACCTTCAACCGCTAAATCAGAGCTCACATAACTATAAGCATATTTGAGTTTTCTGATATCGATTTCATTTTTACCAGGTAAAGCATCAGCACCGCTATAATACATATCGGTTAACTTGTTGCCCATACCACCGTTCTTTTTACTCCAAAGTAAAGATCCCTTTCCAACTTTTCTCCAGTCAATATCTCTATTGGCACCTAAAGCACCTGCTCCATCTGCCCCTTTTGGTGCAGGCTTAAAGAAAGCCGGAGCTACCGTTGGACCTAAAGAGGTTACGGCAACAGAATCTCTAACCCAAGTCACAAACTGTCTGTATTCAGCGTTTGAGATTTCGGTTTGATCCATAAAAAAGGCACTGAATGAAGTCATCCTACTCGGAGAACTTTGCGAGTTATTGATGTCCTCATCAGACATCCCAATTAATGTCCTTCCAGGTGGGATATATACCATTCCCAATGGAATTTTATTGTTTCTGAATTTCCTATTATAAACTCCTACCAGTTCTCCCTGTCCCCCTTTTCCACAACTAGAAAATAATGCAGTGATAATAATAAAAGCAACGAAGTATAAGTTTCTCATAATAGCGCTAAGCAATTTTATAACAATTTTATCAATAATGATTGATATAAACAATTATTAGGTCATAAAAATGTGACCTATTGTAAAAAAGAAAGGGGTTTTGCTATTTATACCATCACCACTATAATTCACGAGAAACTTATTAAAGTAAAAGTAAATATCAAAGGCCTATTTGTTTGATTTCTTTATATAATTCTCAAGTGCCATAATCATAGATGGAGCCTCTGGTGAAGGTGCTGCTATATCTACAATCAAGTCTGCATCTTTAACAGCTTTATGTGTATTTACCCCAAAGGCGGCAATACGTGTATTGTTCTGTTTGAAGTCAGGGAAATTGGTAAATAACGACTGAATACTTGAAGGACTAAAGAAAGCGATGATATCATAAAAAACTTCTGCCAGATCAGATAAATCAGACACTACAGTTCTAAACAAAACTGCAGGTGTAACGTTGTATCCGTTCTTTTGCAAAAAGTTCATGGTATCTTCGGTAGCTACATCAGAACATGGATAAAGGAATTTCTCCTCCGCATGTTTCTTTAGTACTTCGGCCAGATCGGCTGCAGTTTGCTTGCCAAAAAAGATTTTTCGCTTCCTGTATTGGATGTATTTCTGCAGATATAATGCTGTAGACTCCGAAATACAGAAGTATTTCAAGTCTGCTGGCACATCGTATCTCATTTCTTCACAAATCCTAAAGAAGTGATCTACGGCATTTCTGCTTGTAAAAACTACTGCTGTAAAATCACCCAAGGTGATTTTATCTTTTCTGAAATCCCTGGCTGGAACACCTTCAACATGAATAAATGATCTAAAATCAATTTTCAAATTGTACTTCTTAGCCAAATCAAAATAAGGAGACTTCTCTGTTTCCGGTTTTGGTAAGGTTACCAATATACTTTTCACCTTACGTAGCCTATCTTCTGTCTGTTCTTGCATTTTACCTAATTACCGCGTTATAATCCTATTGCCTTGATTAATATTAATATAGGGCAGATTTCGAGGGCACAAAAGTACAAAAACAAATAGACTTTTGAAAACCGATAATGAGATAAAATATTAACTCCGGCTCTAATAAATTGAAATACAAAGACAATAGTTAATAGAATAAATGAAATGGCGATGTAATAAGGCCCATACTTTAAAGGAGATAGCGCAAAAGCGATCACCAAAGGGATGAACATTAATGCGATATTAAAATAACTTAAATATAATATCGACACATATTCACTTACAGCTTTTTGAACGTCAAAAAGGTAACCAAGCAGTCGCAATAAAACAATCTTTAACACATACAACACCACTATTAAAACAGAAATACTTAGATAGAAACGGAAACCACTATCGGCAAAAGACATGTGATAATATTGAGTAACCAGGTAAAAGAACATACCGATGGTAAAACCAAATTGTACAAATAGCAGCAGGAAGGGCCAGGATGTAAAAAGGTTATCTTCTTTATTGAGGTTATTCAGGATTCTGTTGCTAAAAAAAGATTGTACAATAGTCTGCAACTGCTTTGAAAAAGAGATTTTTAAGGACGCAAACAAGACCATCAATAGGGCAATTACACCTAATACCCAAAGGTTTCCTTTTGGCACAGGTGTCCCAGTACGGTATTGACTAACTTTTTCGGAGGTTTTATAATCTTTATAGCGGGTATATAAGCCCGAACGACCATATACCTGCGCTTTTAAAATACTATCGATAATTATGTTTTTATCGACTAAAGCTGGGGGCAAAATCCAGGTATGCGAAATGATAGAATCGGTTACAAATTTTTGCCTTGCATAGAAAGCAGAATCCCTTACCACACGCCTTGAATAGCTTTTTTTCACAGCAGCAGTAGTGTCTGTCAAAGGCAAAGGGCTTAGTACCTGGGCTTCTGCCCGGTTAATGCTTATTGCAAAAAACAGACAGGCTATTAAAATAATGCGGCTCCAATTCATTGCCGCAAATTTAGACAAAAACTATTTAGTTTTAGCTAAGCTTCTGCGGTACAATCAGCAGCGGGCAAGTTAAAGTATCCATCATACTTTTGCTGTGGTTCTCCAATAAAAACCTGGCAAAGCCCTTACGATGTGCACCGATTACAATCATGTAAAAATCTTCCTTTTGTCTTGCGCTTTCCACCACGTCGACAAGTCGGCCAAGTTTGCACTGGTAACTGATCTGCGGATGGAAGCCGGCATTGTGGTCTGTCTCTTCTAAATGTTTCATCAACTTTTTCAGTTCTTTGCCACTATCAGAGATCAGGGCATCATAAGCTTCAGCAGGCCATAACATATTTGCAGTTTCCGCGAAGTCAACCGCATTGCATAAGGTCACATTGGTCTCTAAATCTTTAGCGAGACGATATCCATACTCAACTGCATGGTTACCATTTTCAGAAAAATCGGTCAATAACAATAATGGTTTCATAACTAAAATCAATTAATACAAGGAATTAACACGATACAAATTTATCAGGATTGTCCCAACCAAATCATGACGCCGGTCAAAAATGGAACTGATTGTCATCAAGCTCAAAAGGGAGGCGAGTGGGGCTGGCTGTTCTATTTATGACTAAGGAATAAGTAGCTAATAAGTTTGGAATAAATATGGGGTTGCTTTACCCTTGCCTTACCCTTGCTTTAGGGTTGCTTTACCCATAGGGTAAGTCAAGGGTAAAGCAAGGGTAAGCCAACCCTAAAGCAAGGGTAAAGCAACCCTCTATTTAAACTCTATTTGTTCCCAACTTATTCGCTATTAATGTTACACTCTGTCTATTGCATTTCGGGCAGTTGTGTATTATATTTGTTTAAGCCTCAGGTAATGAGACCTATTATCTAACCAAATATTAACGCAATGGGAATTATCAACAACGGTCCGAATGGACCATTCATCGGAAGAATGGGCAACATGGTTTGTTACATGTTAAATGGTCAAAATGTATGTCGACAAATCGGATTGAATAACAAACCACCTTCGGAATTACAATTAAGAAACAGAGTGGCAACCAAACTATCTGGTGAGTTTACGTTAGTGATAAGAGATTTTATCGAAACAGGCTTTAGCATTGAGGCCAAATTAAGGAACGATAACGCTTATAATCAAACTATAAAGTACAACAAAAGTCGGATGATTGAGGGAACTTATCCAGCACTTAAGATTGCCTATTCTCAAATTTTATTAAGCAAAGGACTTTTAAAGCCTGCAGAAAATTGGAAGGTTACGCAATTCCCTATGGGACTACAGTTTACCTGGCACACAGACCCTAAGATGGCCTGGCCAGAAGCGGCTGAACAAGTGATGATACTGGCTTATTTCCCTAATGAAAAGCGGGCAGAATACCTATTGTTTGGTAATGACAGAATTTCTGGAAGCGCAACATTGGAACTTCCACCGAGCTTACAAGGGAAATATATGGAGACCTATTTATCTTTTATTGCCGCAGACAGAAAGCAAGTGGCTGACAGTGTATACACCGGCAGTTTTAACAAATCAGAAACAACGGATAACTTGTTATTAAATTCTTGACATGGGCATATTAAAATCGGGGATCATGGGTCCCATTCGCAATAAAACAGGTCCCTCAGTAGGCCGTATGCACAGAAGTATTAACGTGCTTACCGGCGCTTACCGGGCAAGTACTAAACCGCCAACAACTTCGCAATTGGATGCTCAAGGAAAATTTGGACTGCTAAGCGGCTTTTTGACCAATATTGATGATCTAATCAAGCTCGGGTTTAAGCAGTTTTCTAAAGGAAAGGACCCTGTAAATGTGGCGAGTGCTTACAACTATGACCATGCGTTTCTAGTCGATGAAACTGGTTTCACATTGAATTACCCAGAGTTGATGTACAGCAGAGGTTATATTCTCCCAGCCGAAAGTCCTGCTATGTTGGCTTTACCTGGACAAATAGAATTTAACTGGTTACCGCAACGACAATCTATGTACTGTCAATACACTGATATGGCCACTTTTCTGGTTTATAATCCAGCAAAAGGGTATTCTGTGAAAAAGGCATTAGCAACTGATCGTTATGCACAGGGATATATGCTCGACCTACGAGAAGATTTTGTTGGCGATACCGTCCATTGCTATATGAGTTTTGCTTCGAAAGATGGAAAGTTGCAGGGCAATAGCACTTACTTAGGGCAATTGAAATGCGTTTAGAAAAATAAAAGCATCGCTAAGGGCTTACCCTTAGCGGTACATTCGCTTGATTAAATTTCTTAAAAATTATGGATCAGAATAGAGATTATAGCTACGGGCACGAATTCACCATAAACAGCAATGGGATTTACTATCCAAGCACCATGCCTCTTATTGAATTACAAAAATTTGCCTCCAATTTTACGCATCAAATTATATCGGAAGTTTTTTATGCAGAAGTTAAAATAGTGCAGATAATGGACGGAAAGGGGCTAGAATGGGAAATTTCTGAATTTACAGAGGATTCGGGGAATAAGAAGATCGTATCGCTGTCTCGAAAATATACTTTTATAATTGATCCTTTTTGGAAAGTTAGTCTCTCCTATGATCACTGGTACAGTGGGGGAGTCAAAGAACGTTGTCAGCCTAACGAATATTTAGATAATATACTACAAGAAGTTGTAATAAAATTGCAGAGTGAAATTAAGACAGCGCATTGGTCACCCTCCTATTCTCCACGAATTGATAAGTATCTAAAAAATAGAAATTGGACGAATATCCTAAGTCTTAGCAAGAGAAGTTTTAGGGAGCAAACTGTTAAGAAAAACAATCTTACCGAAGGAGCCTTGAAGTTTGCTAAAAGGATCAGAAAAATCAAGAATGAGCAGAAGGATCTTTAAATTTCATCCCAAAACAAGGAATACCGGATCAATGAAAGCGAGGAATAGTTCAAAGAAAGCCAAGCTAGCTGCATTATGTGAATCATTTATTTTTCATAGATTTATGAAATATGAATAAGAATTATCAGGTTGTCCATCATGTATTTTTCTGGTTGAAAAATCCAAGTTCAAAAGAAGATCGTGATCAGTTGGTTGCGGGTGTAAAAACACTTGCAAAAATACCAACGGTACTCGAAATACATGTTGGCATTGTTGCAAGTACAGAAAAACGCGATGTTGTAGATAACAGTTGGGGCGTATCAGAGTTGATCTTTTTTAGTGATCTGGAGGGCCAGGAAACTTATCAAACACATCCCATTCACCTGGAATTTATAAAGAATCATAGTCATTTGTGGGAGAAAGTCATCGTTTATGATGCTGTCCAAGCCTAAAACTAAATCATGAAAAACTTTAATATACTACTATCTACCGCCGTTGTACTGGCACTTTCATCTTGCGGGATGAACAACAACGGTGCACAAAACAGTACTGATGCAGCGAATTCTTCGGCTACTGAAGTTGTAGACAGCACTGCTGAAAAAGGTCTATTTGCAAAGATATCGGTGAAAGACACCATTAAGCTTGGCGAATTGGTGGAACTGAAATTTACGGTGTACAACAATGCCGACACTGCACAACATTTTTGCAAATGGCACACTCCTTTTGAGCCTTTCATAAGCAAATATTTGGATGTAAAATCAGAGTCCGGCGAAGAAGTGAACTACAAAGGCGCGATGGCGAAACGAGTGATGCCACCACCGGCTAGCAGTTATATGGCTGTAAATTCTAAAGACAGTGTTTCTACTACCGTAGATCTTTTAAAAGGATATGACCTCACCAAACCGGCTAAGTATACCATTACTTACGTAGGCCAAAACATGAGCGGACTTATTGTTAAAGACAGTATTTCTTTCGTTTACGCCAAATAATCGACACTAAGCATTGATGAATGATGCTGAACATGAATATGGTGCAAAACCCAGGATACTAATTGTTGCTACTCATTATCATACAACAATTTAAATAATAAGGTGTTATTCTTTTACATACATGAATTTCAATGACATGAAACCAGTAAAAGAAAAAAAGCTAAGACCCAAACAACAACAAAGGAGTCAACCAGGTAAAGAGACTAAAATGGAACCAGCTCCTTTGTTTAGTCCAAAGGACCATTCCCTTAAATTGGCAGGAAAAGTAGCTTTAATCACTGGTGGAGACAGTGGAATAGGCAGAGCGGTTGCCCTTGCTTTTGCACAAGAGGGTGCAGATGTGATGATCAGTTATTTAAATGAGCATACAGATGCCAATGAAACATTAACTCACATTCAAAGTTACGGTAGACGCGGAGTTGCAATTGCCGGAGATATTTCTAATGAAAAGCACTGCATTAAGATTGTTCAGGAAACTATAAAAGAATTCGGTCATCTTGACATTTTGGTTAATAATGCAGCAATTCAGTTTCCAACCAGTAGCATAACAAAAATCACAGCAAAGCATTTAGAAAAAACCTTCAAGACTAATATATTTTCACACTTTTATACCACCAAGGCGGCATTAAAATATCTTAAAAAAGGAGCAAGTATTATCTGTACCACTTCTGTAACGGCTTATCGGGGCAGTGCTCATCTAATAGATTATTCGGCCACAAAAGGGGCAATTGTTTCTTTTGTAAGATCCTTATCAGCTTCTTTGGCTGACCAAAAAATCCGGGTAAACGGAGTAGCACCGGGTCCGGTATGGACACCACTTATTCCGGCAACCTTTACTCCGGAAGAAGTTTCAAAATTCGGATCAGATGTCCCTTTAAAACGAGCAGCACAACCAAATGAAATCGCACCTTGCTACGTTTTTTTAGCTTCTGAAGATGCTAGTTATATAACCGGGCAAATCCTTCATCCTAATGGCGGCGAAATCATTAATGGTTGACAAACCTATTTTTGTGTCGTTTTAAGAAAAGACAAAAGAACCTTCTCATCATTCTCTAACGCGCTTTTCATTGGCTTAATGGATGTATTTATCTTTTTCAACCACTTATTTAGCCCGTCGTTTTTATAGGCTTCCAACAGCAATGGATATACATAAGCACTTTTACAGACTGCTCTGGTGTTCCCCAATTTTTTAGCTACACAATCCAATACCTGAATCTCAACTTTCATTTTAGAAATTTCTTCAGATTGTTTTTCACAGATTGCAAATTGTCTTAAAGCTTCCAATGTACCACCCCAGGTCCTAAAATCTTTTGCTGTAAAATCACTTCCTGTTATTTCCTTAATGTAACTATTGATTTGACCTGAATCTATACTTTTATGAGTTCCGCCATCGGTATAAAATTGAAAAAGTTCCTGACCAGGAATATCTTTACATTTTTTTACAAGCGGCACTAAACGTCTATCCGTTAATGTTACCTCATGTTGAACTCCTTTTTTACCCACAAAAGATAAACGCATTGAATTCCCATTGATTTTAGCATGTTTACCCTTCAATGTACTTAAACCAATGGAGCCATATTGTTGCATATAACTTTTCCCACCTACCCTTAACAAGGTCTTCTGTAATAGATCAACACAAATCGCCAGTACTTTTTGCTCATCAAAATCCTTACGTTTTAGATCCTTTATTATCCTTTTTCTTGCTTCAGGCAATGTCTTTCCAAATTCCAGTAATCTGAAATATTTATAGTCAGATCGCCTACTTATCCATTTACCGTGGTACCGGTATTGTTTTCTATTAGCAGCGTCAATTCCCGTCGCTTGTAAATAAGCATTCGATTTAGGGGCTATCCAGACATTTTTCCATGCAGGAGGTAAAACAAGTAATTTTATCCGTTGCAAATGGTCTTCATCCGTTATTTTATTCCCCTCTTTATCATGATAATAAAATTTACCTGCTTCCCCTCTCCTATAAATTCCCGGCATAGCATCAGTAACATATGCTAAGCCACTCTCTTTAATTTCATCTCTAGTTTCTGGCATAGATCAATGTATTTTATTTAAAACAAGCACTTCCGAGAATGGTTTGCCCTCCTTGCCATGCCGGCCTTGAACTTTTTATGTTTTCCATCTCCCTGATAGTTATTAAAACTGTTTCGGCAGCTTACCTTCGTTTATAAACCTAATGATTTCAGCAAGTCGCCGATTTCTTGTCTCCTCCCTTTTGGCACTAGATAACCAGTAAAAAACAGTTTTCTTGACCGAATTGCTAAGGGCAGTAAAAAAAACTTCGCAATGGCTATGCTCCTTCAGCATTAAAGCCAGGTCTTTAGGCATTGTAAGGTTTTCGACGGCATCCAGCGCTTTCCAGGATCCATCGCGTTTTGCCGCGTTGATAGTCTTCAAACCAGCATCAGTCATTAATCCAAGATCAATTAAATTTTTAACCTTTTCCTTATTAATTCTCGACCAACCGCTTTTAGGTTTTCTTTTTGAAAAAAACTGCATAAATTTCATTTCATCGATAGGGAGTCTTTTACTATCTATCCAACCAAAACAAAGTGCTGTATCTACAGACTCGCTCCAGGATAACCCTGGTAATTCTTTTCCCTTAATCTTCTTGTTATAGATTAACCAGACGCCTTTACATTCTAAATGGTTTAACGCAAGCCATTCGCGCCATTCGATATTGTCTGTTGGATATATCATTAATCTATCTTCCATAGCTATTGTCCTCCGTATTTTTTGTAATAAGCGGCTTTAATATTAACAAATTTAAGACGACCAGTGACAACAGTATGTCATACCGATCGTCAAATCCAACTAATTATAGAATATATGTATTGTTATCTGATTCTTCCTTTAACAGCTTTCATTACGCTATAATCGCAAACTCTATTTTCAATATGTTCAATTTTATATTCTGATAGAAGTTGAGTGAGTATTTGTCTGGTCGTATTTTCATCTAGACCAAGTTTTTCTCCAAGCTCTATTTCATTACAACGGCCATTGCTTTCCTTGAAAGCATTAAAATATTTCTCTTTATTTGTCATAAATTGATTGTTTTTTTTACCGCTATCATCATATGCGGGCTAAATGGTAAAAGGTAGCTATCGTTTTCAGTGATCTGAATGAGTTCCATTAAGGTCTTTCTCTTTTTCATATCCAAAAGGTTCAAAAAGTAGTCTTTATCCAGCCAGGCCATCCCTTCAACTGCATAGGTATTTATATACGTCAAATCCAGTTTCACGAATTCATCTTTTAACTCTTTTGGTTTATGAAAATATGCTTCCGCCAGAAGCCAGGGAAAATCACTCGGGGGATTATGAACACCTGTTGTGAGTTCTTCTTTACACATTTTAAAGAAAGCACCTTTATGAATTAGTCCTTGTAAAAGCCCAACTAAAGTTGATGCAGTATAATTTATAGAAAACCCTAAAATGATACCGTCTCTTTTTACAACTCGTTTGGCTTCACGAATCGCTTTTTCTCTATCTTCTTTTTTTTGAAGATGATACAGCGGTCCGTGTAGAATTACTAAATCAGCAAAATTATCCGGGAAGTCTAAATTCCTGGCTTCTCCTAAAGAAACAAAATATTTATTTTTTAATTTACTAGCTCTATCCTTAGCTATTTGAATATGTTTAAGTACTGGCTCAATTAAGTATACCTCATGACCTTTTTTGGCAAGCCATTCTGAATATTTGCCTGTTCCTCCACCAACATCAATTATTTTAGCCGATGCGAATGGAATATATTTTTCTACGAGTGATTTGATTCTCTCAAATTCAAACACCCCCATACCTTTGTTCAGTCTGGTTTCTTCGGATGCTTTATTATAAAAGAGTTCTATATCTCTACTTATTAACTGTTTACTATTCATCTTGAATATTATTAACCCTTATCCAATTGCAGGAGATACTAATCATCTTGCAATGTGATAAAGCAATTGATTTGATAATCAATCTCTTTTGCTATTAAAAATTGTTGGAAAAAAAAGGTGTATATATTATCCGTTACATCCAGAACCAGATGGTTCCAATGCATTAGGCCTTCGATTTAAGGAGTGTATCTTACGAAGGATTGAATAATATATTAGATATAGTATAACAGATCACAAAGATAGAATTAATTAAAGAGTTTTTTTCCCTATAAACGGACTTTTACCCAACAAAAAATTAATAGCTCTTTCTATATTTCGAGTTCTACTTTCCTCTGTTTTTAAGGATGAAATATATCTTACCATCTCTTTTTGCATTGAAGGGGTAAGTTTATCAAATTTAGACTTTGCTTCTAGATTATTTTTTAATGCCTCTATTAATTTAGGGTGTGGTTTTATCGTTCTATCCGATGGGTCAAATTCAATAGTTACTTTAACGGTTTCTCCAATACGTTTGGGAGAATTTTTAAGCATTAAGGTATTAATATAAAGTAGCCAAAGACCCCTGTACTTTAGTAAGGTTTGTTGGTACGGTAGACTATTTACAGTTCCAGCAACAGGAATATGTCCTTTGTTTTTACCTGCTTGACTAAAAATTTCGGTCAAAATAATTTCCGGGACCTGGACGTATGGATTAATCCCTATTATTTCTATGGTTGCATGGAAGGAATAACTTTTCATTTTCTACTGGCAAATTTTTCGTTCGCGAACTGGAACGAGGTAAAACTACGCTTCGATTAGATAAAGTTAATCAAGTATTAAAACATTAGCTAGTTATCTTGATATCATGAGCGCTCTAGTTTTAAAAATCATTAAATTCATTTAGGTTCTGTTGAAAAGGCACAGTATGCCTTATTGCTGCGCAAAAATCTTCATATCTTGAAATCACCAAGGTCAGATTAAATTGATCGATCGGACAATTAAACCATAATATGAAAAAGCAGCTTTACCTGTGTGTGATTTTATTTGTTGTTGAACTTTGCGTTTTTTCAACAAAAGGTTATTCCCAAATCCAGGCCGATGTGGTTTGGAAAGATGTGGACGGCGTGTCAATGCCAGTCCCCCCAAAGGTTCATCCACGATTATATATTCGTGAACAACAAGTTCCTGATCTAAAAAACAGAATAAACGATCCCGAACTAAAAAAAGTTTGGAACGATATGGTCAAAATGCAGGAAGATTGGAAACCAGAGGAGATTCCGGCAGTCAAAGACTTTCGATTTTTTTTCAACCAGAAAGGACTTACGGTCAGAGCCGAATTAAAGGCCTTGAACTATCTGATGACCAAAAACCCAAAAGTAGGACGAGAAGCCATTACTATGATTATTGATACCCTCGAAACAGCAACCTTTAAGGAGGCTGGTGATATTTCGAGAGGAATTGGTCTGTTTATGGTAACAGGTGCCATTGTATATGACTGGTGCTACGACCAGCTGAAACCTGAAGAGAAAACGCGTTTTGTGAAAGCTTTTGTCCGGTTGGCCAAAATGCTTGAATGTGGTTACCCTCCGGTAAAAGACAAATCTATTGTAGGACATGCCTCAGAGTGGATGATTATGCGAGATCTGCTCTCCGTAGGAATTGCCATTTACGATGAGTTTCCTGAGATGTATAACCTTGCTGCTGGCCGTTTTTTCAGTGAACATCTGGTTGCCCGCAACTGGTTCTATCCTTCCCATAACTATCATCAAGGCATGTCATACCTGAATGTTAGGTTCACCAACGATCTTTTTGCCCTTTGGATATTAGACAGAATGGGAGCCGGAAATGTATTTCATCCTGGACAACAGTTTGTTCTTTATGATATGATCTACAAACGTCGCCCAGATGGACAGATTATGGCAAGTGGTGATGTAGATTACTCTAGAAAAAAGCCCAAATATTATTCCTTACCGACATTCCTTGCAGGTAGCTATTATAAAGATGAGTATTTGAATTACGAATTCCTGAAAGATCCTAAAGTTGAAGCCCATTGCAAATTATTCGAATTTTTATGGCGTGACACTAAACTAGGCAGTCGTAAACCGGATGATTTACCCTTATCCCGATACTCAGGTTCTCCTTTCGGATGGATGATTGCCCGCACTGGATGGGGTCCGGAAAGTGTGATTGCAGAGATGAAAATCAACGAATATTCCTTCCTAAACCATCAACATCAGGATGCCGGAGCATTCCAAATTTACTACAAAGGTCCGCTAGCTATTGATGCCGGATCATACACTGGCTCTTCGGGTGGCTATAACAGTCCACACAATAAAAACTTTTTTAAGCGAACGATCGCGCACAATAGTTTGTTGATTTACGACCCCAAAGAGATTTTCAACACCTCGGGATATGGCGGAGCAGACAAGACTGACTTTGCGGCTAATGATGGTGGACAACGTTTGCCGGGAAAAGGTTGGACCGCTCCACGTGACCTTAAAGAGATGTTGGCAGGCGATTTCAAAACAGGCCAAATTCTTGCCCAAGGCTTTGGTCCCGAAGCTCAAACTCCTGATTATACTTACTTGAAAGGTGATATTACCGCAGCTTATTCAACGAAGGTAAAAGAAGTAAAACGTTCGTTTCTATTCTTAAACCTTAAGGATGCCAAGGTTCCCGCAGCGATGATCGTTTTTGACAAAGTGGTTTCTTCCAGCCCTGATTTTAAAAAATTCTGGTTGTTACACAGTATCGAGCAACCCGAAATAAAGGGCAACCAAATTACTATAAAACGCACAAAAAATGGCGATAGCGGCATGTTGGTCAACACGGCTTTACTACCTGACCTGGCTAATTCTGACATTAAATCTGTGGGTGGCAAGGGTAAAGATTTCTGGGTGTTTGGCACCAATTACACCAATGATCCTAAGCCTGGTACCGACGAAGCATTGGAACGCGGTGCATGGCGTGTGGAAATAACACCAAAAAAGGCTGCATCAGAAGATTACTACCTAAATGTGATGCAAATTGCTGATAACACGCAGCAAAAATTACACGAGGTGAAGCGTATTGATGGCGACAAGGTAGTTGGTGTACAGCTTGCCGATAGAGTCGTTACTTTCGGTAGGACTTCGGAAACGGTAGACCGTCCTTTTAACTTTTCGGTTGTTGGGAAGGGGACATACAAATTCGTAATTACTGATCTTTTACCCGGTACCTGGCAGGTATGGAAAGATGGAAAAGTAGTTCATCCTGCGTTTTCTGTCAGAAGTGATGATGGAACCCTTTATTTCGTCGGAACTGAAGGATCGTATCGTTTTCTGAGATAAAAGACAAAAAGCCGTTTATCCTACATTACCCCCTATTCTGTTGTAAATATTTTCGAGTTTGAAGGACCTGATATTTCCTAGTCTCATATGTTTTGCAACATCATATTCCTTAAAGCCATTATTGTGCAAAAAATCTGTAGCCAACAGGTTATCTATAGGAAAAGATACTTTGTCATTAGATTTTAAATGAAGTTTTAAAAGTTCAAGGCCGGCTGATGAATTATTTGCAACAATTAACCCATCACCAAGAGCCGGCAAATAGAAACCTTCAATTGTATGATTATTAATATACACAAATCCATTTTCAAGAGAATTTTCAAGATGCATCATTCTTTCCTCTCCCGTAGTCATTTTATCAAGGATTGAAATTTCGTCTTTGAAATCTTGATTATAAGGTATTACCTGATCTGAGATCACCAATTCTTCATCAAATTTTACATCTTTAAAAAACAAGTATTCTGTATCAGTAACAAAACCCAGCTTTTCATATACTGGAGCACCGAGCTTAGTCGCGATTAAATAAATAGTCTCACATTTATTTTGCTTCGCAATATCAATCAGCGCTTGTGTAACACATTTTCCGATTCCATTACCTCTTTGATCAGGGTGGACTATAATGTGGCCAAGCCAAGCTACATCATTATGAATAATGGTTGCACCTAATCCAACAATTTTATCATCAACCACAACCTTAATTGGAAAGCAAAAGGATGATTGTACATAAAAACCGAAACTCGGTTTGATCTCATTCCACCCTTCAGGTGTTAAATCTGATATTAAATTTAATTCCTTGTATTCTAAAGCTAGTATTTTCATTGGTTTTTGGGCTATTTAATCTCAATGATTAAATAGAAATTAGATAATCTTCAAATTCTTAAACCGTAACTCATCCAGCTTGGGGTCATCACTTGGAAGTTCAGTTACTAAAACGTTAATTCCCTGCAAGCCGCAGACTACAAAAGGTTCGTTGGCACCTACTTTATTGCTATTGCTGAGCACAACTACCGTTTTCGAACCTTTTATCATTGCCTTCTTTACAGCGCCATCCTCTCTTATTGCCGAGGTGATGCCGAAATCCTTCGAGATTGCACAGGTGCCCATAAGATAAAGATCCACGACGAACTCAGCCGCCTCATCACACGTTCTGGCACCAGTATTTGTTTGTGTATCCCGGTCATAGTTCCCGCCAAGTACAATTACTTCTATGTCCCGGAACCGGGCCAACAAAGGAACCAGAGCCATATTATTGGTGATAACCCTTAATGAGGTATTAGTTGGTAAACATTCCGCAACCGCACATATCGTGGTTCCACCATCCATGAACACACTCATACCAGCCTTAAGTAATGGCTGAACCTTCATCCCGATTACCTCTTTTTCCGTAGACAGAAAATCAGTGCGGTCTTGAAAGGAAAGGGGATTTTTGTCACGCGATATCGCTCCGCCTCTAACTTTTGACAACAGACCATTTTCGTGTAGGTAGTCAATGTCTCTGCGAATAGTGTCCTCAGAAACTGACAGGTCTCTAGACATTCCGCTATAGGTGATCGTACCTGTAGTCTTTAAACTAGCGATTATATGCTCAAACCTTTTTTCTCTGATCATTTACCAACAAATGTAATTCTTTCAGTCCATTGCATAAAATCCTCCTATCATTAAAGCATTTTCTAATTCACACCAGATACAGTTATTTGCAAATTTGCAATATATTGCATTAATTTGCATGATGGATAATAACCAGATCACAACGAAAGCCAAAAAAGCGACACAATATATTTTCCTGGTATGCGGGTTTGCCCTCTCCAGCTGGGCACCCATGGTGCCTTTCGTAAAAGAAAGGCTACACTTAAATGATGCCAATCTTGGGCTACTGCTGCTGCTTTTAGGGGCTGGGGCGATTTCAATGATGCCGCTGAGTGGATATCTTTCTAAGCTTTATGGTACAAGGGTCGTCATATTGATTTCGGGACTGGTCGCTGCTATCTTCCTTCCCATATTGTTATTGATGCCAAATCCATGGATGATGGGGGCGGCACTCTTTGTTTTTGGAGCGGGGATCGGTGTCATTGATGTAGCGATGAATTCCCATGGTATCCATGTTCAGAACCAGTATCGTCGCCCCATCATGTCATCCCTTCATGGTCTTTTTAGTGTAGGTGGCCTGTGTGGCTCTCTGGGACTGGGATTATTGATGCGTGCAGGACTCAATCCATTAACTGCCGCAATTTCAATTTCGATACTACTTATAATCATCCTGCTATGGAAATATCAGTTTCTGTTCTCCAAAGAGCAAGAAGGTGATATGCAGGAAAATAATATACACCCAGAAAATAAAATAAAACCCAGATCGGGATGGCTCAGTTCCAGCGTAATTTTTCTTGGCGCAGCATGTTTTGCCGTATTTCT
The DNA here is from genome assembly GCF_005144565.1 of Pedobacter hiemivivus. NCBI lineage: Bacteria > Pseudomonadati > Bacteroidota > Sphingobacteriia > Sphingobacteriales > Sphingobacteriaceae > Pedobacter > Pedobacter hiemivivus. Next base: position 410,102 of record NZ_SWDX01000005.1, read on the forward strand.
GTCCGAAGGAGCCATGTTGGATTGGAGTGCGCTTTTTTTAAAGGAGAGTAGAGGAATAGATGCAGAGCTTGCGGGAGTTGGGTATGCGACCTTTTCTATTGCAATGGCAATCATGCGGCTCTTAGGGGATCGCATAGTTGAGCGATTTAGTGGAAAAACAGTGGTGGTTGGTGGTGGCCTCATCGCTGCCATAGGAATCTTTATTGCTGTGGCAACGCCATGGATTCCGACTACCCTTCTTGGCTTTGCGCTCCTGGGCGTAGGTGCCGCAAACATAGTACCGGTATTCTTTAGCGAGGGCGGCAGACTTAAAGGAATACCCGCTTCAACCGCTATTCCGGCGATTAGCACCATGGGCTACGCAGGTCAGCTTGCGGGCCCTGCGCTTCTGGGATTTATCGCCTACCACTTTTCCTTAACTGCTGCACTGACCTTTACTGGGGCATTGCTTTTAAGTGTCGCTTTAACTTATGCATTCAGGAAACCTAATGTTTAATTTTTTTACATACGTCATGAAAGACGCTACTAATATTAATTGCAGCTTATTTCCCTCGTTTCAACCAGATCAAAAAACCAGTAACAGGCAAGCCAGCGGCAATCAGCCCAGCCAAAAACGTTAGTAATTTGCCACCAAGCCCCAATACACTACCCGTATGCAGGTCATAATTCATAGCGATCACCTTAGCTCCCAAAGAAAGTTGCCCAAAAGCATCTCCTTTTTGCAACAACTTTCCACTGTACCGATCAAACTTATATTGTACCCGATCATACAAACGCATATCACTCTGATAAGCTGAAACATTCACCGTTCCACTGTTGGCAGAAGGAAAATTATACAGGAAATAAGCGGTTCTGGGCGAAGCCTTTAAGGCCTGGCCAAGAATCAGGTCATTTGGCATGATCTCCGATACCTGTGTAGTATCAGACAATATCTTCGCCTTATTTTCCGTGGTCAGTTCAAAAGACCACCTCAGCCCAGTCAGCGCAATCACCATTAATGCCAGAAAACTATAGAAACCCAAGACATTATGCAGGTCGTAATTCAGTCTTTTAAATTTCGCGTTCCATTTTACCTTGAAACTTTTCTTCAATTGTTTAGGCTTCCAGTTCTTAGGCCACCATAACACTATCCCTGAAATCAACAAAATCACGAAACAAACCACCGACCAGCGCACAACGAAGTGTCCAACATTGTTTCCTAACAACAAATTCATGTGCAAAGCCAAAACCACTGTAAAAAATTCCCTTTTGGCATCCTCCTTAAATACCACTTGCCCAGTATAAGGATTCAGGTAAACCTTATCATAATACTGATAATAATTCCAATAGCCAAAAGCCTCCCTGTTTAGCTTCATTGCCCTGAACATGTACGTTCTTCCTGGTGATTGAGAAAGTTCCGCCCTCGATATCTTCCGATCTTTGCCTATCGCTTCTTCTGCGATTAATTTTAACTGGCTCAAAGGCAAACGTACTGACCCTTCAGAAACCCTTACCTGCAGCCGATCCTTATAAATCAGCTCCTTTATTTCATCTGAAAACGCATAAATCGCCCCCGTAATTCCCAAGATAAACACCACTAGCCCGGAAGCGAGTCCGAGCCAGAGGTGTATTTGTCCAATGATTTTTTTAAGGTTCAATATTAAAATTTAAATGTTAAGCTTGCTGCAATGGTTCTTGGCAGTTGCGGAGTCAATACACCCTGTCCTGCAAAATACTTTTCATCCGCTAAGTTATCAACTTTAACACCTAATCTGTATTGAGGCTTATCATAAAATATGGTTGCCGTTGCCATGATATAAGACGGTAAGGTAAATACGCCCGTAGTAAGTGTATTTGAAGTGCGGTGTTTGTCAATGAAATTAATTCCCGTACCAATCCCAAGTCCTTTTATGTTACCGCGCGGAATGGCGTAACTGATCCAGGAGTTGATTAATGTTGCCGGCCCTGCCGACGGAGGTCTGCGCCCTTCAGTTTGTACAGTTGATTTCACCAGTTTACTGTCATTATAGCTATAACCGGCAATGATATTTAATCCTTCAATCGGGTTGGCGATAAGTTCCAATTCAACTCCTTTGCTTTTTTGTGTACCATTCTGTACAGTGACCATATAATTTGTTCCAGCCACAGTTACCTGTTCTGAACGGGTCATGTCTTTCACAGAGATATCATAGGCACTGGCTGTAAAACTCAGTTTACCTTCAAATAATTCCATCTTTATTCCTGCTTCAAACTGATTGGCCTGCTGGGGTTTAAAAGTACCCGAAGCATTAGACCCCGCCGGCTGTGTAACCGGTGCTACGTAGCTAAAACCGTTCATGTAATTACCAAAAACAGACACCTTGTCTTTCAACAACTGGTACACCAGACCAAGCTTAGGAGAAACAGATGTTTGCAGATAACTACTGCTATCTGCAAGCTTAGCGATTGCCTGATTATAAGTGCCCCGGTTATGAAAGCGGTCAACACGCAGGCTTAACATGGCAGCCAGCCTATCAGTAACATTCAATACGTTGGACGCATAGGCGCTGTAAATATTGCTTTTGGTATTGTTCTTTGTTGGGGGATAGTTGTACTTCTTCGGATCCTGCTTGTACAGTCTTGCCAGGCTATCCAGTCCGGCTTCTATCGCCAAGCGCGAAATCCTTGTATAATTAGCGTCTGCTATTATACCACTTGTGTTGTCAAATACCAGGTAAGGTGAATTATTATTGTTGATCGTCTGGTTCAGATAATCAAGCCCCACAACCAACCTGTTACGCAGGCCTGCAATCTTAAAATCACCGATAAAATTTTGCTGAAGATCTGTAGCTGTATTTACAGAATTTTGCAGGGAGACGTTACGTTCCAGCATTTCATCAGATTTAGCCCCGCGAACAAACTGGTATTGATAAAACCCATCAGACTTGCGGGTGTTGCTTGAATAAATGGTCTGCGAAGTCCATTGATCCGACAGCTTATAAGTAATCTGAGCCCTTATATTTACTGTCGGATTTCTCATGATAATATCATTACTGGTGAACGAGCGTTTCCAGTCATAATTTAATTCCTTAGGTGTAGTCGCAATAAATCCACGAACGCGGTTTAAAAAAATAGAAGGAGAACTTGTCCCTTTCAGCTCGTAGAAACTGGCATTCAGATTCAGTGTTAACCTTTCAATTGCTCTATATTCAAATGCAGGGGCTATAAAAATTGACTTTTTGAATCCTGCATCCTGAAAGCTGTTCTGATTTTGGTACGCCGCATTCATCCGGAACAATAGTTTTTTGTCTTTATTCACCGGGCCATAAACATCGGCAGAAATGCGGTTCAGACCATAGCTCCCTGTGGTGTAATTCAACTCTCCCCCCAGTGTATCTACAGGCTTTTTGGTAGCAATGTTGATCAAACCACCAAAAGCTACCACGGCACCACCGTATAAAGTACCAGATGGCCCCTTAATCAGTTCCACACGTTCAATATTTACAGGATCAATCTCTCCATTGGTCTGTGAAGGCACTCCGTCTACCAGCGACGCTTCCGTACGGAAACCGCGCATAACATAAGAAGAGGCGCCATCGGTATTGATTCCTCTGGTACCTTGTATTTTATAGATCCCAGGGCTATTCTTTAATGACATACTGAACTCCGTAACCATTTGTTCTGTCAGCAAAGTCTTAGGAATGGTTGTATAGATCTGTGGATTCTCCAGGTTACCTAAAGGCATTTTAGCTGCCGTAGTTGTTCTCTTTACCGCGAACTTATTGGTGCTGCCACCGTTGATCACCACTTCTTCCAGCTGATCGTTGTTCTCTGCAAGCACAAAATCTACAGAAACCGCTTCTCCGGCAAGTACAGTTACTTCCTTTTGCTGGACACCAAGCCCTACAAAACTGGCCATAAGCTGATAAGTTCCAGCTTCCAGGTCTTTCAATGCATAATTACCACGGGCGTCAACCTGCGCGCTTCTTATCCCTTTAATACCTACCGTAACAAATTCTGCAGGCTTTCCGTCATTTGTTCTCACTTTACCTTTGATACTGCCCTTAACGCCTGAGGTCTGTATAGTTACCTGCGTACCATTTACACTTAAGCCTTTAAGCTGGGTACCGAGCAATTCCGCTAAGGCATCTTTCAGCGATTTACCTTTAAAATTCACATTCACACGCTTCTGCACATTCAGTTGTGTACTGCTGTATGAAAACCGCACTCCGGCAGCATCGCCAACAGCTTTGAGCACATCAGCCACACTAACGTTGCTCAGTTGAAGCGTTACCGGCTTTTCCAGAACGGGGTTTTGCTGTGCATCACTGCTAAGGGGCAGATACAGCACAAAGCAGATTAAAAGCAGAAATTTTACGAATTGTTTCTTTTGGGTACATCCTTTGTACATACTTTTGTTTGTTGTTAAATTAATGATGAATTGATTTTTCAATAGCCCGGTATGAAGTTTGGCGACCGAAACCGGGTTTATTTTTAGAATTGGATTGGAGTGATCAATAGATAATAAATGTCTGGCCATGCTGCTTATAATTGAACTTTACTGCGAAGCCCATACTTTCCAACACCACGCTTAGCGCCGGGTTGTTAAAACTACCTGTATAGCGCTCTTTGCGCAGTGCTTGCCTGTTAATCGTAATTTTCACATTATACCAGCGCTCGAGTACCTGTGCCACCTCTTGCATTGTTACATTGTCAAAAAGCAACTCGTTATTTCTCCAGGCAGTATATTTACCTGCATGCACCTCCTCGGTTTTCATAGATGAAACTCCTGAGCTGCCTATTTGAAACACACCGCGTTTATTGGCGGTCAGAATTTGATGCTGTTTACCCGAATCCCCACTAAACTGAACCTTGCCTTCTTCGACGACTACTGATGTCGCTGTTTCAGCTACCAGGGCCCTTAAGTTAAACCTGGTCCCCAACACTTGAACTTTGGTCTTTGCGGTATGGATCACAAAAGGTTTTGACCGATCTTTAGCTACATTGAAATAAGCTTCCCCGCTAAATTCCAGCTCCCTGAGATGGCCTTTAAAACTTACAGGAAACCTCAAAATGCTTTCTGCATTCATCCAGACGATTGTCCCATCAGGCAACGATACGCTTAGTTTCTGCCCTTTAAGTGTCTTTACTTCTTTATAAGCCAGCGTACGATTAGGATTCTCGCTTTTAAGTTTTGTATTTAGGTAAAAAAGAGTTGCCAGTACCAGCATAAGGCAAGCTGCAAGCTGCAAGATTATCCGGTAATTGAATTTAAAGCCCCTTCTTTGTTCCTGTACTTCAGGAATGTGGTAACGACTTGAAATTTTCTTCCAGCCTTTATCTTCTATAGCGTTTAAATCTATATTTTCTGGAAAGCTCATTTCCACCTCATCCGACTCCAGCCATTGTTGAACAATATCTTGTTCATCCGGACTGCATTGCCCCTGGTGGTAACGTTCAATAAGTTCCTTTGTAATCTGCATACATCCCAGGCACCACTGATGTGCCCATATACCTTAAGCCGGATAAATCGGCATTTCTCCTAGGCGGATTTGTAAAAAAAAATATTTGCGCTTTACATTATTTGACAACTACCTGAATTCCTTCAGATTATTTCTTAAAAAACTCATTGCCTTATAAAGGTGATATTCCACTGTTTTCTCTGAGATCAACAAGGCAGTAGCAATTGATTTATTGTTCATCCCCTGCTCCTGGCTTAAGCGATACACTTCCCGGCAACGGCATGGCAGCTCATCCACCAATACGTCCAGACTTCCTTTCAGTGCGTTGAAAAACACCTGTTCTTCTGTACAATTTCTGCTGCCACATAGATTTTGTAGCGCACAATTGATGTGCAGCCTGTGACTGTTACTGGTACGCAGATATTCAAAAGCTTCTAGTTTGGCTGCCCGATTTAAATACTGCTCAATGCTTGTTTTAATGATGAGCTTCTCCCGGCGCTCCCAGAGTGAGGCAAATAGATCCTGACTGATTTCTTCAGCAATTTCTTCATCATGTGTATAATGAAAAATTATACCAAATACACTTTTCCAACAACTCCGGTAGATATGCGCAAAGCCTTGCTCGTCCATTTGGTGAACAGCAAACCGAGGGTGTCGGTCTTGATTTGAAGGAGATCCAGGCACAATGATTAAATTTGCCCAAAGCTAAGTATTTAATTGGAATGAATCTAAATAATGGAGTGGTTTTATTTACTCCGAGTATTCATCTCCGTTAGGAGTTATTTTTTAACTTCGGGGCATAAACAAAATTGCAAATTAAGCTCCATTAAATGAACGCCAATCAATTACATATCAGAAGAGCTGAGCTGGAAGATGCCAACAAAATTTTTGACCTCTACAAAACCGTAAGTAAGATACTTGGAGGCCTTGCCCGGACTGAGACAGAGATCACAAAGGGCTATCAACTAGAACCTGCGGTTTTTAGACATGTTTTAAGCGAACTTACAATTGCAGTAGACCCCGACTATCAAGGTAAAGGTCTGGGGAAAAAGCTTTTTCAGACGTTGCTAGCTGATGTTCAATCCAATAGGACTGAAATTTTAAGGGTTGAACTGATTGCCAGAGAAACAAATTCAAGAGCTATTCAATTATATGAAAAACTTGGTTTTAAAATTGAAGGGAGATTTGAAAAAAGGATTAGCAATAACAGTATATCATTTGAGGCAGATATTCCAATGGCTTGGTTCCCAAATGCAATTTAGCATTAAATAGAACTAGGCGCAGAGATGTTCATCCATATCTCTTTCGTCATTTCAAATTTAATCTCTTTCTGCCCGTTGTTTCCATTTTCTACCCAACCAGATTTCCGGTAAAATTCCGCAGCCCTTGTTTTAGGACTGGTTCCTAACCAGACATTGTCTTTCTCATTAGAAAAATACCAGTTCAGCATTAAATCCTGCAATTGTCTTCCAATACCCTTTCCTTCAAACTCCGGCAATAGAAACAACGCCCAGATATTTTCTTCCTTTAAATCAGCGATAGAGAATCCAACGATTTGTCCATCAATTTCGCACACCCAGCCCTTCCCTCTTACAGTTAAAAATTCTACATAATCATGGTACGTAATCAAATCAGGATTTGACAATGCATTTTCGGTTACAGCATTTCTAACCAAATGAATTGGCGCTATGTCTTCAACTGTTGCTTCTCTAAAGTTCATAGGTTTAATAAAATTGGGACAAAATAAGTATCCATTTTCTTGATTGCAGCAAATTAGCAAAATAAAAATTAATTAAAAAAGGCTCCCTTCGGGAGCCTTTAGCTTTATATGCAATCAAAAAACTTATTTGTTATGGTTAATGCTTCCCTTTTCCATTACCCTTTCCGGCCCCATGGTCTTTCCCCTTGCCTGCATCATTCTTTTTTGAATACATTTTTTTTGCTTGTCCTGGCGGCATTCCATGAGGATGACCTTTAACTACATAGTAGCGTGGATCGTCACTATACTTGATCGCCTTTTGCCCTTTTACTTTTTTATATTTTGCATAGCGAACCCTATCATTATCAAAATTATGATAAGCGTCTCTCGAATTGATTACTACCTTATACCCATTATATAAATCATATCCGCTGTATCTGCTAGGCAGTGAAGCTGAAAAGTTCCATCTACCATTATCCAAATAGATAAACTGTTTTTTAGGTACATAATAGTAACTCTCAACATCTGGGAGATAGTAGTAATCTGCATGATCGTAACCTACAGGTCCCCATAAGGGCTGTGATCCGATATTTACGTTTATACTCACTTGCGCAGAAGCCCGGAACGAAACAAAGCCAATTGCAATAAGAAGAGTTAGAAATATTTTTTTCATAGTTGACTATTTTAGTAAGCAGTTGAGGAAGTTACGCAATTTATTGCTTAAGTGTAATCGTGCCTAAGCTGGTGTTTTGACCAAGAGCCACATTAACATTTGTAATGGTACTGTCTCTATAGCCAACAACGGGAACAAATTTTACTGAATAACTACCTGATCCTAGTCCACCAACAGTGAATTTACCAGTCAAAGGATCTGCAATTGTACCTACGGTATCAGTTCCTGCAATAACCAATACTTCGGGGTGGCTCAACAATGGCAATACAGTTCCTGATATTAAACCAGATGTCGCTGCTGTGATCCCTCTAACTACAGGTTTAAGCAAGTACTTACCATTTCCGGTACTAACGATCGATTTCGCTGCATCAAAATCAAGCAATAATGAATACGTTACCCCAGGAACCAATGATGGGTTTGCTTTAAGTTTAACTTTCCAGCCAGATGATTGTCCGCTTGGAGTAGTGAGTGCCTGTGAAACACCACCAACCACAATAGTATTTCCTGAATCGTTCAATACCAATCTTACTTCAGTGATTTCGCCACTTGGCATTTCTCCTGAAGCAACCAGAATATCAGGATTACTGCTCCCGATTCTAAAATCCAGGATATTAAAGATGTTCGTTGTGGAAGCGAACGTATAAGGCTTACCATCTGAAAATAGTACGATTTCTTTAACACTCAGGTTGATCTTGTCAAAGTTTCCAGGGGCATCAGTCATTCGGATCTCGACTTTAGTTGTTCCGCTCGCAGAACTGTTATTGTCTTTTTTGCATCCAATAAAGAGCGCAAGTCCTGCAAAAAAGCAGGCTAATCCAGAATACATGATTCTCTTTTTCATAAGTTTAGATTTTAGTGAATATTAACATTTTCGTTACTCAAAATTGAAGCACGAACATGAATTCAACATGAAATTCTGAGTTTATTTGACCCCAAAATTTCATCTTAAATTCATGTTCAGTGGAGACATTTGTTAGGGAGATAAAATCTTTATATTTACATAATGGACAGACCATTCATTTTCAAGGCATTATTAACTTGTATTTTTATTTTGGCCACTCCTTTTTTGCTTTGGGCGACTATACCAATGAAAGAAGGAAAAAAGGACCAACTACAGGATGAAGGCAAGCAAAAACCAGAGAACAAAGAAAAATCTAATCCTAAACAGGCACCTAATAAACCCGACATCAGAGAAGTACCTAAAGCCCGTAAGCAATCAAGACCACCCGTGGTTAAGCCAAATATTAAAGTAAAGCCTATTAAGGTTATCCGTCCAAAAATCAAAAGACCGTAGTATATACCCTATGAGATTCATATCCCTGCTAGTTTTGATTTTCATGGCATCCTTTAAGGTACAGGCGCAGCAAGACAGTATTGAAAAAACGACAGTCACTTTAGCCTCGCTTTACAGCAGTAACGCGAGTTATTATGGACAAGCCACCAATGAAAAACTTCCTTATATATTAGTTAATGCAACAGTCAGGTTCCCTATTGGCCTGTATTTTTCTGCAGGTTCTTATAAACTTTTAAATTACGGAGGAGGTTTATCAGAAACGGATCTGGGAGCTGGTTTTGATTATGACTTTAATGATAAGTTTAGCACGGGGATAGCTTATACGCGCTCTTTTTTCCCTTCAAACTCACCATTATTGCAGGCTGCGAATGAAAACAATGTGAATTTCTCGGCTAATTATAGTTGGCCCTGGCTCAAAAGCTCATTTAGTGCCGACTATGCTTTTGGGAAAGAGAATGATATTTTTCTCAGCCTTACTCATTCCAAAGAAATCAGTATCGGCAGCTTATTTAATGAGAAAAATGCGCTTTCATTAGCGCCTGCGATAGAATTGGTAGCAGGTACGCGGCATTTTTATGAAACCTATACCACAAAAAAGAACAATCGCGACAAATCTAATGGGAAAGGCAAAAGCCCTGTTTCACCTGGAAATTCCAATTCAACGATCACGACTACTGTGCCTGCTGATAGCTTTAATTTATTGTCTTACAATTTTAAATTACCACTTAGCTTAAGCCGGGCAAATTATATGGCGGAAATTAGTTACCTGTTATCTATTCTTGGACCTAAAGCCGAGGCTGAATTAAGACAACAGCAATCGTTTTTTGGTCTGGCTTTTTACTATCAGTTTTAATCCAAATTCCTATGAAAGTATTAATCGTTGAGGATGAAAAAACACTTGCTCATGAAATGGATTCCTTTCTAAAAAAAAGCTTTTATCTATGTGATATTGCGCATACCTTCAAAACCGGGCTGGAACAACTAGAACTGAATAAATACGACTTTATATTAATAGATTTAAGTTTACCGGATGGCGATGGACTGGAGATTTTAAAAAGAGCTAAAAAGAACAATCCTGACGCGGCTTATATCATTATTACCGCAAGAACTCAGCTAAAAGACAGAATTAGTGGACTGGATCTTGGTGCAGATGATTATCTGGCCAAACCATTTTACCTTTTAGAGCTGCAATCCAGAATGCAGGCCATTGCACGACGGAAATTCAGTATCACCGAAGAATTGTTATCTATTGGCGAATTCCATATAGATCTTCCCAAAAGAGTGGTCATGTTCGGGCAGGAAAAGATCGAACTTTCTCGCAAAGAATTTGACCTTCTGAGTTATCTCTTACTCCATAAAAATAGAGTCCTGACACGTGCTCAGTTAAGCGAACACATATGGGGTACTTTTGTCAATGATGATTATGACTCAAATTATATCGATGCTCATATTAAAAACATTCGTAAGAAATTAAATGTATGGGCTGACACCGAATGGCTGGAAACTGTCCGTGGTGTAGGCTACCGAATTAAGAAGTAACATGAAATTATCTACTAAACTTACCCTCTTCATTACCGGGTCAAAACTGGTGATTGTATTGTTGTTTGTGCTCGCGCTACCCTTCCTGGTGAAACAGATTGCTTCTGAGTACACCAATTATACTCTAAAGCAGCAGCGAAAGAAAGTCCTCGATATTGTAAAAAAGAATGGCACGGATTATTACTTTCAGGGTGAAGATAATTATGGTAGTTATACCATGCTTAAGGAAGAGTTTATTGCATTACTACCGGTAGAATCCAGTCTAAGCATGGATACCATTAAAAATTCTCAACGCCTTATAGAAAGGGATACGCTCAACTACAGAGTTCTGAGTTATACCTTTAAAGACAAGAACAAAAATTATCTGCTGGAGATCGGTAAGACAACCGCAAGTATCAACCAGTATAACAAACCCTTACAACGATTTGCCTTATATGTATTGATCATCCTGATTGGCCTGACCATACTAATTGACCTTACTTTTATCCGTGTATTGATCCGTCCGCTGGCAAAAATTATAAAGACAAAATTAATAAACCGAAAATTCCCCTTTAAAGATGGGCAGAAACGGGTTCAAACCAGTACGACTGATTTTAAATACCTGGATGAATCGCTAATCCTTTTAATGAGCCAGATCAATGAAGCCTTTTATAAAGAAAGGGAGTTTACTTCCAATGCTTCCCATGAACTGATGACGCCTATTAGCATTCTTCAGAATAAAATGGAAAATCTGCTTACGGACGAAACCCTTGATGAGCCATCTTCTATGGCTATTATAGAAATGATGAAAACAGTAGATAGATTAAAAAACATCACCAAATCTCTATTGTTGATTTCCCGAATTGAAAATGAGCAATACATTAGAAAGGAGCAGGTTAAACCGCTGCTACTGTTTAACGAGATTGTAGAGGAGATCAGTCATCGGCTCGAAGAAAAACATATCCAGATCTTTATAAATGTCTCAGCAGAGGCGATATTGGAAGGCGTTAACAAAGACTTGCTGTTTCAGTTATTTTTTAATCTGATTCATAATGCCATTAAGTTTAATCGGAACAATGGAGAGATTTTCATAACGGACAATTATTTAAACAACGGCACTTACGAGATTATGATTACTGATACCGGCATCGGAATTCCTAAAGCGGATTTACCATTTGTTTTTAACCGCTTCATGAAAACGAATCTGGAAGGGGATGTTGGATATGGCTTGGGGTTAGCCATCGTAAAAAGTATTGCGATGTACCATCAAATACAAATCAATGTTCAATCTGAGATTGGAGAAGGTACCACTTTTAAAATTGTGTTCCCAGCCATGTATTAAGCATGAAAGGCAAAATCGTAGTGTCTTTCATGCTGGTATATTCAATTACTTACTCGTTTTAATTTCAGGATACAAGACAAAAGCGATGTAATTTTCTAGGCTAAGGTAGCGCTTTGCTACGTTCTGAACGTCTATAGGTTTCAAATCTATAAGCAATTTATCATAATTAAAAAGCATTGTGGGATCCTTATGCTCCCGATAAACATCTACCAGGTAGCTATTCCAAAAAGCATTAGTTTTCAGTTGCGTTTCCATAGCTAATTTTTGTTCTGCTTTAAATTTCGCCAGTTCGTCCATAGTAATACCTTCTTTTACTAGTATTTTGATCTCCTCTTCAGCCGCTGCAATTAATGAATTAACCTTTTCAGGTGCACAGCCAAATGAGATGCCAACCCTAAATTCTGGAATAGGATACTTAGCATAGCTTACGGAAATATCAGGTGTGTAAACACCACTTTCTTTTTTCCTCAACCGCTCTAACAACCTGAAATCTAATACTTCCTGTAAAGCGTCCATTGCAATATTCTGCTGTACTCCATAATTATAATCACCGCTTAAGACCAATTGAACAGTAGCTTTATCTTCCGTGCCTTTATAAACATCCTTTCTGATGATTCCTTTTGGCGTTCTGACACCAACATCTTTCCAGCTTTCTTTTCGTTTTATGGAGGGTAAAGAAGCAATGTAGCGCTTCAGTAAAGGACGTATGGTACTATCCGTAAAATTGCCCGTAAAAATGAAGGTAAAATCAGATGCATCAGCAAACCTTTCCTTATAGATCTCGTAAGCCTTTTTAAAAGAAATTTGATTGGCTTTTGCTAAACTTGGTCCGGTTCTACGTGGATGGTAACTCCCCAACACCGCATTTGCAGTATCCGAAAATACCAGTCCCGGAATATTTTCACGATTGAGTAAACTACTTTTATAATTAGCTACTAAACCATTAAATATAGCTTCATCGGCCTTAGGCGCAGTAAAATAAAGGTAGAGTAATTGCATAGTAGTTTCAAAGTCTTTTGGAGCAGTGCTCCCTTTAAAACCTTCATAACGCTCGGAAAGGTATGGGGAGATATTCAGCAATTTACCAGACAGCATTTTTGGCAATTGTTTAGCATCAAATGGCCCCAGTCCGCTGCTTGCAACCAATGTAGTTGCATTAACTGCAGACTGATAATCATGATCTGGATAAAGGGAATTACCCCCAGGACTAAAAGCATAAAAAAGTACCTGGTCATTTTTAAAATTGGTAGGCTTTAAAACCACTTTGATTCCGTTGCCCAATACCAATTCAGTTATATCAAGCCCCTTAATTTTAGTTTCTTTAACAATCTTTCCTTCTTTTGGCACTTCTTGTAGAAGTGGTAAATCGACCAAATTATCAGAATAAGCTGAAACTTCAGTATTTTTAACTTCCGCTATCCATTTCAAAATGGTAGATTCTTCTGGGAGGGAGGCTTTTTCACTTTCAGGACCTAATACCATAATATCCCGATTGGCATCAACATAGTACTTAGCAACCAATGCATTGATATCCTCAAGAGAAATCTTCATTATTTCATCTCTATAAAAATGATATAAATATTCTTTCCCCGGACTAATTTCTCCGTTTAAAAAATGCTGCAAGTACTCCTTAACATACTGAACAGATGGCGTTTTATCTCTTTCTTTATAGACTGATTCCTGATAATTCAGCGTTTCATTTTTCACCCGATCGAGCTCAGATTGTATAAAACCATGACGTTTAACCCGTTCCAATTCTGTATAAACCGCCTTAAATCCACGTTCTAATTCATTTGGCTTTGCTGCAACGACTGTCGAGGCAACGTCTACTCCTTTGAAAAAATTGCCAATGCTGGTTCCCCCTTGCAAATAAGGGGGATTTGCTTGTTTACGCAGCTCACTAAATCGTGAGGAGATCAGTTCATTGTAGATCCCAGCAATCAGATTATCTCTCAGATCATTCCTTGTTCTCGTCACATCAGATCGGTGTTTGCTCATGATTTGGAGTACTCTTGAGGTATATTCCGGGTCTGTTACTTTTATAAACTGGTTTTTCCCATCAAGGTTAACACCATATTGAATTCTCTTTTCAACTTGGTCTGGCGCTTTAAAGTCAGAAAACTTCTCGATGATCATTTTTTCCATTACGGCAGGATCAAAATCTCCGACAACAATCAATGCTTCCAGATCCGGACGATACCAGCGCTGGTAAAAGTTTTTAATCATGCTGAGGCTTGCATTTTTAATCACTTGTTCTGTACCAATTGGCAGGCGATCTACATACCTGGAATGGTTTAGTAAGACTGGCCAATAGATTTCACGCATACGCTCCTCCGCACTCTTGCGGAGTCTTTTCTCTTCCAGGATAACACCCCTTTCCGGCTCCATTTCCTGAGCTTCTATCAATGCCGCACCTGCCCAGTCGCGCATAATTTGAATTCCTTGTTTAACCACTTCTGGGTTGTCTGTTGGAATCGGCAACTGATAAACCGTCTCATCAAAACTTGTATAGGCATTTAAGTCTGCCCCAAAACGAACACCTACACTTTGCAGGTAATCGATCATTTTATTTTTAGGAAAATGTGTCGTTCCTTTAAAACTCAAATGTTCTGTAAAATGAGCCAACCCACGTTCTTCCTCTGTTTCCACAATAGAACCAATCTTATTGGCTAGGTAAAATATGGCCCTATTTTTCGGCTCAATGTTCTTTCTGATGTAATAGGTAAATCCGTTAGGCAGTTTACCCACTTTTACACCAACATCCAGCATCAGTTGATCCTTAGCTCCTGCAGGGACCGTCTGTGCGCCTGCGCTATAAATGCAAAAAGCAGAAAGTAATACAATAGGTAATATTCTTAATAATCTCATTTTCGTTTTCTTCTAAATAAAATGGCTCCGCCCAAAACACCAATCAATAGTGGTATCAGCCCTAAAAACAAAGCTTTTTGAATGTTTATCTTATTTCTGTTCACCAAAATAGTCGTATCTACTGCTTTTGGTCTTGGATTAGAAATAGGATACTTACCATCACTAAACCATTTCATTGTTTTAATTACAAAACTTGCGTTAACGCCGTGGGTAAGACTTCTTGAAACTTCAATATTGGCCATAAAGTCGGCATCTCCCATCACCATAATCCGCTGCTCCTTCCCGGCAACTGTTCTGGTTACGGCCAGTGCTACGGGATAACTCTCCTTTTGCTCGCTTGAAGTGTCAAAAACGATCTTATCTTTAAGATCGAAAGCACCTAGCTTTCTCCAGCTTACCTGTCCGTTGC
The DNA here is from genome assembly GCF_005144565.1 of Pedobacter hiemivivus. NCBI lineage: Bacteria > Pseudomonadati > Bacteroidota > Sphingobacteriia > Sphingobacteriales > Sphingobacteriaceae > Pedobacter > Pedobacter hiemivivus. The sequence continues at coordinate 425,325 of NZ_SWDX01000005.1, forward strand.
TAACGAGTATCGGTTGTTTTTTATAAGAACCCTCATTATGATAAACCAATCCTGCAACACCAGGCACACTCACTATCGCACCTTCATAAAATGACATCTTATAGGCTTCAGCTGCTGGCGTAAAAAATGACTGAACAAAATCAAGTTCGTTATTCTCACTTTCCTCCAGCAGTGTACCATCCAATATATTAACACCGAGTGTTGCCAGCAAAGGATTTAAAATCTGTTGACGGCCGGGCTCACCGGCAATCATCATATTACCACCAGCATCTAAAAACTGATTGATTTTTTGCAACTGTGCAGCAGTAAATGGAACAGTTGGGTCTGCAGCAATCAGTACAGTCAGACTATCTGGAATCTGATCGGTCTGATTCACATCAATGTCAACTACATTAAATCCCTGATTAATCAATGATGCCCTGACATTCAGCCCTTTTGTAATGGCCTGATATCCCCTGTCGCTGCTGTTATTCGCACTACGCTCATCATTTCCAATCAACATTCCAGCTGTTGCAGGTCCATCCAGCAATCTCTTAAGTGCGGCATTGATCTCCGACTCTCCTGGGTAAACAAACATGTCATGAAACATCCTCAATGGAGTCTGTTTGCCATCATATTCTATAAAACGGACAAAGCAATTCTCCTCCGGAATTAAATTAATCCGTTTTTTAATCTGCGCTGGCGTTAGCAACTCTGAAAAATTAAACCCTAATGCAGTAGCAGCCTGCTTCGTCTTTGCAATTAATGTTTTAGTAGTATCATTATAACGAACCAAAGAATCATAATAAGCTATATATTCCATCTTCATGTCAGGCTTAAAACGTTCGTACATTTCAAACCTCCCCATGTCTCCAATCCTATTATCTGGAGCACCAAACTGAGTGTTGGATTCGATAACATTACTATAAGAGACTATTTTCAGTGGTTTTGTAAAACGTTTAACGAGTTCCTGACTTTTTTCAGTAAGCGTGCGGTCTTTAAACCTTGTTGTATCAAAATAAGCCGTTAATGATGGCAGGGAACTGATGTACCCCAAGCCAATAAAGACCAGCAACACTACCGCATAGCGCATTATTTTAAATCCGGCACTTCTAATCTGTCGACCCGAATTTAGCTTGATGATGGTTAATAAAAGGAACAATGCGATGACTAGTATAAAATAAATTGTATCCTTAGTCGTGATCATTCCGTTGATCATGTTTTCCGTCCTGCCGGCCATAGAAAGCCAATGCGTAAGATCTCTAAGAAAATCAGTCCCCTTTCCTATTTCACCGATGAAATTTAAACATGCCAGTACAGCCAGTGTACTGATTGCTGCAACTACCTGATAAGCTGTTAAACCAGACATAAAGAGTCCGATGGCAGTATAGGCACAAATGAGCAGATAAATACCAAAAATACCTCCTATTACAAATGATACATCCAGTGCCTCAATAGAAGCATATCCGGCTAATGCAAAGCCCAGTAAAATAAATATCAGGATAAGGCCATAAGCCATCATGGCTAGAAATTTCCCTAAAACAATTTCAGTAACTGTAACTGGTGATGACAACAAGAGTTTAATGGAGCCACTACTGGTTTCTCTACTCAGCAATCCCATGGTCAACAATGGAATGTATAAATACAGATTTTCCAGTACGATCGTCAGCATTCCTTTTTCTCCTGCGAACAATACTTTCGACATTGGACCAAGGGCACGTTCCAGTTGCTGGTAAGTTTCCTGGCTATACAAGATGTCTGTAAAAGTGATGCCACTTTGTATAGTAAAAATGATGAGCACCAACCAGGCTATAGGAGAATAAAACAATATACTCAGCTCAAGTCGGGCTATCCTTATAATTTTTTGCATTTCCTGTTTTAATTAAATTTTAGCCGTTTTCTTAGATAACTGGGCAAAAATGCCATCCAATGAACTTTTTTCAAGATATATTTCTGCCAAAGCCCAATTTTTATCCTGACAAGTACGAATGATGGTCTTGGTTATTGTGGGACCGGTATTAAAATGCAACCTAAATTGATTGCTGTGCAGCAACTCGGCCTTAGTTATACCTGGTATTGCTTCCAATTCTGCTATTTCAGGTATAAAGTCTAATATCAGTATTAATGAATTCGGCTCTATATAGTTGTTAAAGGCATGCATAGAATCTGCAAATACAATATTTCCATGTTCTATCATGATGATGTTATCACATGTTGCCTGAACTTCTGATAAAATGTGAGTTGACAGGATCACTGATCGGTCTTGAGCAATCTCTTTGATCAATTTTCTTACTTCAAGAATCTGGTTAGGATCTAGTCCATTGGTAGGCTCATCCAATACCACCAACTTCGGATTGTGGATAATGGCCTGTGCAATACCAACCCGTTGCTGGTAGCCTCCAGAAAGGTTGCTCAACACTCTTTTGCTAAAATGAGAAATGCCACACTTAGCTTTGGCAGTTTCAAGACTGTTTTTTATTTCGTTAGCAGGTATAGAGCGCATGTATGCGCAATGTGTAAGGTACTCATCAACGGTCAGCTCCATATGCAGGGGTGCTTTTTGTGGCAGGAATCCAATCAGCTTTTTAGCTTCGACCGGATTATTACGTACATTGATGCCATCAATAAAAACATCGCCCTCAGTTTGGTTAATTACCCCGCATAGGATGTTCATTGTAGTTGATTTACCTGCACCATTGGATCCAAGTAAACCTAAAATTCCCTTTTCAGTAACTTCGAAACTGATGTCTTTAATGGCCCAGTCTCTACTGTAACGATGTGAAAGGTTTGCTATTTTAGCGATGCTTTGCTTCATATTCTATATTTTATATGTAGGTTGTATCAGTGATATATAATTGGTGCGAGATGCTGATACCGGCCTGCACCGGCATGACGAATCACCAATGCCCGAATTAATGATACAGCCTGATTTGTTATTTTCTTTTACGGTTAATTAAAATGTAGGCTGCTGATAATGCAAGTAATGCTGGTAAAATTCCCAAGAGGCCAATTTTAAGCCAGGAGATTTGCTCACGTGAAATCAGGATATGGTTGTCTGTTGATTTTGGACGGACAGTCGCAATTGGAAACTCGCCATTGCTAAACCATTTAAACAGATTTGTGGTAAATCCGGCGTTTACAATCACTTCATCCGATTTTGAAATGGTTGCATTGCTCATGAAGTCCGCATCGCCAGAAACGATAATTTTTTGTTCTTTTCCAGGCAATTTCCTCATCAGCGCCAATACCGTAGGCACGCTAGCTTTATGATCGACTGCAGGGTTAAAAGCTATTTTAACGCCAGTTGCATCAAAATCACCTAATTTATTCCATACCAACTGCGCATCAGTGGCAAGTAATGGCAGGTAAGTATATCCTTGAACGGGTTGATATTGAATCCCGACTACACCAGGCATGTTAACCACACTTTTTTTAGCATAATTAAACTTTAATGCATCCGATTCAGGCGTTAATTTAGCCTGCACCATGTTGACATCCAATTCTTTGCTTTCCTGCAATAAGGCACCTTGCATCAGCTCCACACCTAAGGGTCTCAATAATCCATTTAAGGCTGTTTGTCTGCCTGGCTCAGCGGCAATTAATACATTGCCACCATTCTGAATATAGGCCGCTATCTTTTCAAGATTTGCTGCCGTATAAGGGGTTTTAGGATCTGCAATAATCAGTACCGCAAGATCAGCAGGAATAGGCTCGGCTGCAGACAGATCTATACGTTTCATATCAAAGCCCTGGTTGATCAGCGACATCCTGCTTGACATGGTGTTCAATATGTTCTTGTAGGCCTTATCTCCTGTTTTGTCGATACTACGTTCATCATTCTGATTCAGCACTCCCACCACTGGCGGTTTTACCAGGAACCTCTTCAGGGCAGCAGAGATTTCTGCTTCTTCTGGATAAGCGATCATATCAAAATACATCCGTAGAAAAGTCCGTTTACCATCATAATTTACAGTGCGGACAAAGGAGTTGTCTTCCGGTGTAAGGTCGATTACCTTTTTAATTTCTACAGGGCTCAACAACTTGTCAAAGTCGTATCCCTGTGCCGTAGCCGCACGAAGGGCTTGCTCTTCAAGTGGCTTTGTTTTATTACGTATGTAAAGTGTAGTGTCATAATAAGGCACATAATTAAACTTCAAACCAGGTAAAAAACGCCTATATTTTTCAAATGCCCTTAATTCGAAATTTCTCATTTTTGGTGCCCCGATGTTTACAAAAGCGCCAAGTACGTTTGGATAAGTAGTAATACTTAAGGGTTTATCCAGCTGTTTGATAATCGCCAAACTTTCATCAGTTAAGGTATTGGTTTTTAATCGTGTGGTGTCATAATACCCAATAAATACAGGTAAGGATGTTACATAACCAATCATCAGTATAGCTGCGATCACCAGGGTATATCTGGTAGCGGTAGCAGCCTGACTTCTAATTTCCCTGCCAGCATTTAACCGCATAATACTCAAGGTAAGAAAGGCTGTAATCACCAAAAGGAAGTAAACGATATCATTACTGCCTATCATTCCATTAATGAAGTTGTCGGCTCTTCCAGATATAGAGATCCAATAAGTAATGTCTCTAACAAAATCATAAGCCTGACCAACGCTTCCTACAAAATTCAGTGCAGCCAGAATAGCCAGTGTGCTGATCGCGGCAACAACTTGATAAGCGGTTAGAGATGACATAAAGATACCAATTGCAGCGTATGCGCAAATGAGTAGGTATAAACCTAAAATTCCGCCCAGCACATGCATGATATCGAGGTGCTCAATCGCAAAAATGCTTGACACTGTTATTCCCAACAGTACCAGCATTAGCAAAGCACCATAACCCATCATGGCGACAAATTTCCCTAAGATAATCTGCATATTGGTTAATGGCGATGAGAGCAATAGTTTAATAGAGCCGCTACTGATTTCACGGCTCATGAGACCCATTGTTAATAATGGAATATATAAATACAATTTCTTCTGCACGGCGGCAAAGAAACCGTTTAGACCGCCAAAAATATCCGCAGTTAAAAATTCGAGATTATTTCCAAGCTGTTGTTTTGTTTCAACCTCATTGAGCATGGAAGTAAATGTGACGCCGCTTTGAATGATGAAGATAATCAGAATCAGCCATGCAATCGGGGAGTAAAACAGTATACTAAGCTCTAAACGGGCTATCTTTAATACTTTCTTCATTTGTGTGTGTTCGTTGTTTATATGAGGTTAAAAGAGGTTGTCTCATTAATCTGTATTATGCTATTTTTATACATTTCGTCATCCTAAAATAAATTCAGGATGACGATCGGATTAATGATACAACCTCTGGATGCTCATTTATTTTTGGGTGGTGATAGCAGTTATTTTACCAAAACCTCCATAGCTTTTTATGTTCGGTAGATCGATATTACCAATTCCTATATTTATCATCGGCATGATATATAACTTGCCCTCAGTTCCGTTATAGGTAGACATGATTAACTGCTTGTTATTAGTAGGCAGATATAATTCACCATATGGATAGTCACTTTGTCTATAAATCTGCAAAGTACCAATTGTCTCCCCCGCAGTCAATGTATAACGTTCCTGGAAAGTTGGGGTTGCATCACCATAAAGCATCGCATAAATCTTGTTAGCCGTTGCATAGTAAAGAACCTTTTGATTGTCTAGCAATACAAATTTCGTAGCCTCGTTAATACCAGGCGCGTTAGACATATCATAGAAAGCTTTAGGTGTCGGTGGTATGGTTACCCAGTCATCAGAATTAAAACCTCCTTTATCAAGAACATATAACTCTAACTTACCAGTAGTTTTGTCCTTAAGTACATGAAGAATATCTTCTCCTACTCCTACTCCAGCTGCAATATTCAATTTATTAGGTAAGTTACCAGGATTAAATGCCCCTCCAGATATAGATGGGTAAGGATACATTGTCCTGTCTCCATAAGTCGAAACGGAAGGCATGTAGACAAAATATCCATTCTTTTCATCGTAAAAATTAGCGGCAACCTTTACATCGTCACTGTACGCATTTATAGCTAATTGACCCGGTACCTGATATTTAAAATCGAATGGCAAACCAAATTTCTTTGTAATGCTTAGATATGAACCTGCCATCTTACCATTTTCTACATAAACTTCTGATTGCTTAACCTTATATATAGCTTCTGGTTTATAGGTTCCTACATGACCAAAGAAAAGATCATCGTTGGCGGCACTGAAAGTATAATCTAAAGTTCTAATGGTTGTGATACTCGTTGGTGTAGTTGCTATTATCGAATTTGCATTGGCCACGTTTGTATACAACATTTCCTTAATCAAACCAGGTATTGTTTTCCCATTTATGGCAGAATATACATGACGTTTAATGCTTTCAGAAGCATAATCAGGTGTAACTAAAGGGGACATTATATGACTAATATCACTTGAAATGCCGTCGGCTGAGGTCTCTGCGATTACCAATCCTTCTCCAATACTATTTCTCACATTTACTTTCCAGACTGTAATGTATTTAAGCCCAGTTGATTTATCCGTAATTATATATTTTAATTGATGGTAATCCAGGGAGTTATTTGGCTTTAACCTAATTTCAGCATCTAAATCTTTAGTTGTACCTAGTATTAAACTTGTAGTATCGCTGGGGATAATATTAATACGCCATTCATAAGTTAAATCCGTCTCCTTCAAAGATGTGGTTATTTTCGGTTTAACCACCAAATGGTCAAATTGAAAAACATTTAGAACATCCGTACCTGTAGCATCTACTACTACCCCATCAATTTTATTATTATCAAGAGAACTTAGATCCTTTTTACATGCTAAAAAACTTATAGCAATAAAAAGAAATAAGCATATTTTTTTTGTTATAGCTTTCATGTTCTTAGTCAAATTTAGAATGAGTATAATATAATGGTACTATCTCTTGTCCTGCAAGTGCGCCATCATCATGTTTCAAATGATCATTAGGATGATCCTTATTCCACTGTTTTACATAGTCCCCAAATTTAGTTCCCATAGCTTCTGCTCCAGCTGCCCCTACGACCCTATACTCCGTGATCGTAAATTTAGTTAAACCTGTGGTTTGCAAAATGATCCTATATGCGGCAGTACTTCCTTTACTTGTAAAATAGTATTGAAAATACGACCATGGATTAGGTACTAAAATCTGATTGGTCCATCCAATTATATATTCCGCAGATTCTTTATTGCCGACTTTGAAATCTTCAGAATCTACCAATCTTAATTTTAAAACTACTTTGCTGGTATTTAATTCTGCGGAGTTTTTAAGCTTTACGTTAAGCTTACCAATAAATTCGCCTGCTTTTACTTTACCCTCTAAAATTTCATACTGGCTATCTTGTGCAGTAGTTGTGGCATCTTTTACAGCCACGGCTTTTAAAATCCTGTCCCGCGGTTCAGTATTACCAATTATTATCACCTCAACTTCTTGTAAGTACTCAGGATTAGGATTAGTCATAAAAGAATACTCTGTAGAATATAAGGGCTTAGCAGGCGTAACCAGAAAATTTATAGCGGGCTCTGCTGTAAATGAACCAACCTCATCTTTCTTACAAGCGCTTAACATTAACGTCATTGCGATAATTAAGCTGAACTTATTTCTTAAATTTTTCATAATTTATATCGTTAAAATGTTAATTACTGTATCCTGTTACCAAATTCAATTTCACTTGCCGGATAAGGAAGTACGTAGATATTATCGTTAGCAGTAACAGCAGGGCCTAAACCAGGAAATGTAGTTTTTCCTAATCTTTTGTAGTAAAAGAATAATTGACCCTCCATAATAAATTCCTTACGATATTCTTTTTCCAACTCAACTTTTATGGTTTCTGCATTAGCCATTGTAGGTATATTTTGAATAATCCCTCTATTATTTCTTATGTTGTTGAGGTATTCTATTGACTTAGATGGATTAGTACTAACATATGCTTCGGCTGCTATATAATACATTTCAGGCAGTCTGATTAAAGGCATATTATTCCTGGAAGCTATAGATAATTTTTGCTGAAGTTTAACAATGGCAAAGCCTCTTGTTTGTTGAGATAATAAAGTGTTATAACGATAATCTACCAATCCTATTTCAGAATTTGCAGTTTCATATAATTCAGCTGCTCTTGCATTGGTTAAATAAAGTGCTTTTGCATTCGCTGCAGCTAGATCTAAGTAAGGATTTATAATATCTACAAATCCTAGTACATTCAACGTAAACAAGTGTTCTGGATATAATGCTGGGTCAGCGAGTGCTGCAGAAGCAGAATTTACTAACTTGGCAGAAGAATATTTAATTACTTCTTCAGCTGATAATGCTGCATTAGATAGATTTTCATTTCCGCCTTCCCATAATAAAATCCTAGCCTGAAGTGCTCTTGCAGCATAATAATTCATGCGCTGCTCTCTTTTATTGTAAAATCCGTCCCTGTTTATCTCGGCATAATACGTTGCCGGCTTTTTAGGATTATTATAAATAGGATCTTCTTTCAATAGCACAATGGCATCACTAATATCCTTGTTCAGTAATTCGAAGGTTTTAGCGTAAGAAAGCTGAGGAGTAATTTCTTTTTTAAATTCATTAACATAAGGAATCGCGAATTTACCGGCTAAATCAGATCGATTGGAAACATTGCCATAACCATATAAACGCATTAAATCAAAATGTAAAAAGGCCCGTAAACCAAGTAGTTCTCCCTTAATTATGGAATAGCTAATGGGATGGAGTACTACCTTATTTTTATCTATGTTTGAAAGTGCATTGTTAACATTTGCAATTGTATTATAGCTTTGATTCCATGCAGATTCTATAATTGGATCAACAACGATATTTTTGTAATTATAAGTCTGGAAATATGCATATGGAGCTGAACTACCTACTGGCAATGCTGCATATTGCTGCCCCATAAGATCAACCATATTCCAGGTCATATCCTGTGCATAAGCACTTTTCTTGGTCATACCCAGGTACACGCCCATCAGCGCATCCTTGAAACCACTTTCAGACTTAAACTGCTCCTCAGATCTAACCTCTGAGCCCGAAGTCACGTCCAGCCATCCTTTTTTGCAGGAGCTGGCAAACAGCACTAACATTAGTGCAAGAGTGATATTTTTTAGTGTTGCATTCATGTTCTATAAATTAAAAGGTTGCTGATAAATTGAATGACAATGTTTTAGCAAATGGATAAGAAGTTCCTCGTTCAAGCTTTATAGACGAAAAGGTAGCCACTTCGTTCATATTAAATCCAGCTTTGAGTCGCTGAAGACCAAGTCTATCGGTGAATTGCTTATTGAATAAATAATAGACATTTACAGCAGCAATTGTTAACTCATTTCTATCCTGTACAAAACGGGTTGTTGCACGTGTTTTTTCATCAAATGGGGTAAATGAACCATCTTCATTTCGTTTGTCATACTTGCCTAAACGTTTAAATAATGCATTCTGACCGGGTGTTGTCCATCTTCCTGTTAACACTCTTTTATCTACATTATAATTCATATCCACATTTTCAACACGGTCAACCAATGTTTGGTTATAAAGTTGTCCGCCCCCCAGATACCTTGCTGTAACACTCAAACCTATGCCTTTATGTTCAGCTGAAAATCCAAATGTCCCCTGGTAATCTGGCACTGAATTACCAGCAACTACCATATCGTTCGCATTCCAGATATAGGTTGTGTTCCCATTGCGGTCAACATAAATTTCTTTTCCAGTAGCAGGATCGATACCTAACGACGGAACTGCCCATATGGCATTCATAGACATGCCGTCGACATATTTTTTAACTGGTGCACTATTGCCCTGATCAGCTGCTTGTTTATCCATAATCTCATTATAAGATTTCATGGCATTAGATAATTCTACAATCTTGTTTTTATTGGTTTCTATCCCAAAATTTAAAGTAAAGAAGCTGCTTTTACGCGACCACACCATATAAGAGGCATAGAGTTCAAAGCCAGTATTTCGCACCTTTCCCAAATTGTCTTTTACGGAATTAAAACCTGTTGAACCGGGCGTGGTTACATTTGTAATCAGATTTTTAGTATCGGCCAGGTAGTAGTCAAATTTTAAGCTCAGATTATTTATATTCAAATCGAGACCAGCATTGTAATCAAATTTGGATTCCCACTGCAAACCTGAATTTGCGAGGTTAAGTAAATAGGAGCCAGGAAATCCCTGATAGGTAGTTTCTGTATAATAACCATAGGTCGCCACTGCCTGATTGGTCATGAAATTCGAATTACCTGTTGAGCCAAGAGAGCCTCTCAATTTCATTTGTTTAATTGCCCCCAAGTTCTTCATAAACGATTCGTTATGAATATTCCAGCCCAAGCCAAAACTCCAGAATTTAGCCCAGCGGTTATCGGTTCCAAATTGAGAAGATGCATTGGTGCGAACAGTTAAGTCCGACAAATACCGATTGTCATACATGTAAGAAAATGCGCCCAAGAAACCCAATTCACGAGTTATAGCAGAGCTCCCAGTAGGTTTAGAATCTATTGCATAGGCCCGTCCAGATATAATATTATCCATTCTGTCACTTGAAAATCCTTCAACTTTATGTAACACTTCGTTAAAATTATATTCACTAACGTTAAATCCTCCATTGGCAAACATCACGTGTTTATCAATCTGCTTAGAGTAATTAAGGTTAAAATCGCCAGAAAGATTCTGGCTTTTACCATTGTTTACCTGGTAGGATCCTTTTCTATTTGCATCATCAACATAATAACTATCAAACATGGTATGTCCTGCAGGATAAAACTCATCAGCATCGGAACTCTTGATATCGACTCCTAAACGTGTAATGGCTTTTAGTTCAGGAATTATTGCCCATTCCAGATAAAAATTATTTGTAAAATTAAAGTAGCTGGTAGCCACCTTAGAGTTTAACGTAGAATTGTATAATGGATTGGTATATTTGTAGTCACCAATAATTTCTGCATAGAAAGGGATTGTACCATCTGCATTAACTGCTCTCCAGTAAGGGTTCATTTTTGCATAGTCGGCAAAAGTGCCATAAGGAGATTCTTTGGCGTTATTTTGGTTAGCACTTGTTATATTCCTGAATAATAGATTCTTCAAGCGATATGACGTGGTAAAACTACCGGAAATATTTTTACGATCAGACCCAATCATTGCTCCTTTCACATCTCTATAAGATAGATCTGCCAAAACATTCAGTCCTGAACCACCAAGCTCTACCGTTATGCTGTGCTTTTGACCTATCCCAGTCTGAAGTGGTTTAGCTAACCAGTAAGTATCTAAACCTTCAAGCGCTAGCTTTCTTCTAGAATTATACAATTGTTCTAATGCAACAGAATTTTCCGGGAAACCAGAGTTTCCTTTTGGATATAGATAAAATCCATCTATCCTTTCAGCTTCTAATTTTTCTAAGGAATTGGTTAAGTTGTAACTGCTCAAATCAGGTAATTCCAAATCTAAACTAGCATTATAGGTCACCATTGGTTTAGAAGATATTAGCTTCTTTGTTTCAATAACCACAACCCCATTCGCCGCTTTTGAACCGTAAATGGCTTTTGATGCCGCATCTTTAAGGATCGTTACACTTTCAATGCGATTCATGTCGAGGTCAAAAATCCTTTCAATATTTGCTTCAAAGCCATCCAATATAAACAAAGGTTGATTTGGACTTCGCTCGTAGTTTCCTTTCAGTCCTACTGCAGTGTTATCTCCTGCCGGAAATGTAGAAGTACCTCTTAACTGAATATCAGGCAACGCGTTTGGATTTGATCCCATAGTAAAATTATCCAATACCATGGAAGGCGAGATGTTTTTCAGAGACTGGAAGAAGTTAGCATTCCCTACCTTTTTCAAATCTTCACCTTTAATAACCAAAGTAGAACCGGTGTAACTATTGGCCTTACGGGTATAGATACCTGTATTAATCGTCACTTCATTTAAACCTCGGACCTCCTCTTTCATGACTATATTGATGGTTTTTCTACCAGCCACAGGTACATTTTGCGTAATATAACCAAGCGAAGAAAAGCTAATCATGTCCTGATCAGAAACAGTAGAGAGTGTATATTTCCCGTCTTTATTGGTAGTGGTTACATGTTCTCTGGTCTCCAAAACCGGATTATCAGCTGGTTCTGTTGTATTGGCTTTTTTCATCTTAAAACTAATCGAATTGGAGACCAGTCTAACAGTTACACCTGGTATGGGTTTTCCAAGGGTATCCCTTACCGTTCCCTGTACATCAATAACACCCATATTACGAACAGTGCCCATCGCAATAACAATATCGTGTGTAGGCTTTAAGGTGATGTTTTTACCAATAATCTGGTATGCAATACCCATTGGCTTGAAGTATTTGTTCAATACTTCCGTAATTGTTGCATTATTGGTGGTGATACTGAGATTATTGACAGGAAAACTGCTCTCATTATATAAAAACACATATCCTGATTGTTTTTCAATAGCTTCCAGCACCTTGGTCAGAGGTGCATTTTTTTCGTTGAGCGTAATTTGACTATATCCCTTGGCACTGACCTGCACCAAGGAAATGAATAAAATTATCGTTGTTAACTTCATAACCTGGAAGAGTTGTTTTAGCGGCAAATCGACGCATAGCGGGATGCCCTTAGTATTGGAACTAAAATTCATTACATTTGTAAATGTTGGGTTAAAAACAAGGAAATAATCGCAAATTATTTATCTGTTAGGCTCTCGCCAATACAGAAGGGTTAACCCAATAAAATGATACGGAGGTGTTAGAAGCGCCTCCGTTTTTTTATGGCTAACCAAATGAATTTTAATTCTGCTGTCGTAGATTTTCGATCATAGTTGGTTGTTTAGGTTCTAGTTAATGGATTTATATATTATTGTTTTTCAGGTTCTATGATTACTTTATTATTTTCGACACGGTACTTAATGCCTATGTATCCGATGCTTTTCAGGGCTTCCTGCAGGTTTACATTTCTGTAGATTTTTCCTGTAAATGAGATTTCAGGAACCTCTCCTTCATAAGTAACTTCTACATTGTACCAACGGGAAATTTGCCGCATTACAGTTTCTAAATCAGCTCTTTTAAAACTAAACAAACCGTTTTTCCATGCTACAACCTGTTCTGTATTTACAGAAACGACTTCTATTTTATCCCCCGAACCAATTATCGACTGTTCTCCAGGCCTAATAATTTTGCTACTACCTTTGCTAGATACTTTTATGCTACCTTCAACCAACGTGGTTTTTACAAATGGTTCATCGGTATAATTGTTCACATTAAAATGCGTGCCCAACACTTCTATAAGCTGATGATCTGATAGGACACGAAAAGGTTTAACAGGGTTTTTAGCAACCTCGAAATAGGCCTCACCTTTTATCTCAACCGTACGCTCATTTCCTGCAAATCTTGTCGGGAACTTTAATTTGGATGCCGCATTGAGCCAAACAGAAGAACCGTCTGGAAGAATCACCTGATAAGTACCAGAACGTGGGGTTTCTATCGTATTGTAAGTAATTTCAGATCCTTTGGTAGCAGCAGTGCCGGAAAGATCATAAATCAATTGTCCGTCTTTAGATTTTTTGATTAAAACATTACCTTCTTTAGCCAATGCACCAGACTTGGCATCCTTTAGGTCTATCTTGCTCCCATCTGCCAAAATTAATACAGCTCTATTTCCTCCAGGGCTAACATCCGTGATATGAGATAGCTTCTGCTCTGCTTTTGGTTGAAGATAGAAAAAATAAAAAGCAACGCTTAAAAAGAATAAAACTGAAGCAGCAGCAGCGATCTTAGGCCACAACTTCAGAGTCGCCCTTTTTGTTAAGCCTAAAGCCTCGCTCATTTCTATTTCCACAGCTTTCAGTTCCAGTTCAGATAATTCTGGTTCGTTCTCTGCATTCCAGTTCATATACCAGCTTTCAAGCCAGGCTATTTCTTCTGGCGTACATTGATTGGCTTTAAATTTCGCTAATAACGCGCTGGCACTTTTCTTTTGTATTCTTTTAGACATTACTTATCCATTGTTACCTACTAGACGGGATGTGAGAGGTCAAGGGGGATAATTATTTCATTTTTTTTTTAAAACGAGAATAAAACTGGCAAAAAGAGGCTAAAACTTGTAATTGAGCAAGAATATTAAGTATATCACCAAGCCAAGTTTAGTTCTAAGAATTTTCAGGGCCTTTTTAATTTGATCTGTAACAGTTTGCTGTGAAATCCCCAATTCCTCTGCAATTTCTTTATGACTCATGTATTTTTTTCTGCTTAACTCAAAAACCAGACGCATCCGTGGTGGCAGTGCGGCAATCTCCTTTTCAATTATAGCGACGATCTGTTTTTCACGGATCACATGATCTGTTACAGCAGTTCCATTATCCAGAAAATTTTGTAATGAGCCTAAATATTTTGATTCAACGGTTTGATGCGAAATAAAATCAAAAATCTTATTTCGAACAGCCGTATATAAATAACCTGTCAAATTAGATTTAAAATCAATTTCATGCCTTTTAGTCCACAATAAAGCAAACACATCTTGAATTACATCCTTAGCTTCCTCTCGATTCCTAAGCTTTTTATATGCGTGACTATATAAAAGACCATTATACCGTATAAAAATCTGACTAAATGCACTTTCGTCACCCGAAAGAAGCAAACTAGCCAGTTCCCCATCAGTAAAGGAATCATATGAAGCCATTTTTTATTATATTATGTATTATTCAGCCAATTAACTTGCTAAAACTACAAGATTAATTCCATTTTTTAGCTAGCAACTACTAAAGTCATCGAAACTTGTAGCCCAATACGGGAGTATTGAGCTAAAATTTTATTCTCTTATCTGATCATATTACTAGCGACAGGATAACTCGGGTCTTCATAAATATTCACATCAATTACTTCATCTGCATTTTTCAATAGCAAACGGCAATCATCACTCAAATGTTTTAAATGGAGTTTTTTGCCGGCTTTCTTATAGCGCTCTGTTAATTTGTTCAAAGCCTCGATTGCGGACATATCAGCAACTTTACTATCCTTAAAATCGACGACGACTTCTTCTGGATCATTTAGTACATCGAATTTTTCGTTAAAAGTTGCGACCGAGCCAAAGAATAAGGGGCCATACATTTCATAATGTTTTACCCCATTTTCATCAATGTACTTCCTTGCTCTAACTCTTTTTGCGCTTTCCCAGGCAAATACCAACGCAGAAATAATAACACCAATTAAAACGGCTAAAGCAAGGTTATGAAGCCATACCGTAATAACGGCCACTAAGATTCCAACAAAAACGTCTTGCTTAGGCATCTTATTGAAAATTTTAAAGCTGATCCATTCAAAAGTACCTATAGCAACCATGATCATCACGCCTGTTAATGCCGCCATTGGTACCTGACCGATGATCGGTGCTCCAAATAGTATAATTAAGAGAATAGTTAAGGAAGCGATGATTCCCGATAGCCTTGCTCTTGCACCAGCAGATAGGTTTACTAAAGTCTGTGCAATCATAGGGCAGCCACCCATCCCAAAGAAAAAGCCATTTAAAATATTAGCGCTTCCCTGAGCAATACATTCTTTATTGCCATTGCCTCTTGTTCCGGTCATTTCATCTACCAGATTTAAGGTCAAAAGGCCTTCTGTTAAACCAACACCTGCCATAATCAAAGCGTAGGGAAAGATGATTTGTAAAGTATCAAGGTTAAGCGGGATATTCGGAATATGGAAAGGAGGAAAACCACCACTTACTGAGGCAATATCACTCACAGTTTTGGTGTGTATATCAAAGCCCAAGACAATAAGAAAAACTACAATAATGGCAACTAATGAAGGTGGTACTGCTTTAGTAATTTTAGGGAATAAGATCACAATAGCAATAGTTAAAGCGACTAAGCCTACCATGATCAACAGTGGCTCACCGGTTAACCAACTTATTTTCCCATCCACGATTGTTTTAAACTGTCCGAGTTGTGCCATAAATATAACAACGGCCAATCCATTCACAAACCCATACATTACGGATTGAGGTACTAATCTGACGAATTTCCCTAACTTGAAGAGGCCGACCAGAATTTGAATTATACCTGCTAATGCTACTGCAGCAAATACATATTCGATACCATTGGATTTCATCAGCGCAATCAAAACGATCACCGTAGCTCCTGCACCACCAGAAATCAGGCCTGGTCTACCTCCAAAAATAGAAGTAACGAGCCCCATTATAAAAGCTGCATATAAACCAACTAAAGGAGGAAAACCTGCTAAAATGGCAAAAGATAAAGATTCGGGCATCATGGTCATCGCCACAGTTATTCCCGCTAAAATTTCGGTTCTATAGTTTACTTTTTGCGAAAAGTCGAAAAAACGTGTGGCTGAAGGCATGCTTAAATTTAATAAGCATCAAAAGTATAAAGATTATATCTTCTTCGCTGTTAAACGTTCTAGAAAAGTTACTGATCGTTCCAGTGCAAGTTTACCTGCTGCCTCATCCAGATTAAACTGATATTCATGAGGCAAGGCTGGTTTATAGTCTGGTTTAAAAAACAATGAATCCAGGAGAACCTTCAATGCGGTTAATTTCTCTGCTAAAGCTTCAGAATGGGTCAGTAGCGGATCGTCATTTCCAACGGATATAAAACAGGGCGGATAATCCGCGGTGATGTAATTGATCACTGAAGCCGTTTTAAACAAAGGGGCATTCACAAAATCTTTTTCACCACTATAGGACCACAATACCGTCTTCAGGAAAACACCAAAACCACTATTCAGATCTATTCGTTCTGCATCATATGCGCCACAATATAATAGAAGTCCAGATAATTGATTACGGTTAATACCGGCTTTAACCCCAATCAATTTGGCATAGCTGGCACTACTGATCAGATTAGCTGTTTGCGCTGCAATGTGTGCTCCTCCAGAATCTCCGGCAAGAATAAAATGGGTAGTATCTGCATGAAATCGTATGGCATTTTTGCTGATGTACTCCAGTGCGCGGTTAGTTTGATTAAGCGGTATTGGATAATGCTTTTCTGGTGCTAACGAATAATCGATCGCAACCACTGCATAACCTTTCGAGGCCAGGATCTTGCAATAGTTGGCGACTTGAGCTTTACTCCCTGAAATCCATCCGCCTCCATGAATCCAAACCACCACAGGAAGCCGCTGACTGGTATTGGCTATTGCTTCGGGATAATAAACATCTAGTTTTGCATCTTTATCGCCGTCAATGTAGGACTGGTCTAATATTGCTGAAATACCATTAGGCACATGTTTTAATAGCGCCTGGTTAACCTTTCCTCCCTCTTTATTGAAATAAGACCTGATCAACATTGCAGTTGGCCAGGGGCTTAATTTATAGGCTATAAAGCTTGATAGGGCAAGAACGACAAGCGCAGTGCCGGTGATGACTAAAATTCTTCTTATCATAAGATTCGTTAAAGAAACTATAACAAGAATATGTAATTATTTTGGAAATATCCCTAACAAAAAAGAGCCTGTATCATAGATCCAGTCGTCATCCATACCAAAATGGCATCAGACAATCATCTTTCTTATCTTACATCAATGCCGGGCAAACTGGTCGTACCTATATTTGTTTCACACAATAAGAAAGGAAATTTATGGCACAGTTTGTTTTACATAAAGGGAGCACCAGAGGACACGCCAATCATGGCTGGCTGAACGCGCATCATACGTTTAGTTTTGCAAATTATTACGATCCGGAAAGAATGCACTTTGGTGTATTGCGGGTTTTAAATGATGACAGTATTGATGGGGGAATGGGATTTGGTACGCATCCACATGACAATATGGAAATCATTACCATCCCTCTAGAAGGTGCACTGGCACATAAAGATAGTTTAGGGACGTCCTCAGTCATACAACATGGAGACATACAAGTGATGAGTGCAGGCACAGGTGTACAACATAGTGAGTTTAACGCTAATGCCGACCAGGTAGTAAAACTACTCCAGATATGGCTGTTCCCCAATAAAAAAAATGTGACTCCCCGTTATGGACAGATTACGCTGGACATTGCCAAAAGACACAATAACTTCCAGCAGATTTTATCTCCGGAGCCGGATGATGCGGGAGTCTGGATACATCAGGATGCCTGGTTCTCTTTAGGCACTTTTGATGAGAATTTTGAAACCGACTACCAGATCAAAAAACAAGGAAATGGAGTTTATGCTTTCGTTATTAAAGGCAGTGTAACCATTGATGGACATGAATTGACTTCCCGTGATGGACTGGGTATATGGGATACGGATAAAATTAGCTTAAAGTTCAATACGCGAGATACAAAAGTCCTGTTAATGGATATACCCATGGAACTATAAATCCGCTATGAAAACCCTGACCATTTTATACATCGGCCGTAACCAGGAGATTACTGATACAATGAACCGCCTTTTAAATGCAAGAGAGGAGTGGAAAGGAATTACAACCTGCCTGGAAGAAGAAGCACTGGTAATGGTTAAGGATATCCCCATAGATCTGGTATTGCTGGGTAACGGGATCTCTGCTGCTGCAGAGGAAAAATTAAGGGCTGACCTGATACGCATCAGGCCAGCCCTTAAAATTATACAGCATTACGGAGGCGGCAGCGGATTGCTTTATAGCGAAATTATGACAGCAATTGCATGAAATATTTTATTCCACTCATCATATCTATTCAATCAACGAATAAAGCTATAGCTGCAGATGAACAATTAAGAGGGTTAAAAAGCAGTTTTGTTAGCAATAATATAGATTTCTTTCTTTTGCATATTGATGGTGAAGTTATATCTGCTAATGAGACCGACTCCTACAGAACCATCAAATCCCGGATTCCAGCTTTCGCTTTGTCCACCCCCGGCCATCAGGGTTACAGACATATTTTTAATAGGCCTTACCGTTGAAAAGGAAAATGCAGAGGCCATACCGGCAAAGGTTGGTGTGTTCATGCCCATACTTACAGTACTACCATGGCTATCGGCCTTGAAGCCACTAACCAGCAGTTTATGCTGTTTTACAAAAGGGCGGAAACAAATCAGGTTATAGGCAGCTCCTGTATCGAACACAAAATTGCCGGTATGGGGCTTGTCGGCCGTAATGCTCAACGTACCTGGAATGATGAATAAACCGGAAGGTATGCTGAACGGAATGGCTGTCCCCCCTTTTTCTTCATATTCGCCAAAATTGTACAATAGTAATTCTTTACGGTCATAATCCACTTTTACAATGTAATGTCGGGCAAGTGTGTTACCAATGATGCCATCTGTACCTTCCTTATTCATCTCTTTAAATATCGCGACGCTCTGGTTTTTGAAATTGAAATCCCCCATATGAACAGTGTTACCACCGGATACAGCTATGTCAACGGAACCACCCACTACGGACGCCTTTTGTGTCCGCGTTACTTTTAAACCTATGGAATCGGCAAGTCCCTGACCAACAGCCATGCCATCAGCTCCTGTATCAAACAACAGCTTTAACGGGCGAGGGAAATCGTTGAGCTTTACAGTAAGAATAATAGTGCCGTTACGACTTTCAAAGGGGATTCGTACAACTTCTTTTGCATTTGCAAATACACAAAAACACAAGGCGACCATTAAGGCGATAGCCTTTTTGTTCATTGACTTCATATTTGATTTGTTAACATTAAAAAGCCCGGTTAGAAATTATCAAAACCGGGCTCTCGCTTTATTTATTTTTCTGCCAGCGTTTTTTCGAGTAAAGCCTTAAGGGCCGGACTTGAAGGTCTTGGAGAATCAACTGTTACAATCTTTCCTTTACGGTCAAAAACCAGGAAACGCGGAATAGTATTGACTTTATAGTATTGTGAAAACTCATTGCCGGGGCCACCTGCAAATAATTGTGTACCACCTAAGTTTTCATCTTTGATCATCTTCAGCCATTTTTCTTTGTCTTTAGGGGCGTCGGTAGACAAGCTTATAATTTCGACATCCTTTCCCTTCATCTCCTCTTCCAACTTCTTAAGATGAGGAATTTCAGCTTTGCAAGGGCCGCACCAAGTGGCCCAAACATCTACCAGGACAACTTTACCTTTCAATGAAGCCATAGACACTGTGTTACTTTCTTTGTCTGGATAAGAAAATGCATAAGCATCATCACCAGGCTTTAGGGTAAGCAAGGGAGTAGCAATATCCAGGTTCCTTTTCTTCTGCCCTGCTGTAAGGATATATTTTCCGTAAGCATCCATCAGGTCTTTATAGTCAGTATAATTTTTATACCTCAAAGCAGTTTCCAATATAGCATCTCCTTTAAGCGTATCGTTGGGTATAAAAGAAAGTGTACTTTTAAGCCCTTCCAAACCAGGAGCATATTTTATATTCTGCTGTCTTAAGTTTACACTGATGGTCGCACTTAAAACCCTACTGCCCCATGGATAGCTATATAATAGGCTTGTATTTTTTGCCAGATCCTGTGCTTTAAGTCTAGCATAGTAAGGACTATACTCTTCAACAGACGGATGCGCAGAACGCGGCGTGTTCAGAAAATTAGTGGCATAGTTTACCATATCTAATTGGATGATGTTCTTCATCTGCTGATTGAACTTTCTATTTTTGGTAGCTTTTCCGTTTAAAAATGTTCTGGATTGGACAGCAATTGTTTCCAACTCGGGGAAAAAGTCTACGAATGTGCTGTTTACGCCCATAAAATTAATAGACTTCTGGTAAATGGGATCGCTAAGCTTATTCCATTGATCCAGCAAAACATTTTCCTCGCTATTGTTTTTTCCTGTAAGCTCATAATTTTTCTCATCAAGTATTAACGATAGCTTATCCCCAGCCTTCAGGTAAAATCTGTAATTTTCGTTAGGGCTTACTGCCGTTCCGGTGCCAATTACATACAAACCTTCATATCCTGGAAAAAACAAGAAGCCGAATTTGCCATCCTGTGTTGGTGCGGAACTGGCAATTTCTACTGTTTTACCTTCATCAACTTTAAATAATTTTACAGTAGGACGTTTCTTTTTTAACAAGCCGGTAACTTCAACCGGGGTTTGGGCAAGGGCAGTGACTGTTGCTAAAGACAACAACGCGATACCGCAGAGTTTTTTAATCATACTGGTTTAGTTTTATTTATATGTGAGTTATTTAAAGCCAGGCGCAAATAGGGCCTGGCTGTTGTGTTTTATCTTTCCCTGTAAGTCAGGCTCTGAACTTTTCCGAACCCACTAAAAGTCTTATACAATTGCAAATCGGCATTTAAAGGAGGAACGGTATACAAATCCATATTACCATTGCTTCCCTCAGGCAATACCGGATCATAACTGCAAACAATCAGTTTATTGCTTTCCGTATACTTAGTTGCCCTGAACACATGGAATTTGAGCATTGATATTTTACCTGCACCCTTATCTACAACCAATTTCGTCGTTTTAAGGAAAATGTCATATTCATAAACTTTTGAACCGACATTGTAGAAAATATATGCCAGATCAGGGCTGATTGCATACTGTTCGGCCTTGTCAAAATCAGTAGCCACAATTTCGGCGTAGTATGACTGCGCATTGGATGAATTTGCAAATCTGGCCAGGAATCTTTTGGTTCCGGTTGGTTGTTTCAAAATAGCGAATACCTCTGGGCCATTGTAACGGATACAGTCCATATAAAGCAAATCCATTCCGGTACTGAAGCTAAACATT
This sequence comes from Pedobacter hiemivivus, assembly GCF_005144565.1. Lineage (NCBI taxonomy): Bacteria > Pseudomonadati > Bacteroidota > Sphingobacteriia > Sphingobacteriales > Sphingobacteriaceae > Pedobacter > Pedobacter hiemivivus. The sequence goes on from NZ_SWDX01000005.1 coordinate 446,927, forward strand.
TTCTTATCGTCAGAAGGGTCTGGCAAAGTCGTACAGGAAGCAGCCAATCCAGTATGTTTGACAAAACGTCTATTATCTGTATCATAGAAGATACCGGGCAAAGTTGAATTATACTCGTCAATACCTATGTAAGGTGCTACTGTAAAGGCTTTTTTCTCTGCATCGATATAATTAAGCGGGGTAGCATAATAAGCATTCTGAGGACGATCGTATACGTAAACATTTCCTTTACCTAGCATATAGGCACTGTTACTAGTACCTCCCCTGCTTTTCATTGCCTGCACATAAAAGTCTGCAGGAATTTCACCAAACATCTCATACGTAATGTCCATGGTCTTTGTCCATTTGTAGGTGTTTGGATCAATCTTCGTCGTCCCCTGGTCTGTTCCCAGGTAAAGCCCATAGGATATTGCATCAGGACCAATCAACAATCCAGTCGGATAAGTATACGCCATTACGGGCTTACCTTTTAATGTTAAACCTGATGCCGTTGTCTGCAGCAGATCGTTTACATTGACAAAACTACCATCCGCTTTTTTTGATAATACATCTAATCGTGCCGTACCATTTACATCACACATCAGAAACCAACCTTCATTGATTTCATTCTGTACTGTTATGGTAAACTTATGACGATATTTTACACCACTCACCTTGTCTGTAACACCATAGTAAAAGGTATAACCCCTGGCTACCAGTGTCATTTTTACATCGAGATTACGAGTGGTTGCCAGTATAAACATTTTCTCTCCTCCAAGCCCATTTGGTCCGATATAAGCCCATTCATAGCTGTACTTTGTGGTATCTGTGCCTTGATCTGAAGTAAAACTAAGTATTGGTTTAATGGTAAACCGACTGCCGTAAATTGCAACGGTGTCATTTACCCCCTTAAATTGTTCCACTTCATTAACAGAATTATAGTCATAATTCCCAAGATCTTTTTTACAGGAATACGCCAGCATTATCGTCAAAACGATTAAGTAAACATATATTTTAGTAAACATAAATTTCATTTTTTTTAATGGTTAACACTATTGAACTCCCGGCCCCATGATCATTTCCGTACCGTCATCTTCGAAAACGGTTTTACCTGCAGCCTTCTGGTCATTTAAATAACGTTGCATATATTTGCCATATGCACCAAGGATACCCAAAGACGGCTGTCCGACAAAAAAACTAGGTTGTACATTTAACACGTCGACCATCAAAAACAGTTTTTTACGACTGAATACCCCCAGATAAGTATCGAACCACCCGGAAGGTCTTTTTACGATGTCATTGATATAAACTTTATAGGTAATATAACTGTACTTTTTTCCTGTAGTTTTGTTAATGACTTTATCTGCCATCGAGGTTACAAAATTCTCGTTGGCCTGAAGATTCAGAATTAGGGTAGACTCCGTGGTCTGCAAATCAACTGTACGATGCATCTTCAATAGCACAGTATCTTTCAATTTGTTTTTCCTGATGGTAAAAGATGTCGGCAAAGCATCGTAGTGTTTTCCGGAAATCGCTGTCGACTTTGGGTCTATCTCCAGTTTATAAGTTCTGTCGTGATCTGCCTTTGCCCCCGTGACACCTATTATGATTTTTGAAATGGAGTCAGTAACCGTGGAATAGGCGAAAGAAACGATGGTTGAATCCAAAATAATATCACCTGGAAGGGTAGGTAATCTTGTTGCATCATCGAAATAAATATCAGGCTGCCCTTGATAGGTAATCAGGCTACTCTTTTTACAAGCTCCTACTACCAACAGTATCAATATGCTTAAACTATATACAATATTTTTCATATTTTTCTCCTTTTTTATTGACGGTATTGGGTTTCGGACAGCGGCAATGGCAGCACATATTTGCTTGCACTCATGGTCACATTACCACTGCCAGACGAGCCATTAGGTATGTTAATCAGATTTCTGCGTTTATAATAATAGAACAATTGTCCTTCGCCAAAGAACTCCTTCTGGTATTCCTTTTGCAATTCGGTAGTTAAATTTGCAGTAACAGCAAGACTTAACAATCCCCTGTTATTGCGCACGCTATTCAGATAACCTATTGCGGTAGCCGCAACCGGCTCGCATTCAGCCGCGATTAAAAACATCTCACTGATTTTGATCATGGGAATACTAAAACGGAAGGCCATCTTTTTATCAACGATATCAGCGTATTTATAGAATGTTCTGTAGGTTTTGCTTCCATTTCCCGGAACAACCCACTGTGGATTATACCTATAATCATTTTCGTTGGTTTCAAAGAGGGTGGTTAACCGGCCAGCGATAGGAGCAAGTATATTTTTTTCCTCTAGCTCAGGAGCGAAATATTTAAGGTAATTGTTATACAGCTGAGAATTTTGGATACCCAATATCATCTCCTGGGTGTAAACCCGATCAGGATTCGTTTTCTCACTCACCGCAGCTGCCAATGTTATCCAGGGAAATTTAGCTGCATTTTGTATCAATACCTTGGCTGCTTCCAATGCAGCCGATTTATTCCCCCTGTACATGTTGGCCCTTGCCTGAAGTGCCTTTACTGCATAATAATTTAAACGATAGTTCCTGTTGCGTAAAAAATTATTCGCCCCATCAATAAATTCGGGCATCACACCATTCGTAATTATCGGATCGTTTTTAAGCAATCCTTCCGCCTTTGCCAGGTCACCCATGATGAGCGACATCACTTTGTTTGCCGGCAAAAGCGGATTGGCCGAAGACTCGACCTTGGTATAATAGGGAATAGCCTCTTTAACTGAATCAGCCGAATTATACATTGGCCCAAACAAGCGTAGCAAATCCAGATGCAACATTGCCCTTATGGCGATTGCTTCTCCACGGTATATGGAATCAGTTTTGGCATCCAATACACCTGTATATTTAGCCAAATTGTTTTCTAATACATTGGCATTTAAAATACCAGTATATGCAGCACTCCACATGCCATCTATTTTCTCCACTGCAGGTTTTGTAGCATAATCATAAGTAGACAGCGTAAGTAATGTATGTGAGCTGGGTACATTGTAGCGTTGAGCAAGAATGTCAACTGTTGTCAATGTAAGGTTATCTCCATACAAATCATTTTTGGCCAGGTCAATGTACAAGCCATTCAGTGCTGTATTTATGCCCTTTACTGAAGCGAATGCATCTGCTTCAAGGATTTTATCTTCCGGTTTTACGTCCAGGAATTTTTTACAGGATGCCAATACCCCCAGGGTCATTAGCAGGGTCAATATTTTTATGTAATTTCTTTTCATGATTCGCTTCTGTTTAAAATGATGCCCTTAAACTCATTGAAACCGTTTTTGCAAAAGGATAATCTACGCCGCGTTCCCTTAATACACTTGATATCTGAAAGATATCATTGGCAATAGCAGTTAAAGTAAGCGTACTTAAACCTACACGTTTTAACCAGGCCTGTCGGTCAAACATATAACCAAAGCTGATCGATTCTCCGGTAATGGTATTGTTCCTTTGTACAAATCTTGATGACTGCGGAGTGATACTGGTTTGGGAAATGGCCTTGAAATACGAAATATCACCAGGATTCCTCCATCTATCATACAAAGCTCTCTTATCCTGATTGTTGGCTACTGAAGCATAGGTAATATTCTCTACTTTGTTGTAAAGCGCGGTGTTGAAGATGTCGCCACCAAACTGGTATCTAAGATTCACACCTACGTTAAAACCTTTATAAGAAAAATAGGTTGAAGCAACGCCTTCTACCACAGGATTGGTATTTCCTACTGCAGATAAAATTGCGGAATTGTAATCGAAAGTATATTGCCCGTCAGGCCTTAGAAACATTTCGCGTCCGGTACCTGGATCTATGCCCAATGATTTTGCGGCCCAGATATCATCAGGACTATACCCATCATTAAACTGAAGCAATTTGGTCGTAACTGTTTGGTTCTGCTGATTCTGGGTATTTAATCCTGCCAATGTCGAGCCCAATCCACTATATTTACTTTTATAGCTGCTGCCCGTTACATTAAAGGTCCAAACAATGCGATCTTCGAGTCTGAAAATAGGTGAATAACCAATTTTAATTTCCGCACCTAATGTATTCATTTTACCTACATTAAAGGGAAAGGCAACCAATCCTGTAGAGGAAGCCAGATCTACAGCAACAACCAATGGGTTGGTACGTTTGTTATAGGCATTTACGTAACCCGTTAAGCGGTCCTTAAAGAATGAAAAATCAATTCCTCCACTAATCTGGGTTGTTTTTTGAGGTGCTAGGTCTGGATTTCCATAAGTACTTAACGTTATTCCCTGTCCAAACTGGTTGTAGTTGGTATTGGAATTGTAATCGTAAGTAGAAGTAGAAGTAACTGAGCCATAATTCTGATTACCTGTAACCCCGATATTACCATATACTCTTAAACGATTTACCCAGTCTCGGTTTTTAAGAACCGCTTCATTATGAAGGTTCCAGCCCATACCTGCAGACCAGTAAGGAGAAAACTGCCTGTTACTACCAAAGGCGGTTGATCCGTCGAGACGATAAGAAGCGTCAAAAAGGAAGCGCTGGTCATAGGCATAGTTAACCGAAGCAGTAGCATTTGCTGTCCGGAATACACTTGAGGAGGCTGATGGGGCACCATTGGCCTCATAAGTATAAGCAAATCGTGGATTACCTGTTGCTCCTTCAGGAAAACCTTCTGCTATTGTTTGGAACGAACGGAATTCTCTGTTGTTGATTTCAACCCTTGCATTAGCAGTAAATGAATGTTTTTCTGCAAATACCTTTCCATACGTTAGTAAGGCATTGGCCTGATAAGAGAAATTATTACGTTCAGTCTTCGTATACTTTCCTTTTCTGAGTAATGGTGTTTCCTCAAAAGAGCTGTGTTCAGGGGCTAAAAACAATACATTATCTGTACCTCCTTTTATCAGTTGTACACCTCCGCTCAATCGAAACTCTGAGGTAATATCGTAATTAAGCTGTAGGTTGTTTTGTACCTCGAGATTGTTCTCTGAATTGATATTCGGTAATAACGCATTGTAAAGTGGATTTGAAACCCTTAGCACCGTTCCCCTTGCGGTATGTGTCTGCTCCAGGTAAGCTGAGGTTACATCCTTTTTAAAATATGGGTTTGCATTTACAAAATTTGAAAATGACCCATAAGGAGATTCATTTGCCCCATAGCCTCTAACAAACAAGTTGTTATTAATATTCAATTTATTTTTGCGGTAGGTCAGATTGATGTTTCCGCTCCAGGTATCCCTACCCGATCCTTTCATAGCTCCCGTCTGGTTCTTATAATTGACACCTACACCATATCTGAAACTATCATCACCGCCTTGTGCGAAGATGGAGTTGTTTTCGGAAAATCCGGTTCTTACCGGTTCATTTAACCAGTAAGTATCCACCCCTTCCTGCACTAGCTTTAAGTGGTTGTTGTACAATTGATCAAGCTCGATCTGAGCAGCCACTGACGCGGGAGTACTGATGTATCTCCCCGACAACACCTCAAACTCCAGTTTTTCCTTAGCATTCATCATGTTGTAAACTGACAGTATTGGCATTTCTACTCTAAAGTCATTTGAATAAGAAAATTGGAGTTTACCTGGTTTTGGTTTTATTGTTTCTACGACGATAACCCCATTTGATGCTCTTGCCCCATATAAAGCTGTAGAAGCAGCATCTTTCAATATGGTAACCGATCCGATCCGGTTAATATCCAGATCGACAATATTTTGCAAAGTAGTTTCAAAACCATCCAGAATAAACAGGGGTTGATTGGGATCTGCTCCAAACTGGTCTTTTAAAGTAGCGATAGGTACGCTTGTTTTACCACGAACCTCAATATTGGGCAAAATGTTGGGATTGGCTCCGGCAAAATTATTTTCCATCTGGATAAAAGACGGATCCAATGTCCGCAGACTCTGGATAAGGTTGTTGTTTCCGATACTTTTCAACTGATCGCCACTAAATGTAGCTGTCGCACCGGTAAAACTGTTTTTGTTACGGGTTATGCCGGTACCGGTAATTACCACGTCTATCATGTTATTCTCCTCAACTTTCAATTTAATAGTTAAAGGAGACTTAGCCCCTTTAACCTTAATTTCCTGGCTAACATAGCCGATATAGGAAATAACCAGAACATCATTTTCAGAAGCAGGTATAATTAAAAAACGCCCCTCCTTGTTACTAACAGTTCCTCTACTTAAATTACCTTTAATCTTAATCGAGGCCCCTGAGATAGGATTATTGCTTTCGTCAAGTATAACCCCACTTACAGAAAATTGCTGTATCAATATCAGTTCAGGTAGCTTATTTTTGATAATAATGGATTTATCTTTTATTTCAAAGGTCAGGTTCTGCCCATATAGGCAATTCATCAACGCATCTGCTAAGCGTGTATTCTTCAAATCGACATCAATCGGATGCACCGATTTCATAATTTCCGCATCATACAAGAAATCATAACCTGTTTGATTTCTGATTTCCTTAAACACTTTTTTAAGTGTAATATTCTTTTCAGAGAGCGTGACGCGTTGGCCGAAAGAAGCGGCATTGACCTGCAATAAAAACATGGTCATCATAATTATGATCATTTTCATAATCAATAATAATTTGGGCGGAAGCCAAAAATTCGGCATGCCTAGGTTAAAAGCATTTGATTTCATACTTTTGAAATGGTTTGAGTTGATATTGAATGGTTGGACTAATTATTCTTCTCTCCTTTAAGAAGAGAAAGGTTACCTCAAACTTTTGCCGGATTGTGCTTCCAACACTTTCCGGTTTTTTTATTTAAAGCCACCTCGTTTTTCAACTCTAACCTGGTTTGTGTAGTAGTTTCTTCATTCTTATTGGTTTTTATATTTAGGTATTTAGTTAATTACTATTTAGTTACGACAATCCTTCTTCCTTCTATGGTAAAGTGAACTTTGCCTGTTGATTGGATAAGTGATAAGACTTCTGAAATACTCTTAGTGCGTGAAACTAATCCTTCCAAGGCTACATTTTTCGGCACATCATCGCGATAAACAACATCGACATCATACCAGCGAGCTATTTTACGCATAATACTTTCGAGACTTTCTTCCTTAAAAACAAAATCTCCATTTTTCCAATCTATTTCGTCCTCTACCTCTACTGTAAGAACTTTCAGCCCACTGGGTTTCAATTCTGCCTGCAGCCCTGGCTTCAGTATGACTCCAGAAATGCTACTTGATTTAGGGCTCACTTGTACGCTACCTTCCAGTAAGGTAGTTTTCGTACTGTTGTCATCGGGATAACTTTTTACATTAAAGTGTGTGCCTAAGACTTCTACTTCCTGCTTATCTGTTGCGACAATAAATGGTTTTCGATTAGCTTTTTTTACCTCAAAATAAGCTTCGCCCTTTAGCTCAACTCTTCTTTCATTCATCGCAGTAAGATTAGCCGGGTACCTTAAAGATGAGGCTGCATTTAACCAGACTTTAGATCCATCCGGTAAAAGGATTTGATACTGACCTCCCTTTGGCGTTTCGATGGTATTGTATAATGATGACCCCGCAGCATTTTGAGAATCTTCGATGGTGTAAATCAATTGCCCATCTGCGGTTTTTGTAATTTGTATACCTGCTTGCTCTCCCAAATCACCAGTTTTTGCCTCTGTCAGGTTGATGACTTCACCGTTCGCCAGGGTTAAGGTTGCTTTATTGCCTCCAGGGGCGATATCATGCTTCGCTAATTTAGGCGCTAAGCCATTATCCTTAGTTACATAAAAAAACAATCCTGCAGATAAAGTAAATAATAAGATTGCCGCAGCTGCCATGCGCGACCAAAAATATGTTTTACCAGGTTTTTGCTGGCCTTTTTTGAGACGAGTCAATACAAGATCAAGATCCTTCGAACGTTCTTCCAATCCAAACTCATAAGGCTCAGGCTCCTGATATTTTAAATACCAACGCTCAAGCAATGCTTTTTCTGCTTCGCTTGCGGTCCCGTTTTTATAATTGTCCAGTAAGGCTTTAATTTCTTTTTCTTGCATAAACATATGAAGCCCCAATGTGGCTTATATTGAGTAAGACAAGATGATCGGCAGGAAGAGGTATTGGATTTAAAAAAAATAATAAAAATAAATTAGCGTGCCCAATTTCTTCCTCAGCACCTTCAAAGTATTGGTCATTTGCTTTTTAACGGTTTGTTCGGTAGTGCCCAAAAGTTCAGCAATCTCTTTATGACTTAGGTTTTCTCTACGGCTTAACAGGAATACTTCTTTCATTCGTGGTGGCAAAGCACCAATTTCTTTTTCAATCAGTGCTTTTAATTGATTTTCTCTGACCAGGTGATCTGCAATAACCGACTCCTGATCTACAAATGATTGAATAGAAGCAATGTATTTGTTTTGCACCTCTTTATGAACAATCTGGTTCAGAATATAGTTTCGCAAACTGGTATACAGATACCCAGATAGGTTGGTATTTACATCGAGTGTTTCGCGCTTAGCCCAGAGCATGGTAAATATCTCCTGAATAATATCCTGACTTTCTTCTCGATTACGGGTTTTGTTCCAGGCATGGTTATGCAGGACAAACTTATAGCGATGGTAAATTTGTTCGTACGCTGCCCTATCCCCTACCTTAAGCAGTAGTAGCAACTCCTGATCTGAAATATTTTTTAAATCTACGTCTTGCATTTATCCCCGGGAGATCGAAATGCGCACATTCCCAGTGCAATAATAGGAATTTATATGCTTAAGCGTATAAGATTTTATAGCCCTCCAAGTACTTCGTCAAGATTAGTTAAAAAAGATGCTGCATTTTCGATATTAAATACCATTGGCGGTTTAATTTTTAAAACATTATGAAATGGCCCATCTGTACTAATCAAGAAACCACGATCTCTCATTTGTTCTACAACGACATCAATCTCTGGCACTGCGGGCTCCAACGTTTCCCTGTTCCGTACCAGTTCGGCACCAACAAATAACCCTTTGCCTCTTACATCACCAATGATCACATGTTTCTCCATTAGCTTTTTAAGCCCCTCAATAAGATAATTGCCCGTTTCCAGTGCTCTTTGCTGCAACCCCTCCTCAGAGATCACATTCATCACTGCAATGCCTGTTTCCATAGATACCGGATTACCGCCATAGGTATTAAAGTACTCTAATCCATTATTAAATGCAGCAGCAATTTCTTCGGTCAATACAACCGCAGCAAGTGGATGACCATTTCCAATTGGTTTCCCGAGCACCACAATATCAGGTTCTACATCCTGCAATTCAAAGCCCCAGAACTTTTCACCCACTCTTCCAAAGCCAACCTGTACCTCATCGGCAATACATAAAGAAAGAACACGGCTATAAAACAATTTATTCTCGGCATTTATCCTTATTTTTCTTTCTTAAAACGAAATTACAATATAGACAAAATAGGTATTCAATCTTTTATTTCTCTTATAATTGCATTAACAATCAAAGAATTATGGATTTTTCCGGGTATGTAAATACTGTTCAATTAGATCTGCCTGAGGATATACCTACAGATTATCCTTTTAACATTCCAACCATACAGCATTTTAAAAAAATAATCTTTCATCCAAAAGTGACCTATTTAATTGGTGAAAATGGGATGGGTAAGTCGACATTATTGGAAGCAATAGCGGTTAATTTAGGTTTTAATGCAGAAGGTGGTAGTAAAAATTTCAACTTTGACACACAGGCTACTCACTCGAGCCTACATAATTATTTGAAAATTTCTAAGGGTGTTCATAGGATGCGCGACGGTTTCTTTTTAAGGAGTGAAAGCTTTTACAATCTGGCATCTGAAATAGATTCGAGAGACTCAGAACCAGGAGGAGGACGCATCATCGATTCCTATGGCGGCAAATCTCTGCATCAGCAATCTCATGGTGAGTCGTTCTGGGCATTGTTCATGAATCGTTTTGGGGGCTCGGGGCTTTATATTTTAGATGAACCGGAGTCTGCATTGTCCATTACACGCCAGATGGCCATGCTTTCGCAAATGGACAAATTGGTGAATAAACGTTCTCAATTCATTATTACCACACATTCACCAATTATATTGGCCTATCCAGATGCGACCATTTATCAGATGACACCGGACGGAATACATAAAGTGAAATATAAAGAGACTGATACTTATCAATTGTATAAAGGATTTCTAGATAACCCCGAACAAATGACATCGATCTTATTGGATGATTCAATATAAGTTCCCACTTTTGTTGGAATTCTGAGTGATACTCATATTGTAATTGAATAAACACCATACATATTGAAACCAACCAACGAAAAACCTGAGGATCAAAAACTCAAAAGAGGTTTGCAAAACAGGCACATTCAGTTAATAGCTCTTGGTGGAGCCATCGGGACAGGATTATTTCTTGGCATTGGTCCAGCCGCTGTATTGGCTGGTCCTTCAGTAATCTTAGGTTATGCACTGGCAGGCATTATTGCCTTTTTTATTATGCGTCAATTAGGTGAAATGGTGGTTGAAGAGCCTGTTTCAGGTAGTTTTAGCCACTTTGCCAATAAGTACTGGGGATCTTTTGCCGGCTTTGCTTCTGGTTGGAACTATTGGGTGTTATATATCCTGGTCAGCATGTCGGAGCTGACTGCCATTGGCATTTATGTACATTTCTGGTGGCCCGAAATCCCACTGTGGTCATCGAGTCTTTTCTTTTTTATAGCTATTAATGCCTTAAACCTCACTTCTGTTAAGGTGTATGGCGAGGTAGAATTCTGGTTTTCAATCATAAAGGTTGTAGCCATTATTGCCATGATCATTTTTGGTGTTTATTTACTTTTTAGTGGTAGCGGTGGCGAACAGGCAAGCATTCAAAACCTATGGAATGATGGTGGATTTTTTGCAAAGGGCTTGTTTAGTGGAGATGGAAAAGGGGGCTTTCAGGGATTATTTGCTGCAATTGCATTAATTATCTTTTCATTTGGTGGACTGGAATTAATAGGGATAACAGCAGCAGAGGCAGAAGCACCAGAAAAAACGATCCCAAAGGCTACCAATCAGGTGATTTACCGGATTCTGATTTTTTATGTAGGTGCACTCGTGATCCTGTTTTCACTATCCCCATGGAAAAACATTACGACTGACAGTAGTCCTTTTGTGATGGTTTTTGAAAGTTTAAAGGGCTTTCAGTTTACCCTTATGGGCAAAACTATCTTTTTTACAAGTGTGATCGCTAACGCGCTTAATGTGATTGTGTTGACAGCAGCTTTATCCGTTTACAACAGTTGTGTTTACAGTAACAGCAGGATGTTGTTTGGATTAGCACAACAAGGAAATGCACCTTCTTTTTTATCGAAGCTGAATAAAAATTCAGTACCGATAAATGCAATTCTAATATCAAGCCTATTTGCGGCGATTTGTATTATAGTCAACAAGCTCATGCCGGAGAAGGCATTGGAGATTTTGATGTCGCTGGTCGTATCCTCGCTAATTATCAATTGGTTGATGATCAGCATTACCCATTTAAAATTTAGAAGGAGTAAAGAAGCAGATCAGGTAAAAACCAAATTCCCTTCTTTTATCTATCCCCTATCAAACTATATATGCCTGATTTTCCTGGTAGGTATTTTAGTGATCATGTGGATAACAGGCTTGAAAATATCTGTCGAGTTGATTCCTGGATGGATTTTACTACTATACATTTGCTACTTGTTGGTTAGTAAAAAGAAAAGCAAAGAATACAGTAAAATACAATAAACGGGCTAAAGGAATTTAACTTCATTATCTTTGCCAAATGTCCGGAATTTATATCCACATCCCTTTCTGTAAAAAGGCCTGTACCTATTGCGATTTTCATTTCAGCACCTCGTTAAAGTATGTTGATGAAATGACTGATGCCATTTGTGCAGAGATCATTAAAAAAAAAGACAGGATAACCGACCAGGTGGGCAGCATTTATTTTGGTGGCGGAACACCCTCTGTACTGCCTTCAAAAAGCTTTGAAAAGATCTTTAATACACTAACACAACATTTCTCCATCTCATCGGATGCTGAAATTACGATAGAAGCTAATCCTGATGATCTGAATGCTAGGAAAATAGCAGAGCTTAGACGGCTGCCTGTAAACCGTTTTAGCATAGGTATACAATCTTTTTTTGAAGAAGACCTGATCTGGATGAACAGGGCCCACAATGCAAATGAAGCCGAAGATTGTATAAAACGTAGCCAGGATGCCGGATTTGAAAACCTAAGCATTGATCTCATTTACGGCTATCCCTTACTAACCGACAGTAAATGGCTTAGCAATATCAATAAAGCTATTGAATTTCAAACCCCTCATATCTCTGCCTATTCACTTACGGTTGAGCCCAAAACTGCTCTTGCAAGCGCAATTAAGAGAGGGCAACAGCCACCTATTAATGACGAGCAAAGTGCAGCCCAGTTTATCACGCTAATAGAGAAACTAAAAGAAGGCGGTTTTGAACAATATGAGATTTCTAATTTTAGCAAGCCTGGGAAATATGCGGTTCACAATACCAATTACTGGCGTGGCATCCCATATCTAGGCATAGGTCCTTCGGCTCATGGTTTTGATGGCCAAACCCGATACCTGAATGTTGCCAACAATGCACAGTACCTGCAGCATTTAGAAAAAGGCGAACTCGCAGAAACTATTGAAGAGCTTGACCAATATGACAGGTTTAATGAATACATCATGACTTCCTTGCGTACCATGTGGGGCACTGATTTAAATAAAATTGCTGCTGATTTTGGCCAATTGTTCTTGACAGATACATTAAAGGCAATAAAGCCATTTATAGAACGGGCCTGGCTAACAAAGCAAGACAACCATTTGGTTCTGACACAGGAAGGTAAATTATTTGCAGATTACATTGCTTCTGAATTATTTTTGATTCAGGATGACCATCTTTAACCATCAATATAATAAACATGAAGAATAAGGTTGTTTGGATTACCGGTGCATCATCCGGTATTGGTGAAGCACTAGTATATGCTTACGATAAAGCAGGTGCTAAACTTATCCTGTCATCTCGCAACAGGGATGAACTTTACAGAGTTAAAAGCAACTGTAAAAGCCCCGTTAACGTCCATGTACTGCCATTAGATCTTGAAAATACAGCATCTCTGACAGATAAAGCTGAAGAAGCAATTCGCATCTATGGTCATGTAGATATACTCATCAATAGTGGCGGGATCAGTCAACGCAGTCTTGCATTAGAAACGCCCCTTCAAACAGAGCAGCGTCTGATGAATGTGAACTTCTGGGGAACAGTTGCACTTAGTAAAGCTGTATTGCCAAATATGATTGCCAAAGGCGGTGGGAAAATTGTTTGTATCAGCAGCCTTGTAGGCAAATTCGGCACGCGCTTTCGTTCTTCGTATTCGGCTTCAAAACATGCTTTACATGGCTACTTTGATTCTTTGCGTTCGGAAGTATTTGATAAAAACATCCAGATCACATTGATTTGTCCAGGGTTTGTTAAAACAAATGTAACATTAAATGCTTTAACAGCTACCGGAGCTCCTTATGGTATAAATGATCATGGTGTGGAAACCGGGATCACAGCCGAAGATTGTGCTAAACAAATGATTAAAGCCATCAATATCAATAAGGAAGAGGTCTACATTGGCGGCAAAGAAGTCAAAGCTGTTCTGTTTAAACGCTTATTCCCTTTACGTTTCTCTAAATATCTAAGAACCGCTAAAGTAACTTAACGCAAACGTTTGTGTTTTTTTTATAACGATCAATTAGCAACACATCTAAAGCCTGTGTTTTCTAATCCTGTATCAACAGAAGACTTCATTTTAGAACTCACTCTGTAGCCTTTGCAGTAAGATGAATGGCACATAAATGATCCGCCCCGGATAATCTTTTTAGGGATAGTAGGCTCATCAGGGTCAAAACTTTCTGCGGATCCTTTAGGATTGCTTTGTTTACCTTTTTGAGTTTTATAGTAATCAGGCGTATACCAATCGGCAGTCCATTCCCAAACATTTCCAGACATATCATACAATCCGTATCCGTTTGCAGCAAATGACTTTACAGGGGCTACACTTGCAAACCCATCCGTTTTTAAATCTGTATAAGGAAATTCGCCCTGCCAGGTATTTGCTTTGACCTTACCCGTAGCTATATCCTCATCACCCCAAGGATACTTTTTACTTTTAAGTCCACCACGAGCTGCGTATTCCCACTCCGCTTCGGTAGGCAAGCGCTTACCGGCCCATTTGGCATAAGCCGCAGCATCTATCCAGGATACTTGCGTAACGGGGTAATTGTCTTTGCCGATAATATTGCTTTTAGGCCCTTGTGGATGCTTCCAACTAGCGCCTTCAGTCCAGCTCCACCATTGCGACACATCGTTAATATTTATACGTTTAACAGGCTTTTTAAATGTTAAAGAAGCTGGCTGCAACAATTCTTCAGCTGGTTTAGGTGTTCCCGGTGGCAACTGTTTTTTTAATTCCTCCCAATCTGGCTTCCGCTCGGCTTGAGTGACATAGCCTGTAGCTTTTACAAAACGTGCAAACTGCGCATTGGTAACTTCGCTTTCATCAATCCAAAAACCATTTACAGCCACTTCATGTGAAGGATATTCATCAGGTCGACCTTCGTTATCTGATGCTCCCATCGCAAAATCACCGGTAGGAATAAACTTCATTCCCTCATGCGAAGTCTTACCCTCAGCCTCTTTTGAGCCTAGGGAATCTATCCCCGTAATTGCTCCAAACCTTTTAGGTAGTTTCGCATCACAGCAACTTAAATCTTTCTTTTCAGCGGCAGCAGACTGCTCATTTGTTTTATTTTTTTGCTTACAGGAAACGATAGAAAGTACTGCAAACAAGGATAAAATAGCTATTCTCACAGCGCTAAATTAATGATAAAAAGGATAGTACGAAAATCGGCTACCTCATTACACCAATTTTGTTACCTTCCCAATCCGGAAACAGCACCTTATCGTTATTGATGTTCAGGTGCTTATCAGCCACCTCACTAAACACACTTCTAAAATCAGTAGTTACGGCAAGATCCCTACCATCTTCAAGGTTTTCGACAGCCAGTGGATTTACAAGACCATGTACCAAGCCGCCATTAACACCATTGCCCAAAATAAAGTTGCAAGATGCCCTTCCGTGATCCGTTCCACCAGTACCATTTTGTTTTACAGTACGACCAAATTCAGTCATTGTCATTACCGTTAAGTCATCCTGATAAGTCCCCATATCTGCCCAAAAGGCCATCATACTCTGGCTCAAATCATTTACATTCCTGGCAAAAATACCGGTGTCTGCACCCTGATTAAAGTGGGTATCCCAGCCTCCAGATTCAGCAAAGGCAACCTCCATTCCAACATCCATTTTTATTAACTGAGCGATCTGTTTCAACGAATTTCCCAGTGCCGAATTAGGATATACAGCATTGTTTGATGGTTTATAGTTTTTTGTATCTACCTTTTGAAGCATTTTCATGGCATCAAAGCTTTCCTTTCCTGTCTCTTTCAATAAGCCAGACGAGGTGGTATCATATAGATCTTCAAAACTTTTTGCAGCCATATTTGCACCTTTAACATTACCTCTTAATTGTATGTTAAAATCCTGCAGGTTGCTAATCGCCACTGCGGGGTTATCACCATAGAATGATCTTGGCAAGGATGAAGTTAAGCTAACGCCCTGGAATGGAGTTGCGGCTTCATGCCCCAACAATCCGACTGCACGGTTTAACCAGCCACTATCTGTTCCTTTTCTAAAAGGGGTACCAGATTCCATATAATCCTGTGCATCAAAATGCGAACGGGTATTATTTGGGGAGCCTATACCATGTACAATTGCCATTCTCTTTTCCCTAAACATACTTTCGAAAGCCGCCATTGAAGGATGCAAGCCAAAACGACCATCCAGATCTATCAACGGTGTTGTTTTGCCTCCTTTAGCAGCACTCATAAACAAGGTTGGTCGGGCAGCCTTTAAGTAATTATCAGTAAATGGAGTTACAGCCATTAAGCCGTCCATTGCCCCACGCTGAAAAATGCACACCATTATCTTTTTCCTTTTAAACAAGCCCGGAGCTTTTGTTCCGGCAACAGCTTCGGCTAAAAAGCCAGGAATACCACCCATTCCGATGCCAAATAAGGCCAATCCCCCTGCTTTTATAAATCCTCTTCTTGAAGTCATGATTATATATTTAAGGTTTATTTACGTTGAAATTCTGGAGAGCCAATAATTACACCTACTACCTGAGCCAACATGGTATTGTTACCTGTGGCGTAGGCAATTTTATTTGCTTTCTTACCCTTGCCTTTGTTGGCCACCTTGGCTTCCTTTTTATCCATTTGATCCATGCTTTGCATATCACTACCAGCCATCGTATCCACAGTTTGTGGTGGTGCAGCTTTTGCCGCAGCGCTTTCCACCTTATTTACCAGGTCGGGATCGTTTAACATAGGTTTTAACCGCTTAACCGTTTCCTGAACATCGCGTTCGGGCATAATCAGCTTGCAATAAATCAGCAATGCTGCATCTGCACTTTCCGGTTCATGGTTGTTGTTTAACGAAGCCAGATTTATCTTAACTCCGGGAATCCTTTGCGTAGCTAAAGCCAGCCCAAAATTCATCCTATTTAATAAAGAGCCTGTATTGATCCAATATTGCCCTTTATCTGGAAAACCTGTAGGAGCTTGATAATAATACATCTTTTGGCCCATTTTATTGATCCAGGTATACAACTGATAAGGTTGTGTAATCTCGGCATTCAAACTACGTACTGCACTAATGGCAAGCTCGAAAGGAGATTTTGTTTTTTCTCTTAAGGAATTCTTACTCCAAAATTCTGGGGAAGAAACCATGGCAATCATCACATCTTTAATATCTCCATTCGTTTTAAGGAAAGTTTTAGTCATCTTATCTACCAATGAAGATGCAGGATTGTCATTAACAAACCTTGTCGCAATCTTTTTTGAAATGAATTTTGCTGTTGAAGGATGATGTGCCAGCATGGTAAGTAGCTCTACGCCTTCATCGTACCCCTGACCTGCTGGAAAACGTTTACCCAATACTATTTTCTCACCATTATCGTGACGTGTTGGCATAAACAAAAAGTCGCCATCGTGTACAAAACCACGTTTCTCTAGCGTATTAGCATCCATTTTCTCTAAGATATTTCTCCCGGCAGAACCATAACCATTATCGCCCATAGGTGCAATACCCCAACCAGTTAATACTCTTGCTGCTTGGGTAACATCACTTTGAGAATACCCTCCATCTACACCCAAAGTATGTAGCTCCATTACCTCACGGGCATAGTTTTCATTCAACCCACCTTGTTTCTTTTTCTGTTGTTGCTTTTTAATAGCTGCAGCATTTGCAAAAGGTCTGCCATTTGGACGTTTATTTACTTGTCTGATAGCACCCATTTCCAGAGCCATATTCCCATCATTACTGGCTAACGGAGTTCCACTGCTGGAAGAATTGTCCAGATACATCAACATGGCTGGAGACTTTGCTGTAGCCAACAATAAAGTTTGAAACTTACCCGTCACATTGGGCCTGATGATATCCCGCTCATAAGCCGGAATAAATGATGCACTTTGATTTTTGGTTAGAGAAACATTGAAATGATTAAACCAGAAATCGGTTAGCAATTCATGTAGTTGATTATTGGTGTAGGCTGCCCTAAGTATTTTTTGATTAAAAAACTGACGAAAAAGCTCTTGTTGAGGCTTGTAACCTTTCGATTCCATAAAAGCTTTTACCTTTTGTCTGTATTCTTTTCCATCGGTTTTATTGACAGAATCCTTATCGATTACTCCTTCCTTAACAGCCATTCGTACAGCCAGTCCGTTACGAGGATATTTATTTTCGACCTCAGTATTACTCAAATTGATGTCATCGTATTGACTTAAAGATTTATTTAAAGCTTCGTCATCGATCTTTCCGTCTAACTGTTTCAAAAACCATTTTTCCAATCCCATCTTAACCACCTCATCAATATCTTCGGGTTTTGCTCCATAAGTAAACCTACTTAAAAGATGCGCTGCCGCTTGTCGCTCGTCCAAGCCAGCTTGTTTATAAGGGAATGCAAATTTTACCGCAGCTGCCTTTTCCTTTTGAAAGGCTGAACACAATACGGTGATAAAAAGCACAACTACAAATGAATAGATAACTTTTGTCGGTGTTTTCATACTAAGTTACAATTTGATTATAATGCTATGACAATAGAAATCCAATAAGGATTAAACTGAATGCAAAAAAAATATTACTATAACTAAAAATACAAAAAATAGACCGTAAAAAATCCACCGTAAAGCTTTCCTCGTATCTGCCTTTATAAAACAGAAACCATGAAACGAATATTTCTTTCAGTAATTGCCTTAGTAGCTATGGCATGCACGACACAAGTCTACGCTCAAAAAAATCCTACTGTTGGTGGAGCGGCCATGTATGCGACTAAAGACATTGTAGACAATGCAGTAAACTCTAAAGACCATACTACATTAGTTGCAGCGGTTAAAGCTGCAGGCCTGGTTGAAACCTTAAAATCAGCTGGACCATTTACAGTTTTTGCGCCAACAAACGAAGCATTTGATAAACTACCCGCCGGAACTATCGCGACCCTATTAAAACCTGAAAACAAAGCCACTTTAACAAAAATATTAACCTACCATGTAGTAGCAGGTACTTGGACTGCTGCTGAGATTGAAAAAGCCATCAAAAAAGGAAAGGGCAAAGCAGAATTAACCACCGTTAGCGGCGGTAAACTTTGGGCCTGGATGGAAGGTAAAAAGTTAATGATCAAAGACGAAAAAGGTGGTAGCACAACCATTACCATTGCCAACGTAATGCAAAAAAATGGTGTGATACATGTAGTAGACACCGTATTAATGCCTAAATAAAAAAGAAGTTGAGGGGGATTTGTGAAGGCCGGCCCTGGGGAGGTGCCGGCCATTTTTATTTAAAAAATATAGAGAAGATGAGCTCATTTGTCAAGTGTTTTTAATTTTTGAGCTAACAATTTCCTCCCAATTTCTGTTTATATAATTTTGCTTCATCTTAACATCTTATTTATATGAAGTTTGACTTAACTCCTATTGATATCGTTAATGATATCAACAAAACAGATTTTGAAAAACATTATTTAAATCCGCGCAAACCACTTATCATAAAAAATAGGTCTAAGACATGGCCAGCTTATGATAAATGGAATCTAGATTACATGAAAACAGTAGTGGGTGATCAAACCGTACCACTCTACGATAGCTCCAAAGCAGATCCATCTAAGCCGATTAATGCTTCGGCAGCAGAGATGAAGTTTGACGACTATATAGAACTGATAAAACATACACCAACAGACTTACGTATATTCCTTTTCGACCCAATTAAGCAAGCTCCCAAACTATTGGAAGACTACAGAGCCCCAAAGGATTTAATGGGCGGCTTTTTAGACAGCTACCCGAATATGTTTTTTGGCGGCAAAGGCTCCGTTACATTTTTACATTACGACATTGATATGGCCCATATTTTCCATACCCACTTTAACGGGCGTAAACATGTGATCTTGTTCGAAAACAAATGGAAAGAACGTCTATACCAAATACCTTACGCTACCTATGCACTGGAGGATTATGATGCAGAAAATCCCAATTTCGATAAATACCCTGCCTTAAAAGGCGTTAAAGGGGTAGAAGCATTTCTTGAACATGGCGACACGCTGTTTATGCCTACTGGATACTGGCATTGGATGAAATATCTGGATGGTTCCTTTTCTATCAGTTTAAGGGCATGGGACAAATCCTGGGCTGTAAAAGCAAGAAGTTTATACAACTTAACCCTCCAACGCAAGTTCGATGACTTTATGAAGGCCAATTTCAGAGAAAAATATATGGGCTGGAAAGAAGAACTGGCTATAAAAAGAGCCAACCGTGCACTAAAACGAAAAAAACCTAATGAATAGATTACAAAAAAAATCTCTAAGTTTGTTTTAAATAGGATCAGTAATCGGCATTAAGCCGCTAACAGGTATCGTATTATTAAACATATGAGCTTTATTTTAAAGCCGGTAGACACCGTTGAAAGCATCAGCCCTGCTGATTTTAAAAAAAATTATCTGGATGCCCGTCGTCCTTTAATCATTAAAGGCTTAACCAAGACCTGGCCTGCCAGAGAAAAATGGACAACCGACTACCTGAAGCAAATAGCAGGAGATGTGAACGTGAGTTTGATGGACAACTCCAAAGCCGACCCCTCTAAGCCCATCAATGCATCAGTTGCAGAAATGCGCTTTGGCGATTATCTGGACCTGATCAAGTCTAAACCAACCGAACTCCGAATCTTTTTCTTCAACCTATTTAAGCACGTGCCTAACCTTGTGGATGACATTGTTATTCCTAAAGACTTGATGGGGGGCTTTATTGAAAGTATGCCGGCCATGTTCTTTGGCGGTTCAAATTCTGTTACTTTTTTACATTACGATATTGATCTGCCCCACCTTTTCCATACCCACTTTGGCGGCAGAAAACACATTATATTGTTCGACAATAAATGGAAAAAACGCCTGTATTGCATCCCGAATGCAACTTACGCATTAGAGGATTATGATGTGGCCAATCCTGATTTCGAGAAATTCCCCGCTTTAAAAGGTGTAGAAGGATATGAAGTATTCCTTGAACATGGTGATACTTTATTTATGCCAACTGGCATGTGGCATTGGATGAAGTACCTGGATGGTTCTTTCTCCCTAAGCCTTAGGGCCTGGGATGCCTCTTTAACCAGAAAAGCACAAAGCGTTTTTAACCTTGCTATTAAAGGTGGACTAGACAGTGTATTAAAAATGGCTTTTAAGGCTCCGTACGCAAAATGGAGAGAACGTTTAGCAATAAAAAGGGCAGAAAAGGCTTCAGCTAACGGCGAACCGAAATAATTAACCGCCCGGTATTTTTACAACGACATAACATTACTGATACCAGAAACTTTTACCTTCGATAAATCGTTTATATCGAGAGTATGAGAGGGTACCATTTTTCTGACTATAAGCCTGATGACTCCCCAAGCGGAGAATTTAATGAGTTGCTAAATTTATTTACTCAACTGCTCAATTATACGTCAGGTGATGCCGGCGAAGCATTGGCATGGATGAATGAATTGGACAAGCAATACAAATTGACCAATAATGAGTATGCTATGGGTGATTTTATTGATGACCTGAAGGATAAAGGCTACATCACAGAATCTCCAACAAATGGAAAGATCAGCATCACCGCTAAAACGGAACAAACCATACGTAAGTCGGCCCTGGAAGAGATCTTCGGCAAACTAAAAAAAGCAGGAAGAGGGAATCACAATAGTAACCTGTCTGGTATTGGCGAAGAAAAAAATGCTGATAGAAGGGAATACACATTCGGGGATAGTCTGGATCAAATAGATATGACGGCCTCTATTCACAATGCACAGATCAATCATGGTATCGGTAACTTTACGTTAACAGAACGGGATCTTGAAGTAGAGGAAAAGGATTTCAAAACGCTAACTTCGACTGTGCTCATGATTGATATCTCTCATTCTATGATCTTATATGGTGAAGACAGAATAACGCCCGCCAAGAAGGTAGCCATGGCACTTGCTGAGTTAATTAGAACACGTTACCCGAAAGACACCTTGGATATTGTAGTTTTTGGTAACGATGCCTGGACCATTTCGGTTAAAGATCTGCCTTATTTACAAGTTGGCCCCTACCATACGAACACTTATGCGGGGCTTGAATTGGCAACAGACTTACTGCGCAGACGTAAAACACATAACAAACAGATTTTTATGATCACCGATGGTAAGCCTACTTGTTTAAAAGAAAACGGGCGTTACTATAAAAACAGCATGGGGCTGGACAGGAAAGTGATCAGTAAAACCCTAAATATGGCTGCGCAGTGTAAGCGGCTCGGCATCCCCATTACAACCTTTATGATTGCTCAGGATCCATACCTACAACAGTTTGTCCGGGAGTTTACACAAGTAAACGGCGGAAGGGCATTTTACAGTTCCCTAACTGGATTAGGAGAGTATATATTTGAGGATTATATTAAAAATAGAAGAAAAACTGTAAGATAAATAAGGATTAAAGAACAAAGATATAAATGGACCACAACACGATAAAAACGCTTGGCGACCTAAAAGCAGCCAAATATAAATCCTTATCCGTTAAAGATGAGCTCCGTAAAAACCTGATTAAGCAACTCAAAGCCAGATCGGATGGGTTTCAGGGCATTTTAGGTTATAACGACACTGTTATACCCGAACTGCACACTGCTATTTTATCCCGTCACAATATCCTGTTACTCGGTTTACGTGGACAGGCAAAAACCCGTATTGCTCGCTTAATGGTCGATTTATTAGATGAATATATCCCATATGTAGGTGGAAGCGAGATCTTTGATGATCCTCTTAACCCCATTTCATGGTATGCCAAGCATGAAATATTAATACATGGCGACAATACACCTATCGGCTGGCAACACCGTTCGGAACGTTATACTGAAAAGCTAGCTACGCCAGATGTTACAGTGGCCGATCTAATTGGCGATATAGATCCGATTAAAGCTGCTACGCTAAAACTTACTTATAATGATGAACGTGTAATCCATTTTGGATTGATACCAAGAGCCCATCGAAGCATCTTTGTAATTAATGAATTACCCGATCTCCAAGCCAGGATTCAGGTAGCACTGTTTAATATGCTACAGGAAAAAGATATCCAGATCAGGGGGTTCAAACTTCGTTTACCACTTGATGTTCAATTTGTGTTTACTGCAAATCCAGAGGATTATACCAATCGCGGTTCTATCGTTACCCCTTTAAAAGACCGTATTGAAAGCCAGATCCTTACCCATTATCCTAAAACAATAGAAATTGCTAGAGAGATCACCCGTCAGGAAACCAGGATAAGTCCAGAAAGGCTGAAACAAGTTCATTCCGACGGATTGATCAGAAACCTTATCGAACAAGTAGCTATTGAAGCTAGAAAAAGTGAGCTCATTGATCAGAAATCAGGTGTTTCTGCAAGACTTAGCATTGCTGCTTTTGAGAATCTAATCAGTACCGCAGAACGAAGAATGCTCCTTAAAAGAGAAAAAAACACTGAAGTCCGCTTATCAGATCTTACCGGAATCATTCCTGCTATAACCGGAAAAATCGAACTGGTTTATGAAGGTGAACTGGAAGGCCCCGCTAAAGTTGCCCACACACTTATCGGGAAGGCCATCAGAACGTTCTTTCCCAATTATTTCCCCGACCCGGAAAAAGTTAAGAAAGAGAAGCAAGGCAATCCTTATGAAAAGATTACACACTGGTTTACAGAAGGCAACACATTAGATCTAGCCGACAACTTAAACAACATTCAATACCAAAAGGAATTGATGAAAGTTGATGGACTATTTGAATTGGTAAAGTTTTATCATCCAAAAGCATATGAAAACCAAATATTCTTGCTGATGGAATTAGTCTTACATGGACTAGCCGAATACTCTCAACTCAATAAAAAATACCTGGTTGGAGGCTTTGGCTTTTCAGACATGTTCGACAGTCTGTTTAACATTAATATGCAAGACGAAGACTAACAAACAACAATTTCAATTAAAACAACATATTTAACTATGGGCCGATTACCCCTAATCATATTTTTATCCGTTTTCCTTTTAATATTCGACTATTACTGCTACCGTGCCATATTATCAGTTTTTAAAAGCTGGAAGCCAAGTACAAAAAAACTATTTACCATACTTTGGTGGACTTATACCATTGGCCTGGTAGTAGGTGTTTTTGCGGGGATTTATCTAAATCTATACCTTACCGTAAGAGCTGTTGTTCTGGTGGCCTTCTTTTTAACTGTCGCCTGCAAGGTAGTCATGTTACCCTTTTTATTGATTGACGACCTAAGAAGAGGTTTTATTAAGCTCATAAGATTAGCTAGAAAAGAAAAACAGACAAGTCCATCTACTACCGCTATAAATGCAGCTTCACCTATTAGCCGCTCGGCTTTTATTGTTAAAGCAGGAATGCTTACCGCTGCAGTACCGCTAGCCTCATTAAGCTGGGGAATTGTATCTGGCGCCTATGATTACAAAATAAAACGTAAAACCCTTATCCTTCCAAATTTACCAAAAGCTTTTGATGGTATAAAAATGGCCCAGATTTCCGACGTCCATTCGGGTAGCTTTTACAACCCTAAAGCGGTACTTGGTGGTGTTGAAATGTTGCTTGGAGAAAAGCCTGATTTTGTGTTCTTCACAGGTGATTTGGTCAATGATATGGCTTCAGAAATGCGCGGGTATCAGGATATCTTTTCAAAAATAAAAGCGCCACTAGGGGTATACTCAACACTGGGTAATCACGATTATGGAGATTACCACTTTGGCAAAGCTCCATCTGCTGCCAAGGCAAAGAACTTGCAGGATGTGATAAAAACACACGAAATAATGGGCTGGGATCTGTTGATGAACGAAAACAGAAGGCTAAAAGTCGATGGTGAAGAAATCGGTATCCTGGGCATCGAAAACTGGGGAATGGGCCGTTTTCCAAAATACGGACGCATGGACCTTGCAGTTAAAAATACCGACGATCTACCGGTTAAACTACTCCTTTCCCACGACCCTTCGCACTGGCGTGGACAGGTACTTGAAAAATACCCACAAATAGATGCCATGTTTAGTGGCCATACCCATGGGATGCAATTTGGAGTAAGAACTGAGAGGTTCCAATGGAGCCCGGTGCAGTATATTTATAAGGAATGGGCTGGCTTGTATCAGGAGCAAAAGCAGCAACTTTATGTAAATGTTGGCTACGGCTTTTTAGGCTACCCAGGAAGAGTTGGAATCTTGCCGGAAATAACGATATTTGAATTAAAGCGAGCCTAATTCAAACCAAATACCAAACATGATTAAAAAAGTGCTCTTGCCAATTCTTGACTTTTTGCTTTTCAGCAATTTGTTTATTGCCATTTGCGCTGTTGCTCAAGGGCTGATCACTTATCACTTATTAAATGTAGCGCCCGACAAGTACATTCTGGCTATTATATTTTTCGGCACTATCGGCATCTATAATTTCAGTATGCTGCTGTCTAAGCCTCAAGACCCCAAAAACTCACCATACGTAAGGGTACGATGGATATTTTCGCATCATAGGCTAATCATATCCATTACCCTCATATCGGTACTCTGTCTAATCCCATTAGGCCTGCTTTACCTCAGTATTGAGGCTCAACTACTCATGATATTTACTGCAGTACTTGCTTTAGGCTATAATATCCCCTTTTTAACGCTTAACAACCAAAAAATCGGTCTGCGGAATATTCCGGGTATCAAACTATTTTTAATCGCTCTGGTATGGTCTGTAAGCTGCGTACTGCTCCCCGTGGTAGAGCTGGAACATAATTATCAGATCAATATTTCAACAGCAGAAACCTTATTACTAGTTGCCAAGCGCTTCCTGTTTGTAGCCGCAATTACCATCCCATTTGACATCAGGGATTTATTTCAAGACAAACTTTATGCCTTGAAAACCATCCCTGTAATGCTAGGCGAAAAAAAAGCATATATCTTCTGCCAGTTCCTACTTGTAGGCTACTTAGCGTTATTATTGCTGTTTAGGCAAGCTTCTATTTCAGATATTATTGCACTAACCTTAACCCTCCTGCTTACAGGCTGGTTAATTTTCAAATCCAATATCAAAAAGAATGAATATTACTACTTCTTTTATATCGATGGAACCATGTTATTGCAATACGTGGTGCTGATACTAGCCAGTTACCTGGCGGCTTTAATTTAAGCCGGATTAAAACGGTATCCCACTCCCCTAACCGTTTGCAGCAATTGAGGGTTATCAGGGTTCAGTTCAATCTTTTTACGTAAACGTACAATATGCATATCAAGCGTACGTGTATTTACATCAGAATTGTATCCCCAAACTACCAACATCAATTCATCTCTGTTGATGACCTTATTCGGGTTGCGTAAAAAATAAAGCAATATCCTATTCTCCAGAATAGTCAACTCAATCTTTTTACCGTCTCTAAATAAAGTATGAATATTAGGATGATGTTCCATATCGCCAAAACGATGCACTTCAGAGCGGTCGTTGTGTAAAATAAACTTCACCTTACTATCAAGCATAGCAACCAACACATCCATATTAAATGGTTTTGTTACATAATCCGAAGCCCCAAAATTATAAGCATCAATCTTATCTACATCCTGCGCTTTTGCGGTCATCATAATAATCAAATTATCGAAACCTTGTTTCCGCACATCTTCACATATCTGGTCTCCCTGTTTGCCAGGCAACATCCAATCCAACAAAACGATATCCGGTTTTTCCGCTAATATGACCCGTTCTGCTTCTTCTCCATCTCCAACTTCAGAAACTTCATATCCTTCAGATTTTAAACGATGTACTACTAAGAAACGTAAGTTCTCATCATCTTCAACTATCAGTATTTTAACTCCTTTCGACATATCTTTAATCATTATATGGTAATACAATTTTAAATTCTGATCCTTTATTTACTTTGCTCTTCACCGTAATCTCCCCTTCCATAAAATTAACCAGTTCCTTACAAAAAGCCAGCCCCAATCCCACACTTCCATTTTGGTTGTATTGATTTTGAACACGGAAAAACTTCTTAAATATATTATTAATTTCCGACGCAGGTATACCTATACCATGATCCGTAAACCTAAACACCACTTTCCCTTTAATTAATCGGGCACTGATGTGCAATTTTTTACGCTCCGGTGGAGAATACTTATAGGCATTCTCGGCAAGGTTATCAAATAAGCTGCCAAGCAGTACTGGGTCAGTCACAAATGTGCTAAAACCACTCACCTCGTAAGTAAAATTAAAATCAGGATGCTTTAACCGATGGGACTCTACAGTGCTTTCAATAAAATCTACTATACGAATCCGATCCCGATTTAACTGTATCGATTTATTCTCTATCTGCGTAAACGCAAGTAGCTTATTCATCAATCCATTCAACTTATCCGCCTCTTCATCCAATATTTTACCATACAGCTTAAGTTCCCTTTCGGTAAGTGTAACGGCACTTTTAATGTTATTCCCTGCTATCTTTATCACGCTGACGGGCGTTTTAAACTCATGCGTCAGGTTATTTACAAAATCATACTGTAGTTTAAACATCTTCTGGTTAATGTTCAAGTTCCGGTAAATTAAAACAGCCACCAGTACCAATATGCCGTAAAAAAATAGGATCGCCAACGCAATAGGGAAAAAATAACTAAAGATCTCTTTATCAATAAAGGATTTTGAAGAAATAAAGAAAAGTTTATAATCAGAAAATGGTCCCGGCAAAGTAATCTCCGTACTTAAATACACCGCTGTGGTATCTAAAGGATCATAAGTAAGTGGAGTTATTTTAATATATTGGTACAACAACGGACGCGGGTTGATGATCTTTATCTTATAAGGATCTAGCTGAAAAGACAGCATGTCCTGCTGATAAACAGGACTGGGATCTAATGTTTTCCGCAACATGTCCTTATAGATCTTCAAATCCTCCAACCTTGGAATATTCAAGTAAGTGATCTTGTTGCTGCGAACATTGCTAAAATTACTAAACAGCTCATCCTGTGTAGGAATACGAGTCGTATCCAAGCTTTCAATATAAGACACCAGTTTTAGCGCCAGCGCATTAAAATCATCCCCAACAATAAAATTACGGGTATCATTTCTTGAAAACAGCCGAATAGAATCACTGGGAACAAGGCTTCCAAACTGGTAAATATTTTTTGGCCCAAAGGAGAATTTACCTGTATTTAATCCGTCATTAACCGGCGTATTACTCACCTCAGAATCATAAAAAATAACCTTTGATACGAAAGGATATTCCAACAAAACCGTATCTACAAACCTCGAAGCTGTTGCCGAATCGAGATATCCGTTATAGAAAGAAACTTCAGGTAGCTTTTTTTGAAAGAAATCATTATAAGGTTTAATACTTTGCTCGAGTACCTTTACCTTTTCGGAGACAAATTCGTTTTCGATATATTTAGTACTAAATCTATAGGCCAATCCCAAAGAGAGTAGAAACAGCACTGACATCAACACGATGAAAGTGAGTATCAACGAAAAATTCTTACGGTAACCGTCTTTCTTCTCTGAAGCCATAGGAGGGTGAATTTACTTCCTTTTCAGGTTAAATTCTAAAAACTCATCCAGCGTAGTGTAAAATTTATGCCTTAACGCTCCATTCTTGCCAGCAAACATATCACCTTGATTTTCGATATAAGTAACACTTATATCGCGTTTTTTTAGGTTCTTAACAAACTGCATAGTTTCACTCGAGTTGTTATTCGGATCTTTAATATTTTGAGCCAATAATACGGGTGCATTAATTTTATCCGTCTGGAACAATGGCGACACCTGCCTCATTTTATCTATATCTGTAAGCGGATTACCAATAATTTCGTAATACATCTGCAAAATAGGTTTTTGATAAGGCGGAATCGATTTTAAGTAAGTGAATAAATTAATTACACCGGCATTCGATGCTGCACAAGCATAAGTGTCGGGATGTAAGTACAAGCTATTTAAAGCAATATAGCCCCCAAAACCGGTACCATAAATGCCAACTCTTTTGGGATCGGCAATTTTATTGCGAACAAGCCATTTCACACCATCATCAATATCATCCTGTATTTTACTACCCCATTGCTTAAATCCTGCGGCTACAAAGTTTTTCCCATACCCAGAAGAGCCTCGGTAATTTACCTGGAATACGGCATAGCCTCTATTAGCCAAAAACTGAACTTCCGGATTATACCCCCATAAGTTCCTTTCCACGGGACCATCATGGGGCAGTACCACAACCGGCAAGTTTTCTGCTTTTTGATTGAGTGGAAGGGTCAAGTATCCATGAATCAATAAACCATCCCTTGATTGGTAGCTTACATGCTTCATTTCGCACATTTCCTCCTCCCGGATTGACGAATTAAAATCACTTAACTTCCTTACTTTACTTCTATTTGCAAAATAAAGATAATAAGAGCCTGGGTTTTTGTCAGTAAATGTCCTTAGTATAAATACATTTTCTGCTTCATCCCAGTCAAAAATCCTCGTTTCCGTTTTCGGCAAAAGCTTATCCAAATTAGCATACACCTGTCTCACCGAATCATCCAAAAAGTACTTTTCCTTCTTCCAGGTTTCGTAAACCACAAAAGACATTTTTTGCTTCCTTCTTGAATATTGTGCTTCAGTAATGTTTAAAGTATCATTGCAAAAAAGGTTCTTTACTTCTTTCCCTGTATTACAATCCACCTCAACCAAAGCTGTTTTATCTCTGTTAATGTCAGATATGGCATAGATGATATTGGGCCTATTGTGGCTAAAAGCGATGGGTCTAAACGTATCTTTAAAATTACTAGTCAATACGCGTTTAAAAGGTTGGGTTTCGCTAGCCCTGTAAAGAATAGTGCTATTAACGCCATCACTACTAATAGCCAGCCTCAGTTTCCCTTCCGCATCTGTTCTCCAGTCGATAATATTTCCTGGATTCTTAGCCGCCATTTCCATGGCTCCATTACGTACATTTAAACGATAAACATCAAATGCCGTCGAGTCTCTTTTATTAGAGGATACCAGCAAGTATTTATCATCCATCAGCTGATCATCAATAATTCTTAACCGACTCTTTTCATTTTTGACCAGTTGGCGTTCGTTTTTTCCTTCTTTGTCAATAATATACATATCAGACTGGTTGCTAGCTGCATCTGTCTCTTTATAATAGATCAGTTCATTATCGCTCACCCAGCAATAAAAAACAATATTTATCCCCTTAAATTGAGTAATAATCCGCCCCTCACCACTTTCAATATCTTCAATGTAAATGTTCCTGTCTGCTCCCTTTAATTTAAGGTAAGAAAGATTTTTCCCATCTGGAGACAATCTATATCCTACCTTATTTTGTGATTTAAAAAAATCATCAACAGGTATGGTTCGTGTCTCTTTCTGGCGCTGGCAAGCAAAGGCAAGGAGCACCAAAACAAGGAAAAAGTATTTTTTTAATCCAATCATATCATTAATTAGCTTACAAAGCTACACAACGCCAGCATTGTAAACAGGCAATACACCAATATTGTTACTTTAAAATCTTAATGTTACGTTTAATCATTTTGCGATCAATCTTAACATTTCTTCATACCGGGTTCACACCAAATCTACAATCAGGTACCTTTTTGTGAAGAATGTCTGTAGAATGTGTACATCATGTGAGGCTTTAGCCTTACCTATAACACAGATCACGAACGCTTCCTACAAGGATTTAGTTAAAAATCGTTAATTTTAAATCCCGGAACTTTAATCCACCAAATGAAAAAACTGGTCATAATCGTTGTATTTTGTTTTGTAAACCTCTTTTGCCTTGCACAAGACAATGTAGATGATGCGCTGGCCTACCAATATTATCAGCAAGGTCAATATCAACAAGCGGTGGTTTTGCTCGAAAAACTATTTAACAAGACAAAAAGCGACACGCATTTTGAGCTCTATTTTAACACCCTGCTTAAACTAAAAAAATATGATGATGCTGAAAAGCTAGTCAAAAAGCTAATCAGACAAGATTCAAAGAACTTAGAATATGGCATTGCATTAGCAAGAATTTATCAGGATAAAGGACAAACAGAAGCGGCCAATAAACTATACATGCAGGTGATCAACAACCTCCCTGCTGATGAATTTAAAATCAGAGAAATTGCCAACCATTTTTATGGTTTTCAGGCTTACGACCTGGCCATTTCAGCCTTTTTACAGGGACGTAAAATATTAAATGACGACAAACCCTTTACTTACGAGCTGCTGAGTATTTACCGTTACAAGAAAGACAAAAATATGCTGGTTCAAGAATACCTGAACGCGCTACCTGGAATGCCTCAATTACTCCCACAGGCAGAAAGTGTATTGTCAACCGTATTTGAAGACAACGACGACTATCAGATTTTACAATCAGCCTTACTCAAAAGAATACAAAAAGAACCACAAACAGAAATTTACGCAAAACTACTCATCTGGCAATACCTGCAACAACAGGAGTATGACATGGCCTTAAGGCAGCTTATTGCGCAAGATAAACGCATCAAGGATGATGGGTCCATCTTATTTAATACTACAGGCACATTTTTAGACAATAAAGCTTATCCGGTAGCCATCAAAGCCTATGAGTATTTGTTAACCAAGGGGAAGGAAAACCTGTACTATTTGCCTTCAAAGGTAGAGATGATCAATGCGAAATACCAACAGGTTATAGCCAGCCAGATTGATAAAAAGGCAATAACAGAACTAGCCGCGGAATATCAGGCTATAATTGATGAATATGGCAAAAATCAACAAACACTTTTTGCGCTAAAGAAGCTCGCCAACTTACAGGCTTACTATCTCAACGACCATAAAAAAGCGGAAGCTGCACTCGAAAACATATTAACCATCCCTGGTATTCCTGCAGCCGAAATCGGGCAAATAAAACTAGAACTCGGCGATGTTTACATATTAACGCAGCAGCCCTGGGAAGCATTTTTGATTTATGAACAAGTGGCCAAGCAATTCGAGAACCAAGATGTAGGTAATGAGGCTCGATACCGATCAGCCAGACTCTCCTTTTATCAAGGGAACTTTACTTATGCCAAATCGCAGGCTGACATATTAAAAGCCTCTACCTCGCAGTTAATCGCAAACGATGCGCTAAACCTTAGTTTACTGATCACAGACAACCTACAATCGACTCTAGATAGCAATGCGCTTAAAATGTATGCAGACGCTGAAATGCTTCAATTTAGTAACCGTCCTTCAAAAGCACTGGCAAAACTAGATAGCATCGCAATTGCCTTTCCCGGCAATAGTCTTGTTGATGATATCTTAATGGCCAAATCAAGGATATATATTAAAACCAACAACATCAGTAATGCGGTAATTACACTTAAAACACTGACGGAGCAGCAAGCGACCAGCATTTGGGCAGACGATGCCTTATTTACGCTGGCTGATCTTTACGAAACGAATCTGAAGGATATAGAACAGGCTAAAAAACTATACCAGAAATTAATTAATGATCATCCAGGCAGCATGTACACCAATGAAGCGCGCAAGCGTTTCCGAAAACTTCGCGGTGATAATATTGGCACATAGTGTTATCTTTGCACCATGCTATTATATAATGTAACTACAATAATTGAAGACGCAGCTGCGGATAGCTGGCTGAAATGGATGGAGGAGACACATATTCCTAATGTTATGGCATCGGGAAAGTTCGTTTCTTATCGTTTGCTAAGGGTCTTAGACTCACCTAATGAGGGGATAACCTATTGCGCCCAATATGTTGTTGACCACATGGCTGATTATCTTGATTACCAAACAAACTTCGCTCCAGCATTACAAGCCGAGGTGAAAGATCTTTTCGAAAATAAACTTGTCTCTTTCCACACTTTAATGGAATACATCGCTTAATTAATTATGCAAATTACTCAAACACCAATAGAAGGTCTATTAATTATCGAACCTAAAGTATGGAGAGATAACCGTGGTTACTTTTACGAAAGTTATAATGCTAAACTCTTTGCAGAGGCGGGTATAAATGTAAATTTTGTTCAGGATAACCAATCCTTTTCGCAAAAAGGAGCCCTGCGGGGATTACATGCACAAGCCCAACCTTTTGAACAAGGAAAATTAGTCCGCGTACTGCAAGGCGCAGTTATGGATGTTGCTGTCGACATTAGAAAAGATTCCCCTACATACGGACAACATTTCGACATTGAGTTAAGTGAAGAGAACCATAAACAACTTTGGGTTCCCGCAGGATTTCTACATGGATTCTTAACACTGGAAGATCATACTATTTTCACCTATAAAGTAAGTAACTACTACGATAAAAATTCGGAAATAGGTGTAATGTGGAACGATCCAGACTTAAATATTGAATGGAGCAGGGATATCCATGAATCTGAATTCTTATTATCAGATAAAGATCAGGTACTTTCTCAGTTTAAAGATTTTGAAAGCCCTTTTTAAATAAAAACGCTCTTAATAAAAAACGCCTGTATCACAAGAAATGATACAGGCATTTTTTATTTTATTGCTTAATTAAATTGTACAGCTCATCCAATTTTGGCGAAAGCACAATCTCAATTCTGCGGTTTTTACTTCTGCTCTCAGCCGAGGTATTTGGACCTAATGGTTGGAACTGGCCTTTACCAGTTGCCGTCATCCGCACCGCTTCAACCTTGCTTACTTCAGTTAAATACCTTACCACCGAGGTAGAGCGCAATACACTCAAATCCCAATTGTCTTTAATCTGACCAAGATTGGTTATTTTTTGAGAATCAGTATGACCTTCAACAGCTATATTAATTTCTGGTTGTTGTTTCAACACATCTGCCAATTGGCTCAATGCTTGTTTTCCCTTTTCATCAATAATAATACTGCCCGAAGGGAACAATAGTTTATCCATCAATGAAACGTATACTTTTCCATTACGAATTTCAACAGTTAAGCCATTTTGAGTAAAGCCCAATAGCGCTTGTTGTAGTTTTTCTTTTAACTGATTCGTAGCCTCATCACGCTTACGCAAAATCTCTTCTACCTCTTTAAGTCTTTGCTCCCGTTTCTTAAGGTCCGCAGAGAGCTTATTAATCTCATTAGAGCTGTTACTACGTAACTTTGTATAATTGTTATCCATCTCCGAGTACCTACCCTTTAAATCGCTTAATGAGCCGTTTAATCCACTAGTATCTTTTCGCAGTTTGGCAATTAGGCTTTCAAGGCTCTCGTTCATTAACTGTGACTCATTCCAGCCCTTGTTTAAGGAATCTTGTTTTGCCAATAACGTCTTATACTTCTGAGGCGACAGGACCACGCAGGAACTGAATGCACTGGCAAACAATCCGACAAATAAAAACAAACTGATTTTCTTCATTAGTGTATATTGAATGTTAAGGATTATACTCCGCTTAAGCCCAATTGAGCTTTAAAGAAGCAGAAATTATGGTTCATTTGGTTTTAGGACTTAATTTAATGGAGGCAAAAATTATTGCTCAACTGCTTTTCTCAAAAATAGAATAAAAGGATATACACTTTCAAAAGCATTTTTCAACTTATTAACGATCCCGGGTTTAAAAAACTCTTCGTCCTTAATAGGAAAGGTAGCAATAAAGCTTTTTAGCTTCAACAGTTCTATCTGAGCATGATCTGCTTCATAACCTTTAGGAGCCTTTTTCAATTTATCTTCCTGACTCAGTGTAAAGATCTTTTTGAAATCTGCTGCATTGATAATTTCCAAAAAATCACTGGTATTGTAATCGATCTCTTCTCTAATCTTTTTCAGATCCGACGCTTCCGGCATCCAGAATCCTGCCGCAAAAAAACAGCTTCCAGGTTGTATATGCAGATAATAGCCGGGTTCGTCTATCCCTCTACCTTTTACACCAAAAGATATACCGTAGTTGTTTTTATAAGGATCTTTATTTTTACTAAAACGTACATCTCTGTAAATACGCATCAAGCACTTTTTTGCCTGTGTTTCGATAGAAAATTCCGGGTCGGCAGCAGCAAGGACTGGGATGAGCTGATCAACAAAATTCAACACATCAGTTTTAGCAATTTCGTACCTTTCTTTATTTTCAGCAAACCATTCGCGGTTATTGTTTTCCGCAACGTCTGTTATAAAGGCAAGTGTTTCTGGCTTAATCATGGCTTATCGTAATACGCGTTATACTTTATTTTTGGAGATAGCCAATGTAATAAAATCACGCGGGAATAGCGATAATTGAAGGGGGATAAAAGTAAACATCCTGTAAAAATTACACCTAGATAGAGCCAGAATGAGTCGAAATCTAAACGACCACCAGATAAAACATAGGTCGCAACGCCGAGTGAAATCATTTCCGCACAGTTCATGGCATAACTTACATACATCGCTGCATAAAAATAGCCCGGTTCTATTTCAAACCGCTGTCCACAATGTGGGCAAACTGTATTTGTCCGTTGCACATTAAAGCCATATAAACTCCCGGTAAAAATATCGCCTCTACGACATTGTGGGCATTTACCATGTATGATTGCATAAAGCTTTGATGTTTTCTGCATAGGAGATCTGTAGGCTAAGAAATGCCTTGCGTTGTGTTTTTACGAAATTTCATATACCATAAAACACCAATACCAGTAAGCAAAACATATGGAATAGCCAAAAGATATAATATACCTGTATTTAGGCCTTTACCTTGAGTATTACCATTTTTTACACTTTGCTCTGCATTAACAGAACACATAGCACATTGCGCATTGGCCGTGTTACTTACACTAATGGCCGATAGCACGATAAAAACGAAGACAAATGCAATCCTTTTCATATTTACAAATATAGACAAACTATCTGATTAAGGGACGCTTAATAGCTATAATAAGGGGAAATCATCAGGTATACCACTACACCAGTAATGGCAACATATACCCATAGCGGGAAAGTAATTTTAGCAATCTTTTTATGCTTGTCAAAACGCTCAGCCAAAGCCCTCACGTAAGTAATCAATACCAAAGGTATAATCGCAATAGACAAGAGGATATGCGTAAGCAAGATAAAGAAGTAAACATATTTAATGGTTCCCTCACCACCAAATTTAGTAGATGGAGTGGTCATGTGATAGGCAATATACATCCCCAAAAATAACAAGGAACAACCAATTGCACATTTCATTAAATTCTCGTGCAATTTACGTTTCCCGTTCTTAACAGCGATTACCGCTATAATCAATAAAACTGCCGTTATACCATTTATAGTCGCATATATGGGCGGCAAAAACGGCAATGGTGTGGCATTGGGAATCTTAACGTAAAACAACACGGCTACGGCCAATGGAATAACGATGGAGAGCAAAATAATCCATTTATTATATTTTTGTTCAATTGGGGTGTTGTTATTCATAGCTCATATAACGGGTTATCGTCCGTCGTTATTGTTTCTTAATTCTTCGATGATCAATACTTTGATCTCATCATCTAATTTATTCAGGTCTTCCTTACTAGTGGCTTCGTAATAGCCTCTGATGCGATGTTTGTAATCCAACAATACGAACATATTGCTATAAACAAATTTCTTTTCGCCGTTAACTAGTTCCTGATGAGCATCTACAGATAGTCCCTTATTAATAAGGTTATAAATTTGCGTGCTGTCTCCAGTTAAAAGATCCCATTTACCAGGTTTAGCCGAAAGCTGTTCCGCATACGGTTTTAAGCGTGTTGGTGTATCGTATACAGGGTCTATACTTAAGCTGATTAGATTCACCTTCTTATTAGGTCTGTAAGTGAATTCAAAAGATTGCATTGCTTTATTTGCAATATCAACTGAAGCGGTATTTCCCTGAGTATAAAACAGGTTTACGACCAGTATTTTACCGTCATAATGTTTTTTGCTAACAGTATCCCCAGCCTGATTGACTAATTTAAAATCACCCAACTGGTGATAGATGGTATCTGGGATCTGTTTTCCACGAACCGAATGGAAGGTTGTGGCTACTTTTTTTGGACCAAAAAATGGCAATGGCTTATACCTGTTCTTGCCTTGTTCCTGTAGTAAATAATATAAAAATCCTGGTACCGCTAAAATGGTGACCAGGATTAAAACTTTTTTTATTGAAGTACCCTTCATTAAACCAGAGGCATATGTAAGTGTAAATATCCGCCTTCAATTAACATTAAAACGATAAAGTAAAATATGAAAATGAAAACAACAGATAAACAAACCTGAAGACCAACCTTCTCAAATTTAAGGTGCATAAAATAAGCAACAATGTAAAAGGCTTTCAATAACGTTAATGCGATGTAAACATAGTTCCCAATATGTTGAGTCATGTGTTTACCTGGGATAGCCCACAAAGCAATGATAAACTCAATTACTGTAATGGCTAACAGGATACCAAATACCTGCCAGATTTTCTTTTTGCTTAAAGCCGCATGCTCACCGTGTGCATGCTCATCATGCGTATGTTCTGTATGTTGTGACATAATATCTTACTTGAGAAAAATTAAACTAAATAGAAGAAGGTAAATACGAATACCCAAACAAGGTCTACAAAGTGCCAGTATAAACCAACCTTTTCAACCATTAGGTAATGTCCGCGTTTTTCAAAAGTACCATTAATCGTCATGCATAAAATGATGATGTTAATGATTACACCACTAAATACGTGGAATCCGTGGAATCCTGTAATGGTGAAAAACAAGTTCGAGAACTGCAAAGCAGATACTGTAGACACTTCCCCATCAAACAAATGATGTAAAGTTTCCATTGGAGGAATTTTACCCCATCCAAAACCTTCGTGGAATAAGTGAGTCCATTCTGCAGCCTGACAGCCAAGGAACATAAAACCACCAATGATGGTACCTACCATCCACCAGATCACTTCCTTTTTAGATCTTCTGTGTCCTGCCTCAACAGCCAATACCATTGTTACAGAGCTCATGATCAGGATAAAAGTCATGATACCAACAAATACCAGTGGGTATCCACCTTCTGCTATACCTGGAACCGATTGAAAAACCAAATCCGGATCTGGCCAGGTAAGTTTACTAAAGCGTTGCGCTCCGTAATAAATCAATAATGATGAAAAGGTAAATGCATCAGAAACTAGAAAAAACCACATCATTATTTTGCCGTACTCTACTGACCACGGCGAGCGGCCTCCGCTCCATGGAGTGGTTTTTACCTGATCTAATTGTGATAATGAACTCATTTTATAAATTGTAATAGTTTGTTAAAAAGTCTAACTGTTCAAAAGTAAAAAAACATACAGATATATCCATAATATATCTATAAAATGCCAAAATATAGAAGCAATATCCATTCGGAATTTGCTCTTCTCTGCCGAAATACCCATGTAAGCACCAACTAAGGTACTTGTCACGAAACATAAACCAGCAAAAATGTGTAACAGGTGAAGTCCTGATACCACGTAAATCATAGAAATTGCTGCATTGTTGTTTACAAAAGCCGCACCTGTATGGAACAAAGTCCCCCAGGCATCAACCTGTAGATAACCAAAAATACAGCCCAATACTAATGTCCCCCAAAGTAATAATTTTTGGCTACCAATATTACCATCCTTTAACGCCTTTGAGGCCAGAAATAAGCAAATGCTGCTGGCAATTAACACTGCCGTACTGTACATAAAAAGATCCGGCAATACCAAACCATGCCCTTTACCTTTTGATGCTGCAAAAACAATATAGTAGCTCGTAAAACCACCAAACATAATCGTTGATGAAACTACAAATAACCATACTACAAATTTCCTCGGCTTAGCATTAAAGGCCGCTTCCATCTTTAAATCCTCTTCTTTTAATGTGTGTACCATTTAAAATTTATTTAACTATAAAATCAAACAATAAAACCAGCTGAACCAAGGGTAAGTAGAAAAACGAACAGAACATTACTTTTCTGGCACTGTCCAAATCCATCTTTAACCACAACTTAAATCCAAGCCAGGCAAAGACAAGGCCCGCTAACAACGAAACCCCGCCAATATAATATCCCCCGAAACCATCTATGGTAGGCAACAAGCTTACCGGAATCAAGATCAATGTGCTTAAAAATGTAATAAAAGCACTTATTTTATCTCTTTTTGTCGTTGGCAAAAGTCTAAACCCTGCCTTCTTGTAATCATCATCCAAAACCCATGCAATAGCCCAGAAATGTGGGAACTGCCATACAAATTGGATCAAAAACAAGATCACCGCTATTTTATCAATCTTGCCATGCGCAGCTACATATCCAATTAGTGGAGGTAAAGCTCCTGGAATTGCACCAACAAATACAGCAATTGGAGATTTACGCTTTAAAGGCGTATAAGCAAAGGCATAAAGGAAAATAGAAAATACTGAAAGTAAACCCGTCTCGATATTTAATTTACCTAGTAAGTAAGTACCCAATAAGCCCATAACCAATCCTGAAACCAGTCCCTGACCAGTAGTCATATGACCAGCAGGCATAGGACGATCCTTAGTCCTGGTCATTAATTTATCAAGATCTACTTCGATGACCTCATTAAAACAATTCGCGGCAGAAGTAACCAAAAATCCCCCTATGATTAAAATCACCCAATTAGTCCAATTGATCCCAGGAATGACACCATCAATCGGCACTTGAGAACCAATTAAAAAAGTAACTGACGCAGAGAACACTACCAGGAACGTTAACCTGAATTTTATGAGCTTAGAGAAATCTGAGAAAAACCTTTTCAATTTGTATATAATTAATTCTGTTGATTGTAAGTACTAGTTCCGTAAACTAATAAGTACAGGTAATATTGTAAACTAAACAAGAGCGTTGAGAACAAAATATGCAATGCCTGTGCATAAGGTGGAAGCGCAAAGTTAGACAATAAAAGGCCGGTTACAATTTGAATGATCAAAACAATTCCAATTGAGCTACCTACCCTTAAAGCCGTAGTTTTACCGTTAAACTTATCCTTAACAATTTTATAAATGATGATATTTACAATCAACACCAACATGGCCAGATCACGGTGATAAGAAAATAGATCCCCTACCTTCGAAACCCAACTGTGTCTACCATTGTATAACATCGCTTTAGATATCGCATCTATGGCCTCTCTAACCTCCGTACCGATTACAATTTGTATCACACTCAATACCACAGATCCGATAGTTAAAATTTTAAGCCAACCTATCTTACCCATAATGATCGTAGTCTCTTTATGCAACTGTTGGGTATAATTATAAGTATAAACCAAAATACCCAAGATCACCAATGCCAATAACATATGTACGGTAACTATCCAAGGCA
This sequence comes from Pedobacter hiemivivus, assembly GCF_005144565.1. NCBI lineage: Bacteria > Pseudomonadati > Bacteroidota > Sphingobacteriia > Sphingobacteriales > Sphingobacteriaceae > Pedobacter > Pedobacter hiemivivus. Next base: position 486,704 of record NZ_SWDX01000005.1, read on the forward strand.
TTAAATTAGTAGAGACAACAATTGAACCCAACCAAGCCTGAAAACCAACAATGATCAGATTTGAAAGACTAAGAATGATAATTCTATTTGCTTTACCCTTATAGGTAAATGAATATACTGCCAAGCCTAACAACAAGAATCCGGTAATTGCACCCATCAACCTGTTTATGTATTCTGTCCAGGTCTTCCCGGCATTAAATGTTTCTGGTTGAAGAATAGAGGTATCGTGTCTAATGCTGTCTGCCAGATGCCCCTTTCCCATTCTATCGAGGGTTTTCGCAAAACGTTCATTCTTAGCGACACGTTCAGCTACATATTTCTCTTTATAATTGGCAGGTAATTGCGAAACAGAAGTTGGTGGAACGTATTGATCAAAACACTTAGGCCAATCCGGACAGCCCATACCAGAACCCGTACTACGTACTATCCCACCCGCCAAAATTAGCAGTAAGGTTACAACTATTGTAATAAGGTTTAGCCTGATAAATCTCGTTTCAGATTTAGGAACCATGGTATGTGTTAGATTAAAAAAAATGAGGTATCTGTTGTAAGTATTTACTTACTGCAGATACCTCATCGTATTAGATACTACGTATTTTCTATTTTGACGAATCTACAGAAGGGTTTTCTTCTTCCCATTCTCTTTGTATACGTTCAGACTCGCTATTGCCTTCAAAATCATGAGGCATATTAGAACTCATTGTTTGTGAGAAAGGAACCGTTTGAGGGATAAAATCTGCCTCAGCTCCTGGCTTACTGTAATCATATGGCCAACGGTATACCGTAGGAATTTCTCCTGGCCAGTTACCATGTAAACGTTCAACTGGAGTTGTCCATTCTAAAGTATTTGCTTCCCAAGGATTTTGAGATGCTACCTTACCTTTAAAGATGGAGTAGAAGAAGTTGAATAAGAAAGCAACCTGAGCTAATGCAGCAATAATTGCAGACCAGGTAACTAAAATATTAACAGTAACCCACTTTTGCATAAACTCAAACTCAGTGAATGCATAATAACGACGTGGAACCCCATCTAATCCTAAGAAGTGTAAAGGGAAGAATACTAAATAAGCACAAGCAAAAGTAATCCAGAAGTGAAGGTAGCCTAACTTGCTGTTCATCATTCTTCCGAACATTTTAGGGAAGTAGTGATAAACACCAGCAAGCATACCAAATATCGCTGCAGAACCCATTACCAAGTGGAAGTGGGCAATTACAAAGTAAGTATCGTGTAAGTTGATATCCAATGAAGCATTACCCAAGAAAATACCAGTTAAACCACCAGAGATAAAGAATGAAACCATACCAATAGCGAACAACATTGCAGGAGTAAACCTGATGTTACCTCTCCATAATGTAGCTAACCAGTTAAAGGTCTTAACCGCTGAAGGTACCGCAATGATCAAAGTTGTGATCATAAATACACCACCCAATAACGGGTTCATTCCAGTTACAAACATATGGTGACCCCAAACGATAAACGAAAGGATAGTAATACCGATCAATGAATAGATCATCGCATGGTAACCGAAGATAGGTTTTCTTGCGTTTACAGACATAATCTCTGAAGACAAGCCCATCGCTGGCATAATTACGATATATACCTCTGGGTGTCCTAGGAACCAGAATAAATGTTGCCATAAAATTGGGGATCCACCTTCATTAGGAAGGATCTGAGTACCCATAACAATATCAGAAAGGTAGAAACTAGTACCGAAACTTCTATCGAATATCAATAATACAACACCTGCAACTAGAACAGGGAAAGATAAGATACCTAAAATTGCAGTTAAGAAAAACGCCCAGATTGTTAAAGGCATTTTCCAAAGGTCCATACCTTTAGTACGCATGTTTAAGATAGTACTTACGTAGTTGATACCACCCATTAAAGACGAAGCAACGAAAAGTACCATACTGATTAACCATAAAGTCATACCTAAACCAGAACCGCTAATCGCTGTAGGCAAAGCCGATAATGGCGGATAAACCGTCCAACCCGCACTCGCAGGTCCTGTTTGTATAAAGAATGAACCCATCATGATTACACAAGCAGTAAAGAAGAACCAGTAAGAAAGCATGTTCAGGAATGGAGAAGCCATATCCCTTGCACCAATCTGAAGTGGTATCAGTAAATTACTAAAAGTACCACTCAATCCTGCTGTCAATACAAAGAATACCATGATGGTACCATGTATAGTTACTAGAGCAAGGTAAAAATCAGGTTTAATACGACCACCTTCAGCCCACTTTCCTAAGAAAGTCTCTAAAATAGGGAAGTCTTTATCTGGCCATGCAAGTTGTAAACGAAACAATATCGACAGTCCCATTGCAATAACAGCCATAATAATACCTGTTATCAGGAACTGCTTGGCAATCATCTTGTGATCCTGACTAAAGACATACTTCGTTAAGAAGGTCTCTTTGTGATGCCCATGATCATCATGGTTATCGTGGTTATGTGTATCGTGTAATGATATAGTTGACATAATGTGCTATTCCAGTATTATTAATTTTTTAAAGCTAATTGTTTTGTTTTAACTGCTGAAGTGTCCTTTGCTGTTGTATCAGCTACTACAGTAGTTGCAGCAGGGGTTACAGGAATGTTAAATTCTTTTCTCAAATCGTCAGTTAAATAAGCTGGTTGTTCTTTTACCCAAGCTTCATACTCAGCCATAGAAACAACTTTAACCTCTTTTTGCATTTTATAGTGACCATCACCACAGATCTTGTTACATAAGAACAAATATTTGAATGTAGGGTCATTTGTTTTAGCCTTCATTTCTTCAGTAGTAATGGTTGGCGTAAATTCAAAGTAAGAAGTCATACCCGGTACAGTGTTCAATTGAACCCTGAAGTGTGGCATATAAAAACTGTGAATTACATCTTTACTGGTCAAGATTAAACGTACTGGTTTGTTAACCGGAATAACCATTTCATCTGCCGACTGATCATCAAGTGTATTTTTATCTTTAAAGTCAATACCTAAAGCATTAACAGAAGTGATCAGTTTGTAATTTTTAGTACCTACTACACCATCAGCACCTGCATAACGGATTGCCCATGCAAATTGAGATGAAGTAATCTCGATGCTGATAGGCTTGTTATTAGGATCTTCGATTTTGTAGAAAATTGATCTCCAGGTAAGGAAACCCATCAATACCAATATCGTTAAAACGAATGCAGGAACAATTGTCCAGATACGCTCAATGGTATTGTTGTGTGGTAAGTAATACGCTTTTCTTTTGTTCGTGTATCTATAGATATAAGCGAAAGCAAATAAAAGAATGTGAGTAATAACGAAAACTATAGTAGTAAGAATCAACGTAATGTTAAACATCTGGTCAATTTTCTTACCGTGCTCTGATGCCGCTTCAGGTAGGATCATGTTTCCATGAACCGTATACTCCCAGTATACACCATATAAACCTACAATAAGGAACAATGCAAAAAGCACTCCGTTAACTGTATTCCAGTCAATTCCTTTTGGTTTATCCTGAGCCTCACGGGTCAATTCATATACCTTTAATGCTTTCCCGATGATTGCTATGAATAAGCAGACCAATAAAAAGGCCATGGCATAAAATATCACCGATTTATAAATCGGCCCCATATCAATGGGCTTTTTAGCGGTCTCAGCGGCTGCAGCTTGTGCAAAAGCGCTGGTGTTTGCAAATGCAGTTAAAATCACTGCTAGTGCCGCTATCGTTTTGTTACTTATAAATTTTCTTAAACTCATTTCCTTAAAAGTAGTAACGCTGTACTTCTATTATACTATTATTTTTTATTCTCTATTAAGACCACCAATTACAACTGGTGATGTAAACTTTCTTGTAAAAACGGGTGGTTTTTAGCGATCAATGCTTTTTTGCTTAATGCACTTAATACGGTAAAAGTAAACAAACCTACAAAACCTAATGCAATACCAACCTCAATAAAACCAAATGCATGGTGTTCTTCTACTGTTCCTGGCATAATCATTTGGTAATAATCTACCCAGTGACCACATAAAACAACTATAGATACCGTCAATAATATATTTTCATGTCTCTTGTTATCTCTGTCCATTAGCAGTAGTACAGGAGCTAAAAAGTTTAATACTAAATTCAGGTAGAACCAGAACTCATAGTGCTCAAACCTTTTGTAAAAATATACAGTCTCTTCTGGCATGTTTGCATAGTAAATCAAAAGAAACTGACAAAACCATACATAAGTCCAGAAGATAGAGAATCCGAAGATAAACTGTCCTAAGTTGTGTAAGTGACTATTATTTACCCAGCTCATGTAACCTGCTTTTCTCAGAAGGATAATGATAATGGCCATAGTAGCCAAACTGCTTACCCACATTGCAGCGAAATTGTACCAGCCAAACATGGTTGAGAACCAATGTGCTTCCAATGACATCACAGTATCAAAAGCAAAGATTGGCGTAGTAAATCCATAAATAACAAGGAATATACATGAATATTTAAAACTCTTTGTATAAGAATTTAAACCACCCTGTAAATCTTCGTTGTTAGATAGTTTAGACAGATACACAGCGAAAAAGCTATATATTGCTAAAAAGACAACCTGACGTCCCATAAAGAAAGGTACATTCAGGAACGCTGACTTACCAGCGATTAACTTATCATAGTTTGCACTGTTTGGATCAGTTAATCCATCTGCATGCCAGTGATGATATAAGTTATGAGTATATAAACCTGCACCCATTACAACAATTAAAATGACTACCGCAATTGGTAACACTTTAGCCATTGCCTGAGGCACACGTAGTATAGAAGCAGACCAACCAGCCTGTGCTACGAATTGAACTGCCAAGAAGAATGCTCCTGACATACAAACACAAGCGAAGTAATAAGCCATTAGCAACAGGTTTGCAAAAGTACGCTCATGAAGCGCCTCAGCAGAAAAACCGTAACCTATAGCCGCTATTCCTATTACAATAGCGATTATACTTAAAGTTTTAGCCTTGCCTGTAAACTCAAACTGCTCAGTTAAATTATAATTGTGAGTTCCCATCTATATTGTGCTTATTGTATTTTTTGTAATTGTTGAACATACATCACTACTTTCCATCTTTCTTCTGGAGATAGCTGAGAGGCATGTGATCCCATATTATTTAAACCATACTCAATAGTATGATAAATTTTGCCCGCCGTTAAATCTTTCATCAGACCGCCACGTGAAGAAGCTGCATCACCATGATAAGAAGGCACACCGTTGAATTTTTCAATTTTAACCAGGTGACCTTGTCCATCGCCCTTTTCGCCATGACATGGAGCACAAAATACAGTGAAATAATGCTTCCCTGATTCTAGGTTTGCTTCAGTTAAAGCAAGTGGATTAACTAAACTTACACCTGCTGCTTCATATCCTTCTTTAGTGTTAGGATAATTATCAAACTTATCAAATCCTACTGGAGTAGTATTTGCTGGTGGAACCTGTGCAGTTGCTCCATTCTTAAAATTCTTGTTCGGTTGATCTGGATTGTATGCAATCGGATCATACATATTCCTGGCGTATTCTAAACCTGTACTTCTTTTATCCTTACATGCCGTGAATAAAACAGCTCCTGTAAGTATACAAAACGAGGCTAAAACTACTTTACTTTTATTCATAGCTAATATACTTCCTTTCATTATGCTTTACTTCCAAAGCACCAGCTTCCTTTAATAAATCATCAATCTTATTGTGATCAGTATTCTCTTTTGCATCAATTGCAATGATAAACCTGTCATCTGTAGCTCTTAAGTCCATTACTCTTGGTGCTCTTCCCGGAAATAAGTGGGTTGATGCATAATAAGAACCAACTAAACCAAAAGCACAAAACAAAATGGTCAACTCAAAGGTAATTGGAATAAAATCCGGTAAAGCGAAGTGTGGCTTACCCCCGATATTAATTGGCCAGTCATATGCTGCTGCAAGATATACAAACGTAAGCATCGTACATGTTCCTGTTATTCCAAAAAAGAAAGCCGCAATATCTAATCTTGAACGCTTAACCCCTAATTTAGCTTCTATGCCGTGAATAGGCATTGGTGTATAAACATCATGTATCTTAATGTTGTTCTCCTGCAATTTATCGATGCCATGCATCATTTCATCAGGGTCACCAAAACTGCCTAAAATATATTTGATATTGTTCATTGTTATATTTTTGCGTATTCTTCTTGTTTAACACTATCAAATTTATCCAAAGACTCCACGTATTCTGATACATGTGTCGGATCCAAATGACCTTCCTTAATTTGCTCTAACTTAGCTTGCTCACTTGCACTTTTCAGTAGCAATTTAACCTCTGCAATTGCAATTGAAGGTAGTACCCTTAAGAACAATAAGAACAAAGTAAAGAACAAACCTATCGATCCCACAAACACACTCACATCAACCCAGCTTGGATAGAACATCGCCCAACTTGAAGGAATATAATCACGGTGTAATGAAGTTACGATAATTACGAAACGCTCAAACCACATACCGATGTTTACTACAATAGATAAAATCCAGGTAGCAGCGATGCTGGTACGGATCTTCTTGAACCATAACAACTGTGGAGAGATTACGTTACAAGTCATCATCATCCAGTAAGCCCACCAGTATGGACCAGTTGAACGGTTGATGAAAGCATACTGCTCATATTCAGAACCTGAATACCATGCGATAAAGAACTCAGTGATGTAAGCCACACCCACGATAGATCCTGTCAAGATGATAATCTTGTTCATCGATTCAATGTGGAACATGGTGATATAGTTCTCAAGACCTAATACTTTACGTGCTACCAATAACAAGGTTAACACCATCGCAAATCCTGAGAAGATCGCCCCAGCCACAAAATATGGAGGGAAGATCGTAGTGTGCCATCCCGGAATTACCGAGGTAGCAAAGTCCATGGATACAATCGTGTGTACCGAAAGTACTAGGGGTGTAGAGATACCCGCCAAAATGATAGATACAGCCTCAAAACGTTGCCATGTCTTCACATTTCCAGCCCATCCAAATGATAGTATAGTATAAACTCTACGTTTAACACCTGTTGCACGGTCACGAATAGTTGCGATATCAGGCAGTAGACCTGTATACCAGAATAATAGTGATACCGAGAAGTAAGTTGAGATCGCAAACATATCCCAAACTAGCGGCGAGTTAAAGTTTACCCATAATGATCCGAATTGATTTGGTAATGGAAGCACCCAGTAAGCCAACCATGGTCTACCCATGTGAGATACTACATACGTTGCCGCACAAATAACGGCGAAGATTGTCATCGCCTCTGCCGAACGGTTAATCGAGTTACGCCAGTTCTGACGGAAAAGTAATAGTACTGCAGAAATCAGTGTTCCTGCGTGACCAATACCTACCCACCATACGAAACCGGTGATATCCCAAGCCCATCCTACTGTTTTATTTAATCCCCATGCACCGATACCAAACCAGAAGGTATAACTAACTGCTACTACCCATAGTAAAGCTCCGCATAGTGCGACGATAAATCCTATCCACCAAGCCCTATTTGGCTTGTTCTCTACCGGCAGTAAAATATCATTCGTAATCTTTGCATACGTGATATCCGTGCCGGTGATTAGTGGTTCTCTTAATATTGATTCGTTATGTCCTGACATAATTTATTTTCTTTTAATATCAGCTATCCGCTTACGCTTGTACTGTTGTATCTGTATTTCTAATTTTCGTCATATAACCTATACCCGGTTGTACGTTAATTTCTTCCAACACATAGTAAATACGCTCACTACGTAATGCTTTAGAAACTTCCGATTCAGGATCATTTGCATCACCAAAGATGATTGCATTTGCAGAACAAGCTTGTTGACATGCCATTTTGATATCACCATCTTTCAATGGACGTTTTTCAATTTTAGCTTGCAATTTACCTGCCTGGATACGCTGAATACACATCGAGCATTTTTCCATTACACCTCTTGAACGAGTAGTTACATCAGGGTTAAGTACCAACTGAGTAAATTCATTATTCAAATAGTTGTCAAAACGTGAATCATTCCAGTAGTTGAACCAGTTGAAACGACGTACTTTATAGGGACAGTTGTTTGCGCAATAACGAGTACCTACACAACGGTTATAAGCCATATGGTTTAAGCCGTCTGATGAATGCACAGTCGCCAATACTGGACAAACAGTCTCACATGGAGCGTGATCACAATGTTGACAAAGCATAGGTTGGTGTACAACCGATACATTGTTCATTTGATCTTCGTTCAAATGAGCGATCTCTTTCTCTTTCGTTACAGCGTTAATCGCGCTATGACCATGAGCACCTTCTGCATGAGCTTCACCTTCCTGGTTAAAGCTGTAGTAACGGTCAATACGGATCCAGTGCATCTCTCTGCGTCTGCGTACTTCGTCTTTACCTACAACAGGAATGTTATTCTCTACGTTACAAGCAACAATACAAGAACCACAACCAGTACAAGCATTCAAATCGATTGCCATTACCCAGTTGTTACCTGGTTTTTCGTATTTATCCCATAAATCGTAAGTTTTATGTTTAGCATGGTCGTTACCCGAACCAGCAGCAGGATTCTTTTTGTATTCCGTAAATGTAGCCTCACGGATAACATTTCTACCTTCAAAAGAATAATGCGTTTGTGTTTGAGCAAGTTCTTCTCTTCTGCCAGTACCTGCTAATTTAACAGTTGTAGCATACTTTAAAGTACCATTGCTAAAGCTTACAAATGGATAAGCATTTTTACCTACATTATCTCCAGCTTTACCAACTTTGGTACGGCCATAACCTAATGCAATGGATACAGTACCTATCGCTTGCCCCGGTTGAATCAACAAAGGAAGCTCAATAGTGTAACCATTATCTGCTTTCACAGAAACGATATCAAATTCTTTAAATCCTAATTTCTCAGCATACTTAGGCGCAATAGCTACATAGTTGTCCCAGGTTACTTTCGAAACCGGATCAGGAAGCTCTTGCAAGAATGCATTGTTAGCATGTTTACCATCACGCATCGGAATACTTTCATATACCTGAAGCTGGATGTCTTTTGCTAATGCCTTGCTGTTGTTTAAAATAGATGGAGCTACAGCAGCTAAAGAAAGATTGAAAGTATATGCACCAGCCGGTTTTTCAGCAGCTGCAAATACACCCTTTTGTAAAGCTTCTTTCCAGTTTGAACCTACTGCAGGTAATATATTTTTCTCCCAGTTGTTACGAACATACTGGTAGTATTCTTTAACAGCATTGTCAGACCAAATCAATAAACTCTCTTCTGCCTGACGTGAGTTAAATACAGGGTTAATTGTTGGCTGTACAATAGAGTAAACTCCTTCGTACGAACTTGCATCACCCCATGCTTCTAAATAGTTATGGTTAATTGCAATCACATCACACAAAGTAGAAGTCTCATCCTTACGGTCAGAAAACGACACTTTCAAGGCAACTTTCGCTAAAGCATCTGTAAACGCTTTAGTGTTTGCTACATCATAAGCCGGATTGCTATCTAAGATGAAAACAGCAGCAACTTCGCCTCTGTTCATCTCATTGATCAATTCAGCAAATTCCGCATCATTACCTGCATAAAGTTTACAAGGATTATCCAAATCAATAGTAGCACCATAACTGCCGATAGCAGAGTTAATGGCATTTACTAAAATTTGAGTAGAAACATCATTTGATCCTGAAACTACAAGTGCTTTACCTTTATTTTGTAAAAGCTCCTTACCAACTAATTTCAATGCCTTATCAGCATTAACGTTATCTGGTAAAGTACCACCAGCTAAGCCAGCACCTGTAATTGCATTATATAAGGCAATCAAAGCGGGACCTTCTTCCGATAATTTTACTGGAATACGGGTATCTGCATTTGTACCTGTTAAGCTCATGCCTGCCTCAAATTGGAAGTGACGGGACATTTTGCCGTTTTTCAACGATTTATGATTTCTGTTAGAAACATATTGAGCAGTAAACTCTTCACCACTAATCCAAGTACCTAAAAAGTCAGCTCCGAAACTTACAATCAGATCTGCTTTATCAAACTTGTACTTAGGAACAACAGCTTTACCGAAACTATTCTCATTCGCTTTAATGATACCAGTATAAGAAACCGCATCGTATTGAACGTGTTTAGTATTAGGATATGCAGCGGTGAAATCAGCAATAACTGCTTTTGTAGAAGGACTGTTTACAGAAGAAGAAATCACGCGGATTTTCTTTCCTGATGCTTGAGCTTTGTTCAACTCCCCTTTTACAAACTCATCTACCTTAGTCCAGGTACTTTCGTTTTCTTTTAATAAAGGCGATTTTAACTTAGATACATCATACAGATCCAACACTGAAGCCTGTGCCTGCGCATCAGTACCACAGTTAAATGCACCAGCATTTGTATTTGCTTCTATTTTAATTGGTCTACCTTCTCTGGTTTTAACCAAAACCGGATGACCGTTAAAACTTGAAACATAGTAGTTAGGGATACCCGGAACAACCTCTTCAGGTTTAATTACATAAGGAATTGCCTTATGAACAGGGGCTGTTTGACAAGCCGCAAGTGTCACCGCACCTAATCCAAAGCCTAAAGCCTTTAAAAAGTCACGGCGAGGAGTTACGGTACTTAACCCCGCTTCATTTAAAACATCTTCTATTGGAAGTGGCTCAGCAAATTCGTTCTTGTTGTTTTCAACAAAATCCGGAGTGTTATTATACTCTTCTAAGCCTTTCCAGTATTTTTTATTGCTTTCCATTTAAGCTATATTACTGTTATCGAACGTTCTTTGTTATTAAACTCTATTAATAGTGACATTTACCACACTCTAAACCACCTAGCAATGCAGGAGTGATTTTCTCGCCTTTTTTGATTTTCTCATGGGCTTCGATCACTTTAGTATAGAATGCGTTGTCTTTACCTGAAACCTCTGCATCTTTATGACAGTTGATACACCATTTCATGGTTAGTGGAGAAAATTGATAAATTTCTTCCATTGTATCTACCGGACCGTGACATGCAAAACATACAGGCTCGTTAGGTTTTAAACCTCTTTCTTTTCTGATGGCTTCTTCACCAACTACAACGTGTTGTGAGTGATTGAAGTAAGCAAAATCAGGCAAGTTGTGTACACGTACCCACTCAACCGGTTTTTCTTTCGATTTATCGTAAGTAAGCGTATTCGGATCATAACCGATAGCGGTGTAGATTTTTTGAATCTCTGGAGAAATCTCTCCATTATACTTTTCAGTAGCTTGTACAGATTTGTGACAGTTCATACAAACGTTAACTGATGGAATAGAAGCATTTTTAGATTTAAATGCACCAGAGTGACAATATTGACAATCAATCTGATTAACCCCAGCGTGTAACTCGTGAGAGAACTTGATAGGTTGTACCGGCTGGTAACCAGTATGTACACCTGTATCCCACATTCCCATCCAGCCAAATGAACCTAAGGTTACAATTAAACATAGGATGAAGAAGAATACAAACTTCTTGTTCTTAAACATTTTACGTGTGCCGTCTGCAAAAGAAACTGGTTCTTCTTCAACAACCTCAACGCCTTGTTTCTTAAGAATCAAACGCTCTAACATTTTCACTGCACGGCCTAAAACAACCAATACAACGATAGAGATGATGATAATTAAGGCAACCCCTGCGATAGAGAATGACGAAACTTCGTCAGAACCCGCTGCTACAGCTGCACCCGCCGCCGCTTCTTTTTTCGGCTCGCCTGCTTTTGCGTAAGCAATTACACTTTTAATCTGCTCGTCAGTCAACGTTGGAAACGTTGTCATTTCAGCAGGAGAGAATTTCGCTGCCTCGATTGCAGTTTTATCACCGGCGTCAACTAATGACTTCCAGTTTCTAATCCACTTGATGGCGAAAGCTTCATCCAGCTCGGTCAGCTTTGGTGTTAATGCTGGACCAGTACTGTTACGGTCCAATTGGTGACAAGAAGCACATTTATCTTTAAATATTTTTCTTCCCTCCACTACATCTTGTGCTTGTGTTGCAGAAACGATTAAAACAGATAGAGCCGTAAACATGAACGCCGACTTCCAAACTCTTCTAATGATCAATGAGATATCCCTCATAATGAGTATTTTATGCTATTTTTTAAAAAACTTTATAACCGTTATTGATGTTTAAACCCAAGGCCTTCACCAAAACGTCCACAAAAGTAAAATTTATTAACGTACCAATGACAAAGAAATGACAGTAAATACAATTTATAATCAATCTAAATAATGCCCTTTTAATGCTTTAAACAAAGAAAATCACCAATTTCTTGCAAAAATTGGTGATCATCCAAAGGCAACAGAATATTACCTCATTTGTTATTTTGAATTACATTTTTAATATCCATGCAAATATCAGTGGAGCCACTATAGTTGCATCAGACTCCACAATAAATTTAGGCGTATCGATATCTAACTTACCCCAGGTAATCTTTTCATTAGGCACTGCACCAGAATAAGAACCATATGAAGTAGTCGAATCCGAAATCTGGCAGAAGTAGCTCCAGAACGGAATATTAGGCATTTCCATATCCTGATATAGCATCGGTACTACACAGATTGGGAAATCACCAGCAATACCACCACCAATCTGGAAGAAGCCAATTCCTTTACCTTCACTGTTCTTAATATACCAATCAGCTAAATAACCCATATACTCAATACCACCTTTTACAGTCGTCGCTTTTACTTCACCTTTCATTACATAAGAAGCAAAAATATTACCCATTGTCGAATCTTCCCATCCTGGTACTACAATTGGCAAGTTCTTTTCTGCTGCTGCAAGCATCCATGAGTTTTTAGGATCAATCTCATAGTACTGCTCCAAATCACCACTTAACAACATCTTATACATAAACTCATGCGGGAAATAACGCTCTCCAGCTTCTTCTGCATCTTTCCAGATTTTATTGATGTGTTTTTGCAACCTTCTAAATGCCTCCTCTTCCGGAATACAAGTATCCGTAACACGGTTGTAGTGGTTCTCTAATAGATCCCATTCATCCTGTGGACTTAAATCACGATAGTTAGGTACACGTTTATAATGTGAATGTGCAACAAGGTTCATGATATCCTCTTCCAGGTTAGCACCTGTACATGAAATGATGGAAACTTTATCCTGACGGATCATCTCTGCCAGTGAAATACCCAATTCCGCAGTACTCATTGCACCTGCAAGGGTAATCATCATTTTTCCACCTTCATCTAAATGTGTTTCGTATCCTTTAGCCGCATCCATCATAGCTGCTGCATTAAAATGGAGGTAATTACGCTCCATAAATTGAGATATCGGTCCTCTCGTTGTACTCATCTTAATCTATTTTGTTATGGCGGCAAAAATAGCTAAATATTATTACTTAAAACTATTTGGCGTTAAACTTGCTCTGCAGACAACGATATTTAAATCCTTTCCACTATTTTAGGCCGATGAAAAGACTTTCCATTTGCACCATATTCGTTTTAATCACTGTAAACGCGATAGGGCAAAAGAAACTGATAGAAAAATACTTATCTAACAAAACTGATACCACCCGCAAAGCGAGCTTTATGCCACTTCCTGTATTCAGGTACAGTCAGGAAATAGGTTTAGAACTCGGATTAGGTTCCCTTTATTCTGTTTATCTGGATAAAAATGATCCTACTAACAGAAGCTCCAACTTCACGGGAATACTCTCCGCCTCTACTAAGGGGCAATACAATGTGTCGTTAAAAAGCGACATCTGGACAAAAAAAAACAAATACCATTACATTGCTGAAGCTAAACTCAGACGTATGCCCTTTAATTTTTACGGCATTGGTAACGAAACTTTGCATACAGATGAAGACCGTTTGGTTCAGGACCAGCTAAAGCTGGTTTTAGAAGCAGCCAAAAAGCTCGCTCCAAATCTGTATACAGGATTTTTACTCGGATTTGAGCATTACAGCTTTAAAGATAAAGAAGTAGGAGGAATCTTCAACACCGACCCACACTTAATTGGTATAGCAGGTGGTAACGTTGTTTATGCTGGCCTTTCTCAAAGTTACGACACCCGAAATTCCAACAACTACCCTACGAAAGGATTTGTAGGAAAAGTAAGTTATCAATATGCGCCCGACTTCTGGGGCGGAGAAAATTTCACAGGAAGTCTCATAAAAGTAAACGCGAGCAGTTTCTGGTCCCTATCCCCTAAGTTGGTCTTTGGTTTAAACGGACTGTTCCATACCATACAAGGTAAAAACACCCCATTCTATTTATTACCTCAAATGGGCAATGACGAGATGATGAGAGGATATTATACGGGTCGTTATCGTGATAAAAATCTATTAGCTGCACAAGCAGAGCTCAGATACCGATACAACAACCGTCTTGGCGTTGTGATATTTGGTGGCGCCGGACAGGTCTTTGATAATGGCGGATTGGCGATTAAAAGTTTCAAACCTTCCTATGGTGCTGGCGGAAGGTATTTCTTCGATCCCGAAAAGGGTTTAAGTATGCGTTTAGATTATGGCATCGGTGAGAAACGTCCAAATGAAAAACGTCAAACCGGTTTTTACATCAGTCTGGCAGAAGCATTTTAAGCCATTGCAATTTTAAAACTTAATCTTAAAATGCTCTTTTACCTGCCCTTTTCTAAAGTAAACCAATCCTATCCAGAATAAATCAATGGTTACCGTTACATCAGGGTGGTTCTTTATTTCCGTCCAAGCCTCTTTCATGCCCTTGCTCCAGTAAATGTCATCAAAGATCAGTAAGGATCCTTCATGCACCTTAGGCAGACACCATTTAAAATAGTTAAGCGTAGCATCTTTTCTATGGTTGCCATCAATATAAACAAAGTCCAGTTTTTCCCGACCTGCGATAACTTCTGGTAGCAATACATCAAAATTACCGACTTGCAATTCAACATTCTCCAAACCTAACTCCTGGAAATTACGATAAGCGACCTTTGCAGTTTCAGGGCAGCCCTCAATGGTCACCACATCAGCATCTGGACAAGCCTTAGACAAGTAAGCGGTGGTAATACCCAGACAGGTCCCCAACTCTATAATACTCGAAGGGCGACAATCCTTTGCAAGACGATAAATCAGCTGAGCCAAAGCCGGACTTTTCAATGCATTTTTTGCGATCTGTTTTACCTTTTTAGTTCGGTCTTTATTTAAGTGAGACCCTGCCCCAAGGTCTGTAACCGTGATTAATGAATCGTCATTGAAAAGTTTTTTTCGCTGCGCTTCAATATTTTTGTAGTCTATTTTGGAGTTAAAATCGTAAATTACCTCATCAGTAAGTTTATATACAAATGGGGAATGCGTACCGTGTCTGCTTTTAGCAGTCAAGCGATGCTTTAGAAAATCACCGATAAAATTAAAAACCATAGCCGCAAAAATAGGCATTCAAAGTTGCATGTTGTAATGGAAAATAGTAAAGAAATAAATGCATTAATAAAACTGCTTGACGACCCCGATCAGGAGGTTTTCGAGCATGTTGAAAAACGCCTGATCGAATATGGAACTCAAGTAGTTGATTATTTAGAAAATCAATGGGAGCATTCTCTAGATACGACACTTCAGGAACGCATAGAAAATATAGTACACAAGATACAATTCAACAGTGTAAAAGAAGACCTTAATTTGTGGTACCATAGCGGGGCATTCGATCTTTTGCAAGGCGCTCTTGCCATTAACCGTTATCAATATCCTGATCTCGACGAACAAAAGCTTATCATTCAGATAGAAGACATAAAAAGAGAGATATGGTTAGGACTACAATACGAAATGAGCTCCATTGAGAAGATAAAGCTCATTAACCATGTATTTTACAACGTGTACGGCTTTAGCGGAAACACCAAAAATCATAACGATCCTCAAAACTCCTATATCAGCCAGGTGCTGGAAAGTAAAAAAGGAAACCAGATATCTCTGGCCATTATCTATTCCACCCTTGCTCAGAAACTGGACATCCCGGTATATGGGGTAAACCTACCTCAGCATTTCATTCTAGGTTATATCGATGAGAGTAAACGTGATGAACAAGAGTTTGGCGTGCTATTTTACATCAATGCTTTTAACAAAGGTGCTATTTTTGGCAAACACGATGTGGATCAGTTCCTTCGCCAGCTAAATCTTGACCCGCTGCCCGGATTTTATGCGCCATGCAGCAATGTCGAGATCATTAGAAGGATCATTCGCAATCTTATTTCAGCCTACGAAAACCTGGGATCAACAGAAAAAGTTGAGGAGTTGAAACAGCTTCAAGAAATCCTGAACAGTGATAACCTATAAAAACTTATTGACCTTCATCCAATTCTCCAGACTGCTAAACCACTCTTCTTTAGTGGTTTTATTTTTCAGCCCAAAACCATGTCCACCGGCCTGGTAGATATGCAATTCACCCTTAACGTTTGCGTTTACCAAAGCCTGGTTAAATAGAATGCTATTTTGTACCGGAACCGTACGGTCATCATTCGCATGAACCATAAAAGTTGGCGGAGTTTCTGCATTTACATGCTTATCATTAGAAAAATATACTTTCAGCGCTTCATCATTACCAACCAAATTCTTAGCAGAGCCAGCATGGGCAGATTCAGTAAATGAAATGACCGGATACATTAAAATTGAAAAATCAGGACGAAGACTAACACCCTCCTTATCTTCAATTTTAACATCTTTATAATGTACGGTTAAACTTGAGGCAAGATGTCCACCTGCCGAAAAACCCATTATACCTATTTTTGATGGATCGACACCCCATTTACCTGCATCTTTTCTTACCCGGTACATGGCCTGTTCCACATCCTGCAGCGGCCCTATAGATCTATTCTCCATAATTGCGTCACTAGGCAAACGATATTTAAGTACAAAAGCGGTTACTCCTATTGACGCGAACTTTTCCCCAATCTGATAGCCCTCATGGCCCATAGCCAATCCTGAATAACCACCACCGGGACAAACGATCACAGCAGTTCCATTCGCCTTCCCTTTTTCAGGCCGATATACCGTAAGTGTCGGTACTGACACCTTTGTGATGCCAGCTCCTCTTTCCCCCCGATCCACGGTCAGCTCCTGATAATCCGCTGGTGTTGGCTTCGCTCCAGGAATTTTCCCAGAATAAAGTGGTAATACCTCCTGGGCCAACAGCCCATTTACAGATAACATTAACGTCATGAATAGTCCGCTTAAATACTTCATTTTTAAAACTCCATTAAATATGCTTTCAAAAAGTCATTCAACTCCCCATCTAGCACAGCTTGAGGGTTTGAAGATTGGAAATTTGTTCGGTGATCTTTTACCCGTCTATCATCCAGCACATAGCTTCTAATTTGCGAGCCCCACTCTATTTTCTTTTTATTGCCCTCAATTAATGCCGTTGCCTCCATGCGCTTACGCATTTCAGCTTCATATAACTGAGATTTCAATAAACGAATTGCATTCTCTTTGTTTTGTAGTTGAGACCTCGACTCCTGGTTCTTAATAATAATGCCCGAAGGTTTGTGGTGCAAGCGCACGGCAGTCTCCACTTTATTTACATTTTGTCCACCCGCTCCACCAGAACGGAATGTTTCAAACTCGATCTCTGAGTCTTTTACTTCAATCTCAATTGTATCATCCACCAAAGGATAGACATAAACAGAGGCAAAAGAAGTATGCCTACGGGCATTCGAATCAAAAGGAGAAATTCTTACCAAACGATGAACACCGTTCTCCCCCTTTAGGTAGCCATAAGCAAACTCACCAGAGAACTGTAACGTTACAGATTTAATACCTGCAACCTCACCCTCCTGAGAATCTTGTTCCGTAATTTTATAGCCGTTCTTTTCACCCCACATCATATACATACGCATCAGCATATAGGCCCAGTCGCAGCTTTCGGTTCCACCTGCTCCCGCAGTAATTTGCATTACGGCAGGCAACTGATCCTCCTTACTTTTTAACATATTTTTGAGTTCCAGATCCTCGATGGCTTTTAAACAGAGCTGATATTGCTCATCCATCTCTTCCTCCGTTGCGTCTCCACTTTGAAGGAAATCAAAAAGCACCTGTGTATCTTCCAGCAAGGCGTTTGCCTTTTGCCAGGCATCGGTCCATACCTTTTTAGCATTAATCTCTGCTATATGCCTTTCCGCTTTCTTAGGATCATCCCAAAAATTCGGCTGCAAGGTAAGCTCCTGTTCAATACGAATGTCTTCTAGTCGATTATCAACGTCAAAGATACCTCCTCAGCGACGTTACCCTGTCCCTTAAATCCTGAATTTGTTCTTTTGTCATAAAGACAAATATATAATATTTATCATACAAAAAGGGTTGAATCAAAAGTACTTTCAATCCAACCCTCTTGCAATTTTATGTTGTTACCTTAGCTAAAAAGGCCCTTCAATTTATCAACGACACCCCCTCCAGCTTCACCTTCCTTACCCCCACTGAAAAGATCGGTAATGTCCGACAACTGGAACTTACCATCAGGTCCTGATATTTTACTAATCACATCCTGAATATCAAATGAACTATCATTCGGGTCATTAGTCTTATTTACAAACTTCCCAACAATAGAAGGGATTACTGACGCTGCAATATTTTTAGCCGACTCCAAATTGATCCCCATTCCGGCCAACTTCTCGGTAAAACCAGTTGTAGCATCCTGCGCAACCGAACTGCCTTCTGCATTTCCGCCCTTAAAAGCATCAACAAGGCTGCTTAGGTTACCAGAAGATAGATGTTGCTTAATTGCATCAACAATTGACCCCGAAGCAGCAGAAATAGCAGCTTCATTTTGCTCGTTAGGCACATCACTATTGTTCACAATAGCGTCCTGAACATTTTCCTTAACCAATTGATTTAAATTCTCTAACATAGATATTTTTTTAAAGGTTTTTATAATCTAATATACCATTAATAATCCGTCCTTTATAGCAAACGTAACAGCAGCCTATTCTGTTTTAGAATATTGACTAAATAAGTAGATAGGACTTTATGAAATAAAATAAACTATTACATTTACAAAAACATTAACATTATGCTACCTACAGTAAACTTCACAGAAACCGCTGCGTATAAATACCTTGCCGATCATTTCATCGACATCAACAAGAAAAGTATTAAAGACCTTTTCACAGAAGATGAAGCTCGATTTGACAAATTCTCTCTTTTATTTGAAGACATCCTGGTAGATTATTCTAAAAATAGAATAGACGACACCACCATTGCATTGCTCATCCAACTGGCTAGAGAATGCAAGCTAGACGAAGCCATTAAAGCGATGTTTAGCGGCGAAAAGATCAACCAAACAGAAGGCAGACAGGTACTTCACATCGCCTTACGCGATCAAAGTAACGATGAAATTTTGGTAGAAGGTAAAAACGTAATACCTGAAGTATATAAGGTTCTTGATAAAATGGAGAAGTTCAGCCAGCAGATCATCTCCGGAAGCTGGAAAGGATATACCGGAAAAGCCATTACTGATGTAGTAAATATTGGTATCGGAGGTTCTGATTTAGGTCCTGTTATGGTTACCGAAGCCTTAAAAGCATACAAGAATCACCTCAATATGCATTTCGTATCCAATATCGATGGTACGCACATTGCAGAAACACTTAAAAAGGTAGATCCTGAAACAACATTGTTCCTAATCGCCTCTAAAACTTTCACTACACAGGAAACCATGACTAACGCCAATACTGCGCGCGACTGGTTCCTTGAAAATGGTGCAAAAAAGGAAGATATAGCCAAACATTTCGCTGCATTATCTACCAATGCAAAAGATGTATCGGCATTTGGTATTGATACCGAAAACATGTTCGAATTCTGGGACTGGGTAGGCGGTAGATATTCTTTGTGGAGCGCTATCGGCCTTCCCATTGCCTTAAGCATCGGTTACGACAACTTTAAACAGTTGCTTGCTGGCGCGCATGCTGCAGATCAACATTTTGAAAGCGCCGAGTTCGAGATCAATGTACCGGTAATATTGGCACTAATTGGTGTATGGTACGTCAACTTCTTTGATGCAGAAACACAGGCCATTTTACCTTACGATCAATACATGCATCGTTTTGCAGCTTATTTCCAACAGGGAGATATGGAAAGCAATGGCAAACATGTAGACCGTAATGGAAATGATGTGACTTATGAAACTGGCCCAATTATATGGGGCGAGCCTGGAACAAACGGACAACACGCGTTCTATCAGCTCATTCATCAGGGTACACGCATTATTCCATGCGATTTTATTGCCCCAGCGCAAAGCTTAAACCCCATAGGAAATCATCACCCTATCCTACTTTCAAACTTCTTTGCACAAACGGAAGCATTAATGAATGGTAAAACTAAAGAAGAAGTCGTTGCCGAACTAAAGAAAGAGGGTAAATCTGATGCAGAAATAGACAAACTGGCTCCATTCAAGGTATTTGAAGGAAACAGACCAACCAACTCTATCCTATTGAAAAAAGTCACCCCTTACAGCCTTGGAACCCTGATTGCCATATATGAACATAAGATATTTGTACAGGGCATCATCTGGAATATATTCAGTTTCGATCAATGGGGTGTGGAATTGGGCAAGCAACTTGCCAAAAGCATCCTACCAGAACTAGCTAGCGATGCGGCTATTACCTCTCATGATGGATCTACCAATGGTCTCATCAATCAGTATAAAAGCTGGAGATAAAATCATTAAACTTTTTTAATGATTTTTTGTTCTATTACAATATATTACCTAATACAACATTAAGAATAAATGCCTGCACGATTTATGGAAAATAGCTTGTGCAGGCATCCTAATTAAAAGGAAACAGTTAATCTGTACTTATAATATTGTAAAATCATTAAAAAACATAAGATGAAAGCAATTAAAAACATTTTAGTAGCAGCCACATTGCTGATTGCGGTGCAGGCAAATGCACAAACAGACAAAGAAACTACGATTAAGGTAATTAACAACCAGCATTACGTTTTCAATGCTACGTCTGCAATGCCAATGGCTAATAATGATGTTAATCGAGTGCTTAGCAGAATGCCAGGGGGCGCAGGCGGTGGAATGATCCAGCTTAGCGGATCGCAATACCAGCTTATTGTGACTAAGGATAGCGTAGAATCTTACTTACCCTATTACGGAAGGGCTTATACCGCAACCATGAACCCTGATGATGCTGGTATTAAATTCAAGTCTAAAAAATTCACCTATAAAGCTGAAAAAAAGAAAAAAGGTTCGTGGTTAATCAGCATGAACTTTAAGGACACCAAAGACACCCAATCTATGATCTTAAATGTGTCTGAGAATGGCTATGCAACACTTAGTGTGAATAGCAATAATAGGCAGTCAATAACCTTTAACGGCTTCATAAGCGAACCTAAGGAGAAAAAGAAATAATACCGATATAAGGATGACGATGGAGTATACAAAAATGGCCTTGCAAATCTGCAAGGCCATTTTTGTATCCCTTATTTTTTAGCTACCAGCTTTACTTCAAACATCTTTGGCCATTTCTTTCCGGTTACAAACAACCTTTTCCCTGCACTATCCCAAGCTATACCGTTCAATACGTTATTTGCGCGATCATTGTCGGTCTTAAAGTAATCAACTGGGAGCAAGCCCGAAAAATCAATCTGCTGCTCTATAACACCTGTTTTAGGATCAATTACGACAATAATATTCTTGGTATACACATTGGCGTAAATCTTACCATCAATGTACTCTAACTCATTCAGCGAATCCATCGGTCCGTTGTTATCATACACCTCAATAGCGGATTCTTCCCTATATGTATCCTTGTTCAGGAACCAGAGCTTATTTGTTCCATCTGACTTGATCAATTGAGTCCCGTCAAAACAAAGACCCCAGCCCTCCGCACTTGACTGATACGGAAACGTAGACAGCTGCTTAAGTGACTTCGCATCAAATACCAATCCCAAATGGCTTTCCCAAGTCAACATAATCACTTTATCACCGACCAGACTTGATCCTTCGCCAAAATACTGGTCATCCAATTTAATCTGTTGCAATACTTTTCCAGATTTCACATCCACCCAACGCAATGTCGAATGTTTCTCCTGTCCGGTACTTTCCAAAAACCTTCCATTATGATATTCCAGCCCCTGTATGTAGGCCGAAGTATCGTGCGGCATCGTATTCACAATCTGATAGCCATAAAGTGCGGGTTTAACCGCCGATTTAAGCTCTATGTTAATCGTTAAGGTATCTTTTGCGGCCCCATCATCTACAATCGCAGTAACCAGTTTATAACCTAAAGAAAGGTCCGTAGTACTTACAGAAATCGCTTCTGCATTATTTTTTACACCTACCTCTTTACCATCTAATAAATAGGTTGCAGAACTAAGTTTTGTCCCTTCAGGAACATCTAATTCAATCTTTACCTGATCTCCAAGTCCAAAAGACTGACCTTGCTCGGGCAGCTTAAATGAAAAAGTCGGAGTCGATGATCTCTCCTTACAAGAAACTGTAAACAATAAACTAAACGATAAGCAACTCAACATTGCTCTACTAAATATACTTTTAACTTGGCCAGAATGCATCTTCAATATGATTAATTTTATAAAGGTCTTTATTTTCAAAAACAATTGCAATAACGTCAAAACGAATCTCCCCCTCATGCTGCTTCATCTCTATATAGGCTGATGAGGCAAACTCAAGTTGCTTTTCTTTTTTATAATCCACAAACTCTTCCGGATGCCCATAATCCACAGAACTTCTTGTTTTCACTTCTACAAAAACTAGCGTCCCCTGTTGGTCTGCAATCACATCAACCTCTGCCCTTGCACATTTCCAGTTCGTATTTAAAATCTTGTACCCAGAGTCTTCCAAATAAGCTATTGCGATTTCTTCGCCCCGTTTGCCAAGATCATTGTGTGTTGCCATTCCTATTTTAAGATCGTAATTCCTAAATGCTTAGAGATTTCCTTTTCCACACCTTTCATTGCCATAAACTTATGCATTAAGATTTCTAAGTTCGCCGGATCTGCTTCCGTTTTAATTTCGTTGGCAATATCGGAAAGAATTCCAGCTATTTTTGCTTTTTTCAGGTGAAATAAACCACCCAAAATAGTCGATTTTAGATTTACACTTTCATCTTTAACATAAATATCATGCTTGTGCTCCCAATTCTCACTTAAAGAATAAGGCGATGTAGAAAGTGTAATCGCCAGGTCAGCAACATCACGGTCCTTACTCTGTATAAATTGACTGGCAACAGGCAAGTGTCCATTCTCAATTTCGGCTCTATACGTCTCAATGATAAGACCACAAAGCTTATCTTGAAAAACTACATCCGTTAAATTCTGGATAATGAACGATCCGATATACATATTATCAATACCGCCCCAGGTAACCAGTTCGTGTCCAAAAGCCAACAATAACCGTACAATTTCCTTTTCCTGAACCTCATCAATACTTGTCTCCACGGTTGGAGCAGGGGCTTCATAAGGCCCTGAGGTTTCAAATAAGTTATCTGGCGGCCCATCTTCATAAGGCTGATAAGCGTTGCTTTGATGTTGCTGAAAAGATTGCGTCTGTGGACTTGGCGAATTCCCCGAAGCTTTCTTAAACTTTGCAACCCGCATCTTATTGAGTTCAGAAAGTAAGGTCCTTTCCTCAACCTGCAATAAGCTACTACATTCTCTTATAAAAACCGCAGCCTTAATCTCATCAGGGATCTTGGCAATACTTTCTATAATATCTCTGATGATCCCAGCCCTTTTTATCGGGTCGGTACCAGCCTCCTTCATCAAGATGGTGGCTTTATATAGAATAAAGTCCCTACGAGTGGTTTCTATGTACTTTTTAAACTCTCCCGCCCCTACATGGTGCATGTAAGAATCAGGATCATGACCATCCGGGAAAAGTACCACTTTAACATTCAGGCCTTCTTCCAGGATCATATCCAATCCACGCAAAGAAGCTTTGATCCCCGCAGCATCCCCATCGTAAAGAATGGTTACATTTTGCGTAAACCTTCCAATCAGTCGGATTTGTTCGGTAGTTAAAGACGTTCCTGATGAGGCCACTACGTTCTCTATTCCTGCCTGATGGACAGCAAGTACATCCGCATAACCTTCCACCAAGTAACAATTGTCAAACTCCCTAATGGACTTCTTCGCATGATACAAACCATACAGCACATTAGATTTATGGTAAATATCGCTCTCCGGAGAGTTTACGTACTTTGGAACATTCTTATCTGTCTTTAAGGTCCGACCTCCAAAACCGATTACCCTACCGGTAAAGTTATGGATCGGAAACAATACACGACCTCTAAAGCGGTCGTACAACTTGCCTTTATCATTTCTGATGGCCAGTCCTGTTTTCTCCAGGTATTCTTCTCTATGCCCAGCACCAACAGCACTGTTAATCAGCGCATCCCAGGAATCAGGCGAATAGCCCACCTGGAACTTCTTAAGAATATCCTCCCTAAAACCACGCTCTTTGAAATAGCTTAAGCCTATTGCACGGCCATCACTACCTGTCCATAACTCATTAGAGAAATAGTTAGCAGCATACTCCGAAACAATGTAAAGGCTTTCCCGTGCGTTTTGGGCTTCAATATTTTGGGGCGACTGTACCGTCTCCTCTACTTCAATATTGTATTTCTGTGCAAGGTACTTTAGCGCTTCCGGGTAAGAATACTTCTCGTGGTCCATAATAAAATGGACAGAGTCTCCCCCTTTACCGCAACCAAAGCACTTATAAATCCCTTTAGTAACCGAAACGTTAAAAGAGGGTGTTTTCTCATTATGAAAAGGGCAGTTTCCAATTAAACTGGTACCCCGCTTTTTTAGCGCAACAAAGTCACCCACCACTTCTTCAATACGGGCGGTGTCCATTATTTTGCTTATGGTATCCTGGTTAATCATTCTCGCTTAAATCTCTGTTCTATTTACCATTTTTCATTTTATAGCGGCTGTCTTTCCCAACAGCCGCTGCAATAACTTATTTCACTAAAGGCAGTAAAGCGTCTGCTAAAGTCCGGTTTCCTTTATCATTCAAATGTACCCCGTCAGAAGTTAAAATACCTTTTGCCAAATCCTCTGGATTGTTTGCCATATCGTAATCCGTAAACAGCTTTCTCAAATCAGCAATTGGAAGATTATTCTTTGCCGCTAACTCTCTTACTGCGGCCGAGTATTTATCCAACTCCGTATCCATTACATTTGCGCCGTTCTTTTTCTCGCCGATCACAGCGGGTGTGCAAAGCACAACCTTAGCGCCGCCAGCCTGTATTTTATTAATCAGACCTTGATAAAATTTAACAAACTTATCATAGTCAGTACCCGTTTTAGAGGTCAACTTATGCCAAACATCATTCACTCCGATGTAAATCACCACCAGGTCTGGCTTTTTATTCAGTACATCATCCTCCATTCTCAGGTATAGATCATATACTTTATTACCGCCAATACCGGCACCAATAATTTCATATTTAGCAGGATCTAAATCCTTTTTTATCAAATCAACATAACCGCCCGGCTTTATTCCAGCCGCGGTAATGGAGTCGCCAAAGAAAATAATTTTTTTAGACTTACTTTTCATCGCAGAGAAAAGCACCGCCAAGATTAGTGCAGGCAACAACAACAATAATTTAAAAGAAGATTTCATCATTAGGTTCATTATATATGGTTTAGGGGTTAAATAACTACGACTAAGTTAAAAAATTACTTCCCTTTTCCAAGACGGTAATCTCTTTGCAATACCAGCACACTTGCTTTTTCCGGCTTCTTCATTGGAACATTCCAATTGCCTTGATAGCTCACCTTAGCCGGCAACTTCTCCTCCCCAAAATAACCCATTTCAATATTCATTTGTACATTAAAATCAAAAAGCATATTGCTGTATTTCATATCTACATAACGACCTAAAATTTCAAAGTTGCGTTTATCAAAAATCGTTGTTAGCTCTTTAATCATCAGCCCATCCTTAGTCCAATTGCTTAGATCAGGCTTTACTGTAACCTTAAAACGGTAGACAGGAATAGAATCCAGATAGGTCCCGCTGAAAAAGCTATAATCATAATACTGCCGCATATTGGCTGTAAAGATCTCTGTTTTGCTTCCTATAAAAGGCAAACCCTTAACCGGTCGACCGGGAGAAAAGATCAACGTTTTCAGTTTATCCTTATATCCGGCAATGGCCCCGTCAGACTTTCCCACAGCAGATTCTGAAGAATAGGAAGACTGATAAGCATTCATAAAAATGTAGTCAAACATCTCAACCGTATAAAGATTGTATTTCCCGTTTTTCTTAAAAAGCTTACCGGTGTCTTGCTTTACCAGGTATTCCAACCATGGAGCGGCATTGTTCCGTTTCACCTTACGGTATAAACGTCCGGTTACCTTATTCTTTTTGTCATAGGTATAAATACTATTTTCGGCTACAAAGGAGTACTTCTTCATATTGCGAAAAGCCTGATAGAAGCTCGTATCAGTGGTTACAGCCCTAATAAAAGTCTCCACGCTTAAACGCTCCGAAGTAATGTTTACCGCAGAATCCAGCTGAATGGTTTTAATTGTATCCGGATTAAAGCGGGGAATAACCTGCCCAAAACCATTAAAACACAACATCACAAATGCCGTAAACAAAACTATTTTCTTCATTAATTACCCAGCTGTTTCACTGCCATATAAGCCATTAAGCCTGTCGACAACTTCAAAGCATCCTCGTCAATGTCAAAATTAGGTGTATGTACAGAATAATAGGTATCCTTGGCCTTATTACCGGTACCCAACCTATAGAAACAAGCATCCGTAATTTGCGAGTAATACGCAAAATCTTCCGCAGCCATCCAGATATCCAGATCAAGTACATTTTCCTTACCTAAATAATCTTCAGCACAAGCGCGGGCATTTGCCGTTACCTGCTCTTCATTGATCAAATAAGGATAGCCATCCATGATGGTAAACTCACAACTACCGCCCATGCTTTCGGCAATACCTTCTGCCATTTTCTTCATCAGGCGTTTAGCCTCTTTACGCCATTCTTCATTCAATGTTCTGAAAGTACCTTCCAGTTTTACTTCATTAGGAATGATATTCGTTGCACCATTGGCAATGACTTTACCAAAAGAAAGTACAGATGGCAAACGTGGATCCGCATTTCTGCTCACGATCTGTTGTAAAGCCACAATAATATGCGAAGTAATCAATACAGGATCTATATTTTGGTGTGGTTGTGCACCATGTCCGCCTTTACCGCGAACCGTCACATACAATTCATCTGTAGAAGCCATATAAATACCTGAGCGGAAACCAACCTTACCAGACTCAATCAAAGGCATCACATGCTGCCCTATGATATGCTGAGGCTTAGGATTCTCCAATACGCCTTCTTTAATCATAATGCTTGCCCCACCAGGCAACATCTCTTCTGCAGGTTGAAATATTAGTTTTACTACCCCTCCAAACTCTGCTTTCAGGCTATTCAAAATATAAGCCGTACCCAGCAAAGAAGAGCTATGCACATCATGCCCACAGGCGTGCATAACACCTGGGTTTTTAGAAGTATAAGGCTTATCATTAGCCTCCAATATCGGCAATGCGTCCATATCTGCACGCAAGGCGATGACCTTATCCGAAGGGAGCTCACCCGTAATCAATCCTACAACACCAGTATTGGCCATTTCAGTAAAAGGAATACCCCAGTCTGTCAAAATACCTTTAATAAATGCCGAAGTCTGAAATTCCTTGAAAGAAAGCTCCGGATTAGCATGCAAATGCTGACGGTAACCAACTATCTGCTCAAAAATATCACCGGAAAGTGCCTGAATCTTATCTTTAATTATCATTGCTGTAATTTAAATTAGGTGCATTAATCTTTTCCCTAAAAATAAATAAGGTAGGGAACATCGGTCTAAGTTCATTCAATAAACGCTGTGCTTCCAGCCGCGTCCTGAAATCGCCAACCCGTAAATAATAATTTGGTTGCTTATAAGTAATGTAGGTATTTAACTCAGGGTAGCTTGCATTGAACTTACTCTGCTCGTTAAAAACCTCACGCCTGTCAGATCCATAAAAGATCTGAACCCGGTATCCCATTTGCGAAACAATTGTTGTTCCCGGCTTAGCACCCACCGCGCCCGAAGGGCTAGTAGCTGTAGACTTTAGGCTCAACTCTATGCGTTTGGCAATTAAACTGTCTATCATAGGGTCCTTTACTACCGAAACCACCCCCCTTGTTTGGGCAAATGCCATAGTAGAAAAACAACACAATAAACCAGTTAACAATTTCTTCATGAAAGGATATAAAAAAAGAATGCCGAATTCTTTACAAAACTCGGCATTCTATATGTTTAATACAAATTACAATCCTGCACCGTGGCAGTTTTTGTATTTCTTACCGCTACCACAAGGGCAAAGGTCGTTTCTACCTACAGTAACTTCTTTACGTATTGGTTGTTGAGGGGCTAGTTCACGGGTATCATCCATGACATCAGCAGTGCTACTTGACTGTCCAAACTCAGGCTTAGACATTTTCAATTTGCTTGGTGCAGGTCTTGGCGCCTGTGCTTCTCTGATATCATTAGGGTCTGCCTGTACAGGAATTCCGCCTTTGTATAAGAAGCTTACTACCTCTTTGTTCACCGCATTCAGCATGTTTTTGAACAAGTTAAAGGCTTCCATTTTATAAATGATCAATGGATCTTTCTGCTCGTAAACTGCATTTTGTACCGACTGCTTCAACTCATCCATCTCACGTAAATGCTCTTTCCATGATTCGTCGATCAAGGCCAACACAATCGTTTTTTCAAACGACTTGGTAATCTCACGACCACCATTGTCTATCGCCTTTTTAAGGCTAACAGGCACTTGGATGCTACGTAGTCCATCTGTAAATGGAACAACGATTTGTTCAATCTGCTCACCACGTTCAGCAAATACCTGGTTCAATACCGGCATCGCCTGACTGATAATTGCATCTGATTTCCTTGCATAGAAAGCCGTAACCTCTTCAAACAATCTATCCGTTAAATGATGAATACCTTTAGAGGTGAATTCTCCTTCATCAATAGCTGTATCAGCAGAGAAGTTTTTAATTACTTCCAGTTTAAACCCTTCGTAATTGCCTTCTTCTTTATATTCAGTAACGATATCTTCAGCAACATCAAATGTCATATTGCTCATATCTACGTCCAAACGATCGCCAAACAAGGCATTTCTACGTTTTGAATAGATCACCGTACGTTGTGAGTTCATTACATCATCATACTCTAACAAACGCTTACGAATACCAAAGTTGTTCTCTTCAACTTTCTTCTGTGCACGTTCAATAGATTTGGTAATCATCGAATGCTGAATCACTTCACCGTCCTCAATACCCATCTTCACCATGATGCTAGAGATCCTTTCAGATCCGAATAATCGCATTAAGTTATCTTCAAGAGATACGAAGAATTGAGATGAACCTGGATCACCCTGACGACCAGCACGACCACGCAACTGTCTGTCTACACGACGAGACTCATGACGCTCAGTACCTACAATCGCTAAACCACCAGCATCTTTAACGCCTGGGCCTAATTTAATATCCGTACCACGACCAGCCATATTGGTTGCAATCGTAACCTGACCTGCCTGACCAGCTTCAGCAACAATATCAGCCTCTTTCTGGTGCATTTTCGCGTTCAACACATTGTGCTTAATTCCACGAAGTTTTAACATTCTACTTAGTAATTCCGAAATCTCTACCGAAGTCGTACCCACCAATACCGGACGGCCTGCTTGCGTTAGTTTTACAATTTCTTCTGCCACTGCATTGTATTTTTCGCGTACTGTACGGTACACGTAATCTTGATGGTCTTTTCTTGAAATTACTCTGTTAGTAGGAATCTCTACTACATCTAATTTATAGATGGACCAGAACTCACCTGCTTCCGTAGTTGCAGTACCCGTCATACCGCAAAGCTTGTGGTACATTCTAAAGAAGTTCTGTAAAGTAACCGTAGCATAAGTTTGTGAAGCATCTTCTACTTTCACATTCTCTTTAGCCTCAATTGCCTGATGTAAACCATCAGAATAACGACGACCATCCATAATACGGCCAGTCTGCTCATCAACAATCTTGATCTTTCCTTCGTCAATGATGTATTCTACATCAATCTCAAACAAAGTATAAGCTTTCAACAACTGGTTTACAGAGTGAATACGCTCCGCCTTGATTGAATAATCGCGCATCAAAGCATCTTTCTTTGCAATTTTCTCTTCGCTGCTTAATGATGATTTCTCGATCTCAGCAATCTCAGTACCTACATCAGGCAATACAAAGAAATGTGCATCCTCACCAGATTTGGTGATCAGCTCAATACCTTTTTCAGTCAATTCAACCTGATTATTTTTCTCATCAATATAGAAGAACAGCTCCGAATCTACCTTAGGCATATTCTTAGACTGATCAGCCATGTAATGATTCTCAGTTTTCAATAAGGTTTGTTTTACACTACCCTCACTCAAAAACTTAATCAAGGCTTTATTTTTAGGCAAACCACGGTGCGCACGCAAAAGCGCTAAACCACCTTCACCTTCTTCGGTTCCGGCTTTACCATCATTAATTAATTTCTTAGCTTCATTTAAAGCTCTGGTTACATATTCTTTCTGAGCATTTACCAGGCGTTCAATCCTCGGTTTTAACTCATGAAACTCATGCTGATCACCAAAAGGAACTGGTCCAGAAATGATCAAAGGCGTACGGGCATCATCAATCAATACTGAATCGACCTCATCCACCATGGCAAAATGCAATTTACGTTGTACCAGTTGGTCCGGAGTCTGCGACATGTTGTCACGGAGGTAATCAAAACCAAATTCGTTGTTTGTACCATAAGTAATATCAGCCAGGTAAGCATTTCTACGCTCTTGTGAGTTCGGCTCATGCTTATCAATACAATCTACCGAGATACCGTGGAACTCAAATAAAGGACCGTTCCACTCCGAGTCACGACGAGCAAGGTAATCATTCACCGTTACGATGTGTACACCTTGTCCAGCTAATGCGTTCAGGTATGCAGGCAATGTACTTACTAAGGTTTTACCCTCACCAGTAGCCATCTCGGCAATTTTACCGCTATGCAACACCATACCACCGATCAACTGTACATCATAATGTACCATGTTCCAAATCACCTCTACACCGGCAGCTTCCCAACGGTTTGACCAAAGTGCTTTATCACCTTGAATTACTACATTTTTCTTACGCGCAGCATAATCACGGTCAAACTGTGTAGCAGTAACCTCTAATGTTTCATTTTCAGACAGACGTCTCGAAGTTTCTTTAACTACAGCAAAGGCTTCTGGCAAGATTTCCTGCAAAACCACCTCTAGTTCTTTATCACGGTCTTTAATCAAAGCATCAATCTGATCGTACAAAGCTGTTTTTTCAGCTAATGACAATGTCTGACTTTCGCCATCGGCTTTTAAACCCGCAATTTTACCATCAATTCCCGCTAATGTTTTAGCAATAACATCTTTAAAGTATACTGTTTTATTACGCAGCTCATCATTACTTAATGACGACAGCTTTGCATATTCTTCGTTTATTTTTACGACAATCGGCTGTAATGCCTTTATATCTCTTTCTGATTTGCTTCCAAAAATCTTGGTTAAAAATCCTAACATATTATGTTTTGTGTTTATATTTCTTTTAAAATGATCAAATTACAACAACCAAGCCATGTAGCCAAATGAGCCACAATGTCAGTTGCAGGGTACGAAAAGTACAGCATACACTATACTTGGGGCGGTTAGCCCGTATTTTATTTAAGAGGGAGGGGATTAGGGACTGTTATTTTTAGTCTGCTCTTTTATGGTCAGATCGACTATAACATAATTATTGATCCTTTGTTTTTCAATCTTTTTCTCAGGCAACAAACCTATTGAGGTCAATTCACTGGCAGACAAAAAGAAAGGATGTCTCTGGTCATCAGGTAAATTCAACCTGACAGATGCTGCATCTTTATCTACCTGCTGACTGTTACAAAATTTTGTTACGAGGCGCAATCCTTCAATCCGATCAGCCTTTGCGAGGTTGGTCAGACTAAAAAAGACTAACGAAAGAGTAACAATATGTTTCATGTTGGCGGCAAAAAATTAGTTAATATGCAATGCTCCAGCCCTCAAATCTAATTTTAATCTTTTAAATAATGAAATTCAGGACTCACAAATTACATTACCAGCCCTATAAATTCCATCATTTATTGAGGATTTAGCTCTTTCAATTCCTCAAGATCTGCTCTGAAGCCTTTTTCTTCTTCTCCCAAATTAGGCCATTCCGGTTTCTTTCCGGCGTAATAATAGGAAAAAACCATCACCGCAGCCAAACAGAGTATGGAAATAATTGCTCCCGATATTCCTGATTTCGGTATGTGGATTATAATCCGCCCAAAAGAGAGCAGCATAGAAGAACAGAACATAAATATGACTGTATATCTCAGAAACCTTCTGTATTTTACATAAACAGAAATGATATTCAACAGCGCTTCCTGTAGGTTTTGCCTGTCCACACTTATTTCTTTAAGCGCCAAGCGCGCCCTGAACAAAAAGATCACCATTACTATACAGCTTAAGACTAAAGCTGCAAGTGGCAGATATTGTACCCTTGAGGTATAATCAAAAGGATTCCCGAAAAAACAAAATGCAAGACATATTATGTAAAACAAAAAAAGGCATATCATTTCCGTATAACGCCTTCTAATCCTGGCTATTCTCGAAACGGATCTTTCCCTGATCATACTTGCAATCACTTTTTGGTTAATTTCTTCCGTAGCCTGTAATCTGCTATCATATTCCAGCCATGCTGTTTTCAACTCATCTAAGTTCATAGCGATCTGATTTAATTATTTTTTCTAGTTTTATTTTAATCCTGTTGATCCGCACCCCAACATTACTCTTGCTGATCCCAATGATCTCACTAATTTCTTCGTAATTCTTTTCTTCCAGGTACAACAGAATGATTGCCCTTTCTATCTCCGTAAGACCTAAAATAGCCCGATTTAACATTGATATCTGCTCATCACTATCAGAAAAGGTGCTCATATCCGGAATTTGAAACTCTTCGCCCGACAATGACATCCGCTCAGGCCTTTTGCTTTCTTTTCTAAAAATGGTGATTGCAGTATTCAAAGCAACCCGGTACATCCAGGTACTTTGCTTCGACTCCGATCTGAAGGATGGAAATGCTTTCCAAAGCTGTAACACAATCTCTTGGAACAGGTCATTCTTATCTTCCTGACTTGCTCCATAGAGGTTACATACCTTGAATATGATTCCGCGATGTGTGTTTATCATTTCGACGAATACCTTTTCCATCATTTTTCAATTTGCACAATAAGTCGCAGAACAGCAGAGGAAATTACACATTCCCTAAAAATTTCTCAAGGGTTTAAATTGTGGTGATTTAGTTATTTCGCATATTTGTTAGAAAAACCACATGTCCGATTTCCGTTTAGCTGTTTTTCATACTGTTGCCAAAAGACTTAGCTTCACCAAAGCTGCTGAAGAATTATTCATTAGTCAGCCTGCCGTTACGAAGCATATTCATGAGCTGGAACAGGAATATGACAGCAAATTATTTGACCGCAATGGAAATACCATCAAACTTACCCCAGCAGGAAATCTACTGTTAAAACATGCCGAAACCGTATTTGCCATTTATAGGGCTATAGATTTCGACATGAA
The DNA here is from genome assembly GCF_005144565.1 of Pedobacter hiemivivus. Classification (NCBI taxonomy): domain Bacteria; kingdom Pseudomonadati; phylum Bacteroidota; class Sphingobacteriia; order Sphingobacteriales; family Sphingobacteriaceae; genus Pedobacter; species Pedobacter hiemivivus. The sequence goes on from NZ_SWDX01000005.1 coordinate 520,329, forward strand.
TGCGCTACAACAGAAAGATAAGGGCTTGTTGCACCTTGGCGCAAGTACAACCATATCCCAATATATCATTGCCCCAATTCTGGCTGGTTTTAAAAAGAAATTTGCCGAGATTGAGTTAAAGCTGATTACCGGCAATACGGAGCAAATAGAAAAAGCATTAATCGACAAAGAGATTGAACTTGGGATTGTAGAGGGGCAGTCTAAAAATCAGGAGATCAGCTATTCCGACTTCATCAAAGATGAGATCGTATTGGTTTGTCATAAAGACCACCCCCTTGCAAAAACTACCGAGATTGAGGCTTCAGCACTTCCATCTTACAACTTTATTGTGCGTGAACAAGGATCTGGAACACGTCAGGTGATTGATCATGCGTTAAAAACTCAGGGACTAAACTTGTCCGATCTACCTGTCGAGATCCAGCTAGGCAATACAGAAAGCATCAAAGCATACCTATTACATTCTACCGCAGTAGCCTTTTTGTCTATACACGCGATCAGCAGGGAGCTATTAAGCGGAGAATTACGTATGATAGAAATTAAAGACATCAGTATAACCCGAAACTTCTATTTCATTCATCTTAAAGGCAAATCAGACCCTATTGCGGAGAAAATGATGCGGTTTGCAAAGCTGCATTATAACTTGAAGTAATGCCGGATAAACATTCGGAATAACAATACCCAAACATACCGGGGTATTTTTGCAGTATCAAATCTGCAATACGAATGGAATACCCTATAAAACATCTGAGTCAAAAAATCATCTTTATAACTGCTGCATTACTTTCTTTGCTCCCACTTATCTCCCCTGCTATTGCTCTATTAATGGGGCTGATCCTGGCACAAGTAATCGAGCATCCTTACGCTGCTGCAAGTCAAAAAACGACACATATTTTATTAAAGATTTCGGTTATAGGTTTGGGATTCGGAATGAACATCTTTAGCACTATCGAAGCAGGCAAAGAAGGCATATTATTTACCGTCGCCTCCATCTTCGGTGTATTAACCATTGGTTACCTCATTGGAAGATGGCTAAAAATAGACTTTAAAACTTCTTCTTTGATCTCTGCCGGGACGGCTATATGCGGGGGAAGTGCCATCGCAGCTCTTTCACCAGTCATGAAAGCCAATCCAAAACAGATTTCTGTCGCACTAGGAACGGTATTTATCCTCAACTCGATTGCTTTGTTTATGTTTCCAATGATAGGTCATTTGCTGCACCTTTCACAAACCCAATTTGGCCTATGGTGTGCCATTGCTATTCACGATACCAGCTCTGTTGTAGGTGCTGCGAGTAAATATGGTGAGCAAGCACTACAAATAGCGACTACAGTAAAACTAGCAAGAGCACTATGGATTATCCCAGTATCTCTTGCCACTACCTATTTCTTTAAAACTGATAGGACTAAAATGCAAATCCCCTATTTTATCGGATTATTCATCCTTGCCATCATCGCAAACACCTACCTACCCTTTGTCACCAAAACGGGACCGTATCTAGTTGCCTTTGCCAAATCTGGGTTAAGCTTAACCCTATTTCTCATCGGCTCTGGCTTATCATTTAAAACTTTTAAAAGTGTTGGCATTAGTCCCCTTGTTCAGGGCACCACTTTATGGATATTGATATCAATTGCTAGTCTTTGTGCGATTATGGTGTTGGCAAATTAACTTGGCAGCAACTCGAAGTGCTTAACTATAAATATTTTTCAAAGATATCTTCCCCGTTATGAGAAATACGATATAAGCTATTTTCATCCAAAATCGCAATTACGGCTTTACCATTATCCACGGACATTTTCAATTGAATACTTTCCCTACAAGAATCCATCTCAACTATAACTTCTTCGTTGATGGGAAGATTAAAAATAAAAGATTCCGGCTCGTGTATTAATTCTAAATCAGAATTTGAGTTATTGAAAATTTTAAAACTTGTTTTTTGCTCCATAATTATATTTTTTCTAATTCCCGAAGAATGACCTTGCTAAATCCATAGCCTGATCTCTTCTTACTATTGCTGCTAGATTTTTTGCTCCTACTAACTGGGCTTTTACAATTTGGTCATTATAAGCTCTTGCCAATTTGACCAAGTTTTCCTTTGTCCATCCATTTTTTAACAGTTCCTCCTTTGTAAAATTTGAAATTGATTTTGTCAAGGTCGTTTTATTTCCCCATCCAAAAAACTCTGAGGCTCCCTTTGTATTTGTATTCATAGATTCAAACAGTCGTGTTAAACTAGTTCCCGCCCCCTTAGCAGAAGCAGTAATTTCAACAATATTCCCATTTATGGTCGCATCAGTAATCATCTTCGGGGAGATCGGGAGATAGGGGTCTATACCTTCTACTGCTCCAGACCAAATATTCGAACCTGCTTTTGATGTTAATGCACCTAACAACCCTCCCCCAATTCCTCCCAACAATGCTTCTTGACCAAATGACTTTAAAGAATAAGGGTCACCAAAATAAACTTGATTTCCAAGCCCAAGTACAGGGCTGGACACCATAGAACCAGCTAAACCACTAACAATGCCACCACCAATACTTGTTGCAGTAAATCCAGAAGCCGCCAACGCAGCTCCTCCAGTTGCTGCACCTATTCCCCCTGCAACCGCACCAATTCCAAATGCTGCAAGCCCATCGCCAAAGTTATGTATTTTTCCTTGTAGCGCTTTTACTCCTAAATTTATTACCCCACCAATAATTGCTCCTGCTACGATATGTATAAACCTCCCGTCAGGGTCTACATAAACTAAAGGATTATTACCCATTCCAGAATAAGGGGTAAGATCGTCAAATTGGTTGGCCGGATCCATCACACTCCAGCGGCCTAAAACAGGGTCATACATTCTGGCGCCATGATCGTACCAGTTTACGCCCCCCTGCTCCTGTAATTCCTTTCCACTATAGAGGTACATGCTTTTCTCGCCCGACGCAAATGCAAGGTTTAAACCATTACCTGCATCTCCGTACATGAGCATCCCATAAGGATAATAACTGTTTTGTTGTATTACTCTAGCTGTGGTTTGTGTTGGATCATTTGGATCGGCCATAAAGGTAACCCTAACATTACCCAGATGATCGGTAATATCATACTCATAACTATAAGTTTCACCAATTTTACGTACACGCCCTTCACCAGTTTGGAGGAATGCCAGTTGGTTTTGTTCATATTGTATACCATCAATATAGTCGGTAGTAAATAAGGTTGTACCCTGAGTAAACTTACGCTGCAATTTCCGTCCGGTGCAATCGTAGACAAATTCTATTTTTGTATCTGGGTTGGCTGTAAAGCTAATTGTCTCAGGTAAGTTAAAGACATTGTAACTTATAGAGATATCTTTGTTAAGGTCTTGTACCATATTGCCATTATCATCATAAAGATATTCATCTGGCTGGTTCGCTATATCTTCAAATCCTAAAGCCTTAACACCTCCAGTAGCTGTACTCAAATCATCTACACGACTATGTTTATTCCCATTATAGGTATATTCAAGCTTATCGATTTGTTGTTTTGCTCCTCCCGTATAAGCCCATCTATCCAAATTAGTGATGTTGCCTTGTTGATTGTAACTGATCAACTCATTATGATTGCCATCCTCGATACCATTGGTCGATGAAATTGCTACAATTAGCTGATTTACATTATCATACCTGTAATTATAACCCAACTGGGGTGGTGCAACTGACATAGAAGGTACAATTCCTGTTTTCCAAGTCATAGCAGCAATATTTCCATTATACTGAGGATTGTCAGAGGCATTTTCATACTTAAGTGACGTTCCAAACAGATCCGCTCCACTACTGGTATCATCAAGATTTGACTGTGTGTTATTTCCTAACTCAGGATCGTTTATTGTGCTCAACCATCCCCTTACATTATAACGGTAATCAATACTTTGCAGATACTTACTTTCGCCCTGTTTAAGGTGTAGTTTTTTATCTATAAGTTGCCCCAACTCATTATAAGTATTATGCACAAGCGTAATTTCTGCATCGTTACCAGTTTTTTGCTTAACATCAACCAGCCTTGAGCCATGGTCATAGATATAATTATTCTTTATAGTAACCGACTGACCATTAGATCCCGTATGTGCACGCTGACTATTAATCATTTTTCCGGAAAAGTCATAACTACTGCTCATTACGTCTTTTCCGCCAAGGTGATTGCCTGAATGAACCTGTATAACCTGTGCGTCCTGGTTATAATACTGCACTGTCCAAAGGAAGGTACTTGCATCGTTAAGCAACCGAACTTTACTCGCAGTTAAAAGACCTTTAGGTTGGTCTTTCTTTACATTACTTGAAAAATCTTGATAAGAATAAGGTAGTCCGGGTATTTCATAGTTATCATAATAATTTATAATATAATAGCTAGAAATGTTGACAGGCCAGGCTAGATTTGTGTAGCCAATACCATCTCCAACTTTAGTTTCCCATAGCCTATACTGCTGATCTATTTGGATTTGGTTTTGTAAAACTTGACGACTACTATTGTCGATCAGAACACCTGTAATAACTACGCGCCCAAACTTATCGTATTTACTTACCAACCATTCATTTTTGAGCCTTTGGTTTGCATCCTGACTGCCTACCAATTGATTAAGCGGATTATAGAGCATATACTCTACTCCCTTACCTGGAATTTTTTGCTCTATTTTTCTCCTCTTATAATCATACTTATATTGATAACAGATATCATTTAGCAGCGTAGTATTTGGAATCGAAAGATCGGCAAAGGAACCAGGAGGAAGTATAAAGGTAAGGTTGCCAAGGTCATCATAGACATAATAAGTCGATAAGATCTCAATCTGTCCATTCTTTTTATTAAAGCCTCGTTTAAGAACGACTTTACCTTCTTGGTCTGTATATTCTTCCGCAGTCCCAGCACGCCCATCTGCCGCTTTCCAGTTTTCTCCTCTAACCATATTGACGATTAATTGATTCGCTGGATAAACTTGTCCTCCAATTAAAGTTGGTTCAATTCCGGATAAACTAACTCCGTACATCATAACCGCACGGGTATTACTTAAATCTGTTAATGCAACCGTATTGTTAAATGTAGTCACTGCTTTTACAGTATGTCCGCTCTCATTTGGCTGTGGTTGCCACTCCGAGCCTTCGGCACCTTGTTCCAGCACCCTGTTCATCGGCGAATTCTCTAATATAGCTTTCGTGTATGGATGACTGTTTGCAGGCTGACCTAAAGGTGGGCTTTGATAAAATATGGCTTGTTCATTTAAGACTTCGGATCTGTACTGCCCATGATTATTACCTATAGTATAAGGCAAGTATTTTTTATCTTCCCTTCCCAATACATCGTAAACAACTGGTCGTAAAATATCTTTATTTGTTGGACTTGCATTAATAGCGATATCTTGTTCAGGTCTTCCAAAGTCATCGAAGTACTGGACGCTTTTGCTTGACTCATTAATAGCGCTATTAATCAATTCATTAGGATTTGCAAATGGTATATTAGCCTTCCAAACAAAAGTATAATTACCCGCATAAGGCTGGGTCATTACATTTGGCAATCGTACCATAACAGATTGAACCTCGCCATTACCATACGAGTAGGCGGATCCTTCTCCACAAGTAACTTTTCTGCGGTAATAAGTCGTTTGTTCCAAGGGAGAAATGAAACTGAGGGTGGCATCCTTTGAACCTGGCATGGCGATAAACACCTTATTATCTATAGATTGTTCCCATTGATAAGTATAGTTTCCATCACAAAGACCTTCCGAAGGTTCTGTTGTATTAATCAGATTGGGGATCGCTGTAAAAGAAGTTAATACCTGATTAGATGTTGTTATGCGGCCAGGTTCAAAAGGTACAATATCGATTAATGCGTAACTATATAACTCAACGCTAGTGGCAAGACTCACAACAGCAACTCGGTATAATTTCTTCGTATCCGTTGCTATAGGTAAATAAGTTCTTTCGTTCGCCCCAATTATATCCTCCCATGAACCACTTGTCATAATATATTCTTGCCACTGATAATGATAATTACCCTGAATATCCGGTTCATTTATTGACAACATCTCAACAGGGGCATTTTTTGCAATCATTTGTCTTTGCGGCATCACATCACCAATCGTAAAAATATCATTAGGCATTATTTTCACGATATTAGAACTTCTTCCGTCTAATAAGAGTCTTCGAATATAAATGGGCTGATCGAGCATAAAGTCCTCTGAGGGCAGGAAATGTTGTTCAGTCCCTCCTAATAAGTTTTCCCAGTATCCATTACCAATGGCATTTAACCTGGTAATAACCGGATCATAGTCCCGGCTTATCTGCCAAACATAACTGATGTCATTTTCTGTGCCTTCTAGTTTTTCAAAACTTCCATCCGAATTAAAATTGGAAACAGAAGGTGAAACCCCTCCTCCCGCATACTCAAGATAAATGCGCAAGATATCGGAATAGGCAATTTCATTACCACAAATAACCTTACGTCTAAAATACAAAATTGCGCCACTTTCGCCAGGCAAGACTTTAGGCGCAATTTCACCAGAGTGCGCCTCATCATATTGCTTATCAGTGTATCCATATAAATCTTCCCAATCAACTTCATTATATGACAACTGCCATTGATATTGATAAAATCCAGAGCAAGTACCCCCGCTAGCATTCCCGAGATTGCTTATTCTGATTCTTCCATTTCCATAAGTCATATTAATGGTTTCACTAGGAGGTTGGTAATGCCCAATTCCACCACCTATTAACTCCTGGCCTTTTAGGGGCAGATAACTTAGAATTGAAACAAACAACAATGCTATAAAACGGTATGTATAAGTATTGAGTACCATAAAATTTTGTTAATGGTTAAAAAATTGCCTGTTGAATATTTATTGATCTTTGTAATGATGTTCAAACTTTTGGACAATATTCCGATTCCGATCTCTGATATGGATTACTCTACCCAATCCATCGTATTCATAAAATGTTGTATTTCCGAATGAATCCGTTTCACTGGTTTTGCCGAAAAATGGATCAAAAGTATAAGTGGTGATCAAGGCATCCTCAGGGTAAACTCTCACTTCATCTATATCTGTACCGTCCTCTAGGGTCATGTTATTATAATAGTCTTTAATCTTATAATTCCAGTTGCCATCCGCATAGTAATAATAGTCAATTTTGTACCTACGATTAGGATCTGCATCAAACGGCACTCTATAAACTCCGTGATGTCCACCCTTACCTGCATACGGTATAGCTTTGGGCACAACCGGAGGAGCAGGCTGATCTTCAAAATCCTGGAAATAATATTCATTACTTGGGCGATTAAGTGAGAGGGGAACAATAGAAATGTAATCAACTGCTATGCCATCTTGCAAAATCATGTTATCGTAATAGAGCTTACTCACCCCAATCCAAGATCCCTTACTGTAGTAACGATAACTAATTAAGTAATAAACCCCATCCACAAGATCTGTTACTTTAAATGGAACCCTATATTTTCCGGTATGATACCCCCTTCCAGAATAGGCTTTAATAATTTCCTGATCAGAAGCGACCGTCTTCGGCTCAAATCCTTCATAAAAGAATTCTGATTTACCTGTTATTATAGAATCCCGACTAACCAGATCAATACCTCGATAAGAAAACTTCAGTTCGCCAGCCGGGGATTTCCCGTGCTGAGCAGTTTGACATATAACATCGTAGAGTTTTATTGTATAGCTGCCTTTTTCCAGATTAATGGTTTTTGGAATTTGAAGAAACCTATCAGGCTGTGATTTGTAATTGTTCCCCCATGAATTATCCATTTGGGTATCTCCACTTTGTGTAGTATACATTCCGCCAGATTGTAGAATACTACCCCAACAATCATTTTTAAATATTGTATAGTCGGCGAACCAATTTTGGTAAGGACTGCCAAATGACAACAACTCCATTTCCCCATACTCTTCCATAGTAAAGGTCACTTTATATTCAGCTTTATTTATCGAAGAAGGAGAAGAAGGATAATAAGCCCAATTTACTGCCGCAACAAGAGGAATAGCTACAGTTTTGGTTCTTTTCACATAGTTGTCAGTGTAGGATACATATTTATTGTTAATCGCATTGCTAATTTTTACTACAGGCATATTACTTTTATCGTATCCGACAGCATTTGATAATCCATAATTATCTTTAGTTGCTATTACTCGGGAATTAACATCGTACTCAAAATGTTTTTGATCTACTAATTGATTACCTATATAACTTGCAGATGAAATAAGATTTATGGTCTTATTTTTAAGGATACCGTAAGTATAATGAACCTGTGTAACTATATCATTTTTTGTGCTTTTTTCGTGTATAAGGACACTCGTTATATTACTCTCGCGCATAACATTGTGAGCGGATCTTTCATCATCAGCTAACATAGGTATATTATTTTCACCCAAATAGTACGATGTTTTATTAATTATGTTACCTTTTGAATCTGTAGTCCTTACATTATTTATCTGAAATTTATTAGGATGATAAGTGTATACATTCGAAACCTCCGCATAATTATTCTGTTCTAGCTGATCATAGTTACGTTGAATAGTTTTAACCAACCGATAGTTTTCTACATTTGTCCAATACCTACTGGTTATTTCACTCGTACATTGTGTACCTCCACAGTCTGCCATTATAATTTCTGTTCTGACACCATACGCCTTGTTTTCTATAGTCGAATTTAGGGCCGCATACTCGTATAAATTCTCAGATATTTTGTTGCCTGATGCAGTAAAAATTGTTTCAGAAAGCGGCAGGCCTCTTTTGTAAGCATTACTTATAGAAGATACAACATTCGGGGTCATTGAAAATAAAGTTGAAATGCTGTTAAGCTTATCCGGAAAATCCGAAAAATTGGTGAAATTGCTTACAGTATAACCGCCATTTCCACTTAGAACCTTTACCTTAGAATAGCCCACAAAGTTACCGTTAACGTCATGTGTAAGTGACTGAGATTCAGAATGATTATTACGCCACCCGCTACAGGTATTTACTTGAAGGTTGGCATAGGTATTTGTTAATATCTGCCCTGTCGACCGCCCTGCATCATCGTAAATATAGTTCACAGATAAAGCAGGTATGTTGGGTGATTGCTTAGATATAGAAGTAACGCGCAGTCCCCCAACAAATTTGTTCTGATTAAGCGCTACGTCATAATAGGTATTCAGTCCATAACTAATGGTTGTCTCGCCATTAGCAAGATCGCTTACTTTTGTTAAAACATTCGTTTTAGCGAAAACTTCATTCGGCTCCCGAATTGATGGGACAACCAAAGGATCTTCTCCCGAAGGAAAAAGAGTATAATAACCCCAAAAGTCAAATTGATCTGAAGTAGGTGCGGGTAAAGTAAGACTTCTATTATAAGTAAATTTCTTGTAGGGTAGTTCTTTAGTATCTTTACTATATTTCAACCTTATTTGATCAAGACAAAGCCTAAAATCATTTTCATCAGTTCCAAAATAATTATAATCAAAATGATATGATTGCTCTTTAATCATATTTGCGGGCATCACATCCACACTTGCTAACCTTGCGTAATAAGAAATATCTTTCCGATCGAATAAATAATTAAACTTTACCTGACCTTTTTCCGTTATAATTTTAGAGAGGTACTTTGGTTCAACAATATCAATGCTTCTATTTCTGCTAATTCTCTCTTCACAGTCGGATCCTACGTTATAAATTACCGAATAATATCGTTTTAAATTGTAAGTATTTCCCGTAGCATACTCAAAATTAATTGTTTCCGCTTGGTTCGCAGATACTATTTTGTCAAGATACCAGCTAGAGATATACGAGTTACCATTCTTTTCTACAGAACTTGGTGAGGTACCAAAGTAGTATTGGGTCCCACTGCCATCTATTGCTATAAACCCATTCTGACATTCGCCTGAATATGTAGTAATCCTGAGGTTGGTGCTATTAGAAAAAACAGGCTTCCCATCTTCATCAAAAACAAATTGTGCTGAAAAAAATGGGGTTTTAATATAAAAGATATCAGGCTCCCCATCTGCTGTTGCTGATTTATATTTGATACCACCACCTATTCCCAAAAATCCACCACTGATAGAGGCATGCGGACTGACCTCTTCAGGTAAAGCTGAGTTACTTCGGATTGCATCACCAATTCTCTTAGCCCAGTAACCTCCAAGATAACCCCAGTAACCTCCAAGATATCCATTTGAGCTATCATCAGGAAAGCCACGAACAACTCTTGTTATGCTACCTCCTGCATTTAATTGCCAACCTAATCCCACCTGACTTGCATAATCTTGAATTTTGATTCCCCTTGCTCCTACATAACTTAACGACACAGGAATCGTCATTTGCCCAGAGGATAAACTTGTGACTGGAATATTGATTTGCGCAGTGCCGGTGTATAAATCGACTCCTATTTCTGCACCAGCACTCGCAATACCCAAAAAACGATTATTTGGGGAGGGGAGACCTATACTATTTTCCTGAGCCATTAATTCAACGCCGCTTAAAAGCAAAAAAATCAACAAATAATAATATCTTTTCATGGATCATTGAATTAAATCCAATACTAATCCATTTGCGTGCACAGGGCGTGCTCGGAAGAAAATATTTAAAAAAATTTAAAGCTTAAAAAAACGGGTAAATAATAGCAATAGAGGCCACAAACAGACCGGTTTAACAAAAAGTCCAAATCCTTCCGTGCATAAAACGACAAATATCTTACTCAATATCCCCGTCAGTATGATTATATTTTTTTTGCCAATCATGTTTGTACCCATTTCATCAACTTTTGCTTTAACATTAGTTAAGGTTCCGACATCCACCATTCTTCGGAATAATACTAGGCTTCCTTTAACCCTGAGGAGGCTATTGGCGCATCCAAACTGGAGAACCTGTTGCCTGCTTCAAATGCACATTAATAAATTCTTTTTAAGAGTGTGAAATCTACTTTCATAACATTATTATGTTAAGCATTAAAACTATTACTCATCTGGAACATTGGCAAATACATAGCACTCCAACCACTAACCCTAAAAAAATAATGATCAGTGGATCCACTAAACTACCCGACTCTCCTTCTCGCCAACCATTATGAATTTTACAATCCCCTAAAATCCAGTCTCAGCACACACTTCTTCCCCCTATCTCCAACCACATCTGCCTTTGGCGCCTTTACCTTCAATGCAGAAATCTTTCCTATTCCCCGGCTGCGCTCCAGTGTATCCACTAGCTTTACCAGCTGTATATACCCACCGTAAAAATGCAAGGCCTGCAACCTTCCCACTGTCGTATTATCCGCCTCTATCGGTGGCTTATCTAAAGTAAAATCAACCGAAACATTCTGTTTCGCTGCAATGGCCGAGGACTGCATCCACAATTTATCGTTCCATTGCTCATCTACTTTATAGCTTTTTAGTATCAAATTCAATGCAGCCAGTTTCTCCTGTACATAAGCAGGGTTAAAAGAAATATCATTACCCTTTTCCGACTCCTCTTTCAACTTACGATTCAACTTAACCGCCTCGAAAGTTTTATCAAAAGCCAGAAACCAGCACAGCAACAAGCCCAAAACAAATAAAGGAAGCAGCAACTTATTTTTCTGAATATGATCTAACCTGCTCAACATCACCTAATATTTTAAAAGTATGGTAAACACCTGTGTCTCGCGCTGGTCATCAGCAGTATACTTCTCCAACTGCACATCCTTCACCCAGCCCTTTTGTTTCAACTCGTAAATCCAGCCATTAATGGCATACACACTACTCGTCTGCCCTTTAATCTTCATGCTTCCCAATTCCAGAGGTGCCTCTTTAATCAAGCCAATGCCGACCCCAACTAAAGGATTAATCTGTAACTCATCTAACGTAATATCTTTCGGCATGGAAGCACCAATCTGATCACACAAAAAGGCATACTTATAGCCCTTGTTCCAACCTAGCTTCTTCACCAAAGCTTCCTTCTCTTTCACATCCTGCTCTAGCTTTGCCCGGTTCTCAAAAATGTACGACTGTCGTCCAGCCCTGCTCATCAATTCCTCATTGCTCGAATTATACCCACTCAATAGTAAAAAATTAAGCATCAGCAGGGCGAAAAAGAAAAACACCATGGCCATGCCATATCTCTTAAACTTCAACTTAGCAGAAAGCCCAACCAGTCTATCTTTGATCGCATCGACCTCTACTTCAACCAGATCCAAACGATCGTGCAAAATCAACTGAAAAGCAGTAGCATAAGCCAGCAAAAACTCCTCAGGAATCGTCTCTATATCTATCTTCAACGGAAAGCCAGTATCTGTCCCTGCAACGAAACTATAATCGATCCACTCTTTAGCCGCATTCAGCACCACCTGGTGCCCATCAAACTTCAAAGTATCTCCGTACGAATTCAACTGAGGGATCACCTGATCAACAGTAAAAGCCCCCAAACTTAACATCAATACCTCTGCACCCTGCTTCTTAAAAACCGCCATTACCGCATCTGCTATTTCCCTTCTCACAATAGCCACAAAAGAGTGCGCCCCTGCCGGAAAATGCTGTACGTAAAACTCATCCAATTTCAGCGTTGGAAAAAGATGCTGTAGCGTTTGCGCAGAAGCCAGTTCAAGCCTTGCCGTCTTTTTAATCAACACGCCCTTACCCGTCAATGTTACCGCAAGCGGTTCATCTAATACAAAATCTGTAATCTTCGCCGAAGTACCCGAATAGCGCTTCTTCCCATCTATCTGGACCAGCTTTTTGCGAAGCGATAACTTCAATAACCTTACATCATAGCTACCATCTTGCTTCAAATGCACTTCTGCCCCTGCGCAACTGCTAAAACCATGATGTAAACCCAACAGCGAAACCATATTAATAAATGATTGTAGGCTTAATAAATACGATGGTCACCACCTTGCTATTCGACTTGCTTTTGCTGCTAAACAACCATTTCAAGATTGGAATCCTCGATAATATTGGAACCCCAGAACCGCTCTCGCTGCTTTCTGTACGTTCCAAACCACCCAAAATAATCATGTCTTCATTTTTAGCTCTTACAATCGATTCGAACTTACTTGTTGAGGTTGGTGGTGGTGCATTTTCAGGTGGATCACCGATAAAGTCAGAAATGTCAACCTTAATATTTAAAGTCACCTGACTATCGCCCGAAACTAAAGGCTTAATCCGAATTTCCAGATTTGCATCCACCGGCGTAAACTGCTCTGTTACCACAGTCTGGGTGGTTAATGATGGGATTACATTCTGTGTTTTTGTGCTGTAATATCTTTTACTACCTATGCTTAAATTGGCGGTATGCCCATTTAAAGTAGAAAGCTTAGGAACAGACCTGACTTCAACATTGCTGTTGTTTTCCAATGCACTCAACGTCACATAAAAATTAGGCGTCACCCGCCCGATATTGATGGAATTGTTCCGCCCCAACCTGCCCAGCAGATCATTGATTGCACCCGAACCGAAAGTATAATTTAAACCAGGAAACACCGTTCCGCCCCTTTTAATACTGTCCGATACTCCAGCCGTAATTCCAGTCTTAATACTCTTGCCTTTGCGAACATCAATTAACGTCACCTCTATTAAAACCATAGGCACCAGCTTATCCAATTGTTTCACATAAGCCTCAATCTCTGCTATTTGCGGCGCAGAACCCGATAAAAGTATAGTATTCTGCTCCCTAAATTCCTTGATCTCCACCCCCTTGCGCCATTCCGTAGGGATCATATTCTGAATCGTATCAATAGATCGGTTTTGAAGCTTCAATAATTTATGTGTCCGCAAGCCTTCATTCCTTCTGTCGCCAATCATGTAAACCCCATCCTCAACCCGATACGTATATTCGGTACCCTGAAATATAGAAGCCAATAAATTATCAAAGCTGATATCATTTACCCGCGAAGTAATGTTCCCTTTGATATCCGAATACAGAAAATAGCTGACATTGATTTCCTGTGCCCCATTTTTCACTACATCCATGATCGGCACATTTACCGCGTCTATACTCAATAGCTTTTTCCCTTGAAGAATCCGGTTCGACAGTCTAAAGCCACTATTGGATGTCCCAGCCGCCGAATTTAATGGTTTAGGATTTCTCCTTATCGCCGTATTCTTTTCACTGTTGATATAAAGCTCTTCTCCATCGTCCAAAGCTTCAAAAACATATACATTGTCATTCGTTTTCGCCAGCTTCAAGTCGTTGGCATAAGCAATTTTCTCTAAAGCCGTTTCAAAAGGAGCATCGGACAAAAATGCAGTTACCTTTTTGGAGAGCAAAGCATTAGGCACCACCACATTCTTTTGCGAAAGCTGTGTAATTTTACGTGCCACTTTAGATAGCGTATCACTATTTAACTCTACACTCAGCGAGTTGTCGGCCTTGTTATAGCGGACATTAATTTCTTTCATAGGCACAATCGGCCTTGCTTCCTGCACCTTGCTGACCGACATAATCGAGCCCACCAGGTTGATGTCCAAACCATACTCCTTGGTTAAAAACACCAGTACATTCAATGCCGTTTCATTGGTAAAATTATTGTAGACCTTAAAATTAAGGCTTGGATCAATATTGATATTCAAATTATTAGCCTGTGCCAGTGCACGTAAAAATTCCTGTACCGAAACGTTAGATACATTCAACTGTACCTTCTGGTTTAATCCCGGGACAGTAATCGCCAGGTTCTTCAACCGTTCCTCCACTATCCGTACCCGATCTGTAGTTGTTGGCATTTGTGCCAAAGCAATATTAAACTGAAAAAACAACAGCAATGTACAGATCATACCTTGCACTACTCCTTTATAACTGGTGGTTTGAGCGTTCATTAATTTGTAAATAATAATGGATAAATTTCTTCTATGGTGGTTTCACCCGAAGCAAAAAGAGCGAAAGCATTTTCACCCAAAGTTTTAATTCCCCTTTCCGCAAGCAAAGGGTTAATGTACATGTTGCCCTGTTTTATTTCGTGTGTCAATTCCTGATCCAAAGGAATCACTTCATATACTGCCTTACGACCGCTATATCCTGTATAATAACAATGTTCACAGCCCTTAGCTACATAATGTTCTGTAACCACCGAAAACGGTTTAAACTGTTTAGGATAAGCAACCACATCAAAAGCTTCCTGCACCTTACATTTATTACACAGCAAACGCAGCAGACGTTGCGCAACAGAGGTGTTTAAGGTATTTGCCACTAAAAATGGCGGAATACCCATATCCATTAAACGCGACACAGTTCCCCAAGCCGAGTTGGTGTGCACTGTAGAAAGTACCAGGTGACCGGTTAAGGCTGCCCTTATGGCCATGTTAGCCGTCTCCGGGTCTCTAATCTCCCCCACCATAATCACATCCGGGTCCTGCCTTAAAAAAGTACGCAATGCCGCAGCGAAAGTAAGTCCAATGCTTTCCTTCAGCTGAACCTGGTTAATGCCTTGTAAGGTGTACTCAATAGGATCTTCTATGGTCAATATATTTCGGGTCTCTTTGTTCAGATATTTTAGCGTAGCATATAGGGTGGTTGTTTTACCAGATCCGGTAGGACCACTGATCAATATAATCCCATTAGGTCTTTTTACCCCCTGCAGGTAATTGGCCAGATCAAAATCCGAGAAACCAACATGGTTCAGGTCAATATTTGCGGCATTGTTATTCAGCAAACGCAGCACGACCTTCTCTCCGTGTAAAGTAGGCAGCACAGATACGCGGATATCAAAAGCTTCTTCCCCTTCTTTAAAATTGATACGACCATCTTGCGGTAAACGCTTTTCAGCAATATCCAGATTTGCCATAATCTTGATCTTATTGATCAAAGCTGGATACTCTGTTTTTTTAAGCACATAACGCTCTACCATCATCCCATCAATGCGGATCCTTACCCTGCATTTCTCCTCATAAATCTCAATATGAATATCACTGCTTTTTAAGCTTCTGGCCTCACGAATCAGGTCGTTCAAAAAACCATCTCCTTCAATAGCCAATGCCATTTTCTGAAACTGGTGCTGCCCATTTTCTTTTAAGTAATGCTTATTCAGTAACATGCTGATGGTAGCCAAAGGCTGCTGTTCCAGACTGATATTTTTACCCAGTACAACCTCTAACTCATCGCTTAATTGGCTTACATCCGCATCATCATCACATAGCAACACCAATCCTGAGGAATTACTTTCCTTCGGCAAAATCCGATAGTGCCAAGCCTGCTCTTTGCTGATGGCATGGATAAATGCAGGATCAAAAGTATAGCCAGCTGTCATCATATAACATAAATTTTGGAGAGACAAAATCGACCAACATTACCACAACTAACAATGCGGCTTGTAAACCTGCCAGAGGAATATGGGGGTTGTTGGCTTTACCCTTTAGCGAAGCGACAACAATGGTGTATAACAATACTGCAATCAGGCTTATCACATAAAATAAAATATAATTTACTGGAGATAAGTAGAACGGGATAGCGGCTAAAAATAAAACATCGCCCCAACCCAGATAATCATTGGTCAGGCTTATTACTTTCCTATTTTTAATGGAGAAATAACCCCAAAGAATCAGTAGCTGAACCATAAGAAAAGTAAAGCCATATGTAGCATTTGTTACCGTTTCTTGAAATCCCACTAGATTATACTTCAACATAAACATCACTGCCGTTAATACAGGAAAACACAACCAGTATACCGCCCGGTAAACTAAGTCCTGATAGCAAATAAAAGCAAGGCTGAGTAGCATTACAACTTGTAATAAGATCATTAATCCGCGATTACTTCTTTCAGATTCTTTGCATGATCGATCTCCCATACATTAAAAGTTCCATCACCGTCGAAATCCGTAACCGCTGTAGCTCGAGCAAGGAAAGCATTATTTGTGGAATTGACTATTTCGATTTTATAATTAGCTCTGCCGTCTTTTCCATCTGTAGTTAACTTCTCCTGGATAAAACCAAGCTCGGTCAGATCGGAACTGTATTTGGACTTCTCGTAGAAGAAACTTTGCTGCAAGGTTGATAAATGCTCCAGCTGAACTTTAGCTTCTGTGCTTTTAGCTTTAGTAATTAAAGGGAGTAAATTAGGGAGCGCCAATAAAACCAGAATACCAATAATAACCAATACTACCAGTATTTCTGTAAGCGTATATGCGTTAACCTTTTGTTTTAGGAGCCGTTTAATCATGAGCAGCGATAATTTTTATCTAAAATAGTATTTTAATTGGATAGGCAAAAACTTATTGAAGAAAATTAGAGCTCTGTCATCATTAACAGTATATCTTAAAACAGATTTCATAAAATAACTAATTGAATATCGAGAAGAACCAAAATAGTTAACCATTAACTTAGGGGCACAGGATATAAAATGACTAAAGAAGAGCAGCTCGATTATAAGCAAAATCCCGAGGAACGGGGCTTTGAAATCATTTATTATATTCTATTTCCTTTAGATGCTCTATTCCTATGGGAGGCATTTGGCTTTCCCTTTGATTATTGCATAAATGCCTTTACCTTCTTACATCTAAGTTCTGATAGTACCTGCAAGAACAAATTTTGATTTCTCTCTCAATATTTCTTCGTTCTCGTTTTCATCAAAATCTCCAATCAATAAATTTCCATTTATAGCAACAGACTCAACTCCATTTTTCAATTCAATAAAATTTTTTTCAGCATATCTCGGATACAAAACAAAAATATCACCCGAAACGCCCTCAAAGTCTAAAAGGTAATTGGCTTTAAATATTATACAAGTAGCACTTAATATTTTAATGATAATTCCATTAATTATATTTTCGCCATCAACACTATTAAAGTCCCACGGTTCGCCAACTGATATAAAATATTTTTCTTGTTCCATAATTATTATCTTAAATGTTGCCAATTAATCAATTTTACTTTTACGGCGTCTAATGTCATAAACTCAGCCCCTTTTCCCATCATTCCATTTGCAGGTAGAACCTTTGTACCATTACTTAAAAGTGTCGGATTGTTTAGAATTTGAAACTCTACACGAAGTGTAGGAGCTGTAGGTAACGCCAAACGATTTTGAGCACTCGCTGCTGATTTATATAAATCCTTTGTAAAGAATGTTTCCCCCGCTCTACCACCTCTTAGTAATCCTGTAGTTTGAACAGCTTTTAATTCTGCTTCCGTCATATATCTAAAAGCGCTAGCTCCCCCCTCAGCCGCCGTACCTCCGAGTAATCCAACTCCTTTAAAAACCGCTCCACCAATTAACACTTCTTCAAAAAAAGTATTCGTTTCTATTCTTCCAGAATAGCTATTAATTCTTCCTGTAGACTCATTAAAACGTCCCATTTTCCAATCAGAGCGCATCGCGATAGACCTATCCAGATTGCCTTGAATCTTACTCGTCTTAGATTCGGAAAAATGTCCCCTAACGCTCCCATCTTTATCTGAGGTATTAAACCCCCAGGTATTACCATTGTTATAAATCTCATCAGGACGCTCACCTCTTACAAATGATGCAACATGACGCCATAAAGCTCCTATCAATGAATATCCACCATCCGGATCCACCGAAGATATAGGATTATTCCCCATTCCCACATAAGGAGAATCAAATTGCCCATAAGGGTCAGTACTCATCCACCTACCTATTGCTGGATCATACATCCGAAGATCAAAATTATTCCAACCCGTTTCTTTATCAACTTCAGAAAACTGCCCTTGATAACCATATCGATAATCATTATTGGCTAAAGTAAGAGGACTACCAAACGGATAATAATCGGAATAAGAAAGTACATCTGCATCTCCACTCGCTGTTTTACTCTGGTTAATAACAACTCGAACGTTCCCTAAATGATCCGTAAGCTCATATTTATAAGAATCATTACTTCGACTATAAACTCCAATACGAGAAGAAGTATACAAAGGTAATTCCTTTTGCTGTAATGCCGAGCCGTGATTATCATATATGGCCATAACATTTCCAGCGGCATCAGTAACATAATAAGTTGTTATATTTTGAACATGATCAGTCTTGCTTATCCGCGTTCCCATCTCATCATAACCAAATGAAACCTTTAACAGCGTATGACTTGCATCAGAATAAATAGAAACAATCCGACTACTAACATCATATACAGGATAATAACCCAAACCACCAGTCCTAACTTGGCCAGTCATACGGCCTAAATCATCATATATATAATCTCCATAACTATCTA
Source organism: Pedobacter hiemivivus (assembly GCF_005144565.1). Classification (NCBI taxonomy): domain Bacteria; kingdom Pseudomonadati; phylum Bacteroidota; class Sphingobacteriia; order Sphingobacteriales; family Sphingobacteriaceae; genus Pedobacter; species Pedobacter hiemivivus. Next base: position 539,447 of record NZ_SWDX01000005.1, read on the forward strand.
CAGATGTTAACTTATTCGTTCCTAGTTGATAATGAAAATTACTTCCTGAAAAGTTATTTTTTATATTTCCAGACTGATCAGTACGGCTTAAACTATTAATGTTCCCATTCGCATCATAGCCCAAATTAAACTCTCTGTTTACATTAATTGTCTCATTAAAGAAATTAGTGTTAAAATCAGGACTCCCATATTTATTATTATTGAACTGATATCTGTTATCATACTCATAAGTAAACATTGCAGGGTTATTTACTCCACCCCCGTAAACACCAACTACCGCACTCGGTTTTAAACTCCTCCAGCTTTGTCCTGATACACTGCCGTTAAAATAAGTCTTATTTGTACCTGTATTTAAACTGCTAATTCCTGTATTATTTCTATTGTAGTCTCCGTAAAAATATTCAAGCGTCATCCCAAAAGCATCTGGTGCAAAACCATTACCAACACCATCTTTGCCCGGGTCCTTAGCATTATCAGGATGATTAATCGCCTTAAGTAATCCCTGCGAAGTATAAGTATAATCTACCCCCTGAAGATTCTCCGCCAGTTCTATTCGCTTCAATGGGCCATGAAGATAATAATGGTAACGTGCTTGTTCTTTACGGCCAAGAAGCGGATCTGTTGAAGTGTAAGCAACCTGAAGGCGGTTATCTCCATCGTACTCATACTCGTGGATAAAACGTTCTGATGAAATATTTTTCTGATAATCTACCTTTACCACATTACCTTTAGCATCATAAGTATAATCAATAGTCTTAACCCCTAAACCAACAATTGATTTAACTAGCCATTTGACACGCCCTTCGCCATCATAGTTATACCAGGTTTTACTCCTCGCATTCTCCGTCCAACTTACGCCTGCACCTAAAAATCCTTCATCCTGTACATAACCAGGCAAACCATGATCATTATTTACATAGTCATAATGAACTATTATATTACTTTGGCGTGCTCCCCCTATCAATCCACCATCCAACGCTATACTTTCTTGCAAAACTTCATTTGTTTTGGCTGATGTAAAAGTAATATCGCCTGAAAAATACTCTCCAGACTCAGAGGATCTTCCCCATTGATCATAATTTGTATAAGAGAACTTCCCCGTTTTACGTTGCTCAGCATTTTGAGAAAAACGAATATTACCATCCTTCCGGTAAATATACTCTGCTCTACCTGCATCAGTATTGATTGTGGCAATTAATCGTCCTTGTAAATCATATTCGTTTCTGGCCACAAAAGGCACATCATCTAATGTGTTAAAGCTGCCAATGCCAAGATCCACGATTTTCTTTACACCTTCTGGAGCTATAGAGGATATTAACTGTCCCAAATGATTATAAAAATTAAAACTCAAATCAGTATAACTATTACTATACGATAAAGTAGCGTCTCCATTACCTGAAATTGCAGCCTTATAATAGCCCTTACTTAGTGTACCGCCACTCGTGAAGCTAATTTCCTGCTCATCCCCATCCATATTGTATAATTTCAACCCATCTCCTACAATCGTTACTGTCGAATTTTGTAGCAATTGAAAATAGTGAACCTGCTTTTTACCAAATGAAGAAACTGAAGCTTGGCATCTATCGCACACCCTAAATTCTGGGCCGACAGAAGGAACCGCATTATAACTTACTTCAAAAACCAGTGGGGATTCTATGCGATATAACCAAGAACCGGTTGATCCAGGATAATCACCTGCGCTCCCATTATAGTACAACTGGTAACTCAGTCCTCCATCATGACTTTCATAAACAGAAACAAATCCTTCTCCTCTTATTGAGATATCCTTAACAGTACCATATGTCCCTCCATTGATCTCAAATCTGTAGCCAACTTTATTATTAAGCTGTACATTATTATTAACAAATAATTGCCAATCGGCCCCTATCCCTGGCCGTGCACTAATTAAAGGATTCCCAGATAAGTCTGAGATTGAAATTCCTTGATTCCCATTCTCGTCAGTAACAACACTCTGAATTGCTTTATTTATTAGAGATTCGCTTTCCCCAATTAGCCCCGGTGAAAAGAACTTGTCTCTTACCTGTTTATAAAAATCAAGCTCATTAATTACAGGGATGTCTACCCCTCTGTTCTCGTGCCCCGCACCCATCTTTAACTGCTCTCCCACTCCAGCAGAACGTTTTAATCCACCGCTCCCATCTTTAAAATAATCACTTCTAGCATAAGGATATACTGTCGCTCCAACATAAGGCTCTGTTGAATTATTATTACTATAGTACCACCCTAATGTTCCCTTATTATTAATTCCAACCTGAGAAGGGTTATCAGTATTATTAAGATCAAAGTCATTGTAACTGTATTTCGCATCTGAAGTATTTTGAACAAAACCGTCTTTATAATTAAAAGCAGTATTATCAATTGGCGCAACTAGCGTACTTATAGCGGGGCGACCGAGAGCATCGTAAAGCTGTTCTGAGGCTAATACTTGCCCTTTTGATAAACTTTTAACCTGAGTCTGTAACGTCTTACCGTTATTGTCCATAAAGGCTTTTGATTCTCCTGTTAAATTACCATCTTCATCATAGGATTTAGTAAGGATCCAATTTCTCAATTGATCGGTGGAAGTAGCTAGAGTAACCTCAAAATTTAAAGTAGCACTACTACTCCCAGCACTGTTAAAAGCTGTGATGGTATACGTTGCAGCTGGCCAAACGCCTGAAGGGGTACCACTAATCTCACCCGTTGTATAATTAAAACTTAATCCAGGAGGTAATGAAGGACTGATCGTATAGGCTGTCATCAAAGTCATTTTACGAACCAAATTAGCTGCATTTTCAGCAACATACATTGTCCCATCCGGACCTTTAGAAATTCCAAACGGAGAGTTAAAACGCACTTCCCCTCCTGTCCCATTCACTGAACTTGCTATTGTTGCGCCTGCAAATGTAGTGACCTCTCCTCCAGGACTCACCTTACGAATCATGTTATTTCCTTGATCCACAACGTAAATATTCTCATCTCCATCCAATACCAAGTTATTTGGAGACCAAAACATCACACTAGCACCCGATCCATTTGCAAACCCTCTTGATCCGTTTCCAGCAATAGTACTCACCACACCCGAAGAACTAATTTTTCTTATCTTATCATTGGCCCGATCAGCTACATATAAATTGCCTGCTACATCAAAGGCCAGCCCCATAGGTAGATTAAAACTAGCAGAACCCGGAGCCCCATTTGCCGCCCCAGCACTACCTGAACCCGCAAAATCACTCACCACGCCCAAGGGACTGATCTTCCTGATTTTATGGTTATAAGCATCCGATACATAAAGATTCCCTGAACCATCAAAAGCCAAACCCATGGGAAATTGGAAACTTGCAGCTGTTCCTGTTCCATTAGCAGAACCAATAGAACCACTCCCGGCAAAGGTACTCACTACCCCTGCTGGAGTAATTTTTCTAATCCGGTGGTTTTGCTGATCGGATACAAATATATTCCCGGATGAATTTACAGCCATAAAAGATGGATGACGAAATAAAGCCGAGGTACCAACTCCATCCGCATACCCTGCATAACCACCACCAGCAAAAGTTGTCACCACTCCCGACGGAGTAATCTTGCGAATACTCTGGTTACCCACATCACTAACAAATACATTACCTGACGCATCTACTACAGTATTCAATGGATTATTGAAACTCGCTCCTGTGCCTATCCCATTTGTAAAACCAGCATATCCAGCCCCTGCAAGCGTAGTGGTACTTTGCCCCCCTAATGAAACTGCACCACCAGTATTAACCGGAATTAAACTTACCACTGAGCCAACAGTAAGACTGGAGGGACTAGTATAGGAAATCACGGGCAAAGAAGGCAAAGGTGGCGCCACAGACCCAACAACATTAATCGAGGTGGTGATATTTCCAACATTACCAGCATACCCCTCCGAAACAACGTAATAAGTCCCCGCTGGAAGAGTTGTTTGTATATAAGATTGTACTCCAGGGCAAGCTCCTTCCGGACTATCATCATTAAAAGCTATCTCATTTCCAGAAGCATCCAGCAAATGCATATAGGTATCGAATCCACTCCCGCAATGCGAAAGCGTAACTTCTGACTCACCTGATAAGCTGAATTGGTAATAAATATCATTACTTGCCTGCCCTATATCATTTCCCAGACAACCATCGGCATTGCTCCTACTATCTGTATAGCTACCAGAACTACCAAAACTACCAGCATGGATCGCATTACCAATATTGGCTCCTTCAGATGGTGTACCACCCGTACTCGAAATATCAAAACTAAGTGCTATATCCCCCGTATTATAACCTGAACCTTCTGCTACAATATAATACGTACCTGCACCAAAGTAAGTATAGATATAGGAAGTAACCCCACCGCACATTGACCAATCATCATCACTAGATGCAATCACATTATAATTCCCGTCAAGTACATACAAATAAGTATCGAAAGTACTCCCACAAAGAGAAATACTAACGTCTGTGGCTGACAACAGGTTAAAACTATACCATACTTCAGGGTTAGGATTACCAAAACTGTCGTTAAAATAATAATTATTCTGGTAATCTGTAAAGGTCGTATTCCCACATGAATTTATCGCGATGGGAAATGCATCATACATCGAAGTACCACTTTGAGCCTTTGCCGGATTCCAGCCAAGCCCCAGTAGCACAAAAAGTAGCAATATATGTTTCATATCAGGGGTTATTAAGTTAAATACGAATGCTTATGGTTTACTTACCTTCTTCAGGTTTTCCCTCTCCGTAGTCGGAATCACCTTATCCAGCTGCTCGGGACTAAGCACCTTTTGTAACTTGAGATTCTTACTATCAATAAGCGTACTAATCCTAGCACGTTTTGCTACAATATTCAATCCGGTATCCGACACGACTAACTTTAGTGCAGCTTTATAACTATCTTGGATCTCGGCTACTTGTTGCGCCTTTAGAGAATCCAACTGTAAAGTCTTACGGTAATAATTTCGTTGTTGCTTTTGTCTTTGGACATCTACTGATTCTTTTTTTTCGCCTCCTTGTTGTCCATAACTATTAAAGGCTATTCCTGTTAATAACAAGAACAAAAAATATATTTGTAGCTTCTTCATATGATTAATTTTATGACCTGGTATAAGAATCGTTACGTTTAACAACTCGCTTAAGCTTGCCTCCACGAGTTTTCGTCTTTGCATCTTCAAAGAACCTTGATTGCTTTATTTGTATATCTTCGTAGTACTTTTTAGTATTGGGGGAGGCGTCTGATTGCAGCTTACTGACTTGTTCAGGTGTCAATAATTTATTTAATTTTTGTTGTCGTTCCTTAATAATCACCTCCAGCATTTTACGCTTATCTATCGGCTTTAATTTGTTATCCTTTAAAGTCTGCATAATTAGTTCCTTTTTATAGTCTAATGCCTCAATAATTGCTTTCGACTTTTCAGGTGAAACAGATAATGTTTTCCCAATTTGAGACATACGTTCATCACTCACCTCCTTGGTTTGCCCAAAGGTTATTGTTGGTGACATGCTGCATATAGCAGTTATAAAAATCAATCTTCTTATCATATTAATATTGTAAGGTCGGCAAAGCATAATAACGACTGCTCGTCAAAGAAGTCACCTCAAAAAATCTATCATAGGTATTTAATGTGCCTGAAGAATTGGTGGAATAAGAGTTTGTTAAAAGCTGTCCTATTGAAATCTCTGAGGACCCTTGATAACCTTGGTATGGGCCATCATAATAAACAACTTGATTATAATCCCCAGAGTATATATCAGTTATCATCGTTGAGAAATCCATATCTGCCGAAAGCACGGCAGGAATTGTACATTCATAATCCTGATAAAAACGTATATACGCTTCTTTCCAGGTTTCAGTAACATTCCAACCATCAAGCTCATACGTCGATGTATAACCATTTAAAACTTCGGCACGGACGTAAATCTCCTGGGTACAAACTCCCGCCCCCGTATTTGCATAATTTTGACCATTGGCATTCACGTCAGCCCATGCAATCGCATCTGCACCAGCCTGTGTAGAAGATGAGTACCTACCGGCCGGAACTATATATTTTACAACGCTCCCCATGTAGCCTGGTCCGCATTCCTTCCTAAAGTCTGCACTAACCTCAGCATTCCCTTTAAACATAGTACCATAGTTATAAACAGTTTCATGTCTCAACGGTATTGTTTCTTTACCTAAAACTTCTCTATAAGTTTTCACTAATCGTCCCATCAAATCGTACTCATATTTTGTATAGATATTATTATTATCCAAAACATAGGTAAGCTCACCAGAGAAAGTATCGTAAACATAGGATTGAACAACTGAATTTAAAGGTTGAAAACGTATATCATCGAAATACAAGTTCTCCGATCCATCTATATTTTTACATCCCACTGTTAGATTACTATTAGAAGCAGCAATAGCGGAAGCCGGTATACGCATTTCGATTAAATACCACCCCGCTGCCGACTTGTTAAAAACAGGATTATTAAAGACCGGAGATGCCCCATCAATTTGATAAAAAATCCGCGCGTTGGAAACATCACTACCTTTAACCCATACTGAAACCTGATAATCCTTAGATATTGGATCCAATTTTGAACGGGAAACCTGGTAAGAAAAACCCTGATTCCCAGGAGATAAGGACAAGCTTTTATTCCCTGAATGCGCCACGGAACTAACTACTACTCCAGCCCCCGTAGAAATATTACAACTAAATTTCCCATTGCTTAGCAGAGGATCTTCGGCTCCTGCATAAGCTATCTCATCATACCGAGCCAAGCTAGCAGAAACAATAGCTTTACTATTGTTATATCCCATTCTTGTTGCAGCATATTGATTATTAACATCCCTTGCTTCAAGTGCTTTGGAATATACATCATAAAGGGTTACGTCAAAAGACTTCTTCCACGATGAATTCTGCGAGTTCAAATTATCCCAATCAAAGTCAATAAAATTCCCTAATGCTGTAATACCATTCTGACTCTCTCCAGATGGGCTCCATATATAACTTGCACTTCTCCTCCAAACTTTACCATTTGCTAAATCATTTTGAACAATCTGGTTCCCATCAGCATCTAACACCGGTACACTATTACTCCAAAGTCCCACACTAGCTGACACCAATCCAACTTTGTTATTACCTGCATCAACCTTATAAATATACCTTGCAGCTTCCTGGCTAAGCATATTTTTACTATAACCAGTATATAACTTAGGTCCCAATTCTCTATGTTTTTTGTATGCAGGAATCATTTCTGACATCATCCGATTTCCGTAAGAATCAGTACTAACAGATTTTGTTACCGCTCCACTATAAAAATCAAAGGCTAAATTGTTCTGGGAGGTTGTTGTTCCAGCTACATAATCAAAAATAGTTTGTCCGATAGGAATTGCAGGATAAGTTTCCCTCGCTGATAAAGTAGCTTTGATATGGTGATCATTATTACTACCCGTCCATACAGACTTAACTTCAGAATACCTTTCCTTTATTAGACCTTGTTTTTGGTACTCACCCAAACGCTGCTCATACTGAGTCATAAAATCAGAGAATGGTAACAACTCTAATCCATCATGCAGATAATGATTAACAATCTCCTTCAGTTTGTTGCCAGTTTTATCATAAACTACAGATCTCTTCAATGCACCGATATTACTCAAGAATTTTTTCATTACAATATTCTTTGTAAAATATGATTCAGTTGAGGAGCGAGGCGCAGATCTTGGAGGAGAAACATTTTGTCTTCCAACCATATTATCACGAAAAACTTCAAATTGAAATGTAGTTTTCCCATCCCCGACTCGTTCAATATTATCCTCCGCGTTTATTACCGAATTTTCAGTTGTCACATATTCATACATCACACCCGGACTAGGAACCTCTCTTGATATAGAAAGCAAATGATTCATGTCTCTATACAATAGCCTTCGATAGTCCTTCAAATTTGATTCGGCATTAGGGACAGCCAATGATGGTACTATAATATTTTCAGCTTCATCTACTTCAAGGGTAATCGGTTCATACGAGGTGACACCCGAAGAGCGTTGTAGCCCTACAGGATCATTAATATATTGATAATTATAATTGTTTATATTTTTTATACCGGAAAGATTATCAATAGTAATATTTTTAACTCTTACTCCTCCTCCATAATATCGAGAATCACCACTAGACTGTAAATTCCCGGTTCTTATAACGGACGGAAAACCTCCAGAGCTCAAGATATCCGTGTTCATTTGCTGACTAACTCTAAAAAATATACGATTATTAGATATGGATGTAATTATTGGGCCATCAGGATAAGAATCACTACTAATAGGTAAGAAATTACTCTTAACATAAGTAGGAAAACCATTAAGTGACTTGACTTCCTTAAGCAATATAAAATCCAACTTATCATTGATCTTAAAAATACTAGCCAAATCCTGCCCCAGGCTATTTACATCAAAATAATAATTATTTGAGCCTTGCTTGGTAAAATTGCTTATTACGAAGGACCTGTTTTTATTTAATACAGACCTACTATAAGTATCTCCTTCGAGATTTATATTAACCTCCGCACCAAGAACGGTACTTACTTTCTTTAACGACCAGACGTCTGTAGCATTGTTTGAAATATGAGTCGTTCTTCTCGATAAATTTTCATTATTTGAAGCAATATAGTCTGCCTTATACATACCCCAGGAATCATAAAAATCCTTATTGTATGGTGGATTTTTAGTCTTTTGAACGGATCGATTTGCATTCCCCGTATTATTACCATTTCTAAGTGTATAAATATATCCGGATCCAGATGTTGATTTGGAAACAATTACACCACAAAAAACCTGCGTCCCAAAATCTGCTGTTTCAAGAAGATCTCCAATATTATAATTACCATTTGCAGTGCTATAGTAAGGGTAATTTAATGACCCGGAAGATTTATTTGCAGAGGTTTCGTCTAAATCATAACTAAACTTAATTGGGGGCAACAATGACGCTCCTCCTTTACCTCTATATGCTATTGAATTAAGACTTAATTTTCCACTTTTTGAAGCTGCATTGTTTATATCAAAACTATTTACAGTCCCCTTAGTTAAGTGATAATCATAATTAAAATCAATAATCCGAATGGATTTAGATTCTAAGACTCCCCTACCTATTACATCCACATCATTTTTATCGATAATGTTATTAGGCAACTCACAATTTGAACATGAAACAGACCTTCCTGAGGGTATATAATTTCCATTTCCACCTGCGGAAGGATAAACTAAATCTGCATCTGACGAATTCAACAAATATATTTTATCTAACCTTAAACTTTGACTGGAATTAGTACTAAAAACACCTCCATTTCTATAGTCAGTCTCTGCACTATTATTACTAGACCAATTCTTTTCAAAAATTTCTGGCGAAGCACTTTTCCCATCAATCCTGAGGTCTTTTTCAAAGATCGCAGCATGACTTCTAGTCCTAATAGCATTAAGGTAATAAATCTCTTTCTTACCCATTGACACCATATTAAAATTTGCATCGTCGTCTGTATGAGACCCCTCGGATGGATTTCTCCAAGAGTACTTATCAGACCATTTTCCATATTCAAAACTTACATAATATCCATAATCCTGTGAATCGATTTTTCCTATTGTCCCTCGATCCACATAATCAGGTCCTGTAACCGCCGTCAAATACCAGGTATAGGCATACCCTTCATTCTTTTTTTGCCGACTAAAATACAACCCCTTATCAGTTTTAATCTTTTGTTGATAAATTTCTTCATCATAAGTATAGGCGGGGAGATTATAGTGATAAGTAACTCCACTTTCGTTTGTAATGGAAAAACCTGCTATATGTGTAGAGAAAGTTGCTTGCGATGTATGTGCGATTCTATCTAGTCCATGCACAACAGGAGTTATAAATGATTTTGGTTGATCGTGATCCCAAACAGTCCCATCCCATTTGGTAGTATAATAATTGATACTTCTGGAACCTGCCACTTTATTGCCTGATACTCCTGACTCCCACTCAGAATCTTCATACTGCGGACCGCTATTAGGAGGGCTGGAAAAAATAATTCCTGCGTCAAGAGTCCAATAATCCGGATAATCCTGCAAATAATTATTCGAAAAATCTCCTTCAAATCGGAATTCAGGTGGTCCTGTTGCCGTACTGTTGCTAATGTATCCAACAGCACGCACAAGTGTATTATTATCTATACGCTCAATCTTGTTTTGGGAGTGTGCTTCTCCGTTAAATCTAAATGGTCGCATTGAGCCTCCCAGCCCCTGAGCAGTAACTTGATAGGAATCATATGCCGGATATGCTCCACCCTGAAGTTTAGCAGGATCCGGATTATCAATTACATTTGTACCTTCTTCTTGAAGTGAATAACTATCATAAGCCTCGCTATCTGGTATTTCGGTGTAATAATAGTAATTCGGATGAAGGCTACCTGTAATATGTGAGCTTTGCGTTTCATCAGACCAATACCTGGTTTTCTCCTTACCCCAGCTAACAATGCCCAAATCAACTGAAGTACTCCGTGTGGATGTACGAACACCGCCAGAACCACTATTCTCCAATGTCGATGAATACCCTCCAACTGATATACTAGGATTACTTGATGATGAAAGTGAACCACTCACCCCTACCAAACTTTGACTGGTCATCCCTTTGCCATAAGAAACTGAAGCAGATACCCCAAAACCACCAGTATGAAAATTTGTCGAATAATTTGCACCATAATTTAAACTTAAATTACTACTACTATTACCAATTGGCACTTTTACTCCCAATCCTATACCAACATATGGTTGTTGCCCATAAGCGGTTACTCCAACAGTTGCATTCAATGACAATGGAGAGTTTTTACCCAAACTAACCCCCACTCCTAAATTCCAGCCAACACCATTACCTTTATAAGTATCATTGGAAAAAGAAAGGCCAAAAGAAGCACTTACAACATTACCAATAATAGGTACTGTGACACCAAAACTTCGAGTCACTGTTATTCCACCCTCCCAATAATCCCTTTTACTTGCACTCGAGGCCATCCAATCATCTGGATACCCACTGACATTTCTATTAATTGCACCAGGATTTAAAGTCCATCCTAGGCCAACCCAGCTCGCATCCTCATTTGGCTGAATACCAGCATGATTGGATAAAGAAAGAGGATACCCCCCCTCAGGACCGGGCACCTCTAATAAAGGAAGGCTGTAAGCTAAATCACCTGTCAATAGATTGACCATATCAGTCGTATCGACCGGCTCAAAACTACTAGCTTCAGGAGCCGTTGGCCCTGAGGTTAAAGCGTAAGCAACTATAGGCGTCGCCAGTTGATTCAGTATACTAAATACCAATATTAAGCATACTGTCTTTTTTACTTGTCTCCTAAATGTTCTAGTCATTTTTGCAATTCACTAAAGGTTCCTATAATCCAGGTTATATAAACTATTTATATTATTCACATTAAAATCGAACTCCAGCCTTCCCAGCTTCAATCCAAATTCCTCTACTACTATTTTAAGATCCGTTTTGCTTCTAATCTTATCGGCCTCAAACACAACTAATAATTCATTTGCACCAGATAGTCCGAACGTTTGCTGAAATGAACAGTCTCCTGCTTGAACTATGTTACTTCCAGACCATGCATTCACCTTGCCCTGCATTCTAAATGATAACACTTGAACTAAGTCACTGTAAGTATTAAAGTCCAATTGCTTTAATAATTCTTTACCCTCTTTTGAAAAACTCATTAGAAAAAAATAATTCTTCTTTAGCTTATTAATTACCACATCTTCTTTTGTTTTGTATCTTAAAGCGATCAGTTGCCACGGTAAATATTTTAGTGTAACATCTATTTCATGTATGCTTTTCTTTTCTGTAAGTCCATTTTTTTCCGAATTGATAAACTTATTAAGCGCAACTCTGTCATTTATTTTTGGTTGACAGCCTAATAACAAAGAAACAATTACAGTCATAGCTATATGTCCGGAAATATTCATTACTTATTCTTTAAATATTCTTTATTAAGTTTTTCCAAAACATCATTGGTAATATCAAGTCCTTCACGGGCATAAGCAATAGTCCCCACTTGATTGGCAATAAGAATAAGCTTATAACTGTTCTTTTTACCATAATCTTCTAAAACTGCATTTATCTGAGAAACTATCTCTTGATTTACCTTTGCCTGTTCACGACCATCATTTTCTCTTATAGCTCTTTGATAATCTGAGAGCTGTTTTCTCTTATTCCCAATTATTTGTCTTGAAAGTTCCTGTTCTTTTTTAGACATCCCCGATAATTCCTTCTCGTATTTCTTCATCAACCCTTGAACCTCAAATGTTAATGTATCAATATTAGCCTTCCATTGATTAGCCTTCACTTCATAGGCTTTCCTGGCCTTTTCAGATCCTTTATACTCACTAAATATTTTAGCAGAATCCACATAAGCAACTTTATCATTTTTAAATAGATGTTGATACAATAAGAAACAGACTCCAACCGAACACAGTAATAAGAGAAAAAGGATAGCCTTAAAAAATTTGGTGTTTTGTAATAAATTCATGAGATGATGTTATAGCTTAACTAATTATTTTTGTTTCTTAAAATTACGACTATTGGCCTTAGTGGCTTTTTTCAGCCTTGATTCAAAATCTGGAACAAAAACCTTTATTTTGGAATCAGTATCTTTTCTAATCACAGACAACCTTTTTATTTTCTCAGGCTGAGATAAAGTAGAATCATTGTAAATTTGATTTAAACCTTCTGTCGATCTATCCATTAATGCAATAACTTTTTTTGCCTCTTCTATGGACACCCCCATCTGTTGACTGAAATACTCCACTCTTTTAATTTGAAAGCTCTCAGATCCTCCCATAGACTTCAGTACTTGAGCCTTAACAGATGTGGTATTGACAAACACAAAAAGAAAGAATATGGATGTAACTGAAAAAGTCTTAAAACAAAATAAAGTGGATTTCATGGTCATGTTAATTATTAGATATTTCAAATCATATCAATACTAACAAAACCCAGTGCAGTCGCTATGCACTAAAAAAATAAATTAAAAAAAAGTAAAAAATAAAAAACAAGCAAATTAACTCAGAAATGCAATAAATATAAATGAGAAGAAAAAAGCTAAATTCCTTCAGTGCACAAAACTGAAAATCCAGCTCTTAAAAAACCATTACCCCAATCACTATCGCAATCCTTACAGTGTTGTGAATAGTCTCCAAAACACCTTTTATCAATTCTGATTTAATCCGTTTCAGATCTCCAATATAGAACTCCCACTCTTCGGTGTAATAGTAAGTTTCCCGAAGCCTAGAGTAGGCTATTGGAGCATCGAACTCTGATTTGAGGTAATCCAAAATAACATGCAGAAACCGCTTAGAAATACCCAATTTTTCGGCCATAAAATCTGGAGAACCAGTTGTCTCTTTTAAAATGCATTCATGAATTCTTTTTAAGAGCGTTAAATCTACTTTCATAACATTACTATATAAGCGTTAAAAACTATTACTCATTTGGAACATTGGCAGATACATGGCAATCAAAATCACTCCGACTACTAATCCTAAAAAAATAATGATCAGTGGCTCCAATAAACTACTAATCGTATTAGTACGATATTCCACTTCCTCCGTGTACTGTGCTGCTATTTTTTCAAAGAAATAATCCATCCGGTTTACCTCCTCACCAACCTTAATCAGTTGGATCATTTTGGGAGGATAAAAAGGAAAAGCGGACAGGCTTTTATGCAAAGATTCCCCTTGCAAAATATCCTGCTCAACTTTCAATAATGAAGTTTCAATCGGGTAGTAATCGATCATCTGCCTTACCAGGGCAATAGACCGCAATAAAGGCGTATCTGTACTCACCAGCAAGCGCATGGTGTTGGCAAAACGTGCCAAGTAAATTTTCTTCACCAAATCGCCCACAACTGGCACCTTCAACAACAAACTCGACGAAAAGCTCCTAAACCAATCGGCTTTACGTTTAAATAAATAAATGACTACCAACACCAGAACAAACAACACCAGAAATATAAAATACCGGTCAAACCAACCCGAAAAACTAATAATCAAAGCGGTAATCCAGGGCAACTTACCCCCAAAGCGTAAAAACACATCGGCAAACATGGGCACCACAAACTTGATCATAAAAAATACCGCCCCAAGAGACGACAGCAACACAATGGCAGGATAAGTAACCGCACTCACAATCTTCCTTCGCTGCTGTATCTTACTCTTGTAATACTTAGCCAAATCAGTCAATACATCACCCAGCTTACCCGTCTCTTCCCCTATCCTGATGCTATAATATTCATAATCGCTAAACCGCTCCGTTTCCTTTAAAGCTTCCGACAAAGCAGCGCCAGACAATATCCTTTGCCTAATGCCTTCAAACAAAATCTTGTCTTTAGCGTTTTCCTGATCCACCAAGATCAACTCCAAAGAAGTCCGTAAATCGATACCCGATAAAAGCAAAGTGCTCAGCTCTACATACAAGCCTTCCTTCTTTTTATCCGAGACTTGTTTGCTACCAAAACTAATGTCCTTGTTCAGAAAGGCAAACAAATCGCCATCCCCGCTTTTCTGAACTGGCTGTTTTTTTTTCTGATAACGTGAGATATCTATTGAAGGCATAATTATTTAAATAAATCCTGAGCACTATATATTTTTTGGTAATGAAGGGGAATCAACTGCCCCTGCACCACCGTTTCAAAACTAAACTGATCAATAGGCTGTCCTTCTTCCGCAACATTACTTTCAAACAAAAAAGTGGGACTGTTCAGCTGTAACTTAAAAGTATCCGTCCTTATGGAAAACTGGTCACGCAGCACAAAACCAGAATCAATACGATAACTAATCAATCCGCCCTCCATTTCCATAGCCAGTCCATCCGAAGATTTTACAATGTGCCTGGCGCCTAAAAAATCCTGTTTTAACAATTTATCTACCAATACAAACCCAGCCAGGTCATCCTGTTTCTTCGAAAAACCGATATAAGAGCCACTTACAATGCGGTAAGCGGTAAATGTAATCGCAATAGCAATCCCCGCGATCAGCATGGCGATAGTCACTTCCATCAGTGTAAAAGCAGGAACCTTCTTATTCAGGCTCATCTTTTCCAACTTTAACAACACGTTTCAGCACTCCTATTTCCTTACCTTGTTCAATCGCAACGACCTTCACTAACCTCAAATCAGGATAAGTCTGATAAGGTGTAACCGTTTTTTGGAAAGCCATGCTATCTATCGCAATCACTTCATCTTTCCAATTGCCTGCAGCAATGCTTTCGGCTATCCATCCAGAAAGAATAGCCTTTACACGTTGTTGCTTTACTGAAGGCGAAGACCGCATCACATTGGCATAAATACCTGTAGCCAGCACAAATACAATCAGGATCACGACCATCGCTACAATCACCTCCAACAGCGTAGAGGCCTTTATTTTTCCTTTCAGTTTAGCCATCTTAAAATTCTTTGCTCGCGGTGATCTCTTTTAAATATGGACGAGCTGAGATAATATTTGCTCAACATTTTACGATTCAACGTAATGTCTATTAGGTAATTTTCGTAAAGCGTAGTAGGTGTTTGCATGATAAAGCGTTTGGCACTGGTTTTCCCATAAACTGCAGTCGTTTTCTCCATTTTTACATACGCTGTAGCATATACCTCTCCATTTACTTTGCAATTTTTGGCCAATGAAATAATCGTTTGTAAAGGGCTTCTCGTTTTTTCATAACTGAATAAAACACCCGAAAATCGTCCGCCCTCTCCTAAGCTAAGCTTCGCCTGGATCTTACTTTCCTCAGGCTTAAATATCCCCGCAAATGAAGGGTAATCAAACACACAATTCTTACCGATAATAATGGAGTCCCGGGCAAACAACTGACAACTACCTTTAAAGCCCCCGGCAACAATTATAGCTGGGGCATAGATCTGTACATGATCCAATCGGGTATCGGCATCGATGTTAACTGTAGTATCCGAAACCAGTATAATTTTTCCGTTAAGCTTCCGGCTCCCAAGATTCATTTGAGTAGCAGCTAATTTATAGATATCAGTAGCGTTAAAAAAAGAGCACGAAATTGAATCTTTAACAAAAAAGGGCAGGCCCTCCACAGTCTTTAAATTGGCTTCAATCTCCTGAATTAATTTGTCATTCAACACCGGTAAGCCCCGATCGCTATTTTTAATAGCTCCATAAATCAACTCTTTTCCAGCGTAAGGCTTGCCCTCTACATAAGCTTGCTTAAGCCCGGATTTAGGCAATTGTCCATCGCCCGTTATTTGAGTGTTACCACTAACCGATAGCGGTCGGTCTTCGTCTGCCAGATAAATGGCATTCGGGTCTGTGAAGGCATCCCCCGAAAAAAAGGCACGCTTCAACGTATCCTTCGCCTCAAACGCTTTGACTGTATTTAACTCATAAACACCCCAAAGCTCTTTCTTTAGAACAAGACTATCCTTTTGGTCTTCAAATAGGTCAACAGATTTTGCTTCATCATAATAATTAAATCCTTCAGAAAGCAAAACAGCAGTACCCGATTCCAGATTAACCAGCAGCTTATCGAATCTCGTCTTTTTCTGTACCTCTTGCCTGTAATAAAAAGCGATGGTTAATAGCGACGCCGAGATCATTGCAATAAGCAACGACACAATAACAACAATATAGAGCGCTCCTGCTTTAATCATGACCAGCTATGCTGCTTTAGGCTTTTTCTTTTTATCAAATAGTTTACCCATAAAACGTGGTATACGCAATTTCTTCCGTACTACTACTTTCCCATCTTTGTACCGCAGTTCTTTTACCCCAGTCCCAGCATAAGTATATTGTTTCCCATTCAGTAGATCGTTTTTATACTTCCCCGTTTCCAATACCTTTCCTACAGAATCATACTTGTGGTAAATACCATCCATACGTCCCAGATTCCAGGTATAATCATCCTTTAACTTCCCTTTCTCATCCCAACGCTTCCACACGCCACTTTTTAGCCCTTTATCCAGACTCCCCTTTTCTTTTAAATTTTTATCGGCATAAAACTCCTCATAACGGCCATTCAGCAATTTACCACTAAAACCACCTTGTGTACTCTTAATTCGGTCATTAGAGAACCAATAATAACGTTTATCGGTATCCAAAGAAATCTGTTTTACGGGCTTCACATAAGCCACAATTGTCCTATCCTCCTCATTCACGATTATTTTGTGCGTCAAATAATCCTTTTCATACTTCTGTCCCACAGCTACACCAACTGATCCGACGAAAAAGAGCGAAAGCAAAAAAATTCTTATGTATTGTCTAATCATTGTTTTATGTATTTCTGTTTATCTTTCCAGCTCACTAGTACCGAATCTTTTTTATTCTTAAGCAATTGAAGGCCTTCAAAATGCTCTCCTTCCGCCAGCATTCGTTCTTTACCATTAACCAGAACTATAGCTACCATTTTCTTAGTTACCGGATTAATGATATAACCAGAATATTTAATGATACTCCAATCTACAGTTGGCTTTGGAGGCAGTGCTGGAGCAAAATTTACTGGTTTCAATGTAGGCTCGGCAATTTTTGACTCTGCCAATACAGGGGCTATTCCAGCCAAAAAAGGATCTTTATAGTTTAAGACAAGCTTAAAAGTATCTTCCTTTAAAACATACTGATCATAAGGTTCATGCTTAGCTGCAACTGAAGGACTTTTCAATACGTAATCCTCTTCCGTATTGTTAAAAAAGAGCCGATACAAAATTACACCCCATACCACAGCTACCGCACAGATCAGAAACCAGGTGAGCTTTTTATTTTTAGCAGCTTGCATATTACTGAATTACAAAGCTTCTTAACTCGCTATACGCTCCAGTGTTTCCAGCCTCATCTATTGCCCGCACTTCCCAGTAAACCTTCTCGCCGCTTACACCTTCAGTAAAGCTGTAATTAGTTGCAGTTAAGGTCATCGGAAATTTGCTGCTATAAAGCACTCTACCTTCGCTTTTATAAGCATACAATTGATACTTTGTAGCAGTCGCCGTTGTATTCCACCTTAGATTAACAGGCTTTGCTACCGATTCATTATTTGCCGGAGCATTTAAAAGCACGATTGTGGGTGGAGTTTTGTCGTAGGTAATATTTTGAATGACCGACCACTTGGATTCAGCCGTATCATTTTTAGCTTTTACCCGCCATTTATAAAGCTTATCCCGTTCAAAGGTTACTGCAAATTCCTGCCCTGGAAGCGTTTTATCCAGAAACAGCTTACTTTCATCGATAAAATTATTGGTGTCTATTTGCAGCGTATACTTATCAGCGCCAAACAACTTAAGCCAGGTAAAAGTATGCGCAGCTTGATTGCTCAGCGTATTGTTCCCTGGCAATTGCAGCTGCACCTGCTGTTCTTTTATGGAACTTGCATAGATAAAAAAAGAAGATCTAAAATAGGGTGTCTGACTGCTTCCATTCTCGCCCCTTACCCGCCACTCGTAATTTCCTGGATCTAGTGTATAATTGAACCTATTGGTCTCTAAGAGTGTGTCCAATATGAGCGTCAAAGTCTGATCGAAATTAGGGCTTACGACCTGCAGTCGATATTTTAAAGCATCCTCAACGGGCTCCCACCAAAAGGTTTGGCTATACCGACTACTTTCCGCCCCATTTGTAGGAGCCAACAATACCACATTTCTTTTTTCAATAGAAGGTTCTATAAATTCCTTGCAGCCTGTTAGCAGAATAGCCAAAGCTATAGTGAAGGTGAAGAGCGCTTTCATAATTAGAGATTAATTACCCTAAATATAGGAAAACCGTTTTCAAAAAAACAAATGGTTTATAAAAATACTGAGATAAGTAAAAAATAATCATCTCAGTATAGAACATCCGTCAGCCATTAGTATGGGTAGGGGATGACTACGGCTTAAGTTGGGAATAAGTAGCGGGTTGCTTTACCCTTGCTTTAGGGTTGGGTTAGGGTTGCTATACCCTAGGGGTAAACCAAGGGTAAGGCAACCCTAAAGGAAGGGTAACGCAAGGGTAAAGCAACCCCCTACTTATCCTCTATTCATTCCCAACTTATCCCCCACTCATAGCAATGCCTGACAAAGACAAATTTAAGCTGTGATAATTTAGCTAAAGCGGTATATTTGCTGAACAATAAACGCAGCTCCTACAATAAAAAACAACAAATCAGACATAGATGAATATCTTACTATTAGGTTCCGGAGGCAGAGAAAGTGCCCTTGCATGGAAAATCAGCCAGTCTTCGCAATGCGCACAATTATTTATCGCACCAGGTAACGGCGGTACAAATGCTTACGGTAAAAACGTAAACATCAACCCCAACAACTTCGAAGCGGTAAAAGCCCTTGTACTTAAAGAAAATATCCAACTGGTTGTAGTTGGTCCAGAAGAACCATTAGTAAATGGTATTCATGATTTTTTTGTAAATGACGATATCCTTGCCAAAATCCCCGTAATCGGACCGAAAAAAGAAGGTGCCATCCTGGAAGGAAGTAAAGATTTCTCTAAGCAATTCATGGCACGCCATAACATTCCTACACCAGGTTCTGAATCATTTACCAATGAAACCTTACAACAGGGCTTAGCCTACCTGGAAAACCACAGCTTACCGGTTGTATTGAAAGCCGACGGTCTTGCAGCAGGTAAAGGTGTAGTAATTTGCCAGACCATCGCAGAAGCTAAAGAAGAATTGCAACTGATGCTAGGTGGCAAATTTGGTACTGCCGGATCACTAGTTGTAATTGAAGAATACCTGACAGGTATCGAGCTTTCGGTATTTGTACTTACAGACGGTGACAATTACGTAATATTACCTGAGGCAAAGGATTACAAAAAAATTGGTCAGGCCGATACCGGCTTAAATACCGGTGGTATGGGTTCTGTTTCACCAGTACCTTTTGCCGACAAAAAGTTCATGGATGCAGTAGAAGAAAGCATCATCAAACCAACTATTAACGGACTAAAGAAAGACAAAATAGACTATACTGGCTTTATTTTCTTCGGTTTATTTAAAGTTGGCGACAAGCCAATGATTATCGAATACAATTGCCGCATGGGCGATCCGGAAACGGAAAGCGTAATGCTAAGGATAGAAAACGACCTTGTGGAACTATTCATGGCAACGGCTAATAAAAAACTAAAAGATTATAAACTAAATATCAGCCCTAAAAATGCCGCAACGGTTATGATTGTAGCTGGTGGCTATCCAGGCGAATACGAAAAAGGCAAAGCCATCACTGGAATTGAAAACGTACGTCAATCCCTGGTATTCCATGCAGGGACAAACCTTGAAGGCGGCGTAGTAAAAACCAATGGCGGACGTGTCTTGGCAGTCTCAAGCTTGCAAGACAGTCAATTCGAAGCCCTTCAATCAGCGACAGCTGATGCAGCACGCATTTACTTCGATGGCAAGTACTTCAGAGAAGATATTGGATTTGATTTAGTATAACGCTTTAAATCATTAACCACGCAAAAGGGCGTATCACACAAAATGATACGCCCTTTACATTTATAAATAAATCCGATTAAGGTTGTGGTTGCAATTTAAGTCCGGAAATCCCCGTAACCACTTCTTCTTCCTCTTTTCCTTTACCTTTTTTCTTCTTTTTCTTAGTGCCACCATTTAAACGATCTTCCAGCACTTTTTCAAACTCAGGTAACTGATCTCCTTTTAAAATCGTTCTGATGTTATCATTGGTATCGTTCTGAAGTTTATAAAACTTCGTTACATCATCTTCTTTTGATGTTCCCGCCTGCTGCCTTTTAATCAAATCCAGTTGCTGCTTCGACATATCAAACACATAATTGTAAATCACACTTTTCTGTGTTGATGTCAGCTTCAATCTTTTTTCTAACTCATCAACACTTTTAACAGTCATTTCCTGCGCTGTAGGCATCTTCTGCTGTGCATTAGTAAAGGTGTTAAAACCTAACAACAGCATCACAGCTAAAATATATCTTTTCATGATCATGTAATTCTATTGCGCAATTTAAAAATAAAATAGGGATTCTCCTCGCAGTCTGGAATCTTTTCCCTGAAGAAGGAAAATCTTCATAGGTCTCCTCGGAAAACCCAATTTTGCCCTCACAAACGCATAGCCTGAAAACAGCATGTCCCCCATAGGCAAAAAAACCTAACTAAAAAGGGCGAATAAACCGGTTAACCCGACCTATTCACCCTTTTACTATTTTATAGGAAGCACCTCTTTTTGTGAGTCCCCCCTCTTTCGTTTTTGTGAGGAAGAAAATTACCTTCTCAGAAAGAGCCTCAGCGTTCTTCGCCCTTCAGCGAAGCAATGCAGCTCTTGAAGAGAACGGTTATTTTCTACTTTCCTTTCACTAAAACCTCAGCCAATTTCTTCTGCAACTCTTCACCTCTAACATTTTTAGCGATGATCTTACCATTAGGATCGATTAAAAAGTTTGCAGGGATACCACGTACACCGTACATTGTTGAAGCTGCATTCTCCCAACCTTTCAAGTCAGATAATTGAGTCCAAGCTAAGCCGTCTTTTGCGATCGCAGCTAACCAAGCATCTTTTTTACCTGGGTTATCTAAAGAAACACCAAGAACAGTAAAGTTTTGATCTTTGAACTTGTTGTAAGCAGCTACCACGTTAGGGTTTTCAGCACGACAAGGACCGCACCATGAAGCCCAGAAATCAAGCAATACATACTTTCCACGGAAGTCAGACAATTTAACTGGTTTGTCATTCACGTCATTTTGAGTGAAATCCATAGCCATTTGACCTACACCTGTTTTTTTAGCAGATTCAATCTCTTTAGTAATGCTTTTACCAAGATCAGTTGCTTTTACAGCAGCAGAGAATTTATTGAATTCAGCTTCAGTACCTTTAAGGTCCGCATCTACATCCGCTGTTGCTTTAAATGCTACTAAACCCACATAAGAGTTAAGGTTAGCTGCATAAAACTGTTTGTTTAATACATCTAATTCTTTTCTGATGGCTTCATCACGGCTAATAATTCCTTTCATGAATTCCTCATCCTGACGTGCATTAGGACCTTTGGCACGAAACTCAGCCATTAAAGCCGCGTTCTTATCACTAGCTGATTTAGTTAATGCTTTGTATTTAGCATCATCCTCATTCACTTTAGAACCTTTGATAACAGCGTTTACTAATGAATCTGTAGTTGAAACCACTTGAATGGTTGCTGGCTCAAGATAAAACATAATAGCATCAGGAGCAGTACCACGTTTTGTAGGTTCAGCATGAGTAACTCTAATAGAAGCCTGAGTAATTCCGTTTACAGTTCCTGCAAATGCGAATTTACCGCCAACGATATTTACAGAGTCAACGATTTGTTTAGCCCTTGGGCCATAATATAAAAAGGCTTTTGCAGGTGAACCTAAGTTCCCTACCTTACCTGTAACTGCAAATTTGCTTTGTGCCATAACGGCTGCAGGCAACAAACAAGCTGCGATCAGTGTGATCTTTTTCATAGTTTTTCTTTTATTGAAATAATAAGTTTGGTTATTCAAGTCCAAATGTAATTAATAGACCAAAAATATAACGCATGGTTTAATGTAATATTATAGTAGCTTTTGGAAGGTGCGCCACCATAAATCAGGCATATCGCCATTCACCGCGGTGGTATAATCGTCATAGCGACAAGGGACTAGATGATATCTTTCGTTTTTAGAAATCCCTGTTGGATAAGGCACCTGCATCCACCAACGATCAGATTTTTTACTCTTTACAAAAAGTAATTCTGATGAACCATCGTTTAAGCTAGCCCTGTAAATGAGGTATTGCGACTTAGGCGTCAATGGAAAATCCTTCTTGCGGTTGTAAAAGCCATCCACAAAGTACCATACCATTTGAGCAAGCAACATTGCCGTTTGTCCATTTTGGTCAAATGCAGGATTAAACTCATAAAAGCCTATAGAAGTTAACTTATCGCTCATTCCGGCATAGCGCGTAATGGCACAAGCCTGCTCCCCGTAAAAACCATTCGGTCCGGCATTGGCATTGGCACCGGCATCCGATGAACGGATCGCACCGATATCGAAACTAATCATGCTCGCATTGCGGATGATGGGTTCTGTTAAAGTGATATCGTCAGAAAACTCACCCAATCGATGCGCATCAAAATATAGCTTGTTCATTACCTTTAAGCTATCCTGATTTACATAATAGGTTTGGTAACCTACATTGCTAAAGTTGAAAAGATAATTGGGTTGGTGTAAAAGAATCTTGTTCAGATATGTGTCTGACTTTGCAGCAAGTCCTTCCTGATCTTCCTCATCCAAATCAAACTTATTGTCGACCACTACAAGGTCTACCTTTTGCTCCAGACTCTCGTAAGCGAGGTACTGCGCATAAGTAAGGTCTTGTCCGCCGCCAATGATGACCGGCACAATATCCAGCTTTATCAATTCAGCAACGACTGTTTTTAGCGCTACATAAGTATCTGAAATCGATGCTCCAGCTTTGATGTTGCCCAGATCAATGATCCTTGTGGTAAAAGCACCTTCATTCAAACTGTAAAACTGAGCCCTAAAATAATCTGGTGCCAATCCACAGCCTTCATTATTTACCGCAGCGCGATCATCTTGCACGCCAAAAATGGCAATATCATACTGTTTTTCGTCCAGCTGAGGGAATTTATCGGTAAAAAATCCGGCCTTTAAACCTAGTTGACTGGTATAGAATCCCTGTTTAGGTGCAAATTTATCGGGGTTTACCGGAGAAAAAAAATCTGATAAAGACATATTGTGATATAATGTATGGCATCAAATATCTATTTTTGAGCTCGTATTTTAATGAACATCCTAAAAAAAATGAAATGATATTGGTTACGGGTGCTACTGGGTTTTTAGGCGCTGAACTCATCCATCAGTTAACCAGCCAAGGCATAAAGCTTAGGGCGTTGAAACGGGAACACTCCATTGTTCCGGATTTAATTAAGGACAATAGTCTGGTTGACTGGGCAATTGCCGACATAAACGACATTTCGGCAATTGAAGATGCTTTCGAAGGTATCGAGCAGGTATACCATTGTGCAGCCCTCGTTTCTTTCGATCCTAAAGATAAAGCCAAACTTTTGCGGGTAAACATTGAAGGAACCAGTAATGTGGTGAACCTTTGTGCGGATCTTGGGGTGCGCCTACTGCACGTAAGCTCTGTAGCGGCTTTGGGCAATGCCAAAAAGGGAGCCCTTATTACGGAGAAAGATTTTTGGGAATATGATGCCAAAGCCCATTCTTATGCCATTTCAAAATATGAAGGCGAAATGGAAGTCTGGCGGGGCATAGCCGAAGGGCTTGACGCTGTAATTGTAAATCCATCAGTTATTATTGGTGCCGGAGCAGGTTTTGAAGGAAGTGGTGCCATTTTTAAATTGGTAAAGGATGGCATGAGCTATTACACCAAAGGGGCCACAGGATTGGTGGATGTAGCTGATGTCGCCAAAAGCATGATCGCACTCATGAACAGCAAGGAGACAGCCGAAAGATATATCCTGTCAGCGGAAAACTACCACTATAAACAATTCTTTGGAGAGATCGCAAAAGGCTATGGAATTAAAGCTCCAAACAAGGAAGCTAAACCATGGATGTTGGGCCTTGCCTGGCGAGCTGCAAAGCTGGCTTCCCTATTTACCCGAAAGCCTGCAGCACTAACCAGCGACGCGGCCAGAAGCAGCTTAAACGAGAGTTTGTACAGCAATGAAAAAATAAAGCAGACTATTTCTATCGAATTTAAGCAAATAAAGCAAAGTATTGAAGAAATCTGCGTTCAGCAGTATTGAAATTCCTATATTTGGGTCAATTATTAGCGATATTAAGACCCATCTAAATATCATTACCTCTAAACGGATGAAGCAAAAGAATTTTTACATCATTGATTTTGACAGCACTTTTACGCAAGTTGAAGCTTTGGACGAGCTGGCACGCATTTCTCTTAAAAAGCACCCTGAAAAGGAAGCCATATTTCAAAAAATTGAAGATTATACCAACCTTGCTATGGAAGGTAAACTCTCATTTGGTGAAAGTTTAGCCCAAAGAGTAAGACTTTTGGAAGCGACAGAAGACCACCTAAAGCAGCTGATCAAAGTCTTGAAGAAAAAAGTATCCGCATCTTTTTCCCGTAATGCAGCATTCTTTAAAAAACATGCGGATGAAGTATTGATCGTTTCTGGCGGTTTTAAAGAATTTATTACCCCGGTAGTAAGCCAATACCATATTAAAAAAGAAAATATCTATGCCAATACCTTTGTCACTACTGGAGATGGCAAAATTATAGATTACGACCATTCTAACCCCTTGAGTGAAGAAGGTGGAAAGGTAAAACTGATGCAGCAAATGAATCTTGAAGGTGATTTGTATGGAATTGGTGATGGCTATTCAGACTTTCAACTTCGTGAAAGTGGCCTGATCAAAAAATTCTATGCTTTTACAGAGAATATCTCAAGAGAAAGTATTGTTAAGAAAGCAGATCACGTTACCCCTAGCTTTGATGAGTTTTTATATGTAAACAACCTACCAAGGGCAATATCTTATCCAAAAAACAGGATCTTATGCCTAATCATTGGCGAGGTTGATCCTAAAAGTATAGAGATGCTAAAGAAAGATGGTTTTTCCATTCGTCATAAAACCAGCTTTGAGGAAAAATATGTGGCAGATGTACACATGCTGTTACTTGCTGATGGAGAGAAGATCACGGAGGATCAACTGGTTAGAGCGGTTACCTTAAAAACAATCGGCTACCTTGGAAATGCAAAAAACAAAATTGATCTGCAAAAATGTACAGAGCAGGGAATTGTTGTTTTTGATGACACCAAGGCAAACCCACGCAACAATAACTTCATTCCTAAAAGAATGATCGATTTTATGAATACAGGCACAACACACCTGAGCAACAACTTCCCTAACCTGCAGTTGCCAAGAATCGAAAAATCGCACCGTCTGATTCATATCCATAAAAACGTTCCTGGGATTATGGCCAAAATCAACACGGCCTTTGCTTATCACGATATCAATATTGTGGGGCAGTTTCTAATGACCAATCCAAGCATCGGTTATGTAATTACGGACATCAATGCAGAGTACGACAAACAATTGTTTAAATTCTTAAAGAAGATTGAGCATACGATAAAATTTAGGGTATTGTATTAACCGCATAGGCCTTCGTTTAATTACATTTGTGGTAAACTAACTTTCTAATGGAACTTACACCACAAATCAAAGAAAAGCTGGATAAGCTGCAGGAGAAGTATGCTGCCATGGGGCAGGATATGGCGGCTTATCTGGATGGTCTGTTGTATGCTGACTTTTTAACTTACTGGGATTATATCCACCTGGATACCCTCTTAAGTCTGCAAAGTCCAAAAACGCCTTTTCCTGACGAGGAAATCTTTATCATGTATCACCAGATTACGGAGCTTTATTTTAAGCTTTCGTTACATGAGTGTAAGCAAATTGCGGAAAACCCTTCTTTGACTGTCGAATTTTTTACGGAAAGGGTAAGACGTATTAACGCTTATTTCAATGCTTTAACTACTTCTTTTGAAGTGATGGTGAATGGCATGGAAAAGGATCAGTTTTTAAAGTTCCGTATGTCGCTACTGCCTGCCAGCGGCTTTCAATCTGGTCAATACAGAATGATTGAGATCTGCGCGACAAACTTTACCCAACTTGTAGACAAAAGTAAAAGAGAAGAACTGGCAAATGCTGACATTGAAACGCAGTTTGAACACATCTACTGGAAATTTGGGGCTACTGAATTGGCAACTGGTAAGCAAACGCTGACCCTAAAACAGTTCATCAACAAATATGCTACCCAGTTTTTACAATTGGTAAAAGACAGAAAGGAAACTAACTTTTCGGCCCTATACCATAAACTGGCTAATGAAGGAAATGACGTCACAGCATTGGCAGATGAGTTGAGAAAGCTGGATCTATATGTAAATGTGGAATGGCCCCTATCTCATTATAAATCGGCAGTAAGGTACCTGGAACGTGATCCGGTTGACATTGCTGCTACTGGTGGAACCAACTGGCAGAAGTACCTGCCTCCGCGCTTTCAAAAAAGAATCTTCTATCCATTTTTATGGACTGAGGAGCAGATTGAAGAATGGGGTAAAGGATGGGTGCTTGGCGTACTAAAGGATTTAAAATAACCACCAATTATTACTATTTGTAAAGCACACCTGTAAAATAGTAGTACTATTTACATAGTATACTTTACAAATAGTATTACTATTTTTGCATCACACTATACAAATAGTAATATGAATTTTTACAACAGGGCAATTTATCCCTCACTATTCGATCACCTTGGGAAGAAACAGATTACTGTTTTAACAGGAATGAGGAGAACTGGAAAGACCACGTTGGTAAAACAATTGATAGCAGAATCCTCCATTGCCCAAAAATATTATTTTGATCTTGAACGGATGGACAACAGGCTTCTGTTCTCTGAGCCCAATTATGAAACAATTATTTACGCCTTAACGCAACAAGGTGCAAATTTCGGTGAGAAAGTATTGATTGCGATTGATGAAATTCAATTGGTTCCAAATCTACCAAGTGTCTTGAAATATCTTTATGACACATACGATATAAAATTTATTGTAACAGGATCCAGTGCTTATTACATGAAAAACATGTTTTCTGAGTCCTTAGCTGGCAGAAAAAAACTTTTCGACATATACCCCCTGAGCTTTGCTGAGTTACTTTCTTTTAATGGAGTATCTGTACCAGAAATCTCATTAGACAAAACTGAAAAATTTGTACGAGCAGAATATGAACGATTGAAAGGCTATTACGAAACCTATATTAACTACGGAGGTTTTCCTGAAGTAGTATTAGCAGAATCTGTAGGTGATAAAAAAGACATGATACAGGATATCATCAGCAGTTATATTAATTTTGATATTGCCCTGCTCTCTGACATCCGGAATCCGGCAAATCTTTACAAACTGATAAGACTGCTATCAGTAAGGATAGGAACAAAGTTGGACGTTTCCAAGTTAACCAGCCTAACAGGAATATCCAGGCCTACCATAGAAAATTATCTAGACCTACTTGAACAAAGTTATCTAATCCGTACCATTCCGGTTTTATCAAAAAGCCCGGATAGGGAAATTACCAAAGCAAAAAAGATTTACTTTCTGGATAATGGCATTGCCTCTATATCAGGCGAAGCTGGTAGTGGCGCATTGTTTGAAAATGCAGTTTTTAACCAATTACATCATAAAGGAGCGATTGCTTATTATCAGCTAAAATCAGGAAAAGAGATTGATTTTATTTTAGACCAAAATAGGTGTTTTGAAGTAAAAGAAACTGCTGATGAGTCTGATTTAAAAAACGCAATATCATTAGCAGAAAACCTTGACATTAAAAAGTGTAATGTAATAGGTAGACATCCGGTTAAACTATTTGATGGTTATATATGGGGTGGTTTTATTCATTAAAAAATAAAAACCACTGAAAGGCCATTTTTTCTTAAATTTGCACTAAGTAATACTACTACAATGAATGATACACTTGATATAACAATCACTAAAGCTGAAACCAGCAGACTTACAGTAACTGATTTTTCTCAGTTGCCTTTTGGAAAGGTATTTTCTGACCATATGTTTATTGCAGAATACGATAATAGCCAGTGGTCGAACCTACATGTGCTACCTTACGGTCCTATTCCAATGAGTCCTGCAATTTCTGCATTACACTACGGACAAGCAATTTTTGAAGGAATGAAAGCTTATCGCCAGGCGAATGGTAAGATCAGTGTTTTCAGACCTGAGAAAAACTTTGAGCGTTTCAACAAATCAGCGGCACGTATGTCTATGCCTGCTATAACTAAAGATATCTTCATGCAAGGTATTGCTGCATTAATTGATATTGATGAAAAATGGGTACCTGCACAAGATGGTTATTCATTGTACATCCGTCCGGTAATGTTTGCTACTGACCCATATTTAGGCGTTAAACCATCTGATAAATATATTTTTGCTTTATTAACTACGCCTACTGGCCCTTACTACAGCAAAGCTTTAAATGTTAAAATCGAAACTGAATATACTCGTGCTGATGATGGTGGTGTTGGTTATGCCAAAACTGCTGGAAACTATGCCCGTTCTTTATTCCCTTTTGCGGAAGCGCAAAAAGAAGGTTTTGACCAGTTAATCTGGACTGATGCTGCTGCTCATGAATTTATTGAAGAGGCTGGAACAGCAAACCTAATCTTTGTGATCAATGGTAAATTGGTAACGCCTTCGGTAAGAAGCACCGTTTTAGACGGAGTAACCCGCGACACCATCATTACCCTTGCTAAAAAAGCAGGTATCGAGGTTGAAGAAAGACGTGTAAGCGTTAAAGAAGTAATCGAAGGTATCGAAAACGGAAGTCTTACTGACGCATTTGCAGCAGGTACTGCAGCAACAGTTACTCCAATCGGTGCAATTGGTTACCAAGGTAAAACTTATACTTTAACAGATCCTGCAACGCGTACTATTTCTGCTGGCATTGCAAAAACACTGAACGACATCCGTTACGGATTAGCTCCGGATGAGTTTGGCTGGAACTGGGTATTGTAATACCAAACTAGCTTAAAATATAATACAGGCGCCTTTATTAAGGGCGCCTTTTTATTGTCAAATCATAAAAAAACTAACCATACTTATTCGAATGAAACTAACCTTAACCCTGGGTTTAGCAGGCGCATTGCTTTTCAGCATTCCAGCAGAGGCCCAGCTTAAAAAACTGAACCAACAACAAATATTTTCGGGCCAACCTTCGCTAACCAAGCCAATGAGTATCATAACAGGCTGGAGTGACGACAGTCATTACATTGAAATGGACGCAAAAGATCGCAAATTGTATGCTGTCGATGTAAGATCTGGTGCAAAAATAGCTTACAGTCCCCCAGCCCAAAGTGATGTAAATGTATATGTAGAAAAGAACGACATCTACATCAAATCAGGAAAAAATGAGCCTAAACGCCTAACAAATAACAAGGATGAGGAAAAGAATCCAGTCTTATCTCCTGATGGAAAATATGTAGCCTTTACCAGAAACAACGACCTTTTTGCTGTGGATACGGAGAACGGCAACGAAATCAGATATACCAAAGATGCGACCGATGTAATTTATAACGGTTGGTCATCATGGGTATATTATGAAGAAATTTTAGGTCGGCCAACCAACTACCGGGCTTTCTGGTGGGCACCCGACAGCAAACACATTGCTTTCATGCGCTTTGATGACACTAAAGTTCCTATGTTTCCTATTTATGGATCAACCGGTCAGCATGGCTATGTAGAGAAAACCCGTTACCCAAAAGCGGGAGATCCAAACCCGGAAGTGAAAGTAGGCTTTGTAAAAACCGCTGGCGGACCGGTTATATGGGCTGATTTTAATGAGAAAGATGACCAATATTTTGGAACACCTTACTGGAGTTACGATGGAAGTAGTCTAATGGTTCAGTGGATGAACCGTGGACAGGACGACCTGAAATTCTACACGGTAAACCCTATATCAGGTGCAAAAAAAGAAATCTATGATGAGAAGCAACCTTCATGGGTTGATTTAGATTTTGGTGGCAGAATTGAATATCTACAGGATAAAAAACACTACATCCTTAAGAGCGACAAAACAGGCTGGGCACATTTCTACTTGTATACTTTAGATGGCAAACTGATTAATCCAATAACTAGTGGAAACTGGCAGGTAACTAATCTAATGCAGGTAGACGAGAAAAATAAGGTGGTTTACTTTATGGCTCGTAAGGAAGCTTCTACAAGAACCGATCTTTACCGTGTCGACTATAACGGAAAGAACTTAAAGCGTTTAACTTTTGGCGACTATACCCATCAGGTGCAGATGTCACCAGGCGGAACTTACTTCATCACCAACTACTCTAATGTTTCTACACCAACGAAACGCAGTTTGCTGGACAACACCGGAAAAGTAATTAAAGAACTTGGAGATAGCAAGTCGGCTGATTTTGATCAATATATTTTTGGTAAAACAGAGATGATCACCATTCCTACAGATGATGGCTATAACCTGCCTGCGGTAATTACCTACCCTACTAACTTTGATCAAAACAAGAAGTATCCTGTAGTGATGAGTATCTATGGAGGTCCCAATGCCGGCACCGTAACCAATACCTGGAAAGGAACAAACAACCAATGGTGGGCTAACGAAGGCATTATACAAATTGCAGTAGATCACCGTGCTTCTGGACAATTTGGTAAAGCGGGTGTAGCACTAATGCATCGCAACCTGGGTAAATGGGAAATGAAAGATTACACGACCGCAGCAAGGTGGTTAAAAGCTAAACCTTGGGTTGACAACAAAAAATTGTTAATTACCGGACATAGCTATGGTGGTTACATGACTTGTATGGCTTTAACTATGGGTGCAGATGATTTTGACTTTGGCTATGCAGGCGCGCCAGTTACCAGCTGGGACCTGTACGACACGCATTATACCGAACGCTTTATGGACACGCCAGAGGAGAACCCTGAGGGCTATAAAAAAGGCTCTGTATTGACGTACGTGAACAATTACAAAGGCTTACTGCGCATTATGCATGGTGACATGGATGATAATGTGCATATGCAAAATACAATTCAGTTGATTGATAAACTTCAAAATGCCAATAAGCATTTTGAACTGATGATTTATCCAGGTGGTAGACATGGTTGGGCTGGCGTTAAAACTCCACATGACCGTGCTGAGCGGATTCGCTTTTATTACCAAAACCTGCTGAATAGAGCAGTACCAGAAGAGTTGCTAAAATAAAGAATTTGAGAGCCTGTATCAACAGGCTCTTTTTTTGTACGTTCGTCATGCCGGCGAAGGCCGGTATCCCGCAAGAGAAAGACCACCCTTCTATTGAGAGATTCTGATACCGGCCTGCGCCGGCATGACGAATTCAGAATGACGAACGCTTTATAACATCCCCCTATTCCTTCCCTCCCCCCTCTACTTGATTTAACACTCGCTTAACACTGCATGCTTTACTTTTAAAGCGTGAAACAGCCAAACCTAAAAAGCATTCAACAAGGCCTGCTCCTATGCATGCTTTATCTCATTACCCCTTGCTCAATTATACATGCAAAGGTTATTGAAAAAAGCACAATAGACTCTTTAATCAAAAAGCAGCCCAATGCGGCCTTTATAAAGATTAAAGATGCTTTAAACAAGGCTCTTTCTCAAAATGACTCTATTTCAGCAGCAAATTGCTATCTGTATCTGGCCGAATTATTTTATTATCAGGCAGCCTACCCACAAGCGGTTGACTATTACTACAAGGCAGACCGCATCTTTAGAAAAAGTAATGACCTTAGCAACCTGGCAAAAACAGTAAACAAGACAGGGGAAGCTTATTACTATAGCAAACAATACGAAATCTCTCTTACAAAGTTCCAGGAAGGCCTAGCACTCTACAAAAGACTGAACAACCCGGGAGGGATCGCAGAGTCGTATGGTTTAATTGGCCAAACCTATGAAAAAAGCGGAAAATATGCACAGGCCATGAAGTACCAGCAGCTGGCTCTTAAGGAGTTTCACAAAACAAAAGACAAAACCGGCATTGCCAAGATCTATGAAAATCTGGGAAGCATTTATGAAGATGAGCCAAAGATGGATTCTGCGCTAAAATATTATAACCTTGCGTTAAATCTGAATAAAGCCAATTCAAA
Organism: Pedobacter hiemivivus; assembly: GCF_005144565.1. Taxonomy (NCBI): domain Bacteria; kingdom Pseudomonadati; phylum Bacteroidota; class Sphingobacteriia; order Sphingobacteriales; family Sphingobacteriaceae; genus Pedobacter; species Pedobacter hiemivivus. Next base: position 572,108 of record NZ_SWDX01000005.1, read on the forward strand.
TGACCTTGCCCAGATAGAGATTATCAATAACATTGGGGATGTTTACAGAAAAACGGGCGGGTATAATGAAGCACTGGGCTATACGCGTAAAGCCGCCCAAATGGCCCTGGCCATGAACGATCAATACCAGCTGAGTAGTGCATACCGCGATCTTTCGAAAAACTTTGACCTCATGAAAAGGTATGATAGTGCTTATCATTACAGCGAACTGGGTAGAAATATCTTTCTGAGAATCTTTACCGAGGATACCAATAAACAAATGGCTTTACTACAAACGCTATTTGAAATACAGCAAAAGGATTCGGCTATTATGGGTTTTGAAAAAGAGAAGAAAGCCAATCAGTTTATCATTGTCTCAGTTGTACTGATTGTTATTTTGCTAGGCTTGTTGGCCGCCAGTATCTTCAGCAGACAACGCCTCAAAATTAGAAACGAACAACAACTCAATGCTCAGAATCATGCGCTTTATCTGGCCCAAAAGGACGCCATAGAGGCCGAACTTGAACTGAAAGGCAAGGAACTAACCAGCAATACGCTCCATGTGATACAAAGCAACCAGTTCTTAGAAGAGCTGCGTACCGAGCTGGAGGAAATGATAAAGGATGATAAAAGAGATCAGAAAAAGAGGTTGCAGCAAATCGTAACAAAGATCAACCAGAGCACCAGTCGAGATAAACACTGGAAAGAATTCAGTAGCCTATTTGAGCAAATTCACCATAGCTTTTTTGACAACCTGAAGAAATATAGTGAAGAATTAACTGCAAGCGATTTACGTTTGGTTGCCCTGATTAAAATGAATTTGAACTCGAAGGATATGGCTACACTTTTTGGCATATCTCAGGATAGTTTACGTGTTGCCCGCTACCGATTAAGAAAGAAACTGGATATCCCGCAAGGCGAAAATCTCAGCACTTTTATACAGACTTTATAGCTAAAAAACGCGAACCACCCCGACTTAACAGATTGTTAATATTACGCTAACCTAATGATAACGGCGTTTTTTGCTACAAATAAACACTTAAAGAACAACCAATTAGACAAAAACAGTATACGATGTATACGTTCTGTATATAGTCTTTGTAACGCTGTATACATTTTGTACACGGACAAAATTGACAAGTATCTGTGGAGGTTTACACATTTGCAGCATAATTAAAAACACAAACAAATTATTCGCAAGATGAAGTCAACTTTACAAGTTCTTTTATGCTTATTACTAAGTATAGCTACTGCAAAAGCCACAAGCTTGAAAGGCTATGTTTATGACCAGAAAACCGGTGAAGCCATTGCAGGCGCATCTGTACAGTTAGAACAAACCGATAAGGCAGTCTTAACAGGGCTCGATGGATCTTTTGAGATTAAGCATCCACCCGCAGGAACTTTTACGCTAAAAGTATCCTATTTAATGTATAAAGCTTTATTAAAACAAATCGTCATCTTAAAAGAAGACAATCCTACCTTAAAAATTTATCTGTCAGAAAGTAAGGACAAGGATTTGAGTGAGGTATTGATTTCGGGCAAAGGCGATGGTGGTTCAGAGAAAACGGCCAGACGTATTGAACAGAAATCATTGCAATTGGTTAACGTGGTATCGGGCCGCGCCATTGAGGCCTCTCCAGATTTAACCGTAGCGAACGTTATTCAACGTGTATCAGGAATATCTATTGAAAGAAGCAGTAATGGTGATGGACAATATGCTATTGTACGAGGAATGGACAAAAGATATAACTACACGCTAGTTAATGGTGTAAAAATTCCGAGTCCTGATAACAAGTTCCGTTACGTACCATTAGACATCTTCCCATCTGAATTATTGGAAAGGCTTGAAGTATACAAAACATTAACTCCGAATATGGAGGCTGATGCCATTGGCGGCGTTGTAAATATGGTGATGAAAGATGCTCCGGAAAAATTGCAGATCAATGCAAACCTTGCAGCGGGCTACAGCCAAATGTTTATCGATAGAGATTTTATGGGCTTTAACGCCTCCGACATCAGTCACAAATCACCTTACGAGGTTAATGGCAAAGATTATAAGGCTACAACCTCAGATTTCCCTAAAGGAATGGTCGACTATACCTCCAAACATCCCGCACCAAACGTAATAGGCGGTCTTTCTATAGGTAACCGTTATTTCAACAACAAGTTCGGGATTCTACTTGCCGGAAGTTATCAGAACAACTACAGAGGAAGTAACAGTACATTTTACAACTCACAATTAGTCGCAACTGATAAAGTAGAGAAAGTCAAGAACATGGATGAACGACAGTATTCGGAGCAGCAAAAACGTTATGGCGCACATGCTAAATTAGATTATGTGTTCAATAAAAACCATAAGCTGAGCCTGTACAATGCATATGTTAATCTAAACAGTCTACAACTCCGAGATTCAAAACTAGTAGATTTCAGCAGTGAGTATGATTCCGAAAAAGGAAATGCGAAGCTCATTTATGCTACGCGTACACGCCTGACAGAACAACAGATCTACAATGGCACCTTACAGGGAGATCACCAGCTTATCGCTGAAAAGCTAAAACTACACTGGTCAGCCGTATACTCATCTGCTAAAAATGAAGTTCCAGATCAGAACAACATCAATATACTCGGTGTACGTGAGAACTTTATAGACCGTCGGACTTACGCCCAGGCCATTGGAGATGCTTACACACGTCGTTGGGAAAGAAATACCGAAGATGATAAGGCTGGATACCTGGATTTTACCTACAACACTTTAATTGCAGGGATAAAAACAGAATTTACTGTCGGAGGTTTGTATCGCGATAAACAACGTAGTAGCTTTTACAATCAGTATGTACTCACTACAAATACCCCTTTCGCATTGTATGGCACAGATTTCAACAACTATACAGAAATTAATTGGACAATAAAAAACCCTGCTGGATCAGTAGACAATGCATTAACCTATGATGCCTCTGAAAAAACGACTGCGGGTTATGGAATGGTTACTTTGAGCACCGAAAAGTTACAGATCATAGGTGGCTTGCGTATAGAGCATACCAACCAGGGATACAAAATGCTTTTCCCCGCTGCAGAACTGCGTCCTATAGGGTCACAGATTTATACAGATTACCTACCGAGCTTAAACTTGAAATATAAACTGGCCGATAAACAGCAGCTGCGCGCTTCTTATTTCCGTTCTTTAAACCGTCCAGGGTTTTATGAGATCGTACCAGGAACTGGTTTAATCCAAGATGATTATAAGGAAAAAGGAAACCCGGATTTGAAACGTGCCATGGCCGACAACTTTGACCTGCGCTATGAACTGTTTCCTAATGGAAATGACCAGCTGTTGGTAGGTGCTTTTTATAAAAAAATAAAGAATCCTATCGAATACACCATCCAGGCTGATCCTACCCGTCCGCAAGACACATACTATATACCTGGCAACTTTGGAGATGCACGTAACTACGGGTTGGAGCTTGATTACATCAAGTTTATCCATAAGTTTGGTATCAAAGCTAACTACACCTATACACACTCCAGAATCACCACTTCAAAAAGCACAAGATACAGAGATGAAGCCGGAGATTTGCAACCCGCTACTGTTGACCAAAGCAGACCACTATACGGGCAGTCTGAGCATATTGGCAATATTTCCTTACTTTATAAAGGCGGTAAAAACGGATTTGATGCCCAAATCGCAGCAGCCTATACAGGTCCTCGTATCAACACAATTTCCCAATTCCTAAACAATGATCTATGGCAGCAAGGCTTCATCCAGATGGATCTTTCTGCAGAGAAAAAATTCAAAAACAACCTGAGCATCTTTGTAAAAGGAGGAAATCTACTGAACACCCCATTAAAATTATTCATTAAGGGCACCAATCCTAACGACCCTAATGCAACAGTATTTGATGGCAAAACGCTGATTCGTAATGATTACTATAAACAAACCTATTTATTAGGCCTACGCTACAAACTTTAACCCATTTGATCATTCATCATAAAAGAAAAAAATGAAAGCAAAACAATTGTTTATCTACCTGGCCCTGTTCATGGTAGTCTTTACAGGCTGCGAAAAGGCTAATATCGATGTAGATCCTGGTACAGGAAATGGATCAGCCATTGGCGAAGTTTCTGGCATCTGGAAAAGAGGAAGCGTGCAGCACATCACAGGAGACATTATTATCCCTGAAGGGCAATCTCTAACCATAGAAGAAGGTGTAACCGTGATTATGGATGCTGTAGCTAAACCTGAGATCATTGTGAAGGGAAACCTTTACGCAGAGGGGACTCAGGCATTCCCAATAAAATTTACCGTTGAGGAAGCATTAAGAACAAAAGAAAATGAATTCGGCCGTTTATGGGGTGGAATCTTAGCTGCTCCAAGTTGTGCCGAACTATTGCTTAACTATACCATTATTGAATATGCTGGTGCAACAACTTCTGATGCATCGACCTCAGTAAAACAAAAACTCTATAAAGGCAAGGCTGGAGAAAACCTGCCAGCATTATGGTTTGCCAACGTAAACGGCAAACTGGTTGTAACCAATAGTGTTTTTAGAAACCTACAGGAAGATTGTACATACATTGAAGGGGGAAAGATCATTTTTGCGAACAACCTATTCTACACTACGGGAGTAACAGGCGGAGAAGCCATCAACCTAAAATCAGGTTGTTTAGCTGACGTAGCCTACAATCTGGTATACAGTACAAATACCAATGCATTAAAGCTATCTAATAGTGGTGACCGTAGCCCTCAAACCTTTGCTGTGGTATATAATAACACCCTTATTAATACGGGATGGCGCAGACCATCAGCCAAAGGTGGATCTATCTGGGTAGAAGCAACAGTCCGTGTAAGTGTATTTAACAATATGTTTGCAAATACGCGCTTTGGCATAAAAAGAGATACTAAAGCCCCTGAAGATGCCAGATCTTTATTCGGGAACAACCTATACTATGGGTACAATCAAACCACAGTTAATCAGTTTCAGCCAACCGCGGATATCGTAGGTGGCATCAATGATGTGATTGGAAAAACCGCGGGAGACAACGACCCTAAATTTTTGAACTATCCGACGAGCACAGATGTTAACAATGCTTCGTTTAACACCGCATGGAACTTCCATTTGCAAGCTGGCTCTCCGGCAATTGGCAAAGGAAAAACGGACTTTACACGTCATCATGCTGCAGGTTTAGTCCTAAATGGAATTACTTATACCTCACCAGCACCAGCTAACTATATTGGTGCTTACGGATCAGCTAACTAAACAAATTATCAATCATGCTGTTGTTCCGGACAACCGGACAACAGCATATAAACCTATATTTAATGAATAAACCCAATTCAATCCTCTGCCTTACAACATCCATACTATTATTTACAGCTGCTTGTAGCCAAAATCAACCAGTAAACACTGCAGCAATTAAACCTCTTTACGTAACTGAACCTCTACAATTCGACTCTGATGATCCTGCGATATGGGTAAATCCGGCAGATAGTTCCAAATCACTAATCATTGGAACTGACAAAGATGAAAACGGCGGTTTGTACGTTTTTGACTTACAAGGAAAGATAATTAAAGAGAAAACAGTTAAAGGACTAAAGCGACCTAATAACGTTGATGTGGCCTATGGTTTAAACCTGGGTGGAAAGAAAGTAGACATTGCTGTGGCTACCGAACGAATGACGCACAAACTGAGGGTATTCTCTTTACCTGATATGAAGCCGATAGACAATGGCGGACTACCCATGTTTGAAGGTGAAACCGGCGAACTATACAGAGACCTGATGGGCATTGGTATGTATACAGATCCACAAGGGCAGATCTATGCTATCGTAGGCCGCAAATCCGGTCCTAAGGAAGGGGAATATTTGTGGCAATACTTACTGGAAGACAATGGCAAGGGCCAATTGAAAGCGACCTTAAAAAGGAAGTTTGGTAAATATAGCGGCAAAAAAGAGATCGAATCTATAGCAGTTGACAACGAGCTAGGCTATATCTACTATTCTGACGAGCAATTTGGGGTTAGAAAGTATTATGCTGATCCAGCAAAAGGAAACCAGGAACTGGCTTTATTTGCTACAACAGGATTTAAAGAGGATAACGAGGGGATTAGCATTTATAAAACTACCGATAGCACTGGGTATATATTGGTTTCAGATCAGGCAGCAAATCACTTTCAGGTATTTAATCGTGAGGGCACTAAACAAGATCCGAACAAGCATGTGCTGATCACCAGCATTCCTACCTCCACCAACAATAGCGATGGTTCTGATATCTATTCAAAAGCACTTAACAATGACTTTAAGCATGGACTCTTTGTTGCGATGAGTGATAACAAAACGTTCCAACTTTATCGCTGGGAAGACCTGGCGGGGAAGAAATTGAAAGTCAGATAAGGATTTAGGAACAAAGAGTAAGGAATAAAGACTGGGCGTTTAGTCATTATTCCTTGCTCCTTTATCTTTGCTCTTTTTATCTTTTCACCCTTTTCAACCGTTCTGCCCGGCGCTTCTGCCTTGCTTGCCGATCTGCTTTGATCTTTCCAAATTTAGCAATCTGCTCTTTAATCTTTTTCTCCTTTGCTGGCGTAAACCCTACACTATATTTAACACCCTGAAAAAGTGTTTTCCATATAAAATTAAAGAAAGAGGCTGTTGGTACGCGTTTATAATCAACAGTAGCGGTGACAAACTTTCCATCTACACTGGGATTAGAAGAATTGATAACCAATGCATTTGCCAGGAATGAAATTAAGCCCTGTTTTACCAGGCGATCCTCTCCTTTTACTCTCTTAAGTACAGCCAGAGAAAGATCTTTGTAGGCAAAGCTAACTGTCCCCTTTGCCACCTCATCATTTGCCTTGACATCAAATGCCAGCTTATCGATATGCCCACTATTTACCTTTACCAATCCCAATGGTTTAGTGATCCTGTTAAATGCTCTTCCCTCCATATCCTCCAACACACCTGCATAAGAGAAAGCCCCATCTTTGGCAGCAAGATTGAATTTAAAGTTTACATCCAACTTCCCCGAGCCCATCACACGAGAAGTTAATGCAGCTACAGCTAAAGAATCCTTAGCAATCACCTTTTCTAGATTGGTCACATTCGTAATTGTCCCCCTTGTTTCTTCAAACATAATGACCCCCTTGCCTTTTCCCTCCTGACCAAATTCGCTATAACTGATGTCTATATTGTCTAAATTCAGCTTCGCTATCGTCAATTTAGCATTTGCCTTTTGCAATAATTGGTGTGGGTAGGATCCTATTTTATTGACTACTTTTTTAGGGAGTGTATTGTTATTTAGCACTGCCAGAGTCCCATCGGCGAGCGTCATTTCTCTAGCAAACAACTCTTGTTTTAAGATATATAAAGGAAGGTTAATTCCGGTAAAGCCGATACTGCTGATCTGTATGTTATACCTGTCTTTAGCATAGCCTAAGGTACTACCAAACTGATGTTCACTCTCCCGAGGCTCAAGACTAAAATTCTTTACATCTAGCTTGCCCGAAGATGCAGCAAAATCAAGTCGGTTAAACTTGACAAAATACAAGCTATCAGAAGTTGCATAGGAATAGGCATTAAGGTTAATAATCACATCCTTCAACAGGTAAAGCCTGCTTTTGTCATTAGCCGAATGCCGATCGATCAGCCAGTCTTTCAATGTGATATTTAAACTATCTACGTAATCAATTTTCGGCTGATCAGGAGTATTATTGTCGATGTATTTAAAGCTGGCATTTTTAAAATCTACTGTTTTTATGCGCAACTCTTTGAGGTACTTTTCAATGTAATCATAAGGAGATTTTATAGGATGAGGGAGCTTCTCATCATTGTAATCAAACTGCCGATTGGTCATTTCAATAGATGGATTATCGAACAACAGCAGATCGATGTTTAACTTTTTATCCCGCCACAACCTAAAAGGATGAAAGTTTCGTACGGCTAATTTTTTAAGCTTTATCTTGTACAAATTATTGGGGGCATGTTTAAGGGCGATGAGCTGACGATATACAGCAGTATCGGGCGTAATCGTTACATCCGACAAAGACGATATGCCTGTTAACACATTCACATTAACAGCAGAGAAGTCTACTTGATAAAGGTTTTCTGTGGTTTTCAAAACCAGCTCCTTTAATTCGGCCGTAACTATAGGTTTCAATTTAACACTAAAGTACCAGGTTATTCCAATAAGTATTAAAGCAACAAACAGCAAGGCTGCAGCAAACCATTTAAGTATGATGTATTTCTTTCCAACATTTACAGTCATAAGCAACAGGGTGGTTAGCCTAATATACAATTATTGTGACAGCTTAGGTATTAATTCTTCTTTGTAGCTTCTTTTTCTTTTCGGCGCTCTTCCTTCTTATCTTTTATTTTATCCATGGCTTGTTCTGGGGTTTTAACTGGAACAATACCTAATCCTACTGTTTCTCGCATACCTATAAAAATGCTTTTCCACATCAGGTTAAAAAAAGATGCCGCTGGGGTTCTTTGAAAAGTAACATTCGACGTACGCGCGGCTTCTCCCTTAATCGGGTTCGCGTCTTCAATCAAGAGCTTATTAGCCAGAAAGGATAAAAATCCTTTCTTTTTAGGAGCCATTCCATTTTCGCCCTCTTTCAGTAGTTTTATCTTAAGATCGGTATAATAAAAATGAACCTTCCCAGAAGAGCCTTTGGCATTAGCGTGTATATTAAAATCCAGTTTTTGCATTTGTCCACTTTCAATTTCCACTAATCCCATATTTTTTGCCATCGGATTTAAAGCCTGTAAATTCATGGGAGCTACATTTCCGTTATAGCTGAAAGCGGCATTCTTGTCCGTGAGGTTAAAATTTATCTGCACATTTATACGACTGGTTTTCATCACCAGAGCAGTCAAATTTGCTACAGCATGGTTATTTTTAGTCAGCTGCAGGGTATCATTGGTCACATTGAGGATGCGACCACTTAAGTTTTGAAAATATACTGTTCCCCTCTTCTGACTGATTGGATTGTACTCTGTATAAGCCAGGTCAATATTAGTCAATTTTACCGTGTCTACAACGGTAGGTATAGGTAAACGCTTAAGCGCCATATGCGGGAAATTCCTGACTTTATCCAGGTTGGGTGGTGGGGGCAGCTCTCGGTTTACAAAAATATTTACTTTGGCAGGCCCTATTTTTAAAGCTTTTGCCTGTAGTTTCTCTTCAGCATCTAACAATGCAAAGTTTACGCCTTCAAGGCTAATGGTATTAAATTTAAGATCATATCGATCTTTTCCATAAGTGTATTTACGGGAGAAGGCCAGATCGGGATACATAGGAATCATTTGAACCCCCGTGATGTCTATAGATTTATGCAATGCTGAACCTCTGATCGTATCGACCTTGATGGTATACATTTTATCTTTACTAATCGATTTGTAGCCTGTTAATTCAAAGCCAATATCCTTTGCGTAGTAATATCTTGTGGTATCAAACTGAGAAACAGAATCCAGCAGAAAATCATTGACATTAATGCTCAGGTGTTTTACGGAATGTATTTTTTTAAAATTATCCCCATTGATATAGTCGAAATCTGCATCAATAATTTTAATTCGCTTAACATCAATCGATTTAACTCTATTGGAGATCAGGTCATACAAAGTCTGATCCTCCTTTTCAAGTTCTTCCGGGAGTTTTTCTACCTTATAGTGAGTCACATTAATCGACGGGTTCTCTAAAACAATCGATTTTATCTCTACTTCTCTTTTAAAATAAGCAGTTAACAAGGCCACTCTATTCAATTGCAATCGCTCAAGTTTTACCTCGAAGATATTGGCTGGAGCAACCCTTAACTTTCTAAACTGATTATAAACACTAGTGTCTGGAACTAACGACACGTCCTGTAATTCGATACTTCCTGTTAGCAGATTAATGCTAATATCTTTAAAATCCAGCTTATAAAGATTAAAGGAGCGGTTATACACCCCATCCTTTAGCTTTTGAGAAAGCAGGGGCTTCCACCTCGCCATTAGCAACATTATTCCGGTTACAACTACAATCAACACAATTAATATGGAAATTATCCATATTCTCTTTTTGTATTTCCCTGATCTACTTTTGATAACAACGTTTTGCATATGAGTAGCACTAACAATTTCAGCGCCACAATATATAAAAGGAAACTTAGTTATTATTATTCCGTCTCTGCCAATCTGTCATTTGTAAATTAAATTCCGTATTTTTGAAGCCCATAATAATGTTAACCAATGATTGATTTACAACTTACAGATAAAACACACGATGAAGAGCGCCAGGGAGAGGCTTTGGTTATTGATGCACCTTTAGTGCGTAATGGACGAAAGTTGTATATTGAAAGCTATGGTTGCCAGATGAATTTCGCCGATAGCGAGATTGTAGCTTCTATTTTACTGGATCAGGGTTTCGAAACTACCGGCGACTATAAAGAAGCAGATGTGGTATTCATCAATACCTGCTCGATCCGTGAAAATGCAGAACAAAGAGTACGCAACAGGTTATCACAATTTGGTGCGGAGAAGCGTAGAAATCCTAAATTAATCGTTGGGGTATTGGGCTGTATGGCTGAACGTTTAAAATCAAAGTTTCTGGAAGAGGAAAAATTGGTTGACGTTGTAGTGGGTCCAGATGCTTATCGTGAGCTTCCGCAATTGTTAAGCGAAGTAGAAAGTGGCCATAAAGCCATTAATGTATTGTTATCTCGTGAGGAAACTTATGCAGACATCAGTCCTGTTCGCTTAAATGGAAATGGCATTACTGCTTTTATTTCTATTATGCGTGGTTGCGACAATATGTGTTCTTTTTGTGTAGTTCCTTTTACCCGTGGCCGCGAAAGAAGTCGTGACCCATATTCTATATTAGCCGAAGCCCAAGACCTTTTTGATAGAGGTTATAAAGAGGTAACGCTATTGGGACAAAATGTGGATTCCTATAAATGGAAAGGCGCTGATGCGGAAGAGACTGCGGAAACAGAAGTTAACTTCGCCCAGTTGCTTGAAAAAGTAGCACTAATCAGTCCTGATTTGAGGATTAGATTTTCGACTTCGCACCCGAAAGACATAACTGACGAAGTTTTATATGCCATAGCGAAATACGACAATATTTGTAATTATATCCACTTACCTGTTCAATCGGGCAGTACCAGGGTTCTGGAACTGATGAACAGGACTTATACACGCGAATGGTACATCAATAGAGTTGATGCCATTAGACGGATTATACCTGGTTGCGCAATTTCATCTGATATCATTGCTGGTTTCTGTACGGAGACCGAAGAAGAGCATCAGGAAACGTTGAGCATCATGGATTACGTAGGTTATGATTTCGCCTTTACCTTCAGCTACTCGGAAAGACCGGGAACATTGGCTGCACGTAAGTATGCTGATGATATCCCTGAAGAGGTAAAAAAACGCAGACTTGCTGAAATTTTATTAAAGCAACAACAAACTTCTTTGTTCCGACTACAACAATTTGTTGGAAAAACTGTTAGAATTTTGGTGGAGGGTACTTCTAAAAAATCGGATAAAGATTTTTGTGGAAGAAATGATCAGAATGCAATGGTTGTTTTCCCGGCAAGTGAAGGAGTGAAAGCAGGTCAATACGTAAATGTACACGTTGATCGTTGTACATCTGCCACGTTATTGGGAACTGTAGTTTAAGTAATATTAAATGGATATACAAGACATTAAAAACCGTTTTGGAATTATAGGGGGCTCTCCGCTACTCAACCGAGCGATAGATATAGCCAGACAGGTTTCACCAACCGACATGTCTGTATTGATCACCGGAGAAAGTGGTAGTGGTAAGGAAGTTTTCTCGCATATCATTCATCAACTGAGCACCCGCAAACACGGTGCATTTATTGCCGTAAACTGTGGTGCAATCCCTGAGGGCACCATTGACTCCGAATTATTTGGTCATGAGAAAGGATCTTTTACAGGTGCCCATGAAGCCCGTAAAGGTTATTTTGAAGTCGCCAATGGGGGTACCATTTTTTTAGATGAGGTAGCCGAATTACCTTTGGGTACCCAGGCGCGTTTGCTTAGAATTCTAGAAAGTGGCGAATATTTACGGGTAGGTTCATCAAAAGTGCAAAAAACTGATGTGCGTATTATTGCGGCTACAAATGTTGATGTTTACAACAGGGTAAAGTCGGGCAAATTCCGTGAAGATCTTTATTACAGATTAAACACTGTGCCTTTGCGCATTCCTGCTTTGCATGAGCGTAAGGAAGACATCTATCTTCTTTTCAGGAAATTCTCTGCAGATTTTAGTGATAAGTATAGAAGTCCGGGCATACAGCTTGAGCCTGAAGCCATACAAATCCTGAGTAATTACAGCTGGCCTGGAAACGTTAGGCAGCTAAAAAATATAGCCGAACAAATCTGTGTGTTGGAAAAGGACAGGAATGTAACTGCTGCAGCCTTGCTAAATTACATCCCTAATGAAAGCGCAAACAACTTGCCTGTGGCCATTAATGGTGGCGGTAAGGAGGATTTTACGGAACGTGACATCCTTTACAAGGTTCTTTTTGACATGAAGAAGGACATGATGGAGTTGAAAAAACTGGTTGCTGAGATTATTCAAAGCGGCGGCAATACGGCTCATATCATGGCAGACAACCCACATTACATCAATCAACTTTACCAGGATGTGGATCAAACGATGAGTAATGATTCCACCTTAACGATTAAAAATCCTTCACAGAATTCGCCGGTTGATTACAACTATACGCAGGATGCGGAGGAAATTGAAGAATCCTTGTCCTTGATTGACAAAGAGTCTGACCTGATTAAGAAGGCGCTGAAAAAACACAAAGGCAAGCGTAAATTTGCTGCACAGGAATTGGGCATCTCGGAACGCACGCTATATAGAAAGATTAAAGAATTGAACCTAAACTAACAATGAAAAAACTAGGTATACTTGTCATTTTGTTTTTTACGTTGAGTGGATGTAAAATAGCCTTGAACGGCGCGTCTATTCCAGCAGAGATGAAAACTGTTAATGTAGCGGTTTTTGAAAATAATGCACCATTGGTAGTTCCTTACTTAAGTTCGCAATTCACGGAAGAATTGAAAACAAGGATCCGTAATCAAACTCGTTTAAGCATAACAACTAATGATCCTCAAGGCGTTTTTTCGGGAAATATTACTGGATACAGCATCACTCCTGAAGCGATTACGGACAATCAAAACCCTATAGCAGGCGCGAACAGATTGACGATCAGCGTCAATGTAAAATACACCAACAACTTGAATCCTAAGCAGAGCTTTGAAAAATCATTTGAACGCTATAAAGTGTTTAAACTTGTCGGGAGCATTCAGTCTATGGAACAGGGCTTGATCAAAGATGTGACAGCGCAATTGACGGAAGATATTTTTAACGCAGCTTTTGCACAATGGTAGGCTAAAGTAGAGATCAATTATTAACTTAGCGACGTGGAGCAGGAATTAGATATAAAACAACAATTGGGGGTATGGCTTTCATCGCCTGAAAAGGTAAGCAGGGAAGATGCTCCTGTGTTAAAAGATTTAGCATTGCTTTATCCTTATTTTCAACCATTGCATCTTTTATTGGCTAAAGCTACGCTAGAGGAACCGGAACAAAATAACAATCTGGCCACTGCTGCTTTATATGCCAATGGGCAGTTACTCCATACTTTACTTCATGCTCCTGAAGATCTTCATACCGCTAATTTTGAAGTTATCAGCTCTGCATTTGATCAGACCAGTCAGCCTGATCCGCTTGAAGCATCAACAATAGATGAAGTTCCTGCTGAAATTCCTGAGCCAGTTGAAAACCCGATCAGCATGGATGAGCAGGAAGTGTTTGAAGAAATTACTGAGGTTAGCCTAAAACCTGAAGATGAGTTGGTGATGGAGAGCATTGTTTCCTCAGACTTCTTTGCTTTTCAGGAGAATTTTATTGCAGAAACGGTTATTCCAGATCAGGAAGATCCAAATTTCAGACCTTCTTCGCCACCTTTGTCAGCCTCGTCTAAACCAGAAGAGGAGCCTATTGTAATTAGCAAGTATGACGATGATCAATTGCCATATACATTTTTATGGTGGCTGGCAAAGACAAGGAAAGAACACCAGCAGATCTTTCAACCTTATGCTGCACCGAAAAGGGTAAATTCACCTGAAGGACAAAAACCGGCTTCGACCCAACGGCCAAATGAATTGCAGCAGCAGTATGTGGAGCATATATTCCATCTCCAGAGTCCATTTAACGACGATTCTGACGAAGGCTACAATACGGATGGATTTAGAACGACCAGCAAGGGCAATGAGATCATAGAGAGTTTTATTAAAAATGATCCTCAGATCAGTCCACCGAAACCAGAACAAATCGACAACGAGAATAAAGCTAAAAAGAGTGCCGAGGATCATAATGACCTGGTATCAGAAACTTTAGCTAAAATATACATTGAGCAAATGCTTTACGACAAAGCAATAGAAACGTACGAAAAATTAAGTTTGAAGTTTCCAGAAAAAAGACGTTACTTTGCCGACCTTATCCAATCTATAGAAAAGAAAATTTAACAATATAAGATTATGCTATTTTTAATTATTTTATTAATCATTATTTGCGTGGCTTTAGGGCTGTTTGTTTTGGTACAAAATCCTAAAGGCGGTGGTTTGGCTACTGGTGGATCAGGCAGTAACATGTTTGGTGTTCAACGTACAGGTGATGTTTTAGAAAAAGGTACATGGGTTTTATTGACTTTAATTGTAGTGCTTACGTTATCGATTACAACGATCGCTAAATCTGGAAGTTCTTCTACTGGTGAGGCTTCTAAAATTCAAGAGCATTTAGATAAAACACCTACTCCATCTCCTATTGGTGGCAGAACAGCACCAGCTGCAGTTCCTGCAACCGGAGATACAACAAAAAAATAAAAACTCTATTTTAAATAGAAAGCCTGGTATAAACAATACCGGGCTTTTTTGTGTCCTGCCACTCTGACACAAAAGTACTTTAGGAAAATATGTTAGCTGACAATGCTTGCAAATTTGTCAATCCGATTTGCATTGGCATAAAAACTGATATACTTTTATCACGTAGTTTATACGATTTTAAATTTTAACTTAAAAAATAAATTAATATCAAGTTATGGCTTTAAACCTTAAACCCATTTCAGGTACAGCAAACAGAGTTATTGTTGAACCTGCTGCGGCAGAAGAAAAGACGGCATCTGGAATCTATATTCCTGACACTGCAAAAGAAAAACCATCTAAAGGAACTGTTGTATCTGTTTCTGAAGAAGATTCAGAAGGTAAAAAACCAACTGTAAAAGTAGGTGATGTTGTTCTTTATGGCAAATACGGTGGCACAGAGCTTCCTATTGATGGTAAAGACTATTTAATCATGCGTGAAAGCGATATCTACGCAGTACTTTCTTAGTACTGAGATATTAGATTAATGGCAGGGCCGTTCTGGCTTTGCTCTTGAAAAACAAACTAATTAATAAACACAGTATTTTTTCTAGATACTTACTATTAAAAAACAATGGCAAAACAAGTAAAATATAATGTAGAAGCCCGTGACGCCCTGAAAAGAGGTGTTGATACTTTGGCTAATGCAGTAAAAGTAACTTTAGGTCCAAAAGGACGTAACGTAATTATTGACAAGAAATTTGGTTCACCTGCAATCACTAAAGATGGTGTAACTGTTGCGAAAGAAATTGAGTTGAAAGACCCAATTGAAAATATGGGTGCGCAAATGGTTAAAGAAGTAGCTTCTAAAACTGCAGATATCGCAGGTGATGGAACAACAACTGCAACTGTATTGGCTCAGGCAATTGTTACTGCTGGTATTAAAAACGTTGCTGCTGGTGCAAATCCAATGGATCTGAAACGTGGTATCGATAAAGCGGTTACTGCAATCGTTGAAAACTTAAAAGCTCAGTCGCAAACTGTAGGTGAAGACAATAACAAAATCAAACAAGTAGCTTCAATTTCGGCTAACAATGATGAGGTTATTGGTGCTTTAATTGCAGAAGCAATGGGTAAAGTTGGTAAAGATGGTGTAATTACTGTTGAAGAAGCAAAAGGTACTGAAACTGAAGTAAAAACAGTTGAAGGTATGCAATTTGACCGTGGTTACTTATCTCCATACTTTGTAACTAATGCTGATAAAATGGAAGCGGAATTAGAAAACCCTTACATTTTGATCTATGACAAAAAGATCAGCAACATGAAAGAATTATTACCTGTATTGGAGAAACAAGTTCAAACTGGTAAGCCTTTATTGATCATTGCTGAAGATTTAGATGGAGAAGCATTAGCTACTTTGGTAGTTAACAAGATCCGTGGATCTCTGAAAGTTGTAGCTGTTAAAGCTCCAGGTTTTGGTGACAGAAGAAAAGCAATGTTAGAAGACATCGCTATCTTAACTGGTGGTACTGTTATTTCTGAAGAAAGAGGTTATAAATTAGAGAATGCTGACCTTACTTACTTAGGTACTGCTGAGAAAGTTCTTGTTGATAAAGACAATACAACTATCATCAACGGTGCTGGTCAGTCTGAAGATATCAAAGCTCGTGTTAACCAGATCAAAGCTCAAATCGAGACTACTACATCTGATTACGATAAAGAAAAATTACAAGAGCGTTTAGCTAAATTAGCTGGCGGTGTTGCTGTTCTTTACGTAGGTGCTGCTTCTGAAGTAGAGATGAAAGAGAAAAAAGACCGTGTTGATGATGCATTACATGCAACTCGCGCAGCGGTTGAAGAAGGTATTGTTGCTGGTGGTGGTGTTGCTTTCATCCGTGCTATTGAGGCATTGGAAGGCATGAAAGGAGCTAACGATGATGAGACTACTGGTATCCAGATCATTCGTCGTGCTATCGAAGAGCCATTACGTCAAATCTGCCAAAATGCAGGTATTGAAGGTTCTATCGTAGTTCAAAAAGTTAAAGAAGGTAAAGGTGACTTTGGTTACAATGCACGTACTGATGTTTATGAAAACTTAATTGCAGCTGGTGTTATTGACCCAACTAAAGTTGGTCGTGTAGCTTTGGAAAATGCAGCTTCAATTGCAGCTATGTTGTTAACAACAGAAGTTGTATTGGCTGATGATCCAGAAGATGCTCCTGCTGGTGGTATGCCTCCAATGGGTGGCGGCGGCATGGGTGGCATGATGTAATCAGCCTCCATTTCATTGATTTTAAAGAAAACCCGCAGGTTAATTCCTGTGGGTTTTTCTATTTTTATTAGTTTCATTTTATTCTTGTGAATTAAAGTAAAAATATCTTTACATTTATACAGCATCCCGTATATATGGTAAGACATTTACTTTTTTTTACAGTTGCTCTCTTTTTTTTCCAAATATCTGAAGTTTTTTCTCAGATCAGCATAGGTACGGTTGATCCGGGGCCGTATGGCAATGGAAGTCACATTACTGTCCCTATTATAATTCCACAAACGGCATCCTGTCTCCCAAGAACGGGCAATCTTTTTAACTTGTATCTCTCAGATGAAAATGGAAACTTTGTTAATGAACGATTAATTGGTAGTTACGCTGGTTTTTATACAAACTTTGTCAATGGAATAATTCCGACAGCGGCTCCTGCACTTGTACCTGGAAGCAATTACAAACTAAGAGTAAAAATTACTGGCGATAATTCAATTATTGAATACCCTACTCCAATAACAATCCAAGGCGTTACAATGCCTGATATTGCAGTAGAACCGTCTTCAGCAAGTCAGATATTAGGCATAGACACTTATGGCTTTTGTGGCAGCTCTATAAGTGACGGTAAAAATATTATCCTAACAAATAAAAGTGCAGCCTCTGTATCTACTCAATTGATTGTAAAAAATGAGATGTCCAATAGCTCCCAAACTTACAATCCAGGCCCAGCAGGATTTCAGGTTACTAATCTTGCTAACTCCTATTACACTGCACAATTAAATGGCAATCAGACTATTTCTGGAGTATTAATTAAATCAAATAAATCATATCTACTACTTAATAGTTCATCAAAAGTAAGTATACAATCAACAGGTGATGGCTTCGGATGTATTGATCCTGCAACTGGAAACATAGCACCCGTTGCTTATTTTGTTACACTTAATGGTGCCTCTGGTATTCTAAATAACTACCCAGGTTCCACATACAGAATAAACTGGGGAGATGGAACAAATCCTGATTTCTATACGCATTGCGAACTTGTTGAGAAAAATGGGGCTATGACCCACAATTTCACCCAAACTTCATGTGGAAAAGCTCCTATCGATTTGGGAGGAGGGAATCAAGTAACAAATGCTTTCCTAATTAGCGTTACTACCATAAATCCTTTTTGTTCCTCTGATCCAAATTCAGCTCTTTCCTATGCAAAAATATACGTTAAACCTATAGCCAAAATTAATCCTCCCCTACCAGTTGCTTGTGTAAATCGAACCGTCACGTTCAACAATGGTACTATCGCTGGCTACAATTCAAATTGTACTAGAACAATGCTTTATGAATGGTACGTAGATGGAAATTTAATGGCAACAACAGAAACATTTAGCTATGCATTTCCTACAAATGGCCTCCATGAAGTTAAACTAATCGCCAAAAATGATGTGGGAATATGCAGTCCAAGTGAGGCCATTTTTAACATTTGCGTGCAGAATCCCCCGAAACCAGCATTTGATTTTACAGGAAATTCAACTGCACATTGTGCTCCATTTACTATCAAGGCCAACGATAAATCAGTTGTTGATGCAATTTGTAACACCAACAACACTTATAACTGGATAGTAAAGAGGTCGGGAATACCCGTCAATTCTTCAGAAGTTACTTTTACAAACGGCATTACCGAGCCGGAGTTTACCTTTCTTAAACAAGGTACTTATGAAGTTACACTTCAAATTAATACAGCAAGCTGCGGTCCGGTAACTTCAGGTCCCCCGCAAACAGTCGTAATTATAGATAGTACGCCCAAAACAACATTAGCAGCAACGGCGATTTATTGTGGACTTGGAACATACACCTACAACAATACAATAGCAGGCCCAACAAATGTTCAATTTTCAGGAACGGAGGTTGATGCCACAGATACCTATACTTGGGCAGTAACAGCTGCAGACGGCAGTACTTTACCCGGTTCAGATTACAGCTTTACAAATGGGACTAATGTAACCAAATACCCTTCCATTAAATTTAACCAATACATCACTTATAAAGTTTCTGTAACGCATAAAAACAGTTGTGGAACAATTACAACAGATCAATTAGTCACATTCAAAGAATCTCCTAGTCCTTCAATTATAGCTCCAGCAATTTGTTATAATACCAATGCCAGTATAACTGGCTCAATCTCAAATAACAACTACATTAGCTATACCTGGAGTAGCCCAGCAGGGGGAGGCTCGTTCCTTAATGCGAATACGCTAACGCCTACTTATGTACCGAGTCCAGCCGATCTACTGGCCGGAAAAGCCACAGTGACTTTAACGGTTAATACTGGTTTAGGGGGTGTTTGCCAATTTGTATCTAAGTCAGAAGAGTTCGTTATTCATCCAAATAATACAGGGACTAATGCGACTCAAATAATCTGTACAGCAGCTGCTGCTAACCTTATACTAGGTTCAAGTGTCGCAGGAAGTACATTCGCATGGACCGCCGCAAACGCAGATGGATTTGCAACTGGTTTTAGTCCAAGTGGCAGTGGAGATATTAACCAAACGATTACCAATACCAATGCGACTCAGAACGCGATTGTAGTTTACACCATTACACCGACGGCTAATGGTTGCGCGGGTGTTCCTTTTACTTTTACAGTTACGGTTACTCCAAAACCAATAATCGACCCAGTTCTTGATAAAACCATTTGTCAAGATAACCCTGTGGGAATAACGGTAACCTCCAATATCCCAACTCAGTTTAAATGGGCAAGCAGTGCCTCATCGCCAAGTGTAACAGGACATACAAATCCGCCGGCTTTAAGTCCCACTTCAGGTAGTATAACTATCCCCGATGTGTTGTTAAATCCTACGTTTCTCCCACAAACCGTTACTTATATCATTACGCCTTATTCTCCAGGAGGATGTGCTGGCGCTCCAATAACAGTAGTTGTTACTGTCGATCCGAAAGTTACCCAAGCGAATGCCGGCCTTGACGCCAGTCTTTGTGCAACAAGCCCATCCAATACCTACACGTTAAAAGGGAACAAACCTGATGTAGGGACTGGAGAATGGAAACTTATTTCTACACACACAGGTACTCTTCCAATTATTACTGCTCCTACTGATTTTGAAACCACTGTAACTGGTCTTCTTGTGGGAGAAACTTACAGATTTGAATGGGGCATAACAGGCACAGGAAAATGTGCTAGCACAAGTGATTGGATGGAAATTACGGTTACACCATTACCAGTAATATCTGCCCCTGTTACTACCAAAACCATTTGCGAAGAGAGCCCAGTAAACATTGTCATAAACTCAGATATCCCGACCAAGTTCACATGGACAAGTAATGTAACTGGTGGGATAACAGGTAACACTAATCGAACGGATTTAATAACAGTATTGAACTCGATAACGATTACAGACGTATTAGTGAACACTGGAATTACCCAAGGAACAGTTACCTATACTGTTACACCTTACTCCGCAACAGATTGTCCAGGAACCCCAATTACAATAGAGGTTAAGGTTGATCCGAAAGTTACCAACGCTAATGCAGGAACCAGTACAAGCATTTGTAATACGACTACCTACGATTTAAAAGGTAACAAACCTATAGTGGGTACAGGAGTATGGTCAGTTGTTTCCGCAAGTATTGGGATACCTTCAATATCTAATCCTTCTGACTTTGAAACGGCTGTTAGCGACCTTGTAGCCGGTGGAGTTTATGTATTTAAATGGACGATAACAGGAGCAGGAACAGGCGAATGTGCAAAGTCTGAAGCTGAAGTAACCATTACGGTAAATATGCCTACCATACCTGGAACTACTGCAACGTTGGAACCCTTAGTATGTCAAAATAACAACACAGGAACAATTACGTTAAGTGGGAATACTGGTTCTGTTTTGGGATGGCAAAGTTCACCAGATGGCCTGGCCTGGACAGATATTTCTGGCGTTAATACAGGCTTAACTTACACATTTAATAACCTAACAATTACAACTCAGTTTAGGGCTGTTGTACAAAATCCAGGATGTACCATTGGGTATTCAACACCGACAACAGTAACCGTAGCCCCTGCTACAACTATAGCTGATGCGGGTCCCAATCAAATCTTATGTGCTGAAACATCTGTGTCCTTAAAAGGAAACCCCGTTAAATCAGGAGAAACTGGTGTTTGGACTATGGTATCTGGAGATGCAAATGCCATAATTACACCTGGTGTAAATTCAGAAGCTATTGTTACCAAACTGACTCCAAATGTTACTTATATTTTCAGGTGGACCATTACGGGTAATTCACCTTGTGGGCCAACTGATAAAGACGTTACCATCCGTAACAATAGAGCAATTGATCTGAACAGCCTTACTTCAACCGCTGTAGTCTGTAACGGTCAGCAGGTAGTTATTAACGGTAGCGTCCCAATTGGGGGTGAAGAAGGTGTCTATAATTACGTTTGGGAAATACAAGTAAATGGAGCGCCTTGGGCTGTAATTCCCGGTGAAACAGGCGAAGATTTAACCACAACATTAAGTACGACTGGAACAGTCGGTTTCAGAAGAACAGTAAGTAGTGGAACATGTACATCAGTTAGCAACGCATTCCCAATTATTGTTCAACCTCCAATAGCAGGAAATACAATAAGAGATAATCAACCTATTTGCAGCGGAATTAGACCGATGCCAATCACCGGAGATCTACCAACTGGAGGAGATGGTAATTTCTCGTACCAATGGCAATCTAGCCTGAACGGAACAACATGGACAGATATTAATGGTGTTATATCTCCTGACTTTCAACCTCAAATTCTAACAGAAACTACTTATTACAGGCGTATAGTGAGTACACTTGAATGTAGCGGCGCCCTGAAGAGTATAAGTAACACAGTAACAATAACTGTTACCCCAAATGCTAAAGCTGAGTTTACATGGGGCTCAACAGACACAGATTGTTACCCTTACACCTTACCTATTCAAGTTGTTCCATATGCAGATAGAAATAATACATACACCTGGTTTGCAAATAATGTACGCATCCCATCGACCGGGGCTAACTTCCCTGGCTACATCATTCAAAATAGCGGTCAATCTGTAACCATTAAACTGGTAGTTACCAGTAGCCGCGGTTGTGCTCCAGACTCGCTTAGCCATACATTTAGCACCAACCAAGCCGTTCCAGCTTCATTTGATCAAAGCGCTACAGAAGGTTGTGGCCCGTTACCCGTAATCTTTACCAATACCTCATTATTAATTCCGGGGGCCCGATTTGAATGGTATTCAGGAGATATACTATTTTCAACGGACGTCCATCCTCCAACCATGACTTTACAGCCAGACCCAACAGGGAAAGATTCAACTTACGTTATAAAATTAAAAGCTATTACTGATTGTGGAGTTGATTCGATATCTAAAAATGTTTTTGTAAAAGCAAAACCGATTGCTGTGGTTACCCCAGATAAAGTAGAAGTATGTTCTCCCTATAAAATCACCTTTATCAATACTTCGCCTGGAAGTACAAATACCTACTATTATGATTTCGGTGATGGATCAGCTATTGAAGAGAGAACAGATAAATTACCAATAGACCATATTTATAATGTAACCGCAACCACTGAGTTTACGTTTAAAATGATCGCCAAAAATGAGTGCGAGGTGGATACAATGAAATGGACAATACGTGTATTCCCTCAAAACATGACACCTGTACTAGGCATAAGACTAGAAGAAATCAGAGGCTGCGCACCACACACCGTAAATTTCGAGAACAATTCTATTGGAGCAAGTAGGTTTGAGTTTGATTTTGGCGATGGAAACAAACAAACCACCTATACTACTGGGATCGTGTCCCATACTTATACCACTAGTGGAATTTTCCCTGTTACCATGACTGCTTTTAACATTTGTTCTAAAATGACAGTTACAAAAAGTGTTGAGGTATTGGCACAACCAGTTGCTGATTTCGAAGCAGACAATACTTTAGGTTGTCCTGGGTTAGTTGTTAAATTCAAAAACAAAACAGTGGGTGGGCTTGACAATAAATATTTATGGGATTTTGGAGATGGTACTTCTTCAGCAGAATTTGAACCAGAACATACCTACAGCGGAGATCAGGAATATTACACAGTGAAATTATTAGCAACCAATCAACTTGGCTGCCCAATTGAAGTAATCAAAACCCAATACATCCACATTGTACCACCACCAATTGCGGCCTTCAATGTTAACCCTTCTACCCTGATCAGCATCCCTAATTACACCTTCAAGTTTGAAGATGAAAGCACCAACACACCTACCATTTGGGAGTGGGACTTTGGTGATAAAGTAGGTACTTCACAACTTAAAAACCCTAGCTATACCTATCTGGATACAGGAACTTATAAAGTGACCTTAAAAGTCATGAACCAGCAGGGCTGTTTTACTACTACATTTAAAAACGTAACCATTAAAGGCGTTCCGGGATACCTATTTGTACCTAACTCATTTATACCAGGAAATACACAACCTGAATTGCGCGAGTTCCGTGCCAAAGGATCAGGCATTGCCTCATGGCGTTTCAGCGTCTTCAATAAATGGGGACAAATACTCTGGGAAACCACAAAACTAGACGAAGGAAGACCTGCAGAAGCTTGGGATGGCACCTTCAATGGACAACCTATGCCACAAGGCGTTTATTACTGGAAAATTGATGTCCAGATGGTAAACGGAACAGAATGGAAAGGCATGACCTACGACAAATCTGCACCGAAACGTACAGGACCAATACATTTAATCAGATAAGGATGAGCGGGAGATTAAGATATACGATAGCGTTAGTAATGACAATGATCAACCTGTCTGCCATCGCACAGGATCATGTTTATTCCCAATTTTTTAATGCCCCCATCTATCTGAACCCTTCACTAACCGGGCAATTTGAGGGGGACCTCAGAATGAACCTGATTTACCGGAACCAATGGTCGGGGCTTAGTGGCGACTTATCCTACATCACGGCTTCTGCCGACCTCAATATCTCTAAATTTGCTGGTGGTGTTGGTTTGATGTTTAACCGCAGCAGCGAGGGCACAGCCTTCTTAGTTAAAAACAATGCTGCAGCAACCTATGCTTATAGCGTGGGTGGAGACGATTTTATAGCTTCTTTTGGAATACAAGCAGGCTTCACCAGTCGACAAATAGATTGGAGTAAACTGGTTTTTTCTGATCAGATAGATATGCGACTCGGATATATTCCTGGCAGCGTATCCTCGGCTCTGCCACCTGAAATGTCTAACAAGTTTTATTTTGATGGCGCTGCAGGTACAAACATCATCTATCAAAATTTCATGGCAGGCGTTGCAGTTCATCATATCAATCAGCCCGACGAATCTTTTAGCGGAACAGTTGCCAAACTTCCTATGCGCATTACCGCAAATGCAAGTTACAGGATCCCCTTAAGTCCAGGCATGTATTACGACCAGGATGAAGGCTCTTACCTCATCCCCTCTGTTGTTTACTATAAACAAGCCAGCTCTACCTCTATGAGTGCCGGAGCGCAGTTTAAATTTAAAGGACTAAATGCCGGATTATGGTACCGAACTGGCGGACAAGGTGGCCCTGATGCAGTAGTAGTTTCACTAATATTCGATTTATTTAAAGGGAACAGAAATGGCGAAAAGCTAAGATTAGGCTTAAGTCATGATGCTACAACCTCGAAAATTAATTATACCAATACCAGCGGCACCACCGAAGCTAGTATTGGTTACGAAAAGTATTTCCCTAACAGCTCAGGCTACAATAAGTTTAACGGACTGAGGTGTTACGATTTCTACTAAACCATACCAACAAAGAACCTGCATAAGTTACTGCTTATAGAGAATCTTTGGTATATTAGGTCATACAAACAGATATGGAGAATATTCTTGAAAGCAATCATTTCCTGACCCAATCAGAGGTAAACAAGTTTTTAATGGCTACTTTGCTTTGTGGCCTTATTGGTGCAGAAAGGGAGTTTAGAAGTAAGCAAGCTGGTTTAAAAACCATGATCATGATTGGCCTGGGTTCTACCCTATTTACTATCCTTTCTATTAAAATCGGACTAAGCAGTCACGATCGTATCGCTTCCAACATTGTTACTGGGATTGGTTTTCTGGGTGCCGGGGTTATCTTTAAAGAAGACAACCAGGTAAAGGGCTTAACTACCGCCTGCGTAATCTGGATAGTTGCCGCCATAGGCATGGCCATTGGTTCAGGCTACTTTGAACAAGCAATTGGCGTAACCCTCGTTGTACTACTAGCCTTATTGATTTTCCCTTTTTTGGAGGAGATGGCCGAACGTCGCTTTACCAAAAGGGTGTACAGGATTGTAAAACGATATGAGGGCGAAAGCCTTGAAAAATACGAGCAAGACATTAAAACCTCTAAGCTAAAACTTACCCGCGGCAAGCAAGAATTGGCCAATGGCATCATCAGCGGAACCTGGATTGCAATTGGCAGTCCGAAGAACCATAAAACATTTGTAGATCGGATGCTGCAGGACAAAAACATCATTGCATTCGATTTTTAGGCAGTATCATTCTTGTAACGTATTAATAATCTCATCAAACTATAGTAGCTTTGCATTATGCAAAGGGAACAGATCTCGGTATTCGACATTTTTAAGATAGGTATTGGCCCATCAAGCTCACACACTTTGGGCCCATGGAGAGCAGCGCAGCAATTTACAGCTTCGCTAAAACAGAAGGGCTTATTGGCGCAAGTAGAGCAAATAAAGGTTTTACTTTATGGTTCTTTGGCCAAAACGGGCAAGGGACACGGAACAGATGTGGCCATATTGTTGGGACTAACCGGTGCTGATCCAGTTACTTTTGATGTAAATGCCATCGACAGTACCATTGCTTCGATTAAAGATGAACAGTTACTATCTCTTTCAAGTGAGCAACTCATCTCGTTCAATTACAATGACGACATGGTTTTCCTTTTCTTCGAAAGTCTGCCATTTCACCCCAATGCAGTTACTTTTCAGGCTTTCTTAAATACCGGAAAAGCCTTTTCCGAGACTTATTATTCAATAGGTGGCGGCTTTGTGGTAAAAGAAGGCGAAAACGGAAACGAGAAAGAGCAGGTTGACTTGCCTTTCCCTGTCGAGAAAGCCAGCGAATTATTGCACTGGTGCTTATCTACCGGTCTTAAAGTTTCAGAAATCGTGATGGAGAATGAACTTTCATGGCGTACCGAAGCTGAAACCAGAAAAGGCATCATGCAGCATTTCAATGTGATGAAAGACTGCACCTACCGTGGATGTCACACTTCTGGTTTTTTACCCGGTGGACTAAATGTTGGTAGAAGGGCCGCAGCCTTAAATAAAAGATTAATTGGCAGCAGCGTATACAACGATTATTCCAGCTGGATCATGGCCATCAGAAACGGCGGAAACAGCTTTAACTATATTCTTGATTGGGTAAGCTGCTTTGCTTTGGCTGTAAATGAGGAGAATGCCTCTTTTGGCCGCGTAGTTACCGCGCCTACCAATGGTGCTGCTGGGGTTATTCCGGCAGTATTGCAATATTATATCGCTTTCTGCGATGGATATACAGATGAAAAAATTACCCAATTTATTGCCTGTGCTTCCGAAGTAGGTAGCATCTTCAAAAAAGGAGCAACAATATCTGCGGCAATGGGTGGCTGTCAGGCCGAGATTGGTGTATCATCAGCGATGGCAGCGGCAGCTTTAACCGAGTGTTTAGGCGGCTCACAGCGCCAAGTATTGATGGCTGCAGAAATTGCCATGGAACATCATTTGGGCTTAACCTGCGACCCTATAGGTGGCTTAGTTCAAATTCCATGTATCGAAAGGAATACCATGGGCGCAATAAAAGCCATAACAGCTAGTCAGCTGGCTTTACAAAGTAACCCTGATAAAGCAAAAGTTAGTTTAGATGCAGTGGTAAATACCATGTGGGAAACTGCATTGGATATGAACTCAAAATATAAGGAAACATCTGATGGAGGTTTGGCAACAAACATCCCAATCAGTTTACCAGAATGCTAAAATAAGCGCAGCAAGAAATTAGATTTTTTGCTGTGCCTTAATGGCTAAATACCTGTTCACCACATTTACCGTTAATTTTTCAGGTGGCGTAAGAATGCTCAGGATACCATGTTTGGCCAGTTCCTTTACCATTAATTTTTTCTCGTAAGCAAACTTAGTGGCTATGGTTTGTATATAAATACCCTCTACATCAAGTACCGGCTTTTCGGTAATGACCTTAAGTTCTGTATTCTCAAAAAACACAACCAGTAACAAGTGATACTTGGCCATCCGCTTTAAATAGGGTAACTGCCTGTTTAAGGCCGACATGCTTTCAAAATTCGTAAAGAATACGATCAGGCTTCGTTGTCTCAATCTCCCACGAATACTGGTATACAAAGCTTCCATGTTCAGCTCCAGGTAGCGGCTCTTTTCTTTGTACAAAATCTCCATTATTTTACCCAGCTGTGCAGGTCTGCGATCTGCTGGCACAATGCTTCCAGTCTTCTCTGCTATGGTAATTAAGCCCGCCTTATCTTGTTTTACCAAGGCCACATTAGAAAGCACCAAACTGGCATTAATGGCATAATCCAATAAGCTCAATCCCTCGAAAGGCATTTTCATGGCCCTCGATTTATCAATGATGCAATACATGTGTTGCGCTTTTTCATCCGTAAAGGAGTTTACCATCAACTCCCCTTTCCGGGCAGTAGCTTTCCAGTTTACAGTACGGTAATCATCACCCTGCACATAATTCTTTACCTGATCAAACTCCATGCTATGCCCAACCCGTCGGATCTTCTTAATTCCAAATTCACTCAGCCTGTTCGATATGGCCATCAGCTCATATTTACGCAATTGTAAAAAGGAAGGATAAACCGGCACAGTCACTTCTTCCCCGAAATTAAACCTCCGAGTGACTAACCTTAAAGGCGATTGTACATATAAACGGATCTGTCCGAAAACATATTCACCTCTTTTAGTTGGCCTTAATAAATAGGCAATCGTTTTCCGCTCTCCCGATTTCAGGTTGCTTTTAAACCAAAGGTCTCTTTTTTGAAACTGAAAAGGGATTTCATCAATAATACCGATGTGGATGCCGAAGGAATAAAAGTTTTCTATATAGATCTGAAGCTCATTGTCATCTCCATTACTTAACCTTTCTGGGACATTCCTTCGCAAAAACACATCACTTTTTGTTTGGTACAACAGCAACAAATCAATTACCACCAACAAAAACAACACGCCCAAAGCGACATATGGCAAATCCCCAAGCCAAGGCAGAAAAAAGGAAAACAGGAACAAACTTACGCATAGACCTATACCGGCAAAAATTCTTTTGCCCAGAAAAAGGTCTGTGTAGTATTTTCTAAAAAAGCGTTTCAATATCCTTATGTTTTATCTAGGTACTTCTATTTTTTGTAGAATCTGAGCTACAATATCATTGGGTGTTAAACCTTCCATTTCCCGATCAGGACTCAGCATAATTCTGTGCGACAATACCGGTGGCGCGACTTTAATGATATCTTCGGGCGTTACAAAATCACGCCCCTGCATAGCGGCAAATGCCTTAGCTCCATTCACCATGGCCAGCGAGGCACGAGGTGAGGCACCCAAATAAAGTGATTTATTATTCCGCGTTTCATGGGTGATTTTTGCCACGTATTCGATCAGCTTAGGCTCAACATGCAGCCCTTTTATAATTGCTCGGCAAGCTTTGATCTGTTCGATACTTAAAACTGCTTTAACGGCATTCAGCGCGTCATCTAACCTGTACTGATGCTGATTTAGCAAAATAGCCGTTTCTTCCTCTAGCGTTGGATATTTCACCTCAATCTTAAATAGAAAACGATCCAGTTGCGCTTCAGGTAATCTATAGGTCCCCTCCTGCTCAATCGGATTTTGAGTAGCCAACACCATAAATGGCTCATCCATCAGGTAAGTATGCCCATCAACGGTAATCTGCCTTTCTTCCATCACCTCAAATAGGGCAGATTGAGTTTTCGCCGGAGCACGATTAATCTCATCAACCAATACAATATGTCCAAATATTGGGCCTTTACGGTATTCAAAAGATGCAGATCGGGGATCAAAGACTGAAGTTCCAATTACATCAGAAGGCATCAAATCTGGCGTAAACTGAATCCGGGCAAAAGAAGCATCAATACTTTTGGCAACCAATTTTGCACTTAAAGTTTTGGCTACACCCGGCACCCCTTCCAAAAGCACATGCCCATCAGCAAGCAGTCCGGCGATTAAAAAATCAATGGTATCTTTCTGGCCAACAATGATACTGCCCAGCGTTTGTCTGATTTGCTCTACGGCAGTATTTAGCTGTGTAAGGTCGGTTCTTTGGGTAAACATTTCCACTTCCATAATTTATTGGGCTTGTTTATAAAATTTCTCTATTAATTTATTCAGGTTGATGAGTTGCTCATCATTAACCATAACAGCGTTATTCACCCTGTTTATCATTTCAATCAATTGCTGAACAACAGCCTCGTTTACACCCGATTTAAGCACCAGATCGGCCATAAATTCCTGATCTAATTTTGAGGTCTTTAAACGATAGTTAGTTCGCACATATTCCAAAAAATAACTGATCTTCTTTTGTACGATATCCCGGTTGTCGCGCTGCTGATAATAAACCTTGCCCACCACCTTTACAAAATCGACAGAGGTATTCTTTAATGGTACTATAACCGGGATGATGCGCTGTCTGCGTTTCATTTCAAAAAGGATAAACAGCAATAGTCCAGTCAAGGCTAAATAATAGGCCCAGCGCAATTGATCATGCTTAAACAGCACCCTCAGCACAGATTGATCGTCCACATTTCCTTTGGTATTGTTTTCGTCCCAGATTACCCTTTCGGCAACCGGTAGATGAGAAAGCACTTTAGCAATGTACCTAGCACCAGCAGGATTTAGCAAGTTGTAGTTGCTCAGCAATTGTGGACTTGGCAACATATACAACGCCCCTTTCCCATAATTGTATTTTACAAAATTAACTTCGCCCCCTTCATTGCGGCCAAGTGCAGCGGCTCTCAGCGTATCTACCAAACTAAAATATTGATCGCCCAGTCCCTTGTTAAAAATATAAGGACGTTTTTCTTTTAAAGCCGGATTTACAAAATTAAGTGCGGGCCCCTTTAGATTACTAATACTCGCTACAGAGTTCATCCTCAAATTAAGGGTATCACGTAAAAAGTCGCTTAATTGATAAGCCGCAATAAATACATTATTACCTCTTTCCATATATTTAACCAATTCCTCATAATCCAATGCGTCCATTTGGACCTCTCCAGCAATAATAAGGTAATTGGTATGCTCAAAACCCTTATCCTTTAAGGTGTTGTAAACGGGCAAATTCGACGGACTGATTAAAGCCTTTGGAAACAAGCTTTCCAACTCATGATATAAAATATAGGTACCGAAAGGGTTTTTATCCTCCTTTACATAGGTTGGTGTCCAGTCTGTAGGCTTTGGCTTGTAATATTGCGCAATTAAATACAATACCATCACCACCGCACTCCCTACTAAATATAGCTTTAATCCCTTCATAGCGCCTTCACGTTAAATCGTTCAAAACTACCTTTAACAGCGATGAAGCTTTCCTTATCAATAAAAAACTCCCCATACCAGATGTATTCAAACTGTCGGGTTAGCCC
Organism: Pedobacter hiemivivus; assembly: GCF_005144565.1. NCBI lineage: Bacteria > Pseudomonadati > Bacteroidota > Sphingobacteriia > Sphingobacteriales > Sphingobacteriaceae > Pedobacter > Pedobacter hiemivivus. The sequence continues at coordinate 602,871 of NZ_SWDX01000005.1, forward strand.
CGCAAATTGTTGTTTCCTATCGGGATCAATAATTTCGTTAATATAGGTCTGATTTGTTTTTTCAGGCTGCCAGTTGATCAACTCTTTATCGTTCAACAACTTTAACGAACGCAAGTAAGACAAGCGCACTGCCAATCGGTAATTGCCATTTGCAACGGCCTTTTCTATCTCCTCATTAAAATTGATTTCATGAATATTCTCGTGCGACTCATTATAAGGGACATCAATAGATTTAGATTTTCCGGCAAAGATATTCAAGTCGAGTCCGATCAGTTTAATTACCGCAAAAACTACCAGGCCCACTACAATAAAAATAACTACATACTTTAAAAATCCCCAGGAATAATTGTTCTTTAAAGCGCCACTAAACAAATCCCAAAACCATGCCCAAAAACGATCCCACCAGCTCATATTTAGCGGGGCCACATCATCATACTTAAATTCTTTTTGGGTACTGTATTCCTTTATTTTTTGCAAGTCAAAACTTCTGACCGAAATCGCATTTGTATCATTTTTTATGGGTATATTTTTTACAGCCTTTCCCTCCGGTAAGCTTGTCGAAAAACCATTGGTAGTTACAAAAAACAATAAGAATACGATAAGAACTTTATACATGTTTAGTATTCTTCTAAGCCTTGGGCATGGTCTTTTCCTTCACCAAATTGATTGATCCGGTCCATCAAGCCTGTACTTTCCTGCACTTCTACCAAGTTAAAATAGCAAAGCGAAACCCCAATTACCGGAATCACCATGAATACGTAACTCAAATACTGAAGGACGACACCAATTATAGTAAACATCTTGCTCCATCCCTCGAGTCCTGGAAAAAACGCTCCCCCCATTTTTAATACCAATGTAGGAATAGCCGCGAAACTCATGCAGGCATAAGCAATTACCCAAATGATAAACATGGCGCCGGCAGTTACCCACCATTGATTTTTCAGTAATTTAAATGAGCGGCTAAAAGCATATTGAAAATTAGTGTTTTCCAATACCATGATCGAGACCAGCAAGGACATGGCTGGAAATAGATAAATTCCCGGTAAAAGGCAGAAGAGAAAGCCCAGCGAGATGAAAAGTATAGCAATGATATTGCTGAGAAATAACCTGAAGTAATAATATTTAAAATATCCCCAAACTTCTTCAGGACTTGGTGCAACGTTCCCTTTTTGAATGTATAAAGCAATGTAGCTGAGCGTAGAAACCAATATTGCAGCAGAACTAAAAATGGAAAATACCACAACCAATAGATAGTTAAAGGTAAAAAGCGTTGCCATGGTAGCCTGCCAACTCCCCTTGCTTTGTTTCAGATGATTTAGCGCTATATCCATCTCTAGCTGTTGCATAATCCCAGCAACCATTCCGGTAAGGATAAAGAAACCACACAAGTAAGCAAACATCTTTAATAATGGCCTAAAGTTTTGTCTGATAAATAAGAATGTATCGTTAATGATCTCTCCGAATTCTCTGGCTTTTTTTAATTCTAAGTTTGGCATACTAGCTGATTTGATTGCGTTTATTTAATTGTAAAGGATAGATGATCACATACCAGATGATAAATAGCAATGATCCTCCCAAAATACTTATGCTTAGCCATAAAGGCATGTTTGTATAACGTGTAATAAAACCTTCGAAAAATGCTGCTACAAGCAGAATTGGCACAATACCAAGGGCAATCTTTGTCCCATCCTTTGCGCTGTTTTTAAATGCTTGTAAGCGAGTATAAGTTTTGGGAAAAAGTAAACCGTGCCCAAGTACCAGGCCTGCAGCACCAGCTATAATAATCGCTGAGATTTCCAACGTTCCATGGATCCATATGACGAGCACAGATTCTGCGCCCAGACTTTTACTGAAAAAGTAATATTCAAATGCGCCTACCATAATCCCATTTCTCAATAACATAAAAACAGGTCCGATGCCTAGGAAAATCCCACTTAAAAATGCAACCATAGAAACATAAATATTATTGGTTGCAATAGAAAAGAACATCGCAACTGGTCCCTGGCGTTTATAAACTCCAAAAGGATCACCTTTTGCAATATTCTCATTGGTCATATTTACATAGCCATCACCCAAGATCAACCTTAAAAAAGCATCGTCATATTTTGCGGACAGCACACCGATAGCGCCCGATATCAAAAAGAAAATAAAGGCGTACAACAGCTGTCGACGATAAGTATAAAATAAGACCGGCAGTTCAAACTTCCAGAAGGTTGAAAAGCGATTGGTATCTTCTTTTTTATTTTTATAAATAGACTGATGTAGCACTGATGCTAAGCCATTTAAATAGGCTGTCGTTTTAGATTTCGGGTAGAAAGTCTTAGCGTATGCCAGATCATTGGTTATATCTATAAAGCGCTCGGCAACTTCATCCGGACTGCTTGCTTTCAAGTGTTCATAGGATTTCCATTTCCCAGAATTCTGTTTAACAAACAACGCCTCTCTCATAGATTTTATTAAAAGCTTAATTTTCCGTTAAAATAACTGTTTTTATTCAACATAAAAAACAAGATTGCCTCAAATACACACAAACACGTACGAACTTTTGTAAGTTTCCACACTTTTCCTAAGGAACATGCCCTACAATACTGAGTTAAGCATTTATATCCTGCCAGTTTACATTCTCCAAAATATTGGATTTCCGTACAAAATTTCATTAAACTAAACCTATAGTTAATTATTGAGATAATTTTGTTATTTAAAGTTTTCTAATGATCTTTGAATAGAGGTTATAACCCTGTATATAAACCAAAATATCGCGCCAATGAACTAAATAATATAAACAACATATCAATTACTTCTTAAATGAGGTATTAATTTAAAGAGTCTCTTCTGGCAAATTCTCACAAGTACAGAACAGGGACAATAGATTAATGCCCATAACAAATATTGTTGTACTTTTGAAGGTGCGCTATAGTGTTATGGGCTCTATTGTAAACCCGTGTTCAAGGTCGTGAGAAACCTGCCAGGGCGGTATTTAGAGCTTGCTATAGTTGCACCTTCGTTTTAACCCTAATCCGTGGTTAAAACAGATCGCTAAGCCTCCTGCTAAATCCCGTCCACAGACTCCTATTATTAACTGTTTAACAAACAATAATATGGAACTCAACGACGACGAAAACAATGAAAGCCTTTATTTTATTCTGGAGCCAAATGCAGAAACAGACATCCCTGTTCATGTAGTTTTTGATGATGCATTTGCAGCTAAAGCCTATTTCAACAGGTTTAGAACATTTAGCGATGCTCAGATTCTGGAATGTCGCCTCAATCCCGGTTTTTACACCGATATCACCAGGGACTGTTATTTTATCCAACTAGAGACAAATTCTGATGTATACGTGATTTCACTGGCCAATGACCTCCATAGATCTGAACTGGCCATCAAGGAACATTACTTTTTTGAAGGAGATAGAATTTGTATTTATCTGATGGCACCATGCGAAGAGGATGCCATAAAAGCGGCTCGCAAGATCCGTGATAAGGCTATTGCAAACAATGAATTTGTAACCCCCCCGACTTTAGGTAAAGTTCTGGGAATAGCGTAAAGCGGAATATCAGGTGCTGCGGACAGTAGCACCTGATATTCTTTACGATAAATATGATCTTGAATATTATATTTGAATTAAGTATGGAAACAATAAAGGTAAACACCAGTCAGCATGTAGACATAGATTATCCAGTTGCAGGTCTGGGCGAGCGCATAGCGGCAAGGCTAATCGACTTGGGCATATTCTTAGGATTATATGTAATTTTTATACTGTTGACGTTAATTTTCGGCCTTTCGGTAGGAATGGAAAGCACACCATACCTTATCATCGGCTTGGCTATCCTTTATGGTGCAAGCTATGTGTTCTACAACCTGATTTGTGAAATCTTTATGAACGGCCAGTGCGTAGGCAAACGTTTAATGAAAATAAAAGTGATTAGCCTGGATGGTAGTCAGGCCAGCATAGGGCAATATTTTATCCGCTGGTTATTTCGTCTGGTTGATTTTGCTTTTACAGGACAGGTGGGTGGATTAATATGTATTGCAGTATCAAAAAATAAACAACGAATTGGAGATATCGTTGCCGGGACAACGGTCATCAAAACTGTTCCTCATACGGATATTAGCCACATTGCCTTCCATCCCGTTGAAGAAGATTATGTTCCTATTTTTAACAATGTAAGTCTGCTTACTGATCGAGATGTGGAGCTGATACATGAAGTGATTGCCACTTATTATAAAACTCACAATACCGAGCTGATTTACACTATGTCGGCAAAAGTAGCCACCCTACTTTCCCTAATTATCCCCGAGGGCATGAATGAAATGGAGTTTTTAAAAACAGTGATTAAAGACTATAACCATCAAACGGCTATTGCTTTATAATTATTTCAAAATCTTAACTACAGCAGGCAACAAACTTGCTACCCATTCGGCATGCATTTTTGCGGAATAATGTAACCCATCTGTAGCCACAAGGTCTTGATCAGAAAGCGCTTTTCTCGAAGCTACAGTAATATCGGTATAACTAACACCCATAGCCAGCGTTTCTTCCTTATTGATCGCATTAAAGGCATCTATCTCAGAAGCAATAGCCTGCTGATCCCGATCGCTGTTTAATCCATAAGGCGTAACACCCCAATCGGGTATGGAAACTACAAATACATGGGCTTTATTGCCATCTACAAAATCGATAGCCGTTTGCAATAATTCTTTAAATTCCCTACGATAGGTAACTAGGGATTCGCCCCGGTATTGATTATTCACCCCAATCAACAAAGTAACCAGACCAAACTTCTGTTTTAATGCTGCTTCTTTTATGGCTGTCTGAAGTTCGCTGGTTGTCCAACCGGTTGTAGCAATAATGTGCGGCTGGCCAACGTCCAGTCCCTCCTCATTTAGTTTAGCGGCCAACTGATAAGGGAAATTGCTTTCCATAGCTACGGATTCACCAATGGTATAAGAATCACCAAGCGCCAGATAGGATATTTTATGTTCCGTCATGTTATTTACACTGTTTTTTTCGCAGCCCAATATTACAACTATTGAAAGAATTATTACAGAGAATTTCATTAGCATATTTTTCGTTTTAAAAAGGCATATATGAGGTATATACGAAAAAAGAAGAGATCAGAATTAGCCGTAGCTAAACAGTAGACTGGTATTGCTATCAAATTGCTTTGATTTTTGCTTTAAACCTGCTTTTCTATTGCTTGAGCAAAACAATAGCAAAAGAAAAGTACAATCCTAACACATCTTAAACAGGTAACTAACTAGTACAATGGCGCCAGTAATTAAGTACATAGTTTTAATCAATATGGCATGGTCTTTTTTTGAGAAATAGTTGACCGGCACAGCCACGATAAAGGTGAGTAGTAAGGGAATTGTTGCTGGGTACAAATGGAAACTCTCATGCAAATCACCTCTTAGCAAGGCCACAAATGAGCGTTGAAACCCGCAGCCCGGACAATCAACCCTTGTTAAAGCCTTAAATGGGCAGGGTAGAAAAAAATTATCCGCCTGATCTAGTAGAAAAGACCAGGCGGATAATAGATATATGTTTAAAACTAACAATTAAGCGTTTGGAGTTTTTGGAGGTTGATTAAATGGATCAGTCGAACCAAAAGGATTATTTCCACCAAAATTATTAAATCCATTTTGTGCTTCCGCAGCTGAAGGGCCTAGGTATTTAGCATCGCCAAAGCCTAACATCGGATAAAATACAATTGGCAACAACAATAAACCTACTGTGTAACCTTCTGTCTTACCAAAACTTTTGCTTAGTAAATTGGTAAGCCATATACCAAAAACAATATTTACACAAGGTATAAGCATCCACAATACCCAAATCGTAGGTTTACCTACAATTTCTATCATAACTATTAGGTTATAGATAGGGATAATTGCTGCCCAACCGGGTTTTCCTGCTTTAACAAAAACTTTCCATAGTGATGCATAGACCAGCACCATAACAGCAAGCCAAAAAATAACCATTCCGGCGCCAATGCCAGCTCCGGCGGCTGAGTACTCTGAGTTGTAATCCATAGTTAATAGTTTTAGGGTTTTAATGTAAATATAACATTTGTTATAAAAAACCAAGCCTATGCTATCACCTTTTTTCGAGAATGTTTAGAAAAGTTCCATATTAAACAATGTAGAGATGTGATACTTCAACCGCTCCTTAACATCTTCCATATCAATTACATAATCCAACTCCCGCTGCATGGAGGTTACATCCTTATCATCTATCCCACAAGGAACTATGTTTTTAAAGTAATCCAGATCAGTATTTACATTAAATGCAAAGCCATGCATGGTTACCCATCGACTACAACGAACACCCATTGCACAAATCTTGCGAGCACGTTCATTGTCGGCATCGATCCACACACCAGTAAAGCCTGGATAACGGCCTCCTATAATACCAAAATCGGCCAAGGTATAAATAACAGCCTCCTCCAGTGTCCTCAAGTATAAATGTATATCTGTAAAGAAATTATCAAGATCTAATATTGGGTAACCGACAAGTTGCCCGGGGCCATGATAAGTGATATCGCCCCCCCTGTTTATTTTATGGTAAGTAGCACCCTTAGCTAATAATGCCGCATCATCTAGTAACAGATTTTCCGGCTTACCACTTTTACCAAGCGTATACACATGTGGATGCTCACAAAAAATAAGATAGTTAGGTGTTTTAAGTTGCGTATTATTGGTCCGGTTCTGTATTTTTAACGCTACAGTCTGGTCAAAAATTTCTTCCTGCTTACGCCATGCCTCCTGATAATCTGTAAGGCCCCAATCTATAAATTCAACTTTCTTATTCATTTTGCAAAAATTAAGCTACCACGTAGCCCAGCATATAACCATCCGTAGTCTTAAAATAATGAACGGTAAGTTCTTGAGTACCATCAGGCAGATCAACCAATGCATTCAACTGTCCTTCATTTTTCAATTTAAACGGCTTAATGTGGATGTCTTGCTTAAACTCCAATCCTTTCCTACCATTCCATTTATAAATAGCCTCCTTGGCACACCAACAAACATATAGTCCATCAATATTATCACCAACATATTTCTGCGCCAGCTCAACATCCGAAAGAAATTTATGTTTAATGCTTTTTATTTTATGCTTGATGAGCTCGATATCTACGCCCACTTTCTTCGTTTTACCGATAATTACCGAAGCATAATCATAAGAATGGCTTAATGAAATGTGATAATCAAAGTCTGGAAGATAAGGCTTACCATGATCGTCCATTTGGCAATCAATATATTCATCGGTATTCAGCATCGTCCTCAGCAACACGCGGGTACTTAACCAGTGCAGTAGGCGCTTGCCATTATTTAAGGAAGAAATGAAATCGAGTTCATGCTGCTTCAATTGTAAACCCGAGATCAGCTGTTCTTCGGTTTCCTCGATTTTCCAGACCGCCAGTATGGTATCCTCGTCAATATTTTTGTTAAAAACTACAGGCATCTCTATTTTAGACAACTTTGCAAAAGTATCTTAAATTAATCATAATTTCGTCCAAATACTATATAAAATGATCCTGTCTGACAAACGAATTCTCGAAGAAATAGAGAAGGGCACAATTATCATTGAGCCTTTTAAACCCGAAAGCCTTGGAACAAACTCCTACGATGTACATTTAGGTAAATACCTAGCTACCTATACAGACAGGATACTTGATGCAAAAACACACAATAAAATTGAACACTTTGAAATTCCTAAGGATGGTTATGTGCTGCACCCAGGCACTTTATACCTTGGCGTAACCTTAGAGTATACCGAAACTCATGCTCACATTCCCTTTTTGGAAGGCAAATCGAGTACCGGAAGATTGGGTATTGACATCCATGCTACTGCCGGAAAAGGCGATGTTGGCTTTTGCAATACCTGGACACTTGAAATCTCCTGTGCACAGCCTGTCCGCATATACGCAGGCATGCCAATAGGTCAGCTGATTTACTTTGTTGTAGAAGGTGATATCGAAACCATGTACAATGCAAAAGAAAATGCTAAATACAATAATAAAACAACCAAACCAGTTGAAAGCATGATGTGGAAGAATAAGTTTTAACGGGAACAACCTTAATTTTAATGCTATAATAATTAGCCTCAATATTTGTATATTGAGGCTTTGTTATTTATGCTCACAATATGAAATTTAAATTCGTTATTCCTGCTTTATTAGTACTTGGAATCTGTTTTTCATTCGTTTACAAATTAGCTGACGATCCATTTTCTGATTTGATTAAGCGCTTGCAGGAATATAATAAAAAGTACGCACAGGAAAAAGTGCACTTACACCTCGACAAACCTTATTACGCCATCGGCGATGACATCTGGCTAAAAGCGTATGTTGTAAACACTCTAACCTCCGAACCAAGCAACATCAGTAAAGCTTTATTTGTTGAGCTGATCGATGAAAAAGATAAAGTAAAAACCCAGTTAAAACTACCTATGAATGGCGGAATAACCTGGGGAGACTTTAAACTTCCAGATACCTTAAGCGAAGGCAATTATCGCATAAGGGCTTACACACAATGGATGAGGAACGCAGGGCCTGAATATTATTTTGACAAGACCATAAAAATAGGAAACTCCTGGGCCAACAAGGTTTTCACCAACACTAACTATAGCTTTACTAAAGAAAATACAACCGAAAAAGTAAATGCGAAGATTAGGTTTACAGACAAAAATGGCCAACCTTATATCAACAACGAGGTTACCTACGAAATACAGCTTAATGCCCGCAACATAACAAAAGGCAAAGCCACCACCAATAACGATGGCGAAGTTAGTATCAACTTCTCCAACACCCAACCAGCATTATATAAATCAGGTAAAATCGTTGCCACCATCAACCTGTCTAACAACCAAAAAATAGTAAAAAACATTCCAATAACTGCGACATCCAATAATATCGATGTACAGTTTTTCCCGGAGGGTGGTAACCTAGTTCAGTCGCTACCAAATAAGGTTGCCATAAAAGCAGTAAACGCGGCAGGAAAAGGCGAGGATGTGACTGGCATTATTGTAGATAGCGAGGGTACTGAAGTCAATCGATTTGAAACTCAACACCTGGGGATGGGTTGCTTTGTCATTAACCCACAACCGGGTAAAACATACACTGCAAAGGTGAAATATAAGGATGGCTCGGAGCAAAGCCTTGCTTTACCAAAGGTCCAAACGAGCGGCTATGTTTTATCTTTAAATAATAGTACCCCGGATAAGATTATCGTTAAAATAATGATGAGCGAAGATCTGATAGGCACTAACGAATTAAAAATCGTAGCACAGAACAGCGGAAACGTATACTTTGTAACCCGAGCTCCTTCACAAAAACAAATTATCACTGCTACTATCCCTAAAAAGGAACTTCCTTCGGGAATTGTACAGTTTACTTTATTCAATGGAGCCAATACCCCCGTTGGCGAGCGACTTGCTTTTGTAAACAATACCGAAGATCGCATCAATACAACTATAGAAAATTTAAAGCCAAGTTATACGAAAAGAGAAAAGGTAGACCTAAACCTGCTTACCAGCTTTAATGGTAAACCTGTGCGTGGCAGCTTTTCTGTGGCTGTAACCAATACTGCAGCGGTAAAACCTGATCCAGAAAATGAAACCAACATTTTCACAACGATGTTACTTACATCAGACCTTAGTGGTTATGTTGAAGATCCGAACTATTATTTCCTTAATCAGGATAATAAAACCCTGCTAGATCTCGACAACTTAATGCTTACACAGGGTTGGCGCAGGATATTATGGAAAAACATCATTAGTAATATTCCACCTCCCGACACTTTTAAACCAGAAAAATCTATTGGCATTAGTGGAACCATTACCAGCTATGGCGGCAAACCACTTCCAAATAGCAAGGTTTCTCTATTCTCCTCTTCGGGCGGATTTTTTGCCATTGACACTTTAACTGATGCCCAGGGTCGCTTTAATTTCGACAACCTCATTTTTACCGACAGCACCAAATTCATTGTACAAGGCAGAACTGCAAAAAATAAAAAGAGTGTAGATATTAAACTAGACGTTGTACCTGGCCAAATTGTAACCAAAAACAAAAGCACTGGAGATTTGGAGGTAAACGTAAACGAAGCTTTATCAGGCTACCTTAAACGTAGCAACAACTACTTTGATGAACTAACCAAGCGTGGTTTGCTGGAACGAACGATTGTACTAAGCGAAGTAAATATTGTAGAGAAAAAGAATCCAGCTCAGAATTCATCCAACCTAAATGGTGGTGGTCGCGCCGACTATGTGGTGACTGCAGATATGCTGCAGAACTGTGTTACCCTTGTGCAATGTTTACAGGGTCGTGTGGCTGGTCTAATATTTGAAGGTAGCGTACCCTATCTGATGAGAAACATGTCCTCGGGAAAACGACCAATGCAAATCGTTTTAGATGGAATGAATGTAGATTCCGAATTTCTGGATAACATCCAGCCTTCTGATGTAGAAACCGTTGAGGTGTTAAAATCTATCGGAAACACGGCCATCTATGGCTCACAAGGCGGTGGCGGAGTCCTGATCATCACAACCAAAAGAGGCGGCGGCTCCACAGGTAACATTTTTGCACCGGGCATCATCACCTACTCGCCTAAAGGATATCACATCGCCAGAGAGTTTTACTCCCCTAAATACGACCCTGCAACACCAGACAACAGGCTTGATCTGCGCAGTACAGTATACTGGCACCCGCACATTGTAACCGATACTGCCGGCAAAGGCCCATTTAACTTTTTCAATACGGATGAAGCCGGCACTTATAGGGTAGTTGTGGAAGGTATAGATATGATGGGCCACCTGGCTAGAGCGGTATACACTTATGAAGTAAAATAAACACCTACTATGAATACGATTAAAGTTACCATTAAAGACCATTTAAGCCTGATTACCTTAGACAGGGGCAAATCAAACGCCCTAAACAGGGAAATGATTACAGAGTTAAATGATATACTGAATAATATTTCGACAGACCCGAACATAGGCGGAGTGATTATCGCGGGAAAAGAACCTTTCTTTTCGGCCGGGCTGGACCTTATCGAATTGTACAATTATAATGAAGCCGAAGCAGAATCCTTTTGGCACCTATTTCTGAATTTTGTAGCCAACATTACGGCATTTAAAAAGCCTTTGGTGGCAGCCATAAATGGCCATAGTCCTGCTGGAGGCTGCGTAATTGCATTAGCTTGCGATTACAGAGTAATGGCGGAGGGTAAATATATCATTGGTTTAAATGAAGTCCCAGTTGGCATTATTGTACCCAACAGCATATTTAACCTGTATGCTTTCTGGATAGGAACCGCAAATGCATCACGCAGCCTGCTAGAAGGAAAACTATTTAGTCCTGAGGAAGCATTGCAAATTGGCTTGGTAGACGAGCTGGTAAACCCAGCAAGTATAATTACCGCTGCAGAGCGAAAAGTTAGGAAGTACATGGGTATGGAACGCAACACCTGGGAACAAAGTAAGCTCAGCATCAGAAAAGACCTGATTACCAGCACCAGTGCCGATCAAAGTGAAGCCCTTGCCGTTATGTTGAAACAATGGTGGGCACCCAGTACCAGAAGTATATTAAAAACAATTATTGATAACCTGCAAAAAAAGTAAGCCATGTTTAACGAACCTATGTTAAGAGATGATGCCCTAAAAGGTAAAACAATTGTGATTACAGGCGGCGGTACAGGCCTTGGAAAGGCTATGGGAACTTACTTCCTTAAACTAGGAGCCAACCTGGTTATTACCAGTCGCAAACTCGGTGTACTGCAAAAAACAGCACAGGAGATGGAGCAGGAAACAGGCGGAAAGGTTCTTGCCCTGGCCTGCGACGTAAGGGAATATGAACAGGTAGAGCATGTACTTGCCGAAAGCATCAAAGCTTTTGGCAAGGTTGACAGCCTACTAAACAATGCTGCGGGGAACTTCATCTCTCCTACTGAGCGTTTATCGGCCAATGCCTTTTCCAGCATTATCGATATCGTATTAAAAGGTTCTGTAAACTGTACGCTGGCGTTTGGTAAACACTGGATCAAGGAAAAACAATCAGCTAGTATTTTAAATATAGTAACCACTTATGCTTTTACCGGATCAGCTTATGTGGTGCCTTCGGCTTGTGCAAAAGGTGGTGTACTGGCCATGACCCGCTCTTTAGCGGTTGAATGGGGAAAATATGGTATCCGCACCAATGCCATTGCGCCAGGTCCATTTCCCACGAAAGGGGCTTGGGAGCGATTGTTGCCAGGCGATCTTGCTGAAAAATTCGACTTTAAAAACCGGGTTCCATTAAAACGTGTTGGCGAGCATCAGGAATTAGCCAATCTGGCCGCATTTCTGGTTAGCGATTTCTCTGGCTATATCAATGGCGAGGTGATCACCATTGACGGTGGTGAATGGTTGCAAGGAGCGGGTCAGTTTAATGGCTTGGAGGCTATTCCTAACGAAATGTGGGATGCCTTTGAGCAAATGACACGATCAGCTAAGGGAAGCTGACTGAAATCATTAGCAAATGTATCGGAGGTCAATTAAGTCAATTCGCAAATAATCTTCATTATCCCTGTTAAGGATATTACTGTGGCATCCTTTGAAGTAGGAAAATGCTCTCTTCCTGGATAGACAATAAAACGTTTAGTGGCTCCGATGTCTTCGCAACCATGATAAAACCCTTTGGATACGGTCGGCGTCATTGAACGTTTTATCTCAATGGCATATATTTTTGTCGGTGATTGTTCTATAACAAGATCAATCTCTGCTCCTGCTGAAGTACGATAAAACCAAGGTGTTACACCTACTGGCAGGCATGACAACAAATTTTCCAGCACAAAACCTTCCCAGCTAGCTCCAACAATGGGATGACTAAGTACATCATCAAGCGTTTTTAAGTTAAGTAATGCATGTACAAGACCACTGTCCCGTATGTAGACTTTTGGAGATTTAACTAACCTTTTCCCAAGGTTGCCAGACCAAGGCCTAAGGGTCCGGATCAACAACAGATCTTCTAGTAGATCCAAGTATCTTTTTGTAGTTGGTGAAGTAATATCAAGATTTGCACCAAGCTGTACAACATTGACTTGGCTACCTTGCTGATGTGCCAGCATCGTCCACATTCTTCTTAAAGTTGTAGCCGGAATACGTGGACCAAACTGAGGAACATCTCTTTCCAAATAAGTATTAATAAAGTTCAATCTCCATCTTAAGCTCGCATCATCGGTTTTAGCCAAAAAGCTATCCGGGAAGCCCCCTCTTAACCAAAGTTTGTCCTGTTGATTTGGCCTTTCATGTTCAATCTCAGACACAGTCAAAACGGGTAATTCAATATATGCAATCCGCCCAGCCAAGGTCTCAGAAGATTGCTTTAACAGATCAAGGGAAGCTGAACCTAGAATAAGAAACTGGCCAGTCCTATAGCCTTCCTTTCTTCTTTTATCAATAACACCGCGTAGAATAGCAAAGAGTTCTGGCACACGTTGAATCTCATCTAAAATAATAAGTTTCCCCTTATGTAATTCAAAGTAAGCCTCGGGTTCATTTAACTTAGCATGATCAGTTGGACTTTCCAAATCCAAATAAATATGATCTGGATTTATTAAGTAAGCTATTTCTTCTGCTAAGGTTGTTTTGCCAACCTGACGAGGCCCCAAAACTGCAACAGCTGGGAATTCGCCTAATAATTCAGCAATATTTTCTTTAATTTTCCGAGGTATCATCCTTGCAAATTTAACACTTAATATTAATATTACAAGGACGAAGTCTCTACATTACCACCTGAGCAAAGCACTTGCCCAGGTAAAGCCAGAGCCAAAGGCGGCCAGACACACCAGGTCACCATCTTTAATTTTACCCGATTCCCAGGCCTCACAAAGCGCTATGGGCACCGAGGCGGCAGTAGTATTGCCATATTTCTGTATGTTGTTAAACACTCTATCGTCTGGCAGCCCCAACAATTGTTGCACGTACTGGCTGATTCGTAGATTGGCCTGATGTGGCACTAGCAAATCAATATCAGCAGCAGTTAAATCATTAGCCTTTAGCGCCTCATTAATTACTTCAGGAAACTTTACTACTGCTTTTTTAAATACCGCAGGACCATCCATAAAAGGCAATGCTGCGCCACCTTCCAGCTGCTCGGTCGTCATAAATAACCCGCCTAGCTCCTGATCAGGGTATCCGGGTTTATCTTTTAACCATTTATTTGCGCTTGCTCCAGGATAAAACATCGCCAGTAATTCTGCATCTGCCCCATCGCTATGCAAGTGTGTGCTCAAAATCCCCTGACCTTCCTTTTGCGTTGGCTGTAATACTACAGCACCCGCACCATCACCAAATATTACAGACACGTTGCGGCTACGAGTTTCAAAGTCCATTGCAAACGAATGTTTCTCACTCCCCACCACCAATATATTCTTATACATACCCGTTTTAATGAACTGATCGGCAACAGATAAAGCGTACACAAATCCAGAGCATTGATTGCGAATATCTAGTGCTCCAACCTCCTTCATTTTCATTTCGCGTTGGAGCAAAACACCACATCCTGGGAAATAATAGTCGGGACTAAGCGTCGCAAAAATGATAAAATCAACATCTTGCGCAGTAATACCAGCCCGTTCGATAGCAATTTTGGCAGCTTCAACCCCCATAGTTGTGGTTGTTTCTTCCAGTCGATCGGCAAAGCGACGTTCTTTAATTCCGGTCCGTTCTTGTATCCATTCATCACTGGTTTCCATGAAACGCGATAAATCGGTATTGGTATAAACATTTTTAGGAACATAATATCCTATTCCGGCAATCTTTGAACGCTGCATATCCCTTGGCTTTAAGAATAATTTTAAGCAAAATTTACTTTAACTACAACATTATTTTGAAATTAGCTTAAATTTGCAGCATGTCAACAGAAACAAAAGAGGAAACATTTACACTAGAAGAAATACTTACTTCGCTCAAAACTGTTCATCGTTTAATACTTTGGAATGATGATGTGAATACTTTTGATCATGTCATTTATTGCATGATGAAATATCTGGACTACTCTGAAACCCAAGCGGAGAAAATTGCATGGGAAGTACACAATAAAGGAAAATGTGCCGTATTGGAAGGCTCCTTTACTGAAATGGAAGTGTACCGTAAAATTTTACAACAAGAAGGTCTAACCGTTACGGTAGATTAGTAAACAATACTGCCAGCTCTTCCTGGGCTGTTCTAGTCTTATCTTTAGCATACCAACCATGAAGTTTTTCGGCCAGTGCCATCATATCACTTTCCTGGCTTTTCCATCCGTCCAAAAGATCCTTTAATATTTGAGGTCTCGGGCCCCATTTAACCACAACATCTCCACTATTGTTCAACACCAACAATACAGGAATTGCTCTACCCCCATTGGTAAGGTGTGCATCAATTAAAGGGAGATTGGTATCCCTAAGCACAAACCTCAAGTCGAACTTAGTCGGAAAAGTAGTTACAATCTTATCAAAGATTGGTACAATTTGAGCGGCATCACCACACCATCCTTCTGAAATCACCAAAAAACGATAATGACCTTGTACCTTGTTTAAAGCACTGTACAAATCTGGATCAAGTTGAACAGTCTTATCTACTCTACTCATTCTCTGCACATTCATCTTAGTATAATGCAACATCGCCTCAGAATGATCTGTTCCGGTAGTTTTTTTAGCTACCAAAAGCTCATCAATTAAATTCCTGTAAGCTAAATAGCTTAACCCCTCAGTGTTAAAAATATCGTTATAATTGATCATATACCTGTAATAAAATAGTTACGCCACGTTTTTTAAACCTCGGAGTCATTTTTTTGTCCATATTTAGACACACACAAAAACTAAACCCCTTAATGATTACTTACTTCTACAAAGTTCTACTTTTAACACTTGCCATTTGTACGCTCTCTGTAAAAATTAATGCACAAACAACCGGTGACGGGAAAATTACCGCAAAGGTTATTGATGCACAAAGTAATGAAACCATTCCATTTGCTACTGCAATAATCATCGACCGCAAAACCAAGGCTGTTGTAAAAGGTATGCAAGCCGATGTTAATGGGAACTTACTGATCAACGGCCTACCTAAAGGCGTATTTACCTTTAAAGTAAGCTATGTTGGCTATCAAACCATGGTTAGAGATTCTGTTTCTGTCTCGGATGCCCAAAACACGGTTAACCTAGGTACGGTAAGAATGAAGCCGGCCAAAGGAACTGCCTTAAAAGAAGTTGCCATTACTGCTCAGAAAAGCACAATGCAACTAGGTATTGATAAAAAAGTATTCTCAGTAGATCAAAGTTTGGTTAGCGAAGGTGGATCGGCCTCCGATCTTTTACAGAATGTACCCTCCATACAGACAGATGTAGACGGAAATGTAAGCTTAAGAGGCTCTACAGGTGTGAAAGTTCTGATAGATGGTAAACCCTCATTAATTGCGGGTGGCGACATTGCGCAGATCCTGCAATCTATACCGGCAAGCTCAATTGAAAGCGTGGAAGTGATCACTAACCCTTCGGCAAAGTATGACGCGGAAGGACAATCGGGGATCATCAACATTGTATTAAAAAGAAATAAAAAACTGGGTTTAAACGGTAATATAGGCTTAACAGCAGGCAATAGGGACAATTACAATGGAAACACTAGTCTAAGTTTCCAGAATAATAAAATTAATCTATATGGAAATTATGGCTATCGCTATGGTAACCGACCAGGGGGTGGATTTAACAACATTACTTATAAAAAACCCCAGACAGATTTGGTCTATGCTGATCAGACCACGGAGTCTGCGGGATTAGATAAAAGTCACAATGCGAAAGCAGGTATAGATTATTACTTAACTAGTAAAGACATTTTAAGCTTATCGGGAGGCTTTAACAGTAGGAATCAGAAAGAAAGTGACCTGACCATGATTTATAAATATGGGTCGCAAAGAAATCCACTAGAATTCAGCACCAGGAACAATAGTAATGATGGTTCTGGAAATAGTTACGACCTGAACTTCGATTATAGTCATAAATTTAAAACACAGGGGGAAGAATTAACCTTCAACTTCGGTTATTCTACCGGTGACAATGACAGATTTCAGGAGTTCAATACGGCTGTTTACAGTCGTGCCGGAATACCTGTTTCTGAGCAGGTTGAATTACTGAGGAATATAAACAATGGTGAAAATAGCAATTATAATATCCAGGCCGACTATACCCTGCCCTTGGGCAAATTAGGTAAAATCGAGACTGGATACCGCAGCCAGATTCGCTACTCAGATAACAGTACACAGGCTTTGAAGTTTAATAATAATACAGGTGTATATGACGCAGACTATGCCCTGTCTAATTTGTTTGACAGTAAGGATCAGGTTCATGCCTTATACTTAAACTACCAGAATCAGTATAAAAATTTTGGCTACCAAATCGGATTGAGGGGCGAAGACGCACTATTGAATACCAGCTCAGGAGGATTTAACAATGCCGGGAACATAACTTTTACCCCTGGTAAAATTGAATATCAGCGTTTGTATCCAAGTGTTTATCTGACTCAGAAGTTTAAAGGCGAACAACAATTACAGTTAAATTACTCGAGAAGAGTGAACAGACCACGACCATGGGATACCAATCCGTTTACAGACTATTCAAATATAATGAACTGGCGTCGTGGTAATCCGAACTTGCTTCCAGAAGACGTACATTCCTTTGAATTAAGTTACAGCAAGTTTTGGCCCAAAGTAACCTTAATTTCATCGGCATATATGCGCCGTACAAATGACCTCATTCAAAGAGTAAGATCGGCTCCTAATTCGGATGGAGTTACGATCACTACCCCTTATAATTTAACAAGAGATATATCTAGTGGATTTGAATTTATAAGTAAAGTTGACGTCCTGAAAGCCTGGAACTTCACCGCCAATGTGAATGTATACCACAGTGATATTGCTGCTGCCCCGGCTTATGATATTGAGGGCAACTCGGGCTTTAGCTGGAATACCAATGTAACAAATAACTTTATTCTCCCATACAGCATTACGCTTCAGGTTAAGGGTGAATATGAGTCTGATGAGGTAATGGCTCAGGGAAAGAGAAATGCCAACTGGGTAGCAGATGCCGGAGCAAAATATGATTTCCCTAATAAAAAAGCATCGCTGAGTTTTAATGTACGAGATGTCTTTAACACCCGTAAATGGAATATGGAGTTTGAAGACAGCAATACCAAATCGGAATTTCAAAGAAGAAGATATGGCCCTGTAGGAAACCTTACCTTCTCTTATCGTTTCGGAAAAACAACCTTCATGAAAAAGAGCAAAAAATCTGACCAGGGAGAAGGGCGTTCTGACGAAGAATCTTTCTAGACATACACCACAAGCATAACCAAATATTGAAAAAACTATTAACCCTCGTTTTTTGTCTGTTATTGTTGTTTGTCGGCACTACTGATTTGTATGCCGCAGCCGACAAAGGCATAATTACCGGTAAGGTGGTTGAAGAGGTTGGGGCACTCCCCATCCCCTCGGCTGTAGTTGCAGTTTATGAAGCTGATGCTGAACGTCCATTTGCAACCACATCTACAGATGAAAATGGCGTCTTTAAGTTTAATGCCTTAAAGTATACAACCTATAGGGTAAAAATCAGCTATGTCGGTTTTACCGCGTTAACAGTTAATGAGGTAATCCTTACCGAAAAAAATGCGGAACGCAATCTAGGCACGCTAAAATTAAGCAGTGAACAGAACAATTTAAGCGAGGTAACCATTACGGCAGAAAAACCTGTTATTGAGTTTGCCGCCGATATGATTACTTACAATGTAGATAAATCTATTTTAGCTGAGGGAAGTACCGCTACCGATATTCTTAAAAATGTACCTATGGTACAAGTCGATATTGATGGGAAGGCAACGATTGCTGGAAAGCGATCAACCCGGATTTTTATTGATGGGAAACCTTCGGATTATATGACTTCCAATATCTCCGACCTTTTAAACGTATTGCCTTCTGATGCGATAGAAAAGATAGAGGTCATGACAAATCCCCCGGCCAGATATTCTGGCGATGGGGAGGGTATCATCAACATTGTGATGAAAAAAGGGTTTGCAATTGGTTTTAATGGCAATGCAGGTATAACTGCTGGTTTGCAAGGGAATACCAATACAAACGCCAATGCCTCTTACCGCAGCAAAAATTACTCACTGACGGGTAGTGCAGCTTATAGAAGCAATATTGGTAGAAGTACATCCCATTCCTACCGAGAAAACTTTGACCTGGTAAAAGACACAACTTTCTATTACGACAATTACGGCAGCAGCAGAAGCAATAGCAATGGTGGAAACTTTAGAGGGGGCCTGGATTGGGACATTACAGCTCAGCAAAATCTACGCGTAAGCACCAACTTTAACACCAACAACAGCTCCAGTAGGTCGGGTACGGATTTCAATTTCTTAAGTGAGGAACTGGCCCTAAAACGTGTCCGTAACCAATTGAGTACTGCCGATGGGGGCAGTCATAGTTTGGTTTTTAATGCAGATTATAGTTTAAAGGGAAAAGAAAACGGCGACAAGCTAACCATTGGGCTAACCTATAACAACAACGCTAATGATAACTTAAGATTACTGGATCAGCATTACAGCTTACCGGTTACCCTTAACCCTTCCCTACGCGAGAATACCGACGAGGTAGGCAATAACGGGCTTACGCTTAACCTGGATTACGACAGGCCCATTTTTAAGAAGCGTGATCAGTTTGAAGCTGGACTAATGTACACTCAACGGAAAAACGACAACGACATGTTGGTGCGGGATTTTAACTTTGCTACTCCGGAGTATGTCATTGCCGAAAAGCTAAGTAACCAGTTCCTTTACAATGAAAGGATCATTGCTGGATATACGTCCTATAACTATAAAGGCAAAAGCTTTGGTGTTAAAGCGGGTATTAGGGCCGAGCTGACAGATGTAGACTTCGACCTATCGACCGGCGATAGTTACAACATCAAGCCTTACTTAAGTTTATTCCCAAATATCTCCATCAATCATTTCTTCAAAAAAAGATATAACATTGGGGCTACTTATAGTGTACGGGTAAACAGGCCAAGGGAAAATACCCTAAACCCACAGATCAATAACAACGATACACTTAACGTTTCGTTTGGTAACCCTGGATTGGTTCCAGCTTATACCCAGCAAATGGACATTAGTTTTGGTGCATTTGGCGAAAAGTGGTCTTTCACCCCCCGACTATCTTACTCTACCAGCAGCGGCGTAATAGAACGTTACCGCACAGTAAATGTAGTAAACGGCGTGGCTACTTCCGAAACCACTTATTTCAACGTAGGCTCTAATGATATTTTTGGATTGATATTAATCGGAAACTACAGACCAAGTAAAAAACTAACCGCTAATGCTAATTTTACGCTTACACAGAGCAAATACTCCTCTTCCCTGAATAGTGCGCTGAATAGAGATGGTTTGAGCATCAGGAGCGCCCTGGGGCTATCTATGCAACTCCCGTTTAAAACGGCTTGTGAGGCCAATATTAATTATGCCAACAATGCGAATGCACAGGGCCGAACTAAGGCTTCTGTATCGAGCAGCATGGCCGCCAGAAAAACTTTCCTAAAGAACAGACTTAGCGCAAGGATAACTGTTAGCGATCCTTTTGGCAAACGCAACAATACCCTGTTTAGTGAAGGGGTTAATTTCAAGTTGCAAAGTTATTCGACCAGCAATACGAGTAATGTAACCATGAGCCTGAATTACCGCTTTACGAAAATTAAAAAAGTTCCAACTCCACCTAAAGCCAAATAGCCTAGCTAAAATCAGAAATTCGTATATTGCGAACATGGAAGAGCATAATCCCTGGATAACAATTGATAGCCATAAAATCTACGAAAACAACTGGATTGGGCTAACAGAACACAATGTAATCAACCCTTCAGGGGGTAAAGGTATATATGGCGAAGTGCATTTTAAAAATTATGCCATTGGCATTATGGTATTGGACCAAGATCACAACACCTGGTTGGTTGGGCAATACCGATTCCCTTTAAAAGCATATAGTTGGGAGATCCCCGAAGGTGGTGGCCCACTTGAATCTGATCCATTAGAAAGTGCACAACGTGAATTACAGGAAGAAACAGGTCTTTTGGCAAATGAGTGGATAGAGCTACAACGGATGCATTTATCTAATTCCGTAAGCAACGAACTAGCTATCATTTATATGGCCAGAGACTTAACTCAGGGTGAATCTTCGCCAGAAGAAACGGAAGAGCTGGTATTGCGTAAACTCCCGTTTGAAGAGGCCTACCAGATGGTAGTGAATGGCGAAATTACCGACAGCATGAGCGTTGCTGCGATTTTAAAGACCAAAATATTGATCCTCGAAGGCCATCTATAATTTTTTATCACATTAAATAAACTATGAACAAATTTCTAGGCTATATCTTCAGTCTACTATTTTATATCTCCTTTGGCTTAGCATTGGTCATCTTCCATCCCATTCAATGGGTGTGCTACAAGTTTTTTGGCTATAAAGCACATAAAGCATCTGTTGATGCCCTTAATTTCTTCTTAACCTACACTGATCTGCTGATGGGCTGCTCCATCACCTTCATAAATCAACAAAACCTGCCTACTGATAGACCGATCATTTTTGTGGCCAATCACCAAAGCATGTATGATATTCCGGGCCTCATCTGGTTCTTAAGAAAACACCATGTAAAATTCATTTCTAAAATTGAGCTGACGAAAGGGATTCCTTCGATTTCTTACAATCTGAAATATGGAGGGGGTGCAAATATAAACCGTAAAGATAGCAAGCAGGCTGTCTCTGAACTGATCAAACTAGGCCGAAGGATGAAGGAAAACAACTGGTCGGCCATGATCTTTCCCGAAGGCACCCGTGCCAAAGACGGCCAAATGAAAGCTTTTCAGGTTGGCGGCATTGCAACACTTTTAAAAAAAGTCCCCAATGCTTTAATTGTGCCTGTAGCCATTGAAAACTCATGGAAATTAGTGCAGTATGGCTTCTATCCTTTAAGCTTTGGGGAGAAATTAAGGTGGACCGTATTAACTCCTATAGAGCCCGGCAATAAGAACCCTGAAGATATTGTGCTTGAAGCCGAGCATGCAATCCGAATTAAGCTAAACCAGGTAATATCTAATCCGATTTAGATATTTTTATTGTCTATATGCTTAAAAAATTCATCCCTATAGGTATCACCTATTGGAATAATTTTGCCGCAAATAGAGATCCTGCTACGTTCAATACTATCAATCTTGTCCAAAGCAATGATGTACGATTTATGAACCCTGATGAATTTCCCTTTCGGTAAGGTCTCTTCCATCTTTTTCATATTCTGCAACGTGATTACACGCTCTGTTTTTGTAAATATGGAAATGTAATCCTTCAAGCCCTCAATGTAAAGTATATCATCCAATTCAATCTTCTGGATTTTATGCTCTGTCTTCACAAAGATAAAGTCTTGAATAGGATTAACCGGATGCGGCGCAGGAACAATGGCCATTAATGGCTGTATAGGAGCGTCAGGCGGACTAGTCACCTTTACCTGATTATGCACCTTCTCTACAGCTTTATAAAAGCGATCAAATGCAATAGGTTTTAATAGATAATCAGACACATTAAGGTCGTAACTTTCTAAGGCGTACTGAGAATATGCCGTCGTTAAAATGTAATTGGCCTTTCCACTGGCAATCTTTAAAAACTGTATTCCCGTCAATTCAGGCATCTGAATATCCAGAAACACAATATCCACCCCACCCGCCTGCACCATTTGCAGTGCTTCGATGGCATTTTCTGTACGTTTAACCAACTCCAGAAAAGGTACTTTAGAAACGTAATCCTCTATAATATCAAGCGCCAGCGGTTCATCATCAACAGCTATACATTTTAACTTTATCATATATCAAGCATTAGTTCGGTAGTATAATGAGTTGCCGAATTTACAATATTTAATTTATACCTATCAGGATAAAGTAGTTGCAGCCTGCGTTCCACGTTGTTTAATCCCACACCCCCCATTATATCTTTGTTGTAGGTGTTCTTCTTATTCGTCACACTGAAGTGCAATATCTTTTGATTGGCAATGATATTGATCCTGATTGGATCTTTGGGATCGTTAGCTACTCCATGTTTAAACGCATTTTCTACAAAAGAGATCAAAATCAATGGTACCACATGCTGATCATCAATCTCACCATGTAGAGTCAACTCAACCGCAGCTCCATCCTTAAACCTCAATTTCTGCAACTCTATATAACTTTGCACATAGGTAATCTCTTTACTTAATGACACCCAGCTATCGTTACTTTCGTAAATCATATAGCGCATAATTTCTGATAGCTTTAAAATGGCATCAGCCGTTTTATCAGATTTTTGATAGGCCAGGGAATAAATATTATTTAAGGAATTGAACAGAAAATGCGGGTTAAGCTGCGATTTTAAAAACTGTAGCTCCATATCTCTTTTTTCGCTTAGTAGGTTGCGCTGAACACGTTCGCTGCCAAACCAATCTATAGCAAACTTTAGCAACGCACTTACCACTACAAAAAAGCCGGATACAAAAATGGCAAACACAATATATTTAGTAATCTCGAAGTACTCTATTTTACCAGATTCCTGACTAAAATAAGTTAAAAACAGATCGCTATTCAAGCTTGCGACCACCGTCTTTATAATCACCATAATGGCGATAAGCATAAAGATGGCGAACATATATAGTCCGTATTTCTTTTTCTGCTCCACCAATATGGGAATCAGCAAAGTATAATTGATGTAAAAGATAGAAAGGTTGATGATGGCGAAGTAACCAAACTTCACCATTACTTCATAGGAAGATGGTCTTTGATCGCCATTAAAAGTGTCCCAAAGCAATACTGACAATATAAGCAGCCAAAAAAATAGGTGTACAGCTAGAGGGCCTTTGTTTTTCATTTATATAGGGTAATAATTAAATATCTGAGCTATCAAATTACACAAATCTAATTATTTTAAGACGGAGGCATTCGACCAACGGGCATTTTTCTTCTACCAACTGGCATAAATGATTTGATTGATGGGATAACACTCCAATTCAACCGTTTATCTAGTATAAAATACACTTGGTCTAAAAGATTTTAGCAGCCTATTTTTATTTATTCTATTTGTTTCATCAAAGCAAAACAAATAAAGGACTTATGAAAAAGTTAGCAAATACTTCGCCATTCTTATTACTACTGGTTCCAGTATTTATAGTGATATTATTGACATTCATAACTGCTGGTTCTGATCGTCAAAATGAGGATTTAGCTGTAAAAGCTCCTGCTATGAAAACTACCTTGACCAAAGTAGTAAGCCCATTTTCCAAATAACAGCAGCCTTTTAGCCGAGGCTACATACTACCTACGTGCATTTAATGCTCCAGGTAAATAGCATATAAATTTTAGTTTAGTTAATAATAAAAGATGGCAGTGGATACCGCCATCTTTTTTGCATTCAGGTTGTTGTGAAATTATTTATAATAATATTTTGAAAACTAAAATATTAGTTATAGCTTTGTACTAAATCTTTAGTTATACCGAAAACTGCGCATAAAACGGAATAACCTATAAGAACAGAACTACAAACCGAATATAATATGGAAATAAAAGATCTAACCAAGGCAGAAGAGCAGATCATGCAAATCATCTGGCAAATCGAAAAGGGCTTTGTTAAAGAAGTAATGGACTTTTTACCAGAACCAAAACCCGCCTACAACACCGTATCAACTATTATCCGCATTCTCGAAACCAAAGGTTTTGTTGCGCATGCGGCTTTCGGAAAATCGCATCAGTACTACCCCCTGATCAGCAAGGAAGATTATAAACGACACGCTACAGAAAAGCTTTTAGATGGCTACTTCGAAAACTCTGTAGAGAGCATGTTCTCCTTCTTTGTTAAAGAAGAAAAACTGGATTTGAGCGATGTAGATGAAATCCTAAAAATGATTAACAAAATTAAAAACAGACCAAGATGAGCTGGGCACATTACATACTGCAAGTCAATATTTACCTGCTGGTATTTTATGGCTTTTATAAGTTATTGTTAGACAAAGAAACTTATTTCACACTTAACCGAATTTACTTGCTTTCAGCAGGCCTACTTTCCTTAACTATCCCCTTTTTAAGGTTCGAGTGGTTTACTGAACAGCCGGCAACACAACCCTTTTCTGCTGGTATTGGGGAATTAAATGACCTGATGACCGATGTAATGATCGGGAATGCCGCTCCGGATAGATTTAGCATGGGCAATCTGGCAGTCTCTATTTACCTCATTGGAATCCTATTTTTTCTAGGAAAATTCATTTGGCAGCTCTTTGCTATCAGTAAGCTATTAAAAAGGACGGACAAGGGCACTGCTTTTTCATTCTTTAAACACAAAAGAATCGATAAAAATCTGCCTCAGCTATCAACCATCCAAAAACACGAGGAGATACACATACGCCAATACCACAGTCTGGATATCATTCTTTTTGAAGTCCTAGCCATCTTTACTTGGTTCAACCCGGTGATCTATGCCTACAAAAAAGCAATAAAACACATCCATGAATATCTAGCAGATGAAGAGGCCGCAAAGTTTCAAGGCGATAAAGCAGAATATGCCCTATTGTTATTGAGCAAGGCTTTTGGTGTTCCTCAAAACGCATTAACGAATAGTTTTTTTAATAAATCACTTATCAAAAAAAGAATTTATATGTTACACAAACCAAGATCAAGGAGATCAGCCATCCTAAAATACGGCATGTTTGTTCCCCTATTTGCCATAGCATTAACTATGTCATCGGCAACCATCAGAAACAATAAGGACATCAAGAAAATTGCTGATGAGATCCCTTTAAATACACCTTTAGAAGCAATTAAAGAGGTAGTACAAGAGTCTATAAACAAGCCATTACCTCAGGTTCTGAAAAAAGCTACTGCTACAGGTCAAACAACAGGAATTACCGAGGAGGGCTGGGAAGACTTTTACATCTACGCGAAACGAGCCATTAGGTATCCTTATTTCGCTCATAGGGCCAAATTACAGGGCAATACTATGATCCAATTTAAAGTAGCAGACGGCTTAGTAGAGAACGCCGCTATTGTTGCCAGATTAGGAGAAGGCTGCGATGCAGAGGCGATGAGAGTAATTGTGAGTTATCAAAAATACAAGGACATTAAAGATGGCAATTATACCTTGAAGGTTAAGTTTGTACTTGATGGCGCCAACACTCCTTTAAAAAATGAGACTATAGCACCAGTAAAAGGCTATAAAGCCTTAAATGACATCACCATAATGGGTTATGCATCCACTCCAAAAGAAACTGTTGATGCCAACTCAAATGATCCCAATAAAGTTTATGACTTTGTGTCAATTGACAAACAGCCAACTTTTGCAGGAGGATTTGAACAATTCTATGCCTATCTAAAAAAAGAGATAAAATACCCTGCCGAAGCAGTTAAAAACAATGTTCAAGGTAAAGTATTCCTCTCTTTTGTAGTTGAAATAGATGGAGACCTAACCAATATTAAAGTTGAAAGAACTCTTGGATCTGGTACAGATGAAGAAGCGGTAAGGGTATTAGAGGAATCACCAAAATGGATTCCAGGCACGCAGAATAGCAGACCAGTACGTGTAAAATACAATATCCCCATTACTTTTAGTTTAAACAAAGAAGGGAATCAATCAGGCAAGAGTCAGGGGCAAATCAACAATAGTAATAGCAATGGTCCGAGCTTTAGCAGCAATAACATTACGGTGACAGGATACGGAACTAAAACTGCAAATCCTCCACTGTATGTAATAGACGGAAAAATCATGGAAAATGCAGATATCAATTCCATAAAACCTGAAGACATTCATTCAATCAATGTATACAAAGATGCTAAAGCCACGGCTATATATGGAGCAAAGGGCGCCAATGGAGTAATCGTAATTACAACCAAAGCAGCAAACAATGCCGAAAAAGCATCTGAAGTAAAACAGAAGTAATTACAAAATCTAGAAAAAAAAGAAACCCGACCAATACAGTCGGGTTTCTTTTTTATATCAAGCAAATTGCTAGTCTCTAAAGGTCTGAGGGAATTGTCCAAAAGCTATAACCATATTATATTTTACGCGTATAAGCTTTTCCTTCTGCATCCCCGGAATCCATTTCGGGGATTCTTTTAATAACCTAACGGCTTCTTCATCCGTGCCCGAACCTAGCGGCCTTTCCACCTTAACATTGGTTTCTTTAATTGTGATTTGTAATACATAGCGTTATTTAAGTAAGCATTTAATTATCTAATCTATAAAGAAATAACTACAAAACCTATATAAGCAAAGAACCCCAACCAAAATGGTCGGGGTTCTTCGTGTAGTACCTTGTCTCGTGGTATAAAACTATTAAATATCTTCCTCAGATACAAATTTTGCAGAATAAAAATCTCTATTCATGCGTGCAATGTTCTCTAAAGAGATGCCTTTAGGGCATTCTGCCTCACAAGCTCCTGTATTGGTACAATTACCAAATCCTTCCGCATCCATCTGCGCAACCATACTTTGTACCCTACGGTAACGTTCTGGCTGTCCTTGAGGCAACTGTGCCAACTGAGAAATCTTTGCAGACACGAAAAGCATAGCTGAAGCATTTTTACAAGTAGCCACACAAGCACCACATCCAATACAAGCTGCAGCTTCGAAAGCTGAATCCGCTTGTACTTTAGGAATTGGAAGGTTGTTAGCATCTTGTGCATTCCCTGTATTTACCGAAATAAAGCCACCTGCAGCAATAACTCTGTCAAATGCAGATCTATCTACAGTTAAATCTTTAATTACGGGAAAAGCCTTTGCTCTCCATGGCTCAACAACGATGGTATCTCCATCCTTAAATGAACGCATGTGTAACTGGCAAGTAGTAATTCCGTCTTTTGGTCCGTGCGGTCTGCCATCGATATACATAGAGCAGGCACCACAGATCCCCTCTCTACAATCGTGATCAAACACAACAGGCTCGTCACCCTTAGAAATTAACTGTTCGTTTAATACATCAAACATTTCTAAGAAAGACATATCAGGAGAAATCTCTGATAGTTTATAATCCACCAAACCACCTTTGGCTTTTGTATTTTTTTGACGCCAGATTTTCAGCGTTAAATTCATATTTCCTGTACTCATGATATTGAGATTTTAGTACTTAGCTATTATTTATAACTTCTTTGTGCAACCTTGATGTTTTCAAATTTCAGCTCTTCTTTATGCAGCTCAAATTTAACACCCTCTTTGAACTCCCATGCAGCTACGTAAGCATAGTTTTCATCGTCACGCATCGCTTCACCTTCTTCAGTTTGATACTCTTCTCTGAAGTGACCACCACAAGATTCATTTCTGTTCAAAGCATCGATACACATCAATTCTCCAAGTTCGATAAAGTCGGCCACACGACCTGCTTTTTCTAACTCAGGGTTAAACTCGTTGGCTTCTCCCGGTACACGAACATCGCTCCAGAATTCCTTACGTAGTTCTTGAATTTCAGCAATTGCCTCAGTTAAACCTTTAGCATTACGTGCCATTCCACATTTGTCCCACATGATCTTTCCTAATTTCTTATGGAAATGATCAACAGTCTTAGTTCCTTTAATCGCAAAGAATTTATCAATAATTCCTTTTGCATTAGCCTCAGCTTCAACAAATGCAGGGTGATCCTGTGGAATTGGTTTTGTTGCCAGTTCTTTAGATAAATAAGCACCAATAGTGTAAGGAATTACAAAATAACCATCCGCTAAGCCTTGCATCAACGCAGAAGCACCCAAACGGTTTGCACCGTGATCAGAGAAGTTAGCCTCTCCTAAAGCATATAAGCCCGGCACAGTGGTCATTAAGTTATAATCTACCCATAAACCACCCATAGTATAGTGAACCGCAGGATAGATACGCATTGGCAATTCATAAGGATCTTCTCCAGTGATCTGCGCATACATATCAAACAGGTTACCATATTTTTCCTTGATTACCTCACGGCCTAAGCGCATACAGGTTTCTTTATCAGGATTATGGATATTTTGTACGTTAGCTTCAATACGACCGTAACGTTCAGTATTGGCTTTAAAATCAAGATAAACAGCTAATTTAGATTTACCTACACCATAACCTGCATCGCAACGCTCCTTAGCTGCACGTGATGCAACATCGCGCGGTACAAGGTTACCAAAAGCAGGGTATCTGCGCTCTAAATAATAATCTCTTTCATCCTCAGGAATCTCAGAAGCCTTACGGGTATCATCTTTCTTTTTAGGAACCCAGATACGTCCATCGTTACGTAACGACTCAGACATCAGGGTTAATTTAGATTGGTGATCTCCAGAAACTGGGATACAAGTAGGGTGAATTTGCGTGTAGCAAGGGTTACCAAAGAAAGCTCCTTTTTTGTGTGCTTTCCAAGCTGCCGTTACGTTACTACCCATTGCATTTGTAGAAAGATAGAATACGTTTCCGTAACCACCACTGCAAAGCAATACCGCATGTCCCGAATGACGTTCTAGTTCGCCGGTAAGCAAGTTACGGGCAATAATACCACGCGCTTTACCATCAACTACAACAACTTCAAGCATTTCGTGACGGGTAAACATTTCAACTTTACCCATTCCGATTTGACGCTCTAAAGCGCTATAAGCACCTAAAAGCAATTGCTGACCAGTTTGACCTGCAGCATAGAATGTACGTTGAACCTGTGTACCACCAAAAGAACGGTTGTCTAATAAACCGCCGTACTCTCTGGCCAGAGGCACACCCTGAGCCACACACTGATCTATAATGTTTGCACTTACTTCAGCTAAACGATGTACGTTAGCTTCACGTGCACGGTAATCACCACCTTTTATTGTATCATAAAATAAACGATAAGTACTATCGCCATCATTCTGATAATTTTTTGCCGCGTTGATACCACCTTGAGCTGCAATAGAGTGCGCTCTTCTTGGTGAATCCTGGAAACAAAAACATTTAACCTTATAACCCATTTCAGCAAGGGTTGCTGCTGCCGAAGCACCTGCAAGTCCAGAACCTACTACGATAACTTCTATGCTTCTTTTATTGGCCGGGTTAACCAATGGCATAGATGAACGTAATTTAGTCCATTTTTCTGTTAACTCTCCTTCAGGTATATGAGCATTTAATTCTGCCATGTTATTTAAACTTTAAGATCAAAAATTATTTAATAAGGCCCAGGTACATTGCAATAGGCATTGAAGCGAACAACAAAGAAATGATAATTGAATACCATATTCCCAAACTTTTAATGATTGGTGTATACTTCTTGTGGTTCCAGCCTAAAGTTTGGAATGCCGAAGAGAAACCGTGCAGCAAGTGATAAGCCAATGAAACCATTGCCAATACATAAAGCACAACCAACAAAGGATCTTTAAAAGTTTCTACCATTACAGCAAAAAGATCATGGTTGCCATTAGCATCTGTCGTAGGAATGCCTGTAAAACGCGACATAACCCAGAACTTGTTGATGTGAACAATTAAGAAGATTAAAAGCAAAGTGCCTAATAAACCCATTGAACGGGAATACCATTTGCTATTTGCAGCGCCATTGGTAACGGCATACTTAACAGGACGTGCAGCCTGGTTTTGAAACACCAACCTGAAACCCTGAATAATATGCGCAAGCAAACCTGCAAATAAAACGATTTCCATAGCCCTGATTAACCAGTTAGTACCCATAAAATGCGCACCCATATTAAAAGTTAATCCGCCGTCATTCACATATATCAATGCATTGATAAAACAGTGCACTAAAAGAAATGAAATGAGAAACAGGCCCGTTATGCCCATTATTAATTTTTTTCCAATTGATGAGGAAAAAGCGTTTCCTAAACTTGCCATTAGATTGTTTTTTTATTTCTGTTATGTGCAAAAGTATTTAATAAAAGAATTAATCGGTTAATTCAAAGCACAAATCAGCTATTTAGAAACATTCTAACATTACATTTGGATGATAAATGTATCAAAACCAAAAAAGGGTAGCCGGAAACACCGACTACCCTTCTTCTATCGAGATTTTATATTAGAAAGAATAGGTAAACTTACCTTCTGCCGTTACCCCCGATATGGTAGTCATACCATTTCTTGACTGTGGTAAGGCAGCTTCAATATCCTTAGCACTATTTACAGGTCTACCATTTACAGCTGTAACCAACAGCCCTTTAGATATGTCCAAAGAATCGAAAATCTTACCTGGCACAACGCCTGTTACTACTACCCCGCTTTTTGCACCATACTTATTTTTAAGTTGTGCTGAAGCAGGAGCAAATGAAGCACCCAACTTTTCTATACTCGCACTACCGCCATTTTTAGCAATTGCCTCAGGTTTTGTCGCAGCTCCATCACCTTTCAATGTCACACGTGTATCTTTCAACTGTCCATTTCTAGAGTAAGTTAACTCTACTTTATCACCAGGGCTTAAACGACCTATTTTCTCTTGTAAATCTGGAGAATCATAGATGATGTTACCATCAATCTTTTTAATGATATCACCTTTTAGCAAGCCTGCCGCTGCTGCACCACTACCTGGAAGCACTTCATTTACATACAAACCAGAGTTGTCTTTTACATTTAACTTCTCAGCCAAATCAGCATCCAGTGTAGAGAACGTAACCCCAATATAACCACGTTTCACCGCGCCATATTTTCTGAAATCATCCAATATCTTTTTGGCCAGATTAACTGGAATCGCAAAACCGTAACCTACGTTTGTGCCTGTTTGAGATGCAATAGCTGCATTGATACCTACCAATTCACCATTTGCGTTTACCAACGCTCCACCGCTATTACCTGGGTTAATGGCCGCATCTGTCTGTATATACGACTCAATACTTGTATTTGCCGCACGTGCAGGCATTTTTCCAGTTCTTTGATATTCCTCAAAATCTTCTTCTGATGGTTGTTGTTGATCTCTAGCCAGAATACCAATACTACGTGATTTGGCACTTACAATTCCCGCCGTAACAGTGGTTTGTAAATCCAAAGGGAAACCTACCGCCAAAACCCACTCACCAATCTGAACATTATCAGAATTACCCATTTTCACTACAGGCAAATCAGTTGCATCAACTTTAATCAAAGCCAAATCCGTGTTTGGATCTTTACCAACGATTGTTGCACTAACCTTACGTCTATCAGACAAGATTACTTCAATTTTATCCGCATTATCTACCACGTGGTTATTGGTTACGATGTAACCATCAGGAGTTAAAATCACACCCGAACCCGAAGCTGCTCTTGGGGCACGTTGCATTTTACGTCCACCGCCGCCAAAGAAGTCAAACATATCCATTGGAGACGACGACCGTTCGCCACCTCCGCTATATGAAGTCTTAATGTGAACCACCGCTGGCGACACTGCCGCTGCTGCCTCCACAAAATCTACAGCTCCTGCCGAAGATATTTTGGCATTACTTGCAAAAAGCACCTTTTGTTGATCGGCAAATGACAGCAAGTTGTCATTTTTATGTTCCATCCATTTGTAGCCACCTAAGGCAGCTGCACCACCTATAAATGCAGCCAACGCTATTAATCCTATCCTTTTCATTTATATATTAGTTTATATTTAACTTATTTAAGAAACCTATTTAGTATTTTCTTTCCTAGATCTATTCAAATTTAATACCATAAGCGCGATATTTGCATCTGTAAACAGTCATGAATACTGTTAAAAAATGTTAAATGAGCAGTAAGCACTAAAAATGGACATTCAATTCTTCAAATACCAAGGCGCCGGGAACGATTTTATACTGATAGACCACAGGGTCAGCCCATTACAAAACATCAGCTACGAACGCATAGAACAACTATGTGATCGCCGTTTTGGCATCGGTGCGGATGGGTTGATGTTCTTAACTACTCATGATGAATATGATTTCGAAATGCATTATTACAATGCAGATGGCAAACCTGGTAGTATGTGTGGCAACGGTGGAAGGTGCATCGTCGCATTCGCTAAACACCTCGGTATCATTGACCGAGATACTAACTTTTTGGCAGTAGATGGTCCCCATTATGCCAAAATTTCCGAAGACGGCAACTGGGTAGACCTTCAAATGATAGACATAGACACCATTAATAGAGATGGAGATGCCTTTGTATTAAACACGGGATCACCACATTATGTAGCCCAAATGGAGAACCTCGAAGATTACGATGTTTTCCATAACGGCCAGGCCATTCGTAACAATGATACTTATAAAGAAAAAGGCATTAATGTTAATTTTGTAGAAGATAAAGGCGACTACCTTTTTGTACGCACTTTTGAGCGTGGCGTTGAGGATGAAACCTACGCCTGTGGTACTGGAGTTACTGCTGTAGCCCTATCTATGGCACAGCATAAAAATCTAAGCGGCCATATCAAAACACCTGTAAAAGTATTAGGTGGTGATTTAAGCATAGAATTCGACTATAATGGAAAGGAATTTACGCATGTATTTTTATGTGGACCGGCCGAAAAGGTATTTGAAGGGCAAGTAAGTATTTAAAAGCCCTTCAACCAACTTATTCCCTTTCTGCGAGGTGTGCGGCTACACCGATCTTAATTTCACCAAAAGAATAGTCCCTACCCAGTCGCTCCCTAATAGGGTTCATCTGTAAGGTTTTCAATTCAGTGATGGCCTCTAGTATCTTATTTAATTTTTTTGCTCCAATAATATCTTTGGCCGAGATCTCCTGCTTGGCCACATAGTGTGCCAAATGCCCTTCAATAGTACCAACAACCATTTTTCGTTCCTCGGCAATCTCCTGAATTGTCTTACCTTCATTCAACAAGATCAAGGATAATTCTTTCGTATCAGCCTTAGGCTCCTTTTCCTTCATTGGCGCTTTAGTGGTCCCAGACTTAGTTGATTTCCCTTTTTTCTCCGTAAAATCAAGTTTACCAGGCATTGCAAACACCGTCTCCATCTGTGCAGCTCTTTCTGCCTGACTTAACAAAGCATTCACATCCTTCTTGGTAAACTCTTTTCCGCTAATCGTAGCACTTAATAGTGCTGTAGCCTTGCGGATTTTCTTTACCTGCTCATAAAACAAGGCTTCCATCTCCAATAGCTCCGTTAAATAGGCAACAACCTGCTTATCCTGTTTCACCAATTCCATGCGTTCAAATATCTTTTTAGAAAAAGCCGAAAGCAGTGGATTAAAATAATTCTCCGCAGCAGTCGCTCTATCCAACAAGGTCTGTAAACCAGATTCAGACTTATCTTCGTACAATCTTTTAATCTGCGATAAAAACTTATTGGCATTTGCTTTTACTTCACTCAGGTCCTTTAACAACTGAGCAGCCCACTTCACGTGCTTTTGCTTGGCTGATTTATTAATGTCTTTGGTATAAGAATGCACATGTTCATATACGTAATTATCCAGTGGAGTTAAATCAAAGCATTGCAACAGGTAGAATCTTAAAAACGTTTCCGTTTCTTGTTGAATCCTACTTTCCAATGTGGATGGATCCTGTTTATTCTTTGAGAAAAAAGTCACATTCTGATCCTGTCTGATACCTGTTCCCGAAATAAGCGAAGTTAATACCAATCCATCTAAAGATCTTAGCCTGGACAATGCTACATAGATTTGCCCCGGAGCAAAAGCGTTCCCAATATCAATTATTGCTTTATCAAAGGTTAAACCTTGACTTTTATGTACCGTGATGGCCCAGGCCAGTTTCAATGGATATTGCGTAAAAGTACCAATCAGCTCTTCCTTTATTTCACCACTTACCTTATCGGTAGTATATCTGATGTTTTCCCATTTATATTTCTCCAGCACAATTTTTTCATTGTTGCCCTCCGTCTGCACTTCTATCCTATCCGTACTAAGGGCAATAACGGTCGCAATTTTACCATTAAAATAGCGCTGTTCACCACTAGGGTCGTTTTTAATAAACATCACCTGCGCGCCTATTTTCAGTTCGAGAATATGTTCTGCCGGGTACGAATACTCGCTAAACTCGTTCTCCACCTTAGCCATATACAGATAAGCAACATCCTTAAGTTCTTCCAGTCGCTGCTTGTTCAGGGTATCTGCCTTGTTGTTGTGCGTTGTTAGGGTAATGTACTTTTCATTTAATGACGGCATAAAATCAGCCTTATAGTGCTTTTCCAGCAAAGCCAGATCTGCTGCTGTGACTTCATTGTTTCTCAAGTTATTGAGCAGGTTAATGAACACATTGTCGGCCTGTCTATATATCTTTTCCAGCTCGATATAAACCGGTGGCTCATGATACAAAGCATGCGCATCGAAAAAATAAGCGCTTTTATAAAACTGGGCCAACATCGTCCATTCGTTAGATTTCACTACCGGAGGTAACTGATGTAAATCTCCAATAAATAAAACCTGCACACCACCAAAACTAGCCGTATTGTTTCTCCTAACATACCGCAGCACCATATCAATCGCATCGAGTAAATCTGCACGAAGCATACTTACCTCGTCAATGATCAGCAATTCCATATCCACCAAAACCTTACGTTTGGCAGCAGTCATGTTTAAATGGCGGACAATAGATTTTGGCGTATTGTATTGCTGATTGTAATGATCGCCATCTGCAGCAGGCTGTTTAGGCAGATAAGCCCCAAAAGGAAGCTGGAACAAAGAATGAATGGTCACCCCGTTCGCATTGATGGCTGCAATCCCTGTAGGCGCGGCAATCACCGCCTTTTTATGTGTTAAGTCTATTAAACGTCTTAAAAAAGTAGTTTTACCCGTACCCGCCTTTCCGGTAAGGAAAATATGTTTGGAAGTATAATTTACAAACCTGGCGGCAAGCTCAGCAGGATTAGCAGTTTCTGAATTCAGCATACTGCAAATCTAGCAAGAATTGCCTACTTTACCTTAATTAGCAGGTAACCATTGTAACTTAACTGTCGATTTAATTCTTCGGAATCTTCTGCGTCAGAACTTGTATTAAGCGACACAATCACAAATTTTAACTCATAGTTAGTTAAGTTCTGAGTTATTACAAGTGAATCTTTCGGCAAATAATAAGTATTACCGCCATTAGGTCTTTCTTTTAATTTGCCTGTCTTAAATGCTTTAATGGCATCTAATACCAATTTACGCAAATCCAACTCAACCGAGGAATCAGCTCCAATCTTCACCTTTAGATTCCCAACCTGCCTAACCCTTTCTACAATAACGGGCTGATTGTTAATCGTTGAGGTACTTTGTTCTGTATAACTCTCAATCGGAATGACATAATCATAGCCCTTTACGCTCACCATCGTCTCATCCAGAGGAACAAATCGTACGTGTTCCATATACCTATGCCCTATTCTTTTTATTTTGAGCAAAGCATAAGCAGTATCGGTTTTCTTACTTTTAATGCTATAACGAGATTGAGTAGTATCCCTGGCTTCAATCTTGGTCTCCAACGCTTCCAAATTCACCTTTGTAAAAGGCTGCAAAGTGCTTAAGCCGTGCCTGTCAACCAGGTAATCTACCACATCAGCCCGTTGATCCACATCCCTCTTACTGTTAGAAGCCATCAGCCTTTTTAAACGAGCTACCTGCGAATATTTAGATACTGAAAAAGCACTTTGAGGCCCATAAGTAGCCAACAAAGCCAATACACATAAGCTAACTGGAATGATTTCGATGTTTTGCTTTTTACTGATTAGGAAGTAAACGGTAATTAAGGTCAGCCATACGGCTAGTATAATCAATATATATCGTGATTCCGTAATGCCATAATTCCCTACCCTTTTCCAAACGGCAAGCAGCAATAACACCACCAGTGGGATCATCATCACATAGAAAAACCTCGAAAAAAGCTTCATCCAGCCATTCCCCTCCTTTTCCTTAATGGGATAGATAAGTAATAAAGACAGGATACCAAATACGGCATATCCCAAAATCAGCGTGGATACCAATCCTTTAGGCAGCTCCCAATTGACAATAATCTTAGCCTCATATACCAATAAAATAGCTAGATATATAGTCATTAAGGGGATTAGCACATACTGCGTGAATATTTTAAGGCCTTTAGGATAACTCTCGTCTTTATCTAATTCTTCAAAATCATCAGGCACTCCTGCTAGAAAGAAAATTGTCATAAATCCGGCGGTAACTATAGCAAATAAGCGCATATAGGTCCTCCAGCTAATATTTACATTAAATAAACCATCAATTGCGACAAGCGCGATAGCCAATCCGGCAAAAAGTACACCTGCATAAAGCGCAGAGGTAAGTATCCTTAAGAATAAAGTTTTATTGTATTGCCAAAAGCCATTCGCGCTGCCATTTCTTATAAAAGGAGCAAAAGCAACCAGCAAATGAAAGCCGAATGCCAGCAAACCTATCCGGAAAACATCGGCCAGGTAAAAAGATGGTTTTAAGACAAAATATAAGCCTGTACAGATCAATGCGGCACCTAAGCGTAAGGCCCATTGTTTTACTGCCTGAAGCTTATTGGCCTCTGCGTAAAGATCTACCGCCAAAAGCAAAGTCAATGCAAGATTACAAACCGAAAGGAATACCGTAAGCTGTTCTTCTGTACGTCTACTTACATCAACAAGATAACACCATGATATTGTAGCCGCTATAGCCACCAAAACCTGCAAAGGAAACCGAGAAACAACTTTAACAAAGCTGATCCATAAGGAATGTACTGAAGGTAATTTGAGTTTCATAGAAAGAATTTAATAGTGCTGATAAAAGTAACCAAATTTAGACTAAACTTTTTCGGGAAAAATCTTTAACAAACTTTAACATCGCGCGTCTTATATTCCTACGAATATAAGCTATAGCTTTATTCCCGACAAAACACTAACAATGAAACTGACTTATTTAACGCTTTTAATGGTGTTTAACACTATGCTTTTGTTTGCGCAAAAACCTTACGCCATTAAGGGATCTGTAAGGGATACCATGGCGACTTATAAACTGATCAATACAACTATCACCTTATTAAACCAGAAAGATTCTACACTTGTAAAATTTACGCGGGCAAACGCTGAGGGATCTTTTGCCATCAACAATCTGCGTTCCGGAAAGTTTATTTTACTGGTTACTTATCCTGGCTATGCTGATTACGCCGAGAACTTCACACTAGACACGATTAATCAGGAGAAAGATTTCAGTGACATCAATCTTATCCTACGATCAACACTGTTAGAGGGGGTAATCATTAAAGGGAATGCCGCAATAACCTTTAAAGGCGATACTACAGAATTTAATGCGGGCAGCTATAATATCCAACCCAACTCCAAGGTAGAGGACCTGTTGAAGCAGTTACCAGGCGTTCAAATAGATAAGGACGGAAGAATTACAGCACAAGGAGAAAAAGTAAATAAAGTTCTGGTTGATGGTGAAGAGTTTTTTGGTGACGATCCAACATTGGTGACCAAAAATTTGCGTGGAGACATGATAGATAAGGTCCAGCTCTATGATAAGAAAAGTGATCAGGCCGCTTTTACCGGAATAGATGATGGTGAAAAATCAAAAACCATCAACCTTAAATTAAAAGAGGATAAAAAGAATGGGTATTTCGGAAAGCTGAATGCTGGAATTGGCACAAAAGATTTTTATCAGAACCAGGCTACCGTGAATGTTTTTAAGGGCAAGCAAAAGTACGCAGCTTACGGAACTATAGGGAATACTAATGAATCTTTTGGCAACAATATCTCTATGGGCTCCGTTGAATTTTCAGAAGATGGAGGAATGATGATGAGTATGGAGGGTGGAGACGACTTTGATATGGGCGGCGGAGCGGGTGGAATCTCCATTAAAAGAAATGCAGGACTGCACTACGATAGCAAATGGAAAGACAAATATGGGATCAACACCAATTACAAGTTAGGTTCTGTTAGCTCTGAAGGAGAAAACAATAGTCTGAGCATAAATGCACTGCCTGGTCAAACCAACACCAGTAAATCTGACCAAAAATCCAGCAGTTTCTCTTTCAACCAGAAATTAGATGGCACATTGAGCATGCGTTTAGATTCCAGTTCAACTCTAAAATTGACGGTTAGCGGATCGCTAAAAAACAACGATTCTACAGATGACTATGAGTCTTCGACCCAAAGAGAAGACAATAGCCTTTTAAATCGTGGGAAGAGAACAATCAACAATGAAAGTGATGAAAAGGGATTTAATGCCACTGCATTTTGGGCAAAGAAATTAAAGAAAAAAGGTAGGACAGTTTCTGTAAACGTCAAACAATCCTTTAAAGAAACCACCGGCACGGGCTTTCTTAATTCTAAAAACGAATTCCTTAATATCCAAAACAAACCGGACAGTACTGTCTACATAGATCAATACAAGACAAGCGATATATTCAAATCATCGTTTAGCACCAATGCAACGTATACAGAACCTATTTCAAAAGCCCTTGCGCTTGTGCTCAACTATGGCTTAAACCTAAATAACAGTAGCTCAAATAAAAAATCTTTCAATAAAGACATCATAGGGAATTACAATGATCTTGACGAAGAATACAGTAACAACTTTAAAATGACCCAATTGAGTAATAACGCCGGTCTAAATTTCAATTACAGAGCCGGAAAATCGATTGTAATCTTTGGCACGAGACTTAATGCAGTAAGGTTTAAACAAGTTGATTTGTATGAAGATACGACCTTGAAGAGGAGCTTCATCAACTGGAGTCCACAGGTAAACTACAGCTATAATTTTTCAAGAAGCACTTCCCTTCGGGTCAGTTACAATGGAAATACTTCACAACCTGGAATGGAACAAATTCAGCCTTACAGAGCAAATACAGATCCGCTATATATTGTTTTGGGCAACCCGAACTTAAGTCCTTCCTTTAGCAACAGCTTTGGTATTTCATACAGTTCGTTTAAGATCCTGACTGAACAAGTCCTTATGGTGAATGGTAATTTCGGCTTTACATCCAATGCGATTACCAGCAATATTGTTACAGATAAAGCCGGCAAGACAACTGCTCAGGCCATAAACATGAGCGGCAAAACACCCATAAATTTTAACTTAAATATATCTGCTGGCAGAAAAATAAAAGAAATAAATCTGAATATCGAGGCCCGTGCGGGTGGTAACTACAATTATAGCATATCCAATAATTCACTAAATACATCAAGATCTTTCAATTATTCGGTAGGCCCTTCCATTAATAAATATACGGATAAGTATAGCATCCAATTAAGTTTGAGCCCAAGTTACAATACCTCCAGTACCTCCCTAGTGGGCGTTAAGAACAACAATGACAGTTATGGTGCGAATGGAAATTTCGAGCTAATGGCTCGCTTACCAGGTAAAGTAGAGCTTCGTACAAACGGAGAATACCAATACACAGGTAAAAGTCAGGCTTTCAACGAATCGCTAAACCGACTGATATGGAATGCTTCTATCAATAAGAAATTCCTGAAAACGGAAAGCTTAAACCTTTCATTATCGGGAAAGGATTTACTTAACCAAAATTCAGGCTTCAGCAGATCAGTTTATAACAATACGATCAATCAAAGTAATTCAACCACTATTCAACGTTATTTTATGCTTTCTCTGGCATGGGATTTCAATAAAATGGGTGGTGCATAAATAGAAAAATACAATGAAAACAAAGTTCATATTATTAGCAGGTCTGATTTTTACCGTACATCATCTATTTGCTCAAAATGTCAGATTTACAAACAGTGGAGTTATAGAATTCGAAAAGAGTATCAATCAACATGCTACGATTAAAAAAGCTATAGCGCGGTCAGGAGGCATGATGGGCAGTTCTTTTGACGATTTTAAAAAGTCTGCACCTCAGTTTAAGCTACTAAAAAGTACCCTCAGGTTTTCAGGCAATAAGACTTTGTTTGCACCTGTTGTGGAAACAGACGATAACCGCGGAATGTTTGGCGGCTCCCCAGAATCAGAGCAATCCAATATTACCTATACAGACTTGTCTACAAATACATTTATAACAGAAAAGAAGTTTTTTGAAGAAACCTTTCTGGTAAAAGACAGCCCACGAAAAATCAACTGGAAGCTAACCAGCGAAATGCGTGATATCGCAGGCTACGAATGTCGCAGGGCAAATGCCATTATTATGGATTCGGTATACGTTGTTGCCTTTTACACGGATAAAATCCCTGTTTCAGGGGGACCGGAATCATTTACAGGATTACCCGGGATGATTCTTGGTGTCGCGCTTCCACATGATAATATAACATGGTTTGCTAAAACTGTTACCGACAGGCCTATTCCTGTTACAGAAATAAAGCCTCCTACTAAAGGGAAACCTATGGACAATAAAAGCCTTTTAGAAACCATTAGCAAAGTATTGAACAGATGGGGCAGTGAAGCAAGCAGGATGATTAAACTTCTTTTAATCTAGTTTACCAGTAATTTGTAGCCTTTACCGTGCACATTAAGGATCTCCACTTTAGGGTCATCCCGCAAATACTTCCTCAATTTACTTAAAAAAACATCCATACTACGACCATTAAAATAATTATCATCATGCCAAATGCTCAACAAAGCTTCTTCACGGGTAAGTACGGCATTCTTTTTAAGACAAAGCAGACGCAACAATTCGGCTTCTTTAGTAGAAAGTTTTTGTTGAAACCCATTAAAATGGATTAGCTGGGTGGTATAATCAAAAGTATAATCACCTATTTGAAACTGTGTTTGCGCAGGTCCAGGATCAACTTGTTCCTTTACCGCAACGCGCTTCAACAAGGCATTTATACGCAGCAGCAACTCTTCAATCCTAAACGGCTTGGTAATGTAATCATCACCTCCAAGATCATAAGCAGAAGCTTTATCTTCCATCATGGCTTTAGCTGTGGCAAAAATTATAGGCACATCCTGATTGATCTTTCTAATCTCTTTACCTAATGTAAAGCCATCCTTTTTAGGCATCATTACATCCAGGATACAAAGGTCAAATTCTTGTTTACTAAACGCCCTCAAGCCCTCTTCTCCATCAGTACATAGTACTACATCAAATTTTCCTTTTAATTGAAGGTAGTCCTGCAAAAGCAACCCAAGATTGGGATCATCTTCTACCAATAAAATTCTTTTCATCAGTTGTGGTTTAGTGGTAAATTAATCTCAAATGTAGTCCCTTTATCCTTCTCACTAAGCACTTTTATGCTTCCGTTCATTTGTTCAACAATATCCTGTACGTAGTTAAGCCCGAGACCGAAGCCTTTCACGTCGTGTAAATTACCTGTTGGCACCCTATAAAATTGATCAAAAATACGCTTGGCATGTTCCTTGGTCATCCCTATACCTTGATCTGAGATCTCAATAGTCAGCATTTTATCTGTGCTTCTCGTTGTTATCGTGATATCAGGGGCATTGGCGCTGTATTTATTGGCATTGTCGACCAAGTTAAAAAACACGTTAGACAGATGCAATTCATCCCCAGACACCATCGAATGGCTGGCATTTAGGTTTAGCGTAACCTTTGCATTTTTCCTTTGCAGTTGCAAGCTCATGCTATCCACCACGGCCGAAATCAGATCATGGATATCAACGTCCTTATGCTCTAACTTTAACTCTTTCTTTTCCAGTCTGGCAATACTCAACACACGTTCTATATGATTGCCCAACCGTACATTCTCATCGTAAATAATACCGGCAAGCCTGCTAATCCTGCTTTTATCTGCTACTACCTCTGGATCTTTCAGTGCCTCACTGGCAATCATAATGGTAGCCACGGGGGTTTTAAACTCGTGGGTCATATTATTAATGAAGTCGGTCTTCATTTCAGAGATTTTCTTTTGCTTCAATATCGCATAAATGGTATAAGCAAAAATAAAGATCAGCACCAGCAACAAACCTGCAGAGGAGGCCATAGTAGCCCACATATTACTAAGGATTAAAGAATTTTTATTGGGAAAATACAAGTACAGCATCCCCGGATCACGAAAGATCTCGTTACTAAATAAGGTGGTTCGGTAAGTATTTTCTGGCAATATATCCGTTTGAGCATTGGAAACTTTCTGATAAAGTACAGAGTCCTTATTCGCCAATTTCAACCAGAAATCGTAGTTTAAACTCACATTCCGATCTTGCAACTCCTTTTTAATCAAGGTATCCAAAGCATCTATAGATACCCTTTGGTTAATAGGCACATACACCTGACGCATTTCTTTAGCTACATCTTCCAGATAGTTTAAATTGGTACCCTCCAGAGCCACCGTATCCTGCATCAACTCTTTTAGCCCCTCCAGATATCGTTGAACTGCCGTTTTATCCTCTATACTAAACTTAAGCGC
This sequence comes from Pedobacter hiemivivus, assembly GCF_005144565.1. NCBI lineage: Bacteria > Pseudomonadati > Bacteroidota > Sphingobacteriia > Sphingobacteriales > Sphingobacteriaceae > Pedobacter > Pedobacter hiemivivus. The sequence goes on from NZ_SWDX01000005.1 coordinate 646,076, forward strand.
GAGTTCAGGTGTCACTCTTTCCAGCGTTACCGTTATTGGATTAAGGTTTTGAGGATTATAAGCGAGATACCTGATACTATCTGCCAGATGATCAGGCGCCAAGGTAAATGTGGACGATCTTTTAGACACAACAGTTTGATTGACATTGCCGCGCACATTCCCAAAGGCATCTACGCCAAAATCAACTTGAACCTGCAGGGAAGATTTCCCTTTGTTATTTACATTCGAAATTTCCTGATATACCTCTTCACTAATCAGCTCTGGTTTCAAGAAAGTAACCCGAACAATACTGTCGCGCATATTCAGGTCAGTAATCACCTTCCTTTGCTGCTCGCGTTTTCTCCGGATTTCCTGCTCCTTAAACTGTTCCTTAAAATCAATTATTCGCTGTGCCTTATTTCTAAAATCACGTTCTCGCTCTTTTCTTACTTCGTAATCTTTTTTAGTAATATGAACTGCTGCGTAACGCCTTTGCACCTTATTGACCACAGCATTTAAAGCTTGCTGTACATCCTGTTCAAAAAGCTGTGATTTTAGATTATAAGCCTCCCTGATGTAATACAATTGCATTACAAACACCCCTAGCAATGCTACGGTCATTAGTCCGGTAATTAGCCAAAGGCTCCTTTTCTTCATCTATAGATTTAATCAAAAATAAAGAAGCATTCACATAAAACGCCTTATTTAACAAATTTTAACACGGCATTGACGGCTTCAGCAATACACAAGAGAGTAATTGATGCTAATTCAAAAGCTTATTTCTAGCAATCTCAATGGCTTTGTGAAGCTTCTGCTGCAACAGCTCCGGCGAAGGCAAGGCCGTTAAATATTCGGCTACTTTAATTCCTGCTTTATCCAATTGCAATAGTTCAATTTGTTCCTTATTACCTTCTGCGCAAAGTATAAGCCCAATAGGCGGCTGTTCTCCTTCCTGCATTTCGTGTTTTTCAAGCCACCTCAAATAAAGTTCCATCTGCCCCTTATAGGATGCTTTAAATTTACCCAACTTCAGCTCAACAGCGACTAGTCGCTTTAACTTTCGGTGATAGAAAAGCAAATCCAATTTAAAATCTTCACCATCAATGGATAAATTCTTTTGTCGCTCAATAAAACTAAAGCCAGTGCCCAATTCCAAAATAAATTGCTCCAATTCTCTTAAAACAGCATCTTCAAGATTTTTCTCTGAATAGTCATTGTTCAGTCCTAAAAAATTCAGAAAATAAGGACTTCTAAAAATCAGATCAGGAGTAACTTTATTTTCTTCTCTCAGTGCTCTCAGCTCATGTTCAATCAGTTCCTCTGGCTTTTTACTTATAGCCGTTCGTTCATAAAGCATTGACTGAATACGCTCTTGTAATTGCCGAGACGACCATCTTTCGAGTTTACACATCTCTACATAAAAATCCCGCTTTAAAGGCTCATCAATAAACATTAAAGTCCTAATATGAGTCCAACTCAATTTTGTACGCACTGCGTACAAAATCTTTTCATCAGGAAATACAGTCGCAAATTGCATACATTTCCTCAAATGATTTTCGCCCCAACCTTTCCCATAATCTTCCGTCAAGTGCTTTGCCAGCGACGACACAATCTGCTTTCCATACTCTGCCCTGGTATTCAGCAAAACTTCATCATTAATCCTTTTTCCTATTTTCCAGTAAAGCAAAGTAATCTCACTGTTTACAACAACCGCTACATTATTCCTACTGGTTTCAATTAATTGTCTAACATCCGAAGTAATCGGCAGTGCTATTTCAACTTTCATATCCATAAATTTTACTGATAAAACCTTTAATGATTTACCAGTAACTTATGCTATTCAAAACAAACTTCCACAAAAACATATGTATAAATTATTGATTTACAATATCTTGAATAAAACTCCAAAATATTGTAAAAAAATCCATTCAAAAAAAATGCCGGAAGGTATTTCCGGCATAATTGTAAATTTGTTTACTTAAAAAAGCTCTTAAAAAGGAAGATCGTCTTCCTCGCCCGGTGCGCTGTTTAAATCAGCTGGTGGGGCATATGCTGGAGTAGATGCGGCGGCAGCACCTGGTGTTAATGCATTGATACGCCATACTACCAAACTGTTAAAATAAGATGTTTTTCCGGCTTTATCAGTCCAGGGACGACCGCGTAGATTGAATGAAACTTCGATATCATCACCTTGTTTCAAGCTATCAAATAAAGCTGTTTTATCTTGTAAAGCCTCAAACCTGATGTATTCAGGATAAGTAGGGTTTTCTGCATATTCTATAATCAGGTCTCTTTTCTTAAAAGTCTCGCTCACCTGTTGTAATGCACCGATTTCATGCACTTTTCCTTTTATTTCCATAACAAATACTCGTTTATTCTACTACAAAGTTCAAATCTCTATATTTTTATTGATAACTTCGCACAATAAATTATGCAAGTTTTCCACACAAAAAGTAAGGTTATTATAACCTGCAATAAGCGCCTTTCTCCTTATTTATTAGGGGAGGTTAAAGACCTGGGTTATGAAATCGTAAGAGATTTCCCTACAGGCGTAGAACTGAACATCACCCTGTCTGAATGCATTAAGCTAAACCTTAATCTAAGGTGTGCAAGCCAGATTTTATACTGTTTGAAGAGTTTTAAGGCTAATAATCCGGAAGAATTATATCGCGAAATGGTGGATATGCCATGGGAAGAATTGATCGATTTTTCAGGTTATTTCTCTGTAACTTCAAATGTGGATAACCCAACTATTACCACTCCACTTTTTGCCAACTTAAAGGTAAAAGATGCTATAGTTGACAGGATTAAAGAGAAAAAAGGTATCCGCCCAAATTCGGGTTCTGATGCCAATAAAGCGGTTGTCCATCTATATTGGAAAGACAGCGAGGCTGACATATTTATCGATACTTCTGGCGAAACCTTAGCTAAACATGGCTACCGAAAGATCCCAGGAAAAGCACCTATGCTTGAAGCATTGGCTGCAGCTGTAGTATTGAGCACTAAATGGGATCAAAAATCACCATTTGTAAATCCAATGTGTGGTTCCGGAACATTGGCTATTGAGGCTGCCTTAATTGCAACCAACCGTCGCCCTGGATTATTCCGTATGAATTATGGCTTCATGCACATCATGGGATATGATGAGCAAGTATTTTTTACCGAACGCAGAATATTAAAAGATCAAGTAATCAAAAATGTTGATCTACAAATCATCGCTACGGATTTATCTGACGATGCAGTTGATATCAGTCGCAAAAACGCCAAAACTGCCGGTGTAGATACACTGATCACTTTCGAAGTATGCGATTTTGCCGACACTCAGGTTCCTGAAGGTGGCAAAGGTGTTGTCGTATTTAACCCCGAGTATGGTGAGCGATTAGGTGTACACTCTAAATTAGAGGCTACCTACAAACGCATGGGTGATTTTATGAAGCAACATTGCAAGGGTTATTCTGGATATATATTTACAGGAAACCCTGATCTAGCTAAAAAGATTGGACTTAAAGCTGATCGAAAAGTAGAATTTTATAATGGAAAGCTGGATTGCCGAATGCTAGAATACGAATTGTATGATGGCAGCAGAAGACCTGATGATGAAAGACCGATTAAACCAACAGAATAAAAACACTGCCAGCTACCAATGAGCTCAATTATTGATCAAACCATACAATTTGTTAAGCAAACGCTAGCAAATGCAGAGGCCGGTCACGACTGGTTTCATATAGAACGCGTTTATAAAAACGCAGTAGGTATTAATGCTACTGAAAAAGCTGATGAGTTAATTGTTGCACTTGCAGCGCTACTCCATGATATTGCAGATGCTAAATTTAACAATGGCGATGAAGAAATTGGACCAAGAATAGCTGGCGACTTTTTAACTTCGCTTAGCCTCGAGCCTTCCATTATTGAGCACGTACAGCAAATCATCAGAAACTTAAGTTACAAAGCCAGTTTAGGCGAAGTCACTTTTAAATCTATTGAGCTGGACGTGGTTCAGGATGCAGACAGACTAGATGCCATTGGTGCCATCGGAATTGCCCGTGCGTTTACTTATGGAGGGTATAAAAACAGAATTTTATATGATCCTGAAATAAAACCAGAGCTCAACATGAGCAAGGAAGCCTATAAAAACTCAAATGGCCCAACCATAAATCATTTCTACGAAAAACTGCTATTACTGAAAGACCTGATGAAGACCGCCGCAGGTAAAAAGATTGCCCAAAAACGCCATGATTTCATGCTAATTTACCTGGAGCAATTTTATAATGAGTGCGAAGGAAAAATTTAACACACAATTTTAAATATATCTTGTAAATTGCTCTCAGTCTAAGCACGTGCTCTTACTGTAAATTTATTAGGGATGAAATTAAGTATATTGGTGTTAATTACTGCTTTCGCAGTGGGCCTTTCTATAGGTTTGGTTAATTTCTATTTTCAAAAGGACTTATATTATATGCTGGTTTCCTTTGCGGTAACTTTCATTACCAGCTTTGCTGTCTTTTATTATCTGATCGAGAAATACATTTACTCGAAAATAGTGCTGATCTATAAAATGATCCACAATTTGAAGTTAGGTAAAGATTTAAAAGACGCTTTAGGTGAATATGTAAGCTCAGACCCTATCAACGATGTGGAGCAGGAAGTAAAAGAATGGGCTGGCGCTAAGAAAAGAGAGATTGAGGTCCTAAAAAAACAAGAACAGTTTAGAAGAGAATTCTTATCCAACGTATCTCATGAATTTAAAACTCCGTTATTTGCCATCCAAGGCTATATAGAAACACTAAAGGACTGCTTAATTGATGACCCGGAAACGGCCGTTAAGTTTTTAGGCAAAGCCGAAAAGAACGTTGAACGATTAAGTTATCTAATCGACGACCTGGATTCAATCTCAAAACTGGAAACTGGTGAGATCCCTATTAATTACGAGCGCTTCGACTTTGTGCCACTCGCCAGAGAAGTGATGGAAGGGCTGGAAGACACTGCAAAGAAAAGACATATCACGCTATCCTTTAAAGACAAGTATACGCACCCGGCCTATGTTAAGGCTGACCGTGAAAAGATCAGACAAGTACTGATCAATCTCATCCACAATTCCTTAAAATATGGTAGGGAACATGGAAATACTGCAATAAAAATATTTGAATTGCATGATCAGTACTTAATTGAGGTAACAGATGATGGAATTGGCATTGATGAAAAACACCTCGCACGTTTGTTCGAACGTTTCTACAGAATAGATTCTCACAGATCAAGAGAAGAAGGCGGTACAGGGCTTGGATTGGCCATTGTGAAGCATATTTTGGAAGCTCATGAGCAAATCATATCCGTAAGAAGTACCTTGCAAATTGGAACAACCTTTGCCTTTACACTTGAAAAGATTGGTTAACAGCTGCTTCTATTTTAAAAAATATGTTAACACTTAACACTAACTTAACATTACACTCATACTTTTGCATCATATTTTAAATTAATATGAATAGCATTTTTAAGTTCTTTACCCCGAAAGACAAGAAATTCCAACCCCTATTTGAGCAGGCAGGAAGCAACGTATTAAAAATTTCTCAGGCTCTTTTGCTTGCATTGAGCGCATCAGACCTGGAGAAAAGAAAAGAATACATTAAGGAGGTAGAACGTCTGGAGCATGTTGGTGACGACATTACCCATTCAATTTTTCTTGAATTAAGTAAAAACTTTATCACTCCTTTCGACAGAGAGGATATTCACGCACTAGCTAGTGCTGTTGATGATATTGCAGATTATATTCACGCTTCGGCAAGCAATATAGAATTATATAACGTAACCCACATTGGTGATGCAATGATCAAACTTGCAGAACTTTTAGTGGAAATGTGTATCGATTTGGACAAAGCAATTAAAGAATTAAGAAGCTTTAAAAACATTCGTGTTATTGCTGATGCCTGCGTACGTATCAACAGTGGTGAAAACCAGGCCGACTATGTTTGTAACCTTGCTATTGCCCGTTTGTTTGAATTCGAGACCAACGCGATCGAACTAATTAAACAAAAAGAAGTACTGCAGACTTTAGAATTGGCTACAGACAAATGTGAAGATGCAGCAAACGTGCTGGAATCTATTTTGGTAAAGAACGCTTAAAAAAAACGAAATGGTAATAACTACCTTATTGGTCGTTGTAATCGTTTTGGCAATAGCCTTCGATTACATAAACGGCTTTCACGATGCGGCAAACTCCATTGCAACTATTGTATCCACAAAAGTACTTTCGCCTTTTCAGGCAGTATTGTGGGCTGCAGTATTTAATTTTGCTGCCTATTTCTACTTTACGGATCATAAAGTAGCGAACACCATTGCTAAAACAGTCGTAGAAAATTACATCACATTAGAGGTTATTTTGGCTGGTTTGATTGCAGCCATTACCTGGAATCTATTTACCTGGTGGTTTGGTATTCCTTCTAGTTCCTCTCATACATTAATTGGCGGTTTCGCAGGTGCAGGTATGGCTAAAGCTTTCACCATGGGTGCAGGCATTATGTCGGCCGTTAACTTTGCTCCTATTTTAAAAGTAGTCGCATTTATTGTATTAGCTCCTGTAATTGGTATGCTGATCTCGGTGATCATTTCCATCATCATCTTACATATTTCAAAAAATGCAAGGCCATCTGTGGCTGAGAAATGGTTTAAACGTCTTCAATTAATTTCATCTGCGGCATTGAGCTTTACCCACGGTGGTAACGATGCACAGAAGGTTATGGGGATTATTTTCGTAGCAATTGTTTCGGTTAACCCTTCAATGGCAAATACAAGAATGCCGGAATGGATTCCCATTGCATGTTATGCTGCAATTGCGTTAGGTACGATGAGTGGTGGCTGGAAAATTGTTAAAACTATGGGATCAAAGATCACCAAAGTAAATGCTTTTGAAGGTGTAGCTGCTGAGGCTGCCGGTGCGGTAACTTTAGGGATTACAGAACACTTTGGTATCCCTGTTTCTACTACACACACCATTACCGGTTCTATCGTTGGTGTTGGGCTATTAAAAAGAGTTTCTGCAGTACGCTGGGGCGTTACAGTGAGCTTATTATGGGCATGGGTTTTAACCATTCCTGTTTCTGCTACACTAGCAGCGCTTGTTTATGCCGTAATCCACCTTTTCTTTTAGATAGAAGACAAAGACAATCATATTATGTAAAAAGGGCTGTATCATTCAATTGATACGGCCCTTTTTGGGTTAATTTACTTTATCAACAATTTTAAAGACCTCATCAAAACAATCAATTTCAGGAAAGCATTTTTCAAAATCAATCGATTTCAGGAATAACTTCCACTGAAAACAAACAAAATCAGGAATACCCCGTCTGAGCTAGCCTAAGCCTACATCATCGAATAATCAGTATAGAACCATCTGCCAGGTATTACTATGAGTAGGGAGTAACTAGGGAATGAGTTGGGAGTAAGTAGCGTATTGCTGTACGTTTGCTTTAGGGTTGAGTTAGGGTTGCTATACCCTAGGGGTAAAGCAAGGGTATAGCAACGGTAAAGGAAGGGTAACACAGGGGTAAAGCAACCCCCTACTTACTCCCTACTCATTCCCTTCTCATTAGCTATTCAAAGTAATACCTGGCAAAGTTCATCTTACACTCTTCCCAAAATTTGCCCTATACTGGGCTTAGCTACAAATTCATTATTTGCAATAGCCTTATCACGGATCTTGCGAGCCGCTTTTACAGCCTCCTCTTCGCATGGTGCCATCAGATAAATGCAAATTTGATCTCCTTCAAAAAAGTAATGTTCCTTGATTGCCAGTTCAGATCGTTGGAGGTCATTAGCCAGTGAAATCACATATACATCAGAATTTCTCTCTAGCTGGATAAAATAACAGTCCCTGGTGATATCGGTGTAAAAACCTGGGTTTAGGCGGCATTCCAGAATCTGAGCATCGCTAAATGTTCTAAACCTATTGAAATAAGCAAATGCATCATCAAAAACTACATGAACTGGGATGTCCGTTTCAGCATTTGGTTCTAGAATAAAATAAAGACTTTCGTTGTTTTCTTCGTCGTTGAGTTCCATATTATTGTTGTTTAAACAGTTAATAATAGGAGTCTCGGCGGGGAGTTCAGCAGGAGGCTTAGCGAGCTGTTTTAACCACAGGTGGGGTTAAAACGAAGATGCAACTATAGCGAGCTCTAAATACCGCCCTGCCAGGTTTCTAACGACCTAAGGAACGGGTTTACGACAGACCCCATAACGCTATAGTGCACCTTCAAAGGTACAACAATATTCGTTATGGGCATTAATCTATCGTCCCTTCCTTAGCACTTGTTAGAATTTGGCAGGAGAGACTCTTTAAATTAATACCTCATTTAAGAAGTAATTGGCATGTTTTTTTTCATATTTCTTTAGTTCATTGGCTTGATATTTTGTTTTTTATACACTGTTATAACCTCTATTAATTTAAGAAGTAGATTTACAATACCTCTATTTCTTTGATTGACAGCTTGGTGTATTTAGCAATTCTCTCCAAAGGTTCTTTTTCAACAAGCATCTCCTTTGCCATTTCCAATGCTTTTTTATGCTCACCCTTTTCTATTCCTTTTTGGATTCCCTTCTCAAGCCCTTCCTTCTTCCCCCATTTAAATAAAATATCACGCTCTTTTCTCCAAAATGTGTTTACCGAATCCATAGCCATTTCTAATTCTTTATCTAATTTACGTAACTGAACAATGACGCGTAATTGTTCATAATATTTATTCCCCATTAACACATCGGGATCACCTTTACCAATTTTTTCTAGTATTGCCCGTATTACCTCTGCGGGTTCTTTATCTCCAAAATTTGCAAGTACAGCCAGCAATTGCGCCTCCGGTTCATCCGAAGATAAAAACAACTCATAAGGCAGCTCAGAAAATGATATTAATTTGTATTCATATTTAAACCCTGGCAAATCAATTTTAGATGGCATATTCAAAGCACCTTCCCCATATACATTACATATTGATTTATCGGTTGGTCGTAAATCTGATGTAGCATTGACCGATATTCAGCCATCCTGAAATGCATTTTTGGTCTATTACTAGATTCAAACTCAACCTGCAGAATGCTAGAAACGCCATCGGCATCAGTTACCATATACAAAGCATCCACTTCTTTTTGTCGTGTGATTTGTATTTTATCTTTAAGTTCTGCGCTTTTTACAATGTTCAGCTTAAGTACCTTTTCAATAATGCCAGGCAAAATAAATTGCATATTCTCGCGCAGTATCTTATCGTACTTGCTTCCTTGTAAACGACCATTGGTATTTTCCCGCATATCTTTACTTTGAAAAGTATGTATGCAAAGCTCCCTGAAAGAAATTAAAAATCCACTATCTGACAAAAATTCGACGTTATTCTCCGTGAGATTGGATTTAGCCCTTATAAAATATGGAAAGCTGCATTTATCAATAGGGTTCTACAGAATGTAATTCTGTAGCGGATTGTGGTGGAAACACCCTTTATTAGAAGTTTATTTTGAAGGTTACTCTACTGTTTTCCTTAGCTGGTTTTTCCCACTTAGGACCGTTAAGAATTAATCTGATGGCTTCCTGCTCATATTTATCGTCTGCAACTTTGATAATCTCAATGGCCGTTGGTGTTCCTTCTTTATCAATTTTAAAACTCAGTTCAACTGCCTGACCTGTTTTAGTCTCTTTTTCAAAGACATTGTTTGCTTTAATATATGCGAACAACTTCTCCCATCCTCCAATAGGAGAAGAAACCATGGTATCCTTATTAACAGAACTCGAACCCCGGATCACAATGCCACCAACCCGACCAGATAATGCTCCATCAAGCTTGACGCTGCCTACGTTCTGTTCTTTCTTTGCTTTGCCATAACCCACAACTACCACCTCATTAAGTGCCAAATTAGTAGGGACTAAAGCAACAGCCACGGGCTGATTCACTTTTGCAAGCACCTCAGTAGCTTTAAAACCGATATAATTAACACGAATCGTTCCTTCTTTAATTAAAGTATCTGCGGCAATTTTAAACATACCCTCGGCATTGGTCACCGTACTTAAGTTTGTCCCCACAACCTGTACAGACACCCCAGGTAAAGGCTGACCTCTTTCATCAACCACTTTACCGTTTAAGGTACTTTGTAAAGGAGCAACGCTTACAACAGACATTGAAGCCATTGTCTGCCTTTTAAACTGAGCCGGTGCAGCCGAAATAACGACTTCTTTTAACGGCTGTGCTACATCCGCAACACTCGATACTACTTTTGTCCTTGGTTTTACTCTTGCTGCATAAGTATTCGTTTTTGCCGCTTCAATGGCCTTATCAATTTCTTTGTCTGTTTGCTTATCGGCAGATTCGGCAGCCAAGACAGGTGCAGTCTCAATTACAGCAGGAACAGTATCTCCTGCTTTAGGCGCAATCGTAACATCAACCTTCTTAGCACGACCTGCCAGTTCTTTCTGATGATTATTTTCCCTCATCCAGAACATAATACTCACAGCCACAAACATCACCGCAGCTGTAGCAGCAATACTTAAACGTTGCCAGGTAATTATTGAGGTCTTTTTTACGGACTGATGCTCCGCAATCCTTTCATGTAGCTGTTTTTGAAGCAGAGATATAGATTGCAGGGAACGCTTAGGTGATTCGCTTAAGCCCGCCAATGCCTCGGCCACAAAAGGGTCTTCTAAAGCTTCACGCTCTACCCTATTCATGGTTTTAGCATCAAGCTTACCATCAAGGTAATCCTCTAAAACGCCTATATCTAACCAGTCCTTATTCACCACTATTCTTTTCTATACAAATTTTAAGATTTCTTTTTCCATTCTGGATATAACTCTTCACTTTCAGCATTTCGTAGCCCGTAATATCTGCAACTTCTTTATAACACTTCTCCTGCAAATAGAAAAGATCCACACTCAAACGCTGTTCTTCCGGAAGTGTTTCCATACACTTTTCCATAACGGTTAGCTTGTTCTCTTTTGTATGATCCATATCAAGATGCACAAAATCCGTGTTTTCCACAAAAGTATCATCGATAGAAACTGTAGTATGCTTAGATTGTTTGCGAAGCGCCATCAAACAATGGTTCCGGGTTAACACATGTAGCCAGCTTTTAAAATTCTGTACCTCGTGGATCTTTAGCTTCAACACCAATTCTTCAAAAATCTGCATTACAGCATCCTTACTCAGCTCCTCGTCCTTTAGATAATTTAAACAAACCCCAAATACCAGGTGCATGTATTTGTTGTAAAGTGTACCCAATGCCCCCAAGTCGCTCTCGCTTTTGTAGCGTGCGATTAAAGCAGCATCATCCTGCTCCTCTATTTTTGCGTTATTTTTTATAAACTTCAATGGGCGTTTAAGGCATAATCTGTTCAAGTATAAAAATATTTTCTGACACTGGTATGGAAATTCTGCAAAGCCTACATCATTAAAAAAACAGAAGATTATGAAAACATTATTGCTCCCCTTGTTTCTGCTGATATTTATTGGCTTCCATGAAAGTCGTGCATCTATTAAAGTGATCAGCGGAGTTGTTACCGATAAAACCGATGGAAAGGCCATTCCAGGAGTAATAGTAAGCACAGCAGCCAATAAAAAGCACGTAGTGACAAACGCTGATGGCAAATACAGTATCTCTGTCGAGAATGATAGTCAACAGCTTCATTTTTCTTTTTTTGGTTATAAACCCCTTAAGGTAAAGATTGGTAAGTCTGCAATTATCAATGTCGCCTTGGAACAAGATAACCAGCGATTAGACGAAATAATTATTGTGGGTTATGTGGGCAAGGGAAAAAGGGCAACGACGGGCTCCGTTGCATTCGTTTCACCGTCAGTCATGTACAACTCAAAGTCTTATAATGCCCCCCAGGATACAGAAAGCTACGCCGCTATCCAGGAAAATGGATTTCAAAACCCTTTTAAAAACCCACTATCTACTTTTTCCATTGATATTGATGCAGCCTCGTACAGCAACGTTCGCCGATTTATAAATAATGGTGGTTTACCCCCTAAAGATGCAGTAAGGGTTGAAGAAATGATCAATTACTTTGATTATGAATATCCTCAGCCAAAAGGAATAGCCCCAGTAAATATTGTAACAGAAATTGCTAGCGCACCATGGAATACAAAGCACAAACTGGTTCAAATTGGCTTACAGGGTAGAAAAATACCGACAGACAATCTTCCTGCATCCAATTTGGTATTTTTGATTGATGTATCAGGTTCCATGAATGAACCGAACAAACTTCCTTTGCTGGTTTCTTCATTTAAATTACTAACGGATCAGCTTCGTGCTAAAGATAAAGTTGCCATTGTGGTATACGCAGGAAATTCGGGCTTAGCGCTACCTTCAACAGCAGGGAGCGACAAGGCTAAAATTAAGGATGCTTTGAATAGCTTAAGTGCAGGCGGATCAACCGCAGGTGGTGCAGGAATTGAGCTGGCTTATAAAGTAGCTGGACAAAACTTCATTAAGGAAGGTAATAACAGGGTAATCCTGGCAACGGATGGCGATTTCAATGTTGGCGCATCAAGCGATAAGGACATGCAAAGTCTGATTGAAGAAAAACGCAAAACTGGTATCTTTTTAACTGTATTGGGCTATGGAATGGGCAATACAAAAGATAGCAAAATGGAAACCCTTGCTGATAAAGGCAATGGCAATTACGCTTACATAGATAACATCAACGAAGCCCGTAAAGTACTAATCAATGAGTTTGGAGGCACATTGTTTACCATTGCAAAAGATGTAAAACTACAGGTTGAATTTAACCCAGACAAGGTGCAGGCTTACCGTTTAATTGGTTACGAAAACAGACTGCTGGAAGATAAAGATTTTAACGACGACAGAAAAGATGCGGGCGAATTAGGCTCCGGGCATACTGTAACGGCTTTGTATGAAGTGATTCCAACAGGCGTAAAGAGTAGCTTCGCTGGCGCTGTTGATGATTTAAAATATCAGGAAAATAAAAAAACAAGCAAAGGCAGTCAAGAAATGCTTACCGTAAAACTGCGTTACAAAGAGCCTGACGGAAGTTCCAGTAAATTGATTCAAGAAGCAATTATTGATCATTCGGCCCCTTTTGAAAATGCTAGCAACAATTTCCGTTTTGCCGCGAGTGTTGCAGAATTTGGGATGCTGCTAAGACAATCTGATTTTAAACAAAATGCATCATTTGATCATGTCATCCGTACCGCGGCACAAGCCATGGGCAATGACCAGGAAGGTTATCGCTCAGAATTTATTAAACTGGCTAAATCGGCTAAATTAATGGCCGAAGATTTGCTATCTTCGGATAAAAAATCAATAACGCATAACGAATGAAACGCATAAAACTTGTTTACCTAGGCCTTTCGGCTTGCTTTTTAATGAACACCACTACAACTCAGGCTCAGTCTAAACTAGGCGATGTTTTGAAAAAAGTAGCTGGAGTTACTAAAAGTAGTACCACAACTACTACGACGACAACAACTAGCAATAGTACAACTGGAACACCTAGCACATTAGATATGGCTTCGGCTATTAAACAAGCATTAGAAATCGGAACTTCACGTGGAGCAGACTTGCTTTCGGCAAAAGACGGTTTTATGGGCAACTTAGCAGTAAAGATCCTTTTTCCGCCTGAAGCACAAAAAGTAGACAAAACCTTGCGTTCACTGGGTATGGGTAAACTAGCAGATAATGTGATTTTAAGCTTGAATCGTGCTGCTGAAGATGCAGCAAAGGAAGCTAAACCAATTTTCGTTTCTGCAATTAAGCAAATGACCATTACGGATGCTACCAATATATTATTAGGAAACAAAGATGCGGCAACTGATTATTTTAAAAGAGTAACCACTTCTCAACTGATGGAAAAGTTTAAACCCGTAATTAATACCAGTCTTGCAAAAGTTGGGGCGACTAAATATTGGGGAGATGCAACTGGTCAGTATAACAAACTTCCGATGGTGAAACCACTGAACACAGATCTTTCAGCTTATGTAGCACAAAAGGCTATTGATGGCATGTTTATACAGGTAGCGCAGGAAGAACTTAAGATCAGAGATAACCTAGGATCGAGGTCTACTTCGCTCTTACAAAAGGTGTTTGGCTACGCAGATAAGAATAAGTAAAATAAAAAGGTTACTTTTATACGGTAAATACTAACAACATAAAAGTATATTGGATTTTAAAGATTTTAATTTTAACCCTGACTTATTAGAAGGGTTATTAGCAATGGGGTTTCGTAATGCAACCCCAATCCAGCAGCAAGCAATTCCACTTATTTTAGATAAGAAAGACTTAATTGCCTGCGCACAAACGGGAACCGGAAAAACAGGCGCCTACCTTTTACCCATCATGAATATGATTGCCGGTACCGAGGAACGTCATAACAATACATTGATACTAGCCCCAACAAGGGAACTTGCCCAGCAAATAGACTTGCAGGTAGAGGCACTTTCCTATTTCACCAACATCAGTTCGTTAACGGTGTATGGTGGCGGAGATGGCATTGCCTACGAGCAGCAAAAGCGATCGATGCGCGAAGGTGTAGACATCATTATTGCAACACCTGGTCGATTGATTTCTCACCTTTCTTCGGGTGTTTTGAAACTGGATCAGTTGCAGCATCTGGTACTGGATGAGGCGGACAGAATGCTTGACATGGGTTTTTATGATGACATTGTACGCATTGTAAGTTACCTACCACAAGTTAGACAAACAGTGATGTTCTCGGCAACGATGCCTCCAAAAATCAGGAAGCTGGCCTCAACATTATTAAATAATCCAGAACAGATTAGTCTTGCTATTTCTAAACCTGCTGAGGGTATTTCACAACAGGTATACATGGTGCATGATGAACAAAAAGTGCCTTTATTGAGCAGTCTGTTAAAAACGGATGAATTTAAAAGCATCATTGTTTTTGCATCAACTAAAGAGAAAGTAAAAAATCTTGGCAAAGTATTCAGAAACCTGGGACTTAAAACAGAAGCTTTTCACTCTGATCTAGGACAAAAAGAAAGAGAAAGCATATTGCTGAAGTTTAAAAACAGACAACTACCCATTCTTATTGGTACCGATGTTTTAAGTCGCGGTATTGATGTGGAAGGTATAGACCTGGTGGTTAACTTTGATGTGCCTCATGATGCAGAAGACTATGTACACCGTATTGGTCGTACTGCCAGAGCTGCAACTAAAGGCACTGCGATTACATTGGTTAACAGCAGAGACAAACGCAAATTAGCCAGCATCGAAAAGCTGATCGAAAAGCAGATTGAAAGGATGCCTTTACCTGAACATTTAGGCGAAGCTCCTGCCGAAGTACCTTTTGATCCATCAGCACCAAGACCCACCAGAAAACCCGATTCAGGAAAGCCAAAACGCAAATTCTGGAACAAGAAACCAAAAGCACAGTAATTACCACGGGGGGATAACCGACATTTTTGTATCTTTACTTTTATGCAAAATCTCCCTCCTTTAGCCGAACGTATGCGCCCACAGAATCTGGACGAATACGTTGGGCAAAAACACTTGGTAGGGCCCGATGCAGTATTAAGAAAGGCCATACAAAGTAGTCAACTACCCTCAATGATTTTTTGGGGGCCTCCTGGAGTAGGAAAAACAACACTTGCCTACATCATTTCGCAAACACTAGACCGTCCTTTTTTTAACTTGAGTGCCATTAACTCTGGCGTTAAAGACATTAGGGACGTTATAGATCGGGCAGCCTTATTGAAAGACAGCTTGATGGGCTTACCCATCCTATTTATAGACGAGATTCATCGATTTAGTAAATCGCAACAGGATAGCTTATTAGGTGCTGTAGAGCGTGGCTTGGTTACTTTAATTGGCGCAACTACAGAAAATCCTTCTTTCGAAGTCATCTCAGCACTCTTGTCCCGGTGTCAGGTATACATCCTAAAAGCGTTGGACGAGGATGAACTTGCCGGTCTACTACAAACCGCTATTAAGCAAGACATCCTTCTCAAAGACAAAAAAATCACCATTAAGGAGCACGAAGCCTTAATTCGTTTATCTGGTGGTGACGCCAGAAAATTACTCAACGTACTCGAAATTGCCGTTAACGGTATTGGTGGCAACAAAATAACGCTTACCAATGAAAATGTTTTGGCACATGCCCAGCAAAATCTGGCATTGTACGACAAAGCTGGGGAACAGCATTACGACATCATTTCTGCTTTTATAAAATCGATAAGAGGTAGCGACCCCAATGGAGCCGTTTACTGGCTAGCCAGAATGATTGAAGGTGGTGAAGACCCGCTATTTATTGCCAGAAGACTACTTATTCTTGCATCTGAAGACATTGGCAATGCCAATCCCAACGCTTTGCTGCTCGCAAACAATTGCTTTCAGGCGGTTAATGTGATCGGTTTTCCTGAATCAAGGATCATCCTTTCTCAAGCGGTCACTTATATGGCTTCCTCTGTAAAAAGCAATGCAGCCTACGAAGCTATAAATAAAGCTCAGGCATTGGTAAAACAAACCGGAAATTTACCTGTCCCATTACACATTCGGAATGCCCCAACCAAACTGATGAAGAATATTGGTTATGGAAAAGACTATAAATACTCACATGGTTATGAAGGAAATTTCGCTGAACAGGAGTATTTACCTGAGAAATTGAGTGGCACAAAATTATATGATCCCGGGAATAATCCTGCTGAGGAAAAACTAAGGGAACAGTTGAGAAAAAATTGGAAAAATAAATACAATTATTAATATGCTGTCGACCTTTCTAAATCACCAATGGAAAGCCTTTTGGCGTTCAAGAAACAAGGGTACAAGTATAGCCGCGCAGCTATTTCTAGGCTTTGTTATCCTTTATCTACTGGCGCTTGCCATCCTTGTGGGATTTGGAATGGAGTTGATCATCGGTAAGCTGTTACCTGGAAAAGATGTATTCTATGTTTTTAACGGTTTAATTCTTTACTATTTTGCTGTCGATTTTTTAATGCGCCTGCAACTACAGGAATTGCCAACTTTAAGCATTGTCCCTTACCTACATTTGAGGATTCCGAAACAAAAAATAGTGAACTTTCTAAATGTTAGATCGTTGTTTAGTGCTTTTAACATTTTACCCCTATTTATTTTTATTCCCTTTTGCTGCACTGCAATTGCTGAGGTATACGGTCCATTTGTTGCGATCATGTACGTTATCTCCATCCTTTCCTTATCTGCCTTTAATAATTTTACGGCCATGTACATCAAACGCCTAACTACAGTAAATGTAAATGCGATTATTGGAGTTGTGATGGTAATTGCGAGTCTGGCACTACTCGAATATTTCAAAATCCTATCCATTACTGAAATATCCAATCGCTTATTTAGCTTTATCACTTTACATCCCGCAACGGCTTTTGCTTTTACAATTGTTGCCCTACTTATGTATATCATAAATGGTAAGTATTTGCAGCGCAATATGTACACCGAGGAGCTAAGTACTGCACAAGAAAAAAAAGTAAGCACGGCCTACCCTTTTCTGGACAGGTTTGGCGCAGTGGGTGTATTGGCGGCATTGGAGCTTAAATTAATTCTCAGACATAAAAGAACCCGATCAGCATTGATTATGAGCTTGGTTTTCATGCTTTATGGCTTTCTTTTTTATAAAAAATTACTCCTGGAAAAGGATGATATCGGAATGATGCTTTTTGCGGCGGTATTTATAACGGGGAGTAGCATTAGTATTTACGGTCAGTTTATGTTTGGCTGGCAGGCGGCCCATTTTGATGGCTTAATGGTTAACAAAACCAATCTTAAGCACTTTATAAAAGCCAAATTTCTATTGTTTACTACCATATCTACTATAGTAGCGATAATTACCAGCTTTTACGGATTGATAAGCCCTAAAATCTTGTTTATACAGTTTGCAGCTTACTGCTATAACATAGGTATTGGAACCGTTATCGTGCTTTATTTTGCCACATGGAATGCTAAAGCTATTGATTTAAGTAAAGGCTCTACATTTAACTATCAAGGTGTTAGTGCCAGCCAGTTTATATTAATGGTTCCTTATTTTTTGATTCCCTATGCTTTTTATTTACCTTTTGCATTAAATGGACATCCTTATTGGGGTATTGCTTGTTTAGCCTTTTTTGGTCTCGTTGCATTATGTACCCGCAGTTTTTGGGTTAATTTTCTGGTAAATGAACTGAATAAAAGAAGGTATAAAATTGCTGAGGGCTTTAGAGAACTTTAAAGAAAAATCATGATTTTAGAAATTACAGACTTAAAGAAGGTATACGGCAATAAAACTGTTGTAAACATTGATGATTTAAAAATCAATGCCGGAGAAACTGTTGGACTTGTTGGCAATAATGGCGCAGGAAAAACTACCCTCTTCAGAATTGTACTGGATCTGATTCGTCCCAATCAAGGAGAAGTACGCTCGAAAGGTAAAAATGTGGCGGGTAATGACGAATGGAAGACCTATACAGCTTCTTATCTAGATGAAGGTTTTTTAATTGACTACCTAACGGCTGAAGAGTATTTTATATTTATTGGAAGTCTTCACCATTTTAGTCCGGCTCATGTAATGGACTACCTGAAGCAATATGAAGAATTCTTTAACGGCGAGGTCTTAAATAAGGGGAAATACATCCGGGATTTTTCTAAAGGAAATCAAAACAAGATTGGTATTGCTGCTGCATTGATGCAAAAACCGGAATTATTGGTATTGGATGAACCCTTTGCTAATCTTGACCCGACAACGCAAATCAGGCTTAAAACATTAATTAGGTCGTTAAAAAATGAGCACGCGCTAACCACCTTAATTTCCAGTCACGATTTAAACCATGTTACAGATGTTTGCGACCGAATCATTTTATTAGAAAAGGGGCTAATTATCAAAGATTTCAATAAAGACGAAAACACATTAAAGGAACTGGAAGAATACTTTTCTGAATAAAATATACTGTCTAGAATTATAGTCACGTTAAAGTTACCTACCATTATTTTATACACCACTCACTTTTTTTGTGGTTTTTTTGGGCATCTCTGCACCTTTATTTCGGAAACAATAAAACTTGGCATTAGGTTTGATTTACGGTTGCCCTAAACAAATGATAATGTTATGGTGACTTCAAAATTTAAAATAGCAACACTTAGTATCGCTCTAGCCGTTGGTTCAATGGCATTCCAAGGATGCGATAGTTTAACAAAGACACAAAAAGGAGCAGGAATAGGTGCTGCAGCGGGTGGTGTTCTTGGTGCTATTATCGGTAAAAAAGCTGGTAATACAGCCGTAGGTGCAATTATTGGTGCAGCTGTTGGCGGTACTGCAGGTGGTTTTATCGGAAAAAGAATGGATAAACAAGCTGCCGAAATACAAAATGCTATTCCTAATGCTGAGGTAATTCGCGAAGGTGAAGGTATCATTGTTAAGTTTGATAGCGGTATCTTGTTTGGTTTTGATAAATCAGATTTAACTGCACAAGCAAAAACAAATGTTAAATCTTTAGCTAACTCATTAAATCAATATCCTGGAACAGATATTAAAGTAATTGGCCATACCGACAATAAAGGTGCTGAGTCATATAATATGGCTTTATCTGAAAGAAGAGCCGCAGCTGTAAAGGCTTACGCAGTTTCTCAAGGTGTTCCGTCATCACGTTTGATCACTTTAGGTAAAGGATTTTCTGAGCCAATTGCAGATAATACAACTGAAGCAGGAAGAGCTGCAAACCGTAGAGTTGAGGTTGTTATCGTTGCTAACGATCAACTGAAAAAAGAAGCTCAGACAGCTGGAAGATAGTTCATCACATTTACATCTCCCTATAAAAACGAAAACCCGTTGTACATTGTACTTCGGGTTTTTCATTTTTAAACGTTTTATTATTTAGGAATCTAATCGTAGATATCTTCAAAATAATGTATAGCCAGTGACTTAAGTAACAATTCCTGCTCCATCATCGCAAAAGATGGAACCGGCTTTACTAATTTCCAATGTGGCCAGCCATCCTGATCCTGACCTTCTAGTTCATAGAATCCCATTTCACTTAACAAGCGACAGGTAGCGATGTGCATCAATTCCTCTTTTTGGCGCTTACTGTATTTACCAGGCCCTTTTCCAAGTTCCTGTACTCCAATTAAAAACAGCATTACCTTTAAATCCGGAATATCAGAATCAAACTCCTTCGCTATTCTTTCTTGCAAAACTTTCCATTTTGCATGTGTTTCTGCAGGCTTCATACTACAAAGATACAATTAGCCTCCCAGTTTTATTACAATAAACTTTGGCGAATAGTAAAGTGATTTCACTAAATTTAGCACACGGTAGATTACATAAACCTTAAAAATCATCAAACAAAATTTTGCAAATGAATACAGAAATTGTAACTGGCATAATGGCCTTTGGAATGTCTGGAAAAGTTTTCCATGCCCCATTTATAGATAAACATCCCGGATTTAAACTACATGCCGTAACCGAGCGTAACCAAAAAAATGCAGCTGCTATTTACCCGGGAATCATTAGCTACAATACGATTGAGGACCTGATTGCTGACGAGAAAATTGACCTTATTATTATAAATACCCCCAATTACACGCATTTTGATTATGCCACAAAGGCGCTAAAAGCGGGTAAACATATTTTGGTCGAAAAACCATTCACGGCGACCTCGGCAGAAGCTAAAGAAATCTTTGACTTAGCTAAAAGTGTAGACAAACAGGTGTTTGTTTACCAAAACAGAAGATGGGATAGTGATTTTAGTTCGGTGCGAGAGGTAATTGAGAGCGGACAACTAGGTAAACTGAATGAAGTACATTTCAGGTTTGACCGTTACCGTGCTGATATCGGTCCGAAAACATTTAAAGAACAACCTATTGCCGCCAGTGGATTGATTTACGACCTGGGCCCACATTTGCTTGATCAAGTGATCAGTATATTTGGGAAGCCGGATTCATCTCATAAAATACTAGGTGAAAATCGCAAAGACACTAAAGTGAATGATTATTTCTCCATTCATTTGAGCTATCCAAACAGTGTTAATGTTTTTGTACATGCTAATCTTTTGGTAGCGGATCCCTTACCTGCATTTGTATTGCATGGCAGCCATGGTTCATTTATAAAAGACCGTTCTGATGTACAGGAAGAGCAATTGCTGCAGGGCATGAAGCTTACAGATCCTATGTATGGAGTTGAACTTCCGGGAAGAGCAGGTAAACTCACGCTTATAGATGAACAGGGCAATAAAGTTCAACACTTAATACCGTCCCTAAAAGGAGATTATATTCCTTTATTTGAGGCCATGTATCAGCGTATTACCAATCAGGTGGCCTACCCAATTACAGAGGAACAAATCATTACACAATTGGAAATCCTGGAATCATAGGCTATGAACACGATTCTCTTCTTCCTAATTCCGTTATTTATCATTGTTGTTTACTTTATTATTCGGGGCAATCCTTTTAAATCGAAATCTATTCCAACGCTTAGCGCAGCCGAAACTGATCAGCTTTCACAGCATGTCCATTTTTACCAACAGCTAAGTCCAGTAGATAAAGGGAAATTTGAAGATAAAATAGCCGTATTTTTAAGCTACGTAAGGATAGAAGGGATAGATCTTGAAATAAATCCATTAGACCGGGTATTGGTTGCTTCTAGCGCCATTATTCCGGTGTTTGGTTTTGAAGATTGGAAGTACAAAAACCTATCGAGTGTGTTGTTATACCCAGACACCTTTAATAAAGATTTTCAATTTGAAGGCGCAGAAAGAAATATCCTTGGTATGGTTGGTGAAGGTTATATGAATGGGCAAATGATCTTATCTCGCTCGGCATTATTGCATGGGTTTTCCAATGCAGTCGATAAAGAAAATACAGCTATTCATGAGTTTGTGCACCTCCTCGATAAATCGGATGGTGCAACAGACGGTGTTCCGGATAACCTGATGAAGCACGAATACGCTGTACCATGGATAAAAATGATTCATCAGGAAATGCAGCAAATAGAAAAAGGCAAGTCGGATATTAACCCTTATGCCGTTACAAATGAGGCTGAATTTTTTGCTGTAGTATCCGAATACTTTTTCGAAAACCCTAAACAGTTAAAAGATAAACACCCAGAACTATACCAGATCTTGTCGGATACCTTTTTACAAGATCTTGCCAGTAAATAGTTTTAAAGACTACCTAACAATGCAACAACAAACTCTGTAGGGATTTCTACATGAGGGATATGGCCACAGCCATCAAATTCAATAATTTTAGCACCTGGGATCTTAGCCGCGGTTTGCTTTCCTAAAAACCTATACTGTCCGTATAAAACCTGTTGATCAGGGCTAAGTAAACCTTTCCCTACGATGGTTTTATCTTGTTTTCCGATAAACAAAACGGTTGGTACTCTTACATTGATGAACTCGTGTACAACTGGTTGCTCATAGATCATGGTATAAGTCATTGCGGCAACCTTTGCCCATCTTGGAAAATCAGCACTATTGGTTACTCCAGCAGCTATTCGTACCAACTCTTCATATTCAGGCTTCCAAACCGTAAAATAAGAGCTTTGGTAGTATTTTTTAATGCTCTCTGCTGTAGCTTTCAACTCCGTTGAATACTGTTGATCGGTGTTTACATAAGGGACAAAAAGACGGTAATCTTCTAGTCCTATAGGATTTTCAAGTAACAACTTCTCTGTTTGTCCAGGATACATCAGCGCAAAACGGGTAGCCAACATTCCGCCCATTGAATGACCTAGCACACTTGCTTTTTGGATACCCAGGGTATCAAGTAAAGCTTTATTCCAGGCTGCCATTTGATGAAAACTGTAATGAATGAAAGGTTTTGAAGATTTACCAAAACCAATCTGATCTGGAACAATCACTCTAAATCCTCGGCTAGTTAAAGCTTTGATCACTTCAGTCCAATAATACCCACCAAAGTTTTTACCATGAAAAAGCATCACTGTTCTGCCATTTGCCATTTGCGTAGGCGCAACATCCATGTAGGCCATGCGCACATCCTGCCCTTCTACAGCTATAGGGAAATACTTTACGGGATAACCGTATTTAACATTTTCTAAAGTGATGGATAAAGTATCTGTTTTTTGAGCCTGTGCAGCGATAACCAAACAAAGAATGGCCAAAATGGAAAGTGATAGTCTTTTTAACATAGTTTTTTTTAAAGCAACAATAAAAGGAAGCGAAAGTTCTAAACTTAAGCATTATTTATTTTTTTGTGCAAAATAAGGGAATTATAGTTGTATAGGCTGTATCATTAGTCAGTTCGTCATCCTGAAAAAAATTCACTGTTGTCCGGATAAAATTTTGGGCTAGCTGTTAAGCTAGCCCATTGTTGATATATTTGAGTTACCACACTTAAAAACATCAACATGAGCAAAAGTATATTTTTTACCGGACAGCCCATACTAAATCAACTGTTAAATTTGCTGGATCGGGGCAAGATTAAATCCATTGCCCGTGCCGGTAAACACGATCACTACTATAAGCATTTTGACACTTATACCCATTTAATAACGATGCTATACTGCGCATTGAACAAATGCACAAGTAGCCGTGAAGTTGTAAGTGGAATGAAGGCCT